>CAWBSG010000006.1:0-384240 GCA_963791365.1 uncultured Actinomycetota bacterium | reverse complement strand
CGACCACGGACGACATCGTGACGACACACGATCGTCATGACGGCGCACTAGGTTCGCCCGCAGTGCCGCGGTGTGCGGCGTACGTCTGAGGAGCACTGTGAGCGCGAACCCGGTCCGTCTGTCTGCCATCACCGCTGTCGAGGCCTTCGTGCCGCCGCCGATCACCTTCGACCCCGGCGAGGAGCCGGGGCAGGTCTTCGGCGCGAACGTCTTCAGCCTGACCGTGATGCAGAAGCGGTTGCCCAAGGCGGTCTACAAGTCGGTCCTGTCGACGATCGAGAAGTCGACACCCCTCGACCCCGACGTCGCGGACGCGATCGCGTCGGCCATGAAGGACTGGGCGCTGGAGAAGGGGGCGACCCACTACGCGCACGTGTTCTACCCGCTCACCGGCCTCACCGCGGAGAAGCACGACAGCTTCCTCGACCCGGTCGGCGACGGCACCGCCTTCGCGTCCTTCTCCGGCAAGACCCTCGTGCAGGGCGAGCCAGACGCGTCGTCGTTCCCCAACGGCGGGCTGCGCAACACCTTCGAGGCGCGCGGCTACACCGGATGGGACGTGATGAGCCCGGCGTACATCCTCGAGAACCCCAACGGGAACACGCTCTGCATCCCCACCATCTTCATCTCCATGACGGGGGAGGCGCTCGACCACAAGACGCCGGTGCTGCGCTCGCAGCAGGCGATGTCGGTGCACGCCAAGCGCGTCCTCGAGCTGTTCGGCCACGAGGAGCCCGACAACGTGGTGGCCTACTGCGGGCCCGAGCAGGAGTACTTCCTGGTCGACAGCCACTTCTTCCTCGCCCGGCCGGACCTGCTCAACGCCGGTCGTACGCTCTTCGGCGCCAAGCCGCCGAAGGGCCAGGAGTTCGACGACCACTACTTCGGTGCGATCCCCTCGCGCGTCCTCGGCTTCATGATGGACACCGAGCGGGAGCTCTTCAAGCTCGGCATCCCGGCCAAGACCCGCCACAACGAGGTCGCGCCCGGCCAGTTCGAGGTCGCGCCCATGTTCGAGCGGGCCAACGAGGCCTCCGACCACCAGCAGCTGCTGATGACGACCTTCAAGGCCGTGGCCAAGAAGCACGGCATGGAGTGCCTGTTCCACGAGAAGCCGTTCGAGGGCGTCAACGGCTCCGGCAAGCACGTGAACTTCTCCCTCGGCAACTCCGAGCTCGGCAGCCTGCTCGTGCCCGGTGACACCCCGCACGACAACGCCCAGTTCCTCGTCTTCTGCGCTGCGGTCATCCGTGCGGTCCACAAGTACGGCGGCCTGCTGCGCGTCTCGGTCGCCTCGGCGTCCAACGACCACCGGCTCGGGGCCAACGAGGCGCCGCCGGCGATCATCTCGATCTTCCTCGGCGACCAGCTGGCCGACGTCTTCGACCAGATCGCCAAGGGGGGAGCGACCCGCTCCAAGGAGAAGGGCACGCTCACCATCGGCGTGGACACGCTGCCGAGCCTCACCAAGGACCCGGGCGACCGCAACCGCACGTCGCCGTTCGCCTTCACGGGCAACCGGTTCGAGTTCCGCGCCCCCGGCTCCGGCCAGACCGTCGCCGTGCCGATGGTCATGATCAACACGATCATGGCCGAGGCGCTGGACCACTGCGCCACGACGCTCGAGGAGGCGGTCGCCGCCGGCACCGACTTCAACGAGGCCGTCCAGGAGCTCCTCGCCGAGATCGTCGCCGACCACGGTGCCGTGATCTTCAACGGCAACGGCTACTCCGACGAGTGGCCGATCGAGGCCGAGCAGCGCGGGCTCAAGAACCTGCGCACGACGGTCGACGCCCTGCCCGAGCTCATCTCGCCTGAGGCGATCGCGCTCTTCGCCACGTACGGCGTGTTCACCGAGCACGAGGCGCACAGCCGATTCGAGGTCGGCGCAGAGCAGTACGTCCTGGCCGTCGCTGTCGAGGCCAACCTGACGCTGGAGATCGGTACGACGACGATCCTCCCGGCGGCCACGCGCTACCAGACCGAGCTGGCCCAGAACGTCGTCGCCCTGAAGGGCGCCGGCATCGACGCCGACTCCTCCGCACTCGAGACCGTCAGCAGCCACGTGGCCGCGCTCCGGGTCGGCCTCGCCGACCTGTCCGCCGCCATCGACCACGAGCACCCCGCAGACCCGCTCGCGTCGGCGACCTACATGCGCGACACCGTCATCCCCGCGATGGCTGCCGTCCGCGCGGCAGCCGACACCCTCGAGACCCTGGTCGCGGACGACCTCTGGCCGCTCCCGACCTACCAGGAGATGCTCTACATCCTCTGACGTCTCCGCGGCGACGTGAAGCCCCCGGAGGTGGCCGCTGCGTCGATGCGCGGGCACGACAGACCTGGACTCTCCGTATAGCGTGACGCTGACCACACTCGGAAGGACCTCGGATGTCTGGCATCGTGCGTAGCGTGACGCTGACCACACTCGGAAGGACCTCGCATGTCTGGCATCGTTCGTGAACAGGCGGAGTACGACCACGAACCCACCGACCGGGAGCCGACCCGCTCCCGGAAGGTCACCTGGTGGTTCCGCGGCCTCGGGGTCGGGGTCGCTCTGCTGGTCTACCTCCTGCTCGGCGGTGCGGACCTGTCCCAGGACGGACGGGTGGTCGCCGCCATCGGGGCCCTGATGGCTGTCTGGTGGGTGTCGGAGGCGATCCCGCTCTCGGCCACCTCCCTGTTGCCGATCGCGCTGTTCCCGGCGCTGACGTCGCTCACGATCGACGACGCCACGATGCCCTACGCCGACCCCATCGTGTTCCTGTTCCTCGGCGGGTTCCTGATCGCGATCGCGATGCAGAAGTGGAACCTCCACCGCCGGATCGCACTGCTCACCCTGCGCCGAGTCGGCACGCACCCGCGTCGGATCATCCTCGGAATGATGATCGCCACCGCGTTCTTGTCGATGTGGGTCTCCAACACTGCAACGACCCTGATGATGCTGCCGATCGCGCTGTCGGTGCTGACGCTGGTCATCGAGAACAGCAACATCAGCACGACTGGCGACGAGGCGGCCGAACGGCTCGCCGCGTCGGAGAGGATCAGCGACATCGTCGACGACTCCGAGGTACGCCTGTTCGGCGTTGCGCTGGTGCTGTCGGTGGCGTGGTCGGCCTCGATCGGCGGACTCGGGACGCTCCTGGGCAGCCCGCCCAACGCAATCGTGGCGGGCTATCTCAGCACCGAGCTCGACAAGGACATCGGCTTCGCCCAATGGATGATGTTGGGCGTCCCGCTGGTCGTCGTCTTCATCGCGATCGCGTGGCTCCTCATCACGAGGGTGATGTTCCGGGTCGAAGCTCGACTCCATCCCTGGCGGTGCCGAGCTGATCGAGGGCCAGATCGCCGAGCTCGGTCCGATCAGTCGGGGCGAGAAGGTAGTGCTGGCCGTGTTCGCCACCGCAGCGTTCTTCTGGATCGTTCCCGGCGTGCTCTCCAGCATCGGGAGTCTGGGTGAGCAGCAGCCATGGCTGGGCGGTTTCGACGACACGGTCATTGCGATCACCGCCGGCCTGGCCCTGTTCCTGATCCCCGGCGACGACAAGTTCCGGATGACCCTGGAGTGGCAGGACGCCGAGGAGGGCCTCCCGTGGGGCGTGCTGCTCCTGTTCGGCGGCGGTCTCAGCCTGGCCGCTGCGGTCGCGGCGACTGGTCTCGACGAGTGGTTCGGCACTCAGGTCAGCGGTCTCGAGGTGCTACCGGTCGTGTTGTTGCTGGCCGCCGTCGTGGCGCTGGTCCTGATGCTGACGGAAGTGACCAGCAACACCGCCACCGCGGCCACCTTCATCCCGGTGCTGGGCGGTGTGGCCGTCGGCATCGGTGTCGACCCGACCACCCTGCTGATCCCGGCCGCGCTGGCTGCGACCTGCGCGTTCATGCTGCCCGTCGGCACGCCGCCCAACGCGATCGTCTTCGGCAGCGGCGCCGTCCGGATCAGCGAGATGGCCCGCGGGGGTGCGGTGCTGAACGTGGTTGCCGTCCTGCTCATCACCCTGTTCACGGTGGCCATCGGGCCGTTCGCGCTCGATCTGGTGATCTAGCCTGATCTGGTGAGGATCGCGGGCCTGCGCGAGGAAGGTCGCCGGAGCGTACGACTGATGGCAGCCGCCTCGGGGTTGACGACCCTGGGTGCACTCCCGCCGTTCCTGCTCGGTGCCCAGGCGGTCTGGGTGCGCGAGGACCTCATGATCGGGCTCGGTCTCTTCGGCGTCGGCATCAGTGTCTTCTTCGCCTCGGCGGCCGCGGGCTCGGTGCTTGCCGGGCGGCTCGTGGACCGAGTAGGACCCCGGCGCGGACAGGTGGTCGCCGGCACCCTCGTCGCGACCGGCGGCGTGCTCATGGTCACTGTCGTCCGCGGCCCGCTGTCACTGCTCGCCACCATGGCGGTGCTCGGTCTGGGCAACGCCTGCTGCCAGACGGTCGCCAACCTGTCCATGGCCCGGGCGCTACCGCCCGGACGGCGCGGCCTCGGGTTCGGCGTCAAGCAGTCGGCGGTCCCGCTCGCGATCATGCTGGGCGGGCTCGCCGTACCCACCCTGGGGGGCATGCTTGGCTGGCGCAGCACGTTCGTGACCACCGCCGCCGTCGGGGTGTTGGTGGGGCTGATGCCGTTGGCGCGTCGGGAGCAGGTAGCCGGTCCGGCGGCTGCGATCCCTGACGACCTCGATCAGCCGCCGAGGTGGCCGTTGCTGCTGTGCGGTCTCGGCATCACCTTCGCCAGCGCGGCGGCCAACTTCCTCGGATCCTTCATCGCGTCCTGGGGCTACGAGATAGGGCTGACCGCCACCACGACCGGACTGCTGATGGCCGCGGGCTCCGCGGGCTCGATCGCCGTCCGGGTGGTGTCGGGATGGCGGGCCGACGGTCGGCACGGCGCCAATCTCCCGGTCGTCGCCGCCCAGATGTACGCCGGTGCGCTGTGCCTCGTCGGCGTCGCGGTCGGCACCGAGGCCACCCTCCTGGGCTTCGGCTTCCTCGCGTTCTCGGTCGGCTGGGCCTGGCCCGGCCTGCTGCTCTACGCCGTGGCACGCCTGGGCCGCGACGCACCGGCGCGCGCCTCGGGTGTCGTTCAGGCGGGTGCGTTCGTCGGCGGGGCGATCGGACCGATGGGGTTCGGTGCCCTGGCCAGCGAGGCCGGGTTCCGGCCGACCTGGCTCCTGGCCGCGGCCTGCTTCGTGGTCGGCGGCACGTTGGTGCTGGCGGCTCGTCGCGGCTATCAGATCGACCTCGCGGAACGCCCGCCACGGGCACCCATCACCACCGGTGGCGGCCGGGTACGGGCCAGGAACTCGTGACGCTGACCACACTCGGAAGGATCTCGGATGTCTGGCATCGTTCGTGAACAGGCGGAGTACGACCATGAACCCACCGACCGGGAGCCCACCCGCTCCCGGAAGGCAACCTGGGCGTTCCGCGGCCTCGGGGTCGGGCTCGCTCTGGTGGTCTACCTCCTGCTCGGCGGCGCGGACCTGTCCCAGGACGGACGGGTGGTCGCCGCCATCGGGACCCTGATGGCTGTCTGGTGGGTATCGGAAGCGATCCCGCTCTCGGCCACCTCGCTGTTGCCGATCGCGCTGTTCCCGGCGCTGACGTCGCTCACGATCGACGACGCCACGATGCCCTATGCCGACCCGATCGTGTTCCTGTTCCTCGGCGGGTTCCTGATCGCGATCGCGATGCAGAAGTGGAACCTCCACCGGCGGATCGCACTGCTCACCCTGCGCCGAGTCGGCACGCACCCGCGTCGGATCATCCTCGGAATGATGATCGCGACCGCGTTCTTGTCGATGTGGGTCTCCAACACTGCAACGACCCTGATGATGCTGCCGATCGCACTGTCGGTGCTGACGCTGGTCATCGAGAACAGCAACATCAGCACGACTGGCGACGAGGCGGCCGAGCGGCTCGCTGCGTCGGAGAGGATCAGCGACATCGTCGACGACTCCGAGGTACGCCTGTTCGGCGTCGCGCTGGTGCTGTCGGTCGCGTGGTCGGCCTCGATCGGCGGTCTCGGGACGCTCCTGGGCAGTCCGCCCAACGCGATCGTGGCGGGCTATCTCAGCACCGAGCTCGACAAGGACATCGGCTTCGCCCAATGGATGATGTTGGGCGTCCCACTGGTCGTCGTCTTCATCGCGATCGCGTGGCTCCTCATCACGAGGGTGATGTTCCGGGTGAAGCTCGACTCCATCCCTGGTGGTGCCGAGCTGATCGAGGGCCAGATCGCCGAGCTGGGTCCGATCAGTCGGGGCGAGAAGGTGGTGCTGGCCGTGTTCGCCACCGCAGCGTTCTTCTGGATCGTTCCCGGCGTGCTCTCCAACATCGGGAGTCTGGGTGAGCGGCAGCCATGGCTGGGCGGTTTCGACGACACGGTCATTGCGATCACCGCCGGCCTGGTCCTGTTCCTGATCCCCGGCGACGACAAGTTCCGGATGACCCTGGAGTGGCAGGACGCCGAGGAGGGCCTCCCGTGGGGGGTGTTGCTCCTGTTCGGTGGCGGTCTCAGCCTGGCCGCTGCGGTCGCGGCGACTGGTCTCGACGAGTGGTTCGGCACTCAGGTCAGCGGTCTCGAGGTTCTACCGGTCGTGTTGTTGCTGGCCGCGGTCGTCGCGCTGGTCCTGATGCTGACCGAAGTGACCAGCAACACCGCCACCGCGGCCACCTTCATCCCGGTCCTGGGCGGTGTGGCCGTCGGCATCGGCGTCGACCCGACCACCCTGCTGATCCCGGCCGCGCTGGCTGCGACCTGCGCGTTCATGCTGCCGGTCGGTACGCCCCCCAACGCGATCGTCTTCGGCAGCGGCGCCGTCCGGATCAGCGAGATGGCCCGCGGGGGTGCGGTGCTGAACGTGGTTGCGGTCCTGCTCATCACCCTGTTCACGGTGGCCATCGGGCCGTTCGCGCTCGATCTGGTGATCTAGCCTGATCTGGTGAGGATCGCGGGCCTGCGCGAGGACGGTCGACGGAGCGTACGACTGATGGCAGCCGCCTCGGGGTTGACGACCCTGGGTGCACTCCCGCCGTTCCTGCTCGGTGCGCAGGCGGTCTGGGTGCGTGAGGACCTCAGGATCGGGCTCGGTCTCTTCGGCGTCGGCATCAGTGTCTTCTTCGCCTCGGCGGCCGCGGGCTCGGTGCTCGCCGGGCGGCTCGTGGACCGAGTTGGGCCCCGGCGCGGGCAGGTGGTCGCCGGCGTCCTCGTCGCGACCGGCGGCGTGCTGATGGTCACTGTCGTCCGCGGCCCGCTGTCACTGCTCGCCACCATGGCGGTGCTCGGTCTGGGCAACGCCTGCTGCCAGACGGTCGCCAACCTGTCCATGGCTCGGGCACTACCGCCCGGACGGCGCGGCCTCGGGTTCGGCGTCAAGCAGTCGGCGGTCCCGCTGGCGATCATGCTGGGCGGGCTGGCCGTACCCACCCTGGGGGGCATGCTCGGCTGGCGCAGCACGTTCGTGACCACCGCCGCCGTCGGGGCGTTGGTGGGGCTGATGCCGCTGGCGCGCCGGGAGGAGGTCGACGGTCCGGCGGCTGCGATCGCCGACGACCTCGACCAGCCGCCGAGGTGGCCGTTGTTGCTGTGCGGTCTCGGCATCACCTTCGCCAGCGCGGCGGCCAACTTCCTCGGGGCCTTCATCGCGTCCTGGGGCTACGAGATAGGGCTGACCGCCACCACGACCGGACTGCTGATGGCCGCCGGCTCCGCGGGCTCGATCGCCGTCCGGGTGGTGTCGGGATGGCGGGCCGACGGTCGGCACGGCGCCAACCTTCCGGTCGTCGCCGCCCAGATGTACGCCGGTGCCCTGTGCCTCGTCGGCGTCGCGGTCGGCACCGAGGCCACCATCCTGGGCTTCGGCTTCCTCGCGTTCTCGGTCGGCTGGGCCTGGCCCGGCCTGCTGCTCTACGCCGTGGCACGCCTGGGCCGCGACGCACCGGCGCGCGCCTCGGGTGTCGTGCAGGCGGGTGCGTTCGTCGGCGGGGCGATCGGACCGATGGGGTTCGGTGCGCTGGCCAGCGAGGCTGGGTTCCGGCCCACCTGGCTCGTGGCCGCGGCCTGCTTCGTGGTCGGCGGCACGTTGGTGCTGGCGGCTCGCCGCGGCTATCAGATCGACCTCGCGGTACGCCCGCCACGGGCGCCCATCACCACCGGTGGCGGTCGGGTACGGGCCAGGAACTCGGAGACGACGAGCGCCGCCCAGGGGCCCGATGTCGGCAGTCCTGACAGCGAACGCCCCGGCTCGGGGCTTCTATGAGGCGCTTGGAGGACGCGAGATCGGTCAGCGGATCTTCGAAGAGGATGAGTTCCTGCTGCCTGAGACTGTGTATGCATGGGAGGACATCACGGCCCTGGCAATGGAGGTCCGCGAACCTCGGTGAGCCGACATGCGGCGGATGGGCCCAGCTCTTCACCACCTCGTGGGTGATCGCCGGCCCGTTCGCCGTGTATGAGGTTGACTACGGTCATGGCGTCCGACCATTGGAAGATCGACCAACTCGACCTCGACGGCTACCTGGCACGACTCGGTGTCGGGGCGCGAGAGCCGGGGTCGGAGGCGCTCGCCGAGCTGCATGAGGCGCACGTACGGACGTACACGTTCGACAACATCGACGTGCTGCTCGGGCGCGCACCGGGCATCTCCCTCGATGAGATCCAGCGGAAGTTCGTCGTCCGCGGCCGGGGCGGCTACTGCTTCGAGCACTCCACGATCTTCGCCGCGGCTTTGGAGCGGCTCGGGTACCACGTGCGGCGTCACTTGGGCCGGGTCGGCGACCCGGACGCAGGCACTCAACAGGGGCGGACCCACATGGTCGTGGAGGCGGTCATCGAGGGTCAGCGGATGCTGTGCGATCCCGGCTTCGGGATGAGCCTTCTTCGCCCCATACCGATGGTCGACGGCGCGGAGGACGACTATCTCCCGGGCTGGCAATACCGATTGCACCACACCGATGCGGGTGCCTGGGCCTTGTACAGGCGACGCGAAGAAGGTTGGGAGCTTGCGCACACCACTGACGAGCTGGAGGTGAGTCCGGTCGACGTGGTGATCGGGCACCACTTCACGAGCACCTTCCCCGGCTCGCACTTCACCACTGGCTTGATCCTCACCAAGCACTTGCCCGGTCGTCACGTGACCGTGACCCACGAGTCGCTCACCATTCGCAATCCCGGCGAACCAACCGAACACCGCAAGCTTGACGAGGGCGAGATCGAGGAGTGGCTGACGACTCTCGACGTTCCACTCACCCTTGAGGAGCAGTCCCGGCTCCACACCAAAGTGCGGGGTCTTGCTACGTCATAGGCCACCCTGCCCCCACGCAGCGAAGTGACTCACCTGCTGGCGGCCGCATTGCTTGCCGGCTTGGGGTGAATAAGCAATTAGCCTGATCTGCGTCACGAAGCGCGCAAACAATACGTTCCCACAACACAAGACTTGTCACGTATATCTGAGGGGCACCCACCACATGAACTCTCCGATTGCTACGAAGCGAGTCTTCTCGTACGTGGTGGTGCACGACACGGGGTTCGCACCGAACCCTTTCCACGCACTGCTCACGCTCGCTTGTTGCAAGCCGCTCATTCGAAGGACCGCGAGCGTGGGCGACACCATCGTGGGCCTCTCCAGTCGTAGCGAACGCGTGGTGTACGCCGTCCAGGTCGCGGAGATCGTCGGGTTCGAGGAGTACTGGGCAGATCCGCGATATCGGTCTCGCCGACCGACGATGGACTCGTCGCGGATCGTCGATCGAACTGGGGACAACATCTACGAGCCTGTGGCTGGCCGCTACCGGCAGCTGCCCTCTTTCCATTCCAACCCTGACGGGTCGGAGAACCCGGACCTCAAACGGGCGGATCTCGCAGGCAACCACGTCTTGGTGGGTGAACGCTTCGCCTACTGGGGTGGCAGCGGCCCGTCGCTGCCCGAGGAACTCGCCTTTCTCGCCGTTGGCCGTGGCCACCGCTCGAACTTCGTGCCCGAGCAAGTGGATGCAGTTGCCCGCTGGTTCACAGGCCTCGAGAGTGGCGTGCTTGGAGCGCCTGCCCAATGGAAGACACAGGACGAGAGCTGGCGTGAGTCGTGAAGCTAATTCTGAGCCGCAAGGCCTTCGACTCGGGCGCCGGTGGGGTCGCCAATCCCATACTTGACGACGGCTCGATGATTCCGATGCCGATCCCCGACAGGAAGTCGCCGATCCGCTACCAAGACATCACGGTGGCCGGGGAGAATCTAGGAACCGTCGCTTCGGAGCTCACGCGCGGCAGGACGCGACCAGACCACTTTGCACACCTCGATCCGGACCTCATGCCGTCGGCGTACCCGCGTGAGCCCGGCTGGCGACCGCTGCTCGGACAGGTCGACGCGGCCCAATCCGTCTTGGCACGCGAGGGCGTCGGCCCAGGCGATCTGTTCCTCTTCTTCGGGTGGTTTCGGCGCGTCACACGATCGAGTGGGCGACTGAAGTTCGTGCGGGGCGCCCCCAACCTGCACGCAATCTGGGGATGGCTCCAGGTCGATGAAGTGATCCCGGTCGGCAACGAGACACACCCGACATGGATGGATTACCACCCGCACATGGTCGCCGGAAGCCGGGGATCCAACAACACGCTCTACGTCGCTCGCGAGGAGCTGACCCTCAATGGCGTCTCCTCCCTCGGCGTTTCGGGCGCGGGTGTCTTCAGCAGGTTCGACGACCGTTTGCTTCTCACCAAGCCCGGTTGCAACCGATCGACATGGACGCTTCCGGCCTGGTTCGCTCCCGAGCCGCCACGTCCGCCCCTTGGCTATCACACCGATTTGGCCCGCTGGCAGGTGGAGGGTGATCGCGTGCAGCTTCGAAGCGCCGCCCGTGGCCAGGAGTTCGTCTTGGACGCGGATCACTACCCAGAAGCGCTGTCATGGCTCGCGGATCTTCTTCGGGCCCCACGGCCCTCGACCCCGAGCCACACCTGAATCGGCTGCGACAAGCGAGGCGAGGCTCTGGCCGACTCACCCTGGCATCGGCACTTGAGCGCCATCGTCGATGGCATGGAGAGAGCTGGATCGCGCTGGCATCTACCAGCAGTCCTCATCCGCGTGGTGGAGGTTGCAGCGTGGGCATAGCGCCGCCAACGCGGGTTCGAGCCTGGCCGCGCCCCCCGCGCCGTCTCGGGCGTTGTTCAGCAGAACCTCGGGGTAATCGCCGTTGGCGTACACCCGACCGCCGAGCACGTACATAACAGGCTGGCCGTCATCGTTGATGCCGGTCACGCCCTGCCCGTAGAAGTGGTCATATACGACCCACGACACGGCGCCCCGTTCGTCGGCGACACGGTTGAGGATGTCCTTGCTGTCGGCCCAATTGCGGTTGACGGTGAACGCCTCAGTGCGAGCGAGGACCTGACCTGCCGTGAACCTAGGCGTGGTTGTCATGCGCTGATCTTGACAGCATGCGCCGACAGCCCTGCGCTGGCAGCGGCAGGACAGCGCGGCCGGATCGCGGCGGAATGGGCTACGTCAGACAGACACCAGCTCGTGCAACAGACCCGAGTCCCTAGTTACCTACACCAGGCGGCGCTTCGCGGAGCAGGCTTCTCGCGCTGGCGAGTGTCGTGATTGGGGCGCATCATTGGTCCCGTGTGGCCGAGTCGGCAGTCGATGGGTGCCGTCGCGTGCTTCTTCGCACTGACGATCGGCGGATGCAGCACGGACGAGGGTGCTCCCGACGCGTCCCGGAGCGATAGGGCAATTGACCATGCGCAGAAGGGCTGTGAGTCAGCGCGGCCTGAACTGAATAAGGACGCGCTAGATGAGTTCGCTCGAGCGGCGCGAGACGACTCGAAGTGGGACCCTCTCTACAAGGCTTACAGCGAAGCGCTCAGCGGCAATCTCGATCTGAGCGGGATCCCGGCGCCCTCCGCCGCCCAAGATGCCGAGGGATCGCCATGGAGCCTTGGCAACGTTGATAACCGAGCGTCCCAACGTCTCCAACAACTCGCGCAGATCGTGGCGGACGAATGCCGCAAGACCTTGATCAACTGATCCGCTGCGCAGGATGAGGGTCGAGCTTCGCTTGACGAATGCCGATGTGCCCCGGCGGGCACACGAGCCCGGCGCCGGGGGTGTTGGGGCATGAATCAAACGCATCAACGCTGGCATCCGGCTTGGGCGCTGGTGTTCCCCGGGATGGCGGTTCCCCACTCAACAGCGACTGCCCCACTGGGCGCGGTCCTGACGCAGTCGTCGGACTCGATGCCACCCGTACGCGGCGCTGTGCAGCGCCTTGTTGACACGTCCCACCTTCATCGACGGGACCGCTCCCGACCCGTTCGCAGGCCCGACGAGACCTCCGTTCTGGCGGGCCCCTATTTGCGTGAGTGGAAGCGGAGGTCGCCGTTGGGGAGGCGGTCGAGGCGATAGCGGACGTCGTGGGCACGGTGGTGGTGATGGCTGCAGAGCAGCTCGCCCTCGTCGAGGTCGGTGCGGCCGCCCTTGTTCCAGGGGTCGCGGCGGTGGTGGGCCTCGCACCAGACGCCGGGGACGTCACACCCCTCCGCGCGACAGGTCTTGTCGCGGACGAGCAGGGCCTTGCGCTGCGCGGGGCTGAACAGTGCGACGGCTGCGGCCCAGGTCGAGGGGGAGGCTGTCGCCACCGAGGACCGCGGGCAGGATCTTGGCAGTGCACGCCAGCCGGCGGACCTGCGACGCGGTGAGCCGGTCGCCGGTGAGGTCGTCACCGGGGACGAGGCCGGCGCCGACGAGATCGGCTGCCGCGAGGTCGGCCTGCAGCGAGGCGAGCGGGATCGTGATGATGACGGTGGTCGCGTCGCCGCCGTGGAGCGGCAGGCGGGCCGGGTCGACGGCCTCGAGGAACTGGGCGAACGCCTGGCCCATCCGCTGGGGGTACGCCGCCCGCGCGACCGGGTCGCCCGGCCTGTCGTGGCTCCGGTCGCCGGTGTCGACGCGCGGGTTGGTGAACGCCTCGAGGTAGGTCGCGAACCGGGTGCCGACGGCGTCGGGCACGCGACCGGAGATGCGGGTGGTGCCGTCGCCGAGGCGGCGCAGGGTGAGCCGGGTCCGGTCGGCCGCGTCGGCCTCGAGGTCGGCCAGGCGAGCGGCCTCGACCGCTTCCGCGATCTCGGGCGCGACGACGTCGAGGATCCGGCGACCGATCCGGCCGAGCTCCTTCGGGCCGAACTCGGCGGCCTGCGCCACGAGGTGCGCCTCGGCCCTCATCACCGTGTCGACGTCCACGGACGCAGGGAGCGCGGCGACCGCCCGGTGGATCACCTGGGCCTGCGCCAGCGTCACCGACCCGTCGCGCATGGCCGCGGCGAGGAGTGCGCGGTCGCGGTCGAGGGCGGAGGCCAGCGCGAGGTCGGCGCGGGCGTCGGCGAACCGGGTGCGGGTCACCTGCGCCAGCCACCCGGCGGCGTCCTTCGCCGCAGTCTGGTGCGCCAGGTCGCCTGCGTCGGCCAGGATCCGGAGCCGCAGCTCGGCGAGCTGCGACTCGGCCCGGCCGAGCTCGGCGAGCGCGGCCGCCTTGTCGGCGGTCGACATGAAGGTCGGGTTCACCCCCGCCACCGCCTTGAGCGAGGACCGTACGTCGGCGGCCGCGGCCACGATCGGGTGCGTCACCACATCGGTCACGGTCGGCCTCCTCTCGACGACGGTCGTCACGCACGCGCGTGACTGACAACGGTCGTCGCTCCTGGAGGCCCGTACACCGGGCTATTACTTACCCTCGCAACTCGTCCCCGCACAACCGGGAAGGCGCACTCCCTGTGAGAGTGGCCCGGAAGCTTGTGGACGTGGTCCCACCCTAGCACCGCTCGACACTATTCGTCAAGGTGTTCGACAGGCTGTGGACTACGTGGTCTCCTGATCGAGCGTGAGCGCGGCACCGTTGATGCACCACCGCTGGCCCGAGGGGCGAGGACCGTCGCCGAAGACGTGGCCCAGGTGGCCTCCGCAGGTGGCGCAGCTCGCCTCGCGACGCGGGAAGAGGAGCTTGAAGTCGGTGTGGGTCGCCACGGCATCGCGGGTGGCGGGGTCCGAGAAGCTGGGCCAGCCCGTCCCCGACTCGAACTGGTCCTCCGCGCGGAACAGCTCGGCGTCGCAGCCGGCACACCGGTAGACGCCGTCCGACCCGGTCGACGGATGCGCGTACGGACTGCTGCCGGGTGCCTCGGTCCCCGACCGGCGGAGCACGCGGTAGGCCTCAGGCCCCAGGCGTTCGCGCCACTCCGCGTCCGTACGTGTCACCGGTGGCTGAGGTCGGGTGCGGCGCTTGAACACAGGACGAGCCTAGGCGCCGACGCCTGAGAGACATGGTCGTCCGGAGCCGTCCGCGACAACGCTGCACCAGGAGAGTGCGCGAGCTGCTCGAGCTCCGCACAGGCGAACTCGCCGACAGCCTCTGATCGGATGGCACGCCAAGGTCGGAGTCCCTCGCCCCGTCGGCGCGGGATCTCAGCATCAGCGCGGCGCACGATGTCTAGGCAGTGCGACTCCCTGTGTGGATGTGGACGTGGAGGTGCTTGGAGTCTTGATAGGTGCCCAGGTTGGTGAGGACCGCAGCTGATCCGTGTTCGTCCTCCACGCCCCGAGCGACGTCCTGGATCACGTCGAGGAGTGCGCGAACGTCGGGCTCGTCGCCGGCGCTGACAGACGTGAGGGAGGCGATGTGGCGCTTGGGCACCACGACGATGTGCACCTTCCAGAACGGCCGGGTGTGGTGGAACGCCAGGACCTTGTCGTCTTCGTGCACCACGCGGAGGCGCTCGGGGTGAGGGATGGCGACGTCGCAGTAGAAGTCGGTCCCGTCATACGGAGCGTCAGGGGTCACGGTGGCCTCGCTCATCGATCCAGTATCGCCGCGACCAGGGTGGCGTCGTCATGCTGCTTGAACCCCTGCTCGGACAGCGCATGGCTTTCCCGCTCGGCGCGGCGGATCGATGCAATCACGCCAGCGGAGTGACCGGTACGCACGGCCGCCACGAGGTCGCGCGGTGACTGTGTGCCGAGGAGCTGGTGGCCGCGGGTGGCACCGTCGCTGGCCGCGACGACCGCGGAGAGGGCGCCTCGCTCGACCTCGCCATGAATCGCGGCGAACGCAGCCCCGGGGTCGGTCTGGCAGCACCAGAAGCCGCCGTCGCGGTTACGTGTCTGTTCGACGGCGACGCGCCGGGCGCGGCGTGCGTCGGCGGCGGTGACGAATCCTCCGTGGACTCGGATACCTCGCAGCTGTTCCTCGACCAACGGCGTCGTCGCTCTCGTGATCCGGTCGTCGGTGACCTCCGTCGCCGACCCGTCCCGGAAGCCCAGGATGATCGAGGCATCGCAGAGCACCAGGTACTCCACCGTCTCGGGGTGGAGCCGCCACGCGGCGACCGTGGCACTGGGAGAACCTTCTGCGAGGCGGCATGCATCGGCGTGCGACTCGGCAACCGCGGCGATCGCCGATGCCAAGGCCTGCGGCATTTCGGAGTTCCGCCGGTCCAGATGGTTCCGGAAGGCGCCGGCAAGGGCATCGGCGTACCAGTGGACCGAATGCTGGCAACCAGCGCGCATTTCCTGCGGGAGACCGGCGCCGTCAACGACGACAGCCACCCCGTCGCCCAGGGCGAACGCATCCTCGTTCTCCCCCTCCACATCGGCGGGAACGCTCACGGCGATCACCTCGGGCACACGAGGCAACCTGGGTCAGCCGGCTCTGCGCATCGACCCGCGATCATGCGCGCGGACCAGACCTGAGCGGGCGACCGATCCGGTCGCCAGGTGAACGCCGTCGCTGCGACCTGCCCGGATCACCGGTCCGTGAACGGCGTGTAGTAGTCGCCGTGCCGGTCCCTCTGCTGGGTCCTCGTGTCCTCGTTCGCCCAGTCCGACTCGTCGTAGTCGGGCGCAGCCTTGACCTGGTCCTTGGTCATGCTGACGACGATCAGGCGCGCGTCGTGGTCCATCCCGACGACGGTCCCGGCCGGGATCACCCGCTTCTTGCCGAAGATCCAGAAGCCCGTGTCGACGACCAGCCACTGCGCCGCTGCTTCGCCGCTCGCCTCGTCGACCGTGCCGATCTTGCCGCCGTCGGCCTCGACGTCGTAGCCGACGAGGTCGCGGTCCTGGCTCCACTCGCTGTCGCGGTAGCTCCACACGATGTCGCCCATGAGTCCCTCCTCAGGGTTCGATGATGTCCCACCATCGACGCAACCACGGGAAGCGGCCACCGGCACCACCCGCCGGGAGGTGACCCGGCGGTACCCCACTCATCGGCGTGGGTCAGTCGGTGCCGGAGTGACCCCTGAGCAGGTCGCCGAAGGGGGTCACGTCGGACTCGACCTGGGTGCCGGACGTACGCCGGGGGCGGGCCGCCAGGTCGGGGCCGAAGCCACCGACGGTGTAGTCGCCCTGGCTGAGCACTGCGGCAGCCAGCTCGGAGGCTGCACGGGTGATCCGGTCCGACAGCCCGTGGCTGCCGAAGTCCTCGGTCGCCGCGAACACGCCGGTGGGTACGACGACCGCGCGGAGGTAGGCGAAGAGCGGTCGCATCGCGTGGTCGAGGACCAGCGAGTGCCGGGCGGTGCCGGCGGTCGCCGCGATCAGCACCGGCGTACCGGTCAGCCCGTCCGGGTCGAGGGCGTCGAAGAACATCTTGAAGAGGCCGCTGAAGCTGGCGTTGAACACCGGCGTCACCGCGATGAGCCCGTCGGCCGCGGCCACCTGCTCACGCAGCGCCGTGAGGCGAGGCGTCGGGATGCCGCCGGTGACCATGAAGGTGGCCAGCTCGCTCGCGACCTCGCGGAGCTCGACGAACTCCACCTCCACCGACTCCCCGCGGGCGCTGACCTGCGCCGAGGAGGCCTCGGCGATCTGGTCGGCGAGGAGCCGGGTGGACGACGGGACGGTGAGTCCCGCCGTCACGACCACGATGTGTCGGCTCATGCCTGCACCTGGTCTCGTGACGGGCGCTGCGCGCCCTCCTCGACCCGCGAGGCCTCGGCGCGCGCGCGGGCGGGCTCGACGAGGTGGTGCGGCCCGTCGGGACCGGCGGCCACCAGCGAGGCGTGGGTGGGCGGGTCGCTCGGCACGTGGGCCGGGCGGCGGCGCTCGAACTCCTTGCGGAGCACCGGCACGACCTCGGTGCCGAGCATCTCCACCTGCTCCATGACCAGCGACGTCGGCAGGCCGGCGTGGTCGACCAGGAACAGCTGGCGCTGGTAGTCACCGACGTAGTCGGCGAACCCGAGCGTGCGCTCGATGACCTGCTCCGGCGTGCCGACGGTCAGCGGCGTCATCTCGGTGAAGTCCTCCAGCGACGGCCCGTGGCCGTAGACCGGCGCGTTGTCGAAGTACGGCCGGAACACCCGCTTGGCCTCCGCCTCGGACGACGCCATGAAGACCTGCCCGCCCAGCCCGACGTACGCCTGGTCGGCGGAGCCGTGGCCGTAGTGCTCGAAGCGGCGGCGGTAGAGCTTCACCATCGCCTCGGTGTGCTCCTTGTTCCAGAAGATGTGGTTGTGGAAGAAGCCGTCGCCGTAGTAGGCCGCCTGCTCGGCGATCTCGCTGCTGCGGATCGAGCCGTGCCACACGAACGGCGGCGTGCCGTCGAGCGGCGCCGGCGTGGACGTGAAGCCCTGCAGCGGCGTGCGGAACTGGCCCTGCCAGTTGACGACCGGCTCGCGCCAGAGCGTGCGGAGCAGGTGGTAGTTCTCGACCGCCAGCTTGATGCCGTCGCGGATGTCCTTGCCGAACCAGGGGTAGACCGGGCCGGTGTTGCCGCGGCCCATCATCAGGTCGACGCGCCCACCGGAGAGGTGCTGGAGGAAGGCGTAGTCCTCCGCGATCTTCACCGGGTCGTTGGTGGTGATCAGTGTGGTGCTCGTCGAGAGCAGCAGCTTCTCGGTCTTCGCCGCGATGTAGCCGAGGTGCGTCGTCGGGGACGACACGACGAACGGCGGGTTGTGGTGCTCGCCGGTCGCGAAGACGTCGAGCCCGACCTCCTCGGCCTTGAGCGCGAGCCGCGTCATCGACGCGATGCGCTCGGCCTCCGACGGCGCCCGGCCGGTGGTCGGGTCCTCGGTGACGTCACCGACGCTGAAGATGCCGAACTGCATGGTGTCCTCTTCCCTGAGGTCCGAGTCTGGTTGAAGTTTCTATCATCTCCAACGGGGCCGGGTCGCCCAGTATTCCGTGGAATCGCCGGGCGGCGTACGGCGTTGGGCCGTCGTCCGGGCGCACGCTCGGAGCAGAACCTCAACCCGAGAGGAGCGACGATGACCGACTTCACCCCCTTCGAGGACCTGCTGCGCGGACACGCGGGACTGCTCGAGGACACCGCGCACGATCGCTGGGTCCGCGCCCAGGCGCTCTTCGACGAGCGCGCCTACCGCGAGGCCGCGGTGCTGCTGGCCGAGCTGCTGGAGGACGCCGCCGACGTGGGCCACGAGCTCACCGACGTACGCCTGCTGCTGGCGCGCTCGCTCTATCACTCCGCCCAGCTCAACGGCGCGATCCAGGTCGCGACCGAGCTGCTCGACCACGACCCCAACGAGCCCTACGCCCACCTGCTGGTCGGCCGGTCCCTGCAGCGCCAGGGTCGCCGCACCGAGGCGCAGCCGCACCTGCGGCTGGCCGAGCTGCTGGGCGGCTACCGGACCTGACGGGGCCAGCTGACCCGACCGGACATCACGCGTCCTGGAGGACCTCGACGCGTACGCCGTGGGTGACCGCCCAGAGCACGGCCTGGCTGCGGCTCTGCACGCCGGTCTTGCGGTAGGCGCTGCGGATGTAGGACTTCACCGAGTTGAGCGAGATCCGCATCTCCTGGGCGATCTCGTCGTTGCTGCGGCCGGTGGCGATGAGGGCGAGCGTCTCGCGCTCGCGCGCGGTGAGCATGTCGGCCTCGTTGGGCGTCTGGAGGCCCTGCGCCGACGTGCCGGCCAGCGGCGGCGCCACGACCGACTGGCCCTCGTGGATCGCCCGGAGGGCACGACCGAGCTGGGCGGCCGTGAGGCTCTTGCCGAGGTATCCCGCGACGCCGTTGACGAGGACCTCGTCGACCAGGCCCGGGTGGTGGTTCCAGGTGAAGACGACGACCCGGCGGATGTAGGGGTCCGCGACCGCGCGGGCGAGCGTGGTGTCGTCGAGCGAGGTGCCGTAGGTCTCGACGAGCGCGATGTCGACGGGCGCCCGCCTCCGCTCCTTGACGCTCCCCATCTCGAACCCGCCGAGGGTCCGGAGCATGCTCTCGAGTCCTCGGCGGACGAGCTCGTCGCCGCCGAGCAGCGCTACGCGGATGTTCATGTGGTTCCTGACAGTCCTGAGGGAGGCGCGCACGGTGGTGCGACCTCGACGTCCCCCCGGACCGTCGTCGTCACCATAGGTCTGGACCAGTGGAAATCGGCCGCACCGAGCTGTCGCTGAGCGTGGATCGGGTAGCGAAGTCCACCCCCAGGGGTGGGTACCTCGTGAGGCGTATACCCCCTAGGGGTATAGTCGTCGGTATGAGCGAACAGCACGGGCACCTCGAGGGCAACGACGCCGCCGTCCAGGCCCACCTCAAGCGACTGCGCCGGATCGAGGGCCAGGTGCGCGGGATCCAGCGGATGGTCGAGGACGAGAAGTACTGCATCGACATCCTGACCCAGGTCTCGGCCGCCACCAAGGCGCTCCAGGCGCTGGCGCTGTCGCTGCTCGACGACCACATGGCCCACTGCCTCGTCGACGCCGCCCGCCAGGGGGGCGACGAGCAGGACCAGAAGCTCAAGGAGGCCTCCGAGGCCATCGCGCGCCTCGTGAGGTCCTGAGCCCCACCCCACAAGAAGCAGGGAGCACCACCATGAGCGAGACCACCACCTACACCGTCACCGGCATGACCTGCGGCCACTGCGCCGCCTCGGTCACCGAGGAGATCTCCGAGATCGCGGGCGTCGAGGACGTCGCCGTCGTCGTCGAGACCGGAGCCGTCACCGTCACCAGCGCAGCCCCCCTCGACCCCGCCGCCGTGCAGGCAGCCGTCGAGGAAGCCGGCTACGCCATCGCATGAGTGCCATGAGTACGCCGCTGCGCGTGGCCGCGTTCGTCACCGCCCTCGTCGCCGCGTTCGCGGTGGCGTGGGGTGCGGGCCAGGCCGTCGGACCGATCGACGCCGAGCCGGTCGCGGCGCACGAGGCCGCGGCACACGGTGAGGAGTCCGGGCACGGCGACGACCATGCCGCGACGACCGCCGCCGATGCCGAGGGCCTCACCGCGCGCGCCGACGGCTTCACGCTGGAGCTGGCCGACCGGGAGGTGGCCGCCGGCCGCACCCGGCTGGAGTTCCAGGTCCTCACCTCCAGCGGGCGGCCGTTGCTCGACTACACGCGCGAGCACGACAAGGACCTGCACCTCATCGTCGTACGTCGCGACCTCACCGGCTTCCAGCACGTGCACCCGGTCCTCGACCGCGCGAGCGGCACCTGGTCGGTCGACGTCCGCCTGACGCCGGGGGTGTGGCGCGTGGTCGCCGACTTCACGCCCGACGGCTGGGAGGGCATCACGCTCGCCGACGACCTCGCGGTCGCGGGCGACTTCACCCCGCAGCCACTGCCGGGCGACGACCGGACGGTGACGCTCGAGACCGACGAGGGCACCTACACCGTGAGCCTCGAGGGCGACACCGCGCCGGGCGCGGCGACGGTGCTGACCACTCGCATCGAGCTCGACGGCGAGCCGGTGACCGACCTCGAGCCCTACCTCGGCGCGTTCGGCCACCTCGTCGCGATCCGCGCCGGCGACCTCGGCTACCTCCACGTCCACCCGGAGGAGGGCGAGCCCGGTCCGGGCATCGACTTCGCGACCGCCTTCCCCGAGCCGGCGACGTACGGCCTCTTCCTGGACTTCCAGCACCGCGGCACCGTCCGCACGGCCGCGTTCACCGTCGAGTCCGGCGGAGTGCCATCGGGTGACCACGCCGAAGGAGGCGACCATGACCACTGACCTCAGTCCGGAGCCACTGACCGACGTCGAGCTGGCCATCACCGGCATGACCTGCGCGTCGTGCGCCAACCGCATCGAGCGCAAGCTCAACAAGCTCGACGGCGTCACCGCGACGGTCAACTACGCCACCGAGAAGGCGAAGGTGTCCTACGCCGGCACCGTCTCCACCGACGACCTGCTCAGGACGGTGGAGTCCGCGGGGTACGCCGCCGCGCTCCCGACCCCGCCCGACGCCGCGCCGCCGCCGGACGCGCCGACCACCGACCCGCTGCTCCAACGGCTGCTGGTCAGCACGGCGCTGAGCATCCCGGTGATCGCGATGGCGATGGTGCCGGCGCTGCAGTTCACCTACTGGCAGTGGGCCTCGCTCGCCCTCGCCGCACCCGTCGTGGTCTGGGGTGCGCTGCCGTTCCACCGGGCCGCGTGGACCAACCTGCGCCACGGCGCGACGACCATGGACACCCTCGTCTCGGTCGGCGTGCTGGCGGCCTTCGGCTGGTCGCTGTGGGCGCTCTTCCTCGGCACCGCCGGCGAGCCCGGCATGACGCACCCGTTCCGGATCTCGATCGACCGCACCGACGGCGCGGGCAACATCTACCTCGAGGCCGCCGCCGGCGTCACCACCTTCCTGCTGGCCGGCCGGTGGCTCGAGCACCGCTCGAAGCGCCGGTCCGGTGCGGCCCTCCGGGCGCTCCTCGAGCTGGGCGTCCGTGACGCGGCCGTCCTGCGCGACGACGCCTCCGGTGGGCGCGTCGAGGTGCGGGTCCCGATCGACCAGCTGGTGGTCGGCGACGAGTTCGTCGTACGCCCCGGGGAGAAGGTCGCGACCGACGGCGAGGTCCTGGACGGGACGTCCGCCGTCGACGCCTCGATGCTCACCGGCGAGTCCGTCCCGGTCGAGGTCCGGCCCGGCGACGCCGTCGTCGGCGCCACCGTCAACGCCGGCGGCCGCCTGGTCGTCCGGGCGACCCGCGTCGGCGCCGACACCCAGCTGGCGCAGATGGCGCGGCTCGTCGAGGACGCGCAGAACGGCAAGGCCGAGGTGCAGCGCCTCGCCGACCGGGTCTCCGGGGTCTTCGTGCCCGTCGTGATCGCGCTGGCCGTCGCGACGCTCGGCTTCTGGATCGGCGCCGGCGGCGGCGCGACCGCGGCCTTCACCGCCGCCGTCTCGGTGCTGATCATCGCCTGCCCGTGCGCGCTGGGGCTCGCGACGCCGACCGCGCTGATGGTCGGCACCGGCCGCGGCGCCCAGCTCGGCATCCTGATCAAGGGTCCCGAGGTGCTCGAGCAGACCCGCCGCGTCGACACGATCGTGCTCGACAAGACCGGCACGGTGACCACGGGCGAGATGACCGTCCACGACGTCGTGGCCGCCGACGGCGAGTCCGTCGACGACGTACGCCGCCTCGCCGCCGCCCTCGAGGCGGCCTCCGAGCACCCGATCGGGCGCGCCATCGCGGCCTCGGCCCGGGTATCTAGGGACGAAATGGGTGGGACCGGCTCGGAAATCCACCCAGAACGTCCCCAGATACCGGGGGTGGAGGACTTCGCCAACGTCGAGGGCCTCGGGGTGCAGGGCGTCGTCGACGGCCATGCCGTCCTCATCGGCCGTCCCCGTCTGCTCGCGGAGTGGTCGCAGCACCTGCCGCCCGAGCTGTCCGCCGCCGTCGAGCGCGCGCACGGCGAGGGACGTACGCCGGTCGCGGTCGGCTGGGACGGCCGGGCCCGAGGGGTCGTCGTCGTCGGCGACACGGTCAAGCCGACGTCGGCGGAGGCCATCGCCCGGCTGCGCGACCTCGGGCTCACACCCGTCCTGCTGACCGGCGACAACGAGGCCGCCGCTCGCTCCGTTGCCGCCCAGGTCGGCATCGAGAGCGTGGTGGCCGACGTGCTCCCCGCCGACAAGGTGGCCGAGGTGCAGCGGCTGCAGGCGGCCGGCAGGGTCGTCGCGATGGTCGGTGACGGCGTCAACGACGCCGCCGCGCTGGCGCAGGCCGACCTCGGCCTGGCGATGGGCACCGGCACCGACGTGGCGATCGAGGCCAGCGACCTGACGCTCGTACGCGGCGACCTGCTCGTCGCGGTCGACGCGATCCGCCTCTCCCGCCGCACGCTCGGCACGATCAAGGGCAACCTGTTCT
This sequence comes from uncultured Actinomycetota bacterium, assembly GCA_963791365.1. Classification (GTDB taxonomy): domain Bacteria; phylum Actinomycetota; class Actinomycetes; order Propionibacteriales; family Nocardioidaceae; genus Nocardioides. The sequence goes on along the minus strand of CAWBSG010000006.1, from coordinate 361,154 downwards.
GGGCCTTCGCCTACAACGTCGCCGCCCTCCCGCTCGCCGCCACCGGACTGCTCAACCCGATGCTGGCCGGTGCCGCGATGGCGTTCTCGAGCGTCTTCGTGGTGACCAACAGCCTGCGGCTGCGCGGCTTCCGCTCCTCGATCTCCTGACCCTCCTCGCCGCTGGTGCGGACGCGCGCGGGGGCGGTGTGTGAGGAGGCTTTCGGCGGCGCACCTTCCTCCTCACGCACCGCTCGAACGGCGACACGTGGGCATGCGTCGTGCTCGCCACCCGGCTCCCATGGGTGAGCCGCCCGGGCCGTCGGGTTCCTAGGGTGGGCGCATGGGACTCATCGACATGCTCAGGCCGGGCCGATCCGAGACGACGACGACGCGGGCCGCGCTCGACGCCGCGGACGACCCCCGGCCCGATCCGGGCGCGATCGACCGGCTGGTCGAGATGCTCGTCGACACCGGGCTCGAGGGCCGCGGGCCGCTCAGCTCGGCACGGGAGGTGGCCGAACAGGCGCTCGCGAAGCACCACGGCGACGCCGAGCAGGCGATCGGTGCGCTGGCCCGCGCCACGACCGTGAAGGGCGGCATCGGCGGCTTCGTGACCGGGCTCGGCGGCTTCGTCACGATGCCGGTGGCCCTGCCGGTCAACGTCGCCGAGTTCTACCTGCAGGCCGTGCGGATGGTGGGCGGCATCGCCACGCTCCGCGGGTACGACATCGCGGAGCCGCGGGTGCGCACGGCCATCCTGCTCACCCTGGTCGGCTCGGACTCCGACGAGGTGCTCAAGAAGGCCGGGATGGCGACCGGCGGCAGCCGCGTGACGTCGTACGCCCTCAACGGCCTGCCGCCGGCCGCGCTGATGGTCGTCAACAAGGCGGTCGGCTTCCGGCTGATGCGCGGCGTCAGCGAGAAGGTGCTCTCCCGCTTCGGCCGCGGCATCCCCGTCGCCGGCGGCCTGGTCGGCGGCGGCATCGACGGCTTCATGATGAAGAAGATCGCCGACCACGCGATGAAGGAGTTCCCCGCCGTCGGTTGAGTGCGCTCGCGGCGGTGGTCGCCACAGGTCCGCGCACTCAACCCAGCGTGGTGCGGATCGCGTCGGCCTCTTCCTGCACGGTGTCGGCGTCGACGAGGTCACCGGCCTGCTCGGTGAGCACCGCGACCCACTGGTCGAGGACCTCCGCGGCCGAGCCGCTGTCGACGAGCTCGGCCGTCAGGTCGGCCTTCGCCTCTTCGACGAGGTCGGCCCACTCGGCGACCGCGGTGAAGCGCTCGACGAGGATGTTGTCGCCCCCGCGTCCGTCGCCACCGCCGTCGGCTCCTCCGCCGGGGCCGCCCGCGGGACGCTCGCCGTCGGCCGGCGGGGCCCCTTCGGGGCGCTCGCCGTCGGCAGGCGGCATCCCCTCGGGACGCTCGCCCGCGTCACCAGCCGCGTCGCCAGCCGCGTCGCCAGCCGCGTCGCCAGCCGTGTCACCGGGCGCCCCGCGCCCACCGGCAGCGCCACCGCCGCCCGGCGAGCCGCCGAACGCCAGGTTGTGGTCCCACGCCACGACGGTGAAGCCACCGGACTCGGCGTCGTAGCGCAGGTAGGAGTTGTTGCCGGGACCGTCGATGTCGTCGAAGTTGTCGACCACCTCCTCGAAGGCGAGGTAGCGCGCGAACGCCTCCACGTCGAGCCGCTCGGGCAGCCCGGCGGCGAACTCCTCGTCGTCGCTGGTGTTGATGAACTCGAGGAAGTCGATCAGCGGCGTCAGGTCGTCGTCACCGGTCTCCTGGTCGAAGACGTCGGTGTAGGAGTCCGGGTCGTCGCCGCGGTAGGTCCAGTCCCCTCCGGCCTCGGCCTTGTAGAGGATCCCGTCGGTCGTGAAGTTCTCCTCCTCCCACTCCTCGTCGAGGTTCTGCACGACCAGCCGCAGCCGGGCGTCGCCGCCGTTGACGCTGAGCGACGTCGCGATCGCATGCTCGCTGGCGAGGCCCGCGTCGGCGAGCAGGTCCAGTGCGAGGGCCTCGTTGAGGGCCGTCTCGGAGGTGTTCGACCGGACGACGAACTCGCTGTATCCGTCCAGCTGCTGCCCGTCGACGAACTTGTCGAGCCGGATCAGCCACGGCAGGTCGGCCGGGTCGGCATCGGCGCTGACGCCGCGGAGCGAGGAGTTGCCCTTGAGCCGCAGGCCGACGGTCTCGTAGACCTCGCCGTCGATGGTGACGGTGGCCTCGATCCACTCCTTCTCGTCCGTCTCGAGGTAGGTGGTGATCATGGTCGCGACGGCCGACTCGTCGACCTCGATCGAGATGTCGTGCACCGTGGTCGCGTCCCAGACGCCGGTGCCGTCCGCAACGGTCTGCGCAGCGGAGGTGACGCCGTTGGTGGCGACGGCCGACTCGCTGGACGCGGAGGCACACCCGCCCAGGGTCAGCACGGCGAGGGTGGCGAGCACGGCCAGCCGCCTGGGTCGGGAGGGCTTCGGGTTCGAGGTCATGCGAGGGCTCCTTCGTGGAGGGTGAGGTGGTCGGCCAGGTGTCGCGAGGTCACCCGGTGCCAGCGGTTGCGCTGGAGGTCGGGGGTCAGCAGGGCCAGCCCGGTGCCGTACTTGGAGATCCGGACCGGACGGTGGCCCAGCTCCCACAGCCGACGGTCGATCGGCCCGGGGCGGGCGGAGCCCGACTTGGTCTCGACGACGAGCGCGTCGCCGACCTGCGCGACGCCGTGTCCCGACACCCAGCGCAGGTCCCGGTCCACGGTGGCGCGGTCATCGCCGAGCAGCAGGGTCGTACGCCGATAGCTGGTGTGGAGCGTCCCGACCAGGTCGGCCGGGTCGATGCCGTGCACCCGCGCGGCGCGGAGCCGGTCGCGGACCCACGCACCCGAGACGTCGGAGATCTCGAGGATGCCGTCGTGCGGCAGTCGTTCCTTGACCGTCTCCCCCCGCCGTCCGAGGGTCTTCACCTCCAGCCAGCTCACGCCGGTGTCGGCGTAGACGCGGGTGCGCACCTTCCAGCGCCGCCGCCGGCGATGCGCCGACGCGGTCCAGCTGTCGAGGTCGACGGTGTCGAGGTAGGTCGACTCGTAGCGCGAGGAGCGTCGGCCCTCGATCTCGAGGACCCGGAGCTCCGGGATGCCGGACAGCACGGCGTCGAGCTCGCCCGCCGGGACGACGTACTTGCGATCGGTGCGGGTCAGCAGCTCGGCACGCTCGTTGAGCTCGGCGAGGGAGACGGTGGGGAGGCGGTCGACGACGGTGGTGCTCATCGGGTGACCGCCGGCGCCTCGTGGCGCTCCATCCGCGGCATGGCCTGGCGGGGGGTGGCGGCGTAGTGGACCTCGACGGTGGTCGTGTCGTTGACCAGGTCGACGCGCACGGGCGTGACCCGGGTGACCCGGGCGTCGAGCAGCATCTCGAGGCGCACGACGAGCGTGGACTCGTCGGTGATCGCCGAGTCCAGCACCACGACCTGCCGCAGGCCGGTGCCGTGCAGCAGCCGGCTGTCGGCGAGGGCCAGGACGCCCACCAGGGTCGCCATCAGCGCCACGGACAGCGCGACGTCCGCGGTGCCGAGACCGCCGATGAGCCCGATGGCGAGCGCGGCGAAGTAGTAGGCGATCTCGTGCTGGCCGAGCTCGTCGGAGCGGAGCCGGATGATCGAGAGGACACCGAACAGCCCGAGCCCCAGGCCGACGGTCGCCGCGCTGCCGGCCAGCACGACCGTCACCGCCAGCACGCCGACGTTGACGGCGATGAAGGCCGTGACGAGGTCGGCGCGGCGGTGGCGCGGGTAGTAGACGGCCAGGGCGAGCACCAGCACGGCGAACAGGTCGACGGCGGCGAGCAGGTAGGTCGGGTTCATGCGATGTCCTTGCAGATCGGGCGGGTCGGTGTGCCCCCGAGGTTGCCGGGCTCCCCTGTCCGACACCTGCCGCCGACCTGTGGCCGCGCTGTGGATGCCGGCCGACCTGAGAGGATCGGCGCCGTGGACGGACCCCTGCCCCTCGTGCTCATCTACGCGTCGCTGGCATTCGCGGTCGTCGTGCTGGTGTACGTCGCCCTGGGCCGTACGCCCGATTGGGGGCTGCTCGCCCTCGCCGGTCTGATCGAGGCCGGGACGCTCGTGCTGCTGGTGGTCGCCGGCGTCCAGGTCGGCGGCGCGGACCTGTCCGGTGGCGGCACGGTCACCCTCTTCGGCTACCTGCTGGCCGGGCTCGTCGTGCTGCCGATCGGCTTCGTCTGGTCGCTCGCCGAGCGCAGCCGCGGGGCGACGGCAGTGCTGGCCGTGGCAGGCATGACACAGGCCTTCGTCGTCGTCCGGACGCTGCAGGTGTGGTCGTGAGCTCGACCCGCAGCGGCGCCGGCCGCGTCCTGGTCGCGGTCTACGGCGTCTTCGCGCTCGCCGCGACCGCGCGCTCGCTCGTGCAGCTGGCCACCAGGGCCGACGAGGCACCGCTGGCGTACGTGCTCTCCGCGGTCGCCGGTCTGGTCTACGTCGCCGCCACCCTCGGGCTCGCCGAGGTCGGACCGTCCCCGCGCCTGCTGGCCTGGTCGGCCGTCGGCTTCGAGCTGGTCGGGGTGCTCACCGTGGGCACGTTGACCGTCCTCGACCCGGAGCTCTTCCCCGACCAGACCGTGTGGTCGGCGTACGGCGCGGGCTACGGCTGGCTGCCGCTGCTGCTGCCGTTCGCGGGCCTGGGCTGGCTGTGGCACACCCGCCGGACCGGTCGAGTGCGCTCGCGGCCGTAGTCGCCACGGGGCTGCGCACTCGACTTCGCGGGCCGCCCGGAGCACCATCAGGGCATGAACCTCGCCACCCGTGCCGCGGCCGCGATCGGCGCCGCCCTGCTCCTCGTGCCGGCGTCGCCCGCCGGCGCCCTCCCGGTCAGCGCGACCACCCTGCACGCCTCCCTCGTCTCGAGCGGTGACGCCGACGGCTCGGGCATGGCGATGGTCACGCTGCGACCGGTCGTACGCCGTGTCTGCGCGACCATCACGTGGTCCGGGATCGACAAGCCGTTCGCGGCCCACGTCCACCGCCGCTCGGACGGTCAGGTCGTCGTGGACCTCACCGGGTCGGTGACCGGCGGCAAGACGTGCACCAGTGCCTCACGCCGGTTGATCCGTCGCATCGCCGACCGGCCGGGCCGCTACTACGTCAACGTCCACAACCGGGCGTACCCGGCGGGGGCGATCCAGGGCACCCTCGGCACGCACCACATGTGATCCCCCACGGAGGGGGTCAGGGCGTCGCCGGGGGCAGGTGCTTCTTCATCAGGCGCTTGACCCGGCGCTCCTTGCGGTCCGGGATCATCGAGCGCATCTCCTCGAGCTTGCCGAAGCACAGCAGGCGGTCCTCGCCCTCGAGGACCGTCTTGTTGCGGGGGTTCGGGATCACCTGCGGGCCGCGGTGCAGCGTGAGCACGGTGATGTCGCGGTCGTCGAGTCCGGAGTCGCCGAGCTTCTTGCCGACCATGTCGGAGCCGGCGTGCACGACGATCTCGGCGACGCCGTAGCCGGTCGACACGGTGAGCCGCTGGCGTACGTCGATGTCGGGGAACGCGACCTGGTTGTCGATGTAGTCGATGATCGCGCCCGCGACGTCGAGCTTGGTCGCCGCCTCGATGCCCTCCAGGCCGGGCGAGGAGTTCACCTCCATCACCTGCGGTCCGTGCCTGCCCTCGAGCATGTCGACGCCGGCGACGCGCAGGCCCATGATCTGCGCCGAGCGCACCGCCACCCGCTCGAACTCCTCGTCGAGCTCGACCGGCTCGACGCTCCCGCCGCGGTGCACGTTGGACCGGAACTCGTCACCCTGCGCGACCCGCCGCATGGCCGCGACCACGCGGTCGCCGACGACGAGCGCGCGGATGTCGCGGCCCTTGCTCTCCTTGACGAACCGCTGGATCAGCACGTTCTGCCGGGTGCTCTGCAGCGTCTCGATGATCGCCTCGGCGACCTTGAGGGTCGGTGCCAGGATCACGCCGATGCCCTGCGTGCCCTCGAGCAGCTTGATGACCACCGGCGCCCCGCCGACGCTCTCGATCGCGGGGATCACGTCGGCGCGGTCCTGCACGAAGGTCGTCGCCGGCATCGGGATCTTGTGCCGCGACAGGATCTGCGTCGCGCGGAGCTTGTCGCGGCTGTTGGCGATGCCGTAGGAGGTGTTGGGCGTGTAGACGTCCATCTGCTCGAACTGGCGCACGACGGCGGTGCCGAAGTAGGTGATCGAGTTGCCGATGCGCGGCAGCACGGCGTCGTACGTCGACAGCTGCTTGCCGCGGAACAGCAGGTCGGGCTCGTCGCCGGTCAGGTCGATCCCGAAGCGCAGCGTGTTGAGCACCTTGACGTCGTGGCCGCGATCCACGGCTGCGGTCCGGAGGCGCTGGGTGCTGTAGGAGCGCGGGGCCCGAGAGAGGATGGCGAGCTTCATGACCAGCCATCCAACCACTCCACCCGAGCGGTCCTGACAGGATGGCCGCGTGCCCCTCACCCCCGACCCGACGGACGCCGAGGACGGGACGCCGCCCGTCGTCGTCGGCTGGCGCGAGTGGGTGGCCATCCCGCAGGCGGGGCTCGAGTGGGTGAAGGCCAAGGTCGACACCGGCGCGCGGTCGTCGGCGATCCACGCCTTCGACCTCGAGGTCCAGGACCGGGACGGTGCCGAGTGGGTGCGCTTCTCGATCCACCCCTGGCAGAAGTCCGACGAGGACCACGTCGAGCTGAGCCTGCCCGTCCTCGACCGGCGCGAGGTCCGCTCGAGCAACGGCCAGGTCGAGCAGAGGTACGCCGTCGCCCTCGACGTCACGCTCGCCGGGCGCACCATCACGACCGTGATGACGTTGAGCAACCGCGACGAGATGGGCTTCCGGATGCTGATCGGCCGCGAGGCCCTCGAGCGCGGGTTCCTGGTCGACGCCGCCCGGTCGTACGCCGGTGGCAAGCCCCGCAGGGCCGTGCGCCGCAAGAACTGGGGCAAGTAGTCAGCGCGGGCGGGTCTCGGCACCCTTAGGCTTGACCCGTGACCGCACCCGCCAGCTCCGCCCGCGCGGCCGGTCGCCCGTAGTGGCCCGCGAGTCCTTCGCGATCGGCGGTGTCCGGATCCGCGCCGGGACGGCGCGAGCGCTCGAGCTGCCGATCACCCGCCTGGTGACGGGCGCCGACGTGACGCTGCCGGTGCGGGTCGTGCACGGCCGCGAGGACGGCCCGACGATCTGGATCAACGCCGCCATCCACGGCGACGAGGTCGCGGGAGTCGAGGTGGTCCGCCAGGTGATGGCCGCGCTCGACCCCAAGACCTTCCGCGGCACGCTCGTCGCGGTGCCGATCGTCAACGTGCTCGGCTTCATGACCGGCGACCGCTACCTCCCCGACCGTCGCGACCTCAACCGCTCGTTCCCCGGCTCCGCGCGCGGGTCGCTCGCGAGCCGGATCGCCTACCTCTTCATGCGCGAGATCGTGGCCGGCTGCGAGGTCGGGATCGACCTGCACACCGGGTCCGACCGCCGCAGCAACCTGCCGCAGGTGCGCGCCGACCTCGACGACGAGGGCACCCGCGAGCTGGCCGCCGCGTTCGGCGCACCGGTGATGCTGCACGCCAAGATCCGGGACGGGTCGCTGCGCCACGCCGCCCGGGAGAAGGGCGCGAAGGTCCTGCTCTACGAGGCCGGCGAACCGTTGCGCTTCGACGACTACGCCGTCGAGGCCGGCGTGATCGGCGTACGCCGCGTGCTGGCGACGCTCGGCATGACCGACCCGGTCGAGGAGCTCCCGCCCGAGCCGAGCCTCGAGTGCCGCACGAGCGGCTGGGTCCGCGCCCGCCGCACCGGGATCCTGCACCTCGACGCGCACCTCGGCCAGAAGGTCAGCGACGGTGAGCGCCTCGGCACCCTCTTCGACTCGTTCGGCAAGACGCTGCGCGCGGTCTACGCCAACCGCGACGGCATCGTCATCGGCCGCACCGAGGCACCCCTCGTGAACTCCGGCGACGCGGTCGTGCACATCGCCAACTGAGCCGTCTGGTTGAGTGCGGCGCATGCTCTTCGACGTCGCCGCCTTCCGCGCCGGGTTCCCCTCGCTCGAGTCCGGCATCGCCCACTTCGACAACCCCGGCGGCACCCAGACTCCGCGCGTCGTCGGCGAGGCGATCGCGCGCACGCTGACCGGACCGCTGTCGCAGCGCGGCGCCGCGACCGAGAGCCAGCGCAACGCCGAGGAGTCCGTCGCCGGCTTCCGCGCCGCCATCGCCGACCTGGTCGGCGGGGTGCCCGAGGGGGTGGTCCACGGCCGCAGCGCGACCGCGCTGACGTACGACTTCTCCCGCACGCTGTCGCGCGCCTGGTCGCCCGGCGACGAGATCGTGCTCTGCGAGCTCGACCACGACTCCAACGTGCGGCCGTGGATCCAGGCGGCCGAGCGCGCCGGGGTCGTCGTGCGGTGGCTGCGGCTCGACCCGGGCACGGGTGAGCTCGACCTGGCGTCGCTCGACGCGATCACCGACCGCACCCGGCTCGTCGCGATGACCGCGGCCTCCAACCTGCTCGGCACCCGGCCGCCCGTCGCCACGGTCGCCGCCCGCGCGCACGAGGTGGGCGCACTGCTCTACGTCGACGGCGTCCACCACGCCGCGCACGCCGCCCCCGACCTCACCGCGATGGGTGCCGACTTCCTGGTGTGCTCGCCCTACAAGTTCTTCGGCCCCCACTGCGGCGCGCTCGTCGCCGACCCCGAGCTCCTCGAGACGCTGCGACCGGACAAGCTGCTGCCGTCGAGCGACGCGGTGCCCGAGCGGTTCGAGCTCGGCACCCTGCCCTACGAGCTGCTCGCCGGGACGACCGCGGCGGTCGAGCTGATCGCCTCCGTCGGATCGGGTGCGACCCGTCGGGAGCGACTCGTGTCGGCCGCCGCCTCGATCGCCGAGCACGAGCTGCGACTGCGGCTCCGGATCGAGGAGGGCCTGGCCGCGCTCGGTGAGCACCTGACGCTGCACTCGCGCGCCGCCGACCGCACCTCGACGCTGTTCCTGACCTTCCGCGACCGCCTGCCCGTGGATGCGTACGAGGCGCTGGCGAAGCGCGACGTGCTCGTCCCGGCCGGCACGTTCTACGCCTACGAGACCTTCCGCGCCCTCGGGCTGCCCGTCGACTCGGGCCTGCGGATCGGGCTCGCGGCGTACACCGACGACGCCGACGTGGACCGGCTGCTCGAGGGGCTCAGCGACTTCCTGCAGTGAGCGGGTGGGCGCGCTCGGGAGTCATGCGTGCACCGGGGGCTCAGTCGTCGTGCGCCTGGTCCGCGACCTCCTGCGAGCCCGGGCCCTCCTCGTGCGCCCTCGAGTCGACGCCGTCGGTGTCCACGGTGTCTCCGACCGTCGCGTTGCCGGCCGGCGCGGCGGCCAGTGCTCGCTCCCGGTCCTCGTCGCTGACGCGCTCGCCCGCGGCCGGGAAGGCCGACTGCTCGGGGTGCTCGGCGTAGGGGTCGGCTCCGGGCTGGTCGTCGCTCATGCCCGCGACGCTACGCCGAAGGCGTACGCGCGTGATCGCCCCCAGGGGTGGCGGCAGATCGCACTCCCGACGGCCAGAACCATGCAATGTGCCGCCACCCCCAGCCCGATCGCCCGCAGGGGTGGCGGCAGATCGCACTCCCAACGGCCAGAACCATGCAATGTGCCGCCACCCCCAGCAGGCGGCCCGCTGTCGCACCCCTCGGCCACAATGAGCACGTGACCCGCTGGGTGCTCCACGTCGACATGGACCAGTTCCTCGTCGCCGTCGAGCTGTTGCGCCGCCCCGAGCTGGCCGGGCTGCCCGTCGTCGTCGGCGGCCGGGGCGACCCGACCGAGCGGGCCGTGGTGTCGACCGCGTCCTACGAGGCGCGCGCGCACGGCGTACGCAGCGGGCTGGCGCTCAAGCTCGCGAAGCGGCGCTGCCCCGACGCGGTGTTCCTGCCGGTGGACTTCCCGGTCTACGAGGCTGCGTCGGCGCGTGTGATGGCGACGCTGCGCGCGACGCCGGGCGCGGTCGTCGAGGTGCTGGGGTGGGACGAGGCGTTCGTCGGCATCGAGACCGACGACCCGCTCGCGGCGGCCCGGTCGATCCAGGCGGCGGTGCTCGCGGCGACCGGGCTGCACTGCTCGGTCGGCATCGGGGACACGCTCGTACGCGCCAAGATCGCGACCGACTTCGGCAAGCCGCAGGGCACGTTCCGGCTCACCCGCGACAACTGGATGGAGGTCATGGGCGAGCGACCCACCACGGCGCTGTGGGGAGTCGGGTCCAGGATCGGCGGTCGCCTCGAGGCGATCGGCATCCGTACGGTCGCCGACCTGGCCGCGGCCGACGAGGAGGCGCTGGTCGCCGCCTTCGGACCGGCGAGCGGCTCCCACCTGGGTCGGCTCGGGCGGGGTGAGGGCCGCTCGCGGCCCGACGACACCCCGTGGGTGGCGCGGGCGCACGGGCGCGAGACGACGTACCAGGCCGACCTCACCACCCCCGAGGAGGTGCGGGCCGCGCTGGCCGACCTCGCCGCGCGGGTCGTCGACGACGTGCGCAAGGAGGAGCGGGCGGTGCAGCGGGTGCACCTCAAGGTCCGCTTCGCGCCGTTCTTCACCTTCACCAAGGTGCGCAAGCTGCCCGAGCCGACCTACGACGTCGAGGTGATCACCCGGACGGCGTACGACCTCTACCTCGCCCTCGACGACCGGCGACCGGTGCGGTTGCTCGGCGTGCGGGGCGAGATGGTGCCACCCGAGGGCGGCTACTGACGTACGTCAGTGGCCGCACCCGGGCGGGGCCTGTCACATGCCAGGGACGGCGAGGAACTCGTGGACGTCGATGGTGCCGATGTGGAGGTGCGGGTGACCCTCGAGGACGGCGTCGAGCGCCTCGCGGGACTCGGCCTCGAGGACCGAGTAGCCGCCGATGGACCGCGTCCGCGCCGGCGCTGGCGGGCGCCACGGGCGAGCCCATGTCGACGATGGCCTGACCGGCGCGGCCGGCCCAGCTCATCCACTCCTGCATGCCGGCCTCGGCCTGCTCGGGGGTGGCCTGGCCCATCTGCTCCTGGGCGGTGGTGTCGGACTTGTAGAGCACGAGGAACTTCATGGTGGTTCTCCTTCGGGGGTGGGGTTTCACAGGGTGGAGCGGCCCGAGAACGCCGCCAGGCGGTCGAGCGGGGAGGCGTCGTCGGCGGGGGTGACCTCGTCCTCGAAGGACCGGCCGCGACCGCCGGGGATGACCCTCTGGCCGATCTGGGCGACGTAGGCGACGACCTCGTCGGACATCCGGATCTCCTGGCCGGATGCCTGGGCGAAGTCCCAGGCGTGCAGGGCGATCTCGAGCGGGAGCACGCCGGCCAGGAACGCGGCCGGCATCTCCTGGCCGCCGGGGCCCGCGACGGTGCCCTCGAGGTCGACCGAGCGCCAGGCGTCGATGGCCTGGGCCGCCATGGTGGAGACCCGGTGCTCGAGCGACCCCTCCTCGGGGTTGACGACCGCGGCACCCGCCATCGCGCCGAGCTGCGTGAGGGAGCCGAAGAGGTGCTCGGCGAGGTCGTGGCAGGTGAAGTCGGCACAGGGGGTCTGCTTGGCGCGGTCGTCGTCGGTCAGCCCGCGGAGCACGGGCTGGAGGGAGGCCAACGCCGCGTCGGCGGCGGTGAGCGGGGTGAGCTCCTCGGGGGCCCAGGCCCACTCGTCCATCCCGGCGTCGCCGGTGGCGGCCATCTTCTCGAGGCGCTCGAGGTAGTGCCCCCAGCCCTCGGCGTGCAGGGCGGCCTGCTGCTCGGTGAGGCCGTCGTGGGTGAGGGTGACCGTGGTGCCGTCCCCCGCGGGCTCGAAGGTCACGGTGACGGTGGAGGCGTCGGGCGGGAGGTCGTCGCTGCCGTCCCAGCCCCAGCCGAACACGACCCGGCGGCCGGGCTCGACCTCGCGGTACGTGCCTGCGGCGACGTGGCCAGGCGTGACCGTCCAGCGGTAGTCGCCGCCGGCCCGCAGGTCGACGGTGGCCGAGACGGTCTGCCAGCGGCGCAGCCGCTCGGGCTGCGTGAGGAGCGCGAAGGCCTCGTCGGGGGTGCAGGGAAGGGTGACGGTGGACGTGAAGCTCATGGGGTCTCCTGGTGAGCGCTGGTGGTCAGTGGCGGGGGTGTCAGTCGTGGAGCGTGTGGGCCTCCGCGACGAGCTGGTCGAGCTCGGCGGTCCAGAACCGGTCGATCTCGGCCTGCAGTCGGCGCAGTCCGGCCGGGCGCACGCGGTAGACCCGCTGCCTGCCGACCTTCTCGGCCTCCAGGAGCCCCGCGTCGACGAGCAGCAGCAGGTGCTGACTGATCGCCGACCGGGTCACGTCGAAGGAGGCCGCGATGGCCGACACCGACAGCGGGCCGTTCGCCAGCATCTGCAGGATGCGTCGCCGGGTGGGCTCGGCAGCCGCGGAGAAGGCGTCGGTCACGAGGTAATACGTTAGTCGTCGCTAACGCTTTTGACAAGCCGTACGCCGCCCGGGCGCCGGGCGGTTCGACGGGTCACTCGGTCGCGATGGCCGCCAGCACCTTCATCCGGGAGGCGCGGACGGCGGGCACGACCGCGGCGAGCACGCCGAAGATGACGGCGACGACGAGGAACACCAGCAGGCTGTTCACCGGGAGCGAGAGCTCGGTGAGGTCGTCCTTGAGCGACTGGCGCAGGACGACGCCGATGACCAGTCCCACCACCATGCCGAGGACGGCGCCGAGCAGGGCGATCGCCACCGACTCGAGCGTGATCATGGTGCGCAGCTTGCGCCGCGAGAGCCCGACGGCGCGCAGCAGCCCGATCTCGCGGGTGCGTTCCAGGACGCTGAGGCCGAGGGTGTTGACGATGCCGATGACGGCGATGACCACGGCGAGCGCGAGCAGTCCGTAGATGACGTAGAGCAGCTGGTTGACCTGGCCGCTGATCAGCTCCTTGAACTCCTCCTTGTCCTGGACCGACAAGATGGGCAGGTCCTTGACCACGTCCTCCAGGTCCCTCTTCACGAGCGCGCGGTCGGCGCCGTCCGCGAGGGTGATGCTGAGCGTGGAGTCGCTGCGCTTGATGCCGGCGTCGGCGAGCACGGACAGCGGGAACGTGATCCCGCCCGTCGTCGGGGTGTCGTCGAAGACGCCGACGACCTCCAGCGGGATCGTCTTCCCGCCGGGGAACTCCACGTCGATCGTGTCGCCCGGAGCCGCCTCCAGGTCGTCGGCGCGGCCCTCGCTGAGGAGCGTCTGGTGGCCGGAGATCCGGTCGGTGCCCTCGAGCATGGTCAGGTCGTAGATCTCGAAGAAGCCCGGGTCGACGCCGATGGCGAAGGTCTGGTCGGGCGTGCCGTCGACGTCGACGCTCACCGGCGTGCCCTGCTGCCGTGAGACCAGGTCGACGCCGTCGACCTCCTCCATCCGGTCGCCGAACCCTGCCGGGAACCCCTGGAACGTCGGCATCTGGACGAGGAAGTCGCTCTTGAACTGGTCGTCGACCACCGCGTCGTTGGTCGCGCTCAGCGACGAGGCGAGGACGCCGACGGCCGACACGACCGCGAGGCCGATCATCAGCGCCGAGGCCGTGGCGCCGGTCCGCCGCGGGTTGCGCAGCGCGTTCTCGCCGGCGAGGAGGCCGGCGGTGCCGAACAGCCGACCGAACACGGAACGGCAGGCGACCAGCACCGGGTGCCCGAGGACGGGCGCCAGCACCGCGGTGGTGATCACCCAGATCACCGCACCGGCGCCGATCCAGATGGCGTCGGAGCCGGGTGCGCCGACGAGGCCGGCCGCAACCAGGGCGACGCCCACGGCCATGGCGATGGAACCCAGCACGAGCCGGCGACCCATCGCCTTCTCCTGGACCACGAGGTCGTCGCGCATCGCCGCGACGGGCGGGACCTTCGCGGCCCGGCGCGCGGGGACGTACGCGGCGACCATCGTGACGAGGATGCCGACGACGTAGCCCGCGATGATCGTGAACGGGGTGAGCGTCAGGACCTCGCCGGCGATGTCGAGGCCGAACGTACGGAAGAGCCCCGCGAGCAGGCGGGAGAGGCCGAGCCCGAGCAGCAGCCCGAGGGTCGCGCCGACCACCGCCATCAGGAACGCCTCGACGAGCACGGAGCGGGTGACCTGCTTCTTGCTGGCGCCGAGCGCACGCAGCAGGGCGGACTCGCGCACCCGCTGCGAGACCAGGATCGAGAAGGTGTTGAAGATGATGAAGGCGCCGACCACGATCGCGATCACGGCGAACGTGGTCAGGAAGATGGAGATGACGTCGAGGAACTGGCCGATCTGGTCCTGGGTCTCCTCGACCACCTTGTCCCCGGTCACGGCCGTGAAGCCCTCGGGTGCCACCGCGGCTGCGGCGTCGGCGAGCTCCTTCTGGGAGACGCCGTCGGCAGCGGTGAGCGCGACGCTGGTGAACGCGTCGGCGCCGCCGAGGAAGATCTCCTGCGCCTCGGCGGTGTCGATCAGGACCAGCGTGGCGCCCGCCGTACCGCCGCCGTTGAAGTCCGCGGTGCCGACGAGGGTGAACGTGCGCCGGGGGTCCCTGCCCTCGGTCGGCACGATCATCGTGACCGTGTCGCCGACCTCGTAGCCGCCGCGTTCGGCGGACGACGTGTCGAGGGTGACCTCGCCGGCCTGCTCCGGCCAGCCGCCCTCGCTGAGGACGAGGATCTCCTCGCCGGCCATGTTGTCGACGGGCGCGTAGTTGAAGGTCAGCGTCGGGGCCCCCTGGCCGCCGACCAGCTTGTCGTTCTTGCCGAGGAGGAACGAGCCGAAGCCGTCGACGGAGCCGGTCGCGGCCCCCACCTCCGGCAGCGCGCTGATCCTGTCGATGTCGGCCGGCGTGATCAGCTGGGTGGTGGCGACACCCGCGTTGGCCGCCGAGACGTCACCGGCCGGTCGCACCAGGGCGTCGGAGGTCGAGCCGCTGACGATGTTCTGGAAGGTGGCGTTGAGGCCCGTGCTGAAGGTCATCACGCCGGCGAGGAAGCCGATGCCGAGCACGATCGCGAGCGTGCTCATCAGCAGGCGCACCTTGCGAGCGAGCAGGTTGCGCCACGTCAGGCGGAGCACGTCAGCTCGCCGCCTTCTTGACGGCCGCGTCCTGCAGGGCAGCCATCTTCGCGAGGATCTGGTCGCGGTCCGGATCCCGCAGCTCGTCGACGATGACGCCGTCGGCGAGGAAGAGGATGCGGTCGGTGTACGACGCCGCGACGGGGTCGTGCGTCACCATCACGACCGTCTGGCCGAACTCGTCGACGCTGCGGCGCAGGAAGCCGAGCACCTCGGCGCTGCTGGTGGAGTCGAGGTTGCCGGTGGGCTCGTCGGCGAAGACGATCTTCGGCTGGCTGACCAGCGCGCGGGCACACGCCACGCGCTGCTGCTGCCCGCCCGACATCTCGCTCGGCCGGTGGCCGAGCCGCGGCCTCAGGCCCACCGCGTCGACGACCTGGTCGAACCAGCCCCGGTCGGGCTTGCGCCCGGCGAGGCTCAGCGGCAGCAGGATGTTCTCCTCCGCAGTGAGGGTCGGCACCAGGTTGAAGGACTGGAAGACGAAGCCGACGCGCTCGCGGCGCAGCGTGGTGAGGTCCTTGTCCTTGAGCCTGCCCAGCGACGTGCCGTCGACGACGGCCTCGCCCGACGTCGGGGTGTCGAGGGCGGCCAGGCAGTGCATGAGGGTCGACTTGCCGGAGCCGGACGGCCCCATGATGGCGGTGAACTCACCCTGCAGGAGGTCGACGGTCACCCCGTCGAGGGCCCGCACCTCGGCCTCCCCCTTGCCGTAGACCTTGACCAGGTCCCGCGCGCTCGCCGCGACACCGCCCTGCGTCGTCTCCCCGGTGGGTTGCTCAGTCATGCGGCAAGTCTGGCAGCCGCCGGAGAACCGCGGCCATGGGATATCGCCCGCAGCGGACCCTGACATCCGTCAGGGGCGTCTCGGGGTCCGGACGCTCAGTCGCTCGCCCCTACATTGGCCCCGTGGGAGACATCGCCGCCGGGCTGCTGACGGGCCTGTCCCTCATCGTCGCGATCGGTGCGCAGAACGCGTTCGTCCTCCGCCAGGGGCTGCGCCGCAGCCACGTGGCGCTCGTGGTCGCCGTCTGCGCCCTCTCGGACGTGGTGCTCATCCTGGCCGGCGTCGCCGGCATCGGCGTCGTGGTCGACCGCGCACCCTGGGCGGTCGAGGTGATCCGCTGGCTCGGCGTCGCGTTCCTGACGGCGTACGGCGTCCTGTCGCTGCTGCGCGCCCGGCGTCCCCAGGCCCTCGCGGTGGGTGATGCCGCGGTCGAGTCGCGCGGCGGCGTGGTCGCGAGGGCGGTCGCCCTGACGTGGCTCAACCCGCACGTCTACCTCGACACCGTCCTCCTGCTCGGCTCGATCGCGGGCACCCACGGCACGCCCGGGCGGTGGTGGTTCGCCCTCGGCGCGTGCGTGGCCAGCATCGGCTGGTTCGCGGGCCTGGCGTACGGCGCCCGGCTGGCCGCGCCGCGCCTCGCCGACCCGCGTGCCTGGCAGGTGCTCGACATCCTCATCGGCCTCGTCATGCTGGCGATCGCGTCCCGGCTGGCTCTCGGCGCCTGACGTAGTCCAGTGACCTTTGGCTGCCCCGCCGGGGTAGTCCAGTGACCTTGGGCTGCCCAGCAGCCGTCCGGGCAGCCATTCCTCACTGGACTACCCCGGCGGAGGGACAGCGACCATGATGGACGCCATGGCCGACCGGAAGACCGTCCCGACCCAGACGTCCGTCGACGAGGTGATCGAGTCGACCGCCGACGAGCGCCGGCGCGAGGACGCGCGCGCGGCGCTCGAGCTGATCCGTACGGCGACCGGAGCGGACCCCGTGGTCTGGGGTCCCTCGATGATCGGCTTCGGGCGGCAGCCGTACACGACCGCGGACGGCAAGGAGCGCGAGTGGTTCGCCGTCGGGCTGGCGCCGCGCAAGGCGTCGCTGACGTTCTACGGGCTGACGTTCTACGGATCCAACGAGGACCTGCTCGAGCGCCTCGGGCCGCACACCACCGGCAAGGGCTGCGTGTACGTCAAGCGGCTCGACGCCGTCGACACCGCGGTGCTCACCGAGCTCGTCGAGCGCGCCTGGGAGGCGAACCACCAACCGGGCTGACCCGACTCAGGACTCGGGCTGCTCGGCCTCCGACGACTCCCGGGAGACGGCCTCGTCGTGGCGGGCGTGGAGGCGGTCGCGGATCTCGCCGGCGTCGTAGTGGCGGCGGACGCGCTCGTCGCGGGCGACGGCCGCACCGGTGGCGACCCCGGCCAGGATCCCGGCGAGACCGAGCAGCTTCCACACGCGCATGACCCGAGCCTAGCCACGTTCTAGGGCAGACTTCCGCGCATGGCTCCGGTCCTGTCCCTCGACCAGGCTGTCGACCTCACCCGCAGCGGCGACATCTGGCTGTTCCGTGGACGCCGCGCGCCCGACCGCGCGATCCGCGCCGTCACCAACTCGCCGGTCAACCACGTCGGGATGGCGGTCGTCGTCGACGACCTGCCGCCGCTGATCTTCCACGCCGAGCTCGGCAAGAAGCAGGTGGACGTGTGGACCGGCGGCCACCACCGCGGCGTCCAGCTCCACGACCTGCGCGAGGCGGTGTCGCGGTGGCAGACCGAGTACGGCCAGGACGCGTGGCTGCGCCAGCTCGAGCCCGAGATCGGCCAGGCAGAGGAGGACGGCATGCTGCGCACCGTCGCGCGCCTCGACGGCGTCTCCTTCCCCAGCCTCACCAAGCTCGGCGCGCGCTGGCTGCGCGGCCGCGACGCGTACGTCCCCCACCGCAAGCGCGCCCGTCGGGTGACCCCCGAGGCGGCGTTCTGCGCCGAGATCGTCGCGTCCTGCTACATCGAGATGGGCATCCTCCGCGACGACCGGCGCGCCACCTGGTACGACCCCGGCACGTTCTGGAGCGGCGACTACCTCCCGATCTCCGACGGCTGGACCCTCGGCAAGGAGGTCTCGGTCAGCCGTTAGCCGGGCCCGTCGAGGCCGCCTTCGTCAGTCGCTCGCCCACGGCGGCGACGGCCGCCCGCAGCTCCTCGCCGCCCACCACCGTGAACGGCAGGGGTACGCCGGCCAGCCACTCGCCGGCGTACGCCACCGCGTTGCTCGTGGTGCCGACCAGCTCGCAGCCGCCGCCCGGTCGCGCCCGCAGCTCGCCCAGCGTCGGGCGGATCCACGGCCGCACCTCCTCCAGCGGCTGCTCGAAGACGACGTGCGTCTCGTGCTCCCAGCCCTTGCCGAGGTTGGACTCCAGCTCGGCCGCCGGGTCGAGGTCGGCCGGCACCTCGAAGGTGCCGTCGAGCATGGTGACCGCGGCGATCCGGTCGATGCGGAAGGTGCGCAGCTCGTCGGCGTGGTGGGAGTGGCAGAGCAGGTACCACCGGGCGTAGCGCACCACGACCGACCACGGGTCGACCTCGAACGTGCGGGCGTTGCCGGCCGCGGTCCGGTAGTCGAGCCGCACCTGCCGCTGCGCGGCCACGGCCGCGACGAGCTCGGTCGTCACCTCGGCGTCCGGCTTGGCCGGGAACCGCTCCGGCACGGCCCGCGCGGTCTCGCGGAGGGCCACCGCCTGCCGGGCGACGTTGCTCGGCAGCACCCGCAGGATCTTGCCGAGCGCCGACCCCACCGGGTCGTCGGGGTCGGCGACAGCGTGCTGGGAGTCGAGCGCGGCCATCACCAGGCCGAGCGCCTCGGTCGCGGAGAAGACCAGCGGCGGCAGCCGCAGGCCGCGGCCCAGGGTGTACCCGCCGTAGGGACCCCGCGTCGACTCCACCGGGATGTCGGCCTCGCGCAGGATCGCGACGTAGCGGCGCGCCGCGCGCTCGGTCACGCCGAGGCGCGACGCCAGCTCGGTGGCCGTGATGCCCGGTCGTCCCTGCAGGATGTCCAGCGCCCGCAACGCCCGCGCAGTGGGACTGATCTCGCTCATCTCGACATGGTGGCATCGATACCGGACGTAGAGCGTCCGGAACTGCTCCTAAGGTGGATCGCGAGGGTCGAACACCACCGATGAAGGAGAACCCCATGGACATCGTGCTCATCGCCGGACTCTGGCTCGACGGATCGGCGTGGGACGACGTGCTGCCCGAGCTCGAGGCGCTCGGCCACCGCGGCATCCCGGTGACGCTGCCCGGCCAGGGCGACGGCACCACGTCGGCGACGTACGACGACCAGGCGGCGGCCGTGCTCGCAGCGGTCGACGCGGCCGAGGGCCAACCGTTCGTCGTCGGCCACTCGGCGGCGTGCACGCTCGCGTGGGTCGCGGCCGACCAGCGGCCCGACGGCGTGACGGGCGTGGCCCTGATCGGCGGGTTCCCGACGACCGAGGGCGGCGCCTACGCCGACTTCTTCGAGCCGACCGGTGACGGCGTGCCCTTCCCGGGCTGGGAGCCGTTCGCCGGCCCCGACTCCGACGACATGTCGCCCGAGCTGAAGGCCGAGGTGGCCGCGGGCTCGCACCCGGTGCCGGTCGGGGTCACCAAGGGGATCGTGCACTGGACGAGCCAGGCGCGCCACGACGTGCCGCTGACGCTGATCTGCCCGGAGTTCAGCCCGGCCGACGCGCAGGAGTGGATCGACGGCGGCGACGTGCCGGAGCTGGCGGACGCCACCCGGCTCGAGCTGGTCGACATCGAGTCCGGCCACTGGCCGATGTTCACCCAACCGAAGGCGCTCGCGGCGCTGATCGACGACGCGGCCCGCCGCTAGTCGCCGAGCAGGTCCTGGGGCCTCGCGGCCACGGTCGGGGTGTCGACCGGGGACTCGCGCCGGAGGTCGACGGGCGTGATCGGTGTGGCCGGCAGGACGTAGCCGCTGGCGACGCCGGCCGCCAGGCCGAGGTCGAGGCCGGAGAGCTCGTTGCTCGCCACCCCGAGCATCACCGCGATGGTGCGGGCGTTGGCCGGCCGCTTCCCGGGATCCTTCTCGAGCAGCGTCGCGACGACCGCACGGAGGTCGGCCGGCACCTCCTCGCCCAGCGGCGGCGGGGGCTCGTTGACGTGGGACATCGCCGTGGCGATCGGGGTGCCGCGGTCGAAGGGACGCGCGCCCGTGAGCATCTCGTGGGCCACCACACCGAGGGCGTAGAGGTCGCTGGCGCCGGTCGCCTTCTCGCCGACCGCCTGCTCGGGGCTGATGTAGTCGGGCGTGCCGACCATCTCGCCGACCCGGGTGTGCCCGATCCCGTCCATGGCTCGCGCGATGCCGAAGTCGGTGAGCTTCACGACGCCGTCGGAGCGGAGCAGGATGTTGGCGGGCTTGACGTCCCGGTGCACGACGCCTGCCTCGTGGGCGGTGCCGAGCCCGAGGGCGGCCTGCGCCAGGATCGAGCGTACGTTCTCGGGGTCGAGGGCACCCTGGTCGCGGATGACCGCCGACAGCGGAAGGCCCTCGACGAGCTCCATCACCAGGAACGACCGGTGGTCGTCCTCGCCGTAGTCGAAGACCGTGGTGATGTTGGGGTGCATGAGAGAGGCCGAGTGCTGCGCCTCGTCACGGAAGCGCTGGGCGAAGACTTCCTCCTCGTCCAGGTCGGCCCGCATGACCTTGACCGCGACCTGCCGCTGCAGGACGTCGTCGACGGCGCTCCAGACGTGGGCCATGCCCCCGGAGGCGATCCGCTCCTCCAGCACGTAGCGGTCGCCGAGGCGGAGACCTTCCACGAGTCGCTCCACGATGTTGTCCCACTTCTCTCAGAGATCGAGGCACGAGACCCGCACCGCGGACCTCCCACCCCTCAGGAGGTCATGTTCCCCGGGTGCACGGAGGTATGCGGCCCACCGGGCAAAGACTCCGCGATCCGCGCTTGACAACGTACAACCATATGGTTGTACATTAGTCCCGTGATCGAGACCGACAGTGAGCAGGAGGACCGGGCGGATGCCTGGTTCCACGCGCTCGCCGACCGCACCCGGCGCGACATCCTGCGTCGCGTGCTGGCCGGCGAGCACTCCGTCTCGACGCTGGCGCGGAGCTACGAGATGAGCTTCGCGGCCGTCCAGAAGCACGTCGCCGTGCTCGAGAGGGCGGGCCTGCTGACCAAGCGCCGGCAGGGCCGGGAGGCCCTCGCCAGCGGCGACGTCGAGGCGGTCCGGTCGGTGGGCGCGATGCTCACCGAGCTCGAGGCGCTGTGGCGCGGCCGGATCTCCCGGATGGACGAGCTCTTCGCCAGCGAGACCACGGACCAGACACCACCACTACCCACCTCAACGAGAAGGACTGACCCATGCCCGTCACCGACGTCCAGCACGACATCGACGCCCGCACCCTGACCATCACCGCCGACTTCGCCGCGCCGCTCGACCGCGTCTGGCAGGTGTACGCCGACCCGCGCCAGCTCGAGCGCGTGTGGGGTCCCCCCGGCTACCCGGCCACCTTCGTCGACCACGAGCTCTCCCCCGGCGGCCGGATGAACTACTACATGACCAGCCCGGAGGGCGAGAAGTACTACGCCTACTGGGTCGTCGACACGGTCGACGAGCCGACCGGCTTCACCTTCACCGACGGCTTCGCCGTCGACGAGACCTTCGAGCCCAACCCGGAGATGCCGGAGTCCGCGCAGGACTACGCGTTCGCCGAGACCGACGGCGGCACCCGCGCCACGTTCGTCGCGACGTACGCCTCCGCCGATGACCTGCAGAAGGTGCTCGACATGGGCGCGGTGGAGGGTTCCACCCTCGCCATCAACCAGATCGACGACCTGCTCGCTTCCTGACGACCCCCTTCGAGAGGACATCACCATGCGCATCGTCGTCACCGAGCTCGTCACCCTCGACGGCATCGACGTGGTGCGCTGAGCTCGAACCAGATGGCTCTGTTCGGGTTCCACCCGCCATGATCGGCGGGTGGAACTCGCCCTGTTGCTGGTCTCGATGGCCGCCGTCGTGCTCTCGGTCGCCGCCATCAGCGACCGCCTGCACGTCCCCGCGCCGCTCCTGCTGGTCGTCGTCGGCGCCGCGGCGTCGTACCTCCCGGGACTGCCGACGATCCACCTCGAGTCCGAGGTCGTCCTGCTCGGCCTGCTGCCGCCCCTGCTCTACGCGGCCGCGATCCAGACCTCGCTGGTCGACTTCAACGCCAACCGCGGCACCATCCTGCGGCTCTCGGTGCTGCTCGTGGTGGTCACGTCGCTGACGGTCGCCGCGGTCGTCGAGTGGCTGGTCCCCGGCATCGGCTGGGCGGCCGCCATCGCGATCGGCGCGGTCGTCGCTCCACCCGACGCGGTGGCCGCCACGGCGGTCGCGAAGCGGATCGGGCTGCCCCGCCGGGTCGTCACGATCCTCGAGGGCGAGTCGCTGCTCAACGACGCCACCGCGCTCGTCGCCCTGCGCACGGCCGTCGCCTTCCTCGCCGGGAGCCTGACGGTCGTCGAGGTCGGCCTCGACTTCGTCCGCGCGGCCGGCGGCGGCGCCCTCGTCGGCTTTTCGCTCTTCCTGCTCATCGCCTGGCTCCGCAAGCGGATCACCGACCCGCTCATGGACACCGGCATCTCGTTCCTCACGCCGTTCGCCGCGTTCGTCGCCGCCGAGGAGATCCACGCGTCCGGCGTCATCTCGGTCGTCGTCGTCGGCCTCCTGCTCGGCCACAAGGCGCCGATCATCCAGACCGCGCGGTCGCGGATCACCGAGCGCATCACCTGGCGCACGGTGGCCTTCATGCTCGAGAACACGGTCTTCCTGCTCATCGGCCTCCAGCTCGACTGGATCCTCGAGGGCGTCCGCGACTCGACCCTCCCGGTCAGCCGGATCGCGCTCGTCTGCGTGGCGACCCTCGTGACGGTCATCGTCGTGCGTCTGGTCTACATGTACGGCACCTGGGCGATCCGCCGCACCGACCCGATCCCGCCGGCCTGGACATTCCTCATCGGGTGGGCCGGGATGCGCGGCGTGGTGACCCTGGCGGCCGCCTTCGTCATCCCGGAGGACGCACCCCATCGCGAGGTGCTGCTGCTCGTCGCGTTCACCGTCGTGGCCGGCACGCTGCTCCTGCAGGGGCTCACCCTGCCGCTGCTCACCCGCCTGCTCGGCGTGCCGGCCCCCGACCCGGCCGAGGACGCGCTCGCCCGCGCCGCGCTGCTCCAGGAGGCCGCGGACGCCGGGCTCGCCAGGCTCGCCGAGCTGGAGTACGACGACCACCACGGCGTCGCCGAGCAGATCCGGGCCCGCCTCGACCAGCGCTCGTTCGCCGCGTGGGAGCAGCTCGCCACGGCGGAGGACGCGGAGACGCCGTCGCAGCTCTACGCCCGCGTGCGCGCCGAGATGATCGACGCCGAGCGCGCCCGGGTCCTGCTCGTCCGCAGCACGGGCACGATCCCGTCCGACGTGGTGAGCGGAGTGCTGGCGATGCTGGACATCGAGGAGTCGATGCTCGACGCCGCGGCCGAGGCGCCCGTGCGTACCCGCATCGGACCGCTGGCCTACACCGCCGGCCGCCAGTGCGACGACCTCGACGCGTTCCCCGCGGTCGAGACCGTCGCCGACCCCGAGTGCGCGCCCTGCGTGGCCGACGGCACCCGCTGGGTCTCCCTGCGCCAGTGCCTCGAGTGCGGCCGGGTCGGCTGCTGCGACTCCTCGATCGGCAAGCACGCCACGGCCCACTTCCACGAGACCCTCCACCCCGTCGTGGAGTCGGCGCAGCCCGACGAGTCGTGGCGCTGGTGCTTCGTGCACAACCTCACCGGCTGAGCGAGGACCTCCGCGACGTGTTGCGATGCGGTCGCCCGGGCGACCGCTCCGTCACGCGTCTCAGAGCTGCACCAGGAGGAAGAGGACCGCGAGCGCGGGGAGGGTCCCCTGGGTCAGCGCGGCCCGCACCATCGAGCGGTCGTGGGTGACCAGGACGACCGCGGCGGCGAGCATGGATCCGGTGCCCGCGAGGGCGAGCGAGGAGCCCGCCACCTCCTGCCTGCCGATCATCGCGACGCCGACGATCGTGATGATCGCGAGGAAGAGGTTGTAGAAGCCCTGGTTGTACGCCATCGGCGCCAGCACCCGGGCATCCGACTCGGAGACCCCGAAGGTCTTGCGCGTCGACGGCTCGGTCCAGCGGAAGGACTCCAGCACGAAGATGTAGACGTGGAGCAGCGCGGCCAGGACCGCGAGGACCACCGCGACGATCGTCATGGCTCGCAGCCTAGGACCACCTACCCCTGGGAGGGTGGCAGTCCGGAGGGGGCGCGGCGATGATCGGCCGCGACGGCTACCCCGCCGCCATGGTCAAGGAGGTCCCCGTGGGACGACTGATCGGCATCCTGCTCGTGCTCTGGTTGATCATCGGAGCGTTCGCCGCCTTCCAGCGCGGCTACTTCGACGACGCGGAGACCAACTGTTCGGAGGTCAGCGACATCGCCCTCAACGTGGTCGCCGGACCGCTCAACTACACCGGGCTCAACCCCAAGGTGGGCTGCCCCGACGTCGACGTCGAGACTCCCGAGCCGTCCCAGTAGGCCCTCAGGGAGGCTGGACAGGTCGTGCGTCGTCGGAGCAGGCTGGCCCGATGCGACGACTCGGAGTCACCCTCATCCCCGCCCTTGCCCTGGCTCTCGCCCTTCCCGCGACGGCGACCTCGGTCCCCACGCGACAGACGGACACAGCGACCGGCAAGCACAACCCGTTCGACGACGACTGGACCGAGAAGGTCCTCGACGCCGACCAGAACTTCCGCGGCCTGGAGGCCGTGAGCAAGAAGGAGGCGTGGGTCACCGGCGAGAGCCTCGCCGGCGGACCCGCCAGGGTGTTCCGCACCACCGACCGCGGCGAGACCTGGACCGACGTCAGCCCCGCCGCGACGGCCGGGTTGTCCTTCCGCGACGTGGAGGTGAGGGGGAAGGTCACCCACGTCCTGGCCATCGGCCCGGGTGACGACTCTCGCATCTACCGCTCGACCGACCGAGGCGAGACGTGGGCGATCGCCTTCCAGAACGACGACGAGAACGCGTTCTACGACTGCATGGCGTTCTACCCGGGCGGGCAGAAGGGCCTCGCGGTCAGCGACCCCGTCGACGGCAAGCTGCGCATCCTCTCCACCCGCGACGCAGGCCGGAGCTGGACGGTCCTGTCCAACGCCGGCATGCCGGCATCGGCCGACGAGTACGGCTTCGCGGCGAGCGGCGACTGCCTGGTGACCGCCGGCAAGGCGGCCTTCCTCATCACCGGCGGCGCCCGGTCGCGGGTGCTGCGCTCCGTCGACCGGGGCCTGACCTGGACCGCCGTCGAGTCCGGGATCCCAGCGGGACCTGCCGCCGGCGGGTTCGCCGGGGACTTCGCCTCGCCCCGCCGCGGCATCGCCGTCGGCGGTGACTTCGGCGCGAACCCCGTGCTCGAGGACAACGTCGCCTACACCCGCGACGGACGCACCTGGACCGGCGGCGGCACCCTGACCCACGTCGGCGAGGACGTCACCTTCGTCCGGGGCTGGAAGCTCGCCGTGGCGACCGGTGACTACCGAGGATCGGTGGGCACCAGCCTGACCCGCGACGGCGGCGCCACGTGGACCCGCGTCAGCGACCTCGGCTACCACGTCGTCGACTGCGTCGCGAAGGTCTGCTGGGCGGCCGGCAGCAAGGGGCGCGTCGGCCGCGGCTGAGACCCGTGGGCTCAGTCCTCGGGGAGGTCGGCGAAGGCCTTCTTCATGTCGCGATACCAGCCCAGCGACTTCTTCGGGTGCTTCCAGCGGCCCTTCATCTCGTCGCGGGCCGGCTGGTGGGTGGCGTCGCCGGCCTTCTCGGCCTCCTTCAGGTGCACGTCCTGGGCGTTGATGACGTCGTCGTGGCTCGCCCCGCGGTGCGCGAGGTCGCAGGGGCCGCCGAGCTGGCGGCAGGTCATGGTCTTCATGGGTTCTTCCTCTCGTGGAGTGTCATCGGTCCGACGATCGGCGGGGAGCAGGTGTGACCGCGTCGGCACCGGAGCGGCGTACGACCCGGGCGAGGACCTCGGGCTCGGCGCGGAAGGTGATGGCACTGACCCGGCCGTGCTCGACGGTGAAGTCGAAGACCACCCTCGCTTCGCCGCGCAGGAACCAGGCCGACGCCGGCCGGTCGCCGACGAGCACCGGGAACGCCGAGTGGGCGCTGCCGTTGAAGAACCCCGCCACCTCGTCCCGGCCCTCGATGGACGCAGGGGTGCCGGCCAGGATCGCCGCCTCGTCGGCGCCGACGACGGCGTCCGGTGCGAGCAGCTGGAGCAGTCGCTCGAGGTCACCGCCACGGGCGGCCGCCATGAACGCGTCGACGACCTCCCAGTCGGCGAGCGCGTCCTCGGCCGCCGGCTGGGCGACCTTGGCGCGCGCCCGCGAGGCCAGCTTGCGGGCGGCCACCGGCGTCGTGTCGAGGACGGCGGCGATCGTGGGGAACTCGAAGCCGAAGCTGTCGTGCAGCACGAACGCCACCCGCTCGCGCGGCGAGAGCCGGTCGATCACGGCCTGCAGCGCGATGCCGACGGTGTCGGCGAGGGCCACGTCGTCGGCCGGGTCGGGCGCGGTGGCCCCGATCTCGAGGTCCTCGACCGGGACCGGCGTACGCGCCCGCAACCGGTCGAGGCAGAGCCGGGTGGTCACGGTGGTCAGCCAGGCGGGGAGGTTCTCGATCTCGGTCCGGTCCCGCGTCAACGCCCGGTCCAGCCGCAGCCACGCCTGCTGGACCACGTCCTCGGCCTCGGCGTGGTCGCCGAGCACGCGGCTCGCGATGCCCAGCAGCCGCGGCCGCTCGGCCTCGAAGGTCCCGGTCTCGTCCATCTGCTCCATCCTCTCCGTCGTCATCATCCCAACCCCCTGACGCGCGCGCGGCCCGATGTGTGACCCGCCGCGCGCTGGGAGCCGTCCCGCACACTGGTGACATGGACGGCCACTGGCGCCGCGGCGCAACGGCACTCGCGACCCTGCCCCTCCTCGCTGCCTGCTCCTCGACAGCCGAGCCCGCGCGACCTACGCCGTCGCCGTCCAGCGAGCCGTCCAGCGAGCCGTCGAGCGCGCCGTCGAGCGCGCCGGGCGAGGATCGGACGGATGAGGCCACGGAGGAACCCACGGAGGAACCGACCGTGGAGCCGGCCGAGGAGCCCGATCCGATCTCGATGGCCGCCCTGGTCGCGGCCGACCTCACCGGCGGCGACCTCCGCCTGGGCGCGGTCCGCGAGCGCACCGCGGCCTACACGTCGTACGACGTCACGTTCGCCTCGACCACCGCGGGCCGCGGCACGGCACCGCTGCGGATCAGCGGCGTCCTCAACGTGCCGACCGGGCGTGGACCGTTCCCGGCGGTGGTGCTGGCGCACGGCTACATCGACCCGGCGTACTACGTCCGCGGGCAGGGCATGACCCGCGAGCGCGGCTTCCTGGCCCAGCGCGGGTTCGTCGCGCTGCACGTCGACTACCGCAACCACGCCGAGTCGAGCGACGACCCGCGCATCGAGACCGCCGTCCGGCTCGGCTACGCCGCCGACGCCATCGCTGCCGTGCACGCGCTGCGCGGTGCTGCCGACGTGCGGGTGGACCCCGACCGGATCGCGCTGTTCGGGCGGTCGATGGGCGGCGGCGTGATGCTGAAGGCGCTCGTCGCGGAGCCCGGGCTGTTCGCCGCCGGCGTCGGGTGGGCGTCGGTGTCGAGCCTGGAGGGGCAGAACTTCGACCGCTTCCGGCGCCCGGACGCGCCGGTCGCCGAGCTGCGCGCCGGGTTGCGCGGCCGCCACGGCCTGCCGGACGACGACCCCGCCTTCTGGAAGGGGGTGTCGCCGCGACCGGAGTTCGACCAGATCACCGAACCGGTCCTGTTGGTGCACGGCCGCTTCGACGCCACCTGCCCGCCGCCGTGGGCACGGGCGACCCAGCGGGCGCTGACCGCGGCCGGCGTCGACTCGACGCTCGAGTGGTACGACGACGGGCACGCGTTCGGCCCGGCCTTCGTCGCCGCGATGGACCGGACTGTCCGCTTCCTCAGGGCGCAGATGCCCGCCTGACGTGGTCCGGATCGGCCGCCTCAGTCGGAGGTCCGAGATCGCCTCCTACCGTGTGACCGGCGACCCGTCCTGCCACATCGCGGCGATGTGCCGGGAGTCGGTCCCGCAGCAGCCGCCGAGGATCCGCACCGCCGGCAGCGATCCGGCCAGTGCCCGGGTGTGGGCCGCGAGGTCGGGGAGGTCGCCCTCGTCGAGCTCCTCGGCCTCGTCGAGCTCGGCGTGGCTGAGCCGCGAGGAGTTCACCCGCAGCCCGGCGATCCGACCGGCCCACGGCGCCGACACGTCGAGGCCGGGCGTCACGTGGTCGGGGTGCGCGCAGTTGACCAGGAGGTGCGCGGCACCGGAGTCGGTCGCCGCGTCGAGCCGTTCGACCGCGTCCGCGAGAGTCGTGCCGTCCGGCAGCCGGCCGTCGGTCTCGACGGTGTAGGAGATCGCCACCGGCAGCCCCACGTCGCGGGCCGCGCGCACGATCCCGACCGCCTCGGCGACCGTCGTCAGCGTGTACGCCGTCGCGAGGTCGGCGCCCGCCTCGGCGAAGGCCGCGAGCTGTGGGCGGTGGTAGTCGGCGTAGCGGTCGGCGTCGAGGTCACCGGCGAGGTAGCCGTCGCCGCGCGGGCCGATCGCCCCCACGACCAGCACCTGCTCGACCCCGTCGGGCACCTCGTCGGCGAGGCCACGCAGGTAGGTCACCGCGTCCCGGTTGATCCGCCGCAGTGCCTCGCCGTCGTACCCGAGCCGGGCGCCCCAGTCGGTGTTCGCCCGCCAGGTCGGCGTCTCGAGCAGCAGGCCCGCGCCCGCGCTCGCGGCCACGTCGGCGTACCCGCGGTAGTAGTCGTCGAGCGCGGCGCGACCCTGCGGGTCGTCCAGCAGCGGGAAGGACGCGAAGTCCGGGAGGTCGAGGCCGCGATGGAAGATCAGGTCGGTCTCCAGGCCGCCATCGGTCACCCAGCCGTTCTCGGTCTCGGGCAGCTGCCAGCTCGTCGGTGCACTCATCCGTGCCTCCTCGGTCCAGAGGCACAGTGTCGTACGGAGGCAGGCGCGGGCGCTACGTCTCGGGGAACTGGTCTGCCATCCGCGTCAGCTTCTCGACGTACGCCGCCCAGTCGACGTCGGGCATGTTCGTGGCCGCCACCCTCAGGCCGGCGGCGCCGTCGACGTGCTCGCGGAGGATGTCGGCGTGGCCCGCATGCCGGGTGGTGTCGGAGATGACGTGCACGATGATCTGCGCCAGCGAGACCTCGCGGCGCTCCTCGGGCCACCACGGCACGGCACCCACGGCGTCGAGCGGCAGGTCCGCGATCGTCCGGTCGCTGAAGGCCGCCACCAGCCGGTAGAAGTCGACGACGTCGGACGCGGCGATGTCGGCGGGCACCCACCAGTCGGCCTGCGGGTCGGCGTCGGCGTCCTCGTCGGAGACGACCAGGGGGTGGTCGGGGTGGGGCCACTCGCGGCCGAAGGTGGGACCGAAGTAGCCGATCTCCACGTTGGCGCAGTGACGCACGATGCCGAGGAGGTTGGTGCCGGTGGGCGTGCGCGGCAGCCGCAGGTCGCGCTCGCCGACACCCTCGAGCTTCCACACGAGGGCGTCGCGTGCCTCCCGGAGGTAGTGGTGCAGGGCGGACGCGGTGTCGCGGAGGTCGACCATCCCTCGATCATGCCCGCGCACCCGGACGGTCCGCGACCGCATTCGCACGCCGCCCAGCCGATCCCGGCTCCCGCCGCAACCACCACCACCCTCGACCGCGGCCGGCCACGGGTATCTAGGGACGATCTGGTAGGTCCGGGACCCGGATCACCTACCAGATCGTCCCCAGATACCGGGCCCAGGGACCGAGCCCAGATACCGAGCCCAGAGCGGGCCGAGGACGGCGTACGTCGTTCAGGCGACGTCGAACCGGTCGTTGTCCATCACCTTGACCCACGCAGCGACGAAGTCGTGCACGAACTTCTCCTCGGCACCGTCCTGCGCGTAGACCTCCGCGATCGCACGCAGCTCGGAGTTGGCGGAGAAGACCAGGTCGGCGCGCGAGCCGGTCCACGCGTTGCCACCGGTGCTGGCCTCGAATCGGTCGTTGGAGCCGGCGGGGCTCCAGACCGTGCCGAGGTCGAGCAGGTTGACGAAGAAGTCGTTCGTCAGCTCGCCCACGCGCTCGGTGAGCACGCCGTCGGTCGACGCCGCCGTGTTGGCGCCGAGCACGCGCAGCCCGCCGACGAGCACGGTCAGCTCGGGTGCGCTGAGGTTGAGCAGGTTGGCCTTGTCGACGAGGAGGTACTCCGCCGGCAGCTTGGCGTCGGACCGCTCGAAGTTGCGGAACCCGTCGGCCTTCGGCTCGAGCCAGGCGAACGACTCGACGTCGGTCTGCTCCTGGGTGGCGTCACCGCGACCCGGGGTGAACGGCACCTCGACGACCGTTCCGGCCGCGGCCGCGGCCTGCTCGACACCGACGTTGCCCGCCAGCACGACCGTGTCGGCGAAGGTGATGTCGTTGCCCTCGGCGATGCCCTCGAGCACCGTGATCACGCCGGCGAGCTGCTGCGGGTCGTTGACCTCCCAGCTGCGCTGCGGCTCGAGGCGGATGCGGCCGCCGTTGGCGCCGCCGCGCTTGTCGGAGTGGCGGTACGACGACGCGGCCGCCCACGCGGTCGACACCAGCTGGCTGACGGTGAGGCCGGAGTCGGCGATCTGCTGCTTGACGGCGGCGATCGTCTCGGCCGACGCGGTGTGCGACGGGGCAGGGATGGGGTCCTGCCAGATCAGCTCCTCCGAGGGGACCTCGGGGCCGACGTAGCGGGTGACCGGTCCCATGTCGCGGTGGGTCAGCTTGAACCACGCGCGGGCGAAGGCGTCGGCGAACTCGTCGGGGTTCTCCAGGAAGCGGCGCGAGACCTGCTCGTAGGCCGGGTCCATCCGCAGGGCGAGGTCGGTCGTCAGCATGGTCGGCGTGCGCTTCGCGCCGCCCTCGTCGGGCGCGGGGATGATCGCCTCGGCGTCCTTGGCGACCCACTGGGCGGCACCGGCGGGGCTCTCGGAGAGCTCCCACTCGTGCGCGAAGAGGATCTCGAAGAAGCGGTTGCTCCACTGCGTCGGGACGTCGGTCCAGGTGACCTCGAGGCCCGAGGTGATGGCGTCCTTGCCGACACCGGAGCCGTACTTCGAGAGCCAGCCCATCCCGCCGGTCTCGATCGGCGCGGCCTCCGGCTCCGGACCGACGTACTCCCCGGGGTCCGCGGCGCCGTGCGTCTTGCCGAAGGTGTGGCCGCCGGCGATCAGCGCCACGGTCTCCTCGTCGTTCATCGCCATCCGGCCGAACGTGTCGCGGATGTCGTGGGCCGCGAGGATCGGGTCGGGGTTGCCCTCCGGGCCCTCGGGGTTGACGTAGATCAGTCCCATCTGGACCGCGGCGAGCGGGTTGTCGAGCTCACGGTCGCCGGTGTAGCGCTGCGAGCCACCCTTGTCGCCACCGAGCCACTCGGTCTCCGGGCCCCAGTAGACGTCGTCGTCGGGCTCCCACGCGTCGACGCGTCCGCCGGCGAAGCCGAAGGTCTCGAAGCCCATGTCCTCGAGCGCGACGTTGCCGGTGAGGATCATCAGGTCGGCCCACGAGAGGGCGTTGCCGTACTTCTTCTTGACCGGCCACAGCAGGCGCCGGGCCTTGTCGAGGTTGCCGTTGTCGGGCCACGAGTTCAGCGGGGCGAAGCGCTGCTGGCCGGTGCCGCCACCACCGCGGCCGTCCTGGACCCGGTAGGTGCCGGCGCTGTGCCACGCCATCCGGATCATCAGCGGGCCGTAGTGGCCGAAGTCCGCGGGCCACCAGTCCTGGCTGTCGTGCAGCAGGGCGGCGATGTCGGCCTTCACCGCGCCGAGGTCGAGGGCCTCGAAGGCGGCGGCGTAGTCGAAGTCGGCGCCGAGCGGGTTCACCACCGGCTGGTTCTTGGCGAGGATCCGCAGGTTGAGCCGCTCGGGCCACCACGCGCTGTTGGCGTCACCCTGGGTGGGGTGCGTCTGCCCCTCGTGCAGCACCGGGCACTGACCGGCCGGGGCGTCCTGGTTCATCTCGCCGACCTCGGCGTTGGCCTGGTTCTTGTCGGAGGTGTCGACCGAGGCGCTCGAGTCGTTGGGCAGGTCGTCGGTCTTCTCGTCGGACATGGTGGTCCCTCTCAGTTGCGGGTGGCAGTGGACGGTGCTGTGGTGTCGGGGGTGTCGGCGGCGCAGGAGGGGCAGCGGCCCCAGTAGGTCACCTCTGCCTCGTCGACGACGAAGCCGTGGGTGTCGGAGGCGTCGAGGCAGGGGCGTACGCCGACCGCGCAGTCCACGTCGGCGACCATGCCGCACGAGCGGCAGACCACGTGGTGGTGGTTGTCGCCGACGCGCAGCTCATAGCGGGCGACCGAGCCCGCTGGCTGGATCCGGCGGACCAGTCCCGCGTCGCTCAGCGCGCCGAGCACGTCGTAGACGGCCTGGTGCGAGACGGTCGGTTCCTCGGTGCGGACGGCGGCGAGGACGCTGGCGGTGTCGGCGTGCGGGTGCCGGCGTACGGCCCGCAGGACGGCGAGACGCGGGCGAGTGACCCTCAGGTCAACGCTGCGGAGCTGGCGCTCGAAGTCGCTGTCGTCCATCGCGGCCCACCTTGCCGGGTTTTCTTGAACCAGTCAAGTCTCGCGATTGTCATCCCCTGGGCATGTGCACGGAGGTGCGTCCTGTGGAAAGGTCTATGGCTCTCGGGCCGTGCCCGACCGAACCACAAGTGAGGAAACTCAAGCGTGCCCAAGACCCCCACCCGACCCGCCGTACCGCTGGAGGCCGACGTCCCGGTCCAGGACGGCCTGCGCCCCGGCGCCACCATCACTGCGCCGCGCGTGTTCTGGCCGGCCGCCGGCATCGTGCTGGCCTTCGTCGCGCTCGCCGTGCTCCTGCCCGAGCGTCTCGACAGCGTGCTGAGCACGCTCAACGACACCGTCATCGGCGACCTGGGCTGGTTCTACGTCCTCCTCGTCAGCGCGTGCATCGCCTTCGCCCTGTGGGTCGCCCTGTCGCCCATGGGCAACGTGGTGCTCGGCAAGGACGACGAGGAGCCGGAGTTCGGCCTCAAGTCGTGGTTCGCCATGCTCTTCGCCGCCGGCATGGGCATCGGGCTCGTGTTCTGGGGTGTCGCGGAGCCGCTCAACCACTTCGCGTCCCCGCCGCCCGGCACGGCGGAGGGCCAGGACGCCGCGGCCCGCGCGGCGATGGACACGACGTTCCTGCACTGGGGTCTGCACGCGTGGGGCATCTACGTGGTCGTCGGCCTGGCGGTCGCCTACGCCGTGCACCGCAAGGGCCGCCCGGTGTCCATCCGCTGGGCACTCGAGCCGCTCTTCGGTGACCGGGTCAAGGGACGGCTGGGCGACGCCATCGACGTCATCGCCATCATCGGCACCCTCTTCGGCGTGGCCACCTCCCTCGGCTTCGGCGTCAGCCAGGTCAGCGCCGGACTCGCCTACCTCGGGGTCGTCGACGACGCGTCGACCACCCTCAAGGTCGTGCTCATCGCGGGCATCAGCGCGATCGCCATCGCCTCCGTGGTCTCGGGTGTCGACAAGGGCATCAAGTGGCTCTCCAACATCAACATGGGCCTGGCCGGTGTGCTGCTGCTCGTCGTGGCGGTGCTCGGCCCGACGGTGTTCATCCTCGGCGACTTCGTGCAGCAGCTGGGCTCCTACCTCCGCAACTTCTTCGAGCTCTCCTTCCGCACCATGAGCTTCCAGGGCGAGGACGGCACGGCGTGGCTGTCCGGCTGGACCACGTTCTACTGGGGCTGGTGGATGAGCTGGGCGCCGTTCGTCGGCGTCTTCATCGCCCGCATCTCGCGCGGTCGCACCGTGCGCGAGTTCGTCACCGGCGTGCTGCTGGTGCCGACGCTGGTGACCTTCCTGTGGTTCTCGGTCATGGGTGGCTCGGCGATCTACCGCGAGATGTTCGGCGCCGGCGGCCTGGTCGGCGCGGACGGCGCGGTGTCCACGGACGCCGCACTGTTCCAGTTCCTCGAGGGCCTGCCGGCCTCCGGCCTGCTCAGCGTGCTCGCCATGATCCTGGTCGTCGTGTTCTTCGTGACGAGCTCGGACTCGGGGTCCTTCGTGGTCGACATGCTCGCCAGCGGCGGCGACCCGGAGCCGCCGGTCTGGAGCCGGGTCTTCTGGGCCGTGCTCGAGGGTGTCATCGCGGCGACGCTCCTCATCGCCGGAGCGGTCACCGGGGGCGACGGGCTCGGTGCCCTGCAGACCATGGCCATCCTGCTCGCGCTGCCCTTCAGCCTGGTGATGATCGGGATGATGGTCTCGACGGCCAAGGCCCTGCTCCACGAGAACTGGCTCAACCAGCGGGCCGAACGACGCCTGCTGGCCGCCGAGGTCGCCGGCGAGATCGCCCGGGTCAGCGGCGCGTCCCCCGGACCCATCCGCGACGAGCGTCCGCCCAGGACACCCCGCAAGACCTGAGCGCGGTGGGGCGCCGGCCTCCTCCGTCGTTGCTTCACCATGGGATGTTGGCGAGCCTGCACTTCCCCACGTCAACTGACGCAGGGGAGTGCATGTTCATCGACATCCCATGGTGAACAGTCAGAGGAGGTCGGCCGCCTCAGCGAGCCAGGCCCACGCCGTCGCGCGGTCGGTCTCCGACGGACGGGTGGACGGCAGCAGGCCGGTCGGCCGCTCGACCCGGTCGTGCCAGAAGAGCCCGGTCGGCGGCGCTGGCTCGACCGCGGCGAGCCACACGCTGGTGTCGGCACCCTGCGCGTCGTTGCGCAGCACCGGACGGGTGATCGCGCGGAACCGCGGGAGCGACTCCTGCACGCCGGGGGTGTCGGCCCAGCCCGGGTGCATCGTGGCGACGGTGATGTCGTCGGCACCCCAGCGCTCGCCCAGCAGCGGCGCCATCTCGACCTGCCAGCGCTTCGAGCGGGCGTAGGAGGTCGTGGGCGAGTAGTCGCCCGTCGTGTACGCCGGGTCGTCGGCCCGCAGCGGCTGGCCGTACATCCCGCCGCTGCTCACCAGCACGACGCGTCCGCCCGCGAGCGGCCCGCGCAGCGCCTCCGTCATCACGACGGGACCGACCAGGTGCACGGCCATGCTGAGCTCGAGGCCCTGCGGTGACTCGCTCCTGGTGGGCGGCATCGCGCCCGCGTTGTGCACGATCGCGTGGAGGTTCGGCACCTCGGCGGCGAAGCCGGTCGCGAAACGACGTACGTCGTCGAGGTCACCGACGTCGCAGCGCCAGAGCCGCAGCTCCACGCCGGGGCGGCCGATCCGGATCCGCTCGGCGACGGCTGCGCCCTTGGCCTCGTCGCGCACGAGCATGTGCACGACCGCACCGAGGTCGGCCAGCCCCTCGACGGTGGCGATGCCGAGCCCCGAGCTCGCGCCGGTGACGAGCACGTGCCTGCCCTCGAGCGAGAGCGGCAGCGGGTCGGCGGGCCAACCGGGCAGCGCCCGCCTCACGGCGAGGCCGATCGTCGTGTAGCCGAGCACGAACGAGCGGTCCATCGCGGTGTCGACCGCGCGGGTGAGGAGGGGGCGGCGCATCGGGTCAGCTCGCGTCGAGGCGGGCCAGCTCGTCGTCGGTCAGCTCGATGGCGGCGGCAGCCGCCGAGTCGGTGATCGACGAGGGTCGCTTGGCGCCGGGGATCGGGATGACGACCGGCGACTGCGCGAGCTCCCAGGCCAGGGCGACCTGCTGGGCGCTGACCCCCCGGTCGGCGGCGATCTCGGCGAAGGCCGGGTGCTTGTCGGCGAGCTCCTTGGCATTGGAAAGCCCACCCAGCGGGCTCCACGGCAGGAAGGCCAGGCCGAGCTCGTCGCACACGTCGATCTCGGGCTTCGAGCTGCGGAAGGCCGGCGAGAACTGGTTCTGCACGCTGACCAGCGCGTCACCGAGCACGGCGTGCGCGTCGCGGATCTGCTGCGGGTTGGCGTTGGAGAGCCCGATGTGGGCGACCTTGCCGGTGTCGGCGATCTCCTTCAGAGTGCCGATCACCTCGTCGTAGGGGACCTTGGGGTCCGGACGGTGGTGCTGCCAGAGCGAGAGCTGGTCGACGCCGAGGCGCTGCAGGCTGGCGTCGACGGCCTCGTGCAGGTGGGCGGCCGAGCTGTCGACGTCCCAGCTGCCGCCGTCGGTGCGGACGTGGCCGCCCTTCGTGGCGAGGAGCACGCGGTCGCGCACGCCGAGCTCGTCGAGGATGGACGCGATCAGGCGCTCGTTCTCGCCCTGCGCGCCGGCCCCCTTCTCGTCGCCGGGGCCGTAGGCGTCGGCGGAGTCGAAGAGCGTCACGCCGGCGTCGAGCGCGGCCGTGACGGTGTCGAGCAGCTGCTGGCGGGGCTGCGTCCCGGTCTGGTCGAAGGTCATCAGGCCGAGCCCGATGGCGCCGACCTGCTGATGTCCGAGGGTACGAGTCTGCATGGCTTCGACCCTACGGGCGGGCCGGTCAGCCGTTCAGACCCCGAAGGGCGAGGACGTCGTCGGGGCCGTCGAGGTCCGGGGTCGCGAGGAAGACCGTCGTCACGCCCAGCCCCGCGAGGCGGGCCCAGCGGTCGCGCTGACCGGCGACGGTCGCGGCGTGCGTGCGGGCGGCGTACGCCGCCGCGGGCGTGCGGCCGCGGTGCCGTTCGACGCGGGCCCAGACATCGTCGCGATCGCTCCCGACGAGGGGCAGGTCGAGGACGGTGACCGCTACCTCCTCGCGCGGTCGGCCGACGTCGTCGCAGTGCGCGCGCAGCACCCCGACGAGCCGCTCGAGCTCGGCCTCGTCGGTCGTCCGGAGGTTGCACGCGTCGCCGTGGGCGGCCGCGATGCGCAGCGTCCGGCGCTCCCCCGACCCGCCGACGATCACGGGGATCGGCCCGCCCGGGCGGGGATAGCTCGTCGTCTCCGGCAGCACGACACCGTGGTCGTCGTAGGCCTTGGTGCCACTGGCCCACAGCGCCTTCATCGTCACGATCGCGCGCTCGAGGTCGTCGAGCCGCTCATGCGCCGGCGGGAACGGGATGTCGTACGCCGCATGCTCGCGCTCGAACCACCCGGCACCGATGCCGACGAAGGACCGGCCGCCGGTGAGGGCCGACAGGGTCGCGGCGGACTTCGCGATGATGCCCGCCGGGCGGAAGGTCACGGGCGTGCAGAGGGTGCCGAGCTCGAGGCCGGTGCCGAGGGCGGCAATCGCGCCGAGGCTCACCCACGGCTCCGGGATCGGGTCCCACGCCCTGCCGACCTGCGGCACCTGGATGAGGTGGTCCATCAGTGCGAGGCCGGCGAAGCCCGCCTCGTCCGCGGCCCGCGCGATCCCGGTGAGCCAGGCCAGCGGGTCCTCGCCCCAGGGGAACCGCGACACCTGCAGGACCGCTCGCAGCCCGAGGCTCGAGGTGCGGTCGTCCGCCGGTCGGGCCGCGGCCGGTGCGGGCTCGGCGGCTGCGTGCTCGGCGACTGGGTGCTCGGCCGTCACCGGCACCACGAGGTCCCAGCCCTCGGCCTCCAGGAGGGGTCGTACGTCGCGCGCCGACCGCAGCTGCGCGGCCAGCGCGGGCGCCGGCACCGGCCGGTCGCGGGCCGCGTTGCGGCGGCGGCACACGGCACCGGGGGCGTCCATCAGGACTACCACCGCCGGGAGCCCGGCCGCGCGTGCCGCGGCGCGCCAGGCCTGCCGTCTCGCCGCGTCGAGGCCGAGCGTGTCCACGACCGTGGTCAGGCCACGACCGAGCCGTGCCGCGACGACGGTCTCGAGGACGGCGAACGCGTCGGCCGAGGCGTCGAGGTCGTGCGGACCGCTGCCCACGATCCCGCGGAGCTCGTCGGAGGAGACGACCTCCTGCGCGCGGTAGTGGGTCGTGGCCCAGGTCGACTTGCCCGACCCGGAGGCGCCGACGAGCACCACGAGGGCCGGGTCGGGGAGCTGCACGCCGCCAGTCTGGCGCACCGGCCGAGGCGTTGCGGGGGGTCGAGCCGGGCGGGTCACGGTGGCTCCGTGCTCGGTCGGTCGCACAGATGTCGTTCACGTCGCGGCTGCGCGGCTGGACCCCCTCGCGCAGCCACTCCGAGCGGGGGATACTCGACGTGCGGGGGAAGGGAGGACCGATGGCAGTCGTCGACGACGTCCTGCCTCTCGGAGAGGCGCTGGAGCGTTCCTACGTCGCGCACGTCGCGGGCCGCCTGAAGTTCCGTGTCGGGTCCATCGTCTACGTCGCCTTCTCGCTCGACGAGTCGGTGATGGGCTTTGCCTTCCCCAAGGAGCAGCGCCTCGCGCTCGTCGAGAGCGATCCCCGCTTCCACCTGCCGGGCGAGTCCGACCTGCGCTTCCACTGGGTGCACGCCACCCTCGCCGACCTCGATCGCACCGAGGCGCGCGAGCTCGTCGTCGACGCCTGGCGGATGGTCGTTCCGCAGAAGGTGTCCCGCGCCTACGACCTGGCCCACCCCGGGGGCCCGGGCTGACAGCGCGGTCGGGGTGCTCGCCCGACAGGTGCGGCCCTGGTGACGGGCCTCAGCCCTGGGCCATGTCCACGAAGCGGGAGTAGTGGCCCTGGAAGGCGACGGTGAGGTCGCGGGTGGGGCCGTTGCGGTGCTTGGCGACGATCAGGTCGGCCTCGCCGGGGCGGGTCGACTCCTTCTCGTAGACGTCGTCGCGGTGGAGCAGGATCACCATGTCGGCGTCCTGCTCGAGGGAGCCGGACTCGCGGAGGTCGCTCATCATCGGGCGCTTGTCGCCGCGCTGCTCGGGACCACGGTTGAGCTGGGAGAGCGCGATGATCGGCAGCTCGAGCTCCTTGGCGAGGAGCTTGATGTTGCGGGAGAACTCCGAGACCTCGAGCTGGCGGGACTCGACCTTCTTGCCCGAGCTCATCAGCTGCATGTAGTCGATCACGATGAGCTTGAGGTCGTGACGCTGCTTGAGGCGACGCGCCTTGGCCCGGATCTCCATCATCGTCATGTTGGGGCTGTCGTCGATGAACATCGGCGCCCCGGAGACCTGGCCCATCTTGCGGGCGAGCTTCTCCCAGTCGTCGTCGCGCATCGTGCCGTTGCGGATGTGGTTGAGCGGGACCTTCGCCTCGGCCGAGAGCAGGCGCATCATGATCTCCGAGCGCGTCATCTCGAGGCTGAAGAAGCAGCTGGTGAGGTTGTTGTGGATCGATGCCGCGCGGCAGAAGTCGAGGGCCAACGTCGACTTCCCCATGGCGGGACGAGCCGCGACGATGATCATCTGGCCGGAGTGGAGGCCGTTGGTGAGGTCGTCGAGGTCGGCGAAGCCGGTGGGCACGCCGTAGAGGCCGGCCTCGCGGTTGCCGATCATCTCGATCTCGTCGAGGACGCCGCTCATGATGTCGCTCAGCGGCGCGTAGTCCTCGCTCGCCCGGCGGTCGGTGACGCGGTAGACCTCGGCCTGCGCGCTGTCGACGACGTCGTCGATGTCGCCCTCGCCTGCGTAGCCCAGGGCGGCGATGCGGGTGCCGGCCTCGACCAGGCGCCGCAGCACCGCCTTGTCGCGGACGATCTCGGCGTAGTAGCCGGCGTTGGCCGCGATCGGCACATTGGCCGACAGCGTGTGGAGGTACGGGGCGCCGCCGATGCGCTGGAGCTCGCCCCGCTTGACCAGCTCGGCCGCCACGGTGATCGGGTCGGCCGGCTCGCCGCGACCGTAGAGGTCGATGATCGCGTCGTGGATGACCTCGTGGGCGGGCCGGTAGTAGTCGACCCCCTTGATGGTCTCGACGACGTCGGCGATCGCGTCCTTCGACAGCAGCATCGAGCCGAGCACGCTCTGCTCGGCGGCGTTGTCCTGAGGGGGCGTGCGGTCACCCGCCGAGCGCGGCGACTCGCCGGGCTCGTAGGCCGCGGGACCGTCGCCCCAGGCCTCGTCGGTGTCCCCCTGGAAGGTGACGCTCACCGATGCTCCCCTCGCCGTCCGGCCTCGTTGTCATGGCAGTGCCACCACGCTAGGGACGACCACCGACAACGTCGGCCGGGTCCGCGCGAGGCTCGTGCCGCCGGCGAACCTACGTGCTCCCCGGCCGCATGGACAGCCGGTTGTCCACAGGGCCTGTGGACAACCTGCGCACTCGCGTGGACGACACGCTCGGGTCCGCGCCCCGACGGTGGACCGGGCTGTGGACAGGCTGGGCACTTGTTCAGCGATACCGCGCCTGACCTGCGCAAACGTCGTGCACACCCTGTGGAGGAAAACTCTCTGCCCGATCGTTCGTTCACCTGTCCGACATCTGGATGATGCCTGTTGCTTTGTCGACAGGGACACTGGACGAGCCTCGACAGGCCCTCATCCACACGGTGATTCACAGGTAGTCCGAATGGACTATGGACGGCACCGGGCGCCGCGGATTAAGGGGAGCCGCCGACACCCGGGCCGGACGCTGTTCCTAGGCTGAATCTCGTGAAGGCCGTCGACCGGGAGATCTTGCGTCTCGCCGTGCCGGCCTTCCTGGCGCTCGTCGCCGAGCCGCTCTTCCTGCTCTCCGACGCCGCGATCGTCGGCCACCTCGGCACGCCGGAGCTCGCCGGCCTCGGCATCGCCGCCGTCATCCTCCAGACGGTCGTCGGGCTGTGCGTCTTCCTGGCGTACGGCACCACCGCGAGCGTCGCACGCCACCTCGGGGCCGGCGACCTCCGGGCCGCGCTCGCCCAGGGGGTCGACGGACTCTGGTTGGCCCTCATCATCGGCGCGATCGCCACGGTCGGCGGCATCATCGGGACCCCGGCCCTCGTAGGGGCGTTCGGCACCGGGTCCGAGGTCTCCGCCCACGCCGAGACCTACCTCGCGATCGCCTTCCTCGGCACCACCCCGCTGCTGATCATGCTCGCCGCGACCGGCGTGCTGCGCGGCCTGCAGGACACGCGGACGCCGCTGCTGGTCGCGGTCGTCGGCAACGGCCTCAACATCGCGCTCAACCTGCTCCTCGTCTACGGTCTCGACCTCGGCATCGCCGGGTCGGCCATCGGCTCGGTGGTCGCCCAGGTCGTCTCCGCCGGCTGGCTGGTCGCGGTCGTCGTGCGCGCCTCCCGCGAGCACGGTGCGCCGCTGACGCCGGACCTCGCCGGCATCCGCGCCGCCGCGCACGCGGCCGTCGCCCTGGTCATCCGCACGCTCGCGCTGCGCGGCTGCCTGCTCGTCGGGACCTACGCCGTCACCCGCGTCGGCACCGACGGTCGCGACGTCACCGTCGCCACCCACCAGGTCGCGATCACCCTGTGGACGTTCCTGGCGTTCGCGCTCGACGCGATCGCGATCGCCGCGCAGGCCCTCACCGGCCGCTCCCTGGGCAGCGGCGACGTCGAGACCACGCGGCGTCTGACGAAGCGGATGATCCAGTGGGGCTGGGGCAGCGGACTGGTCGCGGGTCTCGCCCTGGCCGCGGCCTCCCCGTTCGTCGGCGCCCTGTTCACCAGCGACCCTGCGGTGCAGGAGCTGCTGGTGCCGGTGCTGCTGGTCGCCGCGGTCGGGCAACCCCTGGCCGGCGTCGTCTTCGTGCTCGACGGCGTGCTGATCGGTGCGGGCGACGGCGCGTACCTCGCCTGGGCAGGGCTCGTCGTGCTGGCGGCGTACGCCCCCGCCGCTCTCTGGGCGGCGACCCTCCCGCACGGCCTGGTCATGGTGTGGGTCGCGATGACGGTCGTCTTCATGGGCTCGCGCGGAGTGCTGCTGACGTGGCGGGCGCGCGGCGACGCGTGGATGGTGACCGGGGCGCGGGTCACCCGCTGACGCCTACGCTGGTGGACGTGACCGGCGTACGCACGTGGCTCTGCGCAGTGGCGCTGGGCGCCCTGCTGACCGGGTGCGGAGACGACCCGGCGCCGGCGCCGACCGAGGAGACCGCCGTGGACGAACCGACGACCAGCGAACCCGCACCCGTGCCCGGCGCGGACGCACCCGACGTACGCACGTCCGTCGACGACCTCGCGTCGCGACTCGGCGTGGACGCCGGCGAGGTCACCGTGGTCGCGGTGCAGGAGGTGACGTGGAGTGACGGCAGCCTGGGGTGCGCGAAGAAGGGGGTGCTCTACACCCAGTCGCTGATCGACGGGTCCCGGATCACCCTCGAGGCCGACGGGACGACGTACGAGTACCACTCCGGCGGCGGAGGCGGTCCGTTCCTCTGCGAACGCCCGACCCAGTAGCCCGGACACGACGCACGGCCCGCCGCCTCCGAGGAGGCAGCGGGCCGTGGGATGGTGCCGGGTCGTGCGGCCGGTCAGGCGGAGACGACGTTGAGGGCCACCGTGGCGGACACCTCGTCGTGCAGCTTGACCGAGACCTCGTGGGTGCCGAGGGTCTTGATCGGGTTGGTGACCACGATCGTGCGGCGGTCGACCTTCTCGCCCGAGACCTCGGCGATCGCGTCGGCGATCTCCGAGGTGGTGACGGCGCCGAACAGGCGGCCGCCCTCACCGGCGCGGACCTTCACGTTGACCGCGTTGGCCTCGAGCTTGGTCTTGATCTCGGTGGCGTGGTCCTCGTCGCGCGCCGCACGGGCGGTGCGGGCGGTCTTGATGGACTCGATGGTCTTCTCGCCGCCGCGGCTCCACTTGATGCCGAGGCCACGGGGAACGAGGTAGTTGCGGCCGTAGCCGTCCTTGACCTCGACCACGTCGCCGGGGGCGCCGAGGCCGTCGACCTCCTGGGTCAGGATGAGCTTCATGTCTCGTGCTCCTCTCAGCGACCGGTGGACGTGTAGGGCAGCAGAGCCAGCTCGCGCGCGTTCTTGACGGCGATGGCCACGTCGCGCTGGTGCTGGACGCAGTTGCCGGTCACGCGACGGGCACGGATCTTGCCACGGTCGGAGATGAACTTGCGGAGGAGCGTGGTGTCCTTGTAGTCGACACCGGTCGCCTTCTCCTTGCAGAACTGGCAAACCTTCTTCTTGGGCTTGCGCAGAATTGCCTTGGCCATTGTGGTGCTCCCTTTCAGTGAGCCCGGCCCTGAGGCAGTCAGGGACGGAATGGAATTTCGAATGTCGTGCTGGATCTTCCGGATTCAGGCTGAGGGGTTTCGGTACGCCCTGGTCACGGCTTCGCGAGCTCAGCCGTGCGGGCTACTCAACCTGGCGACCTGTCACTGCCTCGCTTCGCTCGGCAGTGGGTCGCTCAGAACGGAGGCTCGTCGTTGCCGCCGCCGACCCCGGGCGTGGCCCACGGGTCGTTGGGCGGAGCGGACTGGCCGCCACCCTGGCCGCCACCCTGGCCGCCACCCTGCGCGGGAGCCGGGCTGGACCACGGGTCGGCGGCCGGCGCGGACGAACCGCCGCCACCGCCCGAGTAGCCGGCGTTGCCGCCGGAGTAGCCGCCACCGCCGCCGGACCGGGTCGTCTTGGTGACCTTGGCCGATGCGGAGCGCAGCGACGGGCCGACCTCCTCGACGTCGATCTCGAAGACGGTGCGCTTCTCGCCCTCGCGGGTCTCGTACTGACGCGACTTGAGGCGACCCTGGACGATCACGCGCATCCCCTTCTGCAGGGACTCGGCGACGTTCTCCGCGGCCTGGCGCCACACGGCACAGGCGAGGAACAGCGTGTCGCCGTCCTTCCAGTCGTTGGTCTGGCGGTCGAAGGTGCGCGGCGTCGACGCGATCCGGAAGTTGGCCACGGGGGCCCCCGAGGGGGTGAACCGCAGCTCCGGGTCGTCGACGAGGTTGCCGATGACGGTGATCGTGGTCTCGCCTGCCATGTCAGGTCTCCTCTGGATGTCCCTGGGTGATCCGGGGTGCTCCCGGTGATGCGCCCATCAAACAGGCACTCACCGACAGCGGGAAGGGTGTATCCACAGACGCTCAGTGAGCGTCGGGACGCATGACCTTCGTGCGCAGGATCGACTCGTTCAGCGTGAGCTGGCGGTCGAACTCCTTGACCGTCGCGGGCTCGGCCGTCAGGTTGACGACGGCGTAGATGCCCTCGGCGTTCTTCTTGATCTCGTACGCCATCCG
The DNA here is from genome assembly GCA_963791365.1 of uncultured Actinomycetota bacterium. Lineage (GTDB taxonomy): Bacteria > Actinomycetota > Actinomycetes > Propionibacteriales > Nocardioidaceae > Nocardioides. Next base: position 317,261 of record CAWBSG010000006.1, on the reverse strand, counting down.
GCGACGACCCCACACGTCGACGGACTCGACCGAGCCGCCGTCCTTGCGGATCACGTTGAGGTACTTGTCGAGCGACGGCTCGATGGTGCGCTCGTCGAGACTCGGGTCGAGGATGACCATCACTTCATAGGCACGCATAGCGGTCTCCACCTCCTCTGGGCTAGAGCGGCCACGGGCTTTCCGTGGCAGGAGGGACTGTGCGTTCACGGCGTACGACGTGGGTCGTGGTGCCGCGTTGGTGCTGTTGCCCGTAGGCAACCGGGGAAGGCTACCAGCGCGACGCCCGACGGTCGGAATCGTCATCGCGCCGGCCCGCGCCGACCGTACCGCCTGTGGACGACGGCCCGCACGAGGTCCGGACCCTGGCTAGCCTCGTGACGGTGCCGGTCCTCACGACCCGTCTCCGTCCGACGAGCACCGCGGTGGTCGCGGGGCGCTACGTCCTGCTCGACCAGGTCGGTGCCGGCGGGATGGGCTCGGTGTGGCGGGCGTGGGACGAGCGGACGCGGCGCCACGTCGCGCTCAAGGTCCTCGGCCAGCACAGCTCGGCGCTGCTCGCGCGGTTCGTCCGCGAGCAGGCGGTGCGGGTCCGCCACCCCCACGTCGTCGCGCCACACGGCTGGGCCGCGGAGGACGACCTGGTGGTGCTGGCCATGGAGCTGGTGGCGGGCGGATCGGTCGCCGACCTGCTGCGCGAGCACGGTCCGCTGGACGCCGGCACCGCCGGGCTGCTGTGCGAGCAGCTCCTGCTCGGCCTCGCGGCGGTGCACGGCGCGGGACTCGTGCACCGCGACGTGAAGCCGGCCAACCTGCTGCTCGAGGCGACGGGCTCGGGGCCGCCGCACCTGCGGCTCGGGGACTTCGGCGTGGCCGCCCCGATCGCGGACCGCCGCTTCACCACGGTCCCGGGCGCCATCGGCACCGACGGCTACATGGCTCCGGAGCAGGCGAGGGGTGCGCCGCCGGAGCCGACGCAGGACCTGTACGCCGTGGGCCGCGTCGTGCTCGAGATGGTCACCGGCCTGCCACCCGCCCGCCAGCGCGCCCCCGACCATGAAGCACTGCCGTCCCACCCGCTCCGTCCGCTCGTCGAGCGGCTCCTGGTCGCCGACCCCGAGCAGCGGATCGCCACGGCCGACGCCGCCCTCCGCCTGCTCCGCCGGCTGCCCGTGCCGGCCGCCGCCGGTCCGCCGGTGCCCGATCGCCTCGGGCCGCCGCCGCGCGGACGGCGTACGTCGACGGGGCCGCGCGCGAGGAGACGTCGACTGGCCGGCGTGGGCGGCGGTCGCGGGGCTGCTCGCCGTCGTCGCGGGCTGTCTGTGCGTGCTCCTAGGCTGGACACCATGAGCACCTCCGTAGCCATCGGCGCGCACGTCGAGCAGACCGACCCGGTCGCCGAGGCCGTCGCCCGGAAGACCACCCTGGTCCAGTTCTTCCTCGGCGACCCGCAGGGCTACAAGGGCCCCGAGGTCCGCTACGAGGGCGGTGCCGCCGCGTTGCGCGCCGCCGCGGAGGACGCGGGCGTCGACCTCTACGTCCACGCCCCCTACATCGTCAACGTCGCCACGACGAACAACCGGATCCGGATCCCGAGCCGCAAGCTGCTCCAGCAGCACATGGACGCCGCCGCCGAGATCGGCGCGCGGGGGCTGATCGTGCACGGCGGCCACGTCGGCAAGGACGACGACCCGAGCGTCGGCTTCGACAACTGGCGCAAGGCGATCGAGGCGACCGATCTCAAGATCCCGCTGCTCATCGAGAACACGGCCGGCGGCGACAACGCGATGGCCCGCCACCTCGATCGCATCGCCGGCGTCTGGGACGCGATCTCGGCGGCCGAGGGCGCCGACCGGGTCGGGTTCTGCCTCGACACCTGCCACGCCTGGGCCGGCGGCATCGAGCTCGGCGATGCCGTCGAGAAGGTGCGCGGCATCACCGGTCGCATCGACCTCGTCCACGCCAACGACTCCCGCGACGAGTTCGGCTCCGGCGCCGACCGCCACGCCAACTTCGGCAACGGCCACCTGCCCGCCGACGAGTTCGCCGCCGTGGTGCGCGAGTCCGGCGCACCCGTCATCTGCGAGACGCCGGGCGGCGCCGAGGAGCACCTCGCCGACTTCGCCTGGCTGCGCGAGCACCTGTGAGGACGATCGTGCGCGGATGACCCGGACACAAGGATCGTGACGGCGCCGCGACCCGCGGCGGCGAGACCTTTCGACAAATGTCTCCACCCCGCGCAACCGAACGCGACGGACCTGCGTCTCTAGTCACAAGGGACCAGACACGCACGGGGGTCGTGTCTGGTCCCTTGTAGCGTGTCCGGAGTGACGACCCCCCTGACGCTGCGCCCGATCACCTCGCCGCAGCACCGCGACTTCGTCGCCGGGCGCCCGTCCGCGAGCTTCCTCCAGATCCCCGCCTGGGCGGCCGTGAAGTCGGAGTGGAAGGCCGAGTCGATCGGCTGGTTCCGCGGCCCGGACCTGGTCGGGGCGGGGCTCGTCCTCTACCGCCAGCTGCCGAAGGTCAAGCGCTACCTCGCCTACCTCCCCGAGGGCCCGGTCATCGACTGGGACGGCGACGACCTCGAGGCCTGGCTCGCGCCGATGGTGCGCCACCTCAAGGGCCAGGGTGCCTTCGCCGTCCGGATGGGCCCGCCGGTCGTCACCCGTCGCTGGTCCGCCGAGCAGGTCAAGGCGGGCGTGGCCGACGAGTCGGTTCGCCGGCTCGGCGACGTACCTCCCCTGGAGCGGTCGCAGGAAGGTGCGCGCGTCATCGCACAGCTGCACGAGCTCGGGTGGCGGCAGCAGTCGGCGGAGGGCGGCTTCTCCGCGGGCCAGCCCCAGTTCAACTTCCAGATCCCGCTCGTCGACGAGGTCGGCACCGCGCGCACCGAGGACGACGTCCTCAAGGGGATGAACCAACAGTGGCGGCGCAACATCAAGAAGGCCGCCAAGTCCGGCGTCGAGGTCACCCTCGGCGAGCGGGCCGACCTCAAGGCCTTCCACGACCTCTACGTCCACACCGCCGAGCGCGACCACTTCACCCCGCGGCCGCTGACGTACTTCCAGACGATGTACGACGCGCTCCTCGCCGAGGACCCCGACCGGATCCAGGTCTGGCTGGCCCGCCACGAGGGCGACCTCGTCGCGGCGACCATCGCGATCCGCGTCGGCACCCACGCGTGGTACTCCTACGGCGCCTCCTCGACGGAGAAGCGCGACGTGCGTGGTTCGAACGCGGTCCAGTGGGCGATGATCCGCCACGCCCTCGCGGCCGGCGCCCACGTCTACGACCTCCGCGGCATCACCGAGACCCTCGACGCCGACGACCCCCACGTCGGGCTGATCCAGTTCAAGGTCGGCACCGGCGGCCAGGCCGTCGAGTACGCCGGCGAGTGGGACCTGCCGGTCAACCGCGCCGTCTACAAGGCGTTCCAGCTCTACCTCGCCCGGCGGGGCTGAGCGCCGATGAGTCTCAGCCTGACCGTCGACGGCGACCGCTGGCGCGCGCACCTGCTCGCCACCGTCGCCAAGCACCCGGCCATCGTCCCGGTGGCGAAGGGCAACGGCTACGGCCTGGGGCTCGGCCGGCTCGCTCGCCGCGCCCAGTGGCTGGCCGAGCACGCCGAGGAGACCGGCGCGCCGCTCGACCTGCTGGCCGTCGGCACCTACGACGAGATCGCGCAGGCAGTCACGCGCTACGCCGGCGACGTGCTGGTGCTGACCCCGTGGCGACCGTTCGGTGCGGCGCTCGACCTCGACCCCCGCACCGCCTCGCGCGTCGTCCACACGGTGAGCCGCACCGACGACCTCGCCGGCTTGCACCAGCACGACCCGCACGCCCGCTTCGTGCTCGAGCAGCTCACCTCGATGCGCCGCCACGGCATGGGTCGACGCGAGCTCGCGGCTGCCGCGGAGGCGCTGGGCCCGGAGCGCAGCGGCCTGCGCGGGGTCGCGATGCACCTGCCGCTCAACACGACCTCGCACCTGAGCGAGGTGAGCCGGCTGATCAACGACATCGTCGCCTCGGGCCTGCCCACCCGTACGGTGTTCGTCTCCCACCTCACGCACTCCGAGCTGACCAGCCTGGCGAGCCGCTACCCCGACTTCACCGTGCGCCCGCGCACCGGCACCGACCTCTGGCTCGGCGACCGCGGCGCGCTGCGGGTGGGTGCCACCGTGCTCGACGTGCACGAGGTCGCCCGCGGCGACACCTTCGGCTACCGCGGGCGCAGCGCACCCAGGCACGGCCACATCGTCGTGGTCAGCGGCGGCACGGCGCACGGCATCGGCCTCGAGGCACCGACGGGCGACCAGTCGTTCAAGGCCCGGGCGGCGACCCTCGCCCGCGGCGGCCTGGACGCGGCCGGCCTGGTCCGCTCACCGTTCTCCATCGACGGCAAGCAGCGACTCTTCGCCGAGCCGCCCCACATGCAGGCGTCGATGCTCTTCGTGCCCTCAGGCGCGCGGGTGCCCCGCATCGGTGAGGACATCGAGGTCCGGGTCCGCTTCACCGCGACCGACTTCGACCGCGTCGTGGTCACCTGACCGGACGTCCGCAGCGTCGCGCACCACCGCGACCGCCAGCCACACCAGCCCGGCCACGCGCAGCACGATCGCCAGCCAGTAGGCCCTCTCGTCGCCGGTGATCGTCGGCACGAGGCCACCGCCGAGGTACCACCCCGTGATCACCCAGCTCACCAGGTGCAGGCCCTGCCAGACGAGCAGGTCGCGCCAGCGGCGTACGGCGAGCGCGGCCAGCGGCAACGCGACGAGGGCCAGCTCGGGCGGGGCCGACGGCGCCACGACCAGCGCGGCGCACACCATCACCAGACCGGACCGCGCACTCGTCGACGGCGTGAGCCGACCGGACCTGCGCACCATCCACGCGACGGCGCCCGCAGCAGCAGCCAGCACCACGAGCTGCACGACCGCACGGGTCGTCGCCGACACGTCGAGCCCGCCCTGGTCGAGCAGCTGCCAGACCGATCCGGTGTCGACGCCCCAGCCCTGCGCCCGGCCGGGGATCGTGATGACGACGTACGCCGCCGCGGCGGACAGCAGCGCGTCGACCCGGTCGCGGGTGCGGCCGCCGATGGCGATCACGCCGACGAACGCCACCGCGACCGGCAGCGCGAAGGCCGCACCGATCCCGGCGCCGACGCCGGCGAGCCGGGGTCGACCGGTCGTCCAGCCCCACAGCAGCACCGCCACCCCCGCTGCCGCGACGAGCTCCCACGAGACCCAGTGGGCCACGAGCACCGGACTGACCGCCCAGCCCGCGGCGGCCCACGGCCGCCGGGAGTCGACCCGGACGAGCAGGGTCGTGACCAGGAGAGCGAGCAACGCCAGCATCACGGCCAGGCCGGCAGCGGTCGCGACCGTGCCGCCGGGGAGGAGGCCGCTGAGCCGCTCGAGCCACGTGGTGACGCGCGGCGGCGTGCCGGCGCTCGCCGAGGTGCCGGCGAGCTCGGTCCAGCAGAGGTGGCGGAACGGCTGCTCGTCCTTGCCCCACCCCGACGGGACGCAGGCGGTCTTGCCGACCATGCCGACCGCGAGCGCGACCGTGGTCGCGCCGAGCAGGACGCGCGCGGGGGTCCACCACCGGTGACCCCCGGCGTGATCGCCCAGCGGACCGCCGACCACCTCGGACAACGCCGAGACGACGGGGTCCGTCCGACTGGGAGCCTCCCGCGAGCGAGGGTCCACGCTCAGGGCCGGGAGTCGGGAGCCAGCGACCGTGCCGAGTACCTCCCGGCCGGCGTGGTCGGGGACTCCGAGGGCGGCGGGACCGTCGGCGTGGGTGTCAGCGTGGGCGTCGGCGTGGGTGTCGGCGTCTCCGTCGGGATCGGCGTCTCCGTCGGGGTCTCGGTCGGTGTCTCCGTCGGGGTCTCGGTCGGCGTCTCGGTGGGCACGCCGCCGGTCTCGGTCGGCGACTTCGTGGGCTTCGGCGGCGGCGGGGGCGGCGGCGGGGTGTACTCGTGGCCGTCCTCGGGTGCGTCGCCGTCGACGTACACCGGCTCCGGGAAGTCCTCGACCTCCATGCCCTCCATGACGCGGCCCATGATGGCCGTCCAGGTCTTGGCGGGATAGTTGCCGCCGAAGTAGCCGGACTTGCCGTCTGGGCTGGTCGGCAGCCAGAGGTCCGCCCCGTCGGGGCGCAGCACGTCGAGGGCCCCACGGCCCTTGCCGCGGACGTACATCACGGCAGTGGACACCTGCGGGGTGAAGCCGACGAACCAGGACGACGAGACGTCGCCGTCGTCGTTGGTCGCGGTGCCGGTCTTGCCCGCCGCGGGTCGCTCGATCGCGAGCGCCTCGGTGCCGGAGCCCTCCTCGACGACCTGCTGGAGGGCGTACGTCACGTCGGCGGCGATGTCGGGGTCGACGGTCTGCTTGCTCCGCGTCTTCGACTCGTAGAGGGTCTCGCCGTCCTTGTCGACGACCTTCTTCACGACGTGCACCTCGTTGCGGGTGCCGCCGTTGGCCAGAGTGGCGTAGGCGTTGGCCATGTTGATGGGACTGACCTGCGCGGTGCCGAGGGTGACGCCGACGTTCTCCTGGAAGTCGATCGACTTGCGGGGAATGCCCCAGCGTTCGGTCTCGTTGCCCGGGATGCCGAGGTCCTCCGCGGCCTGGATGACCTTCTGCGGACCGTCGGGCATCGAGTCGACCATGTCGACGAAGGCGGTGTTCACCGAGTTCTCGGTGGCGGTGATCATCGACACGGCGTCGCCGTAGTCCTGGTCGCCCTGGTTCTCGAACTCGGTCCCGGCGATGTCGATCGGGCTGTTGCCCTCGAAGGTGTCGTTGAGCGAGAAGCCGTCACGGATCGCGGCGACGTCGGTCGCCGCCTTCATCGTCGAGCCGGACATGCCGCCGGAGACCGCCCAGTTGATCTGGGAATCGAGGTAGTCCTGCCCTCCGTAGAAGCCGAGCAGCTCGCCGGTCGCGGTGTCGACCGTGGCCGCGGCGACGTGCAGGTCCTTGTTGCCGGGCGCCCCGGGCATCCCGGCGTCCGGGCGCTGCTCGGTGACCGCCTCCTCGACGTCGGTCATGACCTGGGGGTCGAAGGTGGTGGTGATGCGCAGCCCGCCGCCGTCGATCTCCTCCTCGGAGGCGATGCCCCTGGCCAGCAGCTCGGACTTGACCAGCGCCAGCATGTGGCCCTTCTGGCCGCCGTACTGGCTCTGCGCCGCCACCTTGGGGAACTTCGGCAGCCGCTTGAGCGCCTGGTCGCGCTCCTCGGTCGTGATGGTCCCCATCTCGGCCATGCTGTCGAGGACGTACCCGTAGCGGACCTTCAGGTCCTCGCGAGCCTCCTTGCCGTTGGCCGGGTCGTAGGCCGAGGGGTTGTTGAGCACCGTGGACAGCACGGCGGCTTCGCGCAGGGTGAGGTCCTTGGCGTCGTGGGCGAAGAAGGCCCTCGACGCGGCCTGGATGCCGTAGGCGCCGCGACCGAAGTAGATGGTGTTGAGGTAGCCCTCGAGCACCTCGTTCTTGCTGAGCTGCTGCTGGATCTTCAGCGAGACGACCGCTTCCTTGATCTTGCGCCTGTAGCTCTGCTCGCTCGTCAGGTAGAGGATCTTCACGTACTGCTGGGTGATCGTCGACGCGCCCTGGCGCGCATTGCCGCTGGCGTTGGAGAAGAGGGCGCGCAGGATGCCCTTGGGGTCAAGGCCCTTGTCGGTCCAGAAGGTGCGGTTCTCCGCGGCGACGACCGCGTCCTTCATCACCTGCGGCATCTCCGCGAGCGGGATCGACTCGCGGTTCTGGTCCTCGTAGTAGGTGCCGAGCTGCTTCTTGCCGTCCTGGTAGTAGACGAACGTGGTCTGCGCCTGGAACGCCGAGTTGGGCGTGGGGATGCTGATCGCCTGGTAGAGCACGACGACGATGCCCGCCGCGACGAGCGCGCCGACCACTCCGAGGATCCCGAGGACCTTGGCGACCTTGGCCGCCCGCTGCCCCTTCGTACGCCGTTGCTGGGGCCGTCGGGTCCGGGCCTTGCCGTCGGCCCTGCGCTTCTTCGCGGTCACTGGGCAAGGGTACGGGGAGCCGCTCGGCATCCCGATTCGTCACTCGCGGATATATCGGTACGATAGGTCTCATGGCACGCCGTGGTGACACCATCGAGCTGGCAGTCCTCGGACTGCTGCACGAGGGACCCATGCACGGCTACGAGCTGCGCAAGCGCCTCAACCTCATGCTCGGGTGGGGCCGCGTGCTGTCCTACGGCTCGCTCTACCCGGCGCTGAAGAAGATGCTGCGGGCCACCCTCATCACCGAGGTCGCGACCACCACGACGCCGACGAGCCGCCGCCCCCGCATCGTGTACGAGGTCACCGCGGCCGGCAACGAGCACTTCCAGCGCCTCATGTCGGAGGTCGGGCCCACCGCGTGGGAGGACGACAACTTCGACATCCGCTTCGCGTTCTTCTCCTCCACCGACATGGAGATCCGGCTCCGGGTCCTCGAGGGTCGCCGCTCGCGACTGCAGGAGCGCCTGGCGCGCGTGCAGGGCGAGCTCGAGCGCACCCAGGCCGAGGTCAACCGCTACGCCGCCGAGCTCCAGCGCCACGGCGTCGAGTCGGTGGAGCGCGAGGTGCGGTGGCTCTCGGACCTCATCCAGGCCGAGCGCGGCACCACCCCGGCACCGGCGCCCGCCCCGGCGCCGCACCCCCACGACTGACCAGCACGAATTCTCGACAACCTTCCGGCACGACCAGCAGAGAAAAGGAGAGCCCCATGGGTTCGGTACGAGTAGGGATCGTGGGCGTCGGCAACTGCGCCACCTCCTTGATCCAGGGCGTTGAGTACTACAAGGACGCGGACCCCTCGGGGACCGTCCCCGGACTCATGCACGTGAAGTTCGGCGACTACCACGTCAAGGACGTCGAGTTCGTCGTCGCCTTCGACGTCGACGACAAGAAGGTCGGCAAGGACCTCTCCGAGGCCATCAACGCCTCCGAGAACAACACGATCAAGATCGCGGAGGTCCCGACCCTCGGCGTCGAGGTCAAGCGCGGCCCGACCCTCGACGGCCTCGGCAAGTACTACCGCCAGACGATCGAGGAGTCGGCCGCCGAGCCGGTCGACGTCACCCAGGCGCTCAAGGACGCCGAGGTCGACGTCCTCGTGTGCTACCTCCCGGTGGGCTCCGAGCAGGCGGCCAAGTTCTACGCCCAGAGCGCGATCGACGCCGGCGTGGGCTTCGTCAACGCCCTCCCCGTCTTCATCGCCTCCGACCCGGTCTGGGCCAAGAAGTTCGAGGACGCCGGCGTCCCGATCGTCGGCGACGACATCAAGAGCCAGGTCGGTGCCACCATCACCCACCGCGTGATGGCGAAGCTGTTCGAGGACCGCGGCGTCGCGCTGGACCGCACCTACCAGCTCAACGTCGGCGGCAACATGGACTTCAAGAACATGCTCGAGCGCGAGCGCCTGGAGTCCAAGAAGGTCTCCAAGACCCAGGCCGTGACGTCCAACCTCACCGGCGAGCTCGCCGACAAGATCGACAGCCGCAACGTCCACATCGGCCCGTCGGACTACGTCGCGTGGCTCGACGACCGCAAGTGGGCCTACGTCCGCCTCGAGGGTCGCGCCTTCGGTGACGTCCCGCTCAACCTCGAGTACAAGCTCGAGGTCTGGGACTCCCCCAACTCGGCCGGCATCATCATCGACGCCGTCCGCGCCGCGAAGATCGCGAAGGACCGCGGCATCGGCGGCCCGATCATCGCCGCCTCGACGTACCTGATGAAGTCCCCGCCGGTGCAGATGCCCGACGACGTCGGTCGCGCCGAGCTCGAGAAGTTCATCGCCGGCGAGTGATCGCCCGGGCGTCCCCGGATGCCCACCCAGCACCACACCAGCGGCCCCGCAGTCCACGTCCCGGACAGCGGGGCCGCCGGCTGTTGCCGACCGATCAGTAACCCGGGTGCCTGTGCGTCGTTCTCAGGTCATCGACGCGCCCCGAGAACGCGTCCTTCACCCGAGGATTCCGATGACCCGATCCCATCGGCTCGCTGCCCGCCGCACCACGGCCGCCGCGACCGCGCTCCTCGCCGGACTGCTGACCGTCACCACGGTCACTGCCGGCTCCGCCTCCGGCTCGCCCGCACCCGCCGCAGCCCCGTCGCAGACCGTCGTCTCCGAGGGCGTCGTCGGCGGGCTGGAGGTCGAGAACTCCTTCGTCTCCGCCGTCGGCTGGGTCAAGCCCGGTGAGACGTACCCGTCCCGCGTGATCGTGCGCAACACCACCGCTCTCCCCGTCGTCGGCGCGACGATCACCGTGACCGCGCCCGTCGGCAGCACGATCGCCAAGGCCGGCACGACGACCGTCGAGGGCGGGACCTACACCTGGAGCGTCGGCAGCCTCGCGGCAGGCGAGAGCAGGACGCTGGTCCTCGAGAGCCGGGCGGCCACGCTCGCCCAGCTGCCCACGATCGTGTGGCGCGACCTGTCCACCACGGCGACAGTCGCCGTCGGCGGTGCGACCCGGGCCCTCACCAGCCGCGGCCCCAAGGTGATCCCGCCCGGCTCGGAGTACGAGACCGCGCGCTACGGCGACCGTCCGTTCCCGGTCGTGCCCGTCGCCTACACCGACCGCGGCTACGGCGACCACGAACGCTCGCTCGACACCGTGATCAACGACCCGGCCTACGAGGGCTCGACGTTCAACCTGTTCCAGGAGATGAGCCTCGGCCAGCTCTACCCCGACGGGACGGTCCCCTCGACCGGCATCGCGACCGCCGACTTCAGCTACCCGGGCAACACCACGACGGGCGGGGACGCGGCGTTCCCCTTCACGAAGGTCGTGCCCGGCCAGACCTGCGGCGGCGTGACGTACGCGGACAGCCCGGTGCCCGCGCAGGGCACCCCGCTCTACCCGAAGCGGATCAAGGACGGCGTCTACCAGCTGCCCGGCACCACGGGCTACTACGGCTCCGACGCCAACGGCTCCGCGGTCATCGGCGCGCTCGCCGGCGTCGGCGCGCTGCAGCAGATCGACTCCGGCTGCGGCCCGACCGGCAAGATCGTCGTCGACGCGGCGGCCATCGCCGACCCGGAGATCGACTACTCCGACTACGACACCGACAAGGACGGCGTCGTCGACTTCTTCATGGCCGTCTTCGCCGGCTGCGGCGGCAACGGCGCCTCCCAGCTGAGCGTCGCGGGCTGCGACCTGCCGAACCCGAACACCGGCTCGCCCGACCTGCCCTACGACAACATCTGGCCGCACTCGTCGAGCCTGGAGTTCTACTACACGGACCCGGTCACCGGCCTGCCCGGCTTCACCACCGACGACCAGCTGAAGAACCTCGAGGGTGAGCCGCTCTGGTACACCGACGACGACTACTCGACGATGACGACCACGCCCGGCACCGACGAGCTCAAGGTCTTCGTCCGCGTCGGGCCCTACAACCTCAACCCCGAGACCGCGATCGACCACGCCTCGGTGATCTCGCACGAGTACGGCCACTCGCTCGGCCTGCCCGACTTCTACTCCACCGGCAGCCGGGAGACCTACGGCGACTGGAACCTGATGGCGACCGACAAGTCGCACAACATCGACGCCTTCGGCCGCCAGGAGCTCGGCTGGGTGGTCCCGGAGGTGCTCGACTCCACGCGCACCGAGTCCGGCATCACCGACTCCAAGCAGGACACGAACACCATCACCTGGCAGACGCCCGCCGGTGCGGCGTACACCCTCACCGAGGGGCAGGACGGTGTGGGCCGCGTGCAGAACTCGCAGATGTACGTCGCCAAGCTGCCCGGGCGCGTCCTGCTCGACCCGGCGAAGTTCGACACCGGTGACAAGGCCAGCGCGTCGCACACGTGGTGGTCGCGCTCGGGCAACGACTTCGGCTGCTCGACCGACAACGGCGGGCACAACTTCGACCTCGCGATCCCGGAGGCGGCCTCGCTGCCCGCGGGCACCACGCTGTCGCTGGACTTCAAGTCCATGTGGGACATCGAGTGGGACTACGACTACGGCTACGTCCTCACCTCCACCGACGGCGGCAAGGACTTCGCCTCCCACGAGTCGGCCAACGGCTACACGACGTCGAACACCGACCCGCTGGCCGGCAACCCCAACCAGAACGGGTGCCAGGCGACGTACGACAACGGCATCACCGGGACGTCCGGCTCCTACCAGGCGGGCTCGGAGGCGACCGACCGCAAGCTCGGCACCACCCCCGACATGGTGTTCCTCGCCGACTCCTACGACATCTCCGACCTGGTCGGCTCCGAGGCGCCGGTGCTGCGCTTCAGCTACGCCACGGACCCGGGCCTGTCCCGGCCGGGCTGGTTCATCGACGACGTGCGGATCACCGCCACGCTGCCCGACGACAGCACCCGCGAGATCTACGCCACCGACTTCGAGACCAGCGGCACCACCGACGACCCGCGGGTCTTCAACGGCGGCTGCCGGGCCGACGGTCCGGGCGCCTGCGGCCAGGGCTGGCAGTACGTCGCGGCCGGCGCCGACGGTCCCTCGGACCACGCCTACTACCTCGAGATGCGGGACCGCTCCGGCTTCGACCTCGACGGCAACGGCCAGGCCGACCGCGGCGCCCCGGCGTTCGCGTCCGGCTTCTACACCGCCTACACCGACGAGGCGCACGGCTACGGCAACGCCGGCACCGACGACCCGCCGGCCCAGTCGCCGCTGGACAGCCAGCCCGAGCCCGGCAGCGACGCGCCCGACCTGGACGACGCGGCGTGGACCGACGCGGCCGACGACACCCACTTCTCCGACGGCGGTGACGGCTGGACCGACAACTACGCCGACCCGAGCAGTGCGTCCGGCAACTGGGAGTTCGCCTACGACTGCCTGACCTTCGACGTGCTCGACATGACCGGCAACGGCGACGGCACCGAGGCGGGCGAGGGTCCGCAGGCCGCCGACGGCGACCTGACCGGCGACGTCCGGTTCACCATGGGCGAGGGCTGCGCGCCGTTCGACTACGGCTACGGCGACGAGCCGGTGCCGCCGGCCAACACCGCCCCCGACGCGATGGCCACCGCGACACCGTCGACCGGAGCCCCCGGCACCAGGGTGAGGCTCGACGCGAGCGGCAGCACCGACGCGGAGACGCCGGGCAGCCTCACCTACTCGTGGGACTTCGGCAACGGCGGCACGGCCAAGGACGCCACCGGCGCCGTGGTCCAGCACGTCTACGGCAACCCCGGGACGTACGACGCCACGGTGACCGTGTCCGACGCCTCCGGCCTCACCGACACCGCCACCGTCCGGATCACCATCACGAAGCCGGGCCAGCCCGCGCCGAGCGACCCGCCGCCCACCCCGGTGACGCCCGGTCCGGGCAGCGGCGGTGACAGCGGCGCAGGCGCCGGGTCGGGCGCCGGGTCGGGCTCGAGCGGGACCGGCCAGGCCACCGTGGCGCTCACCTCGACGGCGCCGGCCGCACTTGACCGCGCGCTGCCCTGCCAGGGCCGGTCGGTCGGCCACCTCGGCAGCTGGCGGGTGCGGCAGGGTGCCGCGCCCGGCGGCTCGTACTGCGACAACCGCGGCCGGCGGACCGGCCGCGACGTCCTCCGGGTCGGCTTCCAGGGCGACGCGATCGACCTCGTGTTCGGCCGCGCGAAGGCCGGCGGCAAGGCGGTGCTGTTCGTCGACGGCACCCGCGTCGGGAAGGTGTCCTTCAAGGGCCGCCGGACCAGGCCCCGGCTGGACCGCCATGCGGTCGTGTCGGGCCTCGGCACCGACCGGCCGCACCGGCTCCGGCTGGTCGTGAGGCGGGGCACGGCCTACGTCGAGGGCTTCCGCGTCGCCCGCTGACCTCGGTCGCGTTCTCCGCTGTAACGCCGGGTTACTGCTTGTACCCCCCTGGATGCATCCGGGTGGGTACAGCACCTAACCCGGCGTTACAGCGAGGGGTCGGGCCACTGGCTCAGGCTCGGGCCTGCCACCACGACCGCAGTGCGGCTGCCGCCTGCTCCGGGGTCTGCGGGCCCTCGTCCATCCGCAGCTCGAGGAGGAACCGGTAGGCCTCGCCCACCTCGCGGCCGGGGCCGACACCGAGGATCGCCATGATCTGGTTGCCGTCGAGGTCGGGCCTGATCGCCGCGAGCTCCTCCTCCTCCGACAGCCGCGCGATCCGCTCCTCGAGGGAGTCGTACGTCCGGCGCAGGCGCTCGGCCTTGCGCTGGTTGCGGGTCGTGCAGTCGGCGCGGGTGAGGATGTGGAGCCGTTCGAGCTGGTCGCCGGCGTCGCGGACGTAGCGGCGTACGGCGCTGTCGGTCCACTCCCCCGAGCCGTAGCCGTGGAAGCGCAGGTGCAGCTCGACCAGGGTCGACACCGCGTCGATGTCGCTGTTGGAGAAGCGCAGCGCCCGCATCCGCTTGCGGGTCAGCTTGGCACCGACGACGTCGTGGTGGTGGAACGTCACCGTGCCGCCGGTCTCGAACCGACGGGTCTTCGGCTTGCCGACGTCGTGCATGAGCGCGGCGAAGCGGCTGGCGAAGTCGGGGCCACCGCCCAGGCGGTGCTCGAGGTCGATCGACTGCTCGAGCACGGTGAGGGTGTGCTCGTAGACGTCCTTGTGGCGGTGGTGCTCGTCGCGCTCCAGCGCCAGCGCCGGCAGCTCGGGGAGGACGTGTGCCGCCAGGCCGGTGTCGACGAGCAGCGTCAGGCCGAGCCGGGGGTGCGCGGCGCAGACCAGCTTGACCAGCTCGTCGCGCACCCGCTCGGCCGAGATGATCTCGATCCGGTCGGCCATCCCGGTCATCGCCGCGACCACGTCGGGCGCCACCGCGAAACCGAGCTGCGCGGCGAAGCGGGCCGCCCGCATCATCCGCAGCGGGTCGTCGGAGAACGAGTCCTCGGCGGTCCCCGGGGTCCGCAGCACCTGCTCGGCCAGGTCGACGATCCCACCGAAGGGGTCGACGAACTCGCGGCTCGGCACCCGGACCGCCATCGAGTTCACGGTGAAGTCGCGGCGACCGAGGTCGCCCTCGAGGCTGTCGCCGAAGTCGACGTCGGGCTTGCGCGACGACGGGTCGTAGGACTCGGAGCGGTAGGTCGTGATCTCGACCTGCCACGGGCCCTTGCGGCAGCCGATCGTGCCGAAGGCGCGACCCATGTCCCAGACCGCGTCGGCCCACCCCGAGACCAGCCGCTCGGTCAGGTCGGGGTGCGCCGAGGTGGTGAAGTCGAGGTCGCTCTGCAGCCGACCGAGCATCGCGTCGCGGACCGGGCCGCCGACGAGCGCCAGCTCCTCGCCGGCCTCGGCGAAGCGGGCGCCGAGCTCGTCGATGACCGAACCGATGCGGTCCAGCTCCGCTCCCACGCGGCGCTGGATCTCGACGATCGTGAGCGGGGGCAGGGCGGCGTCGGACACGACGGACGAGTCTACGGTCGGTCAGGGTGTGCCGAACAACTACAGTCTGTGCGTGCCCCGCTCGTCCTTGTTCCGCGTTGTCCTGGCGGGGCTCCTGACGGCCGGGCTGGCTGCGATGGGCGCCCAGGCGCCGGCCTCCGCGGCGCCGGCGGTGGACGGCGACCCGCTCGTCGTGCACATCGACACGATCGACCCGGTGCTGCCGCGCAGCGGCGACGTCGAGATCACCGGGACCGTCACCAACGTCAGCGACGACACCTACACGCGGATCAACCTGCACGCCTTCGCCTCGGCGAACCCGATCCTCGACTCCCCCAACCTGGTCATCTCGGCCGCCAGCGATCCGGCCGAGGCGGTCGGCGAGCGGGTGACGGTGCCGGGCACCTTCTACACCGTCGACGAGCTGGCCCCCGGCCAGACGGCCTACTTCGCGGACACCGTGCCGGTCGACCTCCTCGAGCTGGACCCCAGCGTCGAGGGCGTCTACTGGATCGGCATCCACGCGCTGGGCGACGGCGCGGTCCCGCGCGACGGCGTGGCCGACGGGCGGGCCCGCACCTTCATCCCCGCGCAGCCGCGCGAGGGCGCGGCGGCGGAGGCGTCGGTCCTGCTCTCGATCCGCGGGCGGGTCTGGTACACCGCCGACGGGCAGATCGGCGGACTCGACCGGTGGGCGAAGCGGCTGGACGAGGGCGGCAGCCTCGACGGCGTGCTCGACATGGCCGAGTCGGCCGACGGTACGCCGTACAGCTGGCTCGTCGACCCGGCCGTCCTGGTCGCGCTGAAGCGCCTGGAGTTCGGCAACCCGCGCCGCAGCATCGCCCCTGACCCGTACGTCCCCGGCCAGGAGCCCACTCCCTCCGAGTCCCCCTCGCCCGAGGACGGCGAGGACCCGACCGCGTCGCCGGACGTCGAGGAGACCCTCACCCCGCCCCCCGCACCGTCGGACCCCGCACCCACCGCCGAGGAGCAGGCGCTCGCCACCGCGGCCGCCGCCTGGCTCGATCGCTACCGCACGCTCGTCGGGTCGCGGCCGGTGCTGGCCCTTCCCTTCGGCGACCTCGACGTCTCCGCCGCGGTCCGCAACGACCGCAGCCGCCTCGACCAGGCGGTCGCCCGCAGCGCCGAGGCGATGGCGCAGCTCGACATCCCGTCGCGACCGGCCGTGTCGCCCACGGACGACCGGCTGAGCCCCGAGGCCCTCGAGACCGTCGCCCCCGACACCGTCGTCCTGCTGGGCGACAGCGCGTTCGACGTCCCGCCGACGACCCCGAACTCGGTCGTGAAGATGCTCGGGCACAAGGTGCTCGTCACCAGCACGGCCACCGAGTCGGGCGGCCCGGGGCCCACGGCGGCCACCGACCCGCTCGCCCTGCGGCAGCGGCTGGTCAGCGAGGCGGCGCTCCGCGCCCTCGACGACGACGCCGCGCCGCTGATCCTGACCCTGCCGACGGTCTGGCGCGGCGAGGACGCCGCGGCGTTCTTCGACCAGCTCGAGCAGCCGTGGCTCGACGTGGTGCCCGTGGAGGAGATCGCGGACAACCGCAACGCCGTCGGCCAGCCCGCGTCGCGCCTGACCTACACGCCCGAGGACCAGGAGGCCGAGATCGGCGCCGCCAGCTTCGCCGCCGCGACGCGGGCCACCGACGCCGCCGACCTGCTCGAGCAGGTCCTCTACTTCCAGACGACCATCGAGGCGCAGGCGCGCGACGAGGCCCTGGTGACGCTCTCCGAGCAGCACCGCTCCCGGCCGGGGATCGCGCTGAGGTCCGCCAGCCGCCTCGAGGACGTGATGAGGGACTACCTCGGCGAGATCAAGATCGAGGCGCCGAAGGCGGTGACGCTCTTCAGCGCGTCCGGCAAGCTCGGCGCGACGCTCGTGAACAACCTCGACCAACCGGTCGTCGTCCGGGTGCGCCCGACGACGGACGGGCGGCTGAGCATCACCGGCCTCGGTGGCGAGCGCACGCTCGGCCCGTCCGCGCGCAGCGTGCTGCGCTACGAGGCGACCACCGACCAGCTCGGCGTGCACAACGTCCGCTTCACCGTCACCTCGGTCGAGGGTGCCCCGCTCGGCTCCTCCGACGCGCTGCCGATCCGCGCCGCCCGCGTGAGCGCGCTGGTGTGGGTGGCGATGGCCGGCGGCGGACTCGTCCTCTTCGGGATGATCGGCTACCGGCTCCCGGGGCAGGTCCGGGCCCGTCGGGCCGAGCTGGCGGCCGCGTCGCGAGGTGAGGACCCGGAACCCGCCACGGGCCCCGCATGAGCGACCAGCGCATCCTGGCCTCCTCGGCCGTGATGGCGGCCGGCACCGTCTTCTCCCGAGCCTCCGGCTTCATCCGTGCCGCGCTGCTCGTCGCGGCGCTCGGCGCCCTGCTGCGTGCGGACCTCTTCACGATCGCCAACACGCTGCCCACGATGGTCTACATCCTGCTGGCGGGCGGCGTCTTCAACGCGGTCCTGGTGCCCCAGCTGGTCCGCCGGATCAAGGAGGACCCGGACGGCGGCGACGCGTACGCCAGCCGGGTGATCACGCTGTCGGCGCTGTTCCTCGGCGCGGTGACGGTGCTGCTCGTGGCGGCCGCACCGTGGCTGCTGCGGCTCTACCTGAGCGACCGCCTCCTCGAGCCGGACCGGGTGGCGCACCTCGAGTCGATCGTGGACCTCACCCGGTGGTGCCTCCCGCAGGTGTTCTTCTACGGGATGTTCGTGCTGGTGGGACAGGTGCTCAACGCCCGCGGCCGCTTCGGTCCGATGATGTGGGCGCCGATCGCCAACAACGTCATCGCCGTGGCGATGCTCGTCGCCTACCTCCTCGTCTGGGGGGAGGCCACCGACGCCCAGCAGACGGCGCCGCTCGACACGAGCCAGGAGGTGCTGCTCGGCCTCGGCTCCACGCTCGGCATCGTCGCCCAGTGCCTGGTGCTGCTGCCCTACCTCCGCGCGACGGGCTTCACCTACCGTCCGCGCTTCGACTTCCGCGACCCCGAGCTCCGCAAGACGCTCTCCCTGGGCATCTGGACCGTGCTGTTCGTGATCGCCACGCAGGCGGCGTACTTCGTCGTGGTCAAGCTCGCCTCCGACGGCACCGCCGGTGGCGGCGAGGGCACCGGCTACACCGTCTACAGCAGCAGCCTGCTCGTGATGATGGTGCCGCACTCGATCATCACCGTCTCGCTCGCGACCGCGATCCTGCCGCGCCTGTCGTCGTACGCCCACGAAGGCCGGCTCGCCGACCTCGGCAGCACGGTCGGCTCGACCATGCGTACGGCGCTGGCGCTGGTGCTCCCGTTCGCGGTGCTGCTGCCGATCCTCTCCGCGGACGTGGCGTCGGCGGCCTTCGCGTGGGCCGACCGGGACGCCGCGGACGCCTTCGCCCCGACTCTCGCGCTCTTCGGTCCGGCGCTGGTCTTCTTCACCGTCCACTACTTCATGCTGCGCGGCTTCTACGCGGTCGAGATGACCCGGCTCGTGTTCTTCATCCAGCTCGCGGTCTCACTGACCAACATCGCGGTGGCCATCGTGCTGGTGCCGTCGCGGCCCCCCGAGGACACGGCCCCGATGCTCGTCGTGGCCTACCTGTCGTCGTACGCCGTCGGCGCCGTGCTCAGCTTCGTGCTGCTGCGCCGCACGGTCGGCGGGCTGCAGACAACGCAGCTCGTCCGGTTCCTCGTGCGGATGGCGATCGTGCTGGCCGCCGCCGGTGCGGTCAGCTGGCTCGTCGAGTGGTCGCTCGCGGGGCTGGGCGAGCGCCCCGCGCCGCCGGTCGCGCTGCTTCGTGGCGGCCTGGCCGGCCTGGCCGGCGGCCTGGTCCTGCTCGGCGGTGCGTGGTTGCTGCGGATCCGCGAGGTCACCAGCCTGGCCGATACCGTCGCGGCGCGGCTGCGCCGGGGCTGAGAGTCCCTAGAGTGGCCCGTGGGAGCTGGATGGCGAAGGGGTCCTGCGACAACCGGGGAAGCGAGGTGAGCGATGCCGACGTCGATGCAGGCCGGTGACGTGCTCGCCGAGCGCTACCGCCTCGACGACCTCCTGGCCGAGAACCGGAGTGGCCGCTTCTGGCGCGCCCACGACCTCGTCCTGCACCGGGCGGTGTCGGTGCACCTCCTCGCCGCCGACGACGACCGCGCGCCCGCGGTCCTCGAGGCCGCTCGCGGGGCCGGCCCCGTCAATGATCGCCGGCTGCTGCGGGTGCTCGACGCCGAGTCGGCCGACGGGCGCTGCTACGTCGTCAACGAGTGGGGCCAGGGCGACTCGCTCGACATCCTCGTCGCGCGCGAGGGACCGCTGCCGCCGCGCCGGGCGGCCTGGCTGGTCGCCGAGGTCGCCGACACGATGGCCGTGGCTCACGCCGCCGGGCTCGCCCACGGCCGCCTCAACCCCGAGAACGTGCTGGTCGACCAGCACGGCCAGGTCCGGATCATCGGCTTCGGCGTCGACGCGGCACTGCGCGGGCTGCCACCGGGCCGCACCGGAGTGGACGAGATCGACCTCGCCGGCCTGCTCTACTGCGCGCTCACCGGCAAGTGGGCCGGCGCCTCCGAGTCCGCGGTCCCCCCGGCGCCGGAGGTGCACGGCGAGGTGCTGCGTCCCCGCCGTGTCCGCGCGGGCATCCCGCGGATGCTCGACGCGATGTGCGACCAGGTCCTCAACCCCCAGCACGCACCCGGGGGCGACGGGGGCGACTTCAGCGCGCGGGCGATCCGCGACCTGCTGCACGACTACGTCGGCGACCTGACCGGCACCCACGTCCCCGTGCAGGGGCCGCGCACGACCCCTCCGACGTCCACCCAGACCGCGACCGTCCCCGCGGTGCCGGCGGTCGAGCCGCGACCCGAACCCGAGCAGGAGCCCGAACCCGAGCCCGAACCCGAGCAGGAGCCGCCCGTCGAGACGCCCGCGGCGGAGGAGCCGGCGGCCACCGAGGTCCAGTCGGCGGTGCCGGCCGAGCCCACCGCTCCGGTCGACCTGCCGACGCAGGCAGGCATGCCGGTCTTCCACGACGACGACGAGGTCGACTGGCTGCGCGCGCGGGCCGAGCGCCCCGAGCCCCCGCCGCCGCTCGAGGAGCCTCCGCCCAAGCCGCTCTTCGCTCCCGACCCGCCCGACGGTGAGCCCGTACGCCGTCCGCGCGCCGGCAGCCGCGCGTCGAGCGGCAACCCGGACTACTGGCCGTGGGACGCCTCCCAGGACGTGAGCCGGGACTCGAGCCGGGACTTCTCGACCGGGGCGAGCCGCGACTCCGGCATGATTCCGGTGGGGCGCGACACCGGTTCGTGGAGCTCGGGCTCGTGGTCGCAGGACCGCTGGAGCACCGGCGAGGGCCTCGACGACACCGGCGACCAGGTCCCCGGGCGCAGCTGGTTCCGGCTGGCGATGATCGTGGCCATCTGCGTGCTGGTCCTGGTGGCGGCGGTCGCGGCCTACCAGCTGGGCCTGCCCACCACCGACTCGACCGACGACGACGCGACCACGTCCGCGTCGCCCACGCCCACGGTCGCCGACCCCACCCCCTTCACCGAGCTCGTCGCCGACGACTTCGACCCGCAGGGCTCCGCGCCGCGCGAGGAGAACCCGGAGTCCGTGCCCAACGTCGTCGACGGCGACCCCGCCACGACGTGGAGCACCTCCACCTACCGGCAGAACTTCGGCCCCGCCGGCCTCAAGTCCGGCGTCGGCCTGGTCATCGACCTCGGTGCCACCAAGGGCGTGCGCCAGGTCGTGGTGGGCACCGGCGACGGGGAGACGTCGCTGGCGGCGTACGTCACCTCGGACGCGCCGACCGGCATCGCCGGTCTCACCCCCGTCGGCACGGCGTCCGGCTCCGGTGACCTCACCATCACGCTCGACGAGGCGGTCTCGGGGCGCTACGTGACGGTCTGGATCACGATCCTTCCCCAGGTCGACGACGGCTTCCGCGCCACGATCTCCGAGGTGCAGGTGCTCGGATGAGACGTCCGCGATGCACCCTGCGATGAGCGTGCCGGCCGGCGACGAGCGCTCCGACCGCGAGCTCCTCCAGGCGCACGTCGACGGCGACGCCGACGCCTTCGGTGTGCTCTTCGCGCGCCACCGCGACCGGCTGTGGGCGGTGGCGCTGCGCACGATGAGGAACCCCGAGGACGCCGCCGACGGCCTCCAGGACGGGATGATCGCCGCCTTCCGCCGGGCCGGGTCGTTCCGCGGCGAGGCCGCCGTCACGACCTGGTTGCACCGGGTCGTGGTCAATGCGTGCCTCGACCGGATCCGGGCCGCGAAGATCCGCCGGCTCGAGGCCCTCCCCGACGACGTCGAGGACCGCGGCACCCTGGTCGCGACGGCCCAGCACGACGACCTGCCCGACGCGGCGGCCGAGGACGCAGAGCGCCGCCGGCGGGTCCTCGACGCGCTCGCGACGCTGCCCGTCGACCAGCGCGCGGCCCTCGTCCTGGTCGACATGGAGGGCTACCCCGTCGCCGAGGTGGCCGAGATGCTCGGGTGCGCCGAGGGCACGGTGAAGTCGCGGTGCTCGCGTGGTCGCACCAAGCTCGCCGCGCTCCTCGCCGACCTGCACCGACCGCCCGGTGACGTCCCTCACGGGAACCCGCCACCGGACGGTCCCGTCCAACCCACCGTGCGGCCCCGCGGTCCGCCCGCGCCCTGAGCGCTCCGTCCGTGCCCGCCCACCCCGCCAACCGCCCCGCCAACCGCTGCGCCCCGAGGAGGTGACCCGATGACCGATCCGACCGGCCTGCCCCCCGAGCAGGAGGCCGTACGCCGCCTGCTCGCCGACGCGCGCCACGACGGGCCCACGCCGCCCGAGGTCGTCGCCCGCCTCGACGGCGTCCTCGCCTCGCTCGCGGCCGAGCGCCGCGAGCCGACCGAGACCCCGCACGCTCCCGTCGTCGACCTCGGCGCCCGCCGCCGTCGGATGGCCGGCGTCGGCCTCCTGGCCGCGGCCGCGGTGGTCGTCGCCGGTGTCGCGATCGGGCAGGGCCTCCCGACGGGGAGCGGGTCCGACGCCGGGTCCGCCGCCGACGGTGAGGCCGCCACGTCGCAGCGCGAGCTCGACGACGGCGCCGGATCCGACTCCGGCGGTGCCGCCGAGAGCGGGGAGATGGGACCGCAGAGCCTCAAGTCGGGCACGCCCGACCCGCTCGCGGCCTACCCCACGCTCTCCACCGGCGACGTCGACCTCGACGACCAGCTGCTCTCGCTCCGTACGAGCTCCTCCGACGCCCAGGCGTCCGAGCCCGTCATGCCGGACCAGCGGAGCGACTGCGACCTGCGCGGGACCGGGCGCGGGCGCCTCGTCCTGGCGGAGGTCGACGGCATGGTCGGCGCGGTCGTGTTCCGCCGGGTGGACGGAGCGAGCCAGCGGGTGGACCTCTACGTGTGCGGCGATCCGACCGCCGTGCGCACGCTCACGCTGCCCGCGCCGTGACGCGCCCCGGGCCGGGCGGGAAGAACGCTGGCCTACGATCGGTTGAGGACGTCGTACGCCACGACCCTCCCCCATCAGTGACCCATCAGGAGTGACCCACCCCATGAGCCAGACCACCGAACCGCGCAACGTCATCGTGATCGGCTCGGGACCCACGGGCTACACCGCAGCCGTGTACGCCGCCCGCGCCGCGCTCGAGCCCCTGGTCTTCGAAGGGTCCGTCACCGCCGGCGGTGCGCTGATGAACACCACCGAGGTCGAGAACTTCCCCGGCTTCCGCGACGGCATCATGGGCCCGGCGCTGATGGACGAGATGCGCGCGCAGGCCGAGCGGTTCGGCGCGGAGCTGATCGCCGATGACGTCGTCGAGGTCGACCTCACCGGTGACATCAAGGTCGTCAAGACCGCCACCGACACCTACACCGCGCGATCGGTGATCCTCGCGACCGGCTCGGGCTACCGCAAGCTCGGGCTGCCCCGCGAGGAGGAGCTCTCCGGTCGCGGCGTCTCGTGGTGTGCCACCTGCGACGGGTTCTTCTTCCGTGAGCAGGCCATCGCGGTCGTCGGCGGCGGCGACTCCGCCATCGAGGAGGCCACCTTCCTCACGCGCTTCGGGTCGAAGGTCTACCTGATCCACCGCCGCGACGAGCTGCGCGCCTCCAAGATCATGCAGGAGCGCGCCTTCGCCGATCCCAAGCTCGAGATGGTGTGGAACTCCGAGATCGCCGCCATCAACGGCGCCGACAGGCTCGAGTCCGTCACCCTGCGCGACACGGTCACCGGCGACGAGCGCGGGCTCGACGTCACCGGCCTCTTCATCGCGATCGGCCACGACCCGCGCTCGGAGCTGCTGACCGGGCAGGTCGACCTCGACGACAACGGCTACGTCCTCGTCGACCACCCGTCCACCGCGACCAACCTGCCGGGCGTCTTCGCCGCGGGCGACCTGGTCGACCACCACTACCGCCAGGCGATCACCGCCGCCGGCACCGGCTGCGCCGCCGCGCTCGACGCGGAGCGCTTCATCGCGGCCCTCGACCACGAGGCCTCCACCGCCGGCGAGGCCGCCGCGACGGTCGAGGCGATCAGCGAAGAGGTGCAGACAGCCGGCGCCTGAGCGCCTCCGCCACCTCACGCGGCTCGTCGACCCACAGGCCCACCCGGGCCACGGTCGTCGGGCCGTGCGGCGTCTCGAGGGTCATGGGCGCGAGGTAGCGCGTGACCTCGAGCCTGAGGCCCGCCCACGCGAGCCTCCGCGCGCGTCGTACGAGGTCCATCACCTCTCCTCCGCGTCTTCCATCAGTCGGGCGAACGCCGGGTCGTCTCGTCCAGCAGATCGCTGAACACGGCCAGCCGGTCGGGCGGCACGTCGCCGAACAACCGGCGAGCGAGGTCGGCCCGCTATTTTCGGGGTAGTCCAGTGAGAGATGGTCGTGATGCGGGCCCATCGACAGCCAGAACCCACTGGACTACCCCGGCGGGCGCGGGGAGGGGAACAAGTGTCGGCAGGGTGGTGTTGACTCAGACATCACCCCGTGATCCTTCTGACCTCTTGAAAGGGGCAACCGTGGCCAACATCGCCGCCGTGACCGACGCCGAGTTCGAGGCGCAGGTCCTCAAGTCCGACAAGCCCGTCCTCGTCGACTTCTGGGCGGAGTGGTGCGGCCCGTGCCGCCAGGTCGCCCCGATCCTCGACGAGCTCAACGCCGAGCACGGCGAGAAGCTCACGTTCCTCAAGATGAACGTCGACGAGAACCCGGTGACCCCCTCGTCCTACCGCGTCACCGGCATCCCGACCATCAACGTCTACCAGGGCGGCGAGGTCGTGAAGTCCATCGTCGGCGCCAAGCCCAAGGCCGCGCTCCTCAAGGAGCTCGAGGGCCTCATCTGAGACACGCAGTAGCGAGCGGAGCTCGCTGCGTGGGCGTGGCCAGATTGAGCAAGCCCTGCGGCTGAGGCACGAAGCCGCAACGGGCGCGTCGAAATCGTGACACCCGATCAGTCGCCCGAGGCGGCCCGCACCGATCCGATCGGGCGGGTCGCCTTCGGCGCGGGGCGTACGGCGCCCCACACCCGCTCGAGCGCGAGCTCGACCTCGTCCTTCCAGCTCAGGGCCGTGCGCAGCTCCATCCGCATCCGGGAGGTCGTGGGGTGCGCGCGCTGGGTCTTGAACCCGACGCCGCCCCAGAACTCCGCCGGCAGGACGCACCCGTGCGTGCGGCCCCGCGTGTCGCCGTACGCCTCGATCGCGGTGTGGCCGCGCTGCACCAGGTCGGCCGCCATCGCCTGCACCAGCAGCCGTCCGAGCCCGCCGCCGCGCAGCCCCGGCTCGATCCAGACGGTCGCGGCGACGATCGCGTCCGGCGACGCCGGCGCCGTCGGCAGGGTCGCGGACCCCGGCAGGTAGGCGCTCGGCGCGTAGACGATGTGACCGGCGGTCCTGCCGTCGATGCGTACGACTCGCCCGCACGAGCCCCAGTCGCGGAGCACGCCCGAGACCCAGCTCTCCTTCTCGGCGATGCGCTCCTGCTCGTCGAGCCGCGCACGGTCCACCGGCCCGAGCTCCCAGAACAGGCACGACCTCACCGGATCGGCCAGCTCCGCGAGGTGGTCGACCGTCAGGCGTGCGGTCTTGCGCGACACGATCCCCAGCCTAGACCCGCCGGCGGCCTGCGAGGATGAGGCGTGCGCCCGATCCGACAGAGCAAGAAGCTGCAAGGTGTCCGCTACGACGTGCGCGGGCCGATCCTGGTCGAGGCCCAGCGCCTCGAGGCCGAGGGGCACCGGATCCTCAAGCTCAACATCGGCAACACCGCACCGTTCGGCTTCGAGGCGCCCGAGCAGATCCTGGCCGACATGATGCACCACCTGCCGCAGTCACAGGGGTACGCCGACAGCCAGGGCATCTGGTCGGCCCGGACCGCCGTCATGCACTACTACCAGTCCCACGGCCTGCGCGACGTCGGCGTGGAGGACATCTTCATCGGCAACGGTGTCTCCGAGCTGATCTCGATGGTGCTCCAGGCGTTCGTCGACGACGGCAACGAGATCCTCGTGCCCGCCCCGGACTACCCGCTCTGGACGGGCGCGGTCACGCTCGCGGGCGGCCTCCCGGTGCACTACCGCTGCGACGAGGACGACGACTGGAACCCCGACCTCGCCGACATCGAGTCGAAGATCACCGAGAACACCCACGCGCTCGTGATCATCAACCCCAACAACCCGACCGGCGCGGTCTACAGCGAGGAGACCGTCAAGGGCCTGGTCGACATCGCGCGGCGCCACCAGCTCGTCGTGATGGCCGACGAGATCTACGAGAAGATCCTCTTCGAGGACGCGCAGCACCACCACGTGGCGACGTACGGCGGCAACGACGTGCTCACGCTGACGTTCTCCGGGCTGTCGAAGGCCTACCGCGTGTGCGGCTACCGGGCCGGCTGGGTGATGATCGCCGGGCCCAAGGAGCTCGCGACGGACTTCCTCGAGGGCCTCACCCTGATCGCCAACATGCGCATGTGCGCCAACGTCCCGGCCCAGCACGCGATCCAGACCGCGCTCGGGGGCTACCAGTCGATCGAGGAGCTCATCGGGCCCGGCGGGCGCTTCTACGAGCAGTCGATGCTCGCCCACCGCCTCCTCAACGAGATCCCCGGCGTCAGCAACGTCAAGCCGCGCGGCGCCCTCTACTGCTTCCCGCGGCTCGACCCCGCGGTCTACCCGATCGACGACGACCAGGAGTTCGTCCTCGAGCTGCTCCGGGCCAAGAAGATCCTGGTCACGCACGGCACGGGCTTCAACTGGCCCACGCCCGACCACTTCCGGCTGGTCACGCTGCCCGAGGCGAGCGTGCTCGAGGACGCCATCGGCCGGATCGCGGACTTCCTGGCCACGCGACGCTGACGACGTACCCCTAGGCTCGGGCCATGCGCGACGTCACCTATCCCCCGATCATCGTGACGGCCAAGACGGCGTTCCGTGCGCTCGGCCAGACCTTCCAGATGAGCGGCACGGAGCACGTTCCGCGCGAGGGCGGCGTGCTGCTCGCGTTCAACCACATCAGCTACGTCGACTTCATCTACGGCGGCTTCGCGGCGAACCCGTCGGGGCGCCTCGTGCGGTTCATGTCCAAGCGCGAGCTCTTCGACCACCGGTGGGTCGGTCCGCTCATGCGCTCGCTGCACCACATCGAGGTGGACCGGGGTGAGGGTGTCGCCAGCTTCCACACCGCCGTCGACTTCCTCCGCCGGGGCGAGGCGGTCGGCATCTTCCCCGAGGCGACGATCTCGCGGTCGATGGAGCTCAAGGAGTTCAAGTCCGGTGCCGTACGCATCGCGGCGGAGGCCGGCGTACCCCTCGTGCCCGTCATCCTCTGGGGCACGCAGCGGATGATGACCAAGGATCACCCGCGCGACTTCTCGCGCGGCAAGACGATCGCGATCCGCGTCGGCGAGGCGATGCACCCGACCGGCACCGACGCGGTGGCCGAGACCGCCGAGCTGCGCGCCCGGATGGCGGCCCTGCTGGCCGAGGTGGTTGCCGACTACCCCGCCGCCGAGCAGCCCCCGGGCTCCTGGTGGGTGCCCGCCTCGATGGGTGGCACCGCCCCCACGCCCGACGAGGCGGTCGCCCTCGACGCCGCCGAGAAGCGCGAGCGCGCCCGCAAGCGGGCCGAGAAGCGCGCGAAGAAGACGCGGTAGCGACAGGTCGACACATCGATCTGTCGACAGGTCGCTTTGTCGCTTTGTCGACTTATCGTCGGTGGTCGATCAGCCGAGCGAGGACGAGGCCTACTCGATCTGGCCGTGCCCACGCGCCGACCTCGTTCCTCGGTCGACGCTGCTCGTCTCAGATCGGGCGGTCGTCGCGGTTGCGCGGGTCCATGATGTCGACGATCCGACGGAGGTCGTCGAGGCTGGCGAACTCGACCGTGATCTTGCCCTTGGCCTTCCCGAGGTCCACCTTGACGCGGGTCTCGAGCCGGTCGGAGAGCCGGTCGGCGAGGTCGGCCAGTCCGGGGGCGACAGGACGGTTGCGGACGACCCGGGCAGGCGCGTCGGGCTCGACGCCCATCGCGACGATCTCCTCGAGGCCGCGCACCGAGATGCCCTCCGCGGTGACCCGGGCGGCGAGCTTGTCCTGGAGCCCCGCGTCATCGATGGCCAGCAGGGCGCGGGCATGTCCGGCCGAGAGCACACCGGCGCCGACCCGGCGCTGGACGGCGGGCGAGAGCTTGAGCAGACGCAGGGTGTTCGAGATCTGCGGACGCGAGCGACCGATGCGGTGGGCGAGCTCCTCGTGCGTGCAGCCGAAGTCCTCGAGGAGCTGGCCGTAGGCTGCGGCCTCCTCCAGCGGGTTGAGCTGCGAGCGGTGCAGGTTCTCCAGCAGCGCGTCGCGCAGCATGTCGTTGTCGTCGGTCTCGCGGACGATCGCCGGGATCGTGTCGCGTCCGGCCTCCTGGGAGGCGCGCCACCGGCGCTCGCCCATGACGAGCTCGTACGACTCGTTCCCGGTCCTGCGCACGACCACCGGCTGGAGCAGCCCGACCTCACGGATCGAGTGCACCAGCTCGGCGAGCGCCTCCTCCTCGAAGACCTCGCGCGGCTGGCGCGCGTTGGGGCGCACCTGGGTGATCGGGAGCTCGGCGAAGTACGCCCCGGCGACCAGGTGGGGCGCCTCGCCGGGCTCGGGAGCGCTCGCTGCGCCGTTCGTCCCGCCGGACGGCGCGGCCACCTCGGTGCCCGCGATGGACGCCTCGGTCGAGCCGCTGGGAGCCGGCTGGGTCGGCGCGGTCGGGATCAGCGACCCCAGGCCTCGACCGAGGCCGCGACGGGGCGGGTTGGCGTTCATGCTTCAGGGGCTCCCTTGCTGGCGATCTCACGCGCGGCCTCGAGGTAGGACAGCGCCCCGGCCGACGCCGGATCGTAGGTCATCACGGTCTGCCCGTAGGACGGCGCCTCGGACACGCGCACCGACCGCGGGACGGCGGTCTTGAGGACCTGGTCCCCGAAGTGGCCGCGCACCTCGTCGGCCACGCCGGCGGCGAGGCGGGTGCGGGCGTCGTACATCGTGAGCAGGATCGTGGAGACGATGAGTCGTGGGTTCAGGTGCTGGCGCACCATCTCGACCGTCTCGAGCAGCTGGCCGAGCCCCTCGAGGGCGTAGTACTCCGCCTGGATGGGGATGAACATCTCCCGCCCGGCCACGAGCGCGTTGAGCGTCAACAGGCCGAGCGAGGGCGGGCAGTCCACGAGGACGTAGTCGAACCGGTCGTCCCCGGCCTCCTCCGCGGTGCCGACGAGCGGGTGCGCGCCGATGGCTCGCGCCAGGCGCTGCTCCCGGGCAACGACACTGACGAGCTCGATCTCGGCCCCGGCGAGGTCGATCGTGGCCGGTACGACCCACAGCCCCGGAAGGTCCGCGCACTCGGTCGTCACGTTGGCCAGGGGCTCGCCCTCGACCAGCATGTCGTACGTCGACGGCACACCACGGTGGTGCGCGACACCCAGCGCCGTCGAGGCGTTGCCCTGGGGGTCGAGGTCGATCACCAGCACGCGCTGGCCGAGCTGCGAGAGCCCGGCGGCGACGTTCACCGTGGACGTCGTCTTGCCGACGCCACCCTTCTGGTTGGCCACCACCAGCACGCGCGTCGCGTTCGGTCGCGGTGCCCCCTGCCGACGCAGGCCCCCGGACCGGGCCAGCACGCTGTGCTGTGCGGCCTGCGCGAGCGGGGTGCCCTGGTCATGGAAGGTGTCGTGCTGGTCGACGAAATCGGCCGCCGTACGCACCTGCCACGCAGGTCGTGTTTCACGTGAAACCGACTCGGGCGTTTCACGTGAAACATCCACCGGTTGTGGAGAAGTGGTCCCGTCCTGTGGATAACTGCGCTCAGCCGGCTCCCCCGGGTCGGTGGAAAACTCCTCGGCGGGTTTGCCGGCGGCATGCCGACCCCAGAACTCAGAGGTGTCTCCGCTCACGTCACTCCGCCTCTCGTCGTGGTCGTCGCCGCTTCTGACGCGTGCGGCCCCGCTCGGGCCCACGAGCAAGGGGCCAACCTATCCGGCTTGGGTCCGCCCACGACACCCGCAGCACGGTCGTCGGTGGATCGACGATGTCCGCTCCGAGGTCGAGGACCTCGGGCTCGGCACACCGCCAGGTGTCGAGCAGACCCTGCGCGACGGCGATCTCGTCGCGCACCGACCTGCCCTTCATCGCCACCAGGGCCCCGTTGGGAGCGACGAGCGGCATGGACCAGCCGAGGAGGCGATCGAGCGGCGCGACCGCCCGCGAGGTGACCACGTCGAACGTCCGCCGGCCGTGCAGGTCCTCGGCCCGCCCGCGCACCACCTCGACGTGGTCCAGTCCGAGATCGGCCACCACCTCGTCCAGGAACGTCGTACGGCGCAGCAGTGGCTCCACCAGGGTCATCGCGATGTCGGGGCGTGCGATCGCCACGACGACACCGGGAAGTCCCGCGCCGGTGCCGATGTCGCACACGGTCGTGCCGTGGGGGATCGCCTCGGACAGCACGGCCGAGTTCAGCACGTGGCGGGCCCACAGCTTGTCGGCCTCGCGGGGACCGATCAGCCCCCGGAGGACGCCCTCGGTGGCGAGCAGCTCGGTGTAGCGGACGGCGAGGTCCAGCCGGTCAGACGCGAACGCCCTCCGCGCCACGTCGGGCACGGAGGGCGTTTCACGTGAAACGTCGTCGCTCACGCGGGGAGGATCACCACGTGACGCTTCGGCTCGGCACCCTCGGACTCCGAGGACAGGCCGGCCGCGGCCACGGCGTCGTGCACGACCTTGCGCTCGAAGGCGCTCATCGGCTCGAGCGAGAGCGGCTCACCGTTCTCCTTGACCTCGGCGATCGACTTCTCGGCGAGCGCGACCAGGCGGGTCCGCTGCTCGGCGCGGTGGCCACCGACGTCGAGCATCAGGCGCGAGCGCTCACCGGTCTCGCGGTAGACCGCCAGGCGGGTGAGCTCCTGCAGGGCCTCCAGCACCTCACCGTTGCGACCGACCAGCTGGCCGAGGTCAGCACCGCCGATCTGGACGCTCGCACGGTCACCCTCGACGTCCATGTCGAGGTCGCCGTCGAGGTCGGCGATGTCGAGGAGCTCCTCGAGGTAGTCGGCGGCGATGTCGCCCTCGGCCTCGAGGCGCTGCACCTTGGAGGGACGGCCGGCCTTGGCGTCCTGCTCGGTGGATCCGTCCTCGGCTGACTCGTTCGGCTCGGTGGCCTCGGTGTCCGTCTCGACGGTCTCGCCGTCGGTCATCTGCTCACTCACGTGGAACTCCTGCTTCACTCGGGATGCGGTGCCGCGGACGGCATCGAGAAATCGTGGGGTCAGCGCTTCTTCTTCTTCTTGTTCTTGCTTCCCTGGGCCTTCACCGGCGACTTGGCCTGGCGCTGGGCCTTCGTCTGGCGCTGCGGCTGCTGACGCCGCGGCTGGGGCTGCTCGTCGACCTCGACGGCCTGCTCCGCAGCCGCGACCTCGGCCGCAGGGAGCTTGCCCTTGGCGCGGTCGCGGTCCTCCTTGGCCTTGGCGGCCGGCGTGCCGGGGGCGGGGTTGTTGCGGATGACGTAGAACTGCTGGCCCATCGTCCACAGGTTGGAGGTGGTCCAGTAGAAGAGGACGCCCACCGGGAACGCGATGCCACCGACGGCGAAGACCAAGGGAAGGACGTAGAGCAGCATCTTCTGCTGCTGCGCATAGGGACCGGACAGCGCGTCCGCCGGCATGTTCTTGCTCATCAGCTGGCGCTGGGTGAGGAACGTGGTTGCGGTCATGGCCAGCACGAGCACGGCGGCCAGGATCCGCACCTCGACACCGTCGGCGTTGAGGAAGGTGTCCGAGATCTTGCCACCGGCGAACACGGCCGAGCGGAGCTGCTCGTTGAGCTCCGGCGTCATCAGGCCGCGCTTGTCCTGCGGGTTGCGGGCAGCCTGGTCAAGGATGCGGAAGAGTGCCAAGAAGATCGGCATCTGCAGAATGATGGGCAGGCACGAGGCGAAAGGATTCGTCCCGGAGTCCTTGTAGAGCGCCATCGTCTCCTGGGCGAGCTTCTCCCGGTCGTGACCGTACTTCTTCTGCAGCTCTCGGACCTTGGGCTGGATCAGCTGCATGTTGCGGCTGGACTTGATCTGCTTGACGAAGAGCGGGATCAGCGCCGCGCGGACGACCAGGGTCAGTCCGATGATCGACAGCACCCACGCCAGTCCGGACGTCGGGCCGAACACGTCGCCCAGCACGTTGTGGAATCCCACCAGCACGAAGGAGATCGCGTAGTAGAGCGGCTTCATGATGGCGCCGCCGATGGATCCGAAGAAGTCGAGCACTCAAGCTCCTCGTGTGGCAGGGGACTCCGCAGCCGGAGTGGCGCGGGAGGGAACGGGGTCGTAGCCGCCGGCCGCCCAGGGGTGGCAGCGAGCGATCCGGCGTACGGAGAGCCAGGTGCCGCGCACGGCCCCGTGCTGGGTGATGGCCTCGAGGGCGTACGCCGAGCAGGTGGGGTGGTAGCGGCAGACCTGGCCGTAGAGCGGGCTGATGGCGAAGCGCCACGCGCGGATGAGTCCGATGAGGAGGTGCTTCATGACGGACTCACACGCTCGAGCGTACGACCCAGATCGTCACCCAGGGCGGCGTACGTCGACTGCGCCGCGGCCGGGAGGGCACGCACGACGAGAGCAGCGCGACCCGGAAGCTCCTCCAACGAGGGGAGGTGCTCCCGGGTCAGGTGTCGAAGTCGTCTCTTCACGCGGTTGCGGGTGGCGGCATTGCCCACGGCCTTGCTGACGGTGAAGCCCACCTGCACCGGTCCGGCTCCCTCGGGATCCACCCAGAGGTGGACCACCATGGTGGCGCTGCCGGCACGTCGCCCACTGCGGACAGCGCGACGGAAGTCGTCACCGTCGGTCAGGCGATGAGCAGCGGGGAGCACGGCGGATGCCGTGGGCTCGGACCGTCAGACCGCCAGTTCCTTGCGGCCCTTGCGGCGCCGGCTGGACAGGATCGAGCGACCGGCGCGGGTCCGCATGCGCAGACGGAAGCCGTGCACCTTGTGACGGCGACGGTTGTTCGGCTGGTAGGTACGCTTGCTCACGGCTATATCTCCGAAGGTTTCGAGGGATGTCCACTCCACTGCGAGGTCAGTGCGGGCTGCATGATGCGAACTTCGGCCGGCACCGCCCACCCACGCGGCCGCCTGGTGGCGGATCGTGGA
Organism: uncultured Actinomycetota bacterium; assembly: GCA_963791365.1. Taxonomy (GTDB): domain Bacteria; phylum Actinomycetota; class Actinomycetes; order Propionibacteriales; family Nocardioidaceae; genus Nocardioides. Next base: position 284,256 of record CAWBSG010000006.1, on the reverse strand, counting down.
CATGCGGCACCCGTCGACATGGAGCGACCGGCCAACGGTACGCGGTGGCGGAAGAGGGGGTCAAACCCGCGACGACCTCCCCCGGGCGTGCCTGTGGATGACGTCTTGCCGGACACCGTGCGAGGTTGTTACGTTCCGGGGGCCGCGATCTCCTCGATCCAGCGGTCCCACCAGGGTTCACAGGCTACTGTGTCCCGGGTCACACGCCCTGCCACAGTGCCTCTGACCTGCACAAACAATGGCGGGACGACTGACATCAGCAGGTCCGGACACCCGATCCACCCGATCGGGACGGGCAGTTCACAGCTTGTGGACAACTCTGTGGACCGTGGTGCAGCCGGAGCCCGGTGTGACCCCTCAAGACAACGGCATGAACAACGGTGAAAAGCGAAGGCGGTCCGGTGGACGACCAGCAGGTAGATCTCGGGACGGTGTGGCAGCAGATCGTCGAGGACCTCCAGCCCAACCAGCGTGCCTGGCTGCGCCCCAGCGTCCCGGTCACGCTCCACGAGAACACCGCGATCATCGCCGTCCCCAACGACTTCACGCGCAACCAGCTCGAGGGTCGGCTGCGCAACCACATCGAGGACGCGCTCACCGAGGGCTTCGGTCGCGAGATCCGGATGCTCGTCACGGTGAACCCCGCCCTCGAGGCCGAGCAGCAGCCGCAGATCGATGAATCGACAGATGGATCTGTTGCTTTGTCGACAAACGAGCCGCTGGCCGAGCCGACCCCGCCCGCCCCGCGGGTGGAGAGCCACGAGCCGTCGTCCGGGTCCGGGGAGCGCCGCTCGTCGGCCCTGGAGACCAGGCTCAACCCCAAGTACACGTTCGAGACCTTCGTCATCGGCTCGTCCAACCGGTTCCCCCACGCAGCCGCGGTCGCCGTGGCCGAGGCTCCGGGCAAGGCGTACAACCCGCTCCTGGTCTACGGCGACTCCGGTCTGGGCAAGACCCACCTGCTGCACGCGATCGGCCACTACGTCCGCAGCCTCTACAGCAACGCCAAGGTGCGCTACGTCTCCAGCGAGGAGTTCACCAACGAGTTCATCAACGCGATCCGCGACGACCGGCAGGACCGGTTCAAGCGGCGATACCGCGACGTCGACGTGCTGCTGATCGACGACATCCAGTTCCTCGAGGGCAAGACCCAGACGCAGGAGGAGTTCTTCCACACGTTCAACACCCTCCACAACGCCAACAAGCAGATCGTGCTGACGTCCGACCGCGCGCCGAAGCGGCTCGAGGCGCTCGAGGACCGGCTGCGCAACAGGTTCGAGTGGGGCCTGATCACCGACGTGCAGCCGCCCGACCTCGAGACCCGCATCGCGATCCTCCGCAAGAAGGCGGCGATGGACCGCCTCACCGCGCCGCCGGACGTGCTCGAGTTCATCGCCTCGAAGATCCAGACCAACATCCGCGAGCTCGAGGGTGCGCTGATCCGGGTGACGGCCTTCGCCAACCTCAACCGCCAGGAGGTCGACATGACCCTGGCCGAGATCGTGCTCAAGGACCTGATCCCCGAGGGCGGCGAGCCCGAGATCACCCACGCGCTGATCATCGCCCAGACCGCGGCCTACTTCGGGGTGTCCCTCGAGGACCTCACCGGCCCCTCACGCGGGCGCCACCTCGTGATGGCCCGCCAGATCGGGATGTACCTCTGCCGCGAGCTGACCTCCATGTCACTGCCGCAGATCGGACGCGAGTTCGGGGGACGCGACCACACCACGGTGATGTACGCCGACCGCAAGATCCGCCAGCTCCTCGCCGAGCGTCGCGCGGTGTTCAACCAGGTCAGCGAGCTCACGAACCGGGTCAAGATGCAGGCCCGCCAGGCCTGAGCGGCCTCCACCCGCGCCACGACCACCCGGCGTGTGGAGAACATGTGGTTCGAACCGGCACGTCGTCCCCACCCCCTGTGGACGGCTCGGGACGAACCACCCGATCGGTCCGAGTCTCCACATGACGCACCGGCGTCTCCCGGCGACTCCACACCCGTCGTGCACAGCCTCCCAGCCCGCTGACCTGCACGAACGACAGTTGTCCACAGTTTCCACCGACCCTATGACCACTACGTACCTCAACACTGGTCCGATCTCCCACCACCACCGAACACCCGCTCCTCTGGGGAGAACCCTGCCGAAGCGTCGGGTGCGCGTGGCAGGATGCACTTCCCACGCGCCCGCGCGTGGCTCCTGTCTGCACGTCTCTTGCTCGCACCACCCCTCCCCGAGGAGACCCTTGTGAAGTTCCGCGTCGAACGCGACGTCTTCGCCGACGCCGTTGCCTGGGCTGCCCGCAGCCTCCCGGTCCGTCCCAGCTCACCGGTCCTGGCGGGTCTGCTGATCGAGGCCAGCGACGCCGGCCTGGTGCTCTCCACCTTCGACTACGAGACGTCGGCCCGCGCGACGCTCAACGCGGAGGTCAACGACGAGGGACGCGCGCTCGTCAGCGGCCGCCTCCTGGCCGACATCTGCCGCAGCCTCCCGGCCAAGCCGGTCGAGCTCACCCTCGAGGGACCGCGCGTCTCGCTGACCTGTGGCTCGGCTCGCTTCAGCCTCCAGACGATGCCGGTCGACGACTACCCGACGCTGCCCGACATGCCGTCCGCCACGGGCACCGTCTCCAGCGCCGACTTCGCCCACGCCGTCGCCCAGGCTGTGACCGCGGCCGGTCGCGACGACATGCTCCCGGTCCTCACCGGCGTCCGCATCGAGATCGACGGCTCCACGATGGCGCTGCTCGCCACCGACCGCTTCCGGCTCTCGCACCGCGAGCTGACCTGGAACCCGCAGTCCCCCGACGCCTCGATCGCGGCGCTCGTCCCGGCCAAGGTGCTCGGCGACACCGCCAAGTCGCTCACCTCGGGCGCCGAGGTCACCATCGCGCTCGCCGCGAGCGGTGCCGGCGAGGGCCTGATCGGCTTCGAGGGCACCGGCCTCGGCGGCGTACGCCGCACCACCACCCGCCTGCTCGACGGCGAGTTCCCCAAGGTCCGCTCGCTCTTCCCGGCCGAGCACCTCACCATCGCGAAGGTCAACAAGGCCGAGCTCATCGAGACGGTGAAGCGCGTCGCGCTCGTCGCCGAGCGCAACACGGCCGTGCAGATGAAGTTCGGCGACAACCAGATCGTCCTCGACGCCGGCTCCGGCGACGAGGCGATGGCGACCGAGGCCGTCGACGCCGACATCACCGGCGACGACCTCACCACCGGCTTCAACCCGCAGTTCCTCCTCGATGGCCTGACGGCCATCGACGGCGAGTTCGTCGACCTGGCCTTCACCCAGGCGACGAAGCCGGTCGTCATCTCCGGCACCGACGTCGACGACAGCCAGTCGTTCCGCTACCTGCTGATGCCGCGGCGCCTGCTGAGCTGAGCCTTCTCGCCGGTCGAGGTGCGAGCGCGGCGAGCCTCGAAACCACCACCGAGCTGGGTTTCGACGCGCGGATCCGACCTCGTGCCTCCGTCGGACGCGCCGCGAAACCACCACCGAAGTGGGTTTCGACGCGCGGATCCGACCTCGTGCCTCGGTCGGACGCTTGCTCAACCTCCCGAGCCACGCCGTGTGCTCCTCCGTCGCACCCGGCTAGGCTCGTGACATGGACATCGGACTCGTCGGGCTGGGCAAGATGGGCGGCAACATGCGCGAGCGCATGCGCCGCGCCGGACTCACCGTGGTCGGCTTCGACCGCAATCCCGACGTGCGTGACGTCGACTCGCTCGCGGCCCTGGTCGAGGCACTGCCCAGCCCCAAGGTCGTGTGGGTGATGGTGCCGTCGGGCGACCCGACGCGGGCGACGGTCAAGGAGCTCGCCGACCTGCTCGGTGAGGGCGACGTCGTGGTCGACGGCGGCAACTCGCGCTGGACCGACGACATCGCCAACGCCGAGCTGCTCGCCGAGAAGAAGATCGGCTACGTCGACTGCGGTGTGTCCGGCGGTGTGTGGGGTCTCGAGAACGGCTACGCACTGATGTACGGCGGCGACGAGGCCGACATCGCCAAGGTGCAGGACGCCTTCGACGCGCTCGCCCCGGACGGCGAGTTCGGGTCCGTCCACGCGGGCAAGGTCGGCGCGGGCCACTTCTCCAAGATGGTCCACAACGGCATCGAGTACGCGATCATGCAGTCCTACGCCGAGGGCTGGGAGCTGCTCCAGGCCGTCGACATGGTCGACAACGTCACCGAGGTCTTCCGGTCCTGGCGCGAGGGCACCGTCATCCGCTCCTGGCTGCTCGACCTGATGGTCAACGCCCTCGACGAGGACCCCGGCCTCAGCAAGATCGCCGGCTACGCCGAGGACTCCGGCGAGGGCCGCTGGACCGTCGAGGCCGGCATCGAGCACGCCGTCGCCACCCCGGCGATCACCGCCGCCCTCTACGCCCGCTTCGTCTCCCGCCAGGACGACAGCCCGTCCATGAAGGCCGTCGCGGCGATGCGCAACCAGTTCGGCGGGCACGCGGTGCGCACGGCGGCCCCCAAGGGCGGCGACGTCGAGGACGGCGGTGCCGCCGACCAGACAGAGACCGCGGAGAAGGCCGGTGCTGGCAGCGCCGAGGAGCCCAGCGAGAGCTAGAAGGATGCACGTCGCGCACCTGACCCTGCACAACTTCCGCTCCTACGCCGACGTCGACGTCGCGCTGGAGCCGGGGGCGACGGCCTTCATCGGCCGCAACGGCCAGGGCAAGACCAACCTCGTCGAGGCGATCGACTACCTCTCGCGGCTCTCCTCGCACCGGGTGGCCACCGACGCCCCGCTCGTCCGGGCCGGTGCCGACCAGGCGATCGTCCGCGCGTCGGTGGTGAAGGAGGGGCGTACGGCGCTGCTCGAGGTCGAGCTCAACCCCGGCCGCGCCAACCGGGCCCGGATCAACCGCTCGCCGCTCCCGCGGCCCCGCGAGATCATCGGCCTGGTCCGCACGGTCGTCTTCTCCCCCGACGACCTCACCCTGGTCAAGGGCGACCCGTCGGAGCGGCGCAAGATGCTCGACGACCTGCTGGTGCTCCGCGCCCCGCGGCTGGCGGGCGTGCGCTCCGACTACGACCGGATCATCCGGCAGCGCAACAGCCTCCTCAAGACCGCCGGGATCGCGCGAGGGTCCTCGCGTGACGCCGCGATGTCGACCCTCGAGATCTGGGACGACAACCTCGCCCGCGTCGGCGCGGAGATCCTCGGCGCCCGGCTGCAGCTGGTCGACGACCTGCGCCCGTACCTCGGCAAGGCCTACGAGGCGGTGGCTCGCGGCGCCAGCCGGGACGACGCCGACCTGGACTACAAGGCGAGCATCGAGGTCGACTCCCCGGCCGGCGACCTCCAGCAGGCGCTGCTCGTCGCGATCGCCGCGCGGCGCAAGGACGAGCTCGACCGCGGCATCTCACTCGTCGGCCCGCACCGCGACGAGCTCCTGCTCACGCTCGGCGACGGCAGCCTGCGGCTGCCGGTCAAGGGGTACGCCTCCCACGGGGAGTCGTGGTCGTTCGCGCTCGCCCTCCGGCTGGCGTCGTACGACCTGCTCCGTGCCGACGGCGACGAGCCGATCCTCGTCCTCGACGACGTCTTCGCCGAGCTCGATGCGGAGCGACGCAGCCAGCTCGCCGAGCTCGTCGCCGGCGCGGAGCAGGTGCTGGTCACCGCCGCGGTCGCCGCCGACGTGCCGGCCTCGTTGCAGGGAGTCCGCTTCCTCGTCGCCGACGGCGAGGTGACCCGTGACGAGTGACGACACCGGACCTCATCGAGGAGCCCCGGTCCGACCCGGAGCCTGCCGTGACGTCAGAGCCGGAGCACCAGCCCGACGGCCTCGACCTGGCGCGCGCGGCCGCCCGGGCCGCGGCCGCCAGCGCCGGCACGCCGGCCAGGAAGAAGACCGGCCCCCGGCGGCGGACGTTCACCAAGTCCTCCGGGGCGCGACCCGACGACCGCGACCCGCAGCTCCTCGACGACGCGATGGGACGCCTGATCGCCCACCACGGCTGGGAGGTCGACCTCAAGGTCCAGGGCGTCTTCGGCCGCTGGGCCGAGCTGGTCGGCCAGGAGGTCGCGGACCACTGCACGCCGGAGTCGTTCGACGAGGGCCGGCTGGTCGTCCGCACCGACTCCACGGCATGGGCCACGCAGCTCAAGCTGCTCGCACCCAGCGTCGTACGCCGCCTCAACGAGGACCTCGGCCACGGCACCGTCACCGTGATCGAGGTGCTCGGCCCCCACCTGCCGCACTGGAAGAAGGGCCGGCTGTCGAGCCGGGACGGGCGCGGTCCGCGCGACACGTACGGATGAGCGGTCACCGCCGTCACGAGGAGCCGGATCTGCCGATCTGAGGGCCGCACGCCGGTAGGGGGACCCACCGACCCCCCTGTTCGGCCCTCTGAACCGGTCTCATGTGGCCCCTGAGGGCCACTTTTTCCACCGATCCACCCCATCTGCGGGGCGGGTGCTTCGGTTGGAGGCCCCTGACCGGTAGTATGACAAGTCGAGTCGCACGCCTGGTTGCTCCGGCAACTGCCGCGACTCGACTCATGTCGAACGCCCCTCCGGGCGACGGGAAGAAGGCTGCGCCTTGAGCGAAGAGAACGTCGAGATCACCACGACCACCGATTCCGCTCCCCAGTCCCCGTCAGCCGAGGCGCAGCCGTCCGAGAACCCCTCGGGGGCGCCCAGCGAAGCCGAGCGCGCCGAGGCGTTGTCCGAGGCCGTCGACGAGGCCGTCGCCGTCGAGAAGCGCTCCATCTCCGCGGTCGACGGGAGCGTCGAGTACGACGCCTCCGCGATCCAGGTCCTCGAGGGCCTCGAGGCGGTCCGCAAGCGCCCCGGCATGTACATCGGCTCCACCGGTGAGCGCGGCCTCCACCACCTGGTGTGGGAGATCGTCGACAACGGCGTGGACGAGGCGCTCGCGGGCTACGCGACGCGCATCGTGCTGACCCTGCAGCCCGACGGTGGCGTCCGCGTCGAGGACAACGGGCGCGGGATCCCCACCGACACCGCGCCCGGCCAGGACATGCCCGCGCTGACGATGGCGCTGACGATGCTCCACGCCGGCGGCAAGTTCGGCGGCGGCGGCTACAAGGTGTCCGGCGGCCTCCACGGCGTCGGCGTCTCGGTCGTCAACGCGCTGTCGACCCGACTGGTCGCCGAGGTCAGGAACCGTGGCCACCTGTGGCGCCAGACCTTCCGGCTCGGGGTGCCGGATGCCGACCTGGAGCAGGTCCGCCCGATGGAGCCCGGCGAGGGCACCGGCACGACGGTGACCTGGTACGCCTCGGAGGACATCTTCGAGTCGACCCACTACAACCTGGAGACCATCACCTCGCGGCTGCGCGAGATGGCCTTCCTCAACAAGGGCGTCGAGTTCGTCGTGCGCGACGAGCGCCCCGACGCCGACTCGCGCGTCGACGCCGTCGAGGACGACACCATCGACAACTCGGTCGACAACGCGGGCCACGACGCGATCAAGCGCGGTGAGGCCGGTGGCCTCGAGCAGGTCTTCAAGTACGACCGCGGCCTCGTCGACTACGTCGAGCACCTCAACCGCCGCAAGGCGCCGGCCAACGTCAGCGTCATCGCGTTCGAGGCGGAGACGGCCGAGGGCGCGACCGGCCAGCACATGAGCCTCGAGGTCGCGATGCAGTGGAACACCTCCTACACGGAGTCGGTCCACACGTTCGCCAACAACATCAACACCCACGAGGGCGGCACCCACGAGGAGGGCTTCCGCGCGTCCCTCACCTCGCTGGTCAACCACTGGGGCGAGGAGTGGGGCCTGATCAAGAAGAAGGAGGACCGGGTCTCGGGTGACGACATCCGCGAGGGCCTGACCGCGATCATCTCGATCAAGCTCGGCGAGCCGCAGTTCGAGGGACAGACCAAGACCAAGCTCGGCAACACCGAGGCCAAGGGCTTCACCCAGCGGATCATGAACGACCAGCTCGGCGCCTGGCTCGAGGAGAACCCGGCAGAGGGCAAGGAGATCGTCCGCAAGTCCCAGGCCGCGGCCAACGCCCGCATCGCCGCCCGCAAGGCGCGCGAGCTCGCGCGCGGTCGCAAGGGCCTGCTCGGTGGCGGCGGCCTCCCCGGCAAGCTGAGCGACTGCCAGTCGACCAACCCGGAGGAGTGCGAGGTCTTCATCGTCGAGGGCGACTCCGCCGGCGGCTCCGCGCGCCAGGGCCGCGACCCGCGCATCCAGGCGATCCTCCCGATCCGCGGCAAGATCCTCAACGTCGAGAAGGCCCGCATCGACAAGGTGCTCGCCAACAGCGAGGTCCAGGCCATCATCTCCGCGCTCGGCACCGGCATCCACGAGGAGTTCAACCTCGAGAAGCTGCGCTACCACAAGGTCGTGATGATGGCCGACGCCGACGTCGACGGCCACCACATCAACACCCTGCTGCTGACGCTGCTCTTCCGCTTCATGAAGCCGCTGATCGAGCACGGCTACGTCTACATGGCCCAGCCGCCGCTCTACCGCCTGCGCTGGAACAAGCCGGCCGAGCACGAGTTCGTCTACTCCGACGCCGAGCGCGACGCGCTGCAGACCGACGGGCTGGCCCAGGGCAAGAAGCTGCCCAAGGAGAACCCGGTCCAGCGCTACAAGGGCCTCGGCGAGATGAACGCCGACGAGCTGTGGGAGACCACGATGGACCCCGACGCCCGCCTGATGAAGCAGGTGACGCTCGAGGACGCCGCCCAGGCCGACGAGATCTTCTCGATCCTCATGGGCGAGGACGTCGAGCAGCGCCGCTCCTTCATCCAGAGAAACGCAAAAGACGTCCGATTCCTCGATATCTGACAGGAGGCGCGATGTACGCACGCTCGCCGCGTTGTCGTCGCTCGACGACCCGCTTCGCTCAAAGGTCGCCTTCGCTCCTCCGCCTTGCGATCGCACGCACCTCGCGCCTCCTGCCGGCCTAGCCGGATATCGCGCAATCTAAGACTTCCAGTAGACGAGTCGAGAAAGACGAATCATGACTGAGACCCCCACGGGCACCGGCGACGGAGCCGGCGGCTTCGGCTTCGGCGACGACCGCATCCAGCCGATCGAGCTGCAGACGCTGATGCAGCAGTCCTACATCGACTACGCGATGACCGTCATCGTCGGGCGCGCGCTGCCCGACGTACGCGACGGGCTGAAGCCGGTGCACCGCCGCATCCTCTACGCGATGTACGACGGCGGCTACCGCCCCGACCGCGGCTTCTCGAAGTGCTCGCGCGTCGTCGGTGACGTGATGGGTCAGTACCACCCGCACGGCGACACCGCGATCTACGACACCATGGTCCGCCTCGCGCAGCCGTGGGTGCTGCGCGCGCCGCTCATCAACGGCCAGGGCAACTTCGGCTCGCCGGGCAACGACTCCGCCGCGGCGATGCGCTACACCGAGTGCCGGATGGCGCCGCTGGCGATGGAGATGGTGCGCGACATCGACGAGGACACCGTCGACTTCCGCCCCAACTACGACGGTCGCTCGCAGGAGCCGACCATCCTCCCCGCGCGTTTCCCGAACCTGCTGGTCAACGGCTCGGCCGGCATCGCGGTCGGCATGGCGACGAACATCCCGCCGCACAACCTGCGTGAGGTGTCCGACGCCGCGACGTGGGCGCTCGAGCACCCCGACGCCACGCGCGAGGAGCTCCAGGACGCGATCATCGAGCGGATCAAGGGCCCCGACTTCCCCAACGGCGCCATGATCGTCGGCCGCCAGGGCATCGAGCAGGCCTACCGCACCGGCCGCGGCTCGATCAGCCAGCGCGCCGTCGTCGAGATCGACGAGGACGCCAAGGGCCGCGTGATGCTGGTCATCAGCGAGCTGCCCTACATGGTCAACCCCGACAACCTGGCGCTCAAGATCGCCGAGCTCGCCGACACCGGGCGCATCCAGGGCATCGCCGACGTCCGCGACGACACCAGCTCGCGCACCGGCCAGCGCCTGGTCATCGTCCTCAAGCGCGACGCGGTCGCCCGCGTGGTGCTCAACAACCTGTTCAAGCACACCGAGCTCCAGACCAACTTCTCCGCCAACATGCTCGCCCTGGTCGACGGGGTGCCGCGCACGCTGCCGATCGACCAGTTCATCTCCAACTGGGTGACCCACCAGGTCGAGGTCATCCAGCGGCGTACGCGCTTCCGCCTCGCCGAGGCCGAGCGCAACGCCCACATCTACCGCGGGCTCGCCAAGGCGCTCGACGCCCTCGACGAGGTCATCGCGCTCATCCGGCGCAGCCCCGACGTCGAGGAGGCCCGCGGCGGCCTGATCGCGCTGCTCGACATCGACGACGTCCAGGCCAACGCCATCCTCGAGATGCAGCTGCGCCGCCTGGCCGCCCTCGAGCGCCAGAAGATCATGGACCGCCTCGCCGAGCTCGAGCTCGTGATCGCCGACCTCGAGGACATCCTCGCCAACGAGCCGCGCCAGCGGCAGATCATCTCCGACGAGCTCAAGGAGATCACCGACAAGTACGGCAACGACCGCCGCAGCCAGATCATCGCCGCCGACGGCGACCTCTCCATGGAGGACCTGATCCCCGACGAGGACCTCGTCGTCTCGATCACCCGCGGTGGCTACGCGAAGCGCACCCGCGCCGACCAGTACCGGCTCCAGAAGCGCGGCGGCAAGGGCGTACGCGGCGCGACGCTGCGCGGCGACGACGTGGTGCAGCACTTCATCGCGACCACCAACCACCACTGGCTGCTGTTCTTCACGACCGCCGGCCGGGTCTACCGCACCAAGGCCTACAACCTCCCCGAGGCCGCGCGCGACGCCAAGGGCGGTCACGTCGCCGGCCTGCTGAGCTTCCAGCCCGACGAGGACATCGCCCAGGTGCTCGCGATCCGCGACTACGAGCAGGCTCCCTACCTCGTGCTCGCCACCCGCACCGGCCTGGTCAAGAAGACCAAGCTCGGCGACTACAACAGCCCGCGCCAGGCCGGCGTCATCGCGATCAACTTCCGCGAGGACGACGACGAGCTGATCGGCGCCGAGCTGGTCGACGCCGAGGACCACATCCTGCTGGTCTCCCGCAAGGGCCAGTCGATCCGGTTCCAGGCCGGCGACGACCAGCTGCGCCCGATGGGTCGCGCGACCGGTGGCGTGCGCGGCATGAAGTTCCGCGACGGCGACTCGCTGCTGTCCATGTCGGTCATCCGCGCCGCGCAGGTCGCGGCCGAGGAGGCCGTCGAGGGCGACGCGTCGGAGTCCGACGAGGTCAAGGAGCAGTACGTCTTCACGATCACCGACGGCGGCTTCGCCAAGCGCAGCCGGATCAGCGACTACCGCCTCCAGTCCCGCGGTGGCATCGGCATCAAGGCGATGTCCCTCTCCAACGAGGACCGCGGCGGCCTGGTCGGCGCGTTCATCGTCGAGGAGGAGGACGAGGTCCTCTCGATCACGAGCGGCGGCCAGGTCGTCCGCAGCCCGATCGACGCCAACTTCCGGCCGACCGGCCGCTCGACGATGGGCGTGAAGTTCGTGACGCCGAAGTCGGGCGACACCGTCGCCGTGGTGGCCCGCTCGGTCGAGGCGAAGGTCGTCGAGGAGGCCGACGAGGCGAGCGCGGCGGCCGCTGTGGAATCGCCCGACGTGGCCGACGGTGCAACAATCGAGGATCAGGACGCAGCGGCAGCTCCTGCCGAGAGCCCTGACGAGAACACCGACGACACGACCGAGGAGTGATCCATGTCGGACCGCACCGCGCCCCCCAGTCGTGACGCAGCCCGTCGTACGACCGGCGACGAGCCTGCCCGTCGGTCGCTGAGCGAGCGGCTCCAGGACACCATGTCCAACGCCGCCCAGGAGCACCGCGCCAACGCGGCCACCGGCACCCCTCGCGGTCGCCGCGCGTCGCGTACGCCGGGGCGCCAGCCGCGCCGGGCCCGCCTGCGGCTGACCCGCGTCGACCCGTGGTCGGTCATGAAGACGTCGTTCCTGCTGTCGGTCGCCTTCGGCGTCGTCACCTTCGTGGCGATCTTCATGGTGTGGTCGGTGCTCGGCGCCGCCGGCGTGTGGGACTCGATCAACTCGGCCGTCGCGAGCATCGTCGAGGGCGACAGCGGCGAGTCCACCTTCGACATCACCGACTACGTCGGCATGTCCCGTGTGCTCGGCTTCACCCTCCTCGTCTCGGTGCTCGACGTCGTCCTGCTGACGGCGATCGCCACGCTGACCGCGTTCCTCTACAACCTCTCCGCCGCTCTCCTGGGCGGCATCGAGGTCACCCTGGCCGAGGACGAGAAGTGATCGCTCGCGGGTGACCCCCTCGATTGGCACGGCCTGACTGCGGTCAGGTAATCTTCGGCGTCGTCGCACGGCGACACTGCGGGCCTATAGCTCAGACGGTTAGAGCGCTTCCCTGATAAGGAAGAGGTCGGAGGTTCAAGTCCTCCTAGGCCCACGCCATCCCTCTCTCACACCGAGGAGAACCGCATGAAGAAGCTCCTGCTGGTCATCCTCGCCGCGGCCGGCGCCCTGGTCGCGAAGAAGAAGATGGACGAGGGCAAGAACGAGCAGGCCCTCTGGGCCGAGGCCACGGACACCGTCCACAAGTCCTGACGCTCGTACCTCTGGGACCGCGGTCCCTTCGGGGCCTTGGCGCAATTGGTAGCGCACCTGCTTTGCAAGCAGGGGGTTAGGGGTTCGAGTCCCCTAGGCTCCACCATCACGAGCAGGCCCGTCCGCGGCTGTGCCTACCCGATCGCGGGGGGTACGGGACCGGACCCATCCGATGTGACCTGCGTCACGAACCCTTGGCGGGGGATCCCACCACCACCGAGGAGTTCGCATGTTCAACAGCAAGAAGAAGAGTTTCGCGATCGCTGGAGCGGTCGCCGCCGCGGCGATGACGGCAGCAGTGATTCCCATGACCATGGCCGTCGCCGGGCACACCAACACCGTGCTCGAAGCCGACCTCACCGGTCGCGCCGAGGTCGGCCCCACCAACCGGCTGGCTGGTGACCCGAACGGCAGGGGAGAGGCCTACGTCTTCGGCATCGACGGCGACCCCACCACTCTCTGCTACGTCCTGACGGTCGACAAGATCGGCACCGCCGCGATGGCGCACATCCATGAGGGAGCCGCTGGCACCAACGGACCGGTGGTGGTCAACCTCGCTGCACCTGCCGATGGCAACGCGGCCGACTGCTTGACCGAGGGCGAGGCGGGCAAGTTCGTCGGGGACCAGACCGTGGCGGAGATCCTGGCGAACCCGGGCGACTACTACGTGAACGTCCACAACGCCGACTACCCGTCCGGCGCCATCCGTGGGCAGCTGACGGCGGAGCACTGAGTGCAGCTGTTCTAGTTGCGGTGTCGAGGTCTGACTCGACCACGGACCGGACGGGAGCGCAGCAGCGACCCCGTCCGGTCCTCGCTGCGTCACTCCAGTGTCGACACCCGCGGTGCGCGGCCGGGCGCCCATCCAGGAGCGGGGGCCACTCCGCGCTCCTGCGTGAGGGCCCGTCCCGACTGGAAATCCGTCGGCCGGTGGTGTCGTATCGACCCCAGCGCGTTCGTAGTAGGGGTGAGAGGCCGCCCAGCAGGGGCGGCCCGCAACCGCTGGAGATGACCTGACATGCACTACCTCCTCACTGTCATCGGAGACACGACGAACGAGATCGACGACTCCGCGCCGGGAGCGATCGACGCGTTCAACGACCGGCTCAAGGCCGACGGACGCTGGGTGTTCGGTGGTGGCCTCACCGCGCCGGAGCACGCGACCGTGACCGACAGCCGCGGCGCCGACCCGGTGTTCACCGACGGGCCCTTCGTGGAGTCGAAGGAGTACCTCGCGGGGTTCTGGGTGGTCGAGGCCGACGACCTCGACGCGGCCCTCGAGCTGTCGGCCGGCGCGTCCCGGGCCTGCAACCGCAAGATCGAGGTCCGGCCCTTCGACGGCATCGCCTGAGCCGACGCGTTGGCAACCGGGATGCGCGACGTCGACGAGGTCATCGCCCGGGTCCACCGCGACGAGTGGGCCCGGGTCGTGGCCATCATCGCTCGCCGCTTCGGCGACCTGGACATCGCGGAGGAGGCGGCGGCCGAGGCGTTCGCGACCGCCGTCGAGCGGTGGCCCGTCGACGGCGTACCTCCCCGTCCCGGCGGCTGGCTCACCACCACCGCCGGGAACAAGGCCCTCGACCGGCTCCGCCGGGAGGGCAAGCGCGACGACAAGCACCGACAGGCCCTGATGATCGACCACGCTCCCCCCGAACCCCTCGGCGCCATCGACGACGACCGGCTCCGGATGCTCTTCACCTGCGCGCACCCGGCCCTGGCGATGGAGGCGCGGGTCGCGCTGACGCTGCGGATGGTCGGCGGGCTGACCGTCGCCGAGATCGCGCACGCCTTCCTCGTCCAGGAGACGACGATGGGTCAGCGGATCACGCGAGCCAAGGCCAAGATCAGGGCCGCCCGCATCCCCTACCGCGTGCCGGACGCCACCGACCTGCCGCCACGCGTCGCGGGTGTGCTGGCCGTGCTCTACCTCGTGTTCAACGAGGGCTACCTCGCGACCGGCGCGGACACCGACCCCGTGCGCGCCGACCTCACCGCCGAGGCGATCCGGCTCACCCGCCTCGTCCGCGAGCTGCTGCCCGACGACGGCGAGGTGGTCGGACTGCTGGCGCTGATGCTCCTCACCGAGGCCCGGCGCACCGCCAGGGTCTCCGCCGGCGGCGAGCTGGTCACCCTCGACCAGCAGGACCGCGGCGCCTGGGACGCCGGGCTCATCGCCGAGGGGCACGCGCTCGTCCGCGAGCGCCTCGCCTCCGGACAGGCACCCGGCCGCTACCAGGTGCTCGCCGCCATCAGCGCCGTGCACACCGACACGCGGGATGCCCGCGACACCGACTGGTCCCAGGTCGTGGCGCTCTACGACCAGCTCGTGCGGCTCGACCCCTCACCCGTCGTCGCGCTCAACCGGGCGGTCGCGGTCACCGAGCTCGACGGACCCCACGTGGCGCTCGCGCAGGTCGAGGCGCTCACCGCCGCCCTCGACGGCTACCACGCGTTCCACGCCGTGCGGGCCGACCTGCTGCGCCGCCTCGGCCGCAGCGTCGACGCGCGGGGGGCCTACGACCGGGCGATCGAGCTGGCCGGCAACGCCGCCGAGGCGGCGTACCTCACCCGCCGGCGCGACGAGCTGGTGCGCTGAGCCCCGGCCACCGGGTGGCTGGGACAATCGCACGGTGACCGCCCCCCGCCGACCCGGCCTGCTGACCGACCTCGGCGCAGCGGTCCTCACCCTCGTGCTGGTGGGCATCGCGGGCGGGCTCGGCCTGTGGCAGTACGACGCGTGGCAGGCGCACCGCACGGCCGAGGCGCGCGACCTCACCGACGTCGACCCCGTGCCACTGACCGACGTGATGGGCAGCGACGACCCGTTCCCCGGCCAGGACGTGGGCCGTCCGGTGGAGCTGTCGGGCACGTGGATCGAGGGCGGCTTCTGGGTCGAGGACCGCACGCTCGGCGACCGGCCGGGCTACTGGGCCGTCGCGCCCCTCCAGGTCGACGACGCCGCGCTGCTCGTCGTACGCGGCTGGGCGGCCCGGCCCGACCCGGCGCTGCTGTCCGCGACCGGGGAGGCCGACGTCATCGGCTGGCTCCAGGCGCCCGAGGGCAGCATGGTCACAGACGACGACCCGAACGACGACGTGTTCCCGGAGATCCGGGTCGCCGACGCCGTCCAGCGCGTCGACATCGACCTCTACTCCGCCTACGCCGTGAGCCAGGAGCCGGCCGAGGGATTGGCGGCCGCCGAGCTCGAGGCGCTGCCGAGCCCGGGCCGCTTCACCGGGGTGCGCAACCTGCTCTACGCCGTCGAGTGGTGGATCTTCGGGGCCTTCGCGGCCTTCATCTGGTGGCGCTGGCGCCGGGACGCGACGGCGCCCGAGGTCGCTGCCCTGCACCAACCGGCCGACGGATAGGCGGTGCCCGATAAGTTGACCGCCGTGTCCCGCAACCTCACCGCCTACCGCGTGATGGCCACGATCGTCGGCGTCCTGCTCGTGGTGCTGATCCTCGTCGGCGTCCCGCTCGCCAACTTCGACGGCACCCCCATGTGGGGCGTCTTCGACAGCACCCCGACCTGGGTCACCACCGGGTCGGACGTCAACAACCTCGGCGAGCTGATCACGACCTATCTCGGCGTCGCGCACGGCTGGCTCTACATGATCTTCCTGCTCAGCGCCTTCCTGCTCTCGCGTCGTGCCGGCTGGGACCTGCCCTTCACGCTCGTCACGCTGGTGTGCGGCACGATCCCGGTGCTGTCCTTCTGGGCCGAGCACCGCGCGACGCAGCGCGTGCGCGCCGAGCACCCCGAGCTGGTCTGATCGCCACTAGGGTCGACGGATGACGACCGCCTTCGTGCTCGGTGGCGGAGGCGTCCTCGGGGCGGTCGAGGTCGGCATGCTCCGCGCCCTCCTTGAGCGCGACATCGTCCCCGACCTCGTGCTCGGCACCAGCGTCGGCGCCCTCAACGGCGCGATGGTGGCCCGGCAGCCCGACCTCGCGGTGGTCGAGCGCCTCACCGACCTGTGGATCGCCACCGCGCGCAGCCGCGACGTGTACGGCGACCGGCCGCTGCGCACGGTCCGGCGGGCCGTCTCGACCGGCACCCACATCTACTCGTCCGCGCCGTTGCGGCACCGGCTCGAGGAGGAGCTCGGCGACACCCGGTTCGAGGACCTGCCCGTGCAGCTCGGTGTCTGCGCCGCGAGCATCGAGCGGGCCGCCGAGCACTGGTTCACCAGCGGCCCGCTCGTCCCGGCGATCCTGGCCAGCGCCGCCGTGCCCGGGCTGCTGCCACCGGCCGAGATCGACGGCGAGCACTTCCTCGACGGCGGCCTGGTGAACTCCGTCCCCGTCGGTCGTGCGGTGGAGCTCGGCGCCACCCGCGTCTTCGTCCTGCAGGTCGGCCGCATCGACCGCCCGCTCACCCCGCCGAAGCGGCCCTGGGAGGTCGCCCGGGTCAGCTTCGAGGTCGCCCGCCGCCACCGCTTCATGCGCGACATGGCCACGATCCCCGAGGGCGTGGAGGCCCACGTGCTGCCCGCGGCCGGCACCTCGACGCGCGACGACTCCCTGCTGGCCCACCGAGACTTCACTGGAGTGCGGGCCCGCATCGACGCGACGTACGCCGCCTCGCGCGCCTACCTCGACGACGCGCTCGGCACCTCGTGACCCCCGGTCTCTGGGTGCTGCGCCGCTTCGTGGTCGCACCCGCGGTGATCGCGCTGACCGTCGGGCTGTGGGTGACGCTGCCGCTGTGGCTGTTGGGTGCCGCTGCGCTGTCGCCCCTGCTGCCCGGGCGGTGGCGGGCGCTGCGGCTGCTCTGGGTCCTGGCCGTCTACCTGACGTTGGAGACCCTGCTGCTCGCGGTCATGCTCGGGCTCTGGCTGGCCAGCGGCTTCGGCTGGCGGATCCGGTCGCCGTACTTCGCCGGCATCCACTACGACCTCGTCCAGGGCACCCTGATCGTCTTCTTCCGCGAGGCCCGACGGGTGCTGGCGCTGCGGATCCGCACCGACGGGCCGCACCCGCGGCGCGTCCCGGACGGGCCGGTGCTGGTGATGTGCCGGCACGCGGGTCCGGGCGACTCGTTCATCCTGATGTACGCGCTGCTGCACTGGTACGCCCTCGAGCCGCGGGTGGTGCTGAAGAACACGCTCGCGTGGGACCCGGCGATCGACGTGGTGCTGCGGCGCATCCCGGCCCGCTTCATCTCGCCCGACCCGGAGGTGGGTGAGGACCTCGAGTCGCAGATCTCGGCCCTGGCGACCGGTCTCGACGACAACGACGCGTTCGTCATCTTCCCCGAGGGCGGCAACTTCACCGCGCACCGCCGCGAGAAGGCCATCGCCCGGCTGCGCGCGCTCGGCCTCGAGCGGATGGCGCGGCGCGCCGAGGAGATGACCCACGTGCTGGCGCCACGCCCCGGCGGCGTGCTGGCGGCGTTGGAGGCCGCCCCCGAGGCCGACGTGCTGATGGTCGCCCACACCGGGCTCGACCACCTGGTGACGGTGAGCGACCTGTGGCGCGAGCTGCCGATGGACAAGCAGATCACCATGCGGTGGTGGCAGGTGCCCCGCGACGAGATCCCCGAGGGCCGCGACGAGCGCATCGACTGGCTCTACGGCTGGTGGGAGCGCATCGACGCCTGGGTCGAGGAGAACCGGGTGGGTCCCGAGATGCCGACGGGCGGTGCGTGAGGGGGATCCCGGACCTGCGGAACCCTCCTCACACACCGCCCGAGGGTGGTGGCGCGGGACTACTTCTTCTTCGGGACGTCCTCGATGTCGATGACCTCGGCGGGCTCGTCCGGCGTGGTCGCGTCGTGCGCCTGCTCGGCCGAGTCGCTGATCGCCTCACCGGGAGCACCGCCACCGACATCGTCCGTGGCCGGCGGGTCGGCGGTCACCACGTCGTCGGCGGTGACGTCGTCCGGCAGCGGGTCGGTCAGCGGGTCGCCGCCGAGCGGGGCAGCCGCAGCCGCGGGCTCCGCCGGGGTGGCGGTTGCGGCCGGGGTCGTCGGCGCGGTGGGCGGCTTCGGGACGGACGGGGCCGGCGGGGTGTACGTCGACTGCCAGCCGGCGGACTCGTCCTGCTTCGCCCGCAGCTTGCTGAAGACCGCACCGCCGATGGCGAGCAGTCCGCCGAGCAGCAGCACCTTCTTGAGGCGGCCGCGCTTCGGCTCCGGCTCGATGCCGCGGAGCTCGTTGGCCTTGGCGAGCGCCGCGTCGCGGGTCGACGCGGCGTGCTCGGCGGCGATCGCGGCGCCGGCGGAGGCCCGCTCGGCAGCCGTCGCGCGGTACTCGGCGAGGAGCGGTGCTGCCTTCTCCCGCGCCTCGGCGGTCTTGGCCGCCGCGACAGCGGCGCCGGCGGTGGCCGCCTCGGCGGCGCGCGTCCTGCCCTCCTCGATGAGGGGCGTCGCCTTCTCCCGCGCGTCGGTGATGGCGGGGCCGGCCTTGTCGACGGCCTGCTCCCACGCCGACTCCAGCTGGGGAATCACCGTCTCCGTGAGCTGGTCCGAGAGCTGCTCGACGTAGTCGTGGGCCCGGTCCATGAGGGACTTCTTGCGGCCGAAAGGCATGCGTGACCTCCTGATGTCTGTGTGCCCTTATCTCACCACGAGCACCCTGAGGCGGCCAGCCCCGTCCGGGTGGGGGACCCCCGCGTGGGCGAGCGTGGCAGGATCGAGGCGCACCAGACCCCCAGACTTCACACGCGAGAGGCAACATCCATGGCCGAGCAGAAGGCGACCCTGAAGACCAACCGGGGCGACATCGTCATCAACCTCTTCCCGAACCACGCCCCGGAGACCGTCGACAACTTCGTCGGGCTCGCGGAGGGCACCAAGGACTACCGCGACGACGCGGGACGCAGCGGCGAGAGGTACTACGACGGCCTCGGCTTCCACCGGGTGATCGACGGCTTCATGATCCAGGGCGGCTGCCCCCTCGGCACCGGCACCGGCGGTCCGGGCTACACGTTCAAGGACGAGATCCACCCCGAGCTCGTCTTCGACAAGCCGTACCTGCTCGCCATGGCCAACGCCGGCCCGGGCACCAACGGCTCGCAGTTCTTCATCACCGTCGGCGCCACCCCGTGGCTCAACCGCAAGCACACGATCTTCGGCGAGGTGGCCGACCAGGCCGGCCGCGACGTGGTCGACGCGATCGCGACCTCCGCCACCGGCGCGATGGACCGCCCGGTCGACGCCGTGGTGATCGAGTCCGTCACCATCGAGCGCTGAGAGGCGACCCTCACCGCACCATGACCCAGCCCTCCGAGGGCCCGGCCGCGACCGGGGTGCCGACCTGCTACCGGCACCCCGATCGCGAGACCTGGATCCGCTGCCAGCGCTGCGACAAGCCGATCTGCCCTGACTGCATGCGCGACGCGGCCGTCGGCTTCCACTGCCCCGACTGCGTCAAGGAGGCGAGCAAGGGCTCGCGGCAGAACAAGGCGATGTACGGCGGCCAGCGCAGCGCCGACCCACGCCTGACGTCGTTCGTCCTGATCGGGATCAACGTCGCGGTCTGGCTGGCGATCACCGCCACCGGCGGGTCCCGGTCGCGGCTGATCGAGCTCCTCGCCCTGCGGCCCAACGCGTACTGCGCCCCCGGCGACGGCTACATCTACGACCCCCAGCACCCGCTCTGCAGCGGCCTCGGCGTCCGTGACTACGCGGGTGTCGCCGACGGGGCGTGGTGGCAGCTCATGTCGAGCGTGTTCACGCACGTCGAGATCTGGCACATCGCGATGAACATGTTCGCCCTCTACATCCTCGGGCCGCCGCTCGAGGCCATCATCGGCCGGGCCCGCTTCCTGGTGGTCTACCTGCTGAGCGGACTGGCGTCGTCGGTGCTCGTCGCGTTCCTCAGCTTTGAGTACGGCTCGACGGTCGGCGCGTCCGGCGCGATCTTCGGCGTGCTCGGGGCCCTCCTCGTCGTCGCCCGCAAGGCCGGCCTCAACTCGCAGGGCCTCATGCAGAACCTCGCCGTCGGCGTGGTCATCACCGTCGTGGGATGGCGCTACATCTCGTGGCAGGCGCACCTCGGCGGGCTCCTCGGCGGCGCGCTCGCGGCGGCGATCATCGCCTACGCGCCGAAGGCGAACCGTTCGGTCGTCCAGTGGGCCGGCCTCGCCGTCGTCGCTGCCGTCCTGCTGGTGCTCGCCGTGGTCCGCGCCGCGTCACTCTCCTGACGCGTAGTGCTGCCCGGGAGTTGCCCGGAAGTTCCCCACAGGTGTGCACACAGCTGTGGACAACTACACCGGTGTAATTCTCCACAGGTGTTGTCCACAGTGTGGAGATCTCGTCCGCCCTGTCGTGCTGACAACCTCGGCGCTGAGCCCGACACGTCGCCCCGAAATGGACTCGAGCGGTGAGAGAGACGCCTTCCCTTCCCCAGGAAGGCGCCTCACTCACCGCTCGAGGCGGATCGTGCCGACCTGATCGCTCAGGTCGAGGGAGAACCTACTCCCACTTGGTCGCGAAGCTGAACCCGACCGCCATGAACGCGATCCCGACGACGAGGTTCCACTGGCCGAGGTCGTTGAAGACCCAGAGGTTGGAGAGGTCGTCGGAGAAGACGTAGAAGGTGCAGATCCACAGCAGGCCGACCAGGAAGCAGCCGAGCATGCCGACCACGACGCCGCGGCCTCGACCCAGCGGGGTGGAGGGGTGCGCGGACACCATGAGGCCGAGCATCAGCAGGCCGAAGCCGATCGTGTAGTTCCAGTCACCGAGGTCGGCGACGGCCTTGGGGGACCCCGCGACCGGAGGGAACGCGAACGGGTTGCCGCGGGCCTGCGCGTAGTAGAAGACCAGCCAGCCGATGCCGGCCACGATCAGGAGCAGGCTGATCAGGAACCTGACGGTGAAGAGCGAGGTCTTCCCCTCGGTGGTGATCGCGCTGGACTTCGACACTGCTGCTCCTGTGGCTGTGGGAAACGTGGGTGAGTCGCAAACGACGGGTCGCGCCCGCCGGGGGGTTAGCGTAGTCGGCATGTCGCCGCAGCCCCATTCATCCCCCGGGCGCAGCCGCGTCTGGCGGGTCGCGACTCCGCTGGTCGTGCTGCTGAGCGGGACGCTGTTCGGCGTCAGCGCGCAGCAGAGCGACGGTCTCGACCTGCGCGGCGGCCGGCTCACCGACCTGGCGTCCGTCGTCCGTGCCGAGCGCGACAAGGCGGGTGACCTCACCGCGGCCGCGGCCTCGCTCAACGCCGAGGTCGAGGCGATCAGCGCCGGTCTCGGCGACCGCTCGGTGTCGCGCGTGCAGGACGAGGTCGCCACGCTCGTCGATCCCGCCGGGCTGACCGAGAGGTCCGGCACGGCGGTGCAGGTCACCCTCGACGACGCGTCCTACGAGGCGCGCGCGGCCTACGAGGACGATCCCAACGACCTCGTCGTGCACCAGCAGGACATCCAGGCCGTGGCCAACGCGATGTGGAGCGCCGGCGCGGTCGCGGTGACGATCCAGGGACAGCGGTTGATCTCCACCACCGGCATCAAGTGCGAGGGCAACCAGGTGACGTTGCACGGGCTGCCCTACTCGCCGCCGTACGTCATCGTCGGGATCGGTGACCCGGCCCGGCTCCAGGCCGAGCTGACGCTCGACCCGATCCTGTCGATCTACCGCGAGTACACCGAGATCGAGGGCGGTGGCGTCTCCTGGGACATGGCGGAGCTGGACACCGCCGTCGCCCCGGCCTACGCCGGGCTGCTCGACCTCACCTACGCGACGCCGATCCCGGAGTGACCGGAGTCCCCGGACCGCATCGGCCGAACGTCATCGGTCACGCGGGCGGGGGAGTGGTCGGACTCTCGGTGGGCAGCGTCGGGGTCTCCGTGGGGGTCTCCGTGGGGGTCTCGGTCGGGGTCTCGATCGGCGGAGGCTCCTCGTAGGCCGAGACGAAGATCGTCACCGTGCTGCCCTCGTCGGCGGTGCCGCCGACCGGGATCTGGTCCACGACCGTGCCCTTGGGCTCGACCGACGCCGCGTCGACGCGTACGTCGGGGACGAACCCCGCCTCGCGGATGGCCCGCTCCGCCTCGCCGCGCTTGAGCCCGCGCACGTCGGGCACCTTCGACGGGCCGTCGGAGTAGACGACGACGATCGTGGTGCCCTCGGCGACCGGCGTGCCGGCGGACGGGTCGGTGCTGAGGACCTGGAACTTCGGCTCGTCGGAGTCCGCCTCCTCGAAGCGCACCTTCAGGTTGGCCGCGACGAGCTGGGCTCGTGCCTCCTTGCGGAGGGTGCCGACGACGAAGGGGACCTCGACCTCGGGCTTGCCGAGCGACAGCACGAGGTTGACCGACGACCCGGGATCGGCGAAGAGGTCACGGTTGGGCGTCTGCTCGATCACGGTGTCGGCCGGTGCGGTCTCGGAGGTCTCGCGGTCGACCCGACCGACCTCGAAGCCCTTCTCGGCGATCGCGAGGCGCGCCTCGTCCTCGGTCAGCCCGATGAGGTTGGGCACGGCGGTGCGCTCGGGCGCGTCGTCGAAGAGCAGGCCGTTCATGAAGTAGGCGCCGCCCAGCAGCAGGCCGACGACCAGGATCCCGGCCAGCACCCACCACCCGGTCCGGCTGGGCCCCGGCTCGTCCCGGCGCGGCGGCGGGGCGCCCACGGCGGCCGCGGCCATCGTCGTCGTCGCCTCGGCGGTAGGGGTGTCGTACTGCGTCTCGGGCACCAGCACGACGGCCGGTGCCTGGATCGGGTGACCGGCGAGGTAGCGCTCGATGTCCGACTTCATCGCCGCCGCGCTCTGGTAGCGGTCCTCGACCCGCTTGGCGAGCGACTTCATCACGATGGCGTCGATCTCGGGATCCAGCTGGTCGTCGAGGTCGGACGGGGGCGAGGCCTGCTCGCGGACGTGCTGGTAGGCGACGGCGACCGGGCTGTCGCCGACGAACGGCGGTCGGCCGGTCAGCAGCTCGTAGAGCAGGCAGCCGGTGGAGTAGACGTCGGAGCGGGAGTCGACGGTCTCGCCGCGCGCCTGCTCGGGCGACAGGTACTGCGCGGTGCCGACGACGGCAGCGGTCTGCGTCATCGTGGAGGACGCGTCGGAGATCGCGCGGGCGATGCCGAAGTCCATCACCTTGACGTCGCCGGAGGGCGTGAGCATCACGTTGCCGGGCTTGATGTCGCGGTGGATGATGCCGGCGCGGTGGCTGTAGTCGAGCGCCGACAGGACGCCGCTGGTGATCTCCAGGGCGCGCTCGGGCAGGATCTTGCGGCCCTCGCGCAGGATGTCGCGGAGGGTGCGCCCCTCGATGCACTCCATCACGATGTAGGGCTGGGCGACACCGGACCCGTCGGTCGCCATCTCCTCGCCGGTGTCGTAGGTCGACACGATCGAGGGGTGGTTGAGCGACGCGGACGACTGCGCCTCGCGACGGAAGCGGGCCTGGAAGGTGGCGTCGCTCGCGAGGTCGGTGCGCAGTCTCTTGACCGCGACCGTACGGCCGAGCCGCAGGTCCTTGCCCTTGCGCACCTCGGCCATCCCGCCGCGGCCGAGGGCCTCGCCGAGCTCGTAGCGGCCACCGATCAGTGTCGGCTCCGGCGTCGTCATCCGCCCTCGCTCCCTTCCTCGTCGTCCTGCTTCCCCGACACCTTGGCCCAGTAGCTGACCGACACCTCATCGCCGTCCTCCAGCGTGCCGCTGGGCTCGACGGACTCCACGATGCCCTCCGGCTGGTCGCCCGGGTTCTCCAGCTCGACCCCGACCGGCTTGAGCCCCAGCTCACGCAGCTCCTTCTCGACGTCCTTGCGGTCTCGCCCGACGTAGGACGCGGGGTCGACCTCGACGGTTGTCGGCTCGGGCTCGGTCTCGGTCTCGGTCGGGGTCTCGGTCGGGGTCTCGGTGGGCGTCTCCGACGGTGACTCGGACGGCGACTGGCTCGGCGTCTGGCTCGGGGTCTGCGTCTGCTCGTCGGTGCCGGACGTCGGCTCAGCGTCACGGTTGCCCAGCCAGACGGCGACCACCACCGCGAGGAGGACCGCGGCGATCCCGATGATGAGCCCCCACGGCAGTGCCGGGGCCGTACGCCGCTCGCGCCTGGCGGCGACGGGCTGGGGGGCGGGCTGGACGGCGGGCTGGGGGGCGGTCGTGGGCGCAGCGGACATGACCTGGGTGCCGTCGGCGACCGGGGGCACGACGGCGGGCGCGACCACCGTGGCCGCGGCAACCGACCCCGGGTCGCGGAGCGCCTGCGCGAAGGCCGTGCCGTCGGTGAAGCGATCGGTCGGCGCCTTGGACAGCGAGCGGCGTACGACGGCCGCGAGGTCGGCCGGCACCGAGTCGGGCAGCTCGGGCACCGGGTTGCGGAGGTGGGCGATCGCGGTGGCGACCGGGCTGTCGGCCACGAAGGGCTTGGCGCCCACCAGGCACTCGAAGGCGACGACGCCGAGGGAGTAGACGTCGGACGCGGCGGTGGCCGTCCCGCCCTCGGCCTGCTCCGGCGAGATGTAGGCCGGGGTGCCCATCACCTCGCCGGTCTGCGTGAGGCCCATCCCCTCGGCCGCCCGGGCGATGCCGAAGTCGGTGACCTTGACCCGCCGGTCGGGCGTGACGAGCAGGTTGGCGGGCTTGACGTCGCGGTGCACGATGCCGGCTGCGTGCGCCACGCCGAGGGCGGTGGCCGCCTGCGCGACGAGGTCGCGCGCCACGTCGGGGTCGAGCGGCGCTCGCGGGCGCAGCAGCGCCGACAGCGGCTGCCCCTCGACGAGCTCCATCACGAGGTAGGGGCGCGGGGTCGACGAGCCGTCGTCGAGCGAGCTCGCGCCGTAGTCGTAGACCGACGCGATGCCGGCGTGCTGGAGAGCGGCGGCATGCCGGGCCTCGGTCTCGAAGCGCTGCCGGAAGAGCGGGTCGTCGGCGTACTCCGTCTTGAGCACCTTCACCGCGACCGCCCGGTCGAGCACGGTGTCGCGAGCCGACCAGACCTCGCCCATCCCGCCGGTGGCGATGCGGGACTCGAGGACGTAGCGGCGGGCCTCGTCGACGTGTCCCCCGGGCGTGAGCGCGGTCACGGCATGATCACCGCCTCCATGATCGCCTTGGCGATCGGCCCGCCGAGCACGCCGCCGCCGATCTCGTCCGGCGAGGTGTCGCTCGACTGGACCAGGACGGCGACGGCGACCCGGGGATCGTTGGCGGGGGCGAAGGAGACGAACCATGCGTAGGGAGGACGGTCGCCCGACGACTGCGCGGTGCCGGTCTTGCCCGCCACCTCGACGCCCGGGATCTGGGCCGGGGCGGCGGTGCCGTCGGCGACGGTGGCCACGAGCATCTTGGTGAGCTCGTCGGCGGTCGTGCTGGAGATCGCCTTGCTGATGCTCTGCGGGTCGGTGCGGTCGAGCACCGAGAGGTTGGGGGCGCGGACCTCGTCGACGACGTAGGGCCGCATCACGTCGCCGTCGTTGGCGATCGCTGCCGCGACCATCGCCATCTGCAGCGGGGTCGCGGTCACGCTCGACTGGCCGATGCCCGACATCGCGGTCTGGGGCGGGTCCATGTCGCGCGGGTAGAGCGACTGTGCCTGGCCGCCGAGGTCCTCGAGCGAGGTGTCGTTGAAGCCGAACTTCTCCGCCTGCTCGGCCATGGCCTCGTTGCCGAGCTCGTTGGCCAGGGTCAGGAAGGTGACGTTGCACGACACCTGGAGCGCCTGGGTCAGGGTGATCCGGCGGCCACCGCAGTTGCCGTCGTCGTAGTTGCCGATGGTGGTCTCGGACTGCGGGAGCTGGAACCGGAAGCCGCCGGGCACCATCGAGTCGGCGTCGTAGTTGCCCGACTCGATGGCCGCGGCCGCCGTGACGAGCTTGAACGTCGATCCCGGCGGCAGGGTGGTGCCGATGGTCCGGTTGATCAGCGGCTCGCGCTCGTCGGCGTTGAGCTGCTTGCCCAGGTCGCTCACCGCGGAGAAGTCGTGGGAGGCGAAGGCGTTGGGGTCGAAGGTGGGGGTCGACGCCATCGCCAGGATCCGGCCGGTGGTGGGCTGGATGGCGACCACCGCGCCCTGGGCGTCGCCCGGCAGGGCCTCGAGGCCGTTCCAGGCGGCGTCCTGCGCTGCACGGTCGATGGTCAGCTGGACGTTGCCGCCCTGGGGGTCGGTGTTGCTCAGCAGGTCGACCAGCCGGGTGACGAAGAGGCGCGAGTCGTCGCCGGCGAGCACGGCGTTCTGCGAGCGCTCGACGCCGGTCTGGTTGAACCACGAGAAGTAGCCGGTGATCGGGGCGTACTTGAACGGCTCGGAGTAGGTGCGCTGGAACTTGTACTTGTCGTCGGACGGCACGCTGCGCGCGATCGCCTCCTTGCCCACCAGGATCGCGCCGCGCTCGCGGGAGAACGTCGCGGTGATGATGCGTCGGTTGCGCGGGTCGTCGGACAACCCGTCCGCGCGGACGTACATCAGGTACGTCGCGTTCACGAGCAGCGACAGGAACAGGACCAGGCAGAACACGGACACGACGCGGATCGGCTTGTTCATCGCAGCTTCACCACCTGGGTCGACTCGCTGTCGTCGGACGTGTCGTCGACCGGGTCGAGCCGCGGCGCGGGGCGCCGGGCCTGGTCGGAGATCCGCAGCAGCAGGGCGATGATCACCCAGTTGGCGACGAGCGACGACCCGCCGTAGGACAGGAACGGCGTGGTCAGGCCGGTCAGCGGGATGAGCCCGGTGACGCCGCCGATGACGACGAAGACCTGCAGGGCGACGATCGAGCCGAGGCCGACGGCCATCAGCTTGCCGAAGCCGTCGCGCGAGATCAGCGCGATCCGCAGCGCGCGCTCGACGATGAGTCCGTAGCAGACGATGATCGCCATGACCGCCGTCAGGCCGAGCTCCTCGCCGATCGTGGACACGATGAAGTCGGAGTAGGCGAACGGCACCCGCTCGGGGAAGCCGTTGCCCAGCCCGCGCCCGATCAGGCCGCCCCAGCCCTGGCCGAACAGCGCCTCGACCAGCTGGTAGCTGCCGGGGGAGTCGTCGTAGTAGTCGAGCGGGTTCAACCAGAAGTTGAAGCGGTTCTGCACGTTGCCGACGAACGTGTACGCCGCGAGCGCGCCGGCACCGAACATGAGGGCGCCGACGACGAGCCAGCCCGGTCGCTCGGTGGCGACGTAGAGCATGGCGAGGAACAGCCCGAAGAAGAGGAGGGAGGAGCCGAGGTCGTTCTGCAGCACCAGGATCATCATCGAGACGCCGAACATCGCCAGGATCGGACCGAGGTCGCGTCCGCGGGGGAGATCGATGAAGACGACCCGGCGGCCCGCGAGCGCGAGGGCGTCGCGGTGGAGCACGAGGTAGCCGGAGAAGGCGACCACCAGCAGCACCTTGGCGACCTCGCCCGGCTGGAAGCTGAAGCCGGCGACGTTGATCCAGATGCGGGCGCCGTTGATGTTGCGCCCGATGACGGGCAGGAAGGGCAGGACCAGCAGCAGGATGCCGACCATGCCGGCGGTGTAGGTCAGTCGCTGGAGGACCCGGTGGTCGCGCAGCAGGAACAGCGCGGCGATGAAGAGGACCACGCCGAGCGTCATCCACGTGAGCTGCTGGCGGGCGAAGGTGTGCTGCTCCTCGCCCAGCGCCTCGTAGGTGAGGTCGAGCCGGTGGATGACCGCGAGGCCGAGCCCGTTGAGAGCGGCGACGAGGGGCAGCAGCACCGGGTCGGCGTACGGCGCCACGAGGCGCACGGTGATGTGCGCGGCGACGATCAGGCCGGTGAGCCAGCCGCCGTAGCCGACGAGGTCGGCAGGCACTGCACCCTCGACGCCGAGGCCGACGGCGGCGTACGCCCCGATGCCGACGGCCAGCGCGAGGACGAGCAGGAACAGCTCCGCGCCCCGGCGACGCCGGTGCACGAAGCCCAGGAGGGATCCGGTCTGACTCATCGCAGCCTGCCCGTCAACCCGCCTCGACGTCCTGGCGCGCCGCGTAGTTGTCGACGGTGCGCCGGGCCTCGTCCAGGTCGTCGGCCTCGATGCCCTGGCGGACCGTCTCGGCGTCGATGTCGCTGAGCCGCTCGAGGTCGACGTCGGTGACCTCGTAGGCGTGGGAGAGGGAGATGCCGGGCAGGTCGGCGTCGACGCCGCGGAAGATCGCGACCTTGCCGTCCTGGTCGCCGACGTAGAACTGCTGCTGGCTCCACGACCAGCCGGCGGCGAGCACGACCCACGTGAGGCCGAGCAGGACGGCGGCGACCATCAGCCGCCGCAGGAACGTGTAGCGGCCGGGCGCACGCGGCGCGTAGCGGGCGGTCTCGGGATCGATGGGGTCGGCGGCGAACGCACCCTCGGGTGCGTCGCCCGGCACCGGCGGGATCTCGCCGGTGTCACCGGAGCGATGTCCGCGGAAGAGGCCGCCGACGGCACCTGCGACCCCGCCGCCGATGGGCATCCGACGCGGCAGGTCGGCGGCGGCGCCCACCAGCAGGGGCTGGAGGTCCTCGTCCGGCGCCTCCTCGGCGACGTCGGCGACGATGCACGTGACGTTGTCCGTGCTGCCGGCCTCGAGGCTCGCGCGCACGAGCTCGATCGCCGCGAAGTCGGGTGTGCCGGTGCCGAGGATGTCCTTCATCCGGTCGTCGGAGAGCGTGCCGCAGGCACCGTCGCTGCACACGAAGACGCGGTCGCCGATCTCGGCCGGGAACTCGAAGAGGTCGGGCTCCTCGTGGCGGATGCCGTCGAGTGCCTTGAGGATGAGGTTGCGGTGCGGGTGGGTGCGCGACTGCTCCTCGGTGATCCGGCCCTCGTCGATGAGCGACTGCACGAACGTGTGGTCGTGGGTCAGCTGTCGCAGCTCGCCCCGGCGGTAGAGGTAGGCGCGGCTGTCGCCGATGTGGCCGACGCCGAACCGGTTGCCGTCGAAGAGCACGACCGTCGCGGTCGTGGACGTGCCGTTGAGGGCGGGGTCCTCCTCGACGATCTCGGCGATCCGGTCGTCGGCGCGGTGCACCGCACCCGCGACCTGGCCGAGGAGGTCCTCGTCGGGCTGCTGGTCGAGCTTGCGCAGCGCCTGCACGGCCGTGCTCGACGCGAGGTCGCCGCGGACCGCGCCGCCGACGCCGTCGCAGACCGTCAGCAGGAACGGTCCGGCGTAGCCGCTGTCCTGGTTCTCCCGGCGTACGCGCCCGACGTCGGAGATCGCGGAGTAGTGGAGGAACATCACTTCCGCAGCTCCAGGATGGTCTTGCCGACGCGGACCTGGACCCCGAGGGCGATGGTGGTGGGCTGCGTGATGCGGACCGGACCGACGTAGGTGCCGTTGGTGGAGCCGAGGTCCTCGACGAACCACTCGTCGCCGCTCGCCGCGATGCGCGCGTGCCGGGTGGAGACGTAGTCGTCGTCGAGCTTGATCGCCGCGTCGCTGCCGCGACCGATGAGGAGCGGGGCGTCGGCGAGCTCGGCGCGGGTGCCGGGGTTCTCGCCCTCGACCACCAGCAGGTGGGTGGGCGCGCCGCGGCGGGGCTTGCGGTTGGCCTTGGCGTTGCGGCGGCGCTCGGGCGCGGGAGCGGCACCGCGCGCGGTCTCGGGCACGCGGGCGCCGAACATGTCGGAGCGGATCACCGAGATCGCGGACAGCACGAAGATCCAGAGGATCGCGAGGAACGCCGCCCGGATGAGGAAGAGGGTCAGCTCAGACATTCCATCCCCCGGCCTCGTCCCGACCGCCGTCGATGCGCACGGTCATCTCGGTGTGCCCGATCTTGATCGTGGAGCCGTCGCGCAGCCGCGCCCGGCCGACCTTGGACCCGTCGACCAGGATCCCGTTGGTCGAGCCGAGGTCGACGGCCTCGACGCCGTCGACGGTGACCTCGAGCTCGATGTGGCGGCGGCTGACGCCGGGGTCGTTGATCCGGAGGTCGGCCTCGGTGCCGCGGCCGATCACCAGGCCGGGCGGGCGCAGCGGGTGGCGCGTGCCGTTGACCTCGAGGGTGGCGTGCGAGGCGCGGGTGCGGGTGCGCTGGTCGTTGTCGGTGACGCTGGCCTGCGCCTTGCTGCGGATCCGGAAGCGCCCCGTGGTGAGGTCGTCGGCGTCCTCGAAGGCCACCGTGACCGGACCGGTGAAGACGTAGCCCTGCGCGTCGGCGTGGTCCTGCAGCTGGTCGACGAGGTCCTGCTCGAGCGCGCGGCCCAGGCCGAGCATCCGCTCGAGGTCGGTCGCGGACAGCTCGACGTGGAAGTCGTTGGGCACGAGCCGGCGCTGACGGCTCATCACCTGCGCGTTGTTGTCGCACTCGCGCTGGAGCGCGGCGGCGATCTCGACCGGCTGCACCGCGCTGCGGAAGGCGCGGGCGAAGACACCGGAGATGACGGACTCGAGGCGTTGCTCGAAGCGCTGCAGGGCGTTCAACCCGGTCCTCCTCTCCTCGCGCTCGGATCTTCGTCTGGTCGGGGCTCGTGGTGGGCAGGCGGCACACGCCGCCCGACCGGTGCCGACGAGCGTACCGGCCGGTCGCCGTCGCGCCATGCTGCCGCCCCGCTGTGGGGGTGACGGCCTCGCCGGGCCTCTCCTCGGCGCGTCAGTTTCCCCGGGTACCCGGGGAAACTGGAGCCTCCACCCCGAAGTTTCGGGGGTGAGGCTCAAGTTCGGGACTGGAAGCCCTGCGGGCAGCCTCAGCCGATTGGGAAGGCCCCCAACGCCTGGGGTAGCCTGAGCCCGCTTCACGCGCGAGTGGCGGAACGGCAGACGCGCTGCGTTCAGGTCGCAGTGTCCGAAAGGGCGTGGGGGTTCAAATCCCCCCTCGCGCACAGTGACGAAGGCCCCGGATCTCCGGGGCCTTCGTGCATTTCAGGGGCCGTACGCCCGCTCAGCCGAGGCCGTCGAAGGCCCGCACCTCGACCTTGCCGCGGCAGGCCTTCGAGCCCCCTGCCGCAAGCCGTTGTCCGAGCGGGCCGTCGGGGGAGGGTTCGGTGAACCCTGGGTGGCAGACTCGGGAGCATGACGACCCTCTCCGACTTCTCGGCGGCCTCGATCGACGGCACGGACACGGACCTCTCGCAGTACGACGGCAAGGTCGTGCTCGTGGTCAACACGGCCTCCCAGTGCGGGTTCACCGGCCAGTACAAGGGCCTGCAGGAGCTGCACGACACCTACGAGGACGAGGGCCTGGTCGTCCTCGGCTTCCCGTGCGACCAGTTCGGGAACCAGGAGCCGGGCAACGAGGCGGACATCTCCGACTTCTGCGAGCGCAACTTCGGGGTGACCTTCCCGCTGTTCAGCAAGGTCGAGGTCAACGGCGACGACGCGCACCCGTTGTTCCACTGGCTGAGGGACTCCAAGGGCGGGCTGCTCGGGAGCAAGATCAAGTGGAACTTCACCAAGTTCCTCGTCGGCCGCGACGGGCAGGTCATCGATCGCTACGCGCCGACCACCGAGCCCGAGAAGCTCACCAAGGACATCGAGAAGGCCCTGTGAGAGAGCAGGCACAGTGAGCCGGGCCCGCGTCCTCGCCGCGGCGGTCGTCGCCGCGGTGGTGGTGGCGTCGACAGCACCGGCCGGGGCCGGAGTCGTCGAGGACGCGCGCGCCGCGGGCACCGTCGTCGGCACCGGCACCCCCGGGTCGTGCACCTCGCGCGCCGTCGTACGGGCGGTGGCGAGGGGTGGCGTGATCACCTTCGACTGCGGTCCGCAGCCGGTCACGATCACGATGAGGCGGACCGCGAAGGTGGTCAACACCTCGGCGCGGGTCGTGCTCGACGGCGGCGGCCTGGTCACCCTCAGTGGGCAGGGCCGACGCCGGATCCTCTACCTGAACACCTGCGACCGCGCCCAGGTCTGGACGACGTCGCACTGCAACGACCAGGCCGAGCCGCTGCTCGTGCTGAAGCGGATGCGGTTCGCGGACGGCAACGCGACGGGCGAGACCGTCGACGGCGGGGGCGGCGGCGCGATCTTCGCCCGCGGCGGCCGGCTCCGGATCCTCGACTCGACCTTCGTCGACAACCGCTGCGACCGGACCGGCCCCGACCTCGGCGGGGGCGCCGTACGCGTCCTCGACCAGCACCGCGACCGACCCGTGGTCGTGCGTCGCTCGACCTTCACCGGCGGCAGGTGCAGCAACGGCGCGGCGCTCAGCAGCATCGGTGTCTCGTGGCGGATCTCGTCGTCGACCTTCACCGACAACCGCGCCATCGGTCGTGGGGCGAACCCCCAGCGCGCGGGCACCCCCGGCGGTGGATCGGGCGGCGCGATCTACCTGGACGGCAACGCCATCCACCTCGTCGTCGAGGACTCGACGATCACCCGCAACCATGCCCGCGAGGGCGGCGGTGCGATCTTCTTCGTCTCCAACGACCGCACCGGCACCCTGACCATCGACGGCTCGCGGCTCCTCGACAACCCGAGCGACGGGTTCGAGACGCTGCCCGGGATCTTCTTCCTCGGCGCGAGCCGGACGATCACCGACAGCGTCGTGCGCTAGGCGGCTCAGTCGATGAGGTCGGCGTAGTCCGGGTGCTTCTCGACGTACGACGCCACGTAGGGGCACGACGGCACGACGCGCAGCCCGCGCGACCGGGCGTCGTCGAGCGCACCCCGGGCGAGCGTGGCCGCGTGGCCCTGACCCTCGTGGGCCGGGTCCACCTCGGTGTGCACGAGGGTGATCACGCCGTCCCGGAGCCGGTAGGCGACGAACCCGAGCACCTCCTCGCCGGAGCGGAGCTCGTAGCGGTGGCGGTCGGGGGAGTCGACGAACTCTGTGTCCACGACGCGAGCCTAGGGGCAGGTGACTTGTGCGTAACCCCGGCTGAGGGGAAGGGTGCACGACATGGCAGCAACCGCGTCGTCCTACTCGATCACCATGCGGTTGTACACCGCGCCCGACCACGGCGTCGTCGGCGCCGTCGCGACCCAGATCGCCGCGTCGGGCGGTGTGGTGACCGCGATCGACGTGACGGAGTCGCGGCACGACCGGCTGGTGGTCGACGTGACGTGCTCGGCCTCCGACGCGAGCCACTCCGAGGAGCTCGTGGCCGGGGTCACGGCGGTCGAGGGCGTGACGGTGCACAAGGTCAGCGAC
This sequence comes from uncultured Actinomycetota bacterium, assembly GCA_963791365.1. Classification (GTDB taxonomy): domain Bacteria; phylum Actinomycetota; class Actinomycetes; order Propionibacteriales; family Nocardioidaceae; genus Nocardioides. The sequence continues at coordinate 250,748 of CAWBSG010000006.1, read as the reverse complement.
CGCACCTTCCTGCTGCACCTGGGCGGCAAGATCTCGGTGCAGTCCAAGGTGCCGCTGCGCACCCGTGACGACCTGTCGATGGCGTACACGCCCGGGGTGGGTCGCGTGTCGATGGCGATCTACCACAATCCCGAGGACGTCCGGAAGCTCACCATCAAGGGCAACTCGGTCGCCGTGGTGACCGACGGCTCCGCCGTCCTCGGCCTCGGCAACATCGGCCCGGGTGCCGCGATGCCGGTGATGGAGGGCAAGGCCGCGCTGTTCAAGCGGTTCGCCGACATCGACGCGTGGCCGATCTGCCTGGCCACCCAGGACACCGACGAGATCGTGCGCGCGGTCGAGATGATCGCGCCCGGGTTCGGCGGCATCAACCTCGAGGACATCGCCGCGCCGCGCTGCTTCGAGATCGAGCGCCGGCTGCGCGAGTCGCTCGACATCCCGGTCTTCCACGACGACCAGCACGGCACCGCGATCGTCGTCCTCGCCGCGCTGACCAACGCGCTGCGCTGCGTCGAGAAGGAGCTCGCCGGGGTGCGGATCGTGGTGTCCGGTGCCGGTGCCGCCGGGACGGCGATCGTGACGCTGCTGCTCGCGGCCGGGGCGAAGGACGTCGTGGTCGTCGACCGCGACGGCGCGCTCTCCGCGGACGACGACTCGCTGTCGGTCGCCCACGTGGAGCTCGCCGCGGCCACCAACCCGCGCCGCGCGACCGGCTCGCTCCAGGACGTGCTCGTCGACGCCGACGTCTTCGTCGGCGTGTCCGCGCCGAACATCCTCGACGCCGAGTGGATCCCGGCGATGGCAGCCAAGCCGGTGGTGTTCGCGCTCGCGAACCCCGACCCGGAGGTGGACCCGGCCGAGGCCGGCAAGTACGCCGCGGTCGTGGCGTCGGGCCGCTCCGACTACCCCAACCAGATCAACAACGTCCTGGCCTTCCCCGGCGTCTTCCGCGGCCTGCTCGACGCCGGCGCCGAGGACGTCACCATCGACATGCTGCTCAGGGCGGCGAAGGCCATCGCCGACACCGTCAGCGCCGAGGAGCTGCACCCGGCGTTCATCATCCCGAGCGTGTTCCACCCCGACGTGACCAAGCGCGTCGCCTCGGCGATCAGCGGCCGGGAGAGCTAGCCGCTCACCTTCTCGCTCACCTTCCGCGGCCACCAGAACTTCTCGCCGAGGGTCAGCGCGAGGGCCGGCACCAGCACCGTGCGTACGACGAGCGTGTCGAGCAGCACGCCCACGAAGATGATCGCGCCGAGCTGCGCCAGCACGACCAGCGGCAGCACGCCGAGCACGGCGAACACCGCGGCCAGCACGATGCCGGCGCTGGTGATCACGCCGCCGGTAGCGGTCAGCGCGCGGAGCATGCCGGTCCGGGTGCCGTGCTCGCGCGCCTCCTCGCGGGCGCGGGTGACGAGGAAGATGTTGTAGTCGACGCCGAGCGCGACGAGGAAGAGGAACGCCAGCAGCGGCACGCCGGTGTCCATCGCGTCGAAGCCGAAGACCGTGCGGAAGAGCAGCCACGACGCGCCCATGCTGGCGGCGTACGTCGCCACGACCGTCGCGACGAGCAGCAGCGGCGCGACGACCGACCGCAGCAGCAGGAGCAGCGCGCCCAGCACCAGCGCGAGGATCAGCGGCAGGATGACCAGCCGGTCCTGCGCGGCGTAGTCGCCCGCGTCGAGCGACTCCGCGTCCCCGCCGCCGACGTGGGTGTCGTCGAGGTCGGCCACCGCGGCGCGCACGGCGACGACGATCGCCTGCGCGTCGTCGCTGCCGGGCTCCGCGTCGGGTACGGCGTCGACGCGGGCGATGCCGTCGCCGCTGGTCGTGATCCGCGCGGAGTCGACACCGTCGACGCCCTCGACGGCCTCCAGCACCTGCTCGGGCTGGTCGCGGGTGACCACCTGGACGGGGTCGCTCGTGCCGGCCGGGAACGACTCGCCGAGCCGCTCGGCGGCCGAGATCGCCTCGGGTCGCTGCAGGAACTGGTCGGCGGGGTCGAGACCGGTGGTGATCGACAGGGTGCCGGATGCCAGCACGGCCAGGCCGGCGACGGTGCCGACCACGAACGTGCGTGGGCGCCGGGCGACGGCCTTGCCGACGCGGTGCCAGAGCGAGTCCGAGTCGACGAGCACGGCGTCGCCGACGCGCGGCACCCGCGGCCAGAAGATCCAGCGACCGAAGAGCACCAGCGCGGCCGGCAGGACCACGAGCGCGAACGCCGCCGCGACCAGCACGCCGACCGCACACGCCACGCCGAGGCCGCGAGTCGTCGGGATGGCCGAGAGCAGCAGGGTGAGCAGGCCGAGCACCACGGTCGTCGCGCTCGAGACGACGGCCTCGGTGGTGCGGGCAAGCGCGTGCGCCATCGCCTCGTGACGGGAGTCGGTGGTCTTGAGCTCGTCGCGGTAGCGCGAGATCAGCAGCAGTGCGTAGTCGGTGCCGGCACCGAACACGAGGACGCTCAGGATGCCGATCGTCGACTCGTCCCAGGCCAGTCCGGCGACCTCGAGCACGTTGGTCGAGACCACGGCGGCGAGCCGGTCGGCCACGCCGACGACCGTGAGCGGCACCAGCCACAGCAGCGGGCTGCGGTAGGTGATGATCAGCAGCAGCGCGACGATCCCCGCGGTCGACAGCAGCAGCCGGAAGTCTGCGCCGTCGAAGACCTGGCCGATGTCGGCCTGGATGCCGGCCGGCCCGGTGACCTGGACGGTCACGCCGTCCGGGGCGTCGGCGCGCAGGTCCGCGCGGAGGTCCTCGACCTGGTCGATGTTGTCGGTCGCCGACGACGAGGTCACCGGCACCGCGACGAAGGCCGCGGTGCCGTCCTCCGCGACGACGACGGGGGACTCACCGGCACCGCCTGCCGGCGCGCCGCCCGCCCCGCCGCTCTTCTGCAGGAGCGCGACGGCCTGCTGGGTGAGGTCGTCCTGCACCGCCCCGTCCAGCTCTCCCGAGTCCGCGGTCCAGAGCACGATGGCGACCTGGCCCTCGTCGTCCGGCAGCTGGTCGGCGAGCTCGACGGCGAGGGTGGAGTCCGCGCCGGCCGGGAGGGTGTCGGTGGCCTTCGCGTCGCGATCGCCCTCGGGCACCAGCGCGAGGACGGCGATCGCGACGAGCAGCGGCACGAGGGCCACGAGCCAGGCCGTCCGACGGCCGGCGACGAAGCGGGCAAGCGCGGGAGACTGGTGGTGGGACACGGCAGTTCCTAGGATCGGGGTCGCTCAGGCAGGAGATTGCTAAGTAAATTAGCGATATCGTGCGAGCACGGCAAGTCCCGACAGGAGGCGGCATGGCACCGCACGAGCCGAGCCCCGGATGGGACGCGACCGGCACGCTGGTCGCGCTGCGCGAGCTGCTGACCACCGGCGCCCGGGTCAACCACGTCGTCGCCCGCCGCGCCGGCATCAGCGACACCGAGCTGGTGACCCTCGAGCACCTCAGCCGCGAGCAGATCGGTCCGGCGGAGGTCGCGCGGCGCCTGGAGGTCTCGACCGCCGCGGCGACCGGGATCGTCGACCGCCTGGCCTCCAGGGGCCATGTCGAGCGGCGCCCGCACCCAGCCGACCGGCGGCGTACGGAGCTCGTGCTCACCGACTCCGGTCGCGGCGAGGTGGTCGGCCACCTGCTGCCGATGTTCGTCGCGCTCGACCGGCTCGACCGGGAGTTCAGTGCCGAGGAGCGCGAGGTCGTGGAGCGCTACCTGCGCGGCGCGATCGCCGCCTTCGAGCAGGTGCTGGAGGCCTGACGGGGCCTCAGTCCTCCTGGCCGGCCTTGCGCTGCGCGACGAGGGCGGCGCCGACGATGCCGGCGCGGTTCTCCAGCTTGGCGGGCACCAGCTCGGTCTCGATCTCGATCAGGTGGCCGAACTTCTCCCACGACTTGCTGACGCCGCCGCCGACGACGAAGAGGTCGGGGGTGAAGAGTCGCTCCAGGTGGCGGAAGTACGCCGTGAGCCGCTCCGACCACGCCTCCCAGCTCAGGCCGTCACGCTCGCGGGCGCTCGTCGCTGCCCGCGTCTCGGCGACGGCACCGTCGATCTCCAGGTGACCCATCTCGGTGTTGGGCACGAGCTCGCCGTCCCAGATGAGGGCCGACCCGATGCCGGTGCCGAGCGTGATGACCATGACCATGCCGCCGCGACCCTTCGCGGCGCCGTACTCCGCCTCCGCAAGTCCCGCGGCGTCGGCGTCGTTGACGACGTGGACCTCGCGGCCGAGGGCCTCGGTGAAGATCGCGTCGGCGTCCTCGCGGATCCACGACTTGTCGATGTTGGCCGCGGAGAGGACGACCCCGCGTCGCACGATGCCGGGGACGGTGACGCCGACCGGTGTGGTGGACGACGGGAAGCTGTCGACGATCTGCTGGAAGACCGCCGCGACGGACTGCGGGTCCGCCGGCTTGGGCGTGTCGATCCGGACCCGGTCCTGGGCGAAGTCGCCGCGATCGAGGTTCACCGGGGCGCCCTTGATCCCGGTGCCGCCGAAGTCGATGCCGATGGGGTGCTCCATGGAGCGAACCCTAGCGGCGTCGACCGGCTACTTGTTCGTGAAGGGCAGGGGGTACGCCGTCCCGTCCACGGTGTAGTCCGGCGTGATCCCCATCGCCGGACGTCAGGACGTGACCACTTGACAGAAGGACACCTCTTGTCAAACCGCTTTACAGATCGTATGGTCATGTAAACCCGAAGCAGGAGGTCCCGAGATGCCCGGCTATCCCACCCACCTCGCTCCCAGCGGCACCGTGCCGGACGGCACGACCGAGCTCTGGAGGGACCAGAAGCGCTACCTCTGGCTGATCGGCCTCGTCGTGCCCAGCCTCGCGTTCATCGCCTTCGGCGGGTACGTCGCCACCGGCTGGAGCGTCTTCTTCTGGGTCGGGCCGATCGTGATCCTCGGCATCGTCCCGGCGATCGACCTGGTCGCCGGGCTCGACCGGTCGAACCCGCCGGACGACGTGATCGAGGCGCTCGAGCAGGACCGCTACTACCGCTGGATCACCTATCTCTTCCTGCCGATCCAGTACGTCGGGTTCCTCGGCGCGATGGCGGTCGTGGGCGGGTGGGACGCGTTCGGCGTGCTTGCCGACATGCCGCTCTCCACGATCGACAAGATCGGCCTGGCCATCTCCATCGGGTGCATCGGCGGCATCGGCATCAACACCGCCCACGAGCTCGGCCACAAGAAGGAGGCCAACGAGCGCTGGCTCTCCAAGATCGCGCTGGCGCAGGTCTTCTACGGCCACTTCTACATCGAGCACAACCGCGGCCACCACGTCCGCGTCGCCACCCCCGAGGACCCGGCCAGTGCGCGGCTCGGCGAGAACTTCTACCAGTTCTGGCCCCGCACGGTCGGCGGCTCCCTGGCGTCGGCCTGGCGGCTGGAGAAGCGCAGGCTCGCGCGCCGCAAGCAGAGCCCGTGGCGCCTCGACAACGACGTGCTCAACGCGTGGCTGATGTCGGTCGTCCTCTGGGCCGCGGTCCTCGTGGCGTTCGGCCTCGAGGTGGCGCCGTACCTCGTGATCCAGGCGGTCGTCGGGTTCTCGCTCCTGGAGGTCGTCAACTTCATGGAGCACTACGGGATGCTGCGCCAGAAGGTCGGCGAGGGCGAGCGTCAGCGCTACGAGCGGGTCCTGCCCGGCCACAGCTGGAACTCCAACAACATCGCGACCAACGTCCTGCTCTACCACCTGCAGCGCCACAGCGACCACCACGCCAACCCGACCCGGCGCTACCAGTCCCTGCGCGACTTCGAGGAGAGCCCGGTCCTCCCGACCGGCTACGCCGGGATGATCGTGCTCGCGATCGTCCCCGCCGTGTGGCGCCGCGTGATGGACCAGCGCGTCGTCGACCACCTCGGCGGCGACGTGTCGCTCGCCAACATCAGCCCGCGCAAGCGTGAGGCCTACCTGCGCCGCTACGACGCCGAGGCGGGTCGAGTGCGCGGCCCCGCGGCCGACGCGACCGCCGCACTCGACCCGCAGGGGGAGGTGCTCGCGGCCCGCTGTCCCTCCTGTGAGTACGTCTACGAGGTGGCGTCCGGCGACGAGCACGAGGGCTTCGCCGCCGGCACGGCCTGGGCCGACATCCCGGCCGACTGGTGCTGCCCCGACTGTGGGGTGCGCGACAAGGTCGACTTCGTCCCCTGCGAGCCGGAGAGGTCCGTGGCCTGAGCACCCGGCGGCAGCGAGCGGCGTACGCCACCGGGGCGGGCGCAGCGGCTGCTGCCTAGACTCGCGGCCATGGCCACCACCCGCGACCGCATCGTCGCGGCAGCCGTCGAGATGACCACCTCGACGGGCTGGGCCGCGGTCACCATGGCCCGGGTGGCCGACACGGTCGGCGTGAGCCGGCAGACGGTCTACAACGAGGTCGGGAACAAGCCCGCCCTGGCCGAGGCGATGGTGCTGGAGGAGCTCGTCCGGTTCCTGGCCGTGGTGGAGCAGGCCTTCGACGCCGAGCCCGACGACCTCACCCGCGCGATCGAGGGGTCGGTGCGCGACGTGCTCACCTATGCCCGCGCCAACACGCTCCTGCACGCCGTCGTCAGCGCCACCCACGGCGCCGACACCGAGCTGCTCCCGCTGCTGACGACCAACGCGGGCTCGCTGCTCGGCGTGGCCAAGGACGTCGTCGGTGCCCGCGTCGCGCCGTACCACCCCGGCATCGAGCCGGCCCACCTCGGACCCGCCATCGACATGGTCGTGCGCGTCGTGCTCAGCCACGTGATGCAGCCATCGGACTCGCCCGAGAAGACCGCTGCCGACATCGCCTGGCTCGCGGGCCGGGTGCTCGAGGGCACACGACCCGGTCCTCGTCCGTGAGCGGAGTCGCCTGGGGGACACCGCAGGGCCGCGGCATCATCGCGGCCGCCACCCTCGGCTCCGGGCTCACCCTGCTCGACGGGACGGTCGTCAACGTCGCGCTGCGCACCATCGGCACCGACCTCGACGCCTCGCTGGTGCAGCTGCAGTGGGTGGTCAACGGCTACTTCCTCTCGCTGGCGTCCCTGATCCTGCTCGGCGGGTCGCTCGGCGACCGCTTCGGCCGGCGCCGGATCTTCGTGATCGGCACGGTCTGGTTCGCCGCCGCCTCCCTGCTCTGCGGGATCGCGCCGAGCGCGGAGGTGCTGATCGCGGCCCGGGTGCTCCAGGGGATCGGCGGTGCGCTCCTCACGCCCGGGAGCCTGGCGATGATCCAGGGCGCGTTCGCCGCCGAGGACCGCGGCCGTGCCATCGGCGCCTGGTCGGGCCTCGGCGGGATCGCCGCGGCCGTCGGCCCGCTGGTCGGCGGGTTGCTGGTCGACCACGCCTCGTGGCGCTGGATCTTCCTCATCAACCTGCCGCTCGCCGCGCTGACCGTCTGGCTGGCGCAGCGCTTCGTGCCGGAGACGCGGGACCCGCGCACCCATGGCCGCTTCGACGTCCCGGGCGCCGTCCTCGCCTCGCTCACGCTTGCTGCGCTGACCTTCGCCCTCACCGACTGGCACCACCCGCTGACGCCGTACGTCCTGGGCGTCGCGCTCCTCAGCGGCGTGGCGTTCTACGTCACCGAGCGCCGCGGGTCCGAGCCGATGGTCCCGCTCGGGCTGTTCGCCGAGCGCACCTTCAGCGCCGCCAACGCGATGACGCTCGTCGTCTACGCCGCCCTCGGGGCGATCCTGTTCTTCCTCGTCCTGCAGCTGCAGACCGTCGGCGGCTACACCGCCCTCCAGGCCGGCCTCGCCACACTCCCCGTCACCGTGGTGATGCTGACCCTCGCGGCCCGCGGTGGGCAGCTCGGCCAGCGGATCGGGCCGCGCATCCCGATGACGTTCGGCCCGGTCCTCATGGCCGCCGGCACGATCTGGCTGACGGTGGTCGGCCCGGGCGTCACCTGGTGGCGCGACGTGCTGCCCGGGCTGACGGTGTTCGCCCTCGGGCTGGCCCTCATGGTCGCCCCGCTGACGGCCACCGTCATGGCCGCCGCCCCCGACGACAGCGCCGGGATCGCGAGCGGCATCAACAACGCCGTCGCCCGCGCCGGCTCGCTCCTCGCCGTCGCCGCGCTCCCGGTCGCGGTCGGGCTCGGGGGCGACGACTATGCCGACCCGGGCGTCTTCGACTCGGCGTACGTCGCCGCGTTGTGGGTCTGTGCCGGCCTGCTCGTCCTGGGCGGGGTGGTCTCGTGGCTCGCCATTCCCCGTCGGGTCCACACACCCCATGCCTAACCTGTTCTGCATGGGCGTACGACGGGGAGCAGGGGTGGCGGCGACCGCTGCCCTCGTCCTCGTCCTCGGCGCGTGCAGCGACGACGGCTCGGCCGACGACCCGGATCCCACGCCTGCCGCGAAGACGTCCACCGGCACGCCGAAGCCGACCACGGAGACCACGCCCGCGGTGGCCGTCGCCGACCCGGCCCATGCCGTCGACCCGCCCGGCAAGCGCGACGGCCGCCTGTGGAGCGCCGACATCCTCGTCCAGTGGGACAAGGCGCTCGACGCCGAGCTGATCAAGAAGATCGAGAAGCTCAAGGGCGTCGCGCACACCGAGCGGATCGGTCTCGGCCAGGTCAGCCTGGAGAACCGCGTGCTCACCGTCGCGTCCGTCGACCCCGGTGCCTACCGCAACTTCACGCAGGCCGACGTGGCCGACTTCCAGGAGGCCTGGGACCGGGTGGCCGGCGGCGAGATGGCGATCGACCAGAAGGTCGCCAGGCGGCTGGCCGACGAGGACGGGATGATCCGGCTCGGCTCGGAGGACTCCGCACCCACCCTGCACGTCGGTGCGTACACCCCCCAGATCCCCACCATCGACATGGTCGTCAACACCGCGTGGGCCGACGACATCGAGATGGCCACCGACAACGGGCTGCTGATCTCCACCGATCGCATCACGCCGGCCAGCATCCGCAAGCCGCTGGAGAAGCTGGTCGGCAAGGACGCGTCGGTCCAGATGCTCGACGTCGCCTCGCTGCTCGGCCTGGACCCCGACGCCAGGCTCACCGCGATCCCGACCGGCGGCAGCATCGGCAGCGTCGTCGGCACCTACCGCTACCGCGTCATCGGAGGCGGCCGCATCGCACCCGAGTCGTCGTGGGTCGCGGCCCACATCCGCACCGAGGTGGTGCCGATCCTCGGCAGCGTGACGTGTCACCAGGACCTCTTCCCGCAGCTGCGGGCGGCGCTGCTGGAGATCCGGCGCGGCGGCCTGGCTGCGGAGATCCACCCCGGGGAGTACGCCGGGTGCTACTACCCGCGCTTCATCGCCAACACCACGACGCTCTCCAACCACTCCTTCGGCCTGGCCCTCGACCTCAACGTCCCCGGCAACGGGCGCGGCACGGTCGGTGAGATGAACCGCGCGGTCGTGGCGATCTTCGAGAAGTGGGGCTTCGCGTGGGGCGGCAACTGGCGCTACACCGACCCCATGCACTTCGAGCTCAGCGAGATCAAGCGCGTCGGCTAGCGTCGCGCGCATGCGCGCAGTCCAGGTCGTCACGCCCACCGGTCCGTCAGACATCGAGGTGCGCGAGGTCCCCGCACCGACGCCCACCGCGCACGACGTCCTCGTCGAGGTGCACAGCGTCGGCATCTCGTTCCCCGACCTGCTCCTCAGCCGCGGTGAGTACCAGTTCACGCCGGAGCCGCCCTTCACCCTGGGCGTCGACTTCGCCGGCACCGTGCTCGACCCCGGGGCGGCCGAGTCGAGCGGCTTCGCGGTCGGCCAGCGGGTGGCGGGCGTGAACCTCCACGGTGGCGCCGCCGAGCAGGTCGCGAACCCGGTGATCTTCACCTTCCCGCTGCCGGACGAGATGTCGTACGACGAGGGCGCCGCGCTGCCGATGAACTACCTGACCGCGCTCTTCGCGCTCGAGGAGCGCGGCGGCCTGCGCGAGGGCGAGACCGTCCTCGTCCACGGCGCCGCCGGCGGCGTCGGCACGGCCACCCTCCAGGTCGCCAAGGGCCTCGGGGCGCGCACGATCGCGGTCGTCAGCACCGAGGAGAAGGCCGGCTTCGCGCGGGCCGCAGGCGCCGACGAGGTGGTCGTCGGGCCGGCCTTCCGGGACGCGGTCAAGGAGCTCACCGGCGGCCGGGGCGTCGACGTGGTGCTCGACGTCGTGGGCGGCGACGCCTTCACCGACTCCCTGCGCTGCCTGGCCGAGCAGGGTCGCGTGCTCGTCGTCGGCTTCGCAGCCGGCCAGGGCATCCCCGAGGTCAAGGTCAACCGGCTGCTGCTCGGCAACACCGACGTCCGCGGGGTCGGCTGGGGCGCCTACGCGATGGTGCGTCCCGGCTACATGCAGCAGCAGTGGCTGCGGCTCGCGCCGATGATCGAGTCGGGCGTCGTCAAGCCGCCGATCGGCGCGACCTACGAGCTCGCCGACTTCGGGCGGGCGCTCGTCGACATGGACGAGCGCCGCACCCTCGGCAAGTCGGTCGTGCGCGTGCGCTGAGCCGGGTCCACGCCGAGCTCAGCGCCGCACGGTCAGGCGGACCTCCGACGCGTCGTAGCCGCGCTTCGTCGCCCGGGCGGTGAAGCGACCCGCACGCCGGGCCGCGAACCGGATCGTGCACCGGCCCGCCCTGTTGGTCCGGCACCGCTCGCCACCCGCGCGCACCCGCGCCCGGGCGACCCCGCCGTCGACGTCGGTGACCTTGAAGACCACGGTCCGCGCGCGCCCGCTCGGCCACCGGCGCGGCGTCGCCCTGAGCCGGAGCTGCGCGGCCACCGAGCGCGCGAGCAGCTGGACCGGGTTGCCGTCGTCGCTCGCGACGAGCAGCACCTCGGCCCGCAGGGCGGTCGACGCGGAGACGGAGACGCCGAAGCTCGCGAACGGGTCGGGCAGCATCGTCGGGCGCCGGTCGGTGCGCCAGCCGCGCGCGGCGACCCGCGACGCCCGCGGGTCGTAGCCGATCGGCCCGGCCGACGCGACCCACAGGTGGCCGTCCGGCAGCACCGCCAGCTCGGGGGCACTCGCCCCTCCCATGCCGCGGACCCGGTGGACCCGGTTGGCCAGGACGTCCCAGAGCACGACCTCGTCGTCCAGCAGGTACGCCGCGACCGGGCCGACGCCGGGCCGGTTGACGACGGCGACCGGCTGGGCGGGGTTGGTGTAGCCGCCCGGTGCGCGCACCGGCGCTCCGAGGCTGGGCCAGATCTGACGGGCGAACACGCCGTCGCCGCGGATGCTCTGGTAGACGACCCACACGGCGCTGCCGGTGGTGACGAGCGAGGCGGCCATCGCGTCGTGGTCGGTGAACTCGGCGTTGGTGGTCGTCGGCTCGTCGGCCTCGGAGATCGTCCCGACGTGCCAGTGGAAGCCGCCGGTGTCGCCGTACCCACCGAGCACCGAGCCGTCCGGCAGGGTGACGAAGCTGCTGCTGCCGCCACTGGCGTCGCTCACCGCGAGCACCTCGCGTGGCACCACCCAGGTCGTGCCGCCGTCGCTGGAGACGGCCGAGTAGACGCCGCGGTGGGTGAAGAAGTTCGAGGTGTCGCCGTCCACGGTGCCGCGGAAGGACATCCGCAGCCGTCCGGCTGCGTCGACGTCGAGGTCGATGGGCGTGCTGAGCTGGGCCCACGTCGTCGTCAGGACCCGGGACACCAGCCCCTGCCGGCCGTTGGCGTCGATCGTGGTGTGGAGGTAGTTGGCACCGCCGGCCTCGTCCACGACCCAGACGACGTGCTGGATGCCGTCCGCGGTGCGCACGGCGCTGGCCTGCGCGAAGTTGGGCGTCGAGGACGGGGCGAGCGACGTCCACGAGCGGGTGGTGACGCGTGGATCCGCATCGCGCGCCTGACCGGGTGGAGCCGCGAGGGTGGCGGTCACCGCGACGGTGAGAAGGACCGTGAAGATCCGGCTGGACGACCTCGGTGCAACCCTCATGGACGTGCTCCCAACTCCCTGGGCGGGCGACCCTCCCGACAGGCGCCCGGCTGCGTCCAGAATCACCCATAAGGGTGGCCACGTCAGTGGTGGAGGCACCCCGGTCTGGACCGGTCGGGACCGCGGCGCCACGGAACCTTGCGGATGCGTCCGATCGACCCAGTAGGGGCTCGGAGTTAGGGTCGCCCTCGTGACGATCCTCGACTCAGCCCGCGACGGCATGGACCCCGACATCCGCCCCCAGGACGACCTGTTCGGCCACGTCAACGGACGCTGGCTGGAGGACACCGAGATCCCCTCGGACAAGTCGAGCTGGGGCGCGTTCATCGCGCTCGCCGACGCTGCGGAGCAGCAGGTGCGCGACATCATCACCGAGCTCGCCGACCGCCCGGACGACCAGCTCGACGCCGACGAGCGCAAGATCAGCGACCTGTTCGGCTCCTTCATGGACACCGACGCGATCGCCGCCAAGGGCCTCCAGCCGATCGAGGGGCTCCTCGAGCGCACGCGGAAGCTCTCCGACCTCACCGACCTCGCCGCGTTCCTCGGCATGTTCGAGCGCATCGGCGGTCCGGGCCTCTTCGGCTCCTACATCACTCCCGACCGCGGGGACGCGTCGAAGAACATCGTCTACCTCGCCCAGGGCGGCCTCGGCCTTCCCGACGAGTCCTACTACCGCGACGACAAGTTCGCCGAGATCCGCGCGAAGTACGTCGACTACCTCACCACCCTGCTCACCCTGAGCGAGCACGACGACCCGGCCGGCGCCGCCGCGCGCGTGCTGGCGTACGAGACCCGCGTCGCCGAGGGCCACTGGGAGGCCGCCGAGACGCGCGACGTCCAGAAGACCACCAACCACAAGACCCTCGACGAGCTGCGCGAGCTGTGCCCGGCCTTCGACTGGGTCACCTACGTCACCGCCCTCGGCGGCACCGAGGAGACGCTGCGCACCACGATCGTGATGCAGCCCGACTTCTTCTCCCACCTCTCCACCGTGCTCGAGGAGACGCCGATGGAGACGTGGCGCGACGTCCTGCACCTGCGCATCGTGCGCAGCTCGGCGCCGTACCTCCCCGACGAGTTCGTCCAGGCCAACTTCGACTTCTACGGCCGCACGCTCAACGGCACCCCCGAGCTGCGCGCCCGCTGGAAGCGCGGCGTCGACTTCGTCGAGGGCGCGATCGGCGAGGCCGTCGGCAAGGTCTACGTCTCACGGCACTTCCCGCCCACGTCGAAGGCGATGATGGACGAGCTGGTCGCCAACCTCGTCACGGCCTACCGCCGCTCCATCGAGGCGCTCGACTGGATGGGCGAGGACACCAAGCAGAAGGCGTACGACAAGCTCGACCGCTTCTACCCCAAGATCGGCTACCCGCAGGAGTTCCGCGACTACTCCGCGCTCGCCATCTCCGCCGACGACCTGATGGCCAACGTCAACGCGGCGTCGGCCTTCGAGACCGACCGGCAGCTGGAGAAGGTGGGTCAGCCCGTCGACCGCGACGAGTGGCTGATGCTGCCGCAGACCGTCAACGCCTACTACCACCCGGGCACCAACGAGATCTGCTTCCCGGCCGCCATCCTCCAGCCGCCGTTCTTCAGCCCCGACGCCGAGGAGGCCGAGAACTACGGCGGCATCGGCGCGGTCATCGGCCACGAGCTCGGGCACGGCTTCGACGACCAGGGCGCCCAGTACGACGGCGACGGCAACCTCCACGACTGGTGGACCGCCGCCGACAAGACCGCCTTCGAGGCCAAGTCGCAGGCCCTCGTCGCGCAGTACGACGAGTTCGAGCCGCGCACCCTCCCGGGCGAGCACGTCAACGGGAGCCTCACCGTCGGCGAGAACATCGGCGACCTCGGCGGCCTCACCATCGCGCACAAGGCGTACGTCATCAGCAAGGACAACAACGCCTCGCTCGACGAGCGTCGCACCCTGTTCCTCAACTGGGCACACGTGTGGCGCACCAAGCGGCGCAAGGAGCAGGAGCTGCAGTACCTCACCATCGACCCGCACAGCCCGGCCGAGTTCCGCGCCAACATCGTGCGCAACCTCGACGAGTTCCACGAGGTCTTCGAGACCGTCCCGGGCGACGGCCTCTGGCTCGAGCCCGAGGGTCGCGTCCGGATCTGGTGAGGCGGTGTCGCGGGCTCGCTCCCGCGGTCGGCGTGCCTGTTCGGTCCGTCTGTTCACCATGGGATGTCGGCGAACAGGCACTCCCCGGCGTCAATTGACGCAGGGAAGTGCCCACTGAGCGACATCCCATGGTGAAGCAGCAGCGCGGGGCGACCTGCGATTGAATGAGCGGGTGACACTCCCCGGCCACGACCAGTCCAGCTTCCGGGTCCGCATGGAATGGGGACCGACGGGCGCCACGGCCGTCCCGGCCGACTACGCGGTCGTCGTCGACGTCCTCTCCTTCACCACGACGTTGAGCGTCGCGGTCGAGCGGGGCATCGAGGTCTTCCCGTTCCGCTGGCGCGACTCGCGGGCCGCCGAGCACGCGATGCGCCACGGCGCGACCCTGGCCGTCGGCCGCTTCGAGGCCCTGTCGCGCGGCGACGCCCGCCACGTCTCGCTGTCGCCGGCCAGCCTGTCGGAGGTCGAGGGCATCGAGCGGCTGGTGCTCCCCTCGCCCAACGGCTCGACGATCGCCTTCGCGCTGGCCGACTCCGGGGCGCAGGTCGTCGGGGCCTGCCTGCGCAACGCCGGCGCGGTCGCCCGGTGGCTCGCGCCCAAGGTCGCCGACGGCGCCAGCGTCGTCGTCGTACCCGCCGGCGAGCGGTGGTACGACGACACGCTCCGCCCGGCCGTCGAGGACCTGTGGGGTGCGGGTGCGGTGCTCGCGGCGCTGGAGACCGCGGACGAGGTCACCAGTCCGGAGGCCCGCATGGCGGTCGCGGCCTGGCGGGCCGCGCGCCTGCCCGACGACGTGCTCCGGTGCGCGAGCGGCATCGAGCTGACCGAGGCGGGCTTCGTCGCCGATGCCGAGATCGCTGCCCGCCACGACGTCAGCGAGGTGGTGCCGGTGCTGGTCGGCGAGTCGTTCCGCGCCGCCACCGATCCGCAGCCGACCGCGCCCCGGCTGCGTCGCATCGACTCCTGACCGGCCCGGGACGACCGACCGATCGGTCTGGTGGCGGGGCCCGCGGTTCCCTACTGTGATCGTGGCCACACTCGGGTGGCCACTGTCTCGGAGGACTCACAGATGACTCGCACGTCTCGCTTCGCGGTGCTCGGCACCGCCCTGGCCGGCCTTCTCACGCCGTTCCTCGTCCAGCCCGCACAGGCGGCCGCGCCGGCGTACGTCGCCCTCGGCGACTCGTACTCGTCGGGCACGGGCACCCGCTCCTACATCGCCGACGGCACCAGCTGCCAGCGCTCCACGTCGGCCTACCCGAGCCTGATCGCCGCGGCCCGCGGCTACGCGCTCAACTTCCGCGCCTGCTCCGGCGCGACCGTCACGGACGTCACCAACACCCAGCTCTCGGCGCTGACCTCGGCGACGAGCTACGTCTCGCTCTCGGTGGGCGGCAACGACGCCGGCTTCGCCGACGTGCTCACCGAGTGCGCGCAGCCGGGCTGGATGAGCAACTGCGACGGCGCGATCAACACCGCACAGTCCTTCATCAACACCACCCTGCCGTCACGGCTGAGCACCCTCTACTCCGGCATCCGGAGCCGATCGCCGTACGCCAGGGTCGTCGTGGTCGGCTACCCGCGCATCTTCAACGGCGAGGACTGCAACGCCTTCACGTGGTTCTCCCCGGCCGAGGAGTCGCGGCTCAACCAGACCGCCGACCTGCTCAACAGCCGCCTCGCCGCCGCCGCGTCGGCCGCCGGGTTCTCCTTCGCCAACCCGACGAGCCGCTTCGTCGGGCACGCGGTGTGCGACGCCGACGAGTGGATCAACGGCCTCTCCAACCCGATCAGCGAGAGCTACCACCCCAAGGTCACCGGCCACGCAGGTGGCTACACGCCCACCGTCAGCCCACTGCTCACCGGTGCCTCGGTCAAGGTCACCTCGCAGGTCGTGGCCGACTCCGCCGCCGGCGCGGACGCCCAGGCCGCGCTCCAGCAGCAGTACGCCGACACGGACCGCACCATCGAGCCGGAGGTCTTCGTCGCCCCCGACCTGACCACGCCGCAGGCACGCCGGGCGGCCCGCCGGGCGGGCGTCGACATCGAGCGCTTCGTGGAGAACAGCCGCCGCCGCTGAGCCTGCATGCCCGGGTAGTCCAGTGAGGAATGGCTGCCGACCGGCCGTCCCCACGACCGTTCCTCACTGGACTACCCCGGCGCCGGACGGGCCGTCGGTGCCGGTTGGTAGACAGGTCCCCATGACCACTGCGACCGCCGTCCCCGACGACGTACGACGCTCCGCGCGCGAGGCGGCCGAGCGGCACCTCCGTGCTCTCGTCGGGCCCCGCGACGGGCAGGGTGACGCCGTCCTGCGCGAGGACCAGTGGGCCGCCATCGAGGCGCTCGCCGTCGACGCGCGGCGTGCCCTGGTCGTGCAGCGCACCGGGTGGGGCAAGTCCGCGGTCTACTTCGTCGCCACCAAGCTGCTGCGCGAGGCCGGCGCGGGTCCGACCGTGATCGTCAGCCCGCTGCTCGCGCTGATGCGCAACCAGATCGCGGCGGCCGAGCGGGCCGGCATCCGCGCGGTGACGATCAACTCGACCAACATCGACCAGTGGCAGCCGATCCAGGACCAGATCCAGGCCGGCGAGGTCGACGTCCTGCTGGTCAGCCCCGAGCGGCTCAACAACCCCGGCTTCCGCGACGAGGTGCTGCCCCGGCTCGCCGCCACCTGCGGCCTGCTGGTCGTCGACGAGGCCCACTGCATCTCCGACTGGGGCCACGACTTCCGCCCCGACTACCGCCGCCTCCGCACCCTGCTCGCCGAGCTGCCCACCGGGATTCCCGTGCTCGCGACCACCGCGACCGCCAACGCCCGGGTCACCGACGACGTCGCCGAACAGCTGGGTGTGCACGCCGACGGGGCCGCCGACTCCCAGGTGCTCGTCCAGCGCGGCACCCTCGACCGCGAGTCGCTGCGCCTCGGCGTCGTCCACCTGAAGACCCCCCAGCAGCGGCTCGCCTGGCTCGCCGACCACCTCGCCGAGCAGCCGGGCTCCGGCATCGTCTACTGCCTCACCGTGGCGGCGACGCAGGAGGTCGCGGGCTACCTCCGCGACCGGGGCCTGGAGGTCGCGGCCTACTCCGGCCAGACCGACCCCGACGAGCGGCACGCGCTCGAGCAGGCGCTGGTCGAGGGACGGGTCAAGGCGCTCATCGCCACCAGCGCGCTCGGCATGGGCTTCGACGCCAGCCTCGGCTTCGTCATCAACCTCGGCGCGCCCCAGTCGCCGGTCGCCTACTACCAGCAGGTCGGCCGCGCCGGCCGCGGCACCGACGACGCGACGGTCGTGCTGCTGCCCCAGATCGAGGACCGCGACATCTGGGCCTACTTCGCCTCCCTCGGCTTCCCCCGTGAGGAGCAGGTGCGCGAGACCCTCGCCGCGCTCTCCGAGTCCGACCGCCCGCTGTCCACCGCCACCCTCGAGACCCGCGTCGAGCTCGGTCGCAACCGTCTCGAGTCGATGCTCAAGGTCCTCGACGTCGACGGCGCCGTGCAGCGGGTGCAGGGCGGCTGGGTGGCCACCGGTCGCCCGTGGGACTACGACGCCGAGCGCTACGCCCGGGTGTCGGAGGCGCGCGAGCGCGAGCAGCAGGCGATGCTCGACTACCTCCGCACCGACGAGTGCCGGATGCGGTTCCTGCGCGAGCAGCTCGACGATCCCGACGCCGCCGACTGCGGCCGCTGCGACAACTGCGGCGGGCTGTCCCTGTCCGCCGACGTCAGCGAGGCCGCGGTGGCCGAGGCCGGCGAGCGGCTCTCCCGCCCGGGCATCGTCGTCGAGCCGCGCAAGATGTGGCCGACCGCGCTGGCCAACCTCGGCCTCGACCTCAAGGGCAAGATCGCCGAGGGTGCGGAGCCGGGCCGCGCGGTCGCCCGGCTCACCGACCTCGGCCACGGCCAGGCGCTGCGCGCGCTGTTCCGCGAGGACACCCCCGACGGTCCGGTGCCGCCGGCCCTCAGGCAGGCCGTCATGGACGTGATGAAGGACTGGGCGCCCGAGTGGTCGGCCCGTCCCGACGCGATCGTGGTCGTCGAGTCCGCGACCCGGCCGACCCTGACCCGCGACCTGGCCGACGGGTTGTCGCGCGTCATGCAGGTGCCGATCGTCGGCACCTGGGCGATCCGCGACCGCTCGGTCCCGCCCCGGGCGGGCCAGACGAACTCGGCGCAGCGCGTCTCCGCCGTACGCCGACGGGGCGCGCTCGAGGCCGAGGTGCCGTCCGGAGCGACGGTCCTGCTCGTCGACGACCAGGTCGCCACCGGGTGGACGCTGACGGTCGCGGCCACCGCGGTCCGCGAGGCCGGCGCGAGCGCCGTGCTGCCACTCGTGCTCGCGAGCCAGGGCTGATCAACGCGGCTCAGCTGCCGTCGTCGAGGCGGCGCCGGTGCAACCGCGTGGTCAGCAGTCGTCGCTCGGCGTCGTTGGACGTGAGCTCGAGCGCCCGCAGGTTCGCGGTGGCTGCCTCCTCGTCACGACCGAGGTCGCTGAGCAGCTCGGCCCGGATGGCGTGGAAGAGGTGGTAGTCGGCCAGCGGCCCGGCGAGGACCTCCAGCCGGGCGAGCGCGTCGGCAGGCCCGGTGACCTGCGCGTGGGCGACGACCTGGTTGAGCCGGACCACGGGGGACGAGTCGTGGCGGGCCAGCTCGTCGTAGAGCAGCGCGATCTGGAGCCAGTCCGTCTCCGCCCAGCTCGACCCGGTGGCGTGCACCGCGGCGATCGCGGCCTGGAGCTGGTAGGGCCCCGGGCGGCGCAGCGACGCCGCGCGTTCGATCAGCCGCTCACCCTCGGCGATGGCCGCCGCGTCCCACAGGTCGCGGTCCTGGTCGCGCAGCAGGACGAGCTCGCCGTCGTCGAACCTGGCCCGGCCGCGCGCGTGCTGGATGGTGAGGAGGGCGGCCAGTCCCCAGGCCTCCGCCTCACCGGGCAGCGCCGTCGCGACCACCCCCGCGAGCCAGACCGCGTCGGCTGCGAGGTCGCGGTCCTGGGTGGCCCCCGTCGAGGAGACGAACCCCTCGTTGAACATCACGTAGACCACCGCCAGCACGTCGCCGAGGCGCTCGGTCAGCTCGGACTCGGCCGGCACGGCGAGGGAGATGCGGGCCGAGACGATCTTGCGCTTCGCCCGCACGATGCGCTGCGCGAGCGTGCTCTCGTGCACGAGGAACGCCCGCGCGATCTGCGGTGTCGTGAGGCCGACGACGGCGCGGAGGGTGAGCGCGAGCCGCGCGTCCGGCGCGAGCGCCGGGTGGCAGCAGGCGAAGAGCAGCGCCAGCCGGTCGTCGGTCTCCCGACCGGGCGGCTCCGGTGGGCGATCGGGTACGTCGACCCGCGCGGCGAGCGCTCGCTGCCGGTCCCGCAGCCGCATCCCGTCCATCGCGTTGCGGTCGGCGGCCACCTGGAGCCACGCGCCCGGACGCTGCGGCGGCCCGTCACGCCGCCATGCCGACAACGCCTCGACCACCGCGCCCTGCACGGCCTCCTCGGCGAGGTCGAAGTCGCCGAACCGTCGCGACAGCCGGGCCACCAGCGGCCCGGCCTCCTCGCGCAGGGTGCGCGCGAGGAGGTCGTCCGTGGTGGTCGGTCGGCGGCTCGTCATCCCTCCATGTGGGAGTAGTCCTCGACCATCGGGCGGATCTCGACGGCCACACCCGGGACGTCGAGCGGCGGCCAGGTCTTCACCACGGCGATCGCGGCGTCCATGTCGGCGACGTCGATGACGCTGAAACCACCGATCACCTCCTTGGCCTCGTTGAAGGGGCCGTCGACGACGACGGCGCCGTCGGAGGAGTGCCGGACGGTGGTCGCCGTCTCGACGCCGAGCAGCTCGGCTCCCGAGTCGGCCAGCACGCCGGCGTTCTCGCCGAACCACTCGTAGACGCGCTTGTAGATCGCCTGGGCGGCCTCGGGGTCCTGGTCAGCGGCCAGGTCGGGGCGGGAGGTGTACATCAGGACGTACTTCATGGTTGGTGCCTCTCGTGCTGCGGCCCCGCCGGTCGGGGTCGTTCACCACCCCGTCGCCGCCCGGTGCCGGAAATCGACAGCTGCGCAGACTTTTCCTTCGCACACCATGATCCGCCCGCCACCCGTCCGCCGCCACCCGTCCGCCCGTACGGAAGCGGCCCCCCGCGCCGTGCGCCCGGCTCAGGCGCCGTCGAGGTCCTCGAGCCGCGCCAGGCTGGGGCCGCGCGTCTCCTGGATCCGCCGCGCCGCGGCCTCGACCTCACGCATCACGCGCAAGGTGTTGCGGCAGGTCAGCTTCGCGAGGTCGTCGGCCGACCAGCCGCGGTCCGCGAGCGCGGCCAGCAGCACCGGATAGGTCGACACGTCCTCGAGCCCGACGGGCAACACCTCGACCCCGTCGTAGTCGCCACCCAGCCCGACGTGGTCGATCCCGGCGACCTCGCGCACGTGCTCGCAGTGGGCGACCACGTCGGCCAGCGTCGCGGTGGGTACGGGGTGGTCGACGACCCAGGTCGCCTCGAACGCTTCGAACCGGACCCCGTCGGACTCGAGGATCCCCTCCGCCGAGGCAGCGGCGACCATCTCGCGGTGCGCGTCCGCGCAGGCGGCGTTCACGAACTTCGGCACGAACGTCACCATGCACACCCCGCCTCCGCCGGCCATCCGCTCCAGCACGTCGTCCGGCGCGTTGCGCGGGCTGTCGGTGACCGCGCGGGCCGAGCTGTGGCTGAAGATCACCGGCGCCTCGCTGACGTCGAGCGCGGCGCGCATCGTGTCGGCGGAGACGTGGGAGAGGTCGACCATCATCCCGATGCGGTTCATCTCGCGGACCACCTCGCGCCCGAAGGCGGTCAGGCCGCCGACCGCCGGCCTGTCGGTCGCGGAGTCGGCCCACGGGGTGTTCGCGTTGTGGGTCAAGGTCAGGTAGCGCACGCCCAGCTCGTGGAGCCGGCGCAGGGTGCCGAGCGAGCAGTTGATCGAGTGGCCGCCCTCCGCGCCCATGAGGGACGCCATCCTGCCCGACGCCCAGGCCCGCTCGACCTCGTCCGCGGTGGTCGCCCACGCCAGCTGGTCGGCGTACGAGCTGGTCAGGTGGCGCGCCGCGTCGACCTGCTCCAGCGTCGCGCTGACCGCGTCGTCGCCGGTGAGCCGGCACGGCACGTAGACGGACCAGAACTGCGCACCCATCCCGCCCGCGCGCATCCGCGGCAGGTCGGTGTGGGTGGGCGTCGCGCCGGCGCCGACGTCGAGCCGGGTGAAGTCGTACGCCACCTGGGCGCGCGCCTCCCACAACAGGTCGTTGTGGCCGTCGATCACGGGGTGGTCCGCGAGCAGCCGGGTGAGGTCCAGGTCCGAGGTCATGGGCACCGACCGTAGCGGGTGGGAACTCCCTGTCGGTGCCACGCGTTACCGTCCCTGTTGCCCGCTGCTTGGAGGTTGCATGAGCTTTGTCCCGGTCACCGGTCCCGCCAGGCTGCTGGTGGGGGAGCCGCCCCGGGAGGGCTCGATCGAGTTCACCGACGACCGGCGCACGATCGTGATGCCGATCCGCGGCGCGCTGCCGGTCCTCGGCAAGGTGCGCGACCAGCACGACCTCCACCCGTCGGTCGCGCTGCTCGCCGGTGCCGCGCTGATGGGCCTCCAGCTCGTGGCGTCCGGCCGCTTCGCGCCGGACCCCGAGGGTCGCCACTGGCAGGTGGCCGGCCTCGATCCGGCCGACGAGAGGCGGATCGCCGACCTGGCGCGATCGCGCGCGGGCGTCGGATTCGACGAGGCCACGGCCGAGGGCATGGTCCGCGGACTGCTCGAGGCCGTCGTCGACACGATGCCGCGCACCACGCCCGGTCGCTCGCGCCCGGGCTCGCGCCCCTCAGCCGGCCGGTCGGTCGCGCGAGCATCGAACCCCGACGACTTCAGCGACGAGCTGCAGCAGCGCATCGCCCGGATCCGCTCGCGCGGTCGCGACGACCGCCCGCAGCTGGTGTCCATCTCGTTCCGCATCGAGGCCGACGAGGAGGAGCTCGTCGCCGGCGCCGTACGCCTGGTGCTGCAGGTCCACGCGGTCGACAACGCCGCGCACATGGCCGACGCCTCCGAGCTCTGGGCCGATGCCGGCCCCGACGCGGCGCACGGGTTCGGCGAGCGCGCGCGGACCCACGCGTCCATCGCCCTGCGGTCGGCGGCCGACGCGTGGCCGGTGCTCGACCGCCTGCTCGACCTGCGGATCCCCGACGAGATCGTGCTCGACTCCGACGAGATCCTCTCCCTGCTCGACTCGGGCGCGGCCGCCCTGACCGAGGCCGGGCACCCGGTCATGTGGCCGAAGTACCTCGACCGCGACGTGACCCAGCGCGTCGAGCTCGGCCGCCAGCGCTCGGCGGTCGGCGTGCGCGACGAGCCGCTGCAGGACGGGCTGTTCGGGCCGCAGGCGCTCTTCGGCTTCGAGTGGCAGCTGTCGCTGCACGGCGAGGAGCTGACCGACGACGAGATGGACGAGCTGTCGCGCGCGACCAGCCCGATCATCAAGCTGCGCGACAACTGGATCGCCGTCGACTCCTCGGTGATCAAGCGCGCCCGCAAGCGGCTGATCCGCACGATCACGCCGGTGCAGGCCCTCGCCGTGACCCTGACCGGCGTCGTCGACGTCGAGGACGTCCCCTACGAGGCGATCGTCGGCGCCAGCCTGCTCACGGTCCGCGACCGGCTGCAGGCGGCTGCGACCGGCGAGCTGGTCGACGTACCCACCGGGCTGCGGGCCGACCTCCGCGACTACCAGCGTCGCGGCCTGGGCTGGCTGGCCGAGCTGACGTCGCTCGGCCTGGGAGCCTGCCTGGCCGACGACATGGGTCTCGGCAAGACGATCACCCTGATCGCGCTGCACCTGCACCGCGACGCGGCCGAGGGGGCCGGTGGGCCGACGCTCGTGGTGTGCCCCGCTTCCCTGCTCGGCAACTGGGAGGCGGAGATCCATCGCTTCGCGCCCGGGGTGCCGGTGCGTCGCCACCACGGCAGCGCCCGCGACCTCGACGGCGTGCGCAGCGGATTCGTCCTCACGACCTACGGCACCATGCGCAACGACGCGGAGCTGCTCGCGGAGGTGCCGTGGGACCTCGTCGTCGCCGACGAGGCCCAGCACGTCAAGAACTCGCGGTCCGCCGCGGCTCGCGCGCTGCGCACCATCCCGAGCAGCGCCCGGGTGGCGCTGACCGGCACGCCTGTCGAGAACGACCTCACCGAGCTGTGGTCGATCCTCGACTGGGCGATCCCGGGTCTGCTCGGCAGCCGCAACGCCTTCCGGAAGGTCTGGGCCGGACCGATCGAGTCCGGCCTCGAGCCCACCAAGGCGCGCCAGTTCGCCGACCTCATCGGTCCCTTCCTGCTGCGCCGGCGCAAGTCCGACCCGGGCATCGCGCCCGAGCTGCCGGCCAAGACCGAGACCGACCACCTGCTCGGGATGACCCGCGAGCAGGTCGTGCTCTACGAGACGCTCGTGCGCGAGTCGATGCGCCGCATCGAGGAGGCCGACGAGGAGACCCGGCGTGGGCTGGTGCTCAAGCTGCTGACCGGGCTGAAGCAGATCTGCAACCACCCGGCCCACTACCTGCGCCAGCCCAACCCCAAGCTGCGCGGCCGCTCCGAGAAGCTCGAGCTGCTCGACGAGCTCGTCGGCACCGTGATCGCCGAGGAGGGGGCCGTCCTCGTCTTCACCCAGTACGTCGCGATGGCGCGACTGCTCGAGCGCCACCTCGCGACCACGGGCGTCCCCCACCAGCTGCTGCACGGCGGCACGCCGGTGCGCGAGCGCGACGCGATGGTCGCCCGCTTCCAGGCCGGTGAGGTCCCGGTCTTCCTGCTCTCGCTCAAGGCCGGCGGCACCGGGCTCAACCTCACCGCCGCCGACCACGTCCTCCACTTCGACCGCTGGTGGAACCCGGCCGTCGAGGACCAGGCCACCGACCGGGCCTACCGGATCGGGCAGACCAAGCCGGTGCAGGTCCACCGCTTCGTCACCCAGGGCACGATCGAGGAGAAGGTCGCCGAGCTGCTGACCCGCAAGCGCTCCATCGCCGACTCGGTCCTCACCCGCGGCGAGACCGCGCTCACCGAGCTGTCCGACGCCGAGCTGCGCGACCTCGTCTCCCTCCGCCGATGAACGGCACGACGCACCCGCGGCTACCGGCCCGTCGCGGCGGCGGCGCCGGCACCTGGTGGAGCAAGGCCGTGCTGCGCGCGGTCGAGGAGGCCGCCTTCGGCGAGAAGGACCTGCGGAAGGGTCGCGCCCTGGCCCGCGCAGGATCGGTCGGCTCCATCACGGTCAGCGACGGCGGCGCGGTCGCCGCGGTCGCCGACGGCCACGACGCCTGGACCGTCGAGGTGACCGTCCCGGTGCTCGACGAGTCCGACGCGGCGGCGTTCACCGAGCTGGTCGCCGCGGAGTCCGGCCGCATCGGCGCGCTCCTCGCCGGGCAGCTGCCGCACGCGCTCGTCGAGGCGGTCGAGGAGGCCGGAGTCGAGCTGCTGCCGTACGGCGGCGAGCTGGGCTCGGCGTGCTCGTGCGAGGCGTGGCTCGACCCGTGCCCCCACGCCCTGGCCGTGCTCACCCAGCTCGCGTGGCTGATCCAGGCCGATCCGTTCGTGCTCACCCACCTGCGCGGGCTGTCCCGCGACCGGGTGCTGCGCGACCTGCACCGCATCACGCGGCCCGCCCCCGGCCTCGGGTCGCCGGCAGGCTCGCAGCACGACGGCGCCGGTGACCCGCGCGACGTCGACGACCTGGTGGTCGCCGAGGACGCCGCCGCTCGCGCGGCGCGGCTGCTCGAGCAGGACCTGCCCTTCGACGCCTGGTGAGAACCGGATCAGGTGAGGCCGAGTGCGCCGTGTGCCATGTCGCGCAGCACGTCGTGCAGCTGGGGGTCGGGCAGCCGACCGCTGTGCGGCGTCGAGTTGAGCAGCCCGAACAGCACGTGCGCCCGGGTGCGCGAGGCCTCCGGGCTCATCGTCGTGTCGTGGCGGCGGACCTGGGTGGCCCAGACGTCGACGTAGGCCCGCTGCAGCGCCCGGACGCGCTCGCGCGCCTCGTCGGGCAGGCTGCTCCAGTCGCGGTCCTGGACCACGATGAGCGAGCGGTGGTCGATGGCGAACTCGATGTGCCACTCGACGAGCGCCTCCAGGGCATCGCGCGGTCCCTCGGCACTGGCGACCCGGCTGCGGCCCTCGGCCAGCAGCGTCTCGCTGATGCTGACCAGCATCTCGGCCAGCATCGCGTCCTTGGACTCGAAGTGCTTGTAGAGCGCCGGTCCGGAGATGCCGCAGGCCGCGCCGAGCTCGGCGACGGAGACGCCGTGGAACCCGCGCGCGGCGAAGAGCTCGGCCGCGATGTCGAGGATCTGCTGGCGACGACTGGTCACGTCGTCGAGGTTAGTGCCTGCTAACCCGTCGGCGGGTGTGCGCGGCGCGGGCAGCGCCACATCGCGCTGCAGTGGTCGCTTCGGTTGCTCCCAGACGGCGAGCGGAATCACACGTGCCTCCCCTTGGAGTGCTTCCGATGGGCCGCATCCCCGCAGCGGTCCTCCGGCTGAGCCCCACGCCCAGCGCACCCTGTACCTGCCTGAGTCTCGCTCGCCGTGCCAAACAAGTCCAGTGGTGCCGGTACCACTCTTGGTAACAGTGCGTCGGTGTGCGCGAGCTCCCAGCACTGGACGCCGCAGGTTAACGATCGCTAACCTGACGGGGTGTCCGACCAGCCAGTCCCACCCCCCGGCCCCCCGACCATGCGTGAGCTCGTCGACGACCTGCGCGCGCGGCTGGCCCGCGTCCGCCAGGGCGGGTCCGAGAGTGCCCGGAAGAAGCACACCGACCGCGGCAAGCTGCTGGCTCGCGAGCGCGTCGACCGGCTGCTCGACGCCGGCAGCCCGTTCCTCGAGCTGGCGCCGCTCGCCGCGTACGGCATGTACGGCAAGGACGGGGACGAGTACGCCGTCCCGTCCGCGGGGGTCGTGGCCGGCATCGGCCGGGTCTCCGGGCGCGAGTGCGTGATCGTCGCGAACGACGCGACCGTCAAGGGCGGCACCTACTACCCGATGACGGTCAAGAAGCACCTCCGCGCGCAGACGATCGCCGCGGAGAACCACCTGCCGTGCATCTACCTCGTCGACTCCGGCGGCGCCTTCCTGCCCATGCAGGACGAGGTCTTCCCCGACCGCGAGCACTTCGGCCGGATCTTCTTCAACCAGGCCAACCTCTCCGCGCAGGGGATCCCGCAGATCGCCAGTGTCATGGGCTCGTGCACCGCCGGCGGCGCCTACGTCCCCGCGATGTCCGACGAGACCGTGATCGTGCGCAACCAGGGCACGATCTTCCTCGGCGGCCCGCCGCTGGTGAAGGCGGCGACCGGTGAGGTCGTCACGGCCGAGGACCTCGGCGGCGGCGACGTGCACGCGCGCACGTCCGGCGTCGTCGACCACCTCGCCGAGGACGACGCCCACGCCCTCGCGATCGTCCGCTCGATCGTGGACACCCTCCCGGCCGTCCGTCCCGCCCGCGAGGCGAGCGCCGAGGTCGAGGAGCCGCACGAGCCGGCGGAGTCGATCTACGACGTCGTGCCCACCGACACCCGCACGCCGTACGACGTGCGCGAGGTGATCCGGCGCGTGGTCGACGGCAGCCGGTTCCACGAGTTCAAGAAGCTCTACGGCGACACGCTCGTGTGCGGCTTCGCCCGGATCTTCGGCCACGAGGTCGGCATCGTCGCCAACAACGGCATCCTCTTCAGCGAGTCGGCGCTCAAGGGCGCGCACTTCATCGAGCTGTGCAACCAGCGCAAGATCCCGCTGGTGTTCCTCCAGAACATCACCGGCTTCATGGTCGGCCGCGAGTACGAGAACCGCGGCATCGCCCGGGACGGCGCCAAGCTCGTCACCGCGGTCGCCTGCAGCGTCGTGCCGAAGTTCACCGTCGTCATCGGTGGCTCGTTCGGCGCGGGCAACTACGGCATGTGCGGGCGCGCCTACGACCCGCGCTTCCTCTGGATGTGGCCCAACGCGCGGATCTCGGTGATGGGCGGCGAGCAGGCGGCCTCGGTCCTGGCGACCGTCCGCACCGACCTCGAGGACGAGGCGGCGGTCGAGGCCTTCAAGGCGCCGATCCGTGAGCAGTACGAGACGCAGGGCTCGCCCTACTACGCCAGCGCCCGGCTCTGGGACGACGGGATCATCGACCCCGCCGACACCCGCCGGGTCCTCGGCATGGCCCTCGCGGCCACGTCGTACACCCCGATCCCCGAGCCGTCCTACGGCATCTTCCGCATGTGATGGTCACACCGTCGCAGCACCCGCCCGTTGGTCGAGGAGGTCGCGCAGCGACCGTCACGAGACCCCCCAGCCTCGACCGTGCTCGGTCTCGTGACAGGACGTCGTCCTTCCTCGACCAGCGCCTGAGCAAGGAGCACCGATGAGAACGTTGCTGATCGCCAACCGCGGCGAGATCGCCCTGCGGGTGATGCGCACCGCGAGCCGTCTCGGCTGGTCCACGGTCGCGATCCACACCGACGTCGATGCTGACGCACCGCACGTGCGCGCGGCCGACGCTGCCGTGCGGGTCGGGTCCTACCTCGACATCGCCGCGGTGGTCACCGCAGCCCGCGAGAGCGACGCCGGCTTCGTCCACCCGGGCTACGGCTTCCTGTCGGAGAACAGCGGCTTCGCCCGTGAGCTGCAGGGCACCGAGGGGGTCACCCTCGTCGGCCCCAGCGCCGACGTGATGGACGCGATGGGCCGCAAGGACAAGGCCCGCGACATCGCCGTCACGGCCGGTGTCCCGGTCGTGCCGTCCTACTCCCTCGATGACGACCCGACGACCTTCGCCTACCCGGTGCTGGTCAAGGCCGCGGCCGGCGGCGGCGGCAAGGGGATGCGGGTCGTCCGCTCGGCCGACGGCTTCGCGGAGGCGTGCGACGCCGCGCGGCGCGAGGCGACCAAGGCGTTCGGCGACGACACCCTGCTGGTGGAGAAGTACGTCGAGTCCGGTCGCCACATCGAGGTGCAGGTCTTCGGCGACCTGCGCGGTGACGTCGTCCACCTCTTCGAGCGCGACTGCTCCACGCAGCGACGCCACCAGAAGGTGCTGGAGGAGGCGCCCGCCCCGACGATCAACGACGAGCAGCGCGAGGCGATCACCTCGTCCGCCGTCGCGCTCGCCGCGCAGTGCGGCTACACCGGAGCCGGCACCGTCGAGTTCCTGCTCGACAACGCCACCGGCGAGTTCTACTTCCTGGAGATGAACACCCGCCTCCAGGTCGAGCACCCGGTCACCGAGGAGGTCGTCCGGGTGCGCGGCGAGCGGGTCGACCTCGTCGAGCTCCAGCTGCGGATCGCCGCCGGCGAGTCGCTCGGCTTCACGCAGGACGACGTGACGCTCGAGGGCCACGCCATCGAGGCGCGCGTCTACGCCGAGGACTCGTTCAACGGCTTCCTGCCCCAGGCGGGTCGTACGTCGATCGTGCGGTGGGGTTCGGGTGACGGGATCCGGGTCGACCACGCGCTGGAGCCCGGGCAGGAGGTCAGCACGTCCTTCGACCCGATGCTCGGCAAGGTGATCGCGTGGGGTCCCGACCGGGAGGCCGCGCGCACCGCCCTCGTCGACGCGCTCGGCGAGACGGCGATCCTCGGCATCACCACCAACACCGGGTTCCTGCGGGCGCTCGCCGCGTCCGCGGAGTTCCGCGACACGACGATCGACACGGCGTGGCTCGACCGCAACGAGGTGCCCGCGCCGGATGCCGCGCTGGCCCGGGTCTTCGGCGCGTGGACCGAGGTGCTCCTCGACACGGTGTCCGGTGGCAGTGGTCCCTGGCGGGCCGACGGCTGGCGGATGGGCGGGGAGCCCGCCGCGGACACCGTCGTGCTCGGCGACGAGCTCGTGGTGGTCGACCGGTCGCGCGGCCGCGTCGGGAGCCACGACGTACGCATGGTCTCCGCGGCCGACCACACGGTGCACCTGCTGGTCGACGGTCGCGCCGAGCACGCGGTGCTCAACGTGCAGCGCGACTTCGTCGACGTCGTGCACCGCGGGCAACGCTGGGTGTGGGAGCGCCCCGACCCGTTCGGCGACCACGCGGCGGTGGCGGGCGACGGCACTCTCCTGGCGCCGATGCCGGGCACGGTCCTGGCGGTCAACGTCGCCGAGGGCCAGGCCGTGGCGGAGGGTGAGACGCTGGGTGTGATGGAGGCGATGAAGATGGAGCTGGCGCTCAAGGCTCCGTTCGCCGGCACCGTGACCTCGGTCGGCGCCGCGGCGGGCGACCTCGTCAAGCTCGGCGCCGCGCTCTTCACCGTGGAGGCGCCGGATGCCTGACCTGCCGATGACAGTGCGCGCCGACGGCCTCCCGACGGAGGTCACGATCTACGAGGTCGGCCCGCGCGACGGCCTGCAGAACGAGAAGGCGATCGTGCCGGTCGAGGTGAAGGCCGAGTTCGTCCGCCGACTCCTCGCTGCTGGCCTGCCGATCGTCGAGGCGACGTCGTTCGTCCACCCGACATGGGTGCCGCAGCTCGCCGACGCCCACGAGCTGATGACCGACCTCGGCGAGGCAGGCCGGCACCTCCCGGTGCTGGTGCCCAACGAGCGCGGCCTCGACCGCGCGCTCGAGCTCGGCCTGGAGCACATCGCGATCTTCGGCAGCGCCACCGAGACGTTCGCGACCAAGAACCTCAACCGCACCTTCGACGAACAGTTCGCGATGTTCGAGCCGACGGTCGTGCGCGCCCGCGAGGCCGGGATGGACGTCCGGGCCTACGTCTCGATGTGCTTCGGCGACCCGTGGGAGGGCGCGGTGCCGATCGAGCAGGTGGTCACCGCCGGCACCCGGCTCCTCGACCTCGGCGCAAGCCAGCTGAGCCTCGGCGACACCATCGGCGTCGCCACCGCCGGTCATGTCACGGCGCTCGTCGCCGCCTTCGCCGACGCTGGCATCGGCACCGACCGGCTCGCGATGCACTTCCACGACACCTACGGCCAGGCGCTCGCCAACACCTACT
Organism: uncultured Actinomycetota bacterium; assembly: GCA_963791365.1. Lineage (GTDB taxonomy): Bacteria > Actinomycetota > Actinomycetes > Propionibacteriales > Nocardioidaceae > Nocardioides. Next base: position 220,736 of record CAWBSG010000006.1, on the reverse strand, counting down.
CGGCGCTGCAGTCCGGTGTCACCACGTTCGACGCCAGCGCGGGCGGCCTCGGCGGCTGTCCCTATGCCAGGTCGGCCACCGGCAACCTCGCCACCGAGGACCTCGTCTGGATGCTGACCGGGCTCGGGATCGACCACGGTGTCGACCTCGACGCCGTGGTCGCCACCAGCCTCTGGATGGCCGGACATCTCGGTCGCCCCAGCCCGAGCGCCGTCGTACGAGCACTCGGCGGCGGTGCCGGCTGAAGCCGGCTGGCACAATCAGCGGCATGAGCCGTGTCGTCCACCTGCACATCGGTGCCCCCAAGACCGGGACGACCTACCTGCAGGACCGGCTGATGCTCAACGCCTCGTCGCTGTCGGCGCACGGCGTGACGATCCCGGGCCCTCGCGTCGGCCGGACCGACACCTTCCACTTCCGCGCCGCGCTCGACCTGATGGACCAGGACTGGGGCGGTGCCTCCGGCCACGCCAAGGGCGCGTGGGCGTCGATGGTGAAGAAGGTGGCCCGGGCCGACGGCGACGTGGTGATCAGCCACGAGATCCTGGCCGGCGCCAAGCCCGACAAGATCGCACGGGCGATGAACGACCTCGCCGGCAGCGAGGTGCACGTCGTCTACTCCGCCCGCGACCTCGGTCGTCAGCTGCCCGCCGCGTGGCAGGAGTCGATCAAGCAGGGCCGCAAGTGGCCGTTCCGCCGGTTCCTCAACAAGGTGGAGCGCGGGCAGACGTGGTTCTTCAACGCGATGGACCTGCCGCGCGTGCTGTCGCAGTGGGGGGCCAAGCTGCCCCCGGAGCGCGTGCACGTCGTGACCGTCCCGCACGACCGCGGCCCCGACGGCGACGAGCTGTGGCTGCGGTTCTGCCGTGCCTTCGGGATCGACCCGGTCTGGGCGCCGCTCGACTCCGTGCGCGACAACCGCTCGCTCGGCATGGCCGAGACCTCGATCCTCCGCAAGCTCAACCGGCGCCTCGAGCTGGGCGTCTGGCGCGAGCCGGCCTACGACAACCTGATCCGCGAGGTGCTCGCGCAGGAGGTGCTGGTCTCCCGCAAGGCGCTGCCCGTACGGCTCCCGCCCGAACGCTACGACTTCGCCGAGCAGCAGGCCGAGCTCTGGATCGACTGGATCACCGGCAGCGGCGTCGACGTGATCGGCGACGTCGAGGACCTGCGCCCCCGCCGTCCCGCCGAGGACGAGGAATGGAAGAACCCGGACCGGGTCCGCGCCAAGCTCGAGCTCGGTGCGGCGCTCGACGCGCTCGCGATGATGACGCAGGAGGCCGCCACCGGGTCCGCCCACGACACGATGAGCGGCAAGCTCCGCGAGACCGCACGCCGGTTGCGCGTCCGTTGACCGCGTCGACCCTCTCCGACGCAGCGGGGCGTGCCCACGCGTGGGTCGCCCACCTGCGTGACGGGGGTACGACGCCGTGGCTGGCGTGGTCGGGCACCGGGCCCGCCACCGGGCCCGCCACCGGGCACTCCTCCGGGCGTGCTCCCCGGCGCCCAGCAGCTCGAGCTGCTGCGCCGGCTCAACCTGGCCTCCGGGTCGAGTGCGCGGTCCCGCGGCGGCCACGACCGCGAGCGCCCTCGACTCGCCGACCGGGAACTCGCCGACCGGGTGCTCGCGACCCCGGCCGCCGGGCGCGGCAAGGCCGACCTGCCCCTGCTCGGCCTGCCCCACCACGGCTTCGGGGCGGGACCGGTCGACCCCGCGACGATCGGGCCCCACGAGCTGCTCCGGGTGGCGAGCGTCCTGCTCGCCGACGACCTGGTCGCCCTCGGCGCCTCCCCGGTGACCTCCACCTGGCCGAAGCCCTGGCGCCGGCGGTTCCGGCTCGTCGGGGACCCCCTGGTCACCGTCGCGGTGCGCGAGCACCTCCTCACCCGGGGCCGTCCCGAGGGCGGTCCGCGCCCGTTCGTCGTGGTGGTGGGTCGCCCGCTCGACGAGCTCCTCGCCCACACCTGGACCCAGCGCTGCTTCGAGACCGGTGCCACGCCGTGGGCGGAGTGGCTGCGGTTCTGGCGCGAACGCGACCAGCTGCCGGCGCGTGCCGACCTGGTCGGGTCCGTACGCCGCTGGGGCGGGCGTCGCCCGTTCGTCCGCATCGTCACCGACCTCGACCTGCTGCCCCGCCAGGTCGGGGTGCGGTCGCTGCCCGGCGTGCGCGTGCCCGGCGCCGACCAGGCCGAGCTCGCCCGCCGGGTCGCGGCGGTCGTCGGCCTCCGGGTCGCCGCGCACGAGCGCCCGGCCCTGATGCGGACGCTCCAGCAGCGGATCCCCGACAGCGGCGTCGCGCCCGTCGGCGTACCCGCCCGGGAGCGCGAGTGGGTCTCCCGGTCCGCGGCACGCACGATCCGGGACGTGACCCGGGCTGGCTACTCTGTCGTCGGCGACCTCGCGGACCTCGAACCGCGCCCCGTGGCGTCGGTCGCAGCCGGTCCGTCCGGTCCCGACGACCGGCGGGTGCTGGACCTGGCGATCCGGATGGTCGTCGACCCGACGTGGCGCACGGCGGGACCGCGGTCGAGCGAGAGGCAGCGCCGGATGGAGGTGGAGCGATGAGCAGGCGGGTGCTGCTCCACGTCGGCTGCCCCAAGACCGGCACGTCGTACCTCCAGGACGTCCTCTTCCGCAACCGGTCGGTCCTGCGCGAGCACGACATCCTCTACCCGGCGCACCGCTTCGACGCGCACTTCCTCGCCGCGCTCGACCTGATGACGCTGCCGTGGGGCGGGCTGGAGACCGAGGCCGTCGGCGCCTGGGACCGGCTCGCCGAGCAGGTCCGCGACTGGCCCGGCACGGCGATCATCAGCCACGAGATCTTCGCGCGCGCGACGCCGACGCAGGTCGCGCGGGCGCTCGACTCGCTCGGCGACGCCGAGGTCCACCTCGTGCTGTCGGTGCGCGACCTCGTGCGGCAGATCCCGGCGGAGTGGCAGGAGAACGTCAAGCACCGCAGCCACATCACCTACGCGAAGTTCCTCGAGACGATCCGCGACCCGGCGCGCGAGTCGAGGATCGGCTCGTGGTTCTGGGCGGTGCAGGAGGTCCCCGACATCCTCGACCGGTGGGGCGCGTCGCTGCCTCCGTCGCAGGTGCACCTCGTGACCGTGCCGCCGTCCGGGTCCGACCGCGGCGAGCTGTGGCGACGGTTCTCCCGCACGTTCGGCCTCGACGGCATCGACCTCGACCTCACCGCCGAGCGCGAGAACCCGTCGCTCGGCGTGCCCGAGACCTCGCTGCTGCGCACGATCAACCAGCGGGTCACCTCGATCATCGCGCCGCCGGACTACCGTCCGCTCGTCCGCGAGCTGCTCGCCCACCAGACCCTGTCGCGCGGCGTCGCATCGGCCCGGCTCGGCCTCGCACCCGACGACCACGCCTGGGCGCAGGGCCTGTCGCGGAGCTGGGTGGACGCGATGGCCGACCGCGGGTACGACGTCAGCGGCTCGCTCGACGACCTGCTCGGCCCCGGCCCCGGCACCTTCGCCGACCCCGACACGGTGACCCCCGAGGAGCTGCTGCCGCCCGCCCTCGACGCGATCTCCGCCCTCCTGGTCGAGGGTGCGCGACTCCGCGCCGTGGAGGAGCAGCTCCACGAGGAGCTGCGCGAGGCACGCGAGGAGCGCGACCGCGCACGGCTCACGCCGTCGTACCGGGTGAAGCGCAAGATCGTGACGTCACTGGAGGACAGCGCCGCCGGCCGCGGCACCCTCGACGCCTACCGGCGGGCGCGAGGTCGCAACGACGTAGCGCAGCCGCGGCTGCTCGCCGGGCTCGGCGCCTGCGAGTTCGAGCATTCCGGCCCGCGGAGCCGGTCGCCCGGCCTACGGTCACCGGGTCAGCAGCACCGGCCCGTCGGGGGAGCTCCAGCATGCGCACCATCACGTTCACTGGCGTCGTGACGGCCGTCGTGGGCCTGCTCGCGACCCTGCTCACCGCCTTCGCGGCGCCGGCCGGCGCCGTCGTCGACCGCGACTGCGGCGACTTCGCCACCCAGGCCGGGGCCCAGGCCTTCTTCATCGCCAACGGCGGCCCGCGCAGCGATCCGCACCGGCTCGACGACGACGGCGACGGCCGCGCCTGCGAGTCCAATCCCTGCCCGTGCGGAGTCGCCAGCAACCCGGCGCCCGTCGCCGCGACGGTGAGTGTCTTCCGCGAGACCGGCAACGTCGTACGGGTGGTCGACGGCGACACGCTCGACGTACGCCTGCGTTCAGGCGGTGTGGTGTCGGTGCGGATGCTCGGGATCGACACACCCGAGCGGGGCCGCTGCGGCGCCGCCGACGCGGCCGCCAACCTCCTGAGGCTGGCACCCGTCGGCTCGACGGTAGACCTCGTGTCCGACCGCACCCAGGCCGCGAAGGACCGCTACGGCCGACTCCTGCGCTACGTCGCCCGCCGGGGCGGCTACCAGGACCTCTCCTACCGGCAGGCGTGGGACGGCTTCACCAAGCGCTACGTCTACGGCGGCAAGCCCGTCGCACGCGATCGCGAGTACGTCCGGGCCATCACCAGTGCCCGCAACAACGCACGAGGCGCGTGGCGCGGCTGCTGGTGACCGGGCCCGCGGTCGTCCGGTCGGTGGTGCTCGATGCGGGCCGCAAGCGCGGTCGTACTCTCGGGCCATGGACCACTCCTGGCAGGACACGGTCGGCGCCTTCTCCGACGCCGCTGCCTGGTTCGTCGGCACAGTCGCCTCGGTCTCACCGGGCCAGTGGTCCGAGCCGGGACTCGGTGAGTGGGACGTCCGCAGCCTGGTCGGGCACACGAGCCGGGCACTGCTGACGGTGGAGACCTACCTCGCGCGACCCGCGTCGAACGTCGACGTCCCGTCCGCGGTGGGCTACTTCGCGGTCACCCGGTCGCTGGTCGCGGGGGCAGACGTCGCGGCCCGCGGACGGGACGCGGGTGAGGCTCTCGGGGCGGACCCCGCCGCGGCTGTCGCCGAGATCGTGGCGCGGGTGGTGCCTCTGGTCGAGACGTCCACGGGCGACGAGGTGATCGAGACCATCGCGGGCGGGATGCGGCTGGCGGACTACCTGCCGACCCGCACCTTCGAGCTCATCGCGCACACCACCGACCTGGCTGCCGCACTGGACGTCGCCCCCGACGTGCCGCCGCGGCCGGCACTGCAGGCGCTCTCGCTGGTGTCGGCACTGGCGGTCGAGTCCGGCGTCCCGGGTCCGCTGCTGCGTGCGGTCCTGGGCCGGACGGGCCTTCCGGACGGGTTCACGGTGCTCTGACCGGTGCTCTGACCCGGTGCTCTGACCGGACCCACGCCTTCGACACTTCGGCTGCTGGTGACCGGGCCGGAAACCGTCCACAGGTAGGGCTGTATCCCTGTTCTCCACAGGCTTTCGCTGTGCTGATCGGGGGTTGTCGGTGGGGGTGCGGAGGCTGGGTTCATGTCAGTCGTCCAGCACTCCGAGGAGCACCGGGTCACCGCAGTGGCCCGGTCGTTGCGCGACGAGCTGGCCACGGTCGCGACGGTCCCGTTGTGGTCGATGTCGGCGTCGGATGCTGGTGATGCGCTGGTGCTGCTGACGCAGGCGCGTTCGCAGGTCGACGCGTTGGTGCTCCGGGTGTTGGGGCAGGCGTCGGTGGTGGGGACGGGTTCGGACGTGGGTGCGACCGCGGCGGCGTGGTGGGCGAACACGACCTGTACGACCCGGGCGGAGGCGCAGCGGACGGTTCGTCTCGCGGCTGCGTTGGAGCGTCATGAGGACGTGGCCGCGGCGCTGGCTGCTGGTGACCTGCGGACAGATCAGGCGCGGGTGATCGTGGACGCGGTCGACGAGCTGCCTGACGAGGTCGAGGCGTCGGTGTTGGTCGAGGCGACCCGGTTCCTGCTCGAGAAGGCGGTCGAGCACGACGCGAAGTCGTTGCGTGTCCTCGGGCGTCGGGTGCTGGAGGTGGTCGACCCCGCAGCCGCGGACGCCGAGGAGGCACGGCGGCTGGAGGCGGAGGAGGCCGATGCGCGGGCGCGGGCGTCGTTCACGATGGTCGACGACGGCCACGGCACCGCGCACGGACGGTTCACGATCCCGGCCCTGCACGCGGCGATGCTGCGCAAGCACCTGATGGCGATCGCCTTCCCCGGCCGGTTCGCGCTCGACGCGGCCTCAGGTGTGCCTGCTAGGACGGATCGTGCACTGACGAAGCACCGGATGGGGTCGGCGTTCCTCGACTACCTCGAGTCCCGCCCCGAGAGCTCGGTGCCGTCCGCGGGCGGGGTGCCAGCCACCGTGGTGGTGACGATGGACCTCGACACGTTGATGGGTGGCCTCAAGGCCGCATCACTCGACACCGGTGGGCGGATCAGTGCGGGCGAGGCCCGTCGGATCGCGTGCCGGGCGGGGATCATCCCGATCGTCCTGGGTGGCCCGTCGGTCGTCCTCGACGCCGGCCGCAGGCGCCGCTTCCACTCCGAGACCCAACGCATCGCGATGGGGGTCCGTGACGGCGGTTGCACTGCGGCCGGGTGCGACCTGCCGCCCGCGTTCTGCCACGCCCACCACGACGAGATCCCGTGGTCCCGCGACGGCGGCACCAGTGTCGCGAAGGGCCGACTCCTGTGCCCGAAGCACCACCGCCTCATCCACGACCCTGCGTTCCAGCACTCCCTGGACAAGCACGGCCAGGTGAAGTTCAGCAGGCGGACGTGAGGAGGGCTGCGACATCAGGGAGACGGCCTGGCCCCACGTCGGGTCACATGCTCCCTGACGCTGCCGGTCGCGGAGGCGGCCGACTACCTACGGAGCGAGGACCCGATCCACACCGACGTCGTCCTCCATGCGCAGGCCATCGGCCTGCTGGGCTGACCAGCCGGATATCGACTCGACGTTTCGGCGACGGGTGCTGTGAAAAGGCCCCGGGGCCCGCCTGCAACTCCTAGGGTCTGCCTCACTCGCTCATCGGCGCGGCGGGGGGCTGCGCCGCGAGGTTCATCGAAGGGTGCCGGCATGCGCAACCGAGGTCTCGTCCTGCTCATCGGGCTGCTGCTGGTCACCGGCGCCATCGACGTCGTGGCAGGTGTCCCGGCGCAGGCGGCGGACGGGTTCCGACTGCCCTTCGTCGGGAGCTACATGGTCACGCAGGGACGCCACACCAGCAGCACCGGCGTAGCCACGGCATGGGACATCGCCCCGATCAACGGCGCCTCGTCGAACATCTACGCGCCGGGCGACGGCACGGTGAAGATCGCCTCCTACTGCGGGTCCAGCAACGTCTCGGCGACACTCCAGCTCACGTCCGGCGGCCAGACCTTCGTGCTGAGCCACCTCAGCCGGTCCAGTGTCCTGGCCGCAGGCATCGGTGCGACTGCCGTCCCGGTCTCCCGCGGCCAGCGGCTCGGCAGCCTGTGGCAGGGCGGCCTCAACGAGTACCCGTGCGGGTCCAGCACGGGCACGCACCTCCACTTCGAGGTCCCGAGCCTGCCGTCGACGTTCGACGGCGTGACGTTCTCGACGTCGGGTCCCGGGTACGGCGCGGTGCTGACCGGCTCCGGGACCGGCTCGAACCCGCAGGGCAGCCTGGACGGCGCGTCCTCGCCAACCGCGGGCACGTTCAGCGTGCGCGGGTGGGCCTTCGACCGCGATGCGCCCACCAGTCCCATCAACATCCACGCGTACGTCGGTGGCCCCGCCGGGTCGCCGAACGCGGAGGGCTTCGACCTCGGGGCGGCGAACACCAGCCGCCCGGACGTGAACGCGGTGTACCCGGGCGTCGGCAACAACCACGGCTACGAGACGACGGTCGCCACGGGCAAGCGCGGGAGCCAGCCCGTCTACGTCTACGCCATCAACGTCGGTGGCGGCAGCAACGTGCTCCTCGGGCAGGGCACCGTGAACATTGCCGACCCGGAGCCGTTCGGCAGCTTCGACTCCCTGACGTCCAGCCCCCACATGCAGCTGCGCATGCAGGGCTGGGCCATCGACCGCAACGCACCCACCTCCCCGGTCACGCTGCATGCCTACGTCGGCGGCCCTGCCGGAGCGCCGGGCGCCGAATTCCACGACCTAGGCCCCGCGAGCGTCAGGCGGTCCGACGTCGCTGCGGTCTACCCGGGCACGGGTGAGAACCACGGGTTCGACAGGACCGTCACCACGAGGAAGACGGGGTCGCAGCCCGTCTACGTCTATGCGATCAACCAAGGGCCGGGGAGCAACCGGCTGATCCTCGCCCGCACGGTCACCGTCGCGATGGACACGACAGCGCCGGACACCCGCATCGACCGGGTTGACAGCGATGGCAGGACGGCGACAGTCCTCTTCTCGTCCAATGAGGCACCCGTGTCGTTCGAGTGCTCCGTCGGGAATGCTCCGTGGGCACCGTGCACGTCGCCCAGCGTGAGCACCTTGGCCGGCTCACCCAGCAGCCTCGAGGTCCGGGCCACGGACGTGGCGGGCAACGTCGACGCGTCTCCCGCCGCAGCCGCGTTGCCCGCGGCATCGGTCCAGGGGCCGCCCCCCGTTCCGGCGCCCACTCCGGCGCCGTCGGGGCATCGCATCCGGGTCGACACCCGGGTCGTCGCACACGACCGGATCGTGGTGGACGTCGACCCGGACTGGAAGCGGGGCAACTACCGCCTCATCGTGCAGAAGCGGCGCCGCGGAGCCTGGGTCACCATCGCCCGTACAACGACACGAGGCAACCGCGACACGGTCACGCTCGACCCTTCGAGGGCCGGCACCTACCGCGTCGTCGTGCGCCGCAAGGGTTTCGAGACGCACCGGTCGGGTCGCCTCCGCGTGCGGCGCTGACTCACTTCCTGCGCGGCAGCAGCTCCCGGTCGGCGTAGCGCCCGATCTTCCACGTCGCGTAGCCGTCGGCTCCGGCGCCGACCACGCCGCCGACCACCGGGACCCGGCGACCGACCGTGGTCGCCAGCCGCTTGCCGGCGACGCGGGCGATCACGTCGGTCGCGACGACGGCGGAGATGACGCCGTCGATCGTCGGGTCGTGGGCCGCGGCGGTGGCGATGCCCATCGGGGTGCTGGGGATCTTCTTCCGCTTCACCAGGTCGTGGACCTGGTCCTCGCCGAGGAGCAGGGCGAGGATCGCGTTGCGGACCCGCGGGTCGCCGAGGTCGTGGCCGCGCAGGTGCGCGATGCCCGCGACCATCCGGCACTGGATCAGCGCCAGCCCGGTGACGTTGGCGGGGATCGTGACGGCCATCGTCACCAGGCCGCCGACGTTGGTCACGAATCCCTGGGCGCCGGCGAAGCGGACGTTGTTCTCGATGACCTCGTGGATCGCCCGGTCGACGCTGCCGCGCTGCTCCTTGAGCTGCTTGTCGGCAGCGACGGCGGCGGGCGCCAGCGGACCGACGCCGTCGATCGCACGGTTGAGGGCCTCACGGACGAACCCCGACGTGACGCCGGGTGCGAGCTCCTGGAGGCGCGGCGCGAGCTGGCGTCCGACGGTCTGCTTGAGGCCCATACCCAGATCGTACGGTCGTACGCCAGCCCGGCAACCGGGGTCGGGAGGTCAGCGGCGCCGCTCGCAGGACATCAGCCGCTCGCCGCGCAGGCAGCGGTCGCGCCCGCTGCTGCCGTCGAGCACGTCGCGTCCCGGTCCGCCGTCGAGGACGTCGCGCTCCCAGCTGCCGGTGATCTTGTCGGCGCCACCGCGACCGTAGGCGCGCACGCCGCGGTTGCTGTTCTCGAGGTCGGCCACGTCGGCCCCGCCGGTGCCGTACCAGGTGACCGGGCCGGCGTGCATCGCGTTGAGGTGGAAGCGGGGCGCAGAGGAGAAGCGCACCACCCGCTCGCCGGCGATCTGGACGACGCCTCGGGTGCGGCCGATCACCACGCGGGTGCCCTCGGGCAGGTCGCGGGGCACGTCGAGGAAGACCTCGTCGCGGCCCGCGCCGCCCACCACCTCGATCAGGCCGGGGCCGTCCACCTCGGGCCACAACCGGTCGCGGCCGCCCTGGCCGTCCGCGAGGAGGTCGCCGGAGCCACCGACGCTGTCGCGCCCGGGCCCGCCCAGCGCGCGGGTCCCGCGGCTGTCGACCGCCCGGATGCGGTCATCACCCGCCCCACCGGACAGCAGGTCGGAGCCGTGCCCGCCGACGATGGTGTCGTCCCCGGCGCCGCCGTCCACCACGTCGTTCCCCGGTTCCGGGTCGTCACCCTCCGAGCGGTAGCGGGACACGTCATCCGCGTCGATCATGTCGTCGCCGTCCTCGCCGGTGACGATGTCGTCGCCCCCGCCGGCGGTGATCCAGTCGGGGCCGGCGTGCCCGGTGAGCCTGTCGGCGTGTGCCGAGCCCTCGATCCCGCCGGCATGGGTGATCGCGGCGATGGTGTCGGTGCCCTCGCCGGTCGCGGTCCCAGCCCCCAGGTCGACGACGACCGGACCGGCCGCACCGGCGTAGGTGACCTGGTCCCAGTAGCCGATGTCCACGCTGTAGAGGTCCTCGGACTGCGGGTCGTGGCCGAGGTCGACGTGGTCGTCGCCCGGTCCGGGTGCGATCCGGTCGCCGAAGTAGTCGTCGTCGGGGGAGTAGTCCTCGTCCAGGCCGCCGAACAGCCGGTCGTCGCCGGCCCCTCCGGCCAGGTCGTCCGCACCGGCGAGACCGCAGATGGTGTCGTTGCCGCCCGCGCCGTCGATGTCGTCGCTCTGCGCCGACCCGACGATGACGTCGTCGCCCGGCGTCCCGACGACCGGGTCGGTGCCGAACGACCCCGGCTTGGGCGGGACGACGATGGTCGCCACCTTGCCGTCGCAGGTCGCCGCTGCCTGGGCGGGTGCCGTCGGCAGGCCGAGCCCCAGCGTCACGACCGCCAGGGCGGCGAGCGTGGTCACAGTCGTCGTACGTCGCATGGGTCCTCCACGAGCTCGGTGTCGGGGGTACGACGCGCCGCGGGGGTCTTTGGTTGTGGTCTAGCGTCGGGACGTGCCGATCTCCCCAGCTCCGACACCGTGGGGATTCCCGCCCCGCGCGTCGTGGGACCCCGAGGACGACCTCGTGGCGGTCGGCGCCGACCTGGAGCCGGGCACGCTCGTCACCGCCTACAGCCTCGGCCTCTTCCCGATGCCGGTGACCCTGGACTCCGAGGAGCACCTCGGCTGGTTCTCGCCGGTCGAGCGCGGCGTGCTGCCGCTCGCCGGGATGCGGGTGTCGCGGTCGCTGCGACGCTCGGCCCGCGAGTTCGAGATCCGCATCGACACGGCCTTCGACGCCGTCGTCGCCGAGTGCGGCAGCCCCGACCGGCCGGACGGCTGGATCAATGCGGACTTCACGCATGCCTACGGCCGGCTGCACCGCCTCGGATGGGCGCACTCGGTCGAGGCGTGGCGTGACGGCCGGCTCGCCGGCGGGCTCTACGGCGTCAGCATCGGCGGGCTCTTCGCGGGCGAGTCGATGTTCCATTCCGAGCGGGACGCGTCAAAGGTCGCCCTGCTGGCACTGGTCGACCTCCTCCGCGACCAGCACGCCGACTGCCGCGTCCTCGACGTGCAGTGGCAGACGCCGCACCTGGCCGCCCTCGGAGTCGTACGCCGACCGCGGGCGGAGTACCTCGAGTCGCTCGAGGCGTGCCTCCGCCTCCCACCGCCGGCACCCTTCCGGGTGGACGACCGGGGGTGAAGCGCGCGAGGGTGGGCGCCACCACCACGCCACAGCGTGCCGTTCGAGGGGAAATCATGGCCACCCACACCTGTTGCCGCACCCGTCTCGTCGTCAGCGGCGCCGTCCTTCTCGTCGGTGCGGTCGCGTCCGCCTGCGGCGGTGGAGGGAGCGGCTCCCCGGACGACGCGAGCCAGAAGGACTTCTGCCAGACGCAGACGAGCCTGCTCGAGGACCTGATGCCGGACCTGAGCAACCCCGAGCTGCCGTCCGACGAGGACATGGCCAAGGCGGTCAAGGACTGGGGCACGAAGATCGAGGAGGTCGGCACGCCGGAGGACATCTCGGACGACGCCCGCAAGGGATTCGAGCGGGTCGTCGAGATGGCCGACGACATCGACCCCGCCGACTTCTCCATCGAGAAGCTCGAGGACCTCGAGGCCGGGGGCGAGGAGGCCTCGGCCGAGGCCAGGAAGCAGGCCGACGCCTTCGAGAAGTACCTCACCGAGACGTGCGGCAACCCGCTCGACAACCTCGACATTCCCGAGCTGCCCGACTCCAACTAGCCCGTTCGGGGGGTGCTGGACCGCTCCATCGGGCCCCGGCGACCCCAGGGTGGGGCGAGTAGCATCGGGAGCGGCAAGGGAGAGGGGCCCCATGATGGTGGCGCGCGAGGGCAAGATCTGCTCGTTCTGCGCTGCACCCGGCGGTCCCGACCTCCAGCTCGATCGGCGGCCTCGGCGCGCAGGTCTGCGTCACCTGCGTCGACGACTTCCACGAGATCGTCCACGACCCCGAGAAGACCGCTCGCCGCGAAGAGCTTCCCCTGGGCGACGATGTCCGACACGAGGTCCTCGCGACCCTCCCACTGATCATGGCCTCGGCGGAGCAGAACAACGGGTTCGCGCACGAGTGGGTCGACCTGCTGCGCGAGCGCAACATCTCGTGGGCCGAGATCGGCCGCACCCTCGGTGTCTCGAGGCAGGCCGCCTGGGAACGTTTCGCGAGAAAAGGGGGCGACAAGTCCGAGACCGCGTGAGACGATCGGGGCAGAGTCAAGGTACGCTTGACGTGCCGGGCGTCGGTCGGACTTCACGGGGGTGGGTCGGACCGACGCCCGTTGCTCGTTTCCGGGGGCTCACTTCAGGAACTTCGACGTACGCCGGTCGGCGAGCGGCTTGCCGCCGGTCTGGCACGTCGCGCAGTACTGCAGGCTGGAGTCGGCGAACGACACCTCACGCACGACGTCGCCGCACACAGGGCACTTCTGGCCGGTCTTGCCGTGCACCGCGAGGTTGGTCTTCTTCTCGCCCTTGAGCTCGCTGGCCGCGAGCCCGCTGGAGCGGCGGACCGCGTCGCCCAGCGTGCCGCGCACGGCGTCGTACAACGTCTGCAGCTCGTCGCCCTCGAGACTGTTGGCGGGCTTGAACGGCGACATCCGCGCGGCGTGCAGGATCTCGTCCGAGTAGGCGTTGCCGATGCCCGCGATGATCGACTGCATCCGCATGACGCCCTTGATCTGCTTGCGACCCTCGCGCTCGAGGATCCCGGCGAGCACCTCGGGCGTGAAGTCGTCGCTCAGCGGGTCGGGGCCGAGCCGGGCCACGCCCTCGACCTCCTGCGGGTCGCGGACGACGTGGATCGCGAGGCCCTTGCGGGTGCCGGCCTCGGTGATGTCGAGGCCGGGCTGGGTCTCGAGGTCGGGGTCGTCGATCACGACACGGGCGGCCAGCGGGTTCTTGCTGTTGGGGCGCGCGGGGAGCGCGGGCACCTCGTCGCGCCAGCGGATCCAGCCGGCGCGGGCGAGGTGGATGACCAGGTGGACGCCACTGGCGTCGATGTCGAGGAACTTGCCGTGCCGGGTCACGTCGTCGACGAGCGTGCCGTGCAGGGCGTGCAGCGGCGGATCGAATGTCTTGAGCGCACTGAAGGCGGCCAGGTCGATGCGGCTGATCGCCCGGCCGACCAGGCGGCCTCGCAGGTCCTGGACGAGGGCTTCGACCTCGGGCAGCTCGGGCACGCGCAAAGTCTAGGCAGATCTCGGGGTGCGGGGTCAGAATGGTGCATGGCACAGCCGCGCACTCCTCGCACCGGGTCGGTCTTCCTCGACCCTCGCGGTGAGGACCGCTCGCTGCGCGTCACCTGGCACCAGGAGTCGCAGCTCGTGGTGCTGTCGTTGTGGCGTGACAACGTGTGTGCCGGTACGTTCCGGCTCGCCGCCGACGAGGTGCCCGACCTGATCGCGCTGCTCCGCCAGGGGCTCGACGAGGCCTACGACTCCGCGCGCGAGCGGGTGGAGCGGGTCGCACGACCCAGCCGCGCCGGCTAGCGGTTCCCCAGCGACTCGATGCCCTCGGCCGTCGTGACTCGCCGAGTATCCCGGTGTCTAAGGAACTGCCTAGATTCGCCGATATCGTCTGGGTCGTGGACCCGATCCGGAACCCGTACGCGCCCGGCGCCGGCCAGCGCCCGCCCGAGCTCGCCGGTCGTGACGAGCAGCTCGCCGCGTTCGAGGTCGTCCTCGAGCGCGTCGCCAAGGGCCGTCCTGAGCGCAGCCTCGTGCTCACCGGGCTGCGCGGCGTCGGCAAGACCGTGCTGCTCAACGCACTCCGCGGCACCGCCGTGCGCAAGGGGTGGGGCACCGGCAAGCTCGAGGCGCGGCCCGGCCAGGGGCTGCGCCGGCCGCTGAGCAGCGCGCTGCACCAGGCGGTCCGCGAGCTCGGGCACCGCGACGAGGAGTCCGTCGACCACGTCCTCGGCGTGATCAAGTCGTTCGCCCAGCGCGACGCCGGGACGGCCGCGAAGCTCAGGGACCAGTGGAGCCCGGGCATCGACGCGCCGGCCGTGCGGGGTCGTGCCGACTCCGGTGACATCGAGATCGACCTCGTCGAGCTCTTCACCGACCTCGGCGGGCTCGCCGCCGACGTCGGCAAGGGTGTCGGGATCTTCATCGACGAGATGCAGGACCTCGGGCCCGACGACGTCTCCGCGCTGTGCGCCGCCTGTCACGAGCTCAGCCAGTCGGGGCTGCCGGTGATCGTGGTCGGGGCCGGTCTGCCGCACCTGCCTGCCGTGCTCAGCGCGAGCAAGTCCTACAGCGAGCGGCTCTTCCGCTACCAGCGCATCGACCGGCTCACCCGCGAGGCCGCCGACCGCGCGCTCGAGGCGCCCGCCGCCGACGAGGACGCGGCATTCGGGCCCGACGCGCTCGCCGCGATGTACGACGCCACCGGCGGCTACCCCTACTTCATCCAGGCCTACGGCAAGGCGGTGTGGGACCTGGCCCCGCTCTCGCCGATCACGGCCGCGGACGTCGCGGTGGCCGCGCCCGAGGCGGAGTCCGAGCTCGCGGTCGGGTTCTTCGGCTCGCGCTACGAGCGGGCCACGCCGGGGGAGCGCGACTACCTGATGGCGATGGCCGACGTCGCGGTCGACCAGGAGTCGTCCGGCGACGTCGACGGTGACGCCGTGCTCAGCGCGGACGTCGCTGCCCGACTGGGCAAGAAGCCCCAGTCCCTCTCCCCGGCTCGCGACTCCCTGCTCAAGAAGGGCCTGGTCTACTCCGGCGAGCGCGGCCGGATCGCGTTCACGGTCCCCCACTTCGGGCGCTACCTGCGCGAGCGCGGCTGACCATCGGCCCGCCGGGCGGTGGCTGAGGGGCATTTCCTCGGTCGGGAATGCCCCCCACGCACCGCTCGTACGCCGACCCGCGACATCGGCCCGCCGGGCGGTGGCTGAGGGGTATTTCGACGGTCAGGAATGCCCCTCACGCACCGCTCAGGCCGGCGGGCTGCGCAGCTCGCGCGGGAGCTCCTCGAGGAGGCGGAGCCAGAGCTCGCTGGCGGTCGGGTACGACGCGACCGCGTGGCGGAGCACGTGCACGGGCACCCCGCCGACGATCGCGACCGTCGCCGCGTGGACCAGCTCGCCGGCCTCGACGCCGACGAACGTGGCCCCGAGCAGCAGGTGCGTGCCCGCGTCGACGACGAGCTGGGACTCGCCGTCGACGTGGTCGCGCAGCAGGCTGGTGCCCGCTGCGGAGGAGGTCGGCACCCGCGAGACGACGACGTCGTGACCGGCCGTCCGGGCCTCGGCCTCGGTCATCCCGACGCTGGCCACCTCGGGGTCGCTGAAGACCACCTGCGGCACCGGTGCCTCGCGGTCCGGCTCCCAGGCGACCGAGCCGGTGGCGGCGGCCGCGATCCGCGCGCCCACGACGCGCGCCTGGTGCTTGCCCCAGTGGGTCAGCGGCGGCCCGCCGCTGGCGTCGCCCACGGCATGCAGCCACTCGGGGAGCCGGCCGGACGTCACGTCGTCGGCCGACAGGCCGACGGAGTCCAGGCCGACGTCGTCGAGGCGTGGTGCGCGCCCGATCGCGAGCAGCAGCTCGTCGGCGACGAGCTCGCCGGCCGAGGTGGTGAGCGTGACGGTGCCGCCGTGGACCTTGCCCAGCCCGGTCGCCTCCGGCGACTCGCGGCGTACGTCGCTCACGTCGGTGCCGAGGTGCACGGTGATCCCGCGGGCGCGGAGACCGGCCAGCACCGCCTCGCCGGCGAACGGCTCGGTCCGCTCGAGCAGGCGCTGCTCACGCACGACGAGGGTCACCTCGGAGCCGAGCGCCGACATCCAGATCGCCGCCTCGCAGGCCACCACCCCGCCGCCGATGACGACCAGCCGGTCGGGTACCTCGACCACGCCGGTGGCGTCGCGGGAGCCCCACGGGAGGGCGTCGGCGTACATCGGGGGCATGAGGGGTTCGCTGCCGGTCGCGATGACGACCGCGCGGCGGGCGACCACGTCCACGTCGCCCGACGAGGACGTGACCCGGACGGTGCGCTCGCCGACCAGCCGACCCGAGCCGCGGACGACCGCGATCCCGGCGTCGTCGGCCCACGTCTCCTGGCCCGCGTCGTCGTAGTGCGAGACCCAGTGGTCGCGGCGCTCGAGCAGGGCCCTGGGCGCGACGTGCGCGGTCGAGACGCCCCCGAGGTCGCCGGTCACGTCGGCCACGGCGATCGGTCGCAGCAGCGCCTTGCTCGGCATGCACGCCCAGTAGCTGCACTCGCCGCCGAGCAGCTCGCGCTCCACGATCGATGCGGTCATCGCCCGGCCGTCCACCTCGACGCCCTCGATGGCGTACTGCGCCGCGTTCTCACCCGCCGCCCCGCCGCCGATCACGACCACGTCGTACTCCCGTGTCTCCATGCGGCGAGGCTACGCGGGCGGGGGAACGGGCGGGACCACTCAGTCGACGGTGAGCATCGTCGCGCCGAGGCCGATCATCATCGTGCCGCCGGTCGCGCTGAGGGTGTCGAGGCGTGTGGGACGCCGGGCGAACCAGGTGCGTGCGGCACCCGCCGCCAGCGCCCACGTGCCGTCGGACGCCATCGCCAGCGCGCCGAAGACCAGGCCCAGCAGCATCGTCTGGAGCCCGACCGAGCCGGTGGGGTCGGTGAACTGCGGCAGGAAGGCGACGAAGAAGACGATGGTCTTCGGGTTGGTGGCGCCGACGGTGAAGCCGATGCGCACCGGGTGCCCGCGCCGCACCGGCGCGGCCGACTGCATCGCCAGCCGGGCGTCCGCGCGGTGGCGGATCGCCTGGATGCCCAGCCACACGACGTACGCCGCCCCGAGCAGCTTGATCGCGGTGTACGCCGTCGCGCTGGCCGCGACGACGGCGCCGAGGCCGATCGCCACCAGGGCGACCTGGGCCGTCACGCCGATCGCGTTGCCGACCACCGACAGCAGTGCCTCGCGGCGGCCGACGGTGAGCGCGCGGCCGATGGTGAAGAGGAGGCTCGGGCCCGGCACCTGGATGAAGAGGATCGAGGCGACGAGGAACGCGAGCCACTGGCTGGACGACGGCATGGCCCCAGTGTGGGGCCACGCCGCCGTCGGTGTCAGCGCGATATCAGCCGGCGGCCGGTGTCAGCAGCCGCAGCTGTAGTAGGTGATGTCCCAGTGGTTGCTCTCGCGGGCGTAGATGTTGCCCGAGGCGGCGCGGTACATCGTGGCGCCGTCGCTGCGCACGCCGTAGTAGGCGTAGTGGCTGGTGATGTAGTTCGAGACGCACGTCGTGGGCCTGACGTCGACCTTGTAGCCGTTCCAGTGGCTGTAGGTGCCGGACGAGTGGCCGGTCTCCGTGCCCCCGGTGATGGTGATCGCGCAGCCGCTGACCGACTTGAAGGTCTTGATCCCGCTGACGCTCTCCTGGTTGATCTGCTCGTAGGACGTGCAGGTCGAGACGTAGCGGTCGGTGCAGCCACCGGTCGAGACGCGGGTGATCCCGACGGCCGAGAGCTGGCTGGCGGCCTGCGCGTCGGTGAGCTTGGTGACGGCGTACGAGGGTGAGGTGAGCCCCGCCACCGCGACGAGTGCGGCGATCACGGCCAGAAAGGTCCTGCTGATGGTGCTGTGCATAGACAGACTCCGTTGTCGTGGCGAGACCCCCGATGGGCTCGTCCCGTCCGTCCACCACAACCCACCCACGCGCGCGGGGTCAACCCCGACGCAAAGTCTTTGCCGTGGCCCGTGAGTCTCTGGGAGACTCAGCGCCGAGGGCGTCGTCCAACGCCCAGCCAGGCGCATCGGCCCCAGTCCGAGCGAGGTGGTGAAGGGGAGCAGATCCTCGGACGCTCCACCTCCATGAGTCGCATCGATGACGCCCGCTGCAGCGGCGTGCTGGGGACGCAGCGCAGTCGAAGGTGATCGAGATGACCAGGGACAGTGACTACAAGCTGGTCGTGCGAGCGCGCATGGCCGAGACCGGGGAGAGCTACACCGCGGCGCGCGCGGCACTCGACCGCGACCGCGACGAGGCGGCGTACGACGCGGCGCGGGCCGAGCAGGAGCGGCTGGTCGGCCGGCTCTTCACCGCCGGCCGCATCGAGCGGGTGCCGGCGAAGCGGAAGGTGCGCGCCGCCGTGCTGCTCGAGGTGGTCGCGCGCTTCGAGCCGGGTCGCGAGTACAGCGAGAAGGAGGTCAACGAGGTGCTGCTCGGGGTGCACGAGGACTTCGCCTACCTGCGCCGCGAGCTCGTGAACTACCACTACCTCGAGCGGGAGGACGGGCGCTACCGCTGCGCCGGCCGGGCGCCCGAGCGGTCCGCGGTCGAGCGGCAGGAGATCCCGGACTGGGAGGCGCACTGGCTGGGGGGCTTCCTCGCCGGCGCCTGACGCCGCAGGGTAGGGCCATGAGCGAGGGGATCGACTGGCGGCAGCACATCCACTGAGCAGGCTCGCGCGCATGCCATGCTCAGGGCATGCGTCGTACGCCGCGCATCCGCCGCGCCCGTGAGCCCCGCACGCGACCGCAGGTCGTCGCCCATCGCGGCAGCAGCCACGACACCCCTGAACACACCCTTGCCGCCTACGTGAAGGCGCTCGACGAGGGAGCCGAGGGGCTCGAGTGCGACGTGCGGCTCACGGCCGACGGGCACCTCGTCTGCGTGCACGACCGCAACCTCAGGCGTACGGCGTCGTACTCCGGGATCGTCTCGACGATGAACCTCGCCGAGCTCGACGAGCTCGACTTCGCGGCGTGGAAGAGCCCGTGGTCCGAGCTCGACGACGAGGGGCCGGCACGCGACACGCAGGACGGCAAGGTGCTGACCCTGCGCAAGCTGCTCGAGACCGTGGCGGACTACGACCGGCACGTCGAGCTGGCGATCGAGACCAAGCACCCGACCCGCTACGGCGGGCTCGTCGAGCGGCGGCTGGTGGAGACCCTCGGCGACTTCGGCTGGACCGGGGCCGACTCTCCCGCGCGGGTGATGAGCTTCTCGCTCAACGCGATGAACCGGATCCGGCGGCTGGCCCCCGACCTCGAGATCGTGATGCTGGTGGAGAAGGCGCACCACTGGCCGGTGCTGCGCCCGGTGATCGGTGACGACTGGATCATCGGGCCGGGGGTCGCCGAGCTGCGCGACCACCCCGGCCTCGGCCGGCACCTGGTGCGGGCGGGCCGCGAGATCCACGTGTGGACCGTCAACACCGCCGAGGACCTCGACGTCTGCCTCGACCTCGGGGTCACCGCCGTCATCAGCGACCGGCCGAAGTACATGCTGGAGCTGCTCGGCGGATAGCGCGCCTGGGTGTTTCGACGCGGCGTCGTGACCTCGCAGGCTCGGTCACGGCCTTGCTCAACCCCCTCACCCACGCCGCGTGCTCGTGCCTCGCACCCGACTAGGGTTCGGGCATGGCCAAGAAGTCCCGCAACCGCACCACGTCCGCCCCCGTCGCCGAGGGTGAGGTCGGGCCGCGGCAGCCCTGCCCCTGCGGCTCCGGCAAGCGCTACAAGGCCTGCCACGGCGCGGCCGGCGGCGCGGCGCCCGCATTCGTCGCACGCCCCTTCGAGGGGATGCCCGGCGAGTGCGACGTGATCGCGCTGCGCGAGCTGGTGCCGGCCGCCACGCTCCCGCTCACCCTCAAGGACGGTGGCCGCACGATCCGGCTCGCGACCCTGCTTCCCGGCGCCGCGCCGGCGATGGTGCGCGACTCCGGCGAGGTGTGGCTCGGCCTCCAGGTCCAGCACTCCTACGGCAACCCCGCGCGCGACCTCGGCGCCGTCCTCGAGCGTGCCCTGGCCACCGAGGAGCCGGGCATCGTGGGCCTGCCGACCGACCCCGGCGAGGGGCCGAGCCTGCAGGACCTGATCAGCGACACCAGCCTCGACATCACCGTGCACGACGGGTTCGAGTACTGGATCGACGACATCCCGGAGCGGGACGCGGGCATGGAGGCCGCCCTGGAGCAGGCCAACGGCGGCGTGATGCCGACGTCGCGGCTCGCCTCGGTCGAGGCGGCGTACTGGACCGACGTCGGGACCAAGGAGCACCTGCGCTGGGTCATGCCGCATCCCGAGGACCAGCTCCTCGACGCGCTCGCCCGGCTGCACGCCGCGGGTCAGGACTCGGTCGCCGAGGGCTCCCGCTTCGTCGGGATGTTCCGCGCGCACGGCCTGCTCGCCCCCGTCTGGGACCTGCCGGTCGGCACCGGTGCCGAGGTGCTGGAAGAGCCGGCCGCGCGGTTCGCCGCCGACCTCGAGAAGGCGCTCGCCAAGAGTGACCTGACACCCGCGGAGCGCTCCGCCCGGGCCGGACTCGCCAACCGTCAGGTGACGATCCGGTAATACTCGCCACACATGCTCGCCACAGGGCGAACACAACCGGACCAATGGTTGTGCCGCCGCTCGCGAGCGGAGTAGATTCGTCACTGCCCGGTCGTTGTCGTTTCCCCCGTCGACAACGACCGGGCGCTCCATGTCCGCCTACGGCGCAACGAAGCGTGGGCGGCCCGAGTGCCCGCTTCTAGAGCACCGGGGCCTGGTCGTCACGACACTCATGAATGCCACGTCGACCTGCGGGGTCAGTACCCCGGCGGCGGGATCGGATGCCTGCGGAGCGCGCTACGACTTCGCGGGCCGGATCCGCCACGCCTCGAGGTGGTCGAACCCCTTGGCCGGGACCCGCCGCAGCCGGCGCCAGCGCCACCCGGGCCCGGCGCCCGCGTCGTCCTCGGCGTCCGCGGTGAGGGCGTCGTGGACACCGGCGTCCACCAGGACGCTGCCGGGGCGCGCGGCCGAGGTCAGCCGGGAGGCGGCGTTGACGGTCGAGCCGAACACGTCGCCCAGTCGGCGTACGACGGCACCGTGGGCGATGCCGGCCCGCACCGCCGGGAAGGGGTCGTCCACGTCGTCGCCGCGGGCTGCCAGGGCGAGGGCGATCTCGACGGCCGCGGCCGGGTCGGCGACGGTGAAGAGCACCTCGTCGCCGATCGTCTTGATCACCTGGCCGCCGTGGTCGACGACGAGGGTGGTGGTGTCCTGCTCGAAGCGGTCCACCCACTCCACGAGCTGGGCGCCGTCGAGGCTGCGGCTCTGGGTGGTGTAGCCGACGATGTCGACGAAGCAGACCGACAGCTGCGACTCGGCGCTCGACAACGTGCTGGCGTCGCCGAGCAGGTGCTGCGCGGCGCTGGCGAGGTGTCGGCGCCAGACGTAGGTCTGCAGCGCCTCGACGCGCGGCAGGACGTCGGTCGCGAGGTCGGTCAGCGCGGTGCCGGGGTCGCCACCCTCGACGGCGACGCCGGCCAGCAGCGTGATCTGCCACTCGGCCAGGCGCGCATAGCTCCGGCCCCACGTGCGCACGAGCGCGGCCTGGGACTCCGGCGGGAGGATGCCGAGCCGGACCAGGTCCGAGGTCAGGCGCAGCGCCTCGACGTCGCTCTCCGCGAAGGCGACGTCGTCGTCGCCCCGGTGCGGGAAGCCGAGCTGGTGCCAGAGCTGGACCGCGAGCTCGAGGGGGACGCCGGCGCGCTCGGCGACCTGGACCCGGGTCAGGCTCGGCTCCGCACCGAGCAGGAAGGCCTCCATG
The DNA here is from genome assembly GCA_963791365.1 of uncultured Actinomycetota bacterium. Lineage (GTDB taxonomy): Bacteria > Actinomycetota > Actinomycetes > Propionibacteriales > Nocardioidaceae > Nocardioides. The sequence goes on along the minus strand of CAWBSG010000006.1, from coordinate 198,782 downwards.
GCCCGGGCGACGTCGTCACCGACGTCCAGCCCGGTGGACTCCCCGTCCTCGGCCAATCCCGGTCAGCTCCCCTGGACCCGCCCGGCGGCGGCGGCGCGGATGGCGGCACCGAAGGCCGGCACCTCGTCGGCGAGCTGCTCGATGCCCTCGCTGGTGAAGTGCACGACCCTGAGCGGGGTGAGGGCCACGACCGTGGCGGACCGCAGGGTGTGGTTGACGATCGCCGCCTCGCCGACGACGGCTCCGGGGCCGAGGGTGGCGATCTCGACGCCGCCCTTGCGGACCGACACCTCGCCCTCGGTGATGAGGTACGCCTTGTCCGCGGGGGTTCGCTCGGCGATCGGCGACCAGCCCTGCGGCAGCGTCAGCTCGCGGCCGGCCGCAAGGACCCGCTTGATGTCGGCCGGCTCGAGGCCGTCCAGGATGGATTCAGTCATGACACCTCAACGATCCGGGGCGCCGAACGTGATGCGGATGTGGCTCACCCCACGTCGAGCGGCTCGCGGGAGATCGGGCAGCTCATGCAGCGTGGGCCGCCGCGGCCCGAGCCCAGCTCGGAGCCGGCGATCCTGACGACCTCGATGCCGGCGTCCTCGAGCCGGTCGTTGGTCTCGTCGTTGCGCTCGTAGGCGACCGCCACGCGCGGGGCCAGCGCGAGGGTGTTGTTGCCGTCGTCCCACTGCTCGCGCTCGGCCGTGACCGGGTCGAGGCCGGTGTCGATCTGGTGCAGCGTGTCGATCTGCATCGCCTTGGCGGCGGCCACCAGGAACGGCTCGGGCCCGCTCACGTCGAGGCTGAGGTCCGACTCGTCGGAGCCCTCGTCGCCCAGCGTCACGGTGACCGCGCGCAGCGTGTCGGCGACGTTGGGATACATCACGACCTTGTCGACGTCGACCATCGTGCACACCGTGTCGAGGTGCATGGTGGCGCGCTCCTGCGCGATCGGCACGGCCAGGACGGTGTGGGCCAGCCCCGCGTGGAAGACCTGGCGCGCCAGGCGCTCCACGCCGGCGGGCGTCGTACGCTCCCCGACGCCGACCGCGATCACGCCGGGAGCGAGGAGGAGGACGTCACCGCCCTCGACGTGCTCGTTGTGCCAGCCGTGGATCTTGCGGGTCCCCGCGAAGCGCGGGTGCTCGGTGTAGATCAGCTCGGTCAGCTGGGTCTCGCGCTTGCGGGCGGGCATCGCGAGGCTGGTCACCGCCACCCGGTCCTTGACCCACACGCTCGAGTCGCGCGTGAAGAGCAGGTTGGGGAGCGGGTCGATGAGGAAGTCGTGCGGATCGAGCAGGCTGGTGACCAGGCCGTGGCCGCCCCTGACCTCGTCGTTGCGGATGCCGGAGGTCAGGGTGTCCGTGAGCTCGACGGGTGACTGGTCGCGCAGCGCCTGCGCGAGGTAGCGCCGCATCGTGTCGCCGAGGTGGAGGCCCGACAGCGCGCTGGTGATCGCGTGGTTGCGGGCGAGCTCGCTGTCGAGGGTCTCGGTGAGCAGCTCGGTCAGGTAGAGGACCTCGACGCCGCGGTCGCGCAGGGTCGCGGCGAAGGCGTCGTGCTCGTCCTGTGCCCGGCTGACCCAGGGGATGCCGTCGAAGAGGAGGCGGTCGTTGTTGCGGGGCGTGAGTCGCTTGAGCTCGTTGCCGGGCCGGTGCAGCATCACCGTGGCCAGGCGGCCGACCTCGCTGTCGGCGCCGTGGGGAGCAGGGGTGGGGGCGGGGACCATGCCCCGGACTCTAGCGCCCGTGAGCCGCCCGCCACTCGTCGCGCAGGAGGGCGTACTCGTAGGAGTCCGTCCACCGCCCCTTGGACCAGAAGTCGCCGACCCTGTGGACCTCGCGGCGCATGCCGAGCCGCTCGCACAGCGCCGCCGACCGGTCGTTGCGGGCGTCGAGGTTCGCGACGATCCGCCGCAGCCCGTAGTGCTCGAAACCCATCGCCAGGACGGCGTTCGCCGCCTCGGTGGCGTAGCCCTTGCCGGCGTGCTGGGGCAGGATCGTCCACCCGATCTCGCCCTCGCTGAGCCCGGTGCCCTGCAGGCCGAGCATCGAGTCGCCGACCACCGTGCCGTCGAGCCTGGCCACGGCCATTCCCACGAAGCGCCCGTCGCCCGGATCGGTGCGGCGGCGGACCATCGCGCCGACCTCGGCGCGGTTCATCGGTCGGCTGAGCAGCAGGCTGGTCCACTCCTCCGAGGCCCAGGCGTCGACGAACGCGGCGTCGTCACCGAGCTCGAACGGCCGGAGCACGAGGCGCTCGGTGCGCAGCGGCCAGACCGGGTGCACCGGGGTCAGGAACTCCGCCCGCGGGGCGTCGACCCACGTCTCCCGGCTCGTGGGCCCACCGAACCGCAGCCGGTCGTACGCCGTCATCGGCAGCAGCAACGAGTCCAGCCCCGGCACCGCGATGACGCCGTCGACGGCCTGGCCGAGCAGGCCGCGCCCGATCGCGTCGTGCGGGTCGCGGCCCAGGATCTCCACGGCCCGCCTCGCGTCGGCGATGCGCTCGGTCCTCTGCCTCATCCTGATGGGCTCGACGTCGCGCAGGCAGACGTGCTGGCCGGAGAGGTACGCCGACCACTCCTCCTCGCCGGTCGCGGGGTCGTCCTCCCAGAACGCGACGAACCAGTCGTGCAGGCGCTCGACGCCACCGGCGACCTCCGCGAGCTCGCCGTGTGCCGCGGGGACCATCGGCGTGCCGTCGGAGAGGACGTACGACGGCAGCGGCAGGCGGCCGTCGAGCATGAGCCGCATCGCCCCGGTCGTCGCCGGCACGAAGTGCTCGCGGACGTAGGCGTCGTCCGCGGACGTCATCGGGTGGTCGCCGTTGACGGCGACGAAGCGGTCGCGGACCGCGCCTGCCACGTCGGCCACCTCGGTCAGCGTGTCATCTCCCACACCGTCAAGGCTGCCATGAAGACGCAGACCGTCGCACCCACGTAGTGGAGGACGGAGAGCCGCACGTGCTGCAGGAGCAGACGGCCGACGATCACGGCGAGACCCGAGACCGTGAGCAACGCGCCCCACGCGCCGAGGAACACCGAGACCGGGTCGTCGTACTTCGCCACCAGGGAGATGGTGAGCAGCTGGGACAGGTCGCCCCACTCGGCGGCGAACAGCACGAGGAACGAGGTGACGATGACGCGGAAGCCCTGGGCGGTGGCCTTGGCGGCGTACTCGTCCTCCTGCTCGCTCTCCTCCTCGTCCGCGGACCGGGCCTCGCGGACCAGGATGATCGCGCCGACCACGAACATCAGCGCGGCCACCGCGTGGATCAGCTGCTCGGGCAGGAACGACGCGACCTTGCCGACACCGACCGCGACGCCCGTCTGCACGAGGAAGGCCAGGGCGACGCCGATCCAGACGAAGAGCGGGCGCATCTTCGTCGACATCACCAGGGTGGCGATGAAGGTCTTGTCGGGCAGCTCGACGACGAAGATGGCGCCGAACGCGAGGGCCACGACGAGCAGGTCGATCACTGATCGATCCTCTCGGTCACTCCGCGCGGAAGGCGTCGGCGGGATAGACCCCGAGGACCTTCACCTCGGTGGTGAAGAACGCCAGCTCCTCCAGCGCGTTGCGCACACCCGGGTCGTCGGGGTGGCCGTCGACCTCGGCGAGGAACTGCGTGGCGGTGAAGTGACCGCCGACCATGTAGCTCTCCAGCTTGGTCATGTTGACGCCGTTGGTCGCGAAGCCGCCGAGCGCCTTGTAGAGCGCGGCGGGGAGGTTGCGGACGTTGAAGATGAAGGTGGTCACGACCGGACCGCCGCCGGCCGACGCCTGCTCGAAGTCGCGCGAGAGCACGACGAAGCGGGTGGTGTTGTGGTCCTCGTCCTCGATCTCCTCGCGCAGCACGTGGAGGCCGTAGATCTCCGCCGCCAGGGGTGGCGCGATCGCGGCCTGCGTCGGGTCGCCGGACTCGGAGACCTCGCGGGCGGCGCCCGCTGTGTCGCCGGCGACCACCGGCGTCAGTCCGAGCTCGCGGATCACGCCGCGGCACTGGCCGAGGGCGTGGACGTGGCTGTGCACGGTCCGCAGCGAGTCGATGCTCGCCTCCGGCAGCGCCATCAGCGAGAACTGGATGCGCAGGAACCGCTCGCCCACGATGTGGAGGTCGGAGGTCGGCAGGAAGTGGTGGATGTCGGCGACGCGGCCGGCGATCGAGTTGTCGATCGGGATCATCGCGAGGTCCGCGTCGCCGGACTCGACGGCGGCGAACGCGTCCTCGAACGACGCGCACGCGACGGGCTCCCAGTCGGGGTAGGCCTGCTGGCACACCAGGTGGGAGTTGGCTCCCGGCTCGCCCTGGTAGGCGATCCGCTTCGCTGCGTTCACGCGGCGAGTCTGTCATCCCCGGCCGTGTCCGACGCGCCGTGACCGCCTCCCGAACATAGGGTCGCCCCATGCTCGATGTGGTCGCCGTCGTCCTCGCCGCGCTGGCCTGCGTGCTCGCCGGCCTCGCCCTCCGTCGTACGACCTCGCGCCCCGACGGCGAGGGAGTGGACGCGCTCCCCGAGGACGTGCACGGCCTGCGGCAGGAGGTCGCCGCCCTCAAGGCGGAGAACAGCGACGCCCTGCGACACCTGTCGGTCGTGCGCTACGACGCCTTCGGCGACGTCGGCGGGCACCTCAGCTGGAGCCTCGCGCTCCTCGACGACGCCGGCCACGGCACCGTGCTGACCTCGATCCACGGCCGCAGCGAGGCCCGGACCTACGCCAAGTCGGTCGCCGCCTGGACCTGCGAGCAGCAGCTCTCGCCGGAGGAGCAAGAGGCGATCGAGCACGCTCGTCCCTGAGGCCACCTCCGCTCGTCAGCGCGGCACGCGGACCAGCAACCGACCGTGGATGCACTCCATCCACAGCTCGCGGCCCTCGCCGATGGAGTCGCCGTCGAGCTGGCGGGGCGTGGCGGCCGAGGCCTTGACCCGGACGCGTGACCCGGTGCGCCGGTCGAGGGTCTCGTCGACGACCGTGCTCTTGCGCAGCACGCGCGACGCGACGGTGATCCACGACAGGAACTGCCGCGGGTGGATGATCACGACGTCGAGGATGCCGTCGTCGATCGTGGCATCGGGGAGCAGCGGCATCCCGGCCTGGAGGAAGCCGACGTTGCCGACGACGACCGTGCGGGCCCGGTGTGTCGTGGGCTCCTCGTCGTCGATCTGGATCTCCACCTTGATCGCGGGGAACATCAGTGACCGCAGGCCGGAGACGACGTAGGCGATCCAGCCGATCTTCTTCTTGATCTCCTCGTTGACCCCTTCCATGATCGCGGCGTCGAAGCCCATGCCGGCCATGACCATGAAGTGGGTGTCGTCGATGCCGTCGCCGCCGACCCGCACGAGGTCGATGGCCCGGTCCTGGCCGTTGAGCGCGACGTCGATCGCGGCGCGGATGTAGAGCGGGAGGTCGAGGTTGCGGGCGAGCAGGTTGCCGGTGCCCGCGGGGATGATCCCGACCGGGATGCCGGTGCCGGCGAGCTCGGCGCAGACCTCGCGCACGGTGCCGTCACCGCCGCACACGATGACCAGGTCGGCACCCGAGACGGCGGCCTGCTCGGCCATGCCGGTGCCCGGGTCCTCGACCGTCGTGTACTGCCAGGTGGGCTCCGACCAGCCGGACTCCTTGGCCATCGCACCGACGACCGCGCGGAACTGGCCGACGTCCTCGACCTTGATCGGGTTGAGGATCACCGCGAGGCGGCGCTCGTTGGTGAAGACCTGGGGCAGCGGCTCCGCGTTGGCGGCGGTGGAGCGCGGGCGCGGGTCGACGATCGCGATCGTCGCCAGGAAGACGAAGATCGCGAGCAGCGTGCCGCCGATGACGTCGGTGGGGAAGTGGCGCCCGAGCAGCATCCGGTCGAAGCAGACGACCAGCCACCACAGCACGACGACCGTGATGCCGAGCCGACGGAGGTTGGCGCGGCGCACGAAGAGGACGAGCAGCATGATGAGCAGACAGGCGTACGCCGCCACCGACGAGGCGTGCCCCGACGGGAAGCTGAAGTTGCTGTGCAGGTCGAGGGCGTCCTGCCAGTCGGGCCGGTCGCGACCGAGCCAGTTCTTGAGGCCGGTGGTCGCGAGCGCCGTCACGACCATCACGACGAGGGCCACGAGCGCGGCCCAGCGCTGGCGCCTGAGGAAGAGGGCCACCACCAGGAGGACGGTGAGGATCGTCATCCCGATGGTGCCGAAGGCGATCTCGATCACCCGCAGCACGCGGATGAGCCCCGCGGAGTCGTCCGCCCAGTCCTCCAACGCCCGCCCCTCGACGTCGAAGGAGTCCAGCGGCGCGCGGTCCTGGGTCACGGTGAACGCCAGCACGGCGAAGAGAGCACCGGCGAGGACGGCCCAGCCGACGGTGCGGTTGCGGGAGGCGGGAGTCACCCGCGAAGTATGCCCAAACCCCGTCGAGCACCCCACGCCCGGACGGATAGCCTTGCGACATGATCGACCCCCGCATCCTCCGTGATGACCCCGACCGCGTACGCGCCGCCCAGGCCAAGCGGCGGTTGTCCGACGACGTGGTGGACCGGGCGCTGGCGGCCGACTCCGTGCGCCGGCAGGCGATCGCCGACTTCGAGTCGAAGCGGGCCGAGCAGAAGGCGAGCGGCGCGCTCGTCGCCAAGGCCCAGGGCGAGGAGAAGCAGACGCTCCTCGCGCAGGTGAAGGAGCTCGCTGCCGGCGTCAAGGAGGCCGAGGCCGCACGCACCGTCGCCGACGCCGCCTGGGACGAGGCGATCCGGGCGATCCCCAACATCGCCGACGACGCCGCGCCCGCCGGCCTCGAGGACGACTACACGGTCATCGAGCAGGTCGGCACACCGCGCGAGTTCGACTTCGAGCCGCGCGACCACGTCGAGCTCGGCCAGCTGCTCGGCGCGTTCGACCTCGAGCGCGGCGCCAAGGTCAGCGGCTCGCGCTTCTACTTCCTCACCGGTGTCGGCGCGCAGCTCCAGCTGGCGCTGGTCAACATGGCCATGGACCAGGCTCGCGCGGCCGGCTTCATCCAGGCGGCGGCCCCCTCGCTCGTCCGCCCCCGGGCGATGGAGGGCACCGGGTTCCTCGGCCAGGCGGCCGACGACGTCTACCGCATCGAGGGCGAGGACCTCTACCTCGTCGGCACCTCCGAGGTGCCGATGGCGGCGTACCACTCGGACGAGATCCTCGACGGTGCCGCGCTCCCGCTGCGCTACGCCGCCTTCAGCCCGTGCTTCCGCAAGGAGGCCGGCTCGCACGGCAAGGACACCCGCGGGATCTGGCGCGTGCACTGGTTCGACAAGGTCGAGATGTTCGTCTACACGACCGTCGAGGAGTCCTACGCCGAGCACCAGCGGTTGCTGGCCTGGGAGAAGGAGTTCCTCGACAAGCTCGAGCTCTGCTACCGCGTGATCGACACCGCCGCCGGCGACCTCGGCCTGAGTGCGGCGCGGAAGTTCGACTGCGAGGCGTGGATCCCCACCCGCAACGGCTGGGGCGAGCTCACCTCGACCTCCAACTGCACGCAGTTCCAGGCCCGGCGACTCGACATCCGCACCCGCGTCGACGGCTCGACCACTCCGGTGGCGACCCTCAACGGCACCCTCACCGCGGTGACCCGCGCGATCGTGGCCATCCTCGAGACCCACCAGAACGAGGACGGCTCGGTCACGCTGCCGCAGGCGTTGCGCCCCTACATGGGTGGGCTCGACGTCCTCAAGCCGCTCGGATGACCAGCTGGACGCCGAAGGTCGTCGCGCTCGACATCGACGGGACCCTGCTCAGGTGGGTCGACGGGCAGAGCGAGGACTACGAGACGATCACCGAGCCCGTCCACGACGCGGTGCACCGCGCGCTCGACGGGGGCGCGCACATCGTGTTGTCGAGCGGTCGCTCGCCGCACGGCATGACCCGGATCGCCGACCTGCTGCACCTCCCGCGTGAGGACGCCGACCGGCTCTGGGTGGTCGCGTCCAACGGCGCGGTGGTCTTCCGGTACCCGCCGATGGAGGTCGTCCACGAGGAGACCTTCGACGCGGCTCCCGCGGTGGCCGCGGTGCTCGAGCACCACCCCCACGCCCTGGTCGCGGTCGAGGAGCGCGGCGTCGGCGGCTACCGCGTCAACCGGGTCTTCCCGGAGGGCGAGCTCTCCGGCGAGCAGCTGATCACCCAGGTCGACGACATCGTCGGCGAGCCGGTCAGCCGCGTGATCATCCGCGACCCCGACGCCACCGCCGACGACTTCATCGAGCTCGCCGCCCGGCTCGGCCTGCACGGCACGGACTACGTCGTCGGCTGGACGGCCTGGATGGACCTCTCGCCCGTCGGGGTCTCCAAGGCATCCGGCCTCCAGCACGTGTGCGACGCGATCGGCGGCCTCGACGCGGCCGACGTGCTCGCGATCGGTGACGGCCGCAACGACATCGAGATGCTGCAGTGGGCCGGCCGCGGCGTCGCGATGGGGCAGTCCGTCGACGAGGTGAAGGCGGCGGCGGACTTCGTGACCGACTCGGTCCACGACGAGGGCGCGGCCGTCGAGATGTCGCGATGGTTCCCCGCGCCGGGACAGCCCTGACCCATGTCGGACGCGTTCACCTTCACCGCACCGCTCTGGCGCTGGACCGCACGCGAAAACTCGAGCGATGCGGGTGCGTGGTGCTTCGTGACCCTTCCGCCCGAGGTGGCCGAGGAGATCCGGGACCGATCGGGCGAACCGCGCGGCTTCGGGTCCGTACGGGTGCACGTCGAGGCGGCCGGGACGGGCTGGGACACGAGTGTGTTCCCCGACGCCGGGTCCGGGGGCTTCGTTCTGCCGGTGAAGAAGGCCGTCCGCCTCGCCGCGGGCGTCGGTGAGGGCGACGACCTCACGGTGACCCTGTCGTTGCGGGACGGGCCGTGACACCTCGCCTGGTCGCCACCGACCTCGACGGGACGCTGCTGCACTCCGACGGCACGGTCACCGCCCGCACGCGCGCCGTGCTCGCCGGGCTCGACGATCGCGGCGTGCCCGTCGTCTTCACGACCGGCCGGCCGGTCCGCTGGATGGAGGAGCTGTGGGACGCCGTCGGCGGCCACGGCCTGGCGATCTGCAGCAACGGCGGGATCGTGTACGACGTCGCGCGCCGCGAGGTGCGGACCGCCCTGACGATCGCGCCCGAGGTCCTGGTCGAGGTGGCGGCGCTGCTGCGCAGCGAGCTGCCCGGGACGGTCTTCGCGCTCGAGAAGACCACCGGCTTCGCCCGGGAGCCCGACTTCATGCCACGGCTCGCGGTCAACCGGGTGTCGGACATGCCCACCGCTCCGCTGGAGGACCTCGTCGACGGCGATGTCGTCAAGCTGCTCGTGCGCCACGAGGACCACCTGCCCGAGCCGTACTGGGAGCGCGTCGCCAGCGCCCTCGGCGAGCGGGTGGTCACGACATGGTCATCGACGGGGACGCTGGTCGAGATCAGTGCCGCGGGCGTCACCAAGGCCACCACGCTCGCGCGGGTGGCCGCCGAGATGGGCCTCGGTCCCGAGGACGTCGTCGCCTTCGGCGACATGCCCAACGACCTGCCGATGCTCGAGTGGGCCGGCACGTCCTACGCGATGGCCAACGCCCACGACTCGGTGCGCGACCTGGCCGACCACCTCGCGCCGGGCAACGACGACGACGGAGTGGCCACCGTGCTGGCCGACCTGTTCGGGCTGTCTCGCTAGGGTGTCCGCCATGTCCCGAGCCGTCCGCGTCGCCGCAGCGCTGCTGCTGGCATGCCTGGGTCTGGTCCTCACGACGACGGTGTCGGCATCGGCGGCGGACTGCGCGTGCAAGCAGGCCGGGCTGGAGAAGCAGATCGCCCGTGCCGACGTCATCTTCATCGGCACGGTCGACACGGTGGAGACGCAGGGCAACGGCTTCCTCTACGACATCACCGCCTCCCGGACCTACCAGGGCACGCCCGAGCGGGAGACCCAGGTGCTCTCGGCCGGCGGCAGCGACGCGTGCGGCCTCGGCGAGCTCGGGGTCGGCACCGGCTACCTCTTCTTCGCCACCGGCACCGAGACGCCGTACGCCGCCGACGCGTGCGGCGGCACCAGCGTCGCCAACCCGACGAAGGTCGACAAGGTCGAGAAGCTGCTCGGTGCCGGCACGGCCGTCGAGCCGCCCCCGCCGCCGACCGCCCAGCGGACCTTGGTCGAGGACGTCGCGCCGGCGGGCTTCGCGCGCACCGCCGCACCCGGTGCGGCGGCCGTGCTCATCGGCCTGCTCGGCCTGCTCGTCGTCCGCCGTCTCGCTCGCGGCTGACCCTCAGAGATACATCCCGTTAGACGGGCCGCCGGAGTCGTCCGGCTTCTCCCCCTCGGGCATGTTGGGCATCCCGACCGGCTGCTGCTGGCCGCCCTGGCCCATCGGGAGCGCGCGCCTGATCTGCTCGAGCTGCGCGCGCGAGGCCATCTGCTGGGCGTAGATCGCGGTCTGGATCCCGTGGAAGAGGCCCTCGAGCCAGCCGACGAGCTGTGCCTGCGCGATCCGCAGCTCGCCCTCGGAGGGCGTGCCGTCGTCGGTGAACGGCAGGGAGAGCCGCTCGAGCTCCTCGACGAGCTCGGGGGCGAGGCCCGACTCGAGCTCCTTGATGGACGCCGCGTGGATCTCCTTGAGCCGCTGGCGGCTGGCCTCGTCGAGCGGCGCGGCCTTCACCTCCTCGAGGAGCTGCCGGATCATGCTGCCGATCCGCATCACCTTCGCCGGCTGCTCCACCAGCTCGGTGATGTGGCGCTCACCGTCGCCCGCGTCACCCTCGTCGGAGTCCTGCATCATCTCGGGCAGCGCGCTCGCGGGGATGGTGCCGATCGGCTGGCCGTCGGGTCCGACCACGACGACCACGTCCTCGCCCTCGCCTCCGTCCGGGGCGTCGGCGGGCTCGGGCTGCTGCTGCTCGGTCATGGCGTCAACCCTAGTAGGAGCTCCTGAACGCGTCCGAGCGGTGTGTGAGGGGGATTCCGGACGCTCGGATTCCCCCTCACGCACCGCCCGCGCGCGTGTCGTACGGAACCCGGAGCGGACGCTCAGAGGGTGAGGACGATCTTCCCCGAGTGGCTGCCGTCCTCCATCAGCTGATGGGCGCGCGCGACGTCGTCGAGGGGCATGGTGGTCTCGACGACCGGACGGATCGCGCCGGCGGCGACGAGCGGCCAGACGTTCTCGACGACGCCGCAGCAGATGGCGGCCTTCTCGGTGACCGGCCGCGCCCGCAACGAGGTCGCGGTGACCGAGGCGCGCTTGCGCAGCAGGGCCTGGATGTCGAGCTCGCCCGTGGTGCCGCCCTGCATCCCGATCACGACCAGGCGCCCGCCGGTGGCGAGGGCGGAGACGTTGCGGCCGAGGTACTTCGCGCCCATGTTGTCGAGGATGACGTCGGCGCCGCCGGCAACGGCGAGCACCTCGACGAAGTCGTCCTCGCGGTAGTCGATGGCGTGCGCCGCACCCAGCGTTCGGCACAGCTCCAGCTTGTCCGGCGACCCGGCGGTCGCGTAGACCTCGGCCCCGCGGGCGGCGGCGAGCTGGATGGCCATGGTGCCGATCCCGCCGGCGCCGCCGTGGACGAGGAAGCGCTCGCCCTTCTGCAGGTGTGCGGTCATGAACACGTTGGACCACACGGTCGCCGCGACCTCGGGCAGGCACGCAGCCTCGACGAGGGAGACGCCGCCCGGCACCGGCATGACCTGACCGACCGGCACGGCCACCTGCTCGGCGTACCCGCCACCGGCGAGCAGCGCGCACACCTCGTCGCCGACGGACCACCCGGTGACGCCCTCCCCGAGCTCGGCGATCCGGCCGCTGCACTCGAGCCCGATGGTGTCCGACGCGCCCGGCGGGGGCGGGTAGAAGCCCATCCGCTGCAGGGTGTCGGCGCGGTTCACGGCCGTCGCGACGACGTCGACCAGCACCTCGCCGGGGCCGGGTCGCGGTGGGTCGACGTCGCCGACGGACAGGACGTCGGGGCCACCCGTGCCGGCAGCGACGGCTGCGCGCACGGGGTCAGTCCTCGTAGCGGTCGGTGGAGTGGTCGACGGTCGAGTCGTCGGGCACCTCGTCGTCGATGTCGTCCGGGTCGGGCGCGTCGGCCGGGCGGTCCCAGTTCTCCGCGAGCGCCTGTGCCTTCGCGGCCAGCCGCTCGATCTTCTCGGGGTCGAGGTCCCCGGCGCCGGCGGCGAAGCCGAGGAGGTACGTCGTGATCGGCGCGGCGGTCTTCTGCACCTGGTGCGCTGCCACGCGGGCCAGGTCGAGGACCAGACCCTCGTCCAGCTCGGTCTCGACGTCGAGCACGTCGGCGAGCTCATCGATCCAGTCGTGAAGGTTCACGAGCCCAATCTCTCGCAACCGACCCGCTGGCGGCAAGCGATGGTGTCTCAGCCGCCGAGGTCGCGCAGGTCCGCCCACGAGTCGATGTCGACCGCCTCGTCGCCGGTCGCCGGCAGCTCGGCCAGGTCCAGCGGCGCGAGCAGCCGGTGGAGCGCCATCCCGTGCTGCGCCTCCAGCCCGGGTCGTACGCCGGCCAGGCGGGCCGCGTCGAGCACCCCCGCGAGCTGCCGCCGTCCGTCGCTGCCCACGAGGAACGCCCCGTCGCGGCCGGCCGCGGCCTCGCGCAGCCGCCGCAGCGTCGCGGGTGTCACCCGGGGCATGTCGACGGCGAGGACCCCGATGAGTGCGGGCCGGTGGAGGAGGGCGTCGACACCGGTGAGGAGGCCGGCGACCGGACCACCGCGGGGCGGGTCCTCGGAGACGAAGGTGACCGGGCGCTCGGTCCGCACGCTCGTGGGTGCGACGACCACGACCTCGTGGGCGTCGACGAACGCGTCGACCGCGAGCTCCAGCAGGGTGCGACCGTGCAGCTCGACGCTCGCCTTGTCGACCCCGTCCATCCGGGCCGCCGTCCCGCCGGCGAGCACCACACCGCAGAAGCCCGCAGTGAGGTCGAGGTCCATGCGGCCATCCTCGCAGCCCCCGTGGCTCTGGCACTCTGGGCACCATGAGCGAACACCCCGCGGCAGACCGGCTGCGCGTGCGCGTCCACCAGTGGGCGAGCGGGCTGGATCCCGCGGCCAACCGGGCCCGGCTGGCCGAGGGCGTGACGCCCGGCGCCGACCTGGTGGTGTTCCCCGAGGCCTTCGCCCGCGACTTCGGGGAGGCGGGCTCGGACGTGAGCGCGTACGCCGAGCCGCTCGACGGACCCTTCGCCGTCGAGCTGGCGCGAGTGGCCGATGCCGCGTCCTGCACCGCGGTCGCCGGGATGTTCGAGGTCGCCGGGGATCCCGACCGGCCCTACAACACCCTCGTCGCCGCGGGCGCCGGCACGGCGACGTACCGCAAGATCCACCTCTACGACTCGTTCGGCTACCGCGAGTCCGAGCGCATCACCGGTGGCGCGACCGAGCCGGTCGTCGTGGAGGTCGCGGGGTGGCACGTCGGCCTGATGACCTGCTACGACCTGCGCTTCCCCGAGCTGGCGCGGCAGCTCGTCGCCGCGGGCGCCGAGGTGCTCGTGGTGCCGGCCGCCTGGCTGCCGGGGGACCGGAAGGTCGAGCACTGGCGCACGCTGCTCGCCGCCCGGGCCATCGAGAACACCTGCTTCGTGGTCGGTGCCGCCCAGCCCGCGCCGCGCTACTGCGGGCACTCCGCCGTGTTCGGCCCGATGGGGGAGCTGCTCGGCGAGGCGGCGGGCGGTGAGGCCTCGATCGAGGTCGCTCTCGACCGCGACGACCTCCGCGCGACCCGCCGTGCCAACCCGTCCCTGGCCAACCGTCGGCTGTAGCCTCCCTCGTCGTGCCTTCCCCGTCCTCCGACACCCCCCGCAGGTCCGCCCGCGGCAAGCGGGCTGCGGAGAAACGGCCGTCGCGGATGCGGCGCCGGCGGGAGACCGCACCGCAGACGCCGCCGCCGTTGCCGGCACCGGTCGGCGCGCCGACCATGACACCCGCCCCGACCGGAGCGGTCGAGCCGGCGGCGCCCGAGGTGCAGCCCGAGGTGCGGCCCGAGGGACCCCGCACGGCCCTCCTGGTCTTCTGGTTCGTGGTGCTCCTGCTGGGCGCGGTCGCACTGGGCGCGTCCGCGGTCGTCGGGATCCTCGGCCACGAGCCCACGATCGCCGGCTACGGCGAGCTCCCGGCCTGGTTGGACGGCGCCGGCGCGGTCGCCGTCGTGACCGCCCTGTCGTGGCTCCTCGCCACCCGCACGGCCGGCCGCGCCCTCATCTCCGCGGGCCTCGCGCTCGTGCTGGGTGTGGCGAGCCTGCTCATCGGCGGCCGGGTGCTGCTCACCGGAGCGGCCGTGCTGACCTGCGTGGTCGGCGGCGTGTACGCCGTCATGGTGACCGTCCCGGCGGTCACGTGGCTCAAGGCGGTCCGCGAGACGCTGATCGCGACGGTGGTCGCCGGGATCACGGGGTTCGCGGCGGTCGGCTTCGAGCCCACAGTGGCCGCGGAACGCTTCGACATCGCCGCGCTCCTGCTGGCGCTGGCCCTCGTCTTCACGATCGTCTACCGGTTGGGCGCCGGTCTGCACGGGCTCGGCCGCCGCGGCCTGGTGATCGTCGCCATCGGCCTCGCGGTCCTCGTCGCGACGCTGGCGTACGCCGAGCTGCTCCGGCGCTACGGCGCGCAGACCTTCGTCTCCTCGGTCCTCGACTTCGCCGACGCCACGTCCGAGCAGATCGGCGCGTTCCCCCGCCCCCTGGTCCTGCTCCTCGGCATCCCCGCGCTGGTCTGGGGCACCCACGTCCGCGCCCGCCGGCGCCAGGGCTGGTGGGTGTGCGCCTTCGGGGTCGCGGCGACCGTGCCGATCGCGTCCGGGCTGATGGCGCCCGACAGCTCGTACGTCGAGGCCGGCCTGCAGGCGGCGTACTCGCTCGTCCCGGGCATCCTCCTCGGCTACCTCGTGATCCGCATCGACCTCGCGCTGACCGGGCCCAAGGGCCGTCGCGGTCGTCGTGCCGAGGAGGCCGGGCCGCACCGCCCGGAGCCGAGTCGCTTCGCCGAGCTGTGAGGCCGCCCGCCGACCCGGCGATCAGCGGGTACGCCCCGGTAACCGCTAGCGTCGGGCGCATGGCCCGCAACACCTCCCTCGAGATCGTGTCCGAGCTCGCCGCCAACGTGCTGACGATCGAGGTCGCCGAGGGCGACCGCGTCGAGGCCGGCGACACGGTCGTGCTGCTGGAGTCGATGAAGATGGAGATCCCGATGCTCGCCGAGCGGGCCGGGACGGTCAGCGCGATCAAGGTGACGGTCGGCGACGTGGTCCAGGACGGCGACGTCCTGGTCGTCCTCGACTGACACCCTGGCGAAGCCGCGTCGTCCCGGGTCCGGAGCCCCTACGCTCCTGCCATGACTCCCGCGCGCGCCCGGACCGTTCACCTCGTCGTGGCGGTGGTCGCGTGGTTCGCTCTGGTCCTGCAGCTCGTCCTCGTGCTGCAGGGGTCGGCCGTCCTGGTCGAGGAGGACCCGCCCGGGCTGGCGGCGCGCGTCTACCGCTACTTCGCCTACTTCACCATCCAGAGCAACCTCCTGGTCGCGCTGACCTCGACGGTCCTCGCCCGCGACCCCGCCCTCGACCGGCGCGGCTGGCGAGTGGTGCGGCTGGCCGGGATCGTCGGCATCACGGTCACCGGGCTCGTCCACTTCTTCCTGCTGCGACCGCTGCTCGACCTCGACGGCGCCGACTGGGCGGCCGACAAGCTGCTGCACATGGTGGTCCCGGTCCTCGCTCTCGCGGCGTGGGTGTGGGTGGGGCCCCGTCCGCGGTTCGCCTGGCGCGAGGCGGCGTACGCCCTCGCCTGGCCGCTGGCGTGGCTCGCGTGGACCCTCGTCGTCGGACAGGTCGACGGCTGGGTGCCCTACCCCTTCCTCGACGCCGAACAGGAGGGCTGGGGGTCGGTGGCCGTGGTCAGCGTGGGGATCACCGCCCTCTTCGGCCTCCTCTTCGCAGTGGTGGGGTGGCTCGACAGGAGGCTCCCTCCAGCCCCCCGCTAGTGTCGAAGCCATGGAGTTTCGATACCTCGGCAACAGCGGCCTGAAGATCTCTGAGATCACCTACGGCAACTGGCTCACCCACGGATCGCAGGTCGAGAACGACGTCGCCACGCAGTGCGTGCGCGCCGCGCTCGACGAGGGCATCTCGACCTTCGACACCGCGGACGTGTATGCCAACACGGCGGCGGAGAGCGTCCTCGGCGAGGCGCTGAAGGGCGAGCGCCGCGAGTCGCTGGAGATCTTCACGAAGGTCTACTGGCCGACCGGCCCGAAGGGCAAGAACGACACCGGCCTGTCCCGCAAGCACATCATGGAGTCGATCAACGGCTCGCTCGAGCGGCTGCAGACCGACTACGTCGACCTCTACCAGGCCCACCGCTGGGACGCGGAGACGCCGCTCGAGGAGACGATGCAGGCCTTCGCGGACGTCGTACGCCAGGGCAAGGCGCTCTACATCGGCGTCAGCGAGTGGACCGCCGACCAGATCCGCCAGGGCGTCGAGATGTCGAAGGACCTCGGCTTCCAGCTGATCTCCAGCCAGCCGCAGTACTCGATGCTCTGGCGGGTCATCGAGGACGAGGTGGTCCCGGCCTCCCGCGAGCTCGGCGTCTCGCAGATCGTGTGGAGCCCGATCGCTCAAGGCGTGCTGACCGGCAAGTACAAGCCCGGCCAGGCCCCGCCGGAGGGCTCGCGCGCCACCGACACCAAGGGCGGCGCGGACATGATCTCGCGCTTCATGAACGACGACGTGCTCGCCGCGGTCCAGGACCTCGAGCCCGTCGCGCAGGACTGCGGCCTCACCATGGCCCAGCTCGCCATCGCCTGGGTGCTGCAGAACGACAACGTCGCCGCCGCCCTCGTCGGCGCCTCGCGCCCCGAGCAGGTCGGCGACAACGTCTTGGCCGCCGGCGTGAAGCTCGACGACGACGTGATGAAGCGCATCGACGATGCACTCGGCTCCGTCGTGGTCCGCGACCCGTTGCTCACCGCGGAGAACTCGCCGAAGGGCCGCGTGGCCTGACGCCCGTCCCTGCCGCTTCACCATGGGATGTCGACGTTCCGGCACTTCCCGGGGTGAATTCACCGTGGGAAGCGCAGGTTCACCGACATCCCATGGTGAAGCGACGCCGGTCCCGGGTAGGACGCTCGCGTGACCCACGGCCCGGGGATCTCGCCACCTGATATATCATCGCCATATGACGATGAATGCGACGCCCCTCGAGGCTGCCCGGGCCGAGGGGTCGGTCGGGCTGAGCGCCGCGGCCTGCCTCTTCCACGGGTTCTCCGACCCGTCGCGGTTGTCGATCGTGCGCCACCTCGCGCTGGGAGAGCACCGCGTCGTCGACCTCACGTCGCACCTCGGGCTCGCGCAGAGCACCGTCTCCAAGCACCTCGCCTGCCTCAGGGACTGCGGCCTGGTCACCTCCCGGCCGGAGGGGCGTGCCTCCATGTGGTCGCTCAACCACGCCGACACCGTGATGGACCTCCTGGCCGCGGCCGAGAACCTGCTCGCGCTCACCGGCGACGCCGTGGCCCTCTGCCCCCGCTACGGCGTGGGCTCGCTCCACGAGCAGGCATGATGGCGCCCGATCACGCGACCGACCACGCGACCGACCTCGTCGAGCGGGCGCGCCTGGGCCGCCGTGCGCAGCTGCTCGCCGCAGCCTCCGTCTCCTACAACGTCGTCGAGGCGGCGATCGCCATCACCGCCGGACTGGTGGCCGGCTCGGTCGCCCTCGTCGGGTTCGGCCTGGACTCGATCGTCGAGGTGTCCAGCGGGCTGATCATCCTGTGGCAGTTCCGTCACCCGCTGCCGGAGGCACGCGAACGGACGGCGCTGCGGCTCATGGCGGTCTCGTTCTTCGCGCTGGCGGCCTACGTCGCCGTGGAGTCCGTACGGGCACTGGCGAGCGGGCACTCCGCCGACCCGTCGTCGGTCGGCATCGCCCTGGCCGCGGCCTCCCTCGTGATCATGCCGTTCCTGTCGTGGGCCCAGCGGCGCACGGGCCGCGCGCTGGGTTCCAACGCCGTCGTCGCCGACTCGACCCAGACGCTGCTCTGCACCTATCTCTCCGCAGTCCTGCTCATCGGTCTGGTCCTCAACGCCACCCTCGGGTGGCACTGGGCCGACCCGATCGCCGGCCTGGTCATCGCCGCCGTCGCGGCCAAGGAAGGTCGGGACGCCTGGCGCGGCGACGGATGCTGCGTGCCGGTGGGCGCGGCGCATGCGCACACTGACGCCGGCACCGGATGCGCGTGCGGCGACGGGTGCGGGTGCGGCACCTCGACCGGCGAGCCGATGGCAATCGCGAGTCCTCGACCGGCCGAGCGAGGTCAGTGATGGGCGCAGGACACGGTCACGGCCACGCCGGCGGCCGGCACCGGTGGCGCCTGGCGGTCGCCTTCGGCCTGGTCGCGGCGTTCTTCGGGGTCGAGCTGGTCGTCGGCATCGTCAGCGGCTCGCTGGCGCTGATCTCCGACGCCGGGCACATGGCCGCCGACGTGGTCGCCCTCGGCGCCGCGCTGGTCGCCACGAAGATCGCCACGCGGCCCGACGGCACCGGTCGGCGCACCTACGGCTCCTACCGCGCCGAGGTCTTCGCCTCGGGGTTCACGGTCCTCGTCATGCTCGGCGTCAGTGCGTACGTCGTCGTGGAGGCGGTCCGCAGGATCGGCGGGACGGTCGAGGTGTCGTCCGGCCCGATGCTCGTCGTCGGTGCTCTGGGCCTCGTCGTCAACCTGGTCTGCCTCGCGCTGCTCCGTGGCGGTGCGCAGGAGTCGATCAACGTGAAGGGCGCCTACCTCGAGGTGTTCGCCGACGCGATGGGCAGCGTCGGGGTGATCCTCGCCGGCGTCCTGGTCCAGGTGACTGGTTCGCCGGTGCCGGACACCGCCGTCGCGGTCGGGGTCGGGGTCTTCGTCGCGGTCCGGGCACTCATGCTCGGCCGCGAGGTCCTTGCCGTCCTCGGCCAGCACGCACCGGCGGGGCTCGACCTCGACGCGGTGGTGCGCGACCTGGAGGAGGTCGCGGGGGTCGGCGAGGTGCACGACCTCCACGCGTGGACGTTGACCTCGGGCATGAACGTCGCCACCGCCCACCTCGTCGTCGGCGCAGGCGCCGACGCGCAGGCGGTCCTCGAACGCGCGCAGACCACCCTGCGCGAGGGCCACGGCATCGAGCACGCCACGCTGCAGGTCGAGCTCACCCCCGCCCGCGAGTGCCGGGCCGCCACGTGGTGACACACTGAGTGGCATATGCGCCTGTCGAGCACGGCGCCAGGAGAGGGGTGCGCGTGACTGAGGCAGCGATCGAGCACGCGGTCACGCCGACCTTCGCCAAGTCCGCCAACGTCTTCGCCAAGGGCGCCCTCGTCCTGCTGCTGCTCCTCGCGGTGCTCTACCCCGACCAGGGCAACCTGCGCGACAAGGCCGCCGGCATGCGCGCGGTGGGCTATCCGCTGATCTCGTTCACCCTGCCATTCCTGTGGTGGACGCTGTGGCGCGAGCGGATGGCGTTCCCGTGGCTGTCCGACCTGCTCGTCACCATCACCTGCTTCACCGACATCCTCGGCAACCGGATGGACCTCTACGACACCGTCGTGTGGTTCGACGACTGGATGCACTTCGCCAACACCGGCCTGCTCGCCGCGGCGTTCATCCTGCTGACGCTGCCGCGCGACATCGGATTCGGCCGGGTCCTCGAGCGCGCTCTCGCGTTCGGTGCGACGGCCGCCATCGCCTGGGAGCTCGCGGAGTTCTTCGCCTTCGTCAGCAAGTCGACCGAGCGGGAGTTCGCGTACGCCGACACGCTGGGCGACCTCTCGCTGGGCGCCGCCGGCGCCGTCGTGGCGGCCGTCGTCCTCCACCGGTCCTGGCGGCAGGGGCGCCTGCTCGACCCGGGTCCACTGCCACCTCGTTCCGCGGTCTGACCCTCGCCCGAGGCTTGACGCACATCACACGGCTGGGGGCTTGGATCGTTCCAATCTCGTGGTCACACTGGACGGAGAGGTCCTACCCCGAGGAGAGACCCATGCGTCTGATCGACGAGCTCAACGAGCTGCACGACCACTACGCGACGAAGATCGAGGTCGCCGTGTCGCGCGACGACCTCGAGTCGGCGCAGGGCCTGGCCCAGTCCTACGAGGACGAGGCGGTGCGGCTGATGGCCGAGCGCGAGGGCCTGACCCACCTGCTGCCGCTCCCACCCTTCGGCCGTCGCGAGAGCGTGCTGCGCCGCACGGTCCGGCGGATGCTGGACGTCCGCGCCGCCTGACGCGAGGTCCGCCGGGGCTCAGTCGTCCTCGGGCAGGTACATCGCGCTGACCAGCGGGACCACGTCGGCGATCGAGTCGACGATCCGGGTCGGACGGTAGGGGAAGTCCGCGACCTGGTGTCGCTCGGTCGCGCCGGTGGCGACGAGGATCGTCCGCATCCCCGCCTCGAGCCCGCTGATGATGTCGGTGTCCATCCGGTCGCCGATCATCACCGTCGTCTCGGAGTGCGCCTCGATCTGGTTGAGCGCGCTGCGCATCATCAGCGGGTTGGGCTTGCCGATGAAGTAGGGCTGACGTCCCGTCGCGGTGCTGATCAGCGCCGCCACCGAGCCCGTCGCCGGCAGCATCCCCTGCGCGCTCGGGCCGCTCGGGTCGGGGTTCGTCGCGATGAATCGCGCGCCACCGTTGATCAACCGGATCGCCTTCGTGATCGCCTCGAACGAGTAGGTTCGCGTCTCGCCGAGGACGACGTAGTCGGGGTCCTGGTCGGTCATCACGTAGCCGATGTCGTGCACGGCAGCGGTCAGCCCCGCCTCGCCCACGACGTACGCCGACCCCTCCGGCCGCTGGTCGTCGAGGAACTGCGCTGTCGCCAGTGCGGACGTCCAGATCGACTCCTCCGGCACGTCGATGCCGCTGCTGCGCAACAGCCGCACGCGCAGGTCGCGCGGGGTGAAGATCGAGTTGTTGGTGAGGACCAGGAACGGGACGTCGTGCTCGCGCAGGGCGGCGATGAACTCCTTCGCCCCCGGGATCGGGTCCTCCTCGCGGACCAGGACCCCGTCCATGTCGGTCAGCCAGGTGCGTACGGGGCGGGGTTCGGTCACGGGACCATTGTCGGGCATGCCGCGGCCGGGAGCGGCGTCACCGACCCGGCGTGACGCCCTGGGACGACTTCGCGGCGTGACCGCTCGTCTCCGACGTGCCCGTGGAGCCGAGCTCGTCGGCGATCGAGACGGTGAGGCCGCCCACCATGAACGCCAGGATGGCAGCCACGAGCGTGGCGGTGGACAGGTTCGGGATGAACCGTCGCGCACCGTGCGCCGGCGCGCCGCCGTGGTACTCGTGGGTGAGGGCGTGGCCCTTGCCGCGGCTCAGCAGGAAGCGGTTGACGGGGTACGCCGCCACGAACGCCGCGGCCAGCGCGATGATCATGGAGATCCAGAACAGGTCGTTGACCAGGCCGGCGTCCATGGCGCCCGGGATGAGTGCCATCACGGCGTTGTCCACGACCTCCATGGTGGCGATGGACAGGGTGTCGGCGGCCAGCACGACGCTCAGGGCAGTGCCGACCCCGAGTCCCGCCCGCAGCAGGGGGAAGGTGGACAGCGTGTAGCCGAAGAGGAACGCGAGGCCGATGGCGAGCACGACCGTCCAGCCGGTGCTGAGCCCGACGGCCGTGCCGATGAGCAGGCCGAGGATCTCACCGATCGCACAGCCGGTGAGGCAGTGCAGCGTGGCGCTGAGCGCCATGGCGTTGAGGGCCGTCTGGCCGTGCCCGTGGTCCATGTCGTCGGTGGGTGAGGACATGACCCGAGCATACCCCTAGGGGGTATCGGCGATCAAGGGCGGCGCTCCCCCTCGGGTGCGCGCGGGCCGTCGCCGTGCACCGGGTGGCGGCGCTCGAGCCTCGCACCCTCGACGTCCACGTCCGGCAGGATCCGGTCGAGCCACCGGGGCAGCCACCAGGCGTGCTCGCCCAGCAGGTGCATGGCGGCCGGGATCAGCAGCATCCGCACCACGAACGCATCCAGCAGCACGCCGAAGGCGAGCCCGAAGCCGATCGGCTTGATGGTGGCGTCGTGGGAGAAGATGAAGCCCGCGAACACCGAGGTCATGATGATCGCCGCGGCCGTCACCACGGCGCGGCCGGCGCGCAGGCCGTGCTGCACGGCGACGCGGGCGGAGGCTCCGTGCGCGTACGCCTCGCGCATCCCGCTGACCAGGAAGAGCTGGTAGTCCATCGCCAGGCCGAAGAGGATGCCGGTCGCGATGATCGGCAGGAAGCTCAGCACCGGCCCGGGCGCGTGCACGCCGAAGAGGTCGGACAGGAAGCCCAGCTGGAAGATCGCGGTGATCCCGCCGAAGGCGGCGAGCAGCGACAGCACGAAGCCGAGCGTGGCCGTCAACGGCACCAGGATCGAGCGGAACACCACGATGAGGATGAGCAGCGAGAGGCCCACGACCAGCGCGAGGTAGACCGGCAGCACCCCCGAGAGCTTGTCGGAGATGTCGATGCCGGCGCTGGCGTTGCCGGCGACGCCGAGGGTGGCCTCGCCGCCGGAGGCCGTCGTCGGGGTCAGGCCGCGCAGGTTCTGGACCAGCTCCGCGGTCGCCTCGCTCGACGGCGACCCGTCCGGGACGACCTGGAAGGCGAGCGCGGTCCGGTCCTGGGATGCGCCGATCGGCACGACCGCGTCGACGTTCCACACCCGGCCGAGCTGCTCCCCGATGGCGGCCTGCTCGGCGACGACGTCGTCCTCGGTGATCGACCCCGGCAGGTCGGCGACGACCAGCAGCGGGCCGTTGGACCCGTCGCCGAACTTCTCGGCCTGGACCTCGTACGCCTGGAAGCCGGCGGAGTCGGGCGGCTGGGTCGAGCCGTCGGGCAGCCCGAGCCGCATCTGCGTGGCCGGCGCGGCGACGACGAGCAGCGCCGCGACGCCCAGGCCGAGCACGGCCCACGCGCGCCCCGTGCTCATCGGTCGGTCGCGGTCGGTGATCGCGTCGTCGTCGGACGTCGTGCCGCCTGCGAGGGCGGTGCGTTCGCGTCGCCTGAGGATCCGCGGGCCGAGGAGGGACAGGATCGCCGGGGTGAGGGTGACGGCCATCAGGATCGCGACGAGCACCGCGACTGCCCCGACCGTGCCCATCAGGCCGAGGAAGCCGACGCCGGTGACGTTGAGGGCGAGCAGCGCGACGATGACGGTGACGCCGGCGAAGACGACGGCGTTGCCGGACGTGCCGTTGGCCAGGCCGATCGACTCGTGCAGCTCGGCTCCCTGCTTCAGCTGGCGACGGTGGCGGTTGATGATGAAGAGCGAGTAGTCGATGCCGACCGCGAGGCCGAGCATCACGCCGAGGACCGGCGTGACGGAGACGAACTCCACGACCCCGGAGAACGACAGCGATGCCAGGGACGCGACCCCGACCCCGAGCAGCGCGGTGACGAGTGGCAGGGCGGCGCCGAGGACGGTGCCCAGCATGACGAGCAGGACGATCGCGGCGACCACCACGCCCGCGATCTCGCCCGGACCGAGGATCGACGGGACGGTCTGCGCGATGTCCTGCGACGGGTAGAGGTCGACCCCGTCGATCCCGGCCTCGGCGACCAGGTCCTCGATCTCGGTCTTCACCTCGCTGGTGACCTCGTTGGTCGCCACGTCGAAGGTGACGTTGGCGACCACGGCGCTGCCGTCCTCCGACACCGTGCGGAAACCCGACGACAGCGCGGTGAGGGTGGCGCCCAGCTCGAGCTGCGGCGCCTGCTCGTCGACCCGGGCCCGCTGCTGGTCGATCTCGGCCTGGCCGTCGTCGAGCTGCTGCTCGGCATCGTCGAGCTGCGCGCGGACGGCGCCGAGCGTCCCGTCCGCCCGCGCCTGGGCGCGCTGCTGGGCGAGGGCAGCCCGGCCGGCGTCGATCTGCGCCTGGCCCGCGCTGAGCTGGGCGAGGCCGTCCTCGAGCTCCTGCCGACCCTCGGCCACCTGCGTGGCCGAGGAGTCCAGCTGGTCCTGGGTGGCGAACGGGTCGGACACGTCGGCGACCGAGTCGACCTCCTCGATCCGGTCGAGCACGTCGTTGAGCTCGTCCTGCTGGGTCGTGCTGAAGGCAGTGCCGTCGGTGGTCTCGGCGACGATCGAGCCGTTGCCGCCTCCGGCGCCCTCGAAGTCCCGCTCGAGCTGCTGGGACACCCGCGTCGTGGGGGTGTCGGGCAGCGAGATGTTCGACGACAGCGCGCCCGCGAACGACACGTACGTCACTGCGCTCAACGCCAGCAGCGCCAGCCACGCGCCGATCACGGTCCAGTGGCGACGCGCGGCGAGGCGGCCGATGCGGAAGAGGAGCTCAGCCATGTCGGGGGACGGGCCTTTCGTACGGAGGGGGAGGAGGTGCCGGGTCAGCCGGCGGTGCCGGTGCGCAGTCGGTGCAGCAGGCGGTCGAGGAGGAGGTCCCAGTCCTCGCGCGCCTCGTCCGGCACGTCGGGGAGGAGGTCCGGGTGTGCCTCGAGCCACAGCCCGGCGATGGTGGTGATGCCGGCGAAGAGGAGCGCGAGCCCGACCTCGAGGTCCACCGGATCGAGGCGGGGGGCGCGGCCGTGCAGCCGCTCGCGCAGCCGGCCGCCGACGTGGGCGAACGCGGTGCGGGAGATGCCGTGCGCACGCTCGTCGTCCGGGCCGGGGCAGCCGAGCATGCGGTGGATCGTCACGATCGCCGCGGCCAGGTCCACCTCGCGCGCCGCCTCGCCGACCGCGTCGAGTGCGGCGAGGTCGCCCGCGCCACCGTCGGGCAGCGCGCTGGTGCCGTGGTCGACCTGCTCGAGGATCGCGGTGGTGGCCTCGGCCAGGATCTGCTCGCACACGGCGACGAGCAGGTCGTCGACGGTGGCGAAGTGGTTGAAGACGGTGCGGCGGGAGACGCCCGCGAGGGCGGCGACCTGGTCGACGGTGAATGCGTCGGGTCCCTGCTCGGTGGCCAGCGCACGGGCGGCGTCGATGAGGGAGGTGCGGCGCTGCTCGCGGAGGGCGCCGCGACTCGCGGAGGCATTCACGGAACGAGTGTTGCACTGAGTGCAAATAGACTGCACATCGGTGGGTTGAGGCCGTAGGACAGGATCTGCGCATGAGCGACGAGCCGCGGTCGGGTCCGCAGCAGGAGACGAGGCCGGGGCTCGGGCCGTGGGCAGCCGCGGCGCTCGTCTTCGGCTCGTCCGCCGCGGTCCTGGTCGTCGAGCTCGTCGCCCTGCGGCTGCTCGCCCCGTACTACGGGCTGACGCTCGAGACGAACACCATGGTCATCGGGCTCGCTCTCACCGCGATCGCCGCCGGCACCTGGGTGGGCGGCTGGAGCGCCGACCGGGTGGCACCGCGCCACCTGCTCGGACCCCTGCTGGGCATCTCGGGAGCGGCGGTGGCGCTCACCCCGACGGTCGTCCGGGGTGCGGCGGCCTCGGGCAACCCCGGGCTGCTCCTGCTCATGGCGACCCTGTCGATCCTCGTGCCCGGCGCCCTGCTCTCGGCGGTGACGCCTGTGGTGATCAAGCTGCGACTGACCAGCCTCCGGCAGACCGGCAGCGTGGTGGGGCGCCTGTCCGGGGTGGGCACGGTCGGCGCGATCGTCGGCACGGTGGTGACCGGCTTCGTGCTGGTCTCGCGGGTGCCGGTCAGCGCGATCCTGGTCGGTCTGGGCATCGCGCTGCTCGTGTCGTCGGTGGTGGTGCAGGTGGCGGGTCGCCGTGGCCGCGGCGACGTCGTGCTGGGCCTGGTCGTGGCGCTGGCGGGCCTCGGCGCGGCGATCTCGCCGAGCGGCTGCGACGTCGAGACGACGTACCACTGCCTGGCGATCACCACCGACCCCGACAACCCGTCCGGTCGCACGCTGGTCCTCGACGGACTGCGCCACTCCTACGTCGACACCGACGACGCGACGCACCTCGAGTTCGCGTACGTCCAGGCGATGGCGTCGGTCACCGACACCGCCTTCGCGCCCGGCATGCCGCTGACCGCCTACCACCTCGGCGCCGGGGGACTGACGCTGCCGCGCTACCTCGCCGCGACCCGGCCCGGCACGACGGGCGACGTGTCGGAGATCGACCCCGGCGTGGTCGCGGCCGACGTCCGGCTGCTGGGCGGATCACTCCCCGAGGGGGTCGAGGTCGCGGTCGAGGACGGTCGCCTCGCGATCGACGACCTCGTGCCGGACAGCCTGGACCTGATCGTCGGCGACGCCTTCGGCGGCGTCAGCGCGCCGTGGCACCTCACGACGGTCGAGGCCGTGGGCGGCCTCGAGGACGCGCTGGCCGAGGACGGGGTCTACGTCGCCAACCTCATCGACTTCGGGCCGCTCGAGTTCGCCCGCGCGGCCGTCGCGACGACCGCCGACGTGTTCGAGCACGTGGCGCTGCTCGCCGAGCCGGCCGCGCTGGCGGGCGACGACGGAGGCAACCTCGTCGTGGTCGCCTCCGACCGCGAGATCGACGTCGCCGCCGTGGTCGCGCGGATGGGGGAGCGCGACGTCGGGTGGGAGGCGCTGGACGGCGCCGGGCTGGACGCCTGGATCGGCGACGCGCCCGTCCTCACCGACGACTACGCCCCGGTCGACCAGCTCCTGACGCCGTACGCCCGCTGAGCGTCGCGCCCATCAGCGGGTGGGGTCGATGATCGTGATGCCCACGCCGACGTTCGGCACGTCGGTCGGGCGAGCGCCACCGAAATGGACGAGCGGGCCGGTCCATGGAGGACCGGCCCGCTCGTCGACTGGCGGTGGCGGTGGGATTTGAACCCACGGTGGGTGTGACCCCACACAACATTTCGAGTGTTGCACCTTCGGCCGCTCGGACACGCCACCGCGGGGAAGGTTACCGGAGGTCGGTCACCACCTCGAAAACGGGGCGAGGTCCCACCCACTGGGCGCCTGCCGTGGTCAGGGAGCCCCCGCGACGGTAACTTCGGCGCACACCCGCGCTCGCCCGTGCGAGCAGATCGGCGCGAGCCGGAGAGGAGCGGTGCGGAGACGTGACTGCCGTCCGACGAGTCCGAGACCTCGCCCGGTCCGCCCTGCCGAAGAGCGTCGGCGAGCGGCTGCCCGCAGCGCCACCGCAGGAGGTGACCGAGCTCCTCCACGACAAGCGCTTCCAGCGCGCGGTCGAGGAGCAGGCCGCCGAGCAGGGCCGCCCCGAGGAGGAGGTCTGGTCGGAGGTGAAGGGCTACCTCCACGAGATGTCCGCCGCCCACGACGACCGCACTGCGCAGGGCTGGGCGCGGATGGGGGACTGGTTCCTGCGGGCCTACGACGTCCTGGTCGACGAGGACGACATGCAGAACCTCAAGCGGCTCGACCGCTCGCACAGCCTCGCGCTCGCGTTCAGCCACCGGTCCTACCTCGACGGCATGGTGATCCCGAACGCCCTGTCGTCGCGGCGGTTCTCGCCGACCTACACGTTCGGCGGGGCCAACCTCAACCTGCCCATCATCGGCACGGTCGCCGGCCGCACCGGCGTCATCTTCATCCGGCGGGCCACCCAGGAGATCCCGGTCTACCGGCTCGCCCTGCGCTCCTACATCCGCCAGATGGTGACCAACAAGCGCAACCTCGCGTGGTCGATCGAGGGCGGCCGCACCCGCACCGGCAAGCTCCGCCCGCCGGTGCACGGCATCCTCAAGTACCTGACCGACACCGTCGAGGGTGACGAGGCTCCCGACGTGCAGGTGGTGCCGATCTCCGTCGTCTACGACCAGCTCCACGAGGTCTCGCTGATGACCGAGGAGTCGCGCGGCGCCAGCAAGACGCCCGAGGACTGGCGCTGGCTGGTCCGCTTCGCCCGCCTCCAGCGCAACCGCCTCGGCCGGGCCTACCTCACAGTGGGCGAGCCGTTCTCGCTGCGCGACCGGATGGCAGACCTCGAGGCCGAGGGCCTGACCGGGCACCAGGCCGTGGAGCGGGTGGCGCTCGACATCTCCCACCGGCTCAACCGCGCGACGCCGGTCACCGTCACCGCGATCGTCTCGCTCGCGTTGCTCGGCGCCGACCGCGCACTGACCGTCGACCAGGTGCTCGACACCGTCGAGCCGCTGGCGACCTACATCGAGAAGCGGGAGTGGCCGGTCGCCGGCGCCGCCGACCTGCGGGACCGCTCGACCATCCGCCGTGCGCTTGCCGAGCTGTCGCTCAGCGGCGTGCTGACGGCGTACGACGGCGGGACCGAGCCGGTCTGGAAGATCGGGGACGACCAGCACCTGGTCGCCGCGTTCTACCGCAACACGGTCATCCACATCCTCGTCGAGCGCGCGATCGGTGAGCTGGCGCTGCTCACCGTCAGTGAGCTCGAGCCCGACGCCGAGCTGCCCCCGGGCGGCGAGCTGCAGGTCGGGTGGGAGGAGGCCAAGCGGATGCGTGACCTCCTCAAGTTCGAGTTCTTCTTCCCCGCCCGGGCCGGCTTCGAGGACGACCTGCGCACCGAGCTCCAGCTGCTCGTCGGGGAGGGCGCCGGGCACGAGGGGGGCGACATGACGCCCGCGCGGGCCCGCGAGCTGCTGGTCAACGCCCGGCCCCACCTCGCGCACCTGACCCTGCGACCGTTCCTCGACGCGTACCTCGTGCTCGCCGACCGGCTCGCCGACCGCGGCGACAGCGCGGTCGACGAGGACGACCTGCTCGCCGACTCCCTCGCGGTCGGCCGTCAGTGGGCACTGCAGCGCCGGGTGGCCAGCGCCGAGTCGATCTCGCTCGAGCTGTTCCGTACGGCGATGGCGCTGGCGCGGCACAAGGGCCTGCTCGCCGGCGGTGAGGGCATCGGCAGCGCGCGCGAGGCGTTCGCGGCGGAGCTGCGCGAGGCCGTGCGGCGGATCAACGTCATCGGCGAGATCGCGGGCGAGCCGGTCCACGTCGTGCTGCCCGACCCGGAGTCCGAGCGAGAGACGCAGGACAGCAGGTGAGCGGGCTCTCCGACGAGGTCCTGGCCGCGATCGACGCGATCGAGGCGGGGCCACAGGGTCCGTCGGTCGCCGCCTTCTTCGACCTCGACGGCACCCTCGTCGCGGGCTACACCGCAGCCACGTTCTACGGAGACCGGCTCAAGGGGCGTGACGTGTCGCCCGCGGAGTTCCTCCGCACGGTCGTCACCGCGGTCGACGGCGAGCTCGGCGGCGACCCGACCCGCATCGCGCACGTCGCCTTCTCCGCGATGCGTGGTGAGTCCGAGGAGGCGTTCGCCGATCTCGGCGAGCGACTGTTCCGCTCCAAGATCGCAGGCACGATCCGCCGCGAGTCGCGGGCGCTGGTGATGGCCCACCAGCGCGCGGGCCACACCGTCGCGGTGGCCTCCGCCGCGACGAGGTACCAGATCGCGCCGGTCGCCCGCGACCTCGGCGTCGAGCACCTCGTGTGCACCCAGCTCGTCGTCGAGGACGGCCAGTTCACCGGTGCCACCGACGGCCCGATGCTGTGGGGACGCCACAAGGCGACCGGCGTGCGGTCGTTCGCGCGCGAGCACGACATCGACCTCGCGACGTCGTACGCCTACGGCAACGGCTACGAGGACGTCGCGTTCCTCTCCTCCGTCGGGCACCCCACGGCGCTCAACCCGCACCGCGACCTGCGCTCCGCCGCCGCCCGGCTCGGCTGGCCGGTCCTCGACCTCAGCGACCCGGTCGGCGGATCGCTGGTCGCGGCGGGTCGTACGGTCGCGGCGCTCGCCGGCATGAACACCGGTGTGGCCGCGGGCCTGGCCTACGGACTGCTCCGCCGCGACGCGAAGGAGGGCCGCAACACCGCGGTCAAGCTCGCCACCGCGCTGCCGATGTCGCTGGCCGGCGTGACGGTCGACGTGCTCAACCGCGAACGGCTGTGGACCCACCGTCCGGCGATCTTCATCGCCAACCACCAGAGCGCGCTCGACATCCCGGTCCTCGGCCACCTGCTCGAGCGCGACTTCACGATCGTCGCCAAGAAGGAGGCGCGCTGGGACCCGCGCACCTTCGTCGGCTCGGTCGTCATCGACCCGGCATACATCGACCGGTCCGACTCCGCCTCCGCCCGGGCCACCCTCGACGGTGTCGCCGAGCGGATCCGCGGCGGCACCTCGCTGATGATCTTCCCGGAGGGCACCCGGTCGGCGACGCCGGTGCTCGGCCCGTTCCGCAAGGGCGCCTTCCACCTCGCCGCGCAGGCCGGCGTGCCAGTGGTGCCGGTCGTGCTGCGCAACACCGGCGAGCTGATGCGCCGCAGCTCCTTCGTGCTCAACCCGGGGGTCGTCGACGTGTGCGTGCTCGAGCCCGAGACCGACTGGAGCGAGGACGACATGAGTGAGCGGATCGCCGCGCTGCACGCGCGGTTCGAGGAGACCCTGGCCAGGTGGCCCGCATGACGCCATCGCCCAGATCTTCGGCAGAGGACTTCGAGCGCTGGGGCGGCGCCGCCGCGTGGACGTCGGGCGACGAGCTCACGCCCATGCAGACGCTGATGTGGCGCTCCGAGCGGCACCCGGTGCAGTCGTCCACGTCGACGGTCATCATCGACCTCGACCGCGCGCCGGACTGGAAGCGCTTCCTCGCCGCGACGGAGTGGGGCACCGGGCTCGTACGTCGTCTGCGCCAGCGGGTCGTCGACCCGGTCGTGCCGACCGCGGCGCCGACGTGGGCCGACGACCCGACCTTCGACCTGGCCTACCACCTGCGCCGCGAGCGGGTGTCGAGCCGCGAGGAGATGCTGGCGCAGGCCGCGCAGATCGCGCTGCGACCCTTCGACCGGTCGCGACCGCTGTGGGAGGGCGTCCTGTTCGAGGGTGTGGGGGACGGGGCGGCGTACGTCCTCAAGATCCACCACGCGCTGGCCGACCCGCTCGGCACCGTGCAGCTGCTCTCGATGCTCCAGTCGGGCAAGAGGGCGCACACCGCGCGCAAGCCGGTGGCCGACGACGTGGCCGCCCCGGCCGCCGCCGACCCCGTCGACCTGGCGGTGTCGGGCCTGCGCACCGACGTCGCCACGCTGCCCGACACGGCCCTCGCCGCCGTGCGCGGCATCGGCCTGGCCGCGACCCGGCCGCAGGCGGTCCTCGCCTCGACGCTGCGCTACGGCGCGTCCGTGCGGCGCCTGCTGTCCCAGGCCGCGCCGCCGTCGCCCGAGCTGTCCCCCCGCACGGGGAAGATGTGGTCGTTCCTCACCCTCGACGCGCCGCTCGAGCAGCTCCGCGCGGTCGCCCGGCAAGGTGGCGGCACGCTCGACGACGCCGCCGTCGCGCTGGTGCTCGGCGGGCTCCGCCGCTACCACGAGCGACGCGACGGGTCCGTCCGCGAGATCCCCGTCGGCGTACGCGTCTCCCTGGCCCGCGCCGACGACCTCGGCAACCGTTTCGCCGGCGCGATCATCTCCGGCCCGCTCGAGATCGAGGACCCGGTCGACCGGGTCGCGGCCGTGCGCGGCGAGGTGCTGTCGCTCCACACCGAGCGCGCGCTCGAGGTGCTCGACGCCGCCGCTCCGCTGCTGAACCGGATGCCGGCCTTCGTCGGCGCGGGCGCGCTGCGCTCCGCCGCCGTCCCCGACGCCTTCGTGCTGACGCTCCCCGGACCGCCGCGCAGGCGCTACATGGCCGGTGCCGAGGTGCAGGGGATGTACGTCCTCGGGCCGCTGCCGGGTGCCGCGCTGACCGTCTGCCTGGTGACCTGCGGCGACACCGCCTGCATCGGCGTCAACGTCGACGCGAGCGCGGTGGCCGACCTCGACGAGCTGCGCGAGTGCCTGCTCGAGGGTGTCGGGGAGATGACGCCCGCAGGTGCCTAGGGTGGTCGCATGAGGTCCGGGCGCGGCTGGCGCGGCTGGCGCGGCTGCGCGAGTCGATGTGGTTCACGCCGGGCGTGATGGTCGTCGTCGCGATGGTCCTGGCCCAGCTGATGATCGTGCTCGACCTCTACCTCGATGCCGCCGCCCTCGACGTGCTGCCCAACTCGTTCCAGCTCGGCGTGTCCGGCAGCCGCGGCATCCTCGTCGCCGTGGGCGGCTCGGTGCTCGGGGTCGCGGCGACGACCTTCTCCATCACGATGTCGGTGATCGCGACCGCCTCCTCGACCTACGGTCCGCGACTGGTCCGCAACTTCATGGCCGATCGCAGCAACCAGCGGGTGCTCGGCCTGTTCGTCGCCACGTTCGTCTACTGCCTGATGGTGTTGCGGCGCGTGCAGGACGCCTCCGACGGCATCACCTTCGTGCCGCACGTCGCGGTGTACGGCGCGCTGGTGCTGGCCCTCGCGAGCATCGCCGGGCTCGTCTACTTCCTCCACCACATCTCCGACGTCATCCAGGTCTCGACGCTCGTGCGTCGGGTGCGCACCGAGCTCGAGCGCGCGGTCGAGGGGCTCTACACCGCCGGGTCGAGCGACCGGGTGCCGGCCGCTCCGCTCGCCGGCGCCACCGCGGTCGTGCTCGCCGAGCGTTCCGGGTTCGTGACGACCGTCGACGGCCCCGGCCTCGTCGCTGCCGCGGCCGATGTCGGGGTGGCGGAGCTGATCGCCGGTCCGGGCACGCACGTCCTCGTGGGTGAGCCGCTCGCGCGGGTCTCCGGCGACGGCGACGCGATGGCGAAGGCGGTGCTCGACCACGTCCACGTGGGGGCCACCCGCACCCCGGCCCAGGACGTGCCCTTCGCCGTGCAGCAGATGGTCGAGATGGCCGTGCGCGCGGTGTCGCCGTCCACCAACGACCCCTACACCGCACGCAACGTGGTGGAGGAGCTCGCCAGCGGCCTCGTCCCCGCGCTCCGCGGCGGCGACCCCGGCCCGGGCTGGGTGGACGGCGACGGGGTCGTACGCCTGGTGTGGCAGCTGCCGTCGGGCGCCGAGCTCGTCGACCTCGTCTTCGACGACCTGCGGGTCTACGCCGCCAGCGACCCCGCGGTCGTGCGGGCGGCGCTCGGGCTCGC
The DNA here is from genome assembly GCA_963791365.1 of uncultured Actinomycetota bacterium. Classification (GTDB taxonomy): domain Bacteria; phylum Actinomycetota; class Actinomycetes; order Propionibacteriales; family Nocardioidaceae; genus Nocardioides. The sequence continues at coordinate 165,901 of CAWBSG010000006.1, read as the reverse complement.
CGGCCGGCTGCTGCGGGTCGCCCACCCGGAGGCCGAGGCCCGGATCCGGCTCCAGGTCGACGAGCTGATCGGCGCCGCCGAGCGCAGCGGCATGGCCGAGCACGACCTGGCGCGGTTGCGGGTGGAGCGGCAGCGCGTCAGCTGACCACCCCGGGCGACGAGGTCGCCCCGATGTAGCAGAGCATCCGGTGGTCCTGGCCCTCCTCGATGTTGACGTAGCCGTGACGCTCGTAGAAGCGGCGGGTGTCGACGTCGACCTCGTCGACGTTGATGTGCATCTCCGGCGACCCGAGCTCGCGGGCCAGCCGCTTGCAGAGGTCGAGCACCCGGGTGCCGATGCCGTGCGAGCGCAGCGGCGGCACGACGTAGAGCTCCTCGAGCTGGGAGACGGGGCCGTCGAACCAGACGGCCGGGCGCAGGGTGAGGAACGCGAAGCCCACCGGCTCGGCGCCGTCCTCCGCGATCACCGCGATCGCGTCCTCGCGCGCGAGCAGGCTGGCGAACCGGCCGGCGAGCACGTCGGCGTCGTCGGTCTCGGTCTCGAACTCGGTGTTGAAGTCCCACAGCAGCCGGCCGAGCACGCCGGCGTCGGCGGGGGTGGCGCGTCGTACTCCCGTCGTGACGGTCATGGCGGCGAGCGTACGGCGGTCCGTCCCCCGGTATCTAGGGACGAAATGGACGTGTAGCGGCCACCTCACCACCCATTTCGTCCCTAGATATCGGAAGGCAGCGGACCCCGGTGGCGGGCGAAGAAGCCGTCGAGCAGGGTCGCGGACTCGGCGGCCAGCACGCCGGCCACGACCTCGGGCCGGTGGTTGAGCCGGCGGTCGCGGACGACGTCCCAGAGCGAGCCGACCGCGCCCAGCTTGTCGTCGTACGCCCCGAAGACGAGGCGCTCGACGCGCGCGAGCACGAGGGCGCCGGCGCACATCGTGCACGGCTCCAGGGTGACGACGAGCGTGCAGCCGGTGAGCCGCCACTCGCCCCGCACGGCGGCGGCGGCCCGCAGCGCGACGACCTCGGCGTGCCCCGTCGGGTCGCCCTCCGCCTCGCGGGTGTTGCGGCCGGTGCCGATGACCGCGCCGGTGTCGTCGAGCACGACGGCACCGACGGGTACGTCGTCACCGACGAGGGCGGCACGAGCCTCGGCGAGCGCCAGGCGCATCGGGTCGTCCCACGCCGTGGGGGCGTTCCTCATGCGGAGGCGAGCCCGACGGTGTCGTCGAAGAGCTCGCCGAAGCCGAGGCGGCGCGCGATGTCGGAGAGCATCTCGTCGGGGTAGAGGTCGACCTCGTCGAGCAGCGCACCCATGTCGATCGCGTGCAACCCGAGGTCGGCGAGCAGGTCGAGGTCGCCGGCCGGCACCTCGACGTCGTCGTCCTCCGGCGCGGGGAGGCCGAGGAAGTCGATCACCGACTGCGCGATCTCCCACTCGTCGGCGGCCGTGACGTCGGAGAGCAGCACCCGGGTGCTCGACCCGGCCACGCGGACCAGCACGAAGAAGTCCTCGTCCACCGCGACCATGCCCACTGCGCCGGACTCGCCGGAGACCTGCCGCAGGGCATGGCCGAGCGACTCGATCGAGTCGAAGGCGGGGGACGCGATGTCCTGGACCTGCCACTCGCCGTCCTCGACGAATGCGGCCAGCGCGAAGTCGATCCCGCCGCTCTCCTCGGACATGCCGACCTCCCTACCGCTCGGACGTCCCCCAATGTCCCAGAAAGCCGCAGGTGCGCCAACCCCGTTTGCGCTCGCGCCCACTAGGGTCGCCCCATGCGCCTGCACGTCGTCGACCATCCCCTCGTCTCCCACAAGCTCACCGTCCTGCGCGACGAGGACACCGACTCGCCGACCTTCCGGCGGCTCACCGACGAGCTGGTGACGCTCCTCGCCTACGAGGCGACCCGCGAGGTGCGCGTCGACCCGCGCGACATCACCACCCCCGTCGGCCCGACCACTGGCGTCTACCTGGCCCAGCCCCGCCCGATGGTCGTCCCGATCCTGCGCGCCGGGCTCGGCATGCTCGACGGGATGATGCGCCTCCTGCCGACCGCCGAGGTCGGCTTCCTCGGCATGGTCCGCAACGAGGAGACGCTCGAGGCGTCGACGTACGCCGAGCGCCTGCCCGAGGACCTGTCGGGCCGCCAGTGCTACGTCCTCGACCCGATGCTCGCGACCGGCGGCACCCTCGCCGCGGCGATCAACTTCCTCACCTCCCGCGGCGCCGACGACATCACCGCGATCTGCCTGCTCGTCGCCCCCGAGGGCGTGGCCAACCTCGAGGCCGGCCTCGAGGGCCTCGACGTACCCGTGACCGTCGTGACCGCCGCACTGGACGAGAAGCTCAACGACAAGGGCTACATCGTGCCCGGTCTCGGCGATGCCGGCGACCGGCTGTACGGCGTCGCGCACTAGCCGCCGATGGAGTGACCACATGAAGCGGCAGCTGCCGAAGCGGCGCGACCTGGCCCCCCTGCTGAAGTTCAAGAAGCCCGAGCTGTCCCCGAAGGCACGACGCCTGGAGAAGGCGCTGACCATCGAGGACCTGCGACGGGTGGCGAAGCGACGTACGCCCAAGCCGGCGTTCGACTACACCGACGGCGCGGCCGACGGTGAGGTCTCGCTCGCCCGGGCCCGCGAGGCGTTCGCGGACGTCGAGTTCCACCCCTCGATCCTGCGGGACGTCTCGACGGTCGACACCTCGCGCGAGGTCCTCGGCAAGCGGGTGGCGCTGCCGTTCGGCATCGCCCCCACGGGGTTCACCCGGATGATGCACGCCGAGGGGGAGATCGCCGGCGCCACCGCCGCGGCCGCCGCCGGCATCCCGTTCTCCCTGTCCACCATGGGCACCACGTCCATCGAGGACGTCGCCGCCGCGGCGCCCGACGGCCGCAACTGGTTCCAGCTCTACATGTGGAAGGACCGCGAGCGGTCCATGGCACTGGTCGACCGGGCAGCGGCGGCGGGCTACGACACCCTCCTGGTCACCGTCGACGTGCCCGTGGCCGGCGCCCGGCTGCGCGACGTGCGCAACGGCATGACGATCCCGCCCACCCTCAGCCCGCGCACGGTCGTCAACGCGATCCCGCGGCCCGCCTGGTGGATCAACTTCCTCACCACCGAGCCCCTGGCCTTCGCCTCGCTGGACTCGTGGTCGGGCACGGTCGCCGACCTCCTGGACACGATGTTCGACCCGACAGTGACCTACGACGACCTCGCCTGGATCCGCTCGCAGTGGCCGGGCAAGGTGGTCGTCAAGGGTGTCCAGTCGGTCGCCGACGCCGTCCGCCTGGCCGAGACCGGCGTCGACGCCGTGCTCCTCTCCAACCACGGCGGCCGGCAGCTCGACCGCGCCCCGGTGCCGTTCCACCTGCTGCCTCAGGTGGTGAAGGAGGTCGGCTCGGACGTCGAGGTGCACCTCGACACGGGCATCATGTCGGGGCAGGACATCGTCGCCGCGGTGGCCCACGGAGCGCACTTCACGCTCATCGGCCGCGCCTACCTCTACGGCCTGATGGCCGGTGGGCGCGAGGGCGTCGACCGGACGATCGACATCCTCCGGGGTCAGGTCGAGCGCACGATGCGGCTGCTGGGCGTGGCCAGCCTCGACGAGCTCGAGCCGGGTCACGTCACGGCACTCCAGCGGCTGGCTCCGCGACCGCTCTAGGACACGTGTGGTCCATGCCACGAGACGTCGGTGCTGCCGCCTCTCGTTCGGTAGGTTGTGCGCGGCCCGCACGCCGCTCCGGCTCGACCGGTCGGAGCCCCTACCCAGGAGGCAGCAGTGCGCATCGGCATCCCGCGCGAGTCACGACCCGGCGAGACGCTCGTCGCGGCGACCGCCAAGACGGCGGCCCAGCTCGCCGCGCTCGGCTACGACGTGGTGGTCGAACAGGGCGCGGGGACGGCGGCAGACCAGCCCGACTCGGCGTACCTCGCGACCGGCATCGACATCGGCACGAGCGAGGACGTCTGGTCCAGCGACGTCGTGGTCAAGGTCAACGCACCGACCGACGACGAGATCGGTCTGCTGCGCCGCGGCTGCGACCGTCGTCGCGCTGCTCGCGCCGGCCCGCAGCCCCGAGCTCGTCGAGCGTCTCGCCGCAGCGGGCGTCACTGCCCTCGCGATGGACGCGGTGCCCCGCATCTCCCGCGCGCAGTCGATGGACGTGCTCTCGTCGATGGCGAACGTCGCGGGCTACCGGGCGGTGATCGAGGCCGCCCACGAGTTCGGCCGGCTCTTCACCGGCCAGGTCACCGCCGCCGGCAAGGTGCCGCCGGCCCGCGTCTTCGTCGTCGGCGCCGGGGTCGCCGGTCTCGCCGCCATCGGTGCCGCCGGGTCGCTGGGCGCGATCGTCCGCGCGTTCGACGTACGCCCCGAGGTGGCCGAGCAGGTCGAGTCGATGGGCGCGCAGTTCGTGACCGTCGAGATGGAGCAGGAGGTCAGCTCCGACGGCTACGCCAAGGAGATGACCGCCGAGCAGGAGGCCGCCACCGCCGCGATGTACGACGAGGAGGCGCGTGCCGCCGACATCGTCATCACCACCGCGCTGATCCCCGGCCGACCCGCCCCGCTGCTGGTCACCGCCGACACCGTCGCCGCGATGCAGCCGGGATCGGTCGTGGTCGACATGGCCGCCGCCAACGGCGGCAACGTCGCGGCCACCGTCAAGGACGAGCGCATCGTCACCGACAACGGCGTGACGGTCCTCGGCTACACCGACCTCGCCAGCCGGCTGGCCGCGCAGACCAGCCAGCTCTACGGCACCAACATCGTCAACCTCCTCAAGCTGCTGACGCCCGAGAAGGACGGCCTGCTCACGCTCGACCTGGACGACGTGGTCCAGCGGGGCATCTCGGTGACCCGCAGTGTCGAGGGACGGGGCGAGGTCATGTGGCCGCCACCGCCGGTCCAGGTCTCGGCCGCCCCGACGGGCGAGGGGACGAAGGTGATGCCGGTCGAGAAGGCGCCACCGACGCCGCCCGACCCCCGCCGGAGGCTGTACGCCGTCGGGCTGGCCGTCGTGCTCTTCCTCGCGCTGGCGACCCTGGCGCCGCCGAGCTTCCTGCCGAGCCTCACCGTCTTCGTGCTCGCGGTGGTCATCGGCTTCTACGTCATCGGCAACGTCCACCACGCGCTGCACACCCCGCTCATGAGCGTCACCAACGCGATCAGCGGGATCATCGTGGTCGGCGCGGTCCTGCAGGCGCCGATCGACAACCTCGCGGTCCAGATCATCGCCGGGGTGGCCATCCTGCTCGCCAGCATCAACGTCTTCGGTGGCTTCCTGGTCACCCGACGGATGCTCAACATGTTCCAGAAGGGCTGAGACCAGTGGACTCCAGCATGGTCTCGTTCGTCACGGGCGCCTACATCCTCGCGGCGCTCCTGTTCATCCTCGCGCTGGCGGGCCTCAGCAAGCACGAGACGGCCCGCCGCGGCAACGCGTTCGGGATGGCCGGCATGGCCCTGGCCCTGGTCTCGACGCTGCTGCTGGTGATCGACTACCTCGGCTCGGACCACCTCGACCAGGGCCCGGTCCTCGTCGGGCTGGTGATCATCCTGGCCGCCGGCACCGTGGGCGCGCTCATCGGCATCAAGCTGGCCCGCGAGGTCGAGATGACCGGCATGCCCGAGCTCATCGCGATGATGCACAGCTTCGTCGGTCTCGCGGCGGTGCTCGTCGGCTACAACACCTACATCGAGGTGGCCTCGGTCCATGGCCTCGGTGTCGACGCCGGTCTCGAGGGGGACGCGGTCCACAACGCCGAGGTGTTCATCGGCGTCTTCATCGGCGCCGTCACCTTCACCGGCTCGGTCGTCGCGAACCTCAAGCTCAGCGCGCGGATGAAGTCCGCACCGCTGACCCTTCCCCGCCGTCACCAGCTCAACCTGGCGATCCTCGTCGTCTCCGCGCTGCTGCTGGTCTGGTTCATGCTCAGCGACGGCTGGATCGGCATGGCGCCGCTGGCGCTGATGACCGTCCTCGCGCTCGTCCTCGGCTTCCACCTCGTCGCCGCGATCGGTGGCGGCGACATGCCCGTCGTCGTCTCGATGCTCAACAGCTACTCCGGCTGGGCCGCGGCCGCGGCGGGCTTCATGCTCGGCAACGACCTGCTGATCATCACCGGCGCGCTGGTCGGCTCGTCGGGTGCGATCCTCAGCTACATCATGTGCAAGGCGATGAACCGGTCGTTCGTCAGCGTCATCGCCGGCGGCTTCGGCTCCGACGGCAGCGGGCCCGCCGAGGACCGCGACTACGGCGAGCACCGCGAGATCCAGGCCGACGACGTGGCCGAGCTGCTCGCCCACGCGTCCTCGGTGGTGATCACGCCCGGCTACGGCATGGCGGTCGCGCAGGCGCAGTACCCCGTCGCCGAGATGACCCGTACGCTGCGCGAGAAGGGCATCGACGTCCGTTTCGGCATCCATCCGGTCGCCGGCCGGCTGCCCGGGCACATGAACGTGCTCCTCGCAGAGGCCAAGGTGCCCTACGACATCGTGCTCGAGATGGACGAGGTCAACGACGACCTCCCCGAGGTCGACGTCGTGCTCGTCATCGGTGCCAACGACACCGTGAACCCCGCCGCGCTCGAGGAGCCGAACTCACCGATCGCCGGCATGCCGGTCATCGAGGTCTGGAAGGCCAAGGACGTCATCGTCTTCAAGCGCTCGATGGCCACCGGCTATGCCGGCGTGCAGAACCCGCTGTTCTTCAAGGAGAACACCCAGATGCTCTTCGGTGACGCCAAGGACAAGGTCAACGAGATCCTCGCGGCCCTCGGTCAGCGCGACTCCGGGGCGCGCGCGGTCGAGCCGCGCACCACGAGCTCGGGGCGGTAGAGCACCTCGCTCAGCCGAGGTGGAGGCCGGCGAACGATCCGATGGCGTAGGTGACACCCATCGCGAGCAGGCCGCCCGCCACGTTGCGCAGGACCGCGGGCAGCGGCCGGCTGAGGCCGATCCGGGCACTGACGAACCCGGTGAGCGCCAGCGCCGCCACCACGCTCAGCACCGTGAGCAGCACGCGCAGGCCGTCCGGCACGAGGGCCACCACCAGCAGCGGCAGGAGTGCCCCGACCGTGAAGGCCAGCATCGAGGCCCAGGCGGCGTGCCACGGGTTCGTGAGGTTGTCGGGGTCGATGCCGAACTCGATGTCGGCGTGCGCACGCAGGGCGTCGTGCTCGGTGAGCTCGCGGGCGACCTGCGTCGCGGTCTCGGGCGTGAGGCCCTTCTCCACGTACATCTTGGCGAGCTCGCGCTCCTCCGTCTGCGGCATCTGCCGCAGCTCCAGGGCCTCGAGCTCGAGGATCGACTTCTCGGAGTCGCGCTGGGTGCTGACCGAGACGTACTCCCCGGTGCCCATGCTCAGCGCCCCTGCGGTGAGGGCCGCGATCCCGGCGATGAGGATCGTGCCGCGGTCGTCGGTCGCGCCGGCGACACCCATCACGACGCCGGCCGTCGACACGATGCCGTCGTTGGCGCCCAGCACGGCGGCGCGCAGCCAGTTCAGCCGGGTGCCGACGTGGTCGCCCAGGTCGTCGTGGAAGTGCTGAGGCTCCTCGTCGGTGCCGATCTCCATGCTCACGTCGTGATCCTGACCCGGCGGCGTACGTCGCCGCAACGAAGGTGAGGCTGCGCTCAGCCGCTGCGAGGTGGCGGCACATCACAGCCCAGGAGACGGTTCAGATGCGATCTGCCGCCACCCTCGGGGGCGGATCGTCGGGGTGGCGGCACATCACAGCCCAGGAGGCGGTTCAGATGCGATCTGCCGCCACCCTCGGGGGGCGGATCGTCGTCACAGCCCGAGGTCGCGGCCGATCAGCATCTTCATGATCTCGTTGGAGCCGGCCCAGATCTTCGTCACGCGGGCGTCGCGCCACGCGCGGGCGACGCGGTACTCGTTCATGAAGCCGTAGCCGCCGTGCACCTGGACGCAGTGGTCGAGCACGTCGTTCTGCACCTGCGAGGTCCACCACTTCGCCTTCGCGGCGTCGACCGGCGTGAGGTCCTGCCGGGTGTGCGCGACGACGCACTGGTCGACGAAGGCCTGGGTGACGTCGATCCGCGTGACGAGGTCGGCGAGGAGGAACTGGGTGTTCTGGAAGGCGCCGATGGGCTGGCCGAAGGCCTGGCGGTCCTTGGCGTACTGGATCGTCTCCTCGAGGATCTGCTTGGCGTGGGCGAGGTTGGTGATCGCCGAGCCGAGGCGCTCCTGCGGCAGGAACTGCATCATCGAGATGAAGCCGGTGTCGAGCGGGCCGACGAGGTCGTCGTTGCTGACCCGGACGTCCTCGAACGACAGCTCGGCGGTGTCGGACTCGTCCTGGCCGACCTTGTCGAGCACCCGGCCGACACGGAAGCCGTCGAGCGTGGTGTCGACGGCGAAGAGCGAGATGCCCTTGGCCTTCTTCTCCGGGCTGGTGCGGGCGGCGACCAGCACGAGGTCGGCCGAGCCGCCGTTGGTGATGAACGTCTTCGAGCCGTTGATGATCCAGTCGTCGCCGTCGCGGACCGCCGTCGTACGCAGGTTGGCGAGGTCGGAGCCGCCGCCCGGCTCGGTCATCCCGATCGCCGTGACGAGCTCGCCGGTGGCGGCGCGCGGCAGCCAGCGGGCCTTCTGCTCGTCGTTGGTCAGGTGCACGAGGTAGGGCACGGTGATGTCGGCGTGGATGCCGACACAGCTGGGGAGGGTCATGTTGACCTTCGCGAGCTCCTCGGTGAGGACGGCGTTGAAGCGGTAGTCGCCGGCCTCGGACCCGCCGAACTCCTCGGGGATCTCCAGGCCGAGGAACCCCTGCTTGCCGGCGGCGACCCAGAACTCGCGGTCGAGGCCGTGGTGCTCGGCGTAGGAGTCGAGGTGCGGGGTCACCTCACGGTCCAGGAACTGCTTCACCGAGGCGCGGAACGCCTCGTGGTCCTCGTCGTAGATCTCGCGCCTCATGCGGCTATGTTACCCACCAGTCACCTTCGTGGTTGAAAATTGTCCGAAGGTTGCTCGTGCCCCGCCGCCCTCCCCGCGTAACGTGCCCACGGCCATCTCGTGATCGGGGACGGGAGCAGCGGTGAGGGATGAGGAACGGGCGTTCGGACGTCCGCGAGGTCAGGCGTGGGGCAACGAGGCCCAACGTGCGGTCCTGCACGCCATCGCGGAGGACATCGCACGTCGCTCGGGACACCGTGTCGTCGCGATCGAGGCGCTGCGCTCCGACGGCAACCTCGAGTTCGTCGCCATCGCCGGGGACGATGCGGCCCGCGACACGATGCTGGGGCAGGCCTCCCCGTTGGCCCTCGACCACATCCGCGATCTCGGCGCCGAGATGGACGGATGGCGACACATCCCTGGTGAGCGCCTCGACGAGGCCACGCGGGCCTGGCTCGACGTCTACGGACACAGGCCCGACGTGCCGCCCTCCGAGCTGCCGGACGGATGGCATCCCGACGACCAGCTGGTCCGCCTGCTGGCGAACGAGACCGGTGAGCTGCGCGCCCTGCTCTACCTCGACGAGCCGCTGTCCGGGCGGCGGCCGACCGCGGAGACGGTGCGGGCGATCAACCTCGAGGTGGGGGTGCTCTTCGAGGCGATCATCAGCATCGTCGAGCGCGAGCTCTACGGCGAGCAGATCCGGATGGTCGTCCAGGCCAGACGCGCGCTCGAGAGCGTACGACCCGGCCTGGGCCCCGAGGAGCTGCTCCCCGAAGTGGCACGCGCGCTGACACAGGCCCTGGACGTGGCGACCGTGGACGTGGTCGCGGCCTCGTCGGTCGTGGAGGGGCTCGAGGCCGACCGCGACGAGATGGCCGCGCTGATGCGACGTCAGTGGGAGCGGCGTGGGCACGTGGTCGTCGAGCGCCAGCGCACGTGGAGCATGCAGGAGGAGGCGATCGTCACCCCGCCCGCGCTGACGCGCCTCCTCGACACCCACGACCTCGAGTCGGGGCTCCTCGTGCCGATCGGGGCCGGGGACGAGTACCTCGCGACGATGGCGCTGGGTCGTGCGATCGACGCGCCCCGCTGGATCGCCTCGGAGATCAACGCCGCGAGCCTGGTGGCAGCCGAGCTCGCTCGGCTGCTGCTCGACGCACGGCTGATGGAGCGTGAACGCGCACTCAACGCCGAGGTGCGAGCCACCAGCGACCACCGCCGCGACATGGTGGTGACGCTGGCCCACGAGCTGCGCAACCCGGTGAGCGTGCTGTGGACGCACCTCGAGCTCCTCCACCAGGAGTCCGTGCCCGACGAGCTCCGGGACTCCCTGGCCGCGATGGACCGGGCCACGCGACGCATCGAGAACATGGTGGAGGACCTGATGACCCTCGCCTCGGTCAGCGACCCGGACCGCCCGGTCGCCACCGTCCCCCTCGACCTGTCGGCGATGGTGGCCGAGGCCTGCGACTTCATCGCGCCGGTGGCCGCGCGTGCCACGATCGACCTGGTGACCGACATCGCCGAGGGACGGGTGGTCCTGGGCGAGGAGGCGGCGGTGCAGCGGATGGTGGCCAACCTGCTGTCCAACGCCGTGAAGTACACGCCCGAGGGAGGGCGGGTCTCGGTCCTCCTCGAGCCGGACCCCGAGGGCGATGACGTCCGTCTCGTCTGCACCGACACCGGCATCGGCATCGGTGAGGCCGACCTCCCGCGCGTCTTCACGCCGTTCTTCCGCTCCGGCGACCCTGCCGCGCGCCGGCGGCCCGGCACCGGCCTCGGGCTGTCCATCGTGGAGCGCGTGGCGACGTCGCACGGCGGCAGCGTGGCGGTCTCGTCGGAGGTGGGCGCGGGCACGACGTTCGTCGTCCGGCTGCCGACGGCGCCAGCCGGCGTGCGATGACGAGGTTCCGACATGACTAGGTCCCGATGACCCCTCCGGGCCACGCCAGGCGGTCTAGACATGCCCCTTGTCAACAGTTCCTCCACAGCAACGGGCAAGACGGCGGGAAAAACTTCCGGAGCCTCCGGCCCCCGCTTACGATCCGCGTCAGGAGGACGAGACCGCCATGGACCAGGGGCGACCAGGGGAGCGCAGGACGCGCGACCTGAGTTGGGGTGATGCACGTGCTCGGGCGCTGATGCATGCCCTGGCGCGTGACGCCGCCACCCGCGCCGGGTTCCGGGTCTGTGCCATCGAGGTCGTCCGTCCCAAGGGCCTGCTGGAGTTCGTGGCCATCTACGGCGACATGACCAGCGCCGAGGAGCGTCTCGGCACCGCCTCGCGGCTCGCCGACATGCAGGCCGCGTTCGCCGACGGCGAGCCCATCGGCCACTTCATCTGGATCCCCGACGAGAGCTTCTCCGACACCGCCCGCGAGCTCATCGACGGCGTGGTCGTGGTGCCGGACATCCCGACGACCGGCAACCCCGACGACTGGCACCCGATGGACATGTTGGTCGCGCAGATCGCCGACGAGCGGGGCGACCTGCGGGCGCTGCTCTACCTCGACGTCCCGGCCGACCTCAAGCGTCCCGACAAGGACCGGCTGCTCGAGATCTCCGACGAGCTGGCGATGACGCTGCGGTCGGTGGTGACCGCGGTCGAGCGCGAGGAGTTCGCCGACCACATGCGGGTGATCAGGGCGACCCGCCGGCTGGCGCGGTCCAACCCCGCCCGCCACGACGTCCACCACCTGCTGCGCGAGGCACGCGGCACGCTCCTCGGCGCCCTGTCGGTCGACGAGCTCGAGATCCACATCTTCCACGACGAGGACGTCGAGACGCCCGACAGCCTCGGGCTGCAGATGGCACCCGACGTACGCCAGGCGCTGGACGCCGCGGCGGCGCGCGCCTGGGCGGACCAGCGGGTCCTCATCATCGAGCCGGCGCGCATCTGGGGCGACCCGGTGCTGGAGGCCGCGCACGCCGACTGGTTCGAGCGCGCCCTCGGCGACGCGGGCTTCGAGGCCGTGGTCGTCGCACCCGTGGGCGTGGAGGACGAGGTCCTCGGCATGCTGATGGCCGCTCGCCGCACGGGCTCGCGACGCTGGACCGACGGCGAGGGCGTCGCCGCCCTCGAGCTCGGCCACGACCTCGGCCGGGCGATCGCCAACGCCCAGGCGACCCAGCGCGAGCGACGCCTCCTCGAGGAGCTGCGCGAGCTGGAGGAGGCGCGCCACCGGTTCCTCCGCGAGCTCACCCACGAGATCAACAACCCGATGACCGTGATCGCGGCCAACGCGGAGTTCCTCGCTGCCGGCGAGCACACCGATGAGCGCGACCAGCGCCGGGCCCAGGCGATCCTGCGCGGCACCGAGCGGCTCGGCGACCTGCTCGAGGGGCTGGCGATGCTCTCACGCGTCAGCGACCCGCAGCACCCGCCGACCATGCGGCGGATGGACCTGATGCCGATCGTCGACCAGACCCTCGACGCGATGACGGCCGTCGCCGAGAAGGCGGGCATCACGCTGCACCTCGTCGGGGACACCGGCGCGGCGATCGTGCACGCCGACGCCCGCGAGATCGCGGGCGCGATCAGCAACCTGGTCGACAACGCCGTGAAGTACTCCAACACCGGCGGCGAGATCTGGCTCGGCGTCGAGCGCCTGCCCGACGGTGGGGCGAGCTTCGCCTGCCGCGACGAGGGCATCGGGATCTCCGAGGCCGACCAGGCCAACCTCTTCGCCCCGCTCTTCCGGTCGACCAACGAGGACGCCCTGCAGCGTCCCGGCACCGGGCTCGGTCTGGGGATCGTGCGCGAGATCATGCAGCGCCACGGCGGCAGCGTCGAGGTCGAGTCGCGGCTCGGTCGCGGCACGACCATGCGGCTCCGCTTCCCGGCGCCCCCTCAGGACGAGTTCGGGCCGCCGCCGCCCAGGACCTCGTCCACCCAGGCCGGCACGAGGTGGGTCGCGGGTCCCTGACGGGACTCCGCGAAGTCGCTCGCGCCCATGCTGGGCTCGAGGTTGAGCTCGAGGGTGCCGCCGCGTGCCCAGTGCACGAAGGCGGCCGCCGGGTAGACGACGCCCGACGTGCCGATGGAGACGAACCGGTCGCACGACCAGAGCGCCCGCTCGACGAGGTCCATGCCGTAGGGGATCTCGCCGAACCAGACGATGTCCGGCCGCAGCCCCCGCTCGCCGCACCCGGGGCAGGGCGGCCCGTCGACCAGGGGTCCGTCCCAGTGGTGCCGCTCGTCGCAGGCGGTGCACCAGGCCGACCGGAGTCGGCCGTGGATGTGGTGGACCCGGGTCGATCCGGCGCGCTCGTGCAGGTCGTCGACGTTCTGGGTGACGACGAGCAGGTCGTCACCCAGCGCCTGCTCGAGCCGGGCGAGGGCGAGGTGTGCGGCGTTGGGCTCGACCCTCGACAGGGCCGCGCGCCGTTCGTCGTAGAACCTCTGCACCAGCGCCGGGTCGTCGGCGTACGCCTCGGGGGTGGCCACCTGCATCGGGTCGTGGCCCTCCCACAGCCCGTCGGCGTCCCGGAAGGTCGAGAGCCCGCTCTCGGCCGAGATCCCGGCACCGGTGAGGACGACGACCCGCATGGACCAGTAGTAGCACCGCCCACCCATTGGGGTGCGCGCAAGGTGAGGGGCGGGCGCCGACTCGGGTAGACAGGCGGGCATGACGGACCGGGACCCGGGAGGGACGTCGGACGTGGTCACGTTCGAGGGAGACTGGCGCGGGCCGGTTGTCGCGACATCGGTGCACGCCGGCCACGGGCTGCGCCCGGAGATCGCCGAGGCGATGGTGCTCGACGAGGCGACGCGGCTGCGCGAGGAGGACCCCTTCACCGACCGGATCGCGGCCGTCGTGCCGGACCGTGCGATCACGTCGCGGTCGCGCTTCGAGGCAGACCTCAACCGTCCGCGTCGCGAGGCGGTCTACCGCCGACCCGAGGACTGCTGGGGCCTCGACGTGTGGCACGGCGGCACGCTGTCGCGCGAGCTCTTCGAGCGGAGCCTGACGACGTACGACGCCTTCTACGACGCCCTCGCGCCGCGCCTCGACGCGCTGGCCGAGCGCGGCCCCTTCGTCCTGCTCGACGTGCACTCCTACAACCACCGCCGCGACGGCGCCGACGCGGACCCCGCCCCGGCGGACGACAACCCCGAGGTCAACGTCGGAACCGCCAGCGTGGACCGCGAGACGTTCGGTCCGCTCGTCGAGCGGTTCCTCGCCGACATCCGCGTGGCCGCGCCCGGCTGCGACCCGGTCGATGCCCGCGAGAACGTCGCCTTCGAGGGGCGTGCGCTCGCCTGGTTCGTGCACGACCGCTACCCGGGCGTGGGGTGCGTGCTGGCGCTGGAGTTCAAGAAGACCTTCATGGACGAGTGGACCGGTGAGGTGGACGACGAGCGACTGAGCCGCGTGCGCGCCTCGCTCGGGGCGACGCTGCCCGGCCTCCACGAGGAGCTGGAGCGGCTGCGGTGAGCGACTCCGACGACGGGCTGAGCCCGGCAGACCTCGCGGTCGACCACCAGCTGGCGCTGCTCGCCGGCAGCTTCCGGTTCCTCCTCGACATCACGCCCGTCGACGCCGACGACCTGCGCGACGACTTCATCGCCGGACGCGACCCCGAGCCCGACTTCACCTACCGCGAGCTCGAGGCGGACCCCGCTGTCGTACGCGCCGAGCTCGCGGCGGTCGACCTCGCCGACGTCGAGGACCCGGTGCTGGGTCAGCTGCTGCGTGCCAAGCACCGCGAGATGGAGCTGCAGCTCGACATGCTCGAGGCCCGCGACACCGAGGACTTCCTGCCGCTGAGCGTGGAGCTGTACGGCGGGGTGTCGCCGTCCCTGCGTCGGCAGGCCGAGGGGCTGCTGGCCGGCATCACCCGCACCGAGCCGTCCGCCGAGGCGCTCGACGCGGAGGAGTTCCTGGCCATGGCCGAGGCGGAGATCGCGCTCTACCGCGCCGACGATCCCGACCTCGACATGCACGCCGAGATCCGGGCCGACGTCAACGGGGTGATGGTCTCAGGCGATGTGCTGCTGATCGGCCCGGAGACGAAGGTGCAGCAGGCGCGCGTGCAGGCCCTGCTCCACCACGAGGTGGGCACCCACCTGGTCACCCAGGCCAACGGCAGCCACCAGCCGATCAAGGTGCTGGGCGTCGGGCTCGCGGGCTACGACGAGACGCAGGAGGGTCTGGCGGTGCTGGCCGAGATCGCCTGCGGCGGCCTCACCGCCTTCCGGCTGCGCCAGCTCGCCAGCCGGGTCGTGACCGTGCACCGGATGATCGGCGGCGCGACCTTCGCCGAGGCATACGAGGCACTCGTCGCCGACGACTTCCCCGAGGCGAGCGCCTGGACCACGGTGATGCGCGTCTACCGCTCCGGCGGGATGACCAAGGACGCGATCTACCTGCGCGGCCTCGTCGAGCTGCTCGAGCACCTCGGCGCCGACGGCTCCCTCGACCGGCTCTGGCTCGGCAAGTTCTCGCTGCGCGACCTGCCGCTCATCGGCGACCTCGAGGGACGCGGGCTGCTCCGGCCGCCGCGCGTCCTCCCCAGATACCTGCACGACCCGCAGACCCACGCGAACCTCGCGCGGGCGGCCGGCACCGAGGATCTCGGCACACTCCTGGAGGGACACGTATGAAGATCGGATTCGTCGTCAACGACATCGAGACGGAGAAGGCGGAGTACACCACCAACCGGCTCGCCATGGCGGCCAAGGAGATGGGCCACGAGGCGTGGTACATGGGCATCGGCGACTTCGCCTACGAGCCCGACGGGTCGCTGAGCACCAAGGCCCGGACCGGGCGCGCCAAGACGTACCGCTCCCTCGAGCGCCACCTGTCCGACGTGAAGAAGCCCGACGTCGAGCAGATGATCCCGATGGCCGACTTCGACGTGGTGATGCTGCGCAACGACCCGGCCGACGACGCCGAGAGCGACCCGTGGCGCAACAACGCCGGCGTCGCCTTCGGCCAGCTGATCGCCTCGAGCGGGGTGCTCGTCGTCAACGACCCGACCAGCCTGGCCAACGCCCTCTCCAAGGCGTACTTCCAGCACTTCCCCGAGATCGTGCGGCCGCGGACGCTGATCTCGCGCGACGAGGACATGATCGAGGCCTTCATCAAGGACCTCGGCGGCCGCGCGGTGCTCAAGCCGCTGCAGGGCTCCGGCGGGGCCGGCGTCTTCCTCATCGACCGCAAGGAGGGTCCGAACCTGACGCAGATCATCGAGGCCATCTCCCGCGACGGCTACGTCGTCGCGCAGGAGTACCTGCCGGAGGCCAAGAAGGGCGACGTGCGGATGTTCGTGATGAACGGCCAGCCGCTGATGGTCGACGGCAAGTACGCCGCCTTCCGTCGTACGAACTCGACCAAGGACATCCGCTCCAACATGTCCGCCGGTGGCAAGGCGACCAAGGCGGCCGTCACCGACGCGATGCTGGAGATGGTCGAGATCGTGCGGCCCAAGCTGGTGAGCGACGGGATGTTCCTCGTCGGGCTCGACATCGTCGGCGACAAGCTGATGGAGATCAACGTCTTCAGCCCCGGTGGCCTCGGCAGCGCGCAGATGCTCTACGAGGTCAACTTCGCGCCCGCGATCATCGCCGAGCTCGAGCGCAAGGTGAACATCCGCAAGCACTACCCGGAGATCGACAACCGGACGCTCGCCACCAGCTGAGCTGCCGCTGCTACAGTCCGGCGGTGAACGCCGCATGAAGGTCCACCTGCTCGGCGTGCGTGGCTCGACACCCGCTCCGGGGGCGGACTTCGTCCGCTACGGCGGGCACACGTCGTGCCTGGCGATCACCGCCGACGGTGGCGACCGGCCGACGGTCGTCCTCGACGCCGGCACGGGCCTCAGGTCGCTCACCGGGATGCTCGACGGTGCCGCGTTCGACGGGTCGATCGTGCTCAGCCACCTGCACTGGGACCACCTGCAGGGCCTGCCGTTCTTCGCCGCCGGCGACCGCGACGACGCACGCGTCGACCTCTACGTCCCGGCCCAGGACGGACGCTCGGGGCGTGACCTGCTGGCCCAGTCGTTCTCACCGCCGTCGTTCCCGATCACACCCGAGGGCCTGCGCGGCACGTGGGCGTTCCACGCGCTCGAGCAGGGCGCCCACCAGGTCGAGGGGCTGAACGTCACCGCGGTGGAGATCGAGCACAAGGGAGGTCAGACCTACGGACTGCGGGTCGACGCACCCGAGGGCTCGGTGGCCTACCTGCCCGACCACGCACCTGCCGCCGGCGTCTCCGGTGCGCTGCTGGCGATGCTCGACGGAGTCGACGTGCTGATCCACGACGCGCAGTTCCTCGAGGGCGAGCGGCCGGTCGCCGTGGACTACGGGCACGCGACGGTCCAGGACGCCGTCAGGCTCGCCACCGACTGCCGGGCCGGGACGATCGTGCTGTTCCACCACTCACCCGCGCGCACCGACGCGGCGCTCGACGCGATCGCGGACTGGTCCGCGGACCTGTCCGACGACGTGACCGTCGTCGTCGCGCGTGAGGGCATGACCCTCGACGTGCGCCGCGGCGCGTAGGGCTCAGCGGGCCGGGACCGGCGCCGGGGACTCGTCGGGCTCGTCCGCGCGCAGCTCCGACTCGGCGACGAGGTGCCCCGCCAGCGCTCCGCCGGTCTCCTCGAGGAGGGCGCGCGCCGCGCTGCGCCCGGCCTCGATCATCCGGTCGAGCTGGTGGAACTCGAGGAGGCCGACGCCTCTTGTGGGCGGCGTGACGACCCACGCGCCCTGCGCGCGGGCGGCGGTGATCGCGCCTCCGCTGCCGATCATCATCGTGCGGAGCAGCGTCTCGCCGAGCGCGGGGACGCGGGGACGTCCGGTCCGCGGCCTTCCGCTGCCGCCACCTCCACCGCCCATGGAGATGTTGACGGCGACGACCGGCCCCTCGTCACGCTCGGTCAGCAGGTCGACCGGCAGGTTGTCGAGGACGCCGCCGTCGACGAGCAGCCGGCCCGCGTCGTCGGGGATCGGTGCGAGCAGCACCGGCAGGCGGGCCGAGGCGATGACCGCGTCGACCACGCTGCCACGCCGGTGCACCTGGCGCTGGCGGGTCACCAGGTCGGTGCTGACCACGTGCAGCTGACGCGGCAGTCCCTCGAGCACCGAGTCGCCGAACGCCCGGGTCAGCCCCTCGCGCATGCGCCGGCCCCTCGCCAGCGAGTGCGTCGGCACGGTCCAGTCGCTGAACGGCCTGCGACGGACGAACTCCGCGTAGCAGAGCTCCTCGGCCTCCTCGCCGCTCCGGACCGATGCGTGCACGGCGGCGATGATGGCGCCGACGCTGCTCCCGGCCACGCGGTCGACGTGCAGACCCGCGTCCTCCAGCTCGCGCAGGACGCCGATGTGGGCGAATGCCCGCGCACCTCCACCTGCGAGGGTGAGTCCGAGCGAGCGGCCCGCGAGGCGGTCGGCGAGCGGACGCAGGCCGGTCACCAGGTCGCTCTCCACGACGGTCAGCTGCCACGCGTCGGTGGCCGCCACCCACTCGGCGCGCCGGGCCGGATCCGCGCCCGCACCGAGCAGCACCACGTCGGGGCTGCGGCCCGGCGCGGGAGACGGCGACGCCGTGGGCGCAGGAGCGTCCGCACGGGCGACCAGCACCACCGCGTCGGCCTGCCTCAGGCAGAACTCCCGCCACGCCAGGTCGGGACCCGAGGTCGCGTGGTCCGCCACCAGGACGACGCGGTCGTGGTCGCGCTCGGCCCGGTCGAGGCCCTCGGGGTCGACCACGCCGGGAACGGCGACGACGACGTGCTCGGAGATCCGGCGTCCCAGCAGGTGCGCGACCTCCTCGACGCCGGAGCCCGGATGCATGGCGACGACGGCCACGACCGTCGGTTGCGGGGCGCGAGTGCCCGGGGTCGGACCGCCGGCGGTCCTCAGTCGCTCCGCGACCTGGGTCAGCACCGTGCGGGAGGCGACGGCGTCGGTGGCCAGCACCTCCTCGAACGTCGTCCGCGGGATCTCCAGGACCGTCGAGTCCCGCCTGGCCCGGACGCCGGCGGACCTCGGCTCGCCGGTCAGGAGCGCCAGCTCGCCGATCACCTCGCCCGGACCGAGCTCGCGCACGATCGTCGTGTCGACCTCGATCTCGAGCCGGCCGCGGCGCACGACATAGGCCGAGCCGGGCGGATCGCCGGCCCGGATCAACCACTCCCCGGCGGGCACCGCCATCAACCGCGAGGCCGCCTCCAGCCTGCGGCGAGAGTCCTGCGGCATCGCGGCGAGCATCGGCACCCCGGACAGGTCGGTCGTCGCCTCCGCCGACGCGGCCACGACGAGCGCGGGGTCGACCGGGATCGGCGGATGGACGGTCACCGGTCGTCCGTCGTCCTCGCCGTCGTCCTGGTCGGCGGCGGTGCTGATGCGCCCGAGCGGGAGGGACAGGGCGGCCACCGCCAGGAAGGCGACGATCGAGAGGACCCACCCGTCGTGGAAGGCCGCCACGGCGGTCGCCGGGGTGGGGTCGCCGAGGATCACGACGAGGATGGCTATGCCCAGCACCCCGCCGAGCTGACGGGCGCTGGACACGAGGGCGGACGCGGTGGCGTAGCGCGCACCGGGCACCGCCGCCAGTGCGGCGCTGCCGAGCAGCGGAAGGGTCGCGCCGACACCGATGCCGCTGATGACCTGACCGGGGAACCACTCGGCCCAGAACGCGGGCTCGACGCCGACGCGCTGGTGGTACCAGACGTAGGCACCGGCCCAGACGATCGCCCCGGGCACCACGAACGGGCGATAGCCGTAGCGGTTGGCCAGCGGCCCCAGCCGGGCGGCGACCACGGCGGCGACCACGGCGCCTGGCACCAGCGCGAGACCGGCCTCCAGCACGCTGTACCGCCAGACGTACTGGAGCCAGAGGATGTTGGTCAGCAGGTAGGCGTAGAAGCCCAGGCCGGCCAGCACGGTGGCCAGGCTGGCGATCCCGAAGGACGGGATCCGCAGCAGCGCCGGGTCGAGGAGCGGCTCGCGGTGCGCCCGTGAGCTGAGGGCGAACAGGGCGAGCAGCACGGCCGTGGCGAGGAAGGTCCCCAGGGCTTCCACGCTGCCCCATCCCCAGTCGTTGCCCCGGGTGATGGCGAGGTTCAGGGCAGCGAGCCCGGCGACGAGGAGGACGGCGCCCCGGAGGTCCGGGATCCGTCGGACACCCGGAGCCCGGCTCTCCACGAGCTGGCTCCGAGCCACCCAGACCGCAACGAGGCCGAAGGGGATGTTGATCAGGAACGCCCAGCGCCACCCGCCGAGCTCGACCAGCGCTCCACCCATCGGAGGACCGAGCCCCGCGGCCACGGCCGCCGTCGCTCCCCAGAGGCCGATGGCGTGCGCACGCTGCTCGTCGGGGAAGGCGTCGACGACCAGGGCCAGGGAGGCCGGGACCAGCAGCGCCGCCCCGAGCGCCTGAAGCACCCGTGCAGCGACCAGCAGCTCCAGCGACGGTGCCGCGCCGCACAGGGCCGAGGCGACGGTGAACGCGAACACGCCCGCGATGAAGGCGCGTCGCCGACCCAGCAGGTCGGTGAGCCGACCGAAGACGATGAGGAACGCCGCGAAGATGATGTTGTACCCGTTGAGGACCCAGGAGAGCCCGCCGATCGAGGTGTCGGGGAACGATGCCTGGATCGAGGGGAAGGCGACGTTGACGATGGTGGCGTCCAGGAACGCCAGGAACGCCCCGAACGAAGCGACCAGCAGCACACGTGACGGTGCCACTCGTGCCGACCCTGTGCGCCCCATGCCCACCCTCTTCCCCACGTGTCCCACCCCGGGACGCAGGTGGCGCAGTCTGGCTCCGCAGTGACGCGCGTTGCAAGGTTGGTCGCGCGCAACCCGACGTCAGCGCTGCCATGACGCTGCACTGGTCTAGTCCCGGTCCGAAGGTCGGTTGACCCTCCGCAGAGGTGACACCCAAGGTGGCTTGAGGTCTCGGTTGTCTCGGAGACATGGAAGGCAGGCCGCTCGTGTTCTCCATCGGTGCGCACCGTCGCAAGCACGTCACGCTGTTGTTCGTCGGCGGCCTCGTGGCCACGCTGGGACTGGCAGTCGTCAATCCGGCAGTGGCCGGCAAGCCGTCCGACGGTGGTGGGGGGTCCACGGTGCTGCCCACACCGACGCGCATCGTGGTGACCGGCGTGACCTCCGACTTCACGCGGGGTGCCGAGCTGCCCCCTGGCGGACTGCCCTCCGTGGTGGTGCAGGCCGGCGGGCCGCTCGTGGTCGCCGTCCGGTTCGAGGACGCCGATGGCAACGAAGCCGCGTTCAAGAAGGACACCGCCCTGGATGCCACGAGCAACGTCGGCCGGCTCGGTCCGGTGACCGGGACTGCGCTGAAGGGGATCTCGACCGCGACGGTGACCACGAGCGTGACCACGGTCGTGAACCGGGTGGTGCTGACCGTGGGCGCCGGGTCCGGCCGGAACGCTCCCGAGGGGGGACCGTCGGTGATGTTCGACGTCCTCGCCGAGCTCGAGCCGGACGTGCCGGCATCGAATGGGGTCGCGTTCGAGCAAGGAATCGGTGGCGACACCAGCTGCACGGCCGCCACTCCCGCCGAGCCGGTGTGCGGCGTCGTCCGGCTGCCGCGGGGTGCCGCCACGAACGTGCTGCTGTCGGTCGGCGCGTGCGACAAGGTGACCGATCCCGAGGACCCGTATGCACCGTGCCTCGAGGGGCCCAAGGGTCCCGACGGTGCCGTGGTGCAGTCCCTCTTCAGCCAGCCGACGGATGCGTACCGTACGGATTCTCCGGCCGCCATCATCCTCAAGTGCGACAAGACGCTGTGCGGCACCGGATCGATCCGGGCCCGCACCGTCCTGTGGAGCCTCGGCGGCAACGCCCCGCTCGTGGCGGCCGAGGCGTGCCCGGGCAAGAACACGATGGCTGCGGAGGCGACACCGTGTGTCGACTACGTCCAGAGCACGAGGGACGGCTCCGGTGACACGCACCTGTTCCTGCTGACCGACCGGGACATCCGGACCGGCATCGGCTGAGCGCCCGCCCCTCTCACTGCTCGCGGAGGACGCCCAGCGACGCGAGGGCGTCCTGGGCGCGTCGCCCCGACGAGTCCTCGTCCGAGGCTGACGGGCCCGCCAGGGCGGCGACCTGCTCGAGGATGAGCGCCTGCTCCAGGAGATCGCCGGCGCGCTCCGCGAGCTCGATCCCGGCGGCGAAGGCGGACCGCGCGGCGCCGATCCGACCGGCGAGGGCGTGGCTGCGACCGATCAGCCTCTGGTAGGTCGCGCCCCGGTGCTCGTCGACGATGTGGTCCAGGACCTCGCCAGCCCGGCCGGCGAGTCCGGCGTCCTGCAGCACCTCGGCCAGCGCCAGAGCCGTGTTCGCGACCTCGTCCAGCTCGCCCAGCGTCTCGAAGTGGGAGCGGGCCTCGTCCAGCAGGGTGAGTGCGCCGTCGAGGTCACCCGATCCCGCGAGCGCGCGAGCCCGCTCGCGCTGGGCGAGGGCGAGCAGCTCCTCGTCGTCCACCGCGCGAGCGGTGCGTAGCACCACGGGCAGCAGGTCCAGCGCCTCGTCGTGGCGACCCTGCCGGACCAGGATCTCCGCCTGGTTGTAGACGGCGTTGACCTCCGCCGCCGCGTCGCCCGTGCGCCGGAAGAGGTCGGCTGCGCGACGGAAGTCGGCGAGCGACTGGCTCCAGCGACCGGCCGTGAAGTCCTGGGCGGCCAGGTTGTTGAGGCACCACCCCTGGTGGCGCAGGTCGCCGAGCTCGGTGTACGCCTGCAGCGCGAGCCGGCCGTAGGGGATCGGCTCCTCACGGCCGGACCCCGCATGGACGTGGTTGAGCACCTCGTACGCCGCGGCCAGGGTGTCCTTGTCGACCGACTCCTCCGCGTACCGGGCCGCCCGTTCGGCCCAGAGGAAGGCATCGTCGAGACGGCCCTGACGGAACCTGCTGTCGGCATAGCGGCGGGCCAGCTGCGAGCGCGCGATGTCCACCTCCGTGCCGGTCATGCCCTCGAGGCCACGCAGCCCGCGCGAGATCCGGCGCAGGGCCAGCGGATGGTTGCGGCGGCGCTGGTCGATCCGCGCCTCCTTCTCGATGATGCCGGCGATGGCCACGGGATCCCCGCGGAGGTTCCTGCGCGCCACGGCGTAGGCCTCGGCCGACTCCTGCGTCAGGCCGACCAGCCACTGGGAGTCGGCGAGCTTCTCGTACACCCGGGCCCGCTCGGGAGGCTCCGTACCGGTGTGCCCGCACGACTGCGCGGCCCGGGCGAAGAACTCGATGGCCTCTGCGTGCGCGTACTTCGCCACCGCGCGTTCGCCCGACAGCAACGAGTAGTGGAACGCCTTGTCGTGACGGCCTGCGTGGAAGAAGTGCAACGAGAGCACCTCGCACTGGCTCTCCGGGGTCGCCGAGGACCGTTCGATGGCCCGGCTCACGTGGTCGTGGAGCACCTGTCGCCGCCTGAACGGCAGGCCCTCGTAGGCGACGTCCCTCATCACCCCGCTGCGGAAGCGCAGGGCGCCGCGGTCGTCGCGCACGAGGAAGTCGGCCAGCCGGCCCATCGCGCCCGCCGGGACCCGCACGTCCTGCTCCTCGAGCAGCCCGTCGAGCGCCGCCTCGTCGACCATCATCCCCAGGACCGCGGCGTAGCGCAGCGCTGAGCGGTCGGAGGGGTGGAGGCGATCGATCTGGCTGGTGAGCAGTGCCTCGACCGACTCGGGGAGCTCGTTCACCGAACCGGACCGACCGACCGCCCGCACCAGTGCCTCCAGGAACATCGGGTTCCCCCCGCCGCGCCGGGCCAGGTCCACCAGCGCGTGGGCCGGGACGGGCTGGTCCTCGAGTGCTGCCTGGACGAGGTGGCGTGCCGCGTCCGGCGCGAGCGGCGCGGGGCGCAGCGAGGTGACGTGGGAGCCCGGTTGCGGGACGAAGCCGGTCCCGTCCTCACGTCGCGCCGCCACGATGAGCCAGGGCCGGTCCCCGACCTGGGCGGACAGCCGCTGCAAGAGGTCGGCCGACGACTCGTCGATCGTGTGCGCGTCGTCGACGAGGATCACCGTCGGTGTGTCCAGCAGGGTGCCGAGCAGCTCGGTGACGACCTCTTCGAGTCGTGTCTTGCGGAACTGGTCCTCGATCTCGTCGACCTCTCGCGTGGACCCCATGTCGACGTCCATCGCGATGCCGAGGAGGGGCGCGAACGGCACCAGGCCCGGTGCTCGTGCGGCGACACCGGCCATCACCCGGGCGGCGACGTCCTCGTGCGCGGTGCTCTCCGGGACCCCGAGCGCCTCGCGCAACAGCCGACGGAAGGGGAAGTACGCAGTCGACGACTCGTACTGCTCGCACGGCGCCGTCACGATCGTGAGGTCATCCACCCCGGCCAGCACCTCCGCGATCAGCCGGGACTTGCCGATGCCGGGCTCGCCCGCGACGTCGACGACCCGTCCGCGTCCGGCGCGCACGTCGGCCAGCGCCTGCGTGAGGACGGCCATCTCGTCCGAGCGTCCGACCAGCGGCAGGACCGCGCGCTCCTCGTGGCGGGCGCCGAGCACCTCGCCGATCGCCACGGCCCGCACGGGCTTGGACTTCCCCTTCACCATGAACGGTGGCAGCTCGGTGGTGCGGAAGACCGTCTGTGACCGCGCCACCACCTCTGTGGTCGCGAGTGCCTGTCCGGGCACGGCCTTGCCCATCACCCGTGCCGCGAGGTTGATGGCGTCGCCCTTGACCGAGAACGTACGCCGGAACGCGGGACCGAAGTCCCCGGCGAACACGTGACCGCGGTTGATGCCGATCCGCAGGGGCAGCACGCCGGCACGGTCGAGGACCTGGCGCGCGACGCGCAGCATCCGCTCCTCGTCGTGGTCGGCGCTGCGAGGAGCCCCGGCGGTCAGCATGATCTTGCCGCCGTCACGGTTGATGTCGGTCTCGAAGAACGTGACTCCGTGGTCGGCGCACGCGTGCTGCACGTTGCGGACCACGTGGTCCAGCGCCTCCGCGAGAGCGGAGGGGCCGCTGGACGTGAGCAGGTCGTCGGTCCCGGAGAACTGCACGAACGCCACGGTGATCAACCGGTGCTCGGGATCCGTCGCGCCGCTGAGGAGGTGGGTGCGGATCGGTGGCGGGAGCACGCCGAGGGGGTCGACCCGGGTGGTCGACGGCTCGTCGGGAGCGACGAGGGCCCGCGGCGGTGCCGAGCGGAGCAGGCGCCCATCGAGCAGCGCCGGCCCGAGGAACCGGGGCTCCAGCAACGCCGCCGTGCTGGCGCTCAGCCCGACCTGGCCGGCCTCGGCCGCCGCCTCGGTCTCCGCGGTGGTGCTCGCGCCGGGACCGCTGATCAGCAGCTCGCGGTGGACGTCTTGGTCGCCGACCAGGAAGAAGTCGAACTCACCGCTGTGCACGCCGACCGACATCCGCAGCACCACCGTGCCGGACGTCGTGGGGAGGTGGCCGATCTCCCGCAGCGTTGCCCGCATCCGGTGCGCCGCGCGTGCGCCCCGCTGGGCGTGCTGGGTCCCCTGGAAGAGCAGGAGCACGGCGTCCCCGCCCCACTTGATCAGGTCGGCCCCGTCGTCCTGGACCTCGGCGAGCAGTCCGGCGAATGTCGCGCTGAGGATGTCGCTCATCTCCTCGGCGCCGACCTTGCCCTTGCGCGCGAGTCGTTCGGTGAGCCGGGTGAAGCCGGAGATGTCGACGAAGGCGACGGTGCCGGTGACCCGCATGTGCCGGCTGTCGTCACCGCTCGGTGCCCAGCGACCCAGGAGGCGCGGCACGTAGGGGAGCAGGAGGCTCGCTGCGTCCGAGTCCCCACTGCTGGAGGTCATGGCCCCTCCCCGACTCCTCGCTCTGGAGCGGAGTCTAGGGGGAACACCGGCGGCGCTGCGGCCGCGCGCCCCCGGTCTATACCGGGGAGGAGATTCCGTTCCGGGATCACATCCGTGCCTCCGGTGCGCCTAGTGTCGCAAAAATGACGACAGTGGGACCGCCGGACACGGACGAGCAGGACCCCCCGCCGAGCCGCGGCGTCGTCGCAGGCGTCCGCACGTCCGTGCGGGAGCTGGGCGCCTCGATCGCCTCGGTGTTCCGCAATCCCGGCCTGCGACGGGTGGAGCTCGCGCTCGTCGGCTCGATGATCGGCGACTGGGCGTTCGCCACTGCAGTCGCGGTGTGGGCGTACGGCGTCGGTGGGATCACCGCGGTCGGGGTGTGGACGGCTGTGCGACTGACCCTGATGGCCTTCACCGCACCGCTCGCCTCCACGCTGGTGGACCGGTTCCCGCGCAAGCGGGTCATGGTGGTGGCCGACCTGCTGCGCCTGCTCCTCGTCACCGCGGCCGGGACGTGCCTGGTCCTCGACACCCCCGCCGCGCCGATCTTCGTGCTGGCCACCCTGGGGGGACTGCTCGGGACCCCGTTCCGGTGTGCCCAGCGAGCGCTGATGCCCGCACTCGCCTCCACTCCGGAGGAGCTCACCGCCTCCAACGGCACCGGGAGCACCATCGAGAGCCTCTCCTTCTTCGTCGGGCCGATGCTGGGGGCCCTGCTGATCACCGCGACCAGCGTGGAGGTCGTCTTCTTCCTCAACGCGCTCACCTTTGCGTGGTCGATGGCGCTCGTCCTCGGCATCCAGGTGCCCCATCGCGACGAGCCGGACGGACCGACCGATGCGGAACCGGACGACGAGCCGGCGAAGGAGAGCTTCGCTGCGGAGGTCTCCGGAGGGTTCCGCGCCATCGCCGCGGACCGCGACCTCGCGGTGGTGATCTGGCTCGTCTCGGCGCAGACGATCGTCGCCGGGGCGTCCGCGGTCTTCCTGCTCGTGATGGCCGTCGACGTGCTCGGCACGGGACCCGAGGGGGTCGGCTACCTCGACTCCATCCTCGGGGTCGGTGCGATCCTGGGCGGGTTCCTCGCCATCTCGCGAGCGAGCAAGCACCGTCTCGCGCAGGACCTCACCTGGGGAGTGGTCCTGTGGGCCGCACCGCTGCTCCTGGTCGCGGTGTGGGCATCGCCCGTCACCGTGATCGCGGCGGTGATCCTGCTGGGCTTCGCGAACCCGCTGGTCGACGTCAACCTCGACACCATCGTGCAGCGTCTGGCGCCCGACGAGGTGATGGGGCGGGTCTTCGGCGCGCTCGAGACCTGCGTGATCGCGACGATGGCCCTCGGCGCCGCGCTCATCCCGGTGCTGATGAACGCCTACGGGTTGCGGACGTCCCTGGCCGTCCTCGGCGTGGGGGTCACCGCCCTGTCCCTGCCGTTCCTGCCCCGCATGCGCCGGCTCGACTCGCGACTGACGCCGCCGGCCGGTCTCGACCTGCTCACCGCGATCCCGATGTTCGTGCCCCTCGCGCCGTCGACGGTGGAGGGGCTCGCCCGCAGGCTCGAGCGCCTCACCGTGCCTGCCGCCGGGGTGGTCGTGACCGAGGGCGAGGAGTCCGACCGGTTCTTCGTCATCGAGTCCGGACTGGTCGCGGTGACCCACGACGGTGCCGTGCTGCGACAGGAGGGGCCGGGCGACTTCTTCGGCGAGATCGGTCTGCTCCGCGACGTACCGCGCACCGCGACGGTGACCGCCGTCGAGGACACGGTGCTCATGGTCCTGGGCCGCGACGACTTCCTGGCCGCCGTCACCGGGCAGGGCGACGCGTTCCGTGCCGCCGACGACGTGGTCTCCTACCGGCTCTCCATCTGAGGACCGCGCGGTCGCTCAGGCGATGCCCGCTGCCGCGCGGCGCGCGTACGCCCAACCCGGTCGCCGTAGCAGCGAGGACCAGCGGTCGTGCCAGGTGTCGGCCGTCGCCACGTCGGCGGCGATGTCGCGCCACTCGTGGCTCGCGATGCGGAGCGGGTTGAAGGTGCCGATGTTGGCGGTCAGCCCGTAGACGACCGGCTCGTCCTCCTC
The DNA here is from genome assembly GCA_963791365.1 of uncultured Actinomycetota bacterium. Classification (GTDB taxonomy): domain Bacteria; phylum Actinomycetota; class Actinomycetes; order Propionibacteriales; family Nocardioidaceae; genus Nocardioides. The sequence continues at coordinate 138,122 of CAWBSG010000006.1, read as the reverse complement.
CTCGAACGTCCCGAAGAGGCGGTCCCAGACGATGAGGATGCTGCCGTGGTTGCGGTCGAGGTAGTCGCGGTTGGAGCCGTGGTGCACCCGGTGGTGCGAGGGGGTGTTGAACACCTTCTCCACCCAGCCCAGCCGTTGGATCGCCTCGGTGTGGATCCAGAACTGGTAGATCAGGTTGATGCCCCGCGCCTGCTCGATCAGCGCCGGGCGTACGCCGGCCAGCGCGAGCAGGCCGTAGGGCACCGTGAGCGTGACGCCCTCGGCGACCGGTTGGCGCAGTGCGGTCGAGAGGTTGTAGCGCTCGCTGGAGTGGTGGACCGAGTGGACCGCCCACAGCCAGCGGCTCTCGTGGCTGAGCCGGTGGTTCCAGTAGTAGATGAAGTCCCACCCGAGCACCGCCGCGACGGCGGCCCACCGGCCGCGGCCGAGGTCGAAGGGTGACCGGGCGAAGAGCACCTTGCCTCCGGTCAGCGCGGCCCAGGTCGTCGAGGTGACCAGGGCTGTCGACGCGACCGCGCTGAGCGCGAGTGCTCCGTGCGTCCGCCGTACGCCGGCCCTGGCGACGCGTCGGTCGCGCGGCTGCACTGCCGGGCCGAGCCGGATGCCGGCCAGCTCCTCCTGCACCTCGCGGACGCCCACCGGCACGGTCTGGGGGTCCGGCAGCCGTCCGTCCCGCACCCTGCGTCGTACGACGTCGCCGACCGTGGTCAGCACCGCCGTCGTTGCGCCGATGGCGAGCAGCGTCCGGCCGTGCCTGCCGACCCCGGGAGTGACGGGGTCGAGCAGCCGGCGCGCGACGTAGGGGGCGGCCAGGCTGCCGACCCCCATGCTGAGGCTCGCCAGCGTGTCGGCCAGCTGGTAGTCGCCCGCCCGGGTGCCCGGCTCGACGGGGTGCGCCCGCTGCCAGGCGTACTCCGCGACCATGGCACCGACGAACGCCGGGATCGCCGCGACGGTCAGGTCGATCTTCATGCTCGCCCTTCTCCGTGTGTCAGTAGTACCAGGGGTACGGCGACCAGTCGGCCTCGCGCTTCTCGAGGAACTGGTCGCGCCCCTCCTGCGCCTCGTCGGTCATGTAGGCCAGGCGGGTGGTCTCGCCGGCGAAGAGCTGCTGGCCGACCAGGCCGTCGTCGAGGAGGTTGAAGGAGTACTTCAGCATCCGCTGGGCCGTCGGCGACTTGCCGTTGATCGTGCGCCCCCAGTCGAGGGCGACCTTCTCGAGCTCGGCGTGCTCGACGACGCGGTTGACCGCGCCCATCCGGTGCATCTCCTCGGCGTCGTACTCGTCACCGAGGAAGAAGATCTCACGGGCGAACTTCTGGCCGACCTGACGCGCGAGGTAGGCAGAGCCGTAGCCGCCGTCGAAGGAGCCGACGTCGGCGTCGGTCTGCTTGAAGCGGGCGTGCTCGCGGCTGGCGAGGGTGAGGTCGGCGACGACGTGGAGGCTGTGGCCACCCCCGGCCGCCCAGCCCGGGACGACGCAGATGACGACCTTGGGCATGAACCGGATGACCCGCTGGCACTCGAGGATGTGGAGGCGGGCGAGCTTCGCCCGGTCGATGGGGTTGGGCGGTGCGCCCGCGTCATCGTGGCCGGCGGTCTCGTACTGGTAGCCGAAGCGGCCGCGGATGCGCTGGTCGCCGCCGGTGCAGAAGGCCCACTTGCCGTTCCTGGCGCTCGGGCCGTTGCCGGTGAGCAGGACGCAGCCGACATCGGCCGACATGCGGGCGTGCTCGAGGGTGCGCAGCAGCTCGTCGACGGTGTGCGGGCGGAACGCGTTGAGGACGTCGGGCCGGTCGAAGGCGATGCGGACGGTCCCGTGCTCGCGGGCGCGGTGGTAGGTCAGGTCGGTGAGGTCCTCGAAGCCCGGCACCACGTCCCAGGACTCGGGGTCGAAGATCTCGCTGACACCGTCGATCGCGCTCATGGCGCGAGGCTATCCGTGCGAGTGCGGAAGAGGACGGTCGCCCGTGGTGTTGTGGCTGGCATGGCACTGACTGGAACGTACGTCCCGAGCAAGGCCCAGTGGGTCCGTGACCAGGTCGCGGAGTTCGAAGCATCGGACGGGCAGAAGGCGAACACCCTCCGCGGCGGCCCGTACCCGATCGTCGTGATCACCTCGGTCGGCGCGAAGTCCGGCAACCTCCGCAAGAACCCGGTGATGCGGGTCGAGCGTGACGGCGCCTACCTCGCGGTCGCCTCGAAGGGCGGCGCCGACGACAACCCGGAGTGGTACCACAACTTCGTCGCCCACCCCCAGGTCGACCTTCAGGACAAGGCGGACAAGGACACCTACCGCGTCCGCATGCTCGACGGCGAGGAGTACGACGACTGGTGGGAGCACGCGGTCGCGACCTGGCCGACGTACGCCCAGTACAGGGAGAAGACCGACCGCAGGATCCCGCTCTTCCTGCTCGAGCGGTGACCTGAGTGGCACGGGGCACCACAATGGCGCGGTGACCACGACGACGACCCGCTCGGCGTTCGACGAGCCCGTCGACGCACCCCCTGCTCGCTGGACCGGCTCGCTGGTCCTGCTCAACCTCGGCCTGATGGCCGGGTGGTTCGGGCCGATCCAGGTGCTGCTCGCGCAGCAGGCCGATCGCGTCGCGGCCGCCGAGCCGGGCGGGTTGAGCAAGGAGCTGCTGCTGTCGGTCGTGCTCTTCGTCGGCGCGATGGTCTCGCTGCTGGCGAACCCGGTCTGGGGCGCGTTCTCGGACCGCACGCGCTCCCGCCTCGGCCGCCGGGTGCCGTGGGTGATCGGCGGTGTCGTCATCGGCGCCGCGGGGTTGCTGCTGCTGTCGGTCTCCGACAGCGCGCTCTCGATGATCCTGGCCTGGAGCCTCGTGCAGCTCGCCCTCAACGCCGCCTGGGCCGGAGGAACGGCCGCCGTCCCCGACCAGGTGCCGGTCGCCAAGCGGGGGCTGATCGGCGGGATGATCGCGATCGCCGGGACGGTCGGCGTCCTGCTCGGCATCAAGATCGCCGAGCTCACCGGATCGATCGCCCAGGGCTACGTCGTGATCGCGGTCGTGATGCTGGTGCTGTCGGTGCCCTACGTCCTCGGCTCCCGCGACATCGCCCTACCCGCCGACCACGAGCTCGCGCGGCTGGACTGGAAGCAGCTGCTCCGGTCGTTCTGGGTCTCGCCGCGCGAGCACCCCGACTTCGCCTGGGCGTGGCTGACCCGGTTCATGGTCAACCTCGGCAACTGGATCGCGCTGAACTACCTCTACTACTACCTGACCGACGGCCTGGGCTTCACCGACGACGAGGCGACCGCGAGGCTCGGGGTGCTGGTGCTGATCTACGGCGGTACGACCGTCGCGAGCGCCGTCGCCGTGGGCCACTGGAGCGACCGTGTGGGGCGCCGCAAGGTCTTCGTGATCTGGTCCGGGGTGCTGATCGGGGTCAGCATGCTGGTGCTCGGTCTGTGGCAGGCCTGGCCCGGCGCGCTGCTCGCCGCGTTGATCCTCGGCGCCGGCTTCGGGGTCTACCAGGCCGTCGACTTCGCCCTGATCACGCAGGTGCTCCCCGGCGCCGTCGACCGCGCCAAGGACCTCGGCGTCATCAACATCGCCTCCGCACTCCCGCAGGTCATCGCCCCCGCGGTCGCCGGGCTGATCCTCGTCGCCGTACGGGCCGCGGGTGGCTCGGTCGCGACCGACGGCGAGTCGTGGTCGGTCGGCTACGGCGTCGTCTACGCCGTCGGCTTCGTGATGTGCGTGCTCGGATCCGTCTTCGTGACGCGGATCAAGTCCGTCGCCTGACCCGCCGACCGGGCGATTCCTCGCGCTGTACTGCGCTGACCGGGCGATTCCTCGCGCTGCGAGGGACGGCCAGCGCGAGGAAGTGCCCGGTCGGCGGGTTGTAGCGCGAGGAAGTGCCCGGTCGGCGCAGTGCAGCGCGAGGAATCGCCCGGTCAGCGGCTGATGGTGATCGCGAGACCGATCAGGTGCTCCAGGCGCGCGAGCTCGGAGTCGAGGAACTCCGGACCGCCACGGCGCCCGATCAGCACGACGTCGTCGCCGAAGGGGGCAGCCGCCTCGACGTAGATCTCGTCGCCCGGCAGCCGCACCGGGGCGGTGATCGGGGCGAAGGAGAACTCGGTGGGGGCGGCGTCGGTCGCGTGCACGACCCGGTTGCCGTCCGCGGGGTGGACCCGGGCGGCCCAGTCGACGCGGAACGCGATCGGGAGCAGGTCGATCAACCGGTCGCGGGCTGTCGAGGGGTCCTCGGTGAGCGCCTCGACGACCTCGAGGTCGAGGAAGAGGTTGCCGCCGGCTGCGTAGCGGTTGATCCACAGCACGCTGACGCCGTCGAGCACGCTGCAGGCAGAGACGACCGAGTCGGGCATGACGCCCGGCACCATCTCCAGCAGCACGTCGTCGACCGCGAGGCCGTCGTGCTTCTCGACGATCTCGATGGCCTCGATGTCGCCGCCCGCCTCACCGATCGCGCTCGCGACCCGGCCGAGCGAACCCGGGACGTCGGGGAGCTCGACACGCAACAGGTAGGGCATGTCTCGAGGCTATCCGGCCTCTGTGTCGGTGAGATTTCCGGCGGTCGTTCCGTGGGATGCGCGTCACGGCGTGGCAGCGAGGCGTACGGCGAGACCGCTGGCGCGCTGGGCACGCCGGCCGATGGCTGCCCGGATCGCCGGCTCCGAACCGACCACGCGTACGCGGGTGCGGGCGCGGGTGACCGCGGTGTAGAAGAGCTCGCGCGAGAGCAGCCGGGAGTCCTCGTCGGGCAGCAGCACGGTGACCACGTCGGCCTGCGAGCCCTGCGACTTGTGGATCGTCATCGCGTGCATCGTCTCGACGTCACCGAGTCGCGACGGCGCGAGGTCGCGGGGACCGTCGCTGGCCGCGATCACCGCCCGCGGGCCCGCCGCCGTCAGCACGACAACGCCGCTGTCGCCGTTGTAGACGCCGAGCTGGTGGTCGTTGGCCGTGACCAGGAGCGGTCGCCCGGCGTAGGCGCGCTCGTGGAGCGGGTCGCCGGTCTCGGCGGTGATCCAGTGCTCGATGCGACGGTTCCAGTGGCGTACGCCGAACGGGCCGTCGCGGTGCGCGCACAGGAGCCGGTGGTGGTCGAGGGCCCGCAGCGCCCGGTCGACGTCACCGTGCTCGGCCGCGTCGCGGACGGCGAGGGCGGCCGCGAGCGCCGTGGTGCGGATCTGCGGTGCCGGGTCGGCCTCGTCGACCCACTCGACCGCGTCGTGTCCGGCGGCCAGGACCGCGAGCGCCTCGTCGGCGTCACCGGTGCGCAGCGCCTCGGCCAGCTGGCGGATCTCCGGTCCGAACCGGTGGGTCGACTGCAACGCGGTGACCGGGGAGTCGGCGCGGTCCTGGAACCCGCGCACCACGTCACTCAGCACGGCGCCGGCCTCGACGGACGACAGCTGGTGGGGGTCGCCGACCAGCACCAGGCGGGCGTCGGGTCGTACGGCCTCCAGCAGCCGGGCCATCTGGGTCAGCGACACCATCGACGACTCGTCCACCACGACCACGTCGTGGGGCAGCCGGTTGCTGCGGTTGTGGCGGAACCGCGTGGAGTTGCCCGGGTCCGGCCGGAGCAGCCGGTGCAGGGTCGAGGCGGTGACGCCGGCGAGCCGGGCCCGGTCCGCCGGCGCGAACGCCTCGGCCTCCTGGTGCACCGCCTGCTGGAGACGTGCGGCGGCCTTGCCGGTCGGAGCGGCGAGGGCGATGCGCATCTGGCCGGGCTGCTGGTCGAGCAGCCCGACCAGCAGCGACGCGACCGCGGTGGTCTTGCCGGTGCCGGGTCCGCCGGTGAGGACGGTGGTCCACTGCCGGGCCGCAGCGAGGCAGGCCGTCACCTGCTCGTCGTACGACGTGCCGGGGCGCGCCTGCTGCATCGCCGCGACCAGGCGGGACATCGAGGCCGCCATCAGGCCGGGGTCGTGGGCCGGGCTGGTGGCCGCCCGCGTGAGCAGGTCGTCGACGACCTGGCTCTCCTGCTCGTGGTAGCGGTCGAGGTAGAGCAGGTCGTTGTCCCAGCGGACCAGGCCGGCTGCGACCAGCGGGCTCGTGGCCACCGCCTGCGCCCACTCGTCGGCCGAGGGCCAGGGCAGGTCGGCGGGGTCGGCCACCGCCGCCAGGTCGACACAGACCGAACCACCACGGACCGCCCGGACGGCCAGCGCGACCGCCAGCAGGACGCGATCGTCGTCCTCGCGGGCGAGCCGGCCCAGCGCACGGGCGATGTGGACGTCGGCGCTGGTCAGCACCCCCGCTGCGTTGAAGTCGGCCAGCAGCCCGGTCGCCCCGAGGGCGAGTCGGGCGTCGGTGGCGTCGACGGGCTCGAAGAGGTCGCTCATGCGGGGTCCCTGCGGCGTTGGTCGGGGGAGCGAGGCGGAGGAGACGAACGTCGTGGGGTGTTCATGGCGCGTTGCCGTCCAGGAGGTCGGACAGGGCGCTGACCAGGGCTACCGGCGGCTGCCACGAGAAGACCCCGCACGGCCGACCGTCCACGCTCGGCGTCTCCGGCCCGCACATGCCGCGGAGGTAGAGGTAGAGCACGCCGCCGAGGTGCTCCGCCGGGTCGTAGCCGGGCAGCCGCCAGCGCAGGTAGCGGTGGAGCACGACCGTGTAGAGGAGAGCCTGGAGCGGGTAGTCGGAGTGGCCCATCGCCTCGTCGAGGACGGCGGGGCGGTACTCCCAGGCGGTGGCCGGGGCGATCCGGTCGCCGAGCCAGTTCGTCTTGTAGTCGATGGTGAGGAACCGGGTGCGACCCTCGACCTGCACGCGGACGACCACGTCGATGGAGCCGGTGAGGTAGCCGAGCAGCCGCTGGCCGGCGAGGCCGGCGTCGGCGGCCAGGGTGTCGGCGAAGGCGAGCAGCGGGTCGCCCGCCGGCAGGTGGGCGCGCAGGAGCGGGCCGAGGTCGCCGAGCACGACGTGGTCGGTGCCGGGCGCGACGAGGTCGCCACCCGCCAGCGGAAGCTCGAAGTCGAGCTCGCGCAGCCGGTCGGGGAGCGCGATGTCACGGAGCGTCAACCCGGCCGCGAGCGGTCCGAGCGGCGAGTCGCACACGGCGACGAGGGCATCCGCGAGCACGTCGGCGTCCACCTCGACCGCCCACCATGCGCGGTGCTCCTCGACCTGTGCGAGCAGCTCCGCGCGCAGGTCGGGCGCCGAGGGATCGGCGTGCTCGAGGACCTCGTGCACCAGCGAGCCGAACTCCGCCCCCACCGGCAGGTCGGCCATCGGCGAGGCGACGGCCGCGAGGGCCAGGTCGGCCTCGGGTGCGGCGACCTCGTCCGGGAGCGCCTCGAACTCGGCGTCGTCGAGGTCGGGTGCGTCGTCGGGCTCGGACAGCACGCGATCGGGGGCACCCGCGTGTGGAGCCCCCGCCGCGGACAGCGCGGAGTACGACGTACGGCGCCAGTCGGTGTCGACGGCGCGGTCGAAGGACCGCACCGACAGGGACGGGAGGTCGCGCTCGATCGGGGTGGTGTCGACCGTGCCGGGGGTGGCGAGCTCGGGCTGCGGGCCGCCCGCGGTCTTCCACCGGCCGAGGATGTCGACCACCTCGTCGTCGCCGACGACGGTCTGCTCGTCGTGGACGGCCGGGTGGCCGGGCGCGCGACCGAAGAGCATCCGGTGGAGGGGTGCGGGTGCGGTGTTGTTGGCGGTCGGGCAGTACCACGCGACCACCTGCGACTGGGCGCGCGTGAGGGCGACGTAGAGGAGCCGGAGCGACTCGCCCGCGTCCTCGTGGCGACTCGCGGTGACCGCCGCGTCGCGCCACCTGCTCGGCCCGCCGACATCACGGCACCGCTCGCCGGCGGCGTCGTGGAAGAGCGGCACGTCCTCGTCGCGCACCCACCGGTCCCACAGGGTCGGGAGGTAGACGATGGGGTACTCCAGGCCCTTGCTGCCGTGGATCGTCACCAGCTGGACGGCGGCGGCGTCGGAGTCGAGGCGCCGGGTGCGCTCGGAGGCGACCTCGAGCTTGTCGTCGGCGACCTGGGTGCGCAGCCACCCGAGCAGACCGACGACACCGAACCGCTCGCTCACCGTCACCTTGTGCAGCGCCTCGCCGATGTGGCGCAGGTCCGTCAGCGTGCGCTCGCCGCCGACCCGGCCCAGCACCCGGGCGACCAGCCCGTCGAGCACGGCGCTCTCCAGCACCGCGGCCACGCCGCGCGCCGCGAACACGTCGGCGAGGTGGCGTACGTGCTCGCTCAGGGCGTCGGTCGGGTCGTCGTCGGACTGCAGCTCCTCGGCCGTCCGGCCGAAGAAGTCGGTGAGCGCCGCGGCACGTACGCGGTCGGCGCGGTGGGGTTGTTCGAGCGCTTCGAGGAGGGACAGCCACTGGGTGGCGGCGGCGGTCTTGAAGACCGACCCACCGGCGTTGAGCACGGCAGGTACGCCGACCGCGGCCAGCGCCTCCTGCGCGGCGAGCAGGTCGGCCCGGCGCGCGGCGAGCACCGCGACGTCCTTCGGCTCGACCGGACGCGGCTCGTCGCCGGGGCCGCCGGTGGTGACGGTGGCTCCGCTGGTCAGCAGCCGCTTGATGTCGGCGGCGAGGTCGGTGAGCACGTGCTGGCGCCAGTCACCGATGCGCGGCTTCGTGCGACCGAGCTCCTCGTGCCGCACGACGCGGAGCCGGAACGGCGCTCCCGCACCCTCGAGCCGCGAGGTGGCGTGGTGTGCGGTGACCGGGTGGACGGTGATCCGCTCGTCGCCGAGCGCAGCGCCCTCGACGAGCACGTGGAGGGCGTCGAGCAGCGGCCGGTCGGCGCGCCAGTTGACGCCGAGGGTCTGACGGGTGGTCGCCTGCTCGGCGGCCTTGAGGTAGGTGACGATGTCGCCGCCGCGGAAGGCGTAGATCGCCTGCTTGGGGTCACCGATCAGCACCAGCGTGGAGGCGCCGTGGAAGGCCCGCTCGAAGACCTGCCACTGCACCGGGTCGGTGTCCTGGAACTCGTCGATCAGCGCGACCTTCCAGCGCTGGCGCATCCGGGCGCGCGCGGGGGAGTCGTCGGGTCGCAGCGCGTCGGCGAGCTGGCCGAGCAGGTCGTCGTAGGACAGCACGCCGAGGCGGCGCTTGCGACGGTCGATCTCGTCGAGGACGTCGCACGCGAAGCGCACCCGCTCCGCCGCGCCGCCGTCGGGGTCTGCGGTCAGGGCCTCCTGCGGGGCGACCTGCGCCCGTGGGTCGTCGACCACGGCACGGGCGATGTCCAGGGCCTCCTGGCGCGACCACGGCGCCTTCTCGCGTCGGGCGAACAGGTGGAGGTAGCGGTCGTCGGTGACCTCGTTCGTGAGCTGCTCGAGGTCCTCGACGAGGACGGCCCCGGTGTCGGTGTCGCCGGCCACGCCGAGGCTGCGCAGCACGAGCTGGCAGAACTGGTGGATCGTCGCGATCGTCGCGGCGTCGTACGACGTCAGCGCATCGGTCAGCCGCTCGAGCCGGATCGTGCGCTCGGCCGGGTCGGCGTCGAGCAGCCAGTCGTGCAGCCGGTTGGCGGGGTCGGCGCGTGCCGGGTCGACCAGCACGGCCGCGGCGTCGTCGAGCTGGCGCCGCACCCGGTCGCGCAGCTCCTGGCTGGCGGCCCGCGTGAAGGTGACGACGAGCATCTCCTCCAGGGTCGCGACGCCCTCGGCGAGGTAGCGGGTGACGAGCGCGGCGATGGTCCAGGTCTTGCCGGTGCCGGCGCTCGCCTCGAGCAGGGTCGTGCCGGTGGGCAGGGGCCCGCAGATGTCGAAGGTCTGCATCTCGCTCATCTCAGATCGCCCGCACCAGCTCGTGGGCCAGGAGCGGCGACCAGACCCGGAGCGCGTAGTGGCCGAGCCGGTGGGTCGCCTCGCCCCCGTCGGCGCCCCCGTCGGTGCCCTCGTCGGGCAGCAGGGGTGCGGCGAGCAGCTCGAAGGGCGCCTGCTCACCCCACGCGCGGACGTGCCACCGGTCGCCGTCCTCCTGGGGGAATCCGGACTCGTTGAAGCGCGGGGTCACCCACTCGGCCCGCGCCTTGGCGTCGGGGTCGGCGTGCCCCTGTGCTCCGATCGCGAACTCCTCCGCGTACGCGAGGCTGGTCTTGATCGGCAGCGGCAGCGGCTCGCGCTGGCCCCGCTCCATCACCTCGACCAGGTCGCGGAGGCGGGTGCGGGCGTCGTCGTCGGGCATCGGGGACAGCAGCGCCCGGCGACCCGACCGGCCCCAGCGGCCGACGGTGTGCGCGGTCCAGTTCTCGTCCGGGTGTCCGGCGGCGAGGGCCAGGGCGTCGAGCCACGCGGCCAGCCGGTGCTTGGCGCCGAGGCTGGAGTAGCTCACCGCCACGAGGTTGTTGCCGAACACGTGGCCGACCGTGCCGGTGAGCCGCCGGTCGCCGAGGTCGATGTCGACGTCGAGGGTGCGGGCGGGCCCGGCGCGCAGGGGCACGGCGGCCTCGACGAGCGGGCGCACGCGGGCGACGATGTCCGTCAGCATCGCGGCCCCCAGGTCCTCCGGGGGAAGCAGGCCGCGCAGCTGCTCGGCCAGCATCGCCGCCTGCGGGTCGCCGCCGGTGAGGACGTCGCGGACCAGCCGGTCGCCGACGTCCCACTTCTCGAGCCCGTCGAGCGTGATCGGGATGGCGTCCTTGGTCTCGTCGACGTCGTAGGGGGTGGTGATCCGGAGCCGGTGCCGCAGGAAGCTGCGCACCGGGTGGGCGAAGAAGTCGTGGAGGTCGCTCAGCGAGACCTCCTCGACCACCTCACCCGCCGGCAGCGGTCCGGGCACGAGAGCGCGCGGCGCCGGCTGCGGTGCTCGGGCCGCACGTGCGCCTGCCAGCGCCGTGCGGTCGAAGGAGAACGGCCGGTCGATCGTGCGCACCAGCGCGCCCGCCGTCAGGTTGGCCTCGTCGAAGGGCTGGAGCGGGTGCTGCACGACCACGTCGCGGCGTACGGCCTGGCTCGTCGTGCGGTCGAGCGTGTCGAGCAGCTCGCCCAGCGGCACGGCCGGCGGCTTGTCGTCGTTGGTGTGCTCGCCGCGTCCGGCATAGGTGATGACGAGGGTCTCGGTCGCGGCGCCGATCGCGTCGAGGAGCAGCTGGCGGTCCTCCGAGCGGATGTCGCGCTCGCCGGTGAGCGGACGCCGGGCGAGCACGTCGTCGCCGTCGACCGACTCCAGCCGCGGGAAGACGCCGTCGTCGAGGCCCACCAGGCAGACGACGCGGTGCGGCACGGACCGCATCGGCACCATCGTGCACACGGTCAGCGTGCCGGTGCGGAAGTTGCTGCGCGTCGGCCGGCCCCGGAGCCGGTGGCGGAGCAGCGCTCGCACGTCGGCGTGCCGCAGGCGGGTCTCGTGGTCACCCACACCGGCGGAGATCCGGGCGAGCTCGCGGTCGAACTGCGCCACCCGCCACGCGTCGTCAGTGCTGCTGGCGGTGAGGCCGTGCACGGCACGACCGAGGGCGGTGGTCCAGTCGGCGACCGACGCGGCGTCGGCGGCCGCGCGGACGAAGGTGTGGAGCCGGTCGACCATCTCGACGAAGCTGCCGACGAGCTCGAGGTGCCCGTCGCCGACGTCGTCGATCGGCAGCGTCGTACGGACGACACGATGGCCCTCGCCCGACATCGCGGCTCCGAGCAGCACCCGCTCGAGCCCGGTCAGCCACGTGTTGGCGTCGAGGTCGAGCCCGAACGCGCCGCGGTGGTCACGGTCGTAGCCCCAGCGGATCGCCGCCTGGTCGACCCACCGCGCCATCCGCTCGAGGTGGTCGTCGGTGAAGCCGAAGCGGGCGCGCACCGGCTCGGTCGCGGCGAGGTCGAGCACGGCCGTCGCGGTCATCCGCCCCGCCGCCAGCTCGACGAGGTCGGCGGCCACGCCCAGCAGGGGGTTGGTCGCACCGGGCGACCGGTCGGCGAGCCGCACCCGCAGCCGGTGGGCGGGGTGGCCGACGTCCTCGTGCGCCACGTCGGCGAGCCCGAAGCCCGCCGAGATCAGCGGTGCGTAGGTCTCGATGTCGGGACACATCACCAGGATGTCGCGCGGCTCGAGGGTCGGGTCGTCCTGCAGCAGGCCGACGAGCACCTCGCGGAGCACGTCGACCTGACGCGCCGTGCCGTGGCAGGCGTGCACCTGCACCGACAGGTCCGTGCGTGCGCGCACCCGCGCGGCGAGGGCCGTCGCGTCGGGGGCGCGGTTGGCACGGAGGTCGGCCTGGAGCCAGCCGAGGAGCGTGGTCGGGTCGGCGAAGCCCGCGCTCCGCTGCCGGGTCTCGACCTCACCCAGGGTGCGGCGCAGCTCTCGGGAGTCGCGGCCGAGCGAGGCAAGGAGCGGGTGCTCGACGAGCGCGGCCGAGTCGTCCTCGGCGCGAGCGACGGGGCCGACGACCGCGGTCGGGGCGAGGGCGGCCCACAGCGCAGGAGAGGGTTGCGGCAGCCAGAGGTGGACGTCGCGGTGCTCGCCGAGCGCGCGCAGGAGCTCGACCTCCGTGACGGGGATGCGCGTGTGCCCGAACAGCGAGAGCCGACCGGGCAGGTCGAGCGTCTCGTCGCCGGCGGACAGCCGCGCGAGGGTCGTCGCATGGCGTACGTCGGGAGCGGGCGCCTCGACCCGGTCGGCGAGCCGTCGCCAGAGCTCGGCCTGCCAGCGCAGGTCGTCGTCGAGCGGGCCGCAGTCGCCGTCGGTGTCGTCGCCCGCGCGCCAGTCGCGCACGAGCTGGGGGCGCTGGACGGCGTAGGAGGAGAAGAGGCCGGCGAGCCGGCGCGCGACGGCGTAGCGCCGGGCGGACCGTTCGTCGGTCGGGTCGCCGTGGCCGAGGTGGCGACCGAGGTCGGCGAAGCCGGGCTCGTCGAGACAGCCGTCGATCACCTCGAGCAGCGGCCACGCGAGACGGTCGGGGCTCCAGGGGTCCTCGGCGTCGCGGTCGAGCAGCATGGACACGAGCGAGTGGGGCGTCACGAAGTCGACGCCGGCGCAGACGCCGTCACCGCCGCGCGGTCCCACGCCGAGGCGGTGCGAGAGCCGCTGGGTCAGCCAGCGCTCGACGCCACGGGCCGGCACGACGACGACCTCGCGCGCGAAGGGATCGGGCAGCGGAGTGACCAGCAGGTCCGCCAGGCCGTCGGCGAGCGCATCTGTGCGCTCGGCCGTGTGGAGGTGCAGGGTCACGGGCGCCACCCTATGAGTGGCGACCGACAGGGGCCGGCCCGATCAGCTCACCTGTACTCCGGATTCGGGTGGTCGGGGTCGGAGAGGTCCCAGTTGTGCGTGCTGTTGCCGTGGACGGGGACGCCGCCGGCGTCCTTGAGGCTGCGCGCGGCGTGGAGCATGTTCCAGGCGGCGAAGACCGTGTTGCGCGTGGTCCAGTGGTTCTGCGCGCCGCGGTCGTCGTCGAGGTACGACGGACCCGGACCCGCCTCGCCGTTCCAGTAGGCGTCGACCTGGGGTGGGATCGTGAAGCCGATGTGGCTCAGGGCGTAGAGCATCTGCGCCGCACAGTGCTTGCCGCCGTCCTCGTTGCCGGTGACCACGACACCGCCCACCTTGCCGTAGTAGCTCCACTGACCGGCGGCATTGACCTCGCCCGACCAGCCGTAGAGGCGCTCGATCGCCAGCCGGGTCTGCGACGACTGGTCGCCGAGCCAGATGGGCGTGGCGAGGATGACGATGTCAGCGGGCTCGATGAGCGAGCGGTAGAGACCGGGGAAGTCGTCGGCCTCCCATCCGTGCTCGCGCATGTCGGGCATCACCCCGGGCGGGATGACGTGGTCGACGAGGCGGACGACGTCGACGCGGGCACCGACCCCCTCGAGCACGCGGCGGCTGATCTCCAGCAGCCCGTCGGTGTGGCTCGGCTCCGGCGACCGCTTGAGGGTGCCGTTGAGGACGGCCACCCGGAGGTCGTCGTAGCGGGTGGGAGCGGCGGCGACCTCGCGGTCGATGAATGCGGCAACGCTGTCGGGGATCATCCTGCGAGCCTAGGAGCAGATGCCGCCGTCGGCCCCACGTGGATGGTGACGAACTTCTTGCCTACGACGGCCGGCCCCGCGTGCGTGACGGGGAGCCGGCCGTCCCTCCAGGTGCAGAAGTCAGCGCTTGAACGCGTCCTTGACCTTCTCGCCGGCCTGCTTGAGGTCCGCGCCGGCCTGGTCGGTCTTGCCCTCTGCCTCGAGCTTCTCGTCGTCCGTGGCCTTGCCGGTGGCTTCCTTGGCCTTGCCCTTGAAGTCGTCGGCCTTGTTGTCGATCTTGTCGTCGAGACCCATCGTGGTTCCTCCTGTGCATCGGTGGCGACCGGAGTGGTCACCCGTCGAACCTGCCACGGGGGGTGGGCGGAAAGGGCCACCCGAGCGGGTGGATTGACCTACCCCGCCGAGGTGTCGAGGTGTTTCGGCTGGTGGCTCGGAGCGGCGACGGCTGGAGCGGCGGTGGGCCGAGGAGGTGAGGTGTGCTCCACCTCCTCGGCCCGTGACGCGTCCAGGCGCCAGATGAAGAAGCAGCCGACGACCGCGACGATGATCGCCACGGTGCTGATGAGTACCACGGTGACCATGGGATTCTCCTGGTGTCGTGAGGGAAAAAGTTATACAGACATGTATAGACTATCCATACAACATGCACAAGGGCACGAGTGAGTGGAGGACGGATGGCCGAGGGGTTCAGCATCGGGGTGCTCGCCGATCGCACGGGGTTGACACCGACGGTGCTCAGGACGTGGGACAACCGTTTCGGCTTCCCGGCCGGGACCCGGTCACCCAGTGGGCATCGCCGCTTCTCCGATGCCGATGTCGACCTCGTCCGCCAGGTGCAGGACCTGCGGTCGTCGGGCGTCTCGCTGGGGACGGCCATCGCCACCGTGGAGCGCCGGCGACGCCGACCCGACGAGTCGGTGCACGCGGTGCTGGCCAGGGACCACCCCCACCTGGGGCGCCAGAGGCTGGGTCGGCGGGCCCTCGTCGCGGCGTCGTACGCCGTCGAGGACGAGGCACTGGCGCGGGGCGAGCGCCCGCTCGTGCTCGCGTCCTTCCAGGCGGGCCACCGCTTCACGGACCAGCGCCACAGGTGGGACGAGCTCGCGCGCACGGCCGCGTGGTCGGCCGTCGTCGCGGAGTTCGACGACCGCCTCCCCGCTGACCCCGCCGCCACTCCGGCGCGGTGCCAGCTGCCCGGCGGGTCGGCCCTGCGGCGGGAGTGGACGGTGCTCACCCTCACCGACTCGCGCGCCGCACTCGTCTCGGCCTGGGAGGTGCCGGTCGCCGCGGGCGCGGCGCCGGTCTACGAGTCGGTCATCAGCGGCCACCGCCCGGCCGTGGTGGCCGCGGCGCGCGTGCTGCTCGACGTGGCTCGCGCGGCGGGCGCCGAGCCGCCCGCGGACGTCGTACGACTGCTCGACGAGCCTGCGCCGGAGACCGCTGCGATCGACGCCGACCGGATGTGGCTACGGGCGCTCGCGCACCTCGACCGTCCCGGCTGACCGTCCCGGCTGACCGTCCCGGCTGATGCCTCAGTGGTTGCGCAGGGCGTCGATCAGCTCGGCCTTGTCCATCTTCGAGCGACCCTCGATGTCCAGCTCGGCGGCGCGCCGGCGCAGCTCCTCGACGGTGCGGTCGTCGTAGTCCTCGGCGCCGCCGCCCCGCTTGCCGACCTTCGACCTGCCCTGCGCGGCCGCCGTGTTGGCGATCCGCGCCGCCTTCTCCTTGCTGGCACCCTCGTCCCGCAGTGCCTCGTAGACCTCGGGGTCCTTCACGGACGGCCCGGGTGACGTCCTCTTCTTCTCGGCCATCCCTCCACGGTGCCACCGGATCGGGCGGGGTTGCTCACCCGTCCGGGGGGATGACCGCCCGGGACGCGGGCTGGGTCAGGCGTGCTGGTCGAGGCTCGCGCGCAGCTGGTCGACGGTCTTCTTCGCCAGGATCGGGAGGTACGCCGCCACGAGCGGCGAGGCCAGCTTCGAGAGCCCGGTGAAGGACATCTCCGCGGTGTAGCGGACCTGCGAGCCGCGACCCGACGCGGTGATCTCGAAGATGTCGTGGCCCTCGAACTGCTCGTTGGTGCCGCGCAGGTGCACGCGGGTGGGCGGGGCCAGCTCGGCGGTCGTGTACATGACCTCGACCTCGCGGCCCAGGAACGACGAGACGTTGCGGTAGGTCGTGCCGACGCCGCCGTCACCCGAGGTCCGCTCGCACGACTTCGTGCCGGGGTCCCACTCCTCCGCGTGGGTGAAGTCGGCGAGGTAGGCGTAGGCCGCGTCGGGGGTGGCGGTGGTGGTGAAGGTGCGGGAGACGGAGGGCATCGCCCCACGTTAGACAATGGTTCCGCCGTGCTGGACACCCCAACGGGCACACTCTCGGGGACGTGCAGACCACGACGAGCTGTGGCGCACCGAGGATCGGCCGCGGCTGCCGCCGGCTCGACGTACCCCTCGAGCCGGGGACTGAACGTCCCGGACCGAGCCACTGGTCCAGACCCCTCTACGTCATCTCCCCGCGTGGGCGGAGGCGTTTTCTGTAACAAACCGGTCACGGCGGTCCGCGAGTCTGGACGTGACAGCCGTCACTTTATATGTTGTTCGACACAACATATGCACCCGTCAGGCGGACCAGCCGAGGTGCACACAATCGCTAGGAGGCGGTTCGCGTGAAGCGGAAGCACAGTTTGGTCCTCGTCCCCCTGATCGGCCTCTCGATGGCCCTGACCGCCTGCGGCAGTGACGACGGCGGCGACAGCGGCAACGACAGCGGCGGCGACAGCGGCAGCGGCGAGACCACCGGCAAGATCGGCGTCATCCTCCCCGACACCGAGTCCTCGGTGCGCTGGGAGAGCGCGGACCGCCCGGCCCTCGAGGCCGCCTTCGAGGAGGCCGGCGTCGAGTTCGACATCCAGAACGCCGAGGGTGATGCCGAGCGGATGACCCAGATCGCCGACACCATGATCGGCAACGGCGTCACCGTCCTGGCCATCGTCAACCTCGACTCCGAGTCGGGTGCCGCGATCCAGGAGAAGGCCGCGTCGCAGGGCGTCGCCACCATCGACTACGACCGCCTCACCCTCGGTGGCTCGGCGGAGTACTACGTCTCCTTCGACAACACCGTCGTCGGTGAGCTCCAGGGTCAGGGCCTCGCGGACTGCCTCGGGGACAAGGACGCCAACATCGTCTTCCTCAACGGCTCGCCCACCGACAACAACGCCACGCTCTTCGCCGAGGGTGCGCACAGCGTCCTCGACGAGATGAGCAACTACACGGTCGTCGGCGAGCAGGCTGTCCCGGACTGGGACAACGAGGAGGCCGCCACGATCTTCCAGCAGCTCTACACCGCTGCTGACGGCAAGGTCGACGGCGTCCTCGCCGCCAACGACGGTCTCGGTGGCGCCGCCATCAGCATCCTCGAGGGCGCCGGCCAGGACGGGAAGGTCCCGGTCACCGGCCAGGACGCCACCGTCGAGGGCCTGCAGAACGTCCTCGCGGGCACGCAGTGCATGACGGTCTACAAGTCCGCCACGCAGGAGGCCGGCGCGCTGGCCGACGTCGCCATCGCGCTCGTCAACGGCGAGGACGCCGACGTCACCGGCTCCACGGTCGACTCCTCGGACGACAGCGAGGTTCCCTCGATCCTCCTGGAGCCGCAGTCCATCACCAAGGACAACGTCGGCGACGTGATCACCGACGGTGGCCAGAAGGCCGAGGACGTGTGCACCGGCAGCTTCGCCGACCTGTGCGCCGAGGCCGGGATCTCCTGATCTCCTGATCTGATCCCACCCGAAGAACACCGCGGAACGACGCCCGGGCCGCTCGGCCCGGGCGTCGCTCCCGTGACTCGCACAACAAATTCTGCTGATCGGAGTAGGACCCATGGACCAACCGCTGCTCGAGCTTCGCGGAGTCAACAAGAGCTTCGGCGTGGTGCATGTCCTGCACGACGTCGACTTCGCCGTCTACCCCGGACAGGTCACCGCGCTCGTCGGTGACAACGGGGCCGGCAAGTCCACGCTGGTGAAGATCATCGCCGGCATCTACGGCCGCGACAGCGGCGACTACTTCTTCGACGGCCAGCAGGTCGACGTCCACGGACCCCGTGACGTCGCCGCTCTCGGCGTCGAGGTCGTCTACCAGGACCTCGCGCTCTGCGACAACCTCGACATCGTCGAGAACATGTTCCTCGGACGTGAGGAGACCTCGCGCTTCGGCCTGGACGAGGTGACGATGGAGACCCGGGCCCGCGAGACCCTCGCGTCCCTCTCCGTGCGCACCGTGAAGTCCGTACGCCAGAGCGTCGCCAGCCTCTCCGGTGGTCAGCGCCAGACGGTCGCCATCGCCAAGGCGGTGCTCTGGAACTCCAAGGTGGTGCTCCTCGACGAGCCCACCGCTGCCCTCGGCGTCGCGCAGACGCGGCAGGTCCTCGACCTCGTACGCCGCCTGGCCGACCGTGGCCTCGGCGTCGTGCTGATCTCCCACAACATGGGCGACGTCCTCGAGGTCGCCGACCGGATCACCGCGCTCTACCTCGGTCGCGTCGCCGCAGACGTCCCCGCGAAGGATCTCACCCACAGCCAGATCGTCGAGCTCATCACCGCCGGACGCTCCGGAGACCTCGGCATCGCCGAGGACTCCGCCAGCGTGACCGTCTGAGAAGGACCGGAGAACTCACCATGACTGTCGACAACGACACCCAGTCCACACCCGCGGCGCAGCCGTCGGCGGGCGGCTTCGACAACGACAACGTGCAGGCCGCGACCGTCGCGGACTCGGCCCGCGACTACGTCAACCGCCTCCGCGGCGGTGACATGGGTTCGCTCCCGGCGATCCTCGGCCTGGTCTTCCTGGTCGTCGTCTTCACCTCGCTCAACGACCGCTTCCTCACCACCTACAACATGGCCAACCTGGTCATCCAGGCCAGCTCGATCGTCGTGCTGGCGATGGGCATCGTCTTCGTGCTGCTCATCGGAGAGATCGATCTGTCCGCCGGTGTGGCGGGCGGGGCCTCGGCGACCATCATCGCGCTGATGCTCATCGACTACGACTGGACGTGGTGGATGGCCACGCTCGCCGGCATCGCGGTGGGTGCGGTGATCGGCTCGACCATCGGCTCGCTGGTGGCCTTCCTGGGCATCCCGTCGTTCGTCGTCACCCTCGCGTTCTTCCTCGGCCTCCAGGCGGTGCCGCTCAAGCTGATCGGGTCCGGCGGCTCGCTGCGGTTCAACGACGACGTGCTGCGTGGCCTCTCGATCAGGAACGTCCCCGTCGCCGCCGGCTGGATCGCTGCCATCGTCATCGTGGTCGGGTTCGCTGCGCTGTCGCTGTGGCGCTACCGCTCCCTGTCGGCGAAGGGCCTGGTCCACAAGCCGCTCAGCCTGGTGGTCCTCCAGGTCGCCGTGCTGGCCGTCATCGTCCTGGGACTCACCGCCCTGCTGAGCTCCAACCGCGCGCCCAACCCGGACCTGTTCGACATCAGCGGCATCCCGTGGGTGCTCCCCGTCGTCATCGCGCTGCTCTTCTTCTGGACCTTCATCCTGACCAAGACCCGGTTCGGTCGCCACCTCTACGCCGTCGGCGGCAACGCCGAGGCCGCCCGCCGAGCCGGCATCAACGTGCTCCGGGTGAAGATCATGGCGTTCGTCATCTGTTCCTCGATGGCCGCGATCTCCGGCCTGCTGTCGGCCTCCTACACCGGCAAGGTCTCACCCGGCTCCGGCGGCGGCAACGAGCTGCTGTACGCCGTCGCGGCGGCCGTCATCGGGGGCACCAGCCTCTTCGGCGGCCGGGGTCGCGCCATGGACGCGGTGATCGGTGGACTCGTCATCGCGACCATCCCCAACGGTCTGGGCCTGCTCAACCAGGCGGCCTACATCAACTTCGTGGTCACCGGCGGCGTCCTGCTGCTCGCCGCGAGCGTCGACGCCATCTCGCGCCGTCGTCGCTCCTCGGCGGGCGTCTAGGGCACGAGGGTGAGCCCGCAACGGCGCTCGGGCCTCGGCACCAACCAGGAGGCCATCCGGCGCCACAACCTCGGCACCGTGCTCCGGCACGTGCACAGCGCCGGTGAGATCTCGCGCGCCGAGCTGACCGCCCTGATGGGCCTGAACCGCAGCACCATCGCGGGACTGGTCGGTGAGCTCGAGTCGCTGGGCATCTCCGAGCGGGCGGACCCCGCCGAGGGTGTCCGGCAGGGCGCCGGCCGTCCGTCGGCCGGAGTTCGGATCGCTGCCGACGGGCCCTACGTCATCGCGGTCGACCTCGGTGTGGACCGTGCCGTCGTGGCCCGGGTCGGTCTGGGCGGCCGGATCCTGCAGCGCGCGCAGGCCCCGGTGCACAGCGACGGCGAGGCCTGGCAGGTCGGCGCCGCGGTGGCGGCGCTGATCCGTACGGTCGTCTCGGACGCACCGGCCGCCTCGCCCCTCGTCGGGATCGGGATCAGCGTGCCCGGCCTGGTGCGGCGCAGCGACGGCCTGATCCGGCTCGCCCCCAACCTGGAGTGGCACGACGTGTCGTTCGGCGGCATCGTGCTCGCGGCACTCGGCCTGGACGTTGCGGTGAGCCTGGCCAACGACGCCGACCTCGGCGCCCTCGCCGAGCACACCCGCGGTGCGGGGGTCGGCACCGACGAGCTCATCTACATCTCCGGCAACGTCGGCGTCGGTGCGGGGATCATCACCGGAGGCCACCGCCTCGAGGGGGTGGGCGGCTACGCCGGCGAGGTCGGACACCTCCGCTTCAATCCCGGCGGCCGACCGTGCCACTGCGGCAACCGCGGCTGCTGGGAGACCGAGGTCGGCGCGCACGCCATCGCTGCGGCGATCCAGTGCCCGCCCGACAGGGTCGCCCAGCTCGGCGAGGTGCTCGACGCCTTCGACAAGCCGTCGCCCGCACTGCGCGCGACCGGCACCGCGCTGGGCCAGGGGCTCGCCAGCCTGGTCAACATGTTCAATCCGCAGACGGTGATCCTCGGCGGCTACCTCCGCTCGCTCTACCTGCTCGTCGGGCACGAGGTCGACGCCGGGCTCGCCGACCGGGCGCTGCCCGCACCGCTGGAGTCGGTGACCCTGGCGCTGGCGGGCCTCGGCTCGGACTCGCCCCTGCTCGGAGCGGCCGAGATCGCGCTGGAACCGCTCTTCGTCGACCCGGTCGCCGCGCTCGGCACCGCGCTCGACGACGTACGGTCCCGGCTCGCCGGCTGACCCGGCGCGAGCTCAGGCCGGCAGGTCGGCCTCGCCGGCGAGCACCGGGCCGAAGGACTGCTCGGCCGCGCCGAGCGCCGCCGCCCGGATGCCGAGGGTGCTGGTGCGGAGCTCGGGGCGGACCTGCACCTCGGAGGCGAGCCGTTCGTCGAGGGTGCGTCGGGCCGGCGCGAGCACGAGGTCGCCGAGGGGCGCGAAGTAGCCACCCATCACCACGACCTCCGGGTCGAGGACCGTGCTGAGCAGGGCGATGCCGAGCCCGACGGCGCGGCCGATCCGCTCCAGCCCGGCTCGTACGTCCGCGTCGGTGCGAGCGCGCTCGGCCACCGACTCGGCCGTGCGGAGCGGGGTGTCGAGCTCGGGCATCCCGACCGCGGCCAGCATCGCGTGCAGCCCGATGGCGGCCTCCCAGCAGCCCTGGCGGCCGCAGCCGCACATCGCGGTCGAGTCCCCCACGGGCATGTGGCCGACCTCGCCGGCGAACCCCGCACCACCGCGCACGAGCACGCCGTCCTGCACGATGCCGGCGCCGATGCCGACGGTGCCGGTGACGTAGAGCGCGTGGGCCGCACCGCGGGCGGCGCCGTGGTGCGACTCGGCGTACGCCGCGCAGTTGGCGTCGTTGCTGATCGCGACCGGCTGGCCCGGGACCAGCGAGCCCAGCGCGTCGGCGAGCTCGTCCCACGCGACGCGGAGGTTGGGTGCCCAGGCCACGGTGCGGTTGTCGCCCCGGACCAGCCCGGGCACCGCGAGGGTCGTGCCGACCAGCGTGCTGTCGGGTCCGACGTGCTCGTCCAGCGCCGTTCGCGCCAGATCGCGCAGGTCGTCGCTCGTGCCGCCCGACCGGCTCGTGCTGGAGACGATGCCACCGGCGAGGTCGAGCACGACCGCCGAGACGTAGTCGACGTTGAGCTCGAGGCCCAGCGCGACGAACCGGTCGCCCTGCAGCGCCACCGGACGGCCGGGCCGTCCGCGCACGCCCGGGCGCGAGCCCTCCTCCGCCACGGCGCGTGCCGCTTCGAGGTCGGCGACGATCACCCCGACCGTCGCCTTGGCGAGGCCTGTGTGCTTCGCCAGCTCGGCCCGCGTGGACGGGCCGAGCTCACGCAGCGCCCGCAGCACGGCTCCGGTGTTGGCGCGCCGGAGGCCCTCGGTGCCGGCGCTCGACCGTGGCTGCATGGTCAGCGGACGCCGTAGAGGTGCTCGAGCGCCAGCTGGTCGAGCAGCTCGAAACCACCACCGCGGACCGCAAGCTCCTCGGGGTCGCGCAGCTCGGCCGCGAGCAGGCCCTCCCAGCCCTCGCCCTCGGCGACGGTCGGGACGGCGAGCTCGGGGACCTTGGCGGCGTCCAGCGCGGCCTGCACCTCGGGGTCGGCGCGGAACGCCTTCACCTTCTCGCGGAGGATCAGGTAGTTGCGCATGTTCGCGGCCGCCGAGACCCACACGCCGTCCTCGTCCTCGGTGCGGGCCGGCTTGTAGTCGAAGTGGACCGGGCCGTCGTACCCGCCGACGAGCAGCGCGTCGACCACCCAGAAGGCGCCGCGCACGTTGCCGGCGCCGAAGCGCAGGTCCTGGTCGTACTTCGGTCCGTTCTGCCCGTTGAGGTCGATGTGGAAGAGCTTGCCCGCCCACATGGCCTGGGCGTACCCGGCGGCGGCGTTCATCCCGGCCATCTCCTCGTGCCCGATCTCCGGGTTCACGCCGACCAGCTCGGGGCGCTCGAGCTGCTCGATGAAGGCGAGCGCGTGACCGATGGTCGGCAGCAGGATGTCGCCGCGCGGCTCGTTGGGCTTGGGCTCGATCGCGAAGCGGAGGTCGTAGCCCTGCGCCGTGACGTAGTCGCCGAGGACGTCGAACGCCTCCTTCATCCGGTCCAGCGCGACGCGGGTGTCCTGCGAGGCGCCGTACTCCGCACCCTCGCGGCCACCCCAGGCGACGTAGACCTGGGCGCCGAGCTCGGCGGCGAGATCGACGTTGCGCATCACCTTGCGGATCGCGAAGCGGCGGATGTCGCGGTCGTTGTTGGTGAAGCCGCCCGCCTTGAAGACCGGGTGGGTGAAGAGGTTGGTGGTCGCGGTCGTGACCGCGAGGCCGGTGTCGGCGAGCCCCTGCTTGAAGCGGGCGATGATCTTGTCCCGCGTCGCGTCGTCGGAGCCGAAGGGGATCACGTCGTCGTCGTGGAAGTTGACGCCGTACGCCCCGAGCCCGGCGAGCTTCTCCAGCGCGTGGACGGTGTCCATCGGCTTGCGGGTCGCCTCACCGAACGGGTCGCGGGCCTCCCAGCCGACGGTCCAGAGGCCGAAGGAGAACTTGTCCTCGGGGGACGGGGCGGGGATGTCGATGGTCATGATGTGCCTTCCGTGCTGCTGGTCCAGGTGGTGGTGCGCTCGCGCAGGTCGGCATAGACCTCGCGGACGTGGGGGGTGGGGTCGGCCTCGAGGACCGTCGTCTCGGGGGCCGGCCAGGCCGGGGCCTCGGCGGTCCCGGCCAGCGCCCAGGCGGCCTGTCGCGCCGCACCGAGGGCGACGTACTCGCCCGCGGGCGGCAGCACGACCGGGCACCCGAGCACGGCCGGGGCGAGGGCGCGGAGGGCGGCGCTGCGGGTCGCACCGCCGACCATGAGCACCCGTCGCGGCGTCTCGCCGGTGGCGGCGACGAGCCGCTCGACGGCGTCGGCGAGGGAGCAGAGGAGTGCCTCGTACGCCGCGCGGGCGAGGTCGGCACGGGTGGTGGCGGGCGTCAGCCCGGTCCAGGTGCCGACGGCGTCGGGTCGGTTCGGGGTGCGCTCGCCGCCGTAGTAGGGGAGGAGGGTCACCCCGCCGGCGCCGGGGGAGGACGCCAGGGCGAGGTCGGCGAGGCCGTCGTGGTCGACACCGAGCCAGCGGGCCTGGAGGTCGAGGATGCCGGCGGCGTTCATCGTGGTGACCATCGGCAGGAAGCCGCCGCTCGCGTCGGCGAAGCCGGTGACCACGCCGGTGCCGTCGGCGACCGGGACGCTGCTGATGGCCGACGCGACGCCGGACGTGCCGACCGAGACGAGGACGTCGCCGGGCTCGAGGGCCATGCCGAGGGCGGCGCCCATGTTGTCGCCGGTGCCGCCGGCGACCTGCTGCCCCGCGCTGGTCTCGGCGGCGACCCGGCCGGGTGCCACGACGCGCGGGAGGTCGGCGTCGTGGCCGAGCGCCTGCGCCAGGAGGTCGTGGCGCCACTCGCCTGCCGAGGTCGCGAAGTAGCCCGTGCCCGAGGCGTCACCCCGGTCGGTGAACGGCTCGGTGCCGTCGGCGCTCAGGTGGTGCGAGACGTAGTCGTGGGGGAGCAGCACGCGCGCCACCCGGGCGACGTTCTCCGGCTCGTGGTCGCGGAGCCAGCGCAGCTTCGCCGAGGTGAACGAGGCGACCAGGACGCTGCCGATCGCGTCCGCGCACGCCTGCGGCCCGCCCATCTCCTCGATGAGGTCGAGCGCCGCGCCGGCGGAGCGCGTGTCGTTCCAGAGCAGCGCGTCACGCACGGGCGTGCCGTCCCGGTCGAGGGCGACCATTCCGTGCTGCTGGCCGCCGACCGACACCGCCTCGGCCCGGTCGAGCAGGCCGGCGGTCGCCTCGTCGACGGCAGCGAGCCAGGCCCGGGGGT
Organism: uncultured Actinomycetota bacterium; assembly: GCA_963791365.1. Lineage (GTDB taxonomy): Bacteria > Actinomycetota > Actinomycetes > Propionibacteriales > Nocardioidaceae > Nocardioides. The sequence goes on along the minus strand of CAWBSG010000006.1, from coordinate 113,360 downwards.
CGACCTCGGTGCCGGGCGGGTGGGCCGCCGTACGCGCCTCGACGACCTCGCCGGAGTCCGCGTCCACCAGGAGGGCCTTGGTCGACTGGGTGGAGGAGTCGATGCCCAGGATGAGAGCCACGTCACTATTAAGTACGAGTCGCGAACTAATGTCAAGAGGTCTGGTCGGAAGGTGGCGGCACATGACATCGCCCGGCCGGAGGGTGGCGGCACACGACATCGCCCGGCCGGAGGGTGGCGGCACACGACATCGCCCGGCCGGAGGGTGGCGGCACATGGCATCGAAAGGCGGCCGACAGGTGTCATCTGCCGCCACCCCCAGGGGCCGGCGCGGCGCCCCGACCCATTTGCGACACGGATGTCGCAAATGAGACACTGATGTCTCATCACGAGGAGGCGCGCCATGGGATCGGACCGCAACGACGTCCTCGGCGCCGCGCAGCGCCTGCTCAACCGCGAGCCCGGCGCCTCGATGTCGGCGATCGCCGACGTGGCGGGTGTCAGCCGGGCAACGCTCCACCGGCACTTCGACTCGCGCGACGCCCTGCTCGTCGAGCTCGGCACGCGCTCGCTCGACCAGTGGGAGGGTCGACTGGACGCCGCCGGCGTCGAGGAGGTCGCCGCCACCAGCGACGCCACCGCCATCCGTGCCGTGCTGGAGACGTTGGTCCTCGGCTACGTCGACGACGCCGACGACCACGGCTTCGCGCTGACGGACCACGTCATCCTCGCCAACGCCGCCCTCGTCGAGCGCACCCAGGTGCTCGCCGACCGCGAGGCCGTCCTCTTCGCCGCCGCCCAGGAGGCCGGCGTCCTGCGCGCCGACCTGCCGCTGCGCTGGTTCGGCCACACGATCTACGGCCAGCTCGTCGCCGGCCGCGAGGCCGTACGCCTCGGTGACGTCGCCCGTCGCGAGGTCGCCCACCTCGTCCTGTCCACCCTGCTCACCGGAGTCACCGCACCATGACCAGCCTCGCCACCACCTCGCCCACGCAGACCGCCGCCGACCCGCGGCGCTGGTGGGCGCTCGCCGTGCTCGCGGCCAGCCTGCTCGTGGTCGTCATGGACATGACCATCCTCAACGTCGCGCTCCCGGCGATGACCGCCGAGCTCCACCTCGGCTCGGTCTCCCAGCTGTGGGTCGTCGACGCGTACGCCCTCGCGCTGGCCGGGCTCCTCATCCCGGTGACTGCGCTCGGCGACCGGTGGGGTCGCAAGCGGATGCTCATCGCCGGCTACGCCGCGTTCGCCGTCGGCTCGGTCGCCGTGCTGTGGGCCGACAGCGCCGCGACGGTGATCGCGATCCGCGCCCTGCTGGGAGTCGGCGGTGCGATGGTGATGCCGTCGACGCTCTCGCTGATCCGGTCGATCTTCGACGACGCGCGCGAGCGGACCCTGGCCCTGAGCGTGTGGGGTGCGACCGCCGCGCTCGGCGCAGCCATCGGCCCCGTCGTCGGCGGCGCGTTGCTCGAGTCGTTCAGCTGGCACTCGGCCTTCCTGGTCAACGTGCCGTTGATGGTGCTCGCCATCGCCGCCGGGCTCTGGCTGCTGCGCGAGAACCGGTCCCAGCGCCCCGGCCGCATCGACGCCGTCGGCGTGGTCACGTCCGCGGGTGGCCTCACCGCGCTCGTCTACGCCGCCAAGCAGCTCGGCAAGCACGGTCCGACGCTGCCGACCGTGGGGCTGCTCGTCGTGGGCGTCGCGCTGCTCGCTGCGTTCGTACGCCTCTCCCTCCGCTCCGACCGGCCGATGCTCGATGTCCGGCTGTTCGGCAAGCCGGTGCTCCGCGCCGGTGTCATCGCGGCGCTGGCCAGCAGTGCGGCGATGGCGGCAGTGCTCTTCGTGGGCAGCCAGTGGCTCCAGCTGGTGGAGGGGATGAGCCCGCTGCGTGCGGGCCTGGCGCTCCTCCCGCTGGCGGTCGGCGCGATGATCGCCTCGCCGTTCGCGCCGGCGCTGGCCGAGCGCACCAGCCCGCGCGTGGTGCTGTCCGGCGGGCTGCTGGTGCTCGCCGCCGGACTCACCCTGATCGCCGTCCTGCCCGCGACGTACCCGTTCGTGGCGGTGGCGTTCGCGGTCGTCGGTCTCGGCACCTCGGCCCTCGGCCTCGGCTCCGCCCTCATCATGGGCGCCGCCACCGACGACCAGGCCGGCTCCGCCGCGGCCCTGGAGGAGATCACGTACGAGCTGGGTGCGGTCCTCGGCATCACGTTCCTCGGCAGCCTCGTCGGCGCGGTCTACCGGTCCCGCCTTCCCGACGGGGTCGGCGCCGACGTCCGCGAGTCGATGGCCGGCGCGACCGGTGGACCTTCCTTCGGCCCGGCCGCCGACGCGTTCGTCGTCGCCTTCGCCTCGGTGGGTGCGGTGAGCGCCGCTCTCGCCGCGCTGGCGGCGTACGCCGTGTGGCGCCTGGTCCCCGCCGACCTCAGCCTCAGCGACTCCCAGCACTGACGCCCTAGAGTCCCTCCATGGCTCGCTACGGCGCTCAGTTCGGTCCGGACATCACCTTCCTGGGCGTGCCCGCCTGCGACCTCGACGACGAGTCGACCTACGCCGACGCGGACGTCGTGGTGGTGGGAGCGCCGTTCGACGGGGGCACGTCGCACCGACCGGGGACGCGGTTCGGCCCGCAGGCGATCCGGATGACCGACTACCTGCCGCACGACGGCTCCCGGCCCTCGCTCGCGTTGCGCACCGACGGGCTGCAGGACCTGCGCGTCGTCGACGCCGGTGACGTCGAGATGCCGCCCGGCGACATCGAGCGCGCGCTCGGCGTGCTCGAGGCCGCGGTCGAGAAGGTCGCGCGCGCCGGCGCCGTCCCGGTGGTCCTCGGGGGTGACCACTCCATCGCCTTCCCCGACGCCAAGGGGGTCGCCAACGTCCTCGGCCACGGCCGCGTGTCGATGATCCACTTCGACGCGCACGCCGACACCGGCGACATCGAGTTCGGCTCGCTCTGGGGTCACGGCCAGCCGATGCGCCGGCTCATCGAGTCCGGCGCACTGCGCGGCGACCGGTTCCTCCAGGTCGGCCTGCGCGGCTACTGGCCCGGACCGGAGACGCTCGACTGGATGGCCGCGGAGAAGATGCGGTCCTACGAGATGACCGAGATCGTGCACCGCGGTCTGCAGGAGTGCCTCACCGAGGCCTTCACGATCGCGACCGACGAGTGCGACGGGGTCTTCCTGTCCGTCGACATCGATGTCTGCGACCCCGGCCACGCGCCGGGCACCGGCACCCCGGAGCCGGGTGGGCTCACGGCCCGCGAGCTCCTCGACGCCGTACGCCGGATCTGCCTCGAGCTGCCCGTCGTCGGGGTCGACGTGGTGGAGGTCAGCCCGCCCTACGACCACGCCGACATCACTGCCGCCCTCGCGAACCGCGTCGTCCTCGAGGCCCTCTCGGCCATCGCCCGCAAGCGGCGCGACGAGCGCGACGGCACGACCTGGGACCCGGCGCGGCCCCTGCTCGACCGCTGACCCGACGGGCCGGGTCAGCCCGTGACGGGCGCAGAGGTCCTGACCGGCGTGGGCCTGGGCGCCTGCTTCGGTGCCTTGGAGGTGGCGTCCAGGACCTCCGGCTCCGCCGCGGCCGGACCGCCGCACGTCGCGGACGCGACGACGGCGACGACCTGGCCGCCGACCTCGAGCCGCAGGCCCTCGACGGTGAAGTCCTCGCCGTCCTGCACCTGGTGGTTGAGGGTGATCTTCGCGACCGCTGCCAGCTCCGGCGGGAGCAGCTGGGTCTCGGGGGCGACCGCGCCGGCGAGCACCGGCTGCGGCGCGCCGAGCACCTTGACGTCGGACAGGGTCACGGTGCCGGTCTGGTCGTTGCACTGCGACTGCAGCGTCCCCACGGTGGCGAGGTCCAGGATGTCGGAGTCGAGCAGCCCGTTGCAGAACGTGGTGGCGGCCTCGACCGTCGGCACCTCGACGACGGTGCCGAGGCCGGGGACCTGGTTGATCGCGTCGTTCAGCGGGGTCAGCACCTCGTTGGCCTGCGTCGCCTGGCCGAGCCCGGTGCAGACCTGGTTGAGGTTCGCGAGACCGTCCTTCAGCGCCTGCGGCAGCTGCGCGACGGCACTGCCGAGCGTCAGGTTCGTCACCGCCGAGCTGGCGGTGTCGTCACCGGCGCTGAGTGCGAGCACGCCCCCGGCGGCGAGCGGACCGAGCTGCGCGGGCAGCTGGCCGCCACCCGTCTGCGTGCTCGTGCCGTCCGACTCCACCGCAGGCTCTCCGGGCGTCCCCCCGATCGAGGCGCCGTAGGCCGACGAGCTGGACACCTGCTCGCCGTTGGCCGTCGTGGACGCAGCGACCAGCAGAGTGGTGGCAGCAATCGCGACACCGGTGATGCCGGCCGTGAACGTGGTTCTCATCTGGTTCTCCCGTTGGTCACTGCTGATCGATGATGACGAGGGTGCCGAGCGGCGCCTGGCTGAGCTGGTCGAGGGCGTCGGCAGGCACGCGGACGCAGCCGTGGCTGATCGCCTTCCCGAACACGGACGTGTCCTGCCAGCCGTGGAGGGCGACGGTCCCGGGGCCGCCGCCGTAGGTGTCGAGGGTGTCGCTGTGCGTGCCCAGCGGGAGGATCAGCGGCGAGAAGCTCTGGCGCTCGTCGACGACCGAGCCGAGCAGGAAGGTGCGTCCGGTCGGGGTCGGCGTCTCCGGCGCGCCCACTGCCACGCTCCACTCGCCGACGGTGCTGCCGTCACGGACGAGCTCCATCCGGCGCGAGCCGACGTGGACGCGGACGACGTACGACGTGTGCCGCTCGACGAGCTGGGCGGTGCGCAGCCAGCCGATCGACCCGTTGGGCCGCGACGGCAGGAGCACCTGCGTCCAGCCCTTCTCCTGGTCGATGACCGGCAGCCAGGTGTCGCCCATCTGCTTCGGGGTGACCTTGGCGAACGGCCGGCGACCGGGAGCCGCGTACACCGGGAGCACGCGGCGCGGGTGGACGACCCGGCCGTCCGTCGTGCCGGTGGGATCGGGGTCGAGCGGCGCGCGCGGCAGCTTCGCCTTCGTGGTCGATGCGACCAGCTTGGTCAGGTCGACCTCGGCGTTGCGAGGCTCCTCGGGCTGGTTGCCCCAGGACGTCAGGGCGGCGATGACGGCGACGACGACCACGAGCAGCAGCGCGCTGGTGGTGCGCGAGCCGGCGATGTCGCTGGCCTGTCGTTGGTCCGTCATGAGTCCCTCCCGCTCTGGTCAACGAACAAGTGACTCGTTGGTAACGGGGGTCCCACGGCTCTCTTTTTTGCGGGCTCGGACGCCCAGGCCAAGCAGCCCGGGGTCTCGGCCATCTCCGACTCCTCGTGGAAGAAGCGGGACGAATGTCGCGAATAGCGGGCAACGCCGCCCCGCGCGTCTATCCTTCGACGCGTGGCAACGACCCTTCCCCATGTGACACGAGCGTGGCACGCGCGCGGTCTCCGTGACGACACCTGCTCGACGTCCTCCAGCGTCGGACGGTGATCGTGGACCTCGTCGTGGACACCCGGTTCGAGGACGGCTACACAGTCGTCACGCCCCGCGGAGAAGTGGACATCGCCACCGTCGATGTCTTTCGGAGCGTCCTTGTGGAGCTGTTCATCCAGGGCCGGGTCCATGTGTTGGTCGACCTGGACGACACCTCGTTCTTCGACTCCCTGGGTTTCGGAGCGTTGGTGGCTGCGCGCCGCAAGGCGCAGGTGTTCAACGGGTCCCTCGGAATCGTCTGCTCCGATGCGCGCATGCTCAGCCTGTTCGAGATCACCGGCCTCGACCGGGTCTTCAGCATCACGCCGACCGTCGAGGCCCAGGCGCCGGTCGCACACACTCAGCGGTCGGGTCCGCCTGACCACGACTCGTAGTCCCCGCGACCCGCAGCGGCTGTGACGTACCCTGTGGGGGTGGATGTCCACCGCGCACACAACGTGCTCGAATCGGGTGTCCCCGACGCGAGAGTCCTGCTGTTCGCCCACGGCTTCGGGTGCGACCAGAACATGTGGCGCTACGTCGCGCCCCACTTCGAGGACCGCCATCGGGTCGTCCTGTTCGACCACGTGGGAGCCGGAGGCGCCGAGGCGCCGTACGACGCCGATCGCTACGCGTCGCTGGAGGGATACGCCGACGACGTCGTACGGATCTGCGAGGGGCTGGACCTGCACGACGTCGTCTTCGTGGGTCACTCGGTCTCCGCCATGGTCGGTGTCCTGGCACAGCTCCGCGCGCCTGACAGGTTCTCCGCGCTGGCGTTGGTGGCGCCCTCGCCGCGCTACATCGACGACGAGAACTACGTGGGCGGATTCTCACCTGCGGACATCGACGACATGCTTGCGTCCCTGTCCAGCAACTACCTCGGTTGGTCGAGCGCGATGGCGCCGGTCATCATGGGGAACGCGGAGCGACCGGAGCTCGGCGCGGAGCTGACGCGCAGCTTCTGCCGAGCCGATCCGGACATCGCCGAGCGCTTCGCGCGAGCCACCTTCCTGTCCGACAACAGGGTCGACCTCCCGTTCGTGTCGGTCCCGACCCTGGTCATGCAGTGCCGGGACGACCTCATCGCGCCGATGGTCGTGGGCGAGTACGTCGCCGCCGCGGTTCCCGACAGTCGGTTCGTGGTCCTCGAGGCGAGTGGTCACTGCCCGAACCTCAGTGCACCCGGCGAAGTGATCAACGCCCTGGAGTCGTTCCTGGCCGAGGTGCGCTGAGTGGCGACGAGCGCGGCCACCCAAGCATTTCACCAAGCGTTGCTGGACGACGACCCGGCCGCGCTGTACGACAAGGCGCCGTGCGGCTACCTCTCCACGACGCCCGACGGCACCATCGTCAAGGCCAACCACACCTTCCTGACATGGACGGGCTACGCCGTTGCGGACCTGGTGGGCCGCCGCCGGCTGGTCGATCTGCTGGCGCCCGGCGGGAAGATCTATCACGAGACGCACATCAGCCCGATGCTGCACGGCGTGGGCGAGGTGAAGGAGATCGCGCTCGAGGTGGTCAAGGCCGACGGCGGACGCATGTCGGTCCTGGTGAATGCGGTGCTCGATCGCAGCACCAGTGGCGAGCCGCGCGCGGTGCGGGTGGCCCTGTTCGACGCCACCGAACGGCGCCAGTACGAGCAGGAGCTCCTGCTGTCCAAGCGCCTGGCTGAGGAGTCGGAGGAGCGGGCGGTGCGCCTTGCGAAGACTCTGCAGGAGACCCTGATCCCGCCCGTGGCGCCCGAGATACCCGGTCTGCAGGTCGCATCCGCCTACCGTCCGGCCGGCAGGGGCGACGAGGTGGGCGGTGACTTCTACGACGTCTTCCAGGTGGCCGAGGGCGACTGGGTCGTGGTTCTGGGCGACGTCTGCGGGAAGGGTGTGGAGGCGGCCGTCGTGACCTCCCTCATCCGTCACACGGTGCGGGCGCTGGCCGTCATGAAGCCGTCGCCCCGCGACGTCCTTCACCAGCTGAACGCCATCTTGATGTCCAGCGACACGGATCGGTTCTGCACACTCGTGCTTCTCCGGCTGCGTCGGCTCCAGGACGGATGGCAGGTGACCTGCAGCTCCGGCGGTCACCCGCTGCCGATGCACCTCACGCCTGGTCGCGCACCAGCGAAGGTGGGCGGGCCCGGCGTGATCGTCGGCGCCTTCGATGACGCCTGCTTCTCGGAGACCACGATGTCTCTGGGCACCGGCGAGGCGTTGTTCCTCTACACGGACGGCGTCACCGAGGCCACCCGCGCCGGGGACTTCTTCGGTGAGCACGGCCTGCTCGCGGCGCTTGCCGAGCCTGCGGACACCCGGGGACCTGATCCATCGGGTGCTCGACTCGGTCCTGGAGTTCCAGCACCAGGCGCCGCGCGACGACATCGCACTGCTGGCCATCCGCGCCACGGAGTAGGGCAGTCGCGTGCCGACCGCGCGCCCGGGGACGCACCCGTCACGAAACACGCGTCTCGACTCACACGTCCGGCACCGTGAACGAGGCCCACACCGACTTGGCACTCGCGGGACGCTCGTCACTACCCCAGTCCTGGCTGAGTGCATCCACGATCGCGAGCCCACGCCCGCGGGTCTCGGTCGTCGCCGCCTTCACCAGGACAGGAGGCTCGGACGTGCCGTCCTGGACGGTGAGGAGCACCCGGGAGCCCTCACGTTGAAGCGTCACGACGAAGGGCGTGCCCGCGTGGGTCACGACGTTCGTCGCGAGCTCGCTCACCACGAGCTCGGCGTCGCCCGCCATCGTGGCCAGCCCATGCGCACGTAGCAGACCGCAGACGAACAGACGTGCCAGCTGGACGCTGGCGGGTTCCGCGGCGAAGTCGGCGCGGTACGTCCACGTTGCGTTTCCCATGCTCAATCCAGTTCTTGCCCTGAGGAAGGCTCACCGGGCGCCGCACCCTGCGCCGCACGCAGCCGAACGAGCAGCACTCTAGCCGTGGAGTCGACGGCACCCCGGCGTCGAGCGACGAGCGGCACGATGCTGCAGGATGGGGCGATGCGGGCGCGACGCGGAGACCTGGAGGTGCGATGAAGATCCTGGTGACGGGAGCAACAGGGTACGTCGGCGGGCGCCTGGTGCCATGGCTGCTCGAGCGGGGCCACTCCGTGCGCACGACGACGAGCAACCCGGATCGCGACCAGCCGTGGTGGGGCGACCGCGTGGAGACCGTGGTGATGGACGTGCTCGACGCGGACCAGGTCACGGCCGCCTGCGAAGGAATGGATGCCGTCTACTACCTCATCCACGGGATGGGAGGCGACGACTTCGCAACCACCGACCGTGACGCGGCGACGAACCTGGCCGCGGCAGTGAGTGCCCAGCGCGTCGACCGAGTGGTGTACCTCTCCGGGATCGTGCCCGACGTCGACGACGAGGAGCTGTCCGAGCACCTGACCTCGCGGCGTGAGGTCGAGCAGATCCTGCAGCAGTCCCCGGCGACCGTGGTGGTGCTCCGAGCGGCAGTTCTCATCGGTAGCGGGTCGACGTCGTTCGAGATCATCCGGCAGGTGAGCGAGCGCCTGCCCGTGCACACCGTGCCCACCTGGATGGACTCGACAGTGCAGCCGGTCGCCGTCGTCGATGCCCTCGAGGCGCTCGTCGGTGCCCTCGACTACGACGGACCGTCGCGACACTTCGACGTGGGTGGCCCCGACCGGCTTCGCTACGGGGCGCTGCTGGACGCGTACGCCACCCACGCCGGACTCGAACGACCGCAGGTGTCGGTCCCCCTCCTGCCGACCGCGCTCGTCGGGACCTTGGTGGGCAGTCTCACCGACGTGCCGCGACCCACGGTCGAGGCGCTCGTCTCGAGCCTTCGCCACGACATGGTGGCTGCGGACGACGACTTCCGCGAGGTCCTGCTGCCAGGAGGTCATCGTCTGGTCGGGCTCGACGAAGCATTCCGCCGCTCGCTCGCCACCTCGACGTCGACACCCGAGGAGGCGGACCCCATGGGCCCCTTGCCGCAGGACCCGGTCTGGGCAAGCGGTGGTGACGGCAGGCCTGCGCTGGCCAAGGTGGTCGACGCCGTGAAGGACGTCCTACCCGGAAGATGAGCGCGGCGCCCGGCCGGTCACCGTGGCACCGGACGTCCGAGCATCTGGCGAGGCGGAGGCTAGACCACCGCGACAGACCGTGACCAAAAGCTGCGCACGTCGGTTGATCGGGTACGCGCGCTGCCCGGCGGGTTGCCGCGTAGGCCTCGTCGGCTGATTCCCTCCCTGGCCGGCGAGGCCGTCCCATGTCATCGGGTGAACGGCCGTCGCCGCCGACGACTCGCTCGCACCGGATCTACGCGGGCCTGAACCGTGCGACGAAGACGTGCCGATCGTCGGCCATGCGCTCGGGCCTCACCTCGATCTGCACAGGCAGCTCGGAGCCATCGGAACGAACCATCGGCACCCGAATGGGCACCCCGAGCAGGTGGTCACGTCCGTTGGTGGCGTGGAGAGTGGTGCCCGCGATGTGGGCCTGGTGGAAGCGAGCGGGCACCACGACGATGACTCGTCGCCCCAGCAGCTCGTCCGCCCGCCGGTAGCCCAAAAGCTCCAGAGCGGCCGGTGAGGCCGCCACGATGATGCTGGCCTCGTCGGTGGCCAGAAGGGGCTCGTCGACCGCCGCGAGATGCTCGTAGTTCGTGCGCAGCAAGGCCTGGTCGGCCAGCGTCGCCCTGACGTCCGTCCGCGCCAGCCACGGAGTGGCGGTGGTGTCACCGCCCGCCTGGCGAGCCACCTCGGAACACAACCACTGCCGCATCTCGCCGATCTCGGGCTGCGTAGGTGGACTGAGGAACGCTCCGGCACGAGCCGCGCCGAGGGCACTGCGGAGGAGCTCGTCGAGGACCTCGAAGTGCCCAACTGATGGAGTAGGGACCTCGAGCACCACCTCGTCGGCGGTCACGTGCGGCTCGATGGCATCAGCCATCAACGCATCCGCCTCGTCAGACAGGTCCGGGGCGGGCAGCTGGTCATGCAACAAGCTCATTGCCGCACTGGCACGAGCGTGCTTGTCCAGGATCGCGTCGTCGTCGTTCAGGACATGGAGCAGGTACTCCCGCAACAGGCTGGCGGCATGTTCTTGCCACGCCACGTGCATGAGGAGCGGTACCTGACGCAGCGTCACCCGGACCACCTGCTCCCCGGGGGCAGAGCGTTCTTCGTGGGCAGGAGCGTGCGTCGCCGGATCGACGTCCCCCAGCTCGAACCAGACGACCTTCCCGTGCTCGAGGTCGGTGGTGTCCCATCGGTCGACCGACTCATCAAGCAGTAGCAGTCCGCGTCCCGTTCCAGCCATGTCGGCGTAGAAACGTCGAACTGGACGTTGCGAGCCGCCATCCTCGACCTCGACCCGCGCCGATGCGGCCGTGGTGGATATCCGCACCCGGACCGGTGTGCCCGTGTGCACGAATGCGTTCGTCACCACCTCTGAGACCGCCAGGGACGCCCGGTCCACCAAGTCATCGAGGCCGGCAGACTCCAAGGCATCACGAAGATGCTGGCGCGCGGCTGCAACGTTGCGAGGATCCGCAGCCAGCACGATCTCCGACGCACGCGCACCGGCCGCGCCGGGGCGGGAGCGCGATGCCGATCGTCCCATGCCGTGCCGGGCTTCCATGTTCGCTGTCGATCCTTGGCGGTCGGGGAATGAACGGTGCGGTCATCATGCCCGGGCTGTCGACCAGTTCTGCTCATGCTTGCGCAGGGACGGCCCTCCCGTGCACCTGCGCAGGGGTGAACAGGCAGTCACGAGCCTCGACGGCGGTCTGCGATTTGGGTTGAGACGAGGTCCGAGACACCCTCGAGGGGATGCACTTCGAGAACACCACTTCGCGCCCACGACAGAGAGAGACCGCCATGTCTGCACGCCGCGTGCTCGCCGGCAGCGCCCTCGCGCTGCTGATGCCCGCGTCCCTGCTCCTCACCACCGACACCGGATCGGCCGTCGGTCAGACGGCCGGCTCACCCGCGGCGACAGCGTCGCTGCGCGACGCGACGCGCTCCCGCGCGAGCCTGCAGGTCATGCCGCAGATCGTCCAGCAGGGGCGCCGTACGGCCAGCCCGGACGCTGCCCGCGTGGCCATCACCGCCACCATCAAGCCCCGCCGCTCCGGACGCCCCGTCCGGCTCCAGGTCGAGCGCGGCTCCGGGTGGAAGAACGTCGGACGGGCCAGGACGGACGGCCGCGGGCGTGCCGAGTTCTCCGCGCGTGCGCTGCGGCGCGGCGAGGCGCAGACCTACCGGGTCACGTCCGGCAGATACCGGGGCCTGCGCCGCGTCGTGAGCCGTTCGCAGAGCACCGAGCGCTGGCGGACCCCGCTCTTCACCGAGACCTTCTCCGGCCGCTCGCTGGGCCCGGAGTGGAGCCACCGCGGCCAGACCTACGAGAAGGAGAGCCTGCGACGGTGCTCCAAGGGCAGCCCGAAGGCCGTGAAGGTCGCCGGCGGCAAGGCCCGCCTGAGTGTCCTCGAGGACAAGAGCCGTACGGGCAGGTGCAAGGCGATCAAGCGGGGCAGGTCATCGGGTCGTTTCGCCTACCGCCTCAACGGCCACATCTCCACGCAGAACGAGGTGTCCTTCAAGTACGGCTTCGCCGCAGCGCGGGTGAAGATGCACAAGCGCCGCGGCCAGCACAGCAGCTTCTGGCTCCAGCCGCAGACGTCCCGTGCCGGCACGCCGCGCACGGCCGGCGCCGAGATCGACGTGATCGAGTACTTCGGCGACAAGCACCCCCGCGGTGGCCTGACGAGCTTCATCCACTGGAAGAAGAACAACCGGCTCATCAAGACCGGTTCGTGGCTCAAGCAGCCGCGGAGCTTCCTGAAGAACAAGCGCGACGGGTGGTCGAAGAACTACCACGTCTTCTCGGTCGAGTGGACGCCGAAGATGTACATCTTCCGCATCGACGGCCAGGAGACCTGGCGCACCCGCAAGGGCGTGTCCGGCCAGCCGCAGTACCCCATCCTGAGCCTGCTCGCCTCGGACTACGAGCTGTCGCTCATGAAGGACAGGCAGCTGCCGCAGCACATGCAGGTCGACTGGTTGCGGATCTGGCAGGCCTGAGCAAGGAGCCGCCCATCTCGACGCGCGTGTTCTCCGCACCCACGGGCGGGGTGTCATGATGGGCGGCATGCAGCCGGACCTCGCGGCGCAGCACGAGCTGCGCAGGCAGTGGCGCAGGTGGAGGAGCACGGCGGCGTGCGTCGGGGTGTCCCTGCTCAGCACAGTGGCCTTCGCCTGGCTCAGCAACCGTAGCCAGCAGACCCGCCTCGGCCAGTCGCTGGACCAGGCCGCGATGGACGCGGTCGTCGGCGGCGAGGCGACCACGCGTGGGCTCGTCGGTGTCCTGGGCAACGTCTCGCTGGGCTCGATCCTCGTCGCCGTGCTGGCGCTCGTCGGCGTGGCGGTCGTGCGTGAGCGGTACGCCGCCGCCGGTGCGGCGATGGTGCTCGTCGTGGGCGCCAACGTCACGACCCAGGTCGTGAAGGCGGTGTCCGAACGGTCAGATCATGGCTACCTGACGGTCGAGAGCTTTCCCAGTGGCCACGCGACCGTCGTCGTCTCGCTGGTCTTCGCGGCTCTGCTCGTCGCTCCGGACGCCGCTCGCACCACGGTCTCCCTCGTCGGTGCGGGCGCCATCACCATCACCGCCGCCGCCACCCTCGTCGCGAGCTGGCACCGCCCCTCCGACATCATCGGCGCGCTGCTGGTGTCCCTGACGTGGGGCACTGCCGTGCTCGCAGTCTGGAGCATGCTCCGCGGCGGGATGCCCGGCGTCCCGGTTGCGCGCCCGCACCGGATCTTCGCCACCACCGGCGTCGTGCTGGCGGTCGCCGGACTCCTCGCCGGCGGCGTCCGCCCCGGCGGCGGCTGGAGCGGCTTCCTCGATGCCGGCGTCGTCCTGGCCGGGATCGGGCTCGCGTCCGCCCTCGCGGTCACCACGTACGCGCAGCTCGCGGGACCGATGGCGGTCGGCGCGACCACCCGAGCAGGCACCCAGCACCCGGAGCTGGAGTCCTGAGGCGAACCGCCTCAGGTCGTGGCACGCTCCTCCACCGGGACCTCCGTGATGGTGCCGTTGCGCCGACCCTCGCGGAACGACCGCAGCTCCTCACGCACCTTGGGCAGGAGGAGGTAGCAGCCCAACAGGTTGATGATCGCGCACACGAAGAGCATCGAGTCGGCGAAGTCGAGCACCGAGGTGAAGGTGATGACGCTCCCGATCACGGTGAAGCTGCAGAAGACGACCTTGAAGGTCGCCTCGCTCCGCTTCGAGCGACCGAAGATCTCGGTCCACGCCTTCATCGTGTAGTAGGACCAGGTGATGAGGGTCGAGAAGGCGAACAGCGCCACCGCGATCGCGAGGATCACCGGGAACTGGGGCAAGAAGGTCTCGAACGCCCGTGACGTGACGACCACGCCGTCCGGGGTCGGGCCACCGCCGGCCACGACCTCGCGCTGCTCCGCGTAGTACGGCGCATCGGCGATCACGATCGTGAGCGCCGTCAGGGTGCAGATGATCACGGTGTCGATGAACGGCTCGAGCAGGGCGACGAAGCCCTCGCTCACCGGGTGCTTGGTCTTGACCGCCGAGTGAGCGATCGGCGCAGAACCCACGCCGGCCTCGTTCGAGAAGGCGGCACGCTGGAATCCGATGATGAGGACGCCGACCGCGCCGCCCGCCACTCCCTCCGGGGCGAAGGCGCCGGAGATGATCTCCCCCAGGGCGGCCGGCACGTTGACGATGTTCCCGGCGATGACCAGGAGGCAGGTGCCGAGGTAGAGCAGGGCCATCGCCGGCACGAGCCGCGAGGTCACCTGCGCGATCGAGCGGATCCCGCCGATGATGACTGCTCCGACGAGGAAGGCGAGCACGAGACCGAAGATGAGCGCCGACCCGGAGGATCCGAGGAAGCCGTCGTCACCGCCGGTGACCTCGCGTGCCTGGGCGAAGGTCTGGTTGGCCTGGAACATGTTGCCGCCGACGGCGCCGAACAGGAACAGCGCGACGGCGAAGACGAGCGTCAGGCCCCGAGAGGCACCGCTGCCGAACCGTTCGAACGCGACGGGCAGGTAGCGGAACGGTCCGCCGGTGACCGTTCCGTCCGCGTGCACCTCTCGGTACTTCACGCCGAGCGTGCACTCGACGAACTTCGTGCACATGCCCAGGAGGCCCGCGATGATCATCCAGAACGTCGCCCCGGGGCCGCCGAGCGTGACCGCGGCACCGACGCCGGCGATGTTGCCGAGCCCGACCGTGCCGGAGACAGCGGAGGACAGTGCCTGGAAGTGAGTCACCTCTCCCGGATCGCTCGCACGCGAGAACTTGCCGCGCACCAGGTCGAGGCTGGTCTTCCAGGAGACGAACTGGATGCCCTTGAAGTAGACGGTGAAGACGGCGGCCGCCACCACCAGCCAGAGCACGATCAGCGGAAAGGTGACCCCACCGATGGTCGGCGCATAGAAGATCACCGAGGTCACCGCGGCGGCGATCGGGTCGAAGGCCGAGTTGATGGCGTCCTCGATCTTCGCTAGCCACGTCCACTGGTCGTCGGTCGCCATCAGGGTTCACCACATTCGTGTCGGGGGCCGGTCCGCAGATGCAAGCAGTGACGCTTTCTGCGTTTCAACGTTTGTCACGGTCTTGTCGTCGAACTGTCGCGCATCTGTCGGGTTGGTGGCAACAGCGCCTGTCGCTGTGTGCTGGCAGGCGATCAGCCGGCCGCCCACACGAACGAGGACCGTGCCGTCGTCGACGGCACGGTCCTCGGGCTACCGCTTGCTTCAGCTCGGGCTGCAGCCAGCGGCTGTCCTCAAGAGCGGTCCCCTCCGCGCTTGAGGACGAAGCGCACCCGCCCGGTCTTCTCGGTCACGGCGTCGAGGGTGCGCCCCCGTAGGCGTGCCCCCGCTCCCGGTCCGATGAACACCCGTGCCCCGTCGTGCTCCAGCACCTTGTCCTGCTCGAGCGGCGACGGGGAGGCGGCGACCTGCATCGGCGCGTTGGCGGACGCGCCCCGGGCGATCCGCAGCCCCGACCGTGCGGACAGGGCCCGGTGACCGGTCAGCCTCTGGACGATGGAACGGGCGCGAGGAGTCATGTCGAACATGGCGTGGCCTCCTGAGGCGGTAGTTCTTGATCGTGGGGGTCCACCTCCATCAAGACATGCGATCGCGGCGCGGACAACGATCCTGACCGAGGTGGCTGAGAGCTGTCCGCGAGCTGTCACGAACCTGCAACGTCGTGGTCCGGTCCGGCGTCACATGGTGGCGACAGCCTGTCTGCATGACCATCGACGGGGACGGAGACGCCGTGTCGCGCCTCCTGGACGGCCACCGCGATGCGGTGATCGTGCTGGTGAGCCCGCGCGACGAGAAGGGCCTCCTCGACGCGGTGAAGCAACGTGTGCCGTTGCTGCTCGACCCACCTCCGGCGGCTGTGGTGGTGGACCTGTCGGGCATGGTGCGCCTGACCTCCGAGGCCGTCGCTGCGCTGCTGTGGACCGGCGCCACCTGCCGGAAGCGCGGAGTGCCCGTGCAGCTGCGCCACGTGCCTCCCCGGGGCGCCTCGACGCTTCGGCGCACCGGGCTGACGCATTCACTGGCGATGGGCGAGGTGGGAACGTGATCCGCACGAGCGCTCCACCACACCGGAGGGACGGCGAACCGGGGGTGTCCCGCTTCGACCTCGCCTGCGACCGCCACTGCAGGGACGAGACGGCTGCCCGGATCCGCCGCTGGGGGCGTGACCGCGCCCTCGACTCCGCGGTCGTGGAGGACCTGTGCCGGGTGACGTGCGCAGCACTGGCCCACGGGGCCAGGCTCGGGCCGAGCTCCGTGTGTGTCCGTCTTCGTTGGGCTGATCCGGACCACGTCAGGGTGGATCTGGAGTGGCAGGGGCTCGAGGACGCGCCGCCACCTGACGAGGTGGCGGCGGACACGACCCGGGCGACTGCGCACGTCATGGACACCGTCGCCGTCAGGTGGGGTGTCGACGGGTCCACGCCGGGACAGTGGATGATCGTCGACACTCGATCGGCGTCGCCACGGTCGGGACCGCCGTCCCGCTAGCCGCCCCCACCATCGGGCGGCGGGCACCCGACGTCCGGCGACAGCACCGCCGGGCTGTCGCCCAGAAGACGGGCGGGCAGGAAGGTCGCGTAGTCGTCGGCCGTCACCGGCCGGTCCGTCAGAGCACCGCCGGGAAGCGGCACCTCGATCGTGGCGCCGCCAGCGCTGACCTGCACTGCCTCGATGCCGGGGGCCGACGTGACGCTCAGGACCAGCTGACCCATCGCGAGGGGCAGCCGGTCGGCCGTGACGGATGTGGCAGGGTCGAACTCGACCACGGCGACGCCGTCTGTCACCTCGACCAGCTCGAGCTCGGACGCCGAGGGAATGGCCGAGGACCGCCCAGCCGAGCGGGCGATGTCGTCCGGAGCAGCCGCCAGCAGTGCCAGCTGCTGGGCGACGACTTCGTCCAGCGGGTCGGCGCACGTGGCCGCCACTGCCGTCGGAGCCAGCCGATCGTCATGGACGAGCCAGAACACGACAGGGGTGTCGGCCGGCACCGGCCCGATCTGCCCGGGCCTCGCCCGCCGCTCGGGATCGAGCAGGTTGTACGGCACCGTGTCGGCGTCGGCAGTCTGCACGGCCGTGTCACCCGGGAGGCCGCACCCCGCGACGAGGAGCAGCAGGGCCGCCGGTGCGGCACGGAGAGAGCCCGGCCCACGCGTACGCCCTCGGGGCGTGGGGACACTCACGTCGCCTCCGTTCCTGGACGACCGCGCGGCAGGCGCAGCACGAACTCCGCGCCCCGGTCGTGGACCGTGGAGCACCACACGGACCCACCGTGGTTGGTCGCGGTGCGAGCCACGATGCTCAGGCCCAGGCCGCTTCCCGTCCCGGCCCGGGCGCCGCCCGCGCGTGCGAAGCGCTCGAAGATGCGCTCGTGATCCTCCGCAGGAACTCCCGGACCCTGGTCACGAACCCGGAAGTCCACATGACCGTCGTCGGTGTCCACCGCAACTCCCGTGAGACCGCCGCCGTGCAGGTCCGCGTTCTGGAACAGGTTGACCAACGCCCGCAGCATCTGGCGCCGGTCCACGTCGACGGGCGGATCGTCCGCCCCGCTCCCGACCGACAAGAGCTCGGGCGGCCGACCGCTCGCGTGCAGCGCCTGGCGGACGAGCTCGCGTGCGCCCACGCTCACGATCTCGCCCTCGACGGCACCGGCGTCGAGGCGTCCGAGGGCCAACAGGTCTTCCAGCGCCCGCCGGAAGCGCGTGAGCTCGGTGGCCATGAGCTGCACCGCGCTGCTCGCACCCGGGCTGAGGTCGGGGACGCCCTGCAGCACTCCGAGGCTGGTGGTCAGGGTGGTCAAGGGCGTACGCAGCTCGTGGCTGACGTCGGCGGCGAATCGCGCGTCTCTCTCGATCCGCTCGTGCAGCGCATCGACCATGTGGTTGAACGCCCCGACCAGCACTGCCAGGTCGGGGTCACTGGTGTCGCGCAGATGCGTCTCGAGGTCGCCTGCGGACACCTGCACCGCGGCACCGGCCACCTCTC
The DNA here is from genome assembly GCA_963791365.1 of uncultured Actinomycetota bacterium. Lineage (GTDB taxonomy): Bacteria > Actinomycetota > Actinomycetes > Propionibacteriales > Nocardioidaceae > Nocardioides. The sequence goes on along the minus strand of CAWBSG010000006.1, from coordinate 95,332 downwards.
CCAGCGGGTGCAGCACCCGGCTGCTGGCGGCCCGACCCAGGAGCGCTCCACCGACAGTGGTGAGTGCGGCGCAGACCGCGAGCGCCAGCGCCAGCGTCCTGAGCGTCGCGGCCAGCTCCTCAGCCACCGAGACCTCGTAGTACGCAGCATCGACGGCCGGCAGCGGCACACCGACGACCACGGCATGCGGGTCGGTCAGGTCGGTCCAGGCAAGTCCGACCGACCCTGCATCGACCGTCCGCGCGACGGCATCGGTGACCTCCTGCCCGGGTGGGTCGAGCGAGGACGAGTACCACGTGTCGTTGCGGTGGAGGTACATCACCGCCCCCGCCGGCGGTGCGATGGAGCCGAGGACCTCGCTGCCCTCGCTGCCGGAGGTGAGCAGGCTGTCCCGGACGAGGGCGGCGTCCGTGTACGCCTGTCGCAGCGCGGTGCGCTCACGTTGTTCGACCAGCAGGTGCCGGGCCGAGAAGTAGGTGCCGACCGACAGGGAGGCGGACAGCGCGAGCGCGCCCAGCGCGAACGCGAGAGTCACCGACGCTCGGAGTCCTCGCCGGGTCGGCCACACGGTCACTGCGTGTCGAGCCGGTAGCCGAGTCCGCGCACGGTCATCAGGGTGCGCGGGGTGCTCGGGTCGCGCTCCAGCTTCTTGCGGAGACGCCGCACGTGCACGTCGACGATGCGTTCGTCCCCGAAGAAGCCCTCCTCCCAGACGTGCTCGAGCAGTGACGACCGCGTCAGCACGCGTCCCGCGTTCTCGGCCATCACCGACAACAGGCGGTACTCGGTCATGGTGAGGTGGATCTCGCGTGGCCCTCGCGTCAGCTGGGCCGCTCCCCTGTCGAAGACCAGTGGTCCGTCGTTCTGGTCCAGCACGAACACGTCGGTGCCGCGATCGGAGGCGTCGGAGGGCCGTGCGTCGGCGGGCGCCCCCGACGAGAGCACTGGTCGGCGCAGCATCGCGCGCAGCCGGGCTCGCACCTCCTCGACCTCGAAGGGCTTGGTGATGTAGTCGTCGGCCCCGGCCTCGAGCGCGGAGACGATGTCCTCGACGCCGTCGCGCGCGCTGATCACGACTATGGGCGCCTCGGTCACGGGACGGGCACGGCGGATGAAGCTGAACCCGTCCATGCCACCCAGCATCAGGTCGACCAGCATCAGGTCGAACCGGCCGCCCGGCACGAGCTCGAGCGCGCGCTCGGCGTCGGCGGCCTCCACGACCTCGTACCCGTCGCTCTCCAGCAGCAGCCGGAGGGACGCACGAAGTCCGTCTTCATCCTCCAGGACCAGCAGTCGTGTAGCCATCGGGCCCCATGCTCCCATCGTCGGTCAACCCGGGCCGGGCGGCGCGACGGACTCGGCATTGTCATCGAACTGCAAAGACGCCGGACGCAGGCAGTCACAGGACCCCGCAACGATGGAAAGCCACCCCCGAGGAGGCACCATGATCATGCTCCCCATCCAGCTGCTCGCCCTCGCTGAGGCTCAGGTGAGCCTTGCCGACGAGTGCGACGACGTCCGTGGGCTGGCGGTGCTCGATGCGAACGGGCACCGGGTGGGGGAGGTGGACGATCTCATGGTGGACCAGGCCGAACGGCGTGCCAGGTTGCTCGTCGTGGCGTCGGGTGGGGTCCTCGGGCTCGGCGCCCATCGGCGGCTGGTTCCGGTCGAGGCCGTTGCCCGCGTCAGTGATCACGTCCGCCTGGACCTCGCCGCGGAGATGATGCCGTCCGACGTGGAGCCTGATGCCACCGCCGAACCGGGCGACTTCGAGAGCGTGTACCAACGCTACGGCTGTACGCCGTTCTGGGAGGCGTCGTACGCCGGTGCCTACTTCCACGACCGCCGGTCGTGAGCGGCACCGCGCCGTCGCGAATGACGTGCTCGCGATGATCGGCTTCCTCGTCGCGGGTTTCGTCATCGGAGTCCTGGCACACCTGGTCTGGCCCGGGGAGAAGCGCGACCTGCCCACGACGCTCGGGCTCGGCATCGGGGGCTCACTCGTCGGTGGACTCCTCGCCCGGTTCCTGGGTACGGGCGGACTCCTCGGACGCGACGTCATCGGGCTCGTGCTGGCTGTCGTCGTCGCAGTCCTGTTCATCGGCCTCGCTCAGGGCGTCGCGGTCAAGCGTCCGAGCACCGGCGCGGGTTCGGGGCCGCGGATCCCGCGCCAGCTCGACCGCTGCGCCCGCCGACGCGTACGCCGAGCGACGCCACGCGACGGCGAGCGCGATGACCACGACTGCCAGTAGCGGCACCCAGGAGGGCACATGGGCGGCCCACTCGGTCACGGAGCGCTGGGCGGAGTACTCCAGGTCGGTGAGATCTCCCAGGCCCAAGGACCCGGTGAGGCCCGCGGTGCCGTCGTAGCGCAGGAACACGACCCCGACCGCGATGAACAGCACACCTGACACCAGCGACGTGGTGTGCAGCCGTACCCGCCCCCACGTCAGGGTGCGCCCGCGCAGCCACCGGCGCCGTCCCAGCTCGAACCGGTCCCACAACGCTGCCAGGACGAACAACGGTGCGGCCATGCCGAGGGCGTAGACCGCGAGCAGCGTGCCGCCCTGCCACGGCGAATCCTGGGTCGCGGCGACGGTGAGGATGGCACCCAGCACCGGACCCGAGCAGAAGCCGGCGAGGCCGTAGACAGCGCCCAGCAGCAGGGTGGACATCCACCCGTCGTCGCTGCGCGCTGACACGACCGCCTGCAGCCGAGCCGTCCCCGGCACTGCGAAACCCCGCCCGAGAAGCTGAAGAGCGCCCAACCCGATGATCGTCCACCCCGCCACGGCAATGAGCACCGGGCGGTGCCCGTAGAACAACGAGGAGGCCGCACTCGCGCCCGTGCCCAGCGGCACGAGGGTGATGAGCAGGCCGAGGTAGAAGACGAGCGTCCGAGCCAGAAGCGCCCGGCGGCTGGCGAACGCGTAGGCGAAGAATGACGGCAGCAGCAAGGCGCTGCACGGGGACAGCAGCGCCAGGACCCCGGCTGCGAACGCGGCCAGAATGCCGACCTCGCTCATCGACCCGCGTCCCCGGCCTTCCCAGCGGCCTTACCAGCGGCTTCTTCGATGGTGCGCTCGAAGACCTCCGTTGGCTGGGCACCGATGACCGGAACTCCGTTGATGACAAAGGCGGGCGTGCCCGTCACGCCGATGGCCTGGCCCTCGGCGAAGTCCTGCTGCACGGCCTCCTCGGTCTCCGCGGACGCCAGGTCCTCACGGAACTGGTCGACGTCGAGGCCGATCTCCTCGGCCACCGAGACGAGGTAGTCCTCGTCGAGGTCGCCGCTGTTGGGCGGCAGCTGGTCGGCGTACATCGCCTCCTCGAACTCCCAGAAGCGGTCCTGGGCTGCCGCGGCGCGACCGCCGCGAGCCGCCACGGTCGACTCCGGACCGAGGTAGGGGAAGTCGCGCCACTCGATGCGCAACGTGCCGTCGTCGACGTACTTCTCGACCAGGGCCGGTTCGGTGTCGCGCGCGAACTTCCCGCAGAACGGGCACTGGAACTCCGAGTAGGCGATCATCACCACCGGCGCGTCGGGCTCACCCAGCGCCATCGGGTCGTCGGCGTCGCGGCGCACCAGCTCCTCCCACGTCTCCGGCGGCGCGTCCGACGCGGTCGCAGGCGCCGCATCGACGGGTCCGCCTTCCTCGTCGTCACCGCCTTGCAGCAACACGAAGCCGAGGGCGAGAGCCGCGACGAGGGCGACGACGAGGGGGACCAGGGGGGTCTTGCTCTGTGCAGGCACGAACAGGCACTCCAGACACGGGGGTGTAGGGGCAGATGGGGGCAGATGGGGTCAGGGACCGGCAGGGTCAGCCGGCGGGGTCAGCCGGCCGGCTCGCGGCCAGGTGCGGTTCGGGGACGGAACAGGCGAGCTCTCCGAGCAGTCGGCTGCGCAGTGCCCAGAGCAGGAGCAGGACGGCGGCGGCCTGCAGGACGGGCTGGAACGGCTCGAACCAGGTCATCGCGCCCGCGCTGCCCAAGGCGAGCAGGACGAGCTTGTTGCACACCGGGCAGCCGACGGCGAAGTAGGTGAGCAGCCCGCCGGCCCAACCGCCACGGCGGCTCGAGGGCCGGTCCGGCTGAGCCGGGGCGCGCACGTACGTCGCCACGAGCAGGCCGGCAAGCAGCGACGACACCAGCAGCGAGGGCCACGCCCACCACGTCGGCGGCACCTCGCGTCCGAACACCGGGGTGTCGATGAGGTCGGTGGGGATGGCGACGACCAGCACGAACCCGGCCGCGACGGCGAACGCCACCACCCACCGTCGTGCCGGCCAGGCGACCAGGACCGACCATGCAGCGGTCACGACGCGCCCGCCGCGACGGCCAGCCCTGCGGTGCGCCACTCGAGCATCCCGTCCTCGAGGCGCTTCGCTTCGACGCCGGCTCCGCCGAGGATGCGTACGGCGTCGTGCGCCATCACGCAGAAGCTGCCGCGGCAGTAGGCCACCACCGACGGCGCCTGCCTCAGGGCGTCCGCTTCCGCGTCCAGGCTGTCGAGCGGTGTGCTCCGGGCGCCCGGAATGTGGCCGGCGAGGTACTCCTCGGTCGGGCGCACGTCCAGCAGGGTGACCTCTCCGCTCGCCAGTCCCTGCTCGAGCTCGTCGCGCGTCATCAAGCCCACCTCGCCAGAGCCAGGCAGGTCCAGGTAGGCCTGGAGGGCCTGGCTGACGTCGGCGGAGCGTTCGCGGGCGACACTGCGCATCGCGGCGTACAGCTGGGTCACGTCGTCACCCGCGAGCCGGTAGAACACCTTGGTGCCCTCGCGACGGGTACGGACCAGGTTGGCGAGCTTGAGGACCTGCAGGTGGGCGGAGACCGTGCTCACGCCCATCCCGGCGGTCCGCGCCAGTCCTTCGACCGTGCGCTCGCCCTGAGCGAGCAGCTCGACCAGCTCGAGTCGCTTGGGGCTGCCGAAGGCCTTGCCGACCACGGCGAGCTCGTCGAAGAGCCGGTTGCGCTTGTCATCTGTTTCCACTAGTCCTCCAAAGATCTTTGGAGGACTGTACCTGGTGTCGGAAACCGAGCCCAGGCGGGTGAGGCGGCGGACCTGGCCGAGAATGGGGCTCGCGGACCTCGTCAGGCGCTCTTCTTCTGCTCGGCCAGGGCGGCGTCGACATCGAGGTCACGAACCGCGGCGATGACCTGCTCGAGAGCAGCGGCCGGCAGGGCGCCGGGCTGGGAGAACACCAGGGTGCCGCCCTTGAACGCCATCAGGGTCGGGATGGAGCTGATCTGAGCGGCGGCGGCGAGCGCCTGCTCGGCCTCGGTGTCGACCTTGCCGAACACGACGTCGGGGTGCTCGGTCGAGGCCTTCTCGTACACCGGGGCGAACATGCGGCACGGGCCGCACCAGGACGCCCAGAAGTCGACGAGGACGATGTCGTTGTCAATGATGGTGCGCTCGAAGTCCTCGGCGCTCAGGTTGATGGTGGCCATCGGGCCTCTCCTTTCGTCGTGGTCCCCGGCAGGGGTTGTACCTGCACAACGGCGATACCCCCCACCGTATTCCGGACGGTCCGGCTGGCGCCGCCGCCGCCGGGTTGGGAATACCCCCGGGGGTGTGTACGGTTGGGCCCGTCGCGATACCCCGCCGGGTATCGACCCGATGCGCGTCAGGCAATCGCGTTCCGGGTGTTCGCTCGAGACCGGCGCCCCGACCGCCCGCTGACACACCGCAGCCCGGGCCCTGGCCGGCCGGCAGCCGTATCCGCAGACCTAGTCCGCAAGGAGACGAACATGAACCAGCACAACGATGTGACCATCATCCCGATCGAGACTCCCACGCTCGGCAACCGCAGCTACCTCGTCCACGACGGGCAGATCGCGTTCGCTGTGGACCCGCAGCGCGACATCGACCGCGTCGTGGACCTGCTCGAGGAGCACCGGGTGCGCCTGGTCGAGGTCGTGGAAACGCACCGGCACGCCGACTACGTCACGGGCGGGCTCGCGCTCGCGCAGGCCACTGGCGCGACGTACCGGGTCAACGAGGCGGACGACGTCGCGTTCGAGCGCACCCCCATCGCCGACGGTCAGACGATCGAGATCGGCCCCCGCATGCGCCTCACCGCGATCGCGACGCCCGGGCACACCTTCACGCACCTGTCCTACGCGCTCACCGACGCGACGACCGGCGACCAGGTCGCGGTCTTCTCGGGCGGGTCGCTGCTCTACGGCAGCACCGGCCGTCCCGACCTGCTCGGCGAGGAGCACACCCCCGAGCTGGTGCGCCACCAGCACGCGTCGGTGCACAAGCTCGCCCAGACACTCCCCGACGCGGCCGAGGTCTACCCGACGCACGGCTTCGGCTCGTTCTGCTCCGCCACCCAGTCGGACGCGACCGAGTCGACGATCGGGCGCGAGAAGCAGTCGAATCCCGCCCTGACGCAGGACGAGGAGACGTACGTGCGCGAGCTGCTGGACGGTCTCGGCGCCTACCCCGCCTACTACGCCCACATGCCCGCCCGCAACGCCGACGGACCCGACGCCCCCGACCTCTCCGCTCCCGCACGCGCCGACGCGGGCGAGCTGCGCCGACGCATCGAGGCCGGCGAATGGGTCGTCGACCTGCGCACGCGCACCGCGTTCGCCGCCGGCCACGCACCCGGCACGCTCAACTTCGGCCTCGACGGCGGCTTCGCCACCTACCTCGGCTGGCTCATCACCTGGGGCACCCCTGTCACCCTGCTCGGCGGATCCGCAGACGATGTCGCCGAAGCCCAGCGCGAACTGGTGCGCATCGGCATCGACCGCCCGGCAGCGCACGCCACCGGCGGACCCGAGGACTGGTCCGACCGCGAGCTGGCGTCGTTCCCCACCGCCACGTTCGACGACCTCGCCCAGGTCCGGCACCACCGCGAGGTCGTCATCCTCGACGTCCGCCGCGCCGACGAGCACGACGGAGCCCGCATCGCAGGCGCCGTCAACATTCCCCTCCACGAGCTCCAGCAGCGTCTCGAGGACGTCCCGGCCGGCGAGGTGTGGGTCCACTGCGCCGGTGGCTACCGCGCTTCGGTCGCCGCGTCGTTCCTCTCCGCCGCCGGCATGAAGCTCGTCGCCGTCGACGACAGCTTCGACAACGCCGAGAAGGTCGGACTCCACCTGGTCGGAGCCGAAGCGTGACCTTGACGCTCCTGGCCGCCGTCGTCGCCGGCGTGCTCATCGGGCTCAGCCTGGGAGCGCTCGGCGGCGGCGGGTCCATCCTCGCCGTCCCCGTGCTCCTCGCGCTCGGACAGACCGCGACGCAGGCCACCACCGGGTCTCTGGTCGTCGTGGGCGTCACCTCCCTGGCGGGCGCCGTGACCGCCTACCGGGCCGGGAACGTTCTCCTCGCGCGGGGTGTCGCATTCGGTGCCCTCGCCATCGGCGGCGCGGTCGTCGGGGCGCGTGCGTCCGCGGCCGTCCCCGAGCCGGTGCTGCTGGCCGCGTTCGCGGGCCTGATGCTCGTCGTGGCCGGCCTGATGACCGTCCGACAGCTCCGCAGTCGACGCGGCACCTCCTCGAGCGCTCACGCCGACCGGCCTCGGCTCGACGACCCGATCATCACGTTCAGCCCCACCTTCATGTGCCAGTGCCCCCGCGCCCTCAAGGTGCTCGTCACCGCGACGTCGGTCGGCCTGCTCACCGGGTTCCTCGGCGTCGGCGGCGGGTTCCTCGTCGTCCCCGCCCTGACCCTCGCCCTCGCGCTCCCCATGGGCTACGCCGCCGGCACCTCGCTGGTCGTCATCACCATCACCAGCGCCGCCGCCCTGGCCACTCGCGCCGGCACCGGCATCGCACCCGACTGGTGGCTTGTCGCTGCCCTCACCGTCGCCGCCGTCGCCGGCTCCATCGCCGGAGCCCGCATCGCCGCCCGCACCGACACCGCCCGGCTCTCGGCCGCCTTCACCGGCCTGGTCCTCCTCGTCGCCGCCTACACCGCCGCGACCGCCGTACCCGCCCTTCTCTGATCCCCGCGCCCGGAACCAGACATCCACCGGTCCACCCCACACAGAAACGAGTTCTGCTGATGACGTCGACGGCCACCCGCCGCCACGCCCCGCCCACCCCGAACGCCACCGACCCGTACGGCATCGGCTACCGCCCCGGACCCCTCGGTCGGCTCGGCCTGTGGGTCACGCACCACCGCAAGGCCACCGCCCTGGTCTGGCTGCTCCTCGTCGTCGGCCTCGGCGCCTTCGCCCCCAAGGTCGAAGCCAACCTGTCGGGCGCCGGCTGGCAGGCCGACGGTTCCGAGTCCGTCGCCGTACGAGAGCTCGCAACCGACAGCTTCGGCGGCAACGCCAGCTCGGCCATCCAGGTCGTCATCCACAGTGCCGACGGGCCCGTCACCAAGGGCGCCGGCGCGAACGTGATCGACGAGGCCACCGCCATCCTCGAGGACGAGCCGCGTATCGCCGACGTCATCGCACCGCAGCCCGGCGCCACGCTCAGCCAGGACGGCGAGACCGCCGTCATCCTCGCCGGCGCCGGCGCCGACCCCAACGAGATGGTCCGCGTCGCCGACGACCTCAAGGCCGAGCTCGAAGCGCTCTCCGGTGACGGCATCGAGGTCAATCCGACCGGCGCCTCCCTGCTCTGGTCGGACTTCAACGAAGCCAACCTCGACGCCATGCTGAAGTCGGAGATGATGTCGTGGCCGGTCACCCTGGCCATCCTCGTCCTCGCGTTCGGCGCCCTCGTCGCAGCCGGGCTGCCGCTCATCCTGACCCTCGCCGGCCTCGTCGCCTCCGCCGGCTCGCTGGTGCTCATCAACGAGCTCATCCCGGTCTCCATCTGGGCGATGAACTTCGCGATGATGTTCGCCCTCGCCCTCGGCATCGACTACGCGCTCTTCCTGGTCGTCCGGTTCCGTGCCGCCCGCATGGGGCACCACGAGACCCCACGCCAGGCCATCGCCGAGACGATGGACACCGCCGGCAAGGCCGTCCTGCTCTCCGGCGCCACGGTGCTCGTCTCGCTGTCCGCGGTCATGCTCGTGCCGTCGCCGGCGTTCCGGTCCATGGCCGGCGGCATCATGCTCGCCGTCGTCTTCGTCCTCGCCGCCACCCTCACCCTGCTGCCCCTCGTGCTGTTCAAGCTCGACGGACGGATCAACAAGGGCGCGCTCAAGTGGGTCCACACGGGCGAGCACCGGTCCCCGAAGTTCGCCGCCTGGGGCGAGCGCCTGTGGAAGCGGCCCATCGCGTTCGGGCTCGCGTCCCTCATCGTCCTGCTCGTCCTCGCTGCCCCCGTCCTGGGGCTGAAGACCGCGATGCCGTCCATCCAGGTCCTCCCCGACGACGCCAGCGCCCGCGTCGGCTACAACCAGGTCAAGGACGCCTTCGGTGATGGAGCCCCCGGCACCCTCCAGGTCATCACCGACGCCAGCGACGCCAAGGCCAGCGCGAGGGTCCTCACGAGTGACCCGGGCATTGCGGGCGTCATGCCCGCCCAGCCCGCCTCTGACGACGCCGGCGCGGACGCCGACCTGGTGCTCATCCAGGCCGTCCCGACCGTCGATCCGTCCGACCCCGAGCTCGCCGACACCGTCGACCGGCTCCGCGCCGACCTGCCCGACTCCGCTCTCGTCGGCGGAGCAGCCGTGGAGAACCTCGACCTCAAGACCCAGCTCGACGAGTCGGCGCCGATCGTCATCGGCGTCGTGCTCGGCCTCGGGTTCCTGCTGCTCCTCGTCGCCCTGCAAGCACCGCTCATCTCGCTGCTCGGCACCCTGGCCAGCCTGCTGTCGACGGCTGCCGCGTTCGGAGTCGCCCGTCTGGTGTTCCAGGACGGCATCGGCGCCGACCTGCTCGGCTTCGAGTCCCAGGGCTTCCTCGACGCGTGGGCGCCGGTGTTCTTCTTCGCGATGATCTTCGCCATCGCGATGGACTACACCGTCTTCCTCCTCGCCTCCGCCAAGGAGCACTACGAGAAGTCCGGTGACCCGCGCGAAGCCATGGTGGGTTCGCTGGCGCACTCCGGACGCGTCATCTTCGCCGCCGGCGCAGTCATGGTGGCGGTGTTCTTCACCTTCGCGCTCTCCGGCCCGCTGCCGCCGAAGGAGATGGGTATCGTCCTTGGCGTCGCCGTCCTCCTCGACGCGTTCCTCGTCCGCCTCGTCCTGCTGCCCGTGATGCTCCGCCTCACCGGAAACGCCGCGTGGTGGACCCCGCGCTGGCTCACCCGTGTCCTGCCGAACATCACCTTCTCCCACGGCTGAGCACCCAACCCACGACCACCCCGACCGACCGAGACCCACAGAACGGAGTCACAACATGTGCCGACCGACCACCTGCAAGACCTGCGGCAAGACCACCTGGGCCGGCTGCGGCCAGCACGTCGCCGACGTCAAGGCGATGGTGCCCAACAACCAGTGGTGCAACGGCCAACACACCCCGGCCGAGAAGGCCGCGGCCAAGGCTGACAAGGCCGGCAGCGGTGGCCTCCTGTCACGGCTCTTCGGCCGCTGACCCCTGACCGGGTGGGGGGCGCACACCCCCGGCGTTCCCCACCCGCCCCGGCATCTCCCCGATCAGAAGACAAGATCGGGGAGTGTCGCCACCGTCGGCCCGGACACCCGGGGCAGCAAGCGCGGCATCCACGCTCTCGGGTCGGGCGGCACCGGAGGCAGAGACGAAGAAAAGAGCCCCGGCCAGCTGCATCGCAGGTCCGGAGCTCTTTTGTCTTGCGCGCCTGTAGGGATTCGAACCCCAAACCGTCGGGTGCAATGTCGAGCATGATGGCTGGATCGTCCGATTGAGATAGAGCCCGCGGCGGGTGGCTCTCAAGGTCATCCTCGGTGTCCTACTCGCCGCTGTCGATCCGGCGTGATCTTCAGTTCCATGGTGGTGTTGAGGTGCGCCATGGACTCTTCTGAGAGGTAGCGGCGGTCGCCGGCGATCCGCTCGTCGTGTATGTCGATCAGCACGGCATCGATGAGTCGGATATGGCTTCGGAGTTGGGGACGATCCCGACGACGCTGCTGCGGCGCCTTTCTCTCCTTGTTGACTCGCTCGATTATCCGGCCCTCGTGAACGCGATGTGTCGGATGAGTCATCCCGGCTCGATCGGTCGAGGTGCTGGTCGAGCGCTTTTGTCGGGTGCCGTCGCGTTCGGTGAGACGGTCCTCGGTGCGTTCGTAGCGCTCGGCGCCGATGACGCCCGCGGCTTCGAACTCGACGCCTCCGGCAGCAGGGTGCCGGACCGATTCGCGGATCATGTCGACGCCGTCGCCGGTGCGGAAGGCCTCGAGCAACTCGAACAGGGCAGACTGGGGAGGGCGGTCGGTGTTCCTTCAGCGCATGCTCCAGGGGACCCTCCTTGGGGTCGCTTTCGTGGGCTGGACGATTGAGTGCTCCACCAGTATGATATTTTATTATCAATCGTTTGGAAGGTGCTGCTTCTTCATGAGTTGGTTGGACCTTGAGAACAAGACCGTGATCGTCGCTGGGGCAGGTGGGCTGGGGAGGGCATGCGTCGCGGCCTATCTCGACGCCGGTGCCGAGGTCTTGGTGGCGGATCGGGACGAGGCTCGGCTGTCTCAGTTGCGCGCCCAGGGTGGCGCTCGTTGCCGCACGCTCCAGGTCGACTTCTCGGCACCGGACGCGGGAGAGGAAGTCGTCGCGGCTGCTATGGAGTTGTGGGGACGCGTCGACGTGGCGCTGCACTGCATCGGCACCAATGACCGTCGGCCGGTGCTCGACATCAGCCTCGATGACTGGAAGCAAGTGGTGTCGACCAACCTCACCTCGGCATTCATCCTGGTTCAGGCAGTGGGTCGCCAAATGGTGGCGCAAAAGGAGCTGGTCGAATCGTGTTGCTCTCGTCCGTCTCTGGGCTCTTGGCGCACAAGCTGCACGCGCCTTACGCCGCATCAAAAGGGGGTCTCAATCAGATGATGCGGGTCATGGCCGCCGAGTGGGCCGCGAGCGGCGTGGCCGTCAACGCCGTGGCTCCGGGCTACGTCGAGACGCATCTGACGCAGGACCATCTCGCAAAGCCCGGCGTGCGTCAGGCCCTCACCGGGATGGTCCCTGCGGGGCGGCTCGGAACCCCTGACGAGGTCGCGGGCCCGGTGCTATTTCTTTCGTCCAGCCGGGCCGGGTTCGTCACCGGGCACGTGCTCTTCGTCGACGGAGGACGCACGCTCGTCTGACCTCGCACCATCGCCCCTACGCCCCAAAGAAAGAGGAGTTCATGAACTTGACGCAGGTCTTCCCCCGGTTCGCGGGCAAGTCCGTCCTGGTTACCGGCGCCGGCACCGGCTTCGGCGCCGAGATCGCGGTCAGGGCTGCCTTGGAGGGCGCCCGGGTGGGTGTCCACTACAACCGGTCTCGGGCGGGGGCGGAGCAGACAGCCGCCCGCGTACGCGATGCCGGCTCGGAGGCCTTCCTGCTCCAGGCGGACATCGGTTCATGGGAGGCGATTCGCACGTTGGCCGACGAGGCGTTCGCGCAGTTCGGCCACCTCGACGTGCTGGTCAACAACGTCGGAGACGTGGCAACTGAGCAGATGTCCTACAAGGAGCTGACCCAGGAGTCGCTGGACCGAGTGATTGACGTCGACCTAAAGGGCACTTTGTTGATGACACACGAGTTCGGGCAGCGAATGGTCGACCAGGGCGGAGGCAACATCATCAACATCGGCTCTACGGTTGTCGTCCGCGGCAGCGCTCGGGCGCCGCAGTACGCAGCCGCGAAGTACGGCCTGCTCGGCGTCACCAAATCCTACGCGAGCGCCTTCGCGCCCACCGTGCGCGTCAACACCTTCGCCCCCGGGTTCATGGAGACCGGGGCCACCCTGCTGCGCGAAGACTGGCGGGGTGGGCGACGGGAGAAGCTGATCTCGCAGACACCGCTCGGGACCATTCCGCCGCCCGAGGTCGTGGCGGGCACGGCGTTGTTCCTCGCCACGGACGACGCCTCTCACATCACCGGTAGTTACATGTTGGCCGATGGCGGCTTCAACATGGTCGGCGCCTGAGCAAGAGAAGGAGAACCCATGAAACTCATCACATTCGACGCGGGCAGGGTCGGACGACTCGATGGTGAGGACGTCATCGAGCTGGACGTCCCGTCGACGCGTGCCTTTTTCGAGCGAGAGGGCAAGGCTCGTGAAACGGGCGAACGGCTTCACCTGGCCGACGTCACCCTTCGGGCGCCGATCCAGCCCAAAAAGTTCTTCACACCGCGGGCAACTTCCTCGACCACCACGAGGAACTGCAGGCGGTCAACTGGTCGCACCCGGTGCACAAGGGCATCGTGTTCTTCCAGAACGTCGACGCCATCATCGGCCCCGACGACCCGGTCGTCTACCCGGAGCACCTCACAAAGGAGCTGGACTACGAACTCGAGTTGGCCGTGGTCATCGGCAAGCCCGGCAAGTTCTTCAGCCCAGAGCAGGCGGTGGAGCACATTGCCGGCTTCACCGTCTTCAACGACATCACCGCACGCGATATCCAGCGGCGCGAGATGGAGTCCGGGGTGTTCTCCTTTAGCAAGGGCATCGACACGTTCTGCCCGATCGGCCCATGGATTGTCACGGCCGACGAGATCGAGGACATGCACGACCTGGCGATGGAACTCCGGGTCAACGGCGAGGTCCGCCAGGTTGGACACACCAGCCAGCTGCGGGTGAGCATCCCGCACCTGGTGGCCTACCACTCCCCACAGATCTATAGCGCCGGCGACCTGATCACCACAGGCACGGTCTCGGGTGTCGCGGCCGTGCAGCCCAATCCTTTTGACTTCTACCTCAACCCGGGTGACGTCGTCGAAGCCGAGATCGAGAAGCTTGGCGTCCTGCGCAACCCCATCACCTCGTGGGAGGACGCGTACGGCGAGCCGGCGCCGCAGCGGGTGGACTGGTGAGAGTCGCTAACCTCGGCGGTCGACTCACCCTGGTCGTCAACAACGCCGAGGGCGTCGATGTCGCTGAGGTGAGCGCAGGACGCTTCGGACCCGACCCGCAGCCGGTGTACGACAACTGGGACGCGTTCTGTGACTGGGCGCGGACAGTCGAGCCGACGAGGCTCGTTCCGCTGGACCGGGCCAGGCTGGAGGCGCCCGTCCCATCGCCGCGGCAGGTGTTCGCCGTAGGGGTCAACTACGCAGAGCATGCCCGGGAAGCGGGCTACCCAGCGGACTCCCAACCTGTCGTCTTCACCAAGTTCGCGACGTCCCTATGCGGCCCAGAAGCCGAGGTAAACCTCCCAAGCGCGAGCGTCGACTGGGAGGTCGAAATGGTCGTGGTAATCGGCCGTGGCGGCTACCGCATATGTCGCGAGGAAGCCTGGAACCACGTAGCCGGGATGATGGTGGGCCAGGACCTCTCCGACCGTGCATGCTCCAGATGCAGGGCACCCGGCCCCAATTCAGTCTCGGCAAGTCCTGGCCCCGCTTCGGCCCGACCGGCCCCTGGCTCGTCACGCCCGATGAGGTGGCCAACCCCGACGACCTCGCGCTGCGCAGCGTCCTCAACGGCACCGTCGTGCAGGAGTCCCGCACGTCCTTCATGATCGACGACGTGGCTGCCCTTATCGCGAAACTGTCCGCGGTCTGCCCTCTTCTGCCCGGAGACATCATCTTCACGGGTACGCCGGACGGCGTCGGAAACGCTCGCACTCCGAAGTGGTTCCTGGCGGATGGTGACGTCCTCGTCTCGGAGATCGAGGGACTTGGCCAGATGACGACGTCGTTCGTCAGCGAGGCCACGAGCGGTGTCGTGCCGATGGCGCAGACCGACCAGGGTGCTTAGGCGTGTGAGTGGGCACCATATCCGTCACGCCTCCTCCGGCACCTCGTCACCAAACACCTTCAACTGCAGGGCCAGGGTCGAGTAGTAGCCGACGAGCGTGGTGAAGCTCGAAGAGCCGGTCGTGGCCCAGCGCTACAACGGCGTCGCGGAGGTCTCCGGCCTCCGGGTCTCGGCTGCTCGCGAAGAGTGAGGCGAGCGAGCTTACCGCCAGTTCGAGACCCGTGAAGGGCTCCAGCAGGCCTTGGCGGAGGGCGGCCATCTCGGTCTCGGTCAGCCCGACGCGGGCGCCGACGGCCTCGTGCGCGTAGCGCTCGAAGGCGCTGTCCCAGACGCGCGCGACGCTGAGGATGGCGATCTCGCGGCAGCGGTCGTCCAGCGTCCCCCGATAGCGGATCGCCTGGCCGACTCTGCAGGGCTGTGCCGAGGCCGGGTAGCAGAAGCATGGCGTTGAACGGCCCGTTCAGCGCCCCTGCGGCGTCGGTCAGGGCGAAGGGCCCGGAGGCACGTGGGCCACCGGCGATCGCGTCGTACAGCTCGCGCTGGTCGGCCGTGAGCTGGTTGGGGGTCAAGCGCGGTACGGATTTAGTGCTCATGGGCCCACTCTCTCGCGCTGGGTCGGTTCGGGTCACGTCTGCCACCAGACCGAACAACAGATCAGGACAGTGGCGATGACGAGCAGGGCGAACGCGGACGGCAGCACCTTTCGGATCACCCGACCGGCGTCCTGTGGCGCGCCGACGCTCCCCAAGCCGGTGGCGACGATGACAGGAGCCACCGAATTGCCGATGTTGGCGCCCACTGTCTGAGCCGCGAGGAGCGAGGTGGGCGGCGCCTCGATCAAAGTCGCGGTCTGGGCCTGAAAGCCCGAGAACAGGGCGTTGGACGAGGTGCTGGAGCCGCTCATGAACGCACCCGTGGCACCCAAAGCGGTCGCGCCGACCGGGTAGGCGGCACCGAGTGCCCCGGCGACGCCGACAGCCAAGGTTGCCGTCATCCCGCTGTCGACCAACAGGGCCGACAGCACCGTGAGGGAGACGATGGGGATCACCGTGGTCGCAAGGTTGCGAGCCCAACCTCCGGTCACCGAACGCATGGTCACTTCCGGCGCCCACAGGCCGTAGCGTCGATACACGAGCCAGCCGACCGCGCAGGCCACGAGGACGTAGGTGCCTGGATGGCCAAGGAGCGCCACGGGAGTGTATTCGACCACCTCCGGGTTGACCTGCGCACCGACCGAGGTCCGGGAAAGCTCGGTCCGAACGCGAGGTGAGTGCGCACCCACTCCCGAGACCAAGGGAGCAGGAACACCGGAAGGATGACGGCCAGCAGGGTCACGTAAGGAAGGGCCAGCAGCAGCAGCGCGCGCCCCTCGCCATTGCTGCGCCGAGGCGCCTGACCGCGGCTACGCCTGAGCACCAGGATCAGGGCGACGAACAGGCCGCCCCCGGCGGCGGTCACCGAGGCCATGGCCGGCACGACCTGCGCGGTGCCGATGAGCGCGGCGGCCAGGCCCATCCAAACAGGGACCACGAACGGGAGGGCTCCTCGCAAGCCGACCAGGCCCCCCTCCAACAGACAGAGGAGCCCAGCCGAGGCGAGCGCGAGAACCGCCAAGAGCAGCGAGCTGCGTAGCGCCAGGTCCGCGGTCTCCGTGAGGTCGAGCCCGGCTGTCACGCCAGCCATGTAGAAGGACGAGGCCATTGAGCCGAAGGTGACCGACCAGCAGTAGCCGATCAGCGGGTACGCCACGGAGCACACGGGCGAGTACCCCATGGAGAGCAGTAGGGGCGCGACTAGTGCGATGGGTGCGCCGAAGCCAGCGATCCCCTGTATGAGCGAGGGAAGCAGCCACGCTACAAGCAGAAGTCCGTGCAGGGGGTTCGTCGATAGGCCGGCAAGCGCGTCGCCGATCCTGTGGAGCCCCGCCGGTGCGGCTATCCGGTAGAGCAGCAAGGCGGGAGCCACGACGTAGGAGATCCAGAGTCCCAGCCAGACGCCCTTGCCAGTCGCGACGGCCATCAGTCCGGGTCCGGCGTCGTGGACCAGGACCGCGATCGTCGCCGTGAGGGCGACGACGAGGAGCGAGGTCGCCACGGTCGAGAACCTGCCCAGCATGGTGAGGACGAGCAGGGCGACAAGGGGCAGCGCGGCCATCGCCCACTCTCCGGGTGACACCGCGCCCGCGACCAGGTGAAGGATGGCAGGAGGCACGAGAGGAGGATATGATCAATTATCAGATCGTGCGACAAGGAGCGACGCGTGTCACAAAATCAGGGTCACGGTTACTACCTCCACGTTCGTTGGGGGACTCAGTGAATGAAGGCGGTACGACAAGTGGGGTGAGCCTCGACATCAATGGCGAGGTTTGGTCGGGGGTGGTGCCTGCCCGGCTCCTGCTCGTGCACTTGCTGCGCGACGAGCTGGGACTTACGGGCACCAACGTGGGTTGTGACACCTCCAACTGCGGCGCCTGCACGGTGCTGCTGGATGGGCAGAGCGTGAAGAGCTGCACGGTGCTCGCGGTACAGGCTCACGGCGGTGAGATCACTACAATCGAGGGACTTGCCCCGACCGACGGCGCGCTTCATCCGGTGCAGGAGCACTTCCGAGACAAGCACGCCCTCCAGTGCGGCTACTGCACACCCGGGATGGTCATGTCCGCCCTCGACCTGCTCGCGCGTTGCCCGCGCCCGACCCACCGAGAGGTCCGCGAGGGTCTGGAGGGCAACACCTGCCGCTGCACCGGCTATGAGACCATCGTCGACGCGATTGTCGCCGCCAGCGAGGAGATCGCGAGCGCGTCTGGGCCGGAGGGCCCCCGTGATCCCGCCCGAGTTCGGGTACCTGAAGCTCGCCGTTCGTTGGACGAGGCCCTCGAGGCGCTGACGCGGCACGGCGACGAGGCCAAGATCCTGGCCGGGGGCCACAGCCTCGTGCCGGTGTTGAAGATGCGGCTCAACGAACCGTCTCTCCTTATCGACCTGGGCCGGGTCGAGGAACTCAAGGGGATCGAGGACCACGGCGACGAGGTCGTCATCGGGGCGATGACGACCTACCAGCAGGTCGTCGACTCCCCGCGGGTGGCGGCAGTTCGCGCCGGTCCTCGCCGAGGGCGTCGGCACGATCGGGGCCCGCAGTGCGGCACCGCGGGTCTCTCGGTGGGTCGCTCGCACGCGCTGACCGGCCGGTGGCGCCGTCCTTGGTGGTGGCGCTCGGGTGGCGACGTGTTGATGGCCGGGCCCGGAGGGGCGACGACGGGCGAGCGCCGATTCCTTTTCCGTCGACTACTTCGAGACAGTCCTGGCCGACGACGAGATCCTTCATCGGGATCGCGGTCCCCAAGCGCGAGGACCTGAGAGGCTGGTACGAGAAGTTCAACCGTGCCTCACACATGTGGTCCATTGTCGGCTCGTGCGCCGTCGTCGGCGAGTCAGCAGGACTGATCACCCACGCCCGGGTCGTGCTCACCAATATGGCGAGCACCCCGGTCAGGGCCACCGCGACCGAAGCGGCGCTCGTGGGCGGCACTCGTGATGACGTCGTCCGGGCTGCGGCGCTGGCGAGCGAGGGACAAGTCCACCTCGGACGCGAACGCCGGTGCCGACTACCGCCGGCACTTGGCCAGGGTGCTCACCGAACGTGCTCTGTTCCGGGCCCTTGAAGATGTCGACTACGGGGAAGCGGGATCATGATCATGCAGCCAGGCAGCGGGTGGATCAACCGGCCGATGCGACGCAGGGAGGACGAGCCACTCCTTCGCGGTGATGCGGTTTTCACTGGCGACGTGGCGCCTGAGGGGATGCTGCACGCCTCGTTCGTGCGGAGCCTAGTCGCATCGGCCCGGCTATCGGGCGTCGACCTGGCTGCCGCACGTGAGTTCCCAGGTGTCGTCGCCGGCTACGCCGCATCCGACCTCGAACTCAAGGACATCCCCGGCCAGGGCGGCCCCGGCCGGCCGGACGCTCCGCAGATGACCCGGCCGCCGTTGGTCCGCGAGCGGATCCGCTACGTCGGCGAGCCCCTGGCCGTTGTCGTGGCCGAAACGACCTACCTCGCGGTCGACGGTGCCGAGCTGGTCGACGTGGAGTACGACGACGAGGCGGTCGTCCCGGACGTCGACGCTGCGCTGACCGACAAAGTGCTTCTCTTCCCGGAGGCGGGCACCAACGTCGTGGACCGACGCGGTGTCCCGCCCGTGGACAAGGTTGGATCGGAGTGGGGCCCGCACGAGGTCGAAGTCGACCTCACTGTCGAGAACCAGCGTCTGGCACCCGCGCCCATCGAGCCAGTCGGCATCGTCGCGGCGCCGACCCCCGAGGGGGGTGTAACGGTCTGGTGTGGGCATCAGGCGCCGCACCGGCTCGCTCGTCAGCTCAGCCGTCTGCTGGATCTGTCACCCGAGCTTGTGCGCGTCATCGTTCCCGCCGTCGGCGGCGCCTTCGGGATGAAGGCGATGCTCTATCCCGAGTACCTCGTCGTGGTGGCCGCCGCACTGCGGCTCGGCCGGCCAGTAAAATGGACCCAGACCCGCTACGAGCAGTTCGTGGGTGGAACCCACGGCCGGGCGATGCGCCACCGGGTCCGCCTAGGCGGGGACCGCAGTGGTCGGATCTACGACGCTCGGGTTGAGATCACCGCCGACGTGGGCGCCTATCCCCACACCGGCTCGGGTGTCCCATTGTTCGCGCAGTACATGGCCCCTGGCAGCTGACGACTTCTCGACGTTCGGGGTCGAGACCGTCCAAGCAGTGACGAACCGCGCTCCCACCGGCTCCTATCGTGGAGCAGGGCGCCCCGAGGCAACGTATGCAATCGAGCGTGCAGTGGACACCTTCGCGCGGGAGGCGGGCGTCGCGCCCGTTGAGGTGCGGCGTATCAACGCCGTGGGGCCCGACCAGATGCCCTACACGTCGGCCACCGGGGCCCTTTACGACGGCGGCGACTACATGCAGGCCCTCGACATGGCCCTGGCGGCGGCAGGTGTGGACGAGGTGCGTGCTCGGCAACGCGCCCGGCGGGAGAGCGGAGGCAACCCGCTCGGCCTCGGCATGGCGATCTTCGTCGAACGCGCGGGAGGTGATGCGATGTCCACTGAGTACGCACGGGTCGAGGTCCGGCCCGACGGCAGCATTGCCGCGTTCTCCGGAAGCAGCGCGTTCGGGCAGGGGCACCAGACGGCCTTCAGTCAGGTCGTTGCCACTGCGCTGGGGGTGCTGCCGGAACAGGTCGAGGTGGTCCAGGGCGACACCGCGCGCGTCAAGGAGGAGACTGGTAGCTTCGCGAGCCGGTCGACCCAGATCGGCGCCTCGGGACTGCTCCGCTGCGCCGAGCGCGTCGCCGCGGCGGCGCGAGCCGAGGCTGCGGTGATGCTGCAGTGCTGAAGACCAGCTGAAGGAGACCGCCGGCGGAGGCTTCGCCGCCCTCGCAGATCCCTCCCGTGAGGTCACGTTGGCCGAGGTGGCGACGCATCTGGCCGAACGGGGGGAAGCGCTGGCGGAGGAGGAGATCTACACTCCAGGCGCGCCCAGACGTTCCCCTACGGGGCGTGCGTGGCGGTCGTGGAGCTCGACAACGGAACCGGCAAGGTCTCCGACCCCCGAGCGCCTAATCGCCGTGGACGACTGCGGCGAGGTCGTAAATCCGCTGCCGTCGAGGGGCAGGTGCACGGCTCCTTGATGCAGGGCGTCGCTCAGGCGATCTTCGAGGGCGTCGAATACGACGACCAGGCGCAACCGATGAACCCCTCACTCGCCGACTACCCCGTCCCGACAGCGCCCGATGCCCCCTCGTACACGACCGCTCGGATCGTGACGCCGGCCCCCAGCAACCCGCTCGGAGCCAAGGGTGCTGGGGAGTCCGGGTGCATCGGGGCGCCGCCAGCCATCGTCAACGCGGTCATCGATGCGCTGGAGCCGTACGGCGTTCGCGACCTAGCTATGCCGCTGACCCCCGAACGGGTCTGGCGGGCGATGAACCTTGCCCAAGGTGCCGCACCACCCTTGCGCTGACATTTCATCAATGATAATTTCGTGTGACCAGCGTTACCTTGCTCACATTGCAGGCTCGTCGAGCCGCAGAAGGTAGGAGCCATGAACAGCTTTCTCACGGTCCGACGCATCGCGATCTGCGTGGCGGGCCTGGTGGCGATGAGCCTCCTTGCCGCCTGCGGAGGTGACGACAACAGCGACGCGCCCAAGAAGGTCGACCGGCTCGTCTTCGCCGTACCTGCGCCGACGCAGGAGGCCATGAACCCGAACCGCGACATGCAGCCGCAGGATGAGTTCCAGCACAAAGCCAATGTACGAGAACCTGATCGGCGCCGACCCTGAGACCGGCCAGTGGATCCCGATGCTCGCTGAAAAGCTGGGCGCTTGAGGACAGCAACAGGCTCCGCTTCAAGTTGCGGGAAGGAGTCCAGTTTCACCACGACATGGGCGAATTCACCGCCGCGGACGTCGTCTACGCCTACCAGGACCTGATCGAGCCCGCCGGCGCCATCTCGGGGGTCGCGGAGGCGGTGCGCGCTACCGTCAAGGAACTAGAGGTGGTCAACGACTACGAGATCATCTTCCACCTCAACGAGACGAACTACTCCTTCTTTGAGGGGCTGGGGTATGGCGCCGCCGGCATGGCGATCAAGAGCTCGGCCGACGCGGAAACCCGCGACGGCGGCGCGCTGAAGTTGGAAGACCAGCCTCTCGCCGGCACCGGGCCCTACCAGTTCCTCGAGCGCAACCCCGCCGAGAACGTCGTCTTCGAGGCGGTGCCCTACGAGCATTGGCGCAAGCAGCCCGGCTTCCAGGAGCTGGAGTACCGCTACATCAACGAGAACTCGACGCGGCTGTCTGCGCTCCTTGCTGGCGAGGTCCACGTGACTCAGCTGCCAGACGAGCTCCTGCCCCAAGCTGAGTCGGACGGCGCCAAGCTGGTCGAGGCCGAGATCCCGGGTCCGTCCGCATCGGCATGAGCCTTCTCGGCTGCTACTACGCCGAGCCGCCCGAGCCGGACGCCCTGTCGGCAGACGTCTTCACCAGCGGTGAGCGGAAGTTTCAGATAGCCCGATGTGCAACCGCGACGTGCGCATGGCGATCAATAAGGCCATCGACCGGGACGCCCTCAACGAGGCCTTCTACGGGGGCCAGGCCGAGCAAATGTTCATGTGGTACTGGCAGCCGGCGCTCCGGGCTGGAACCCGGAGTGGGAGGAGCGTTGGGACGAGCCTCTACGGCTACGACCCCGACGCCGCGCGTGAGCTGCTGGCTCAGGCGGGCTACGACGAGGGTGAGGTCAAGGTCGACGTGCTGGCCATCCCCGACAGCGGCGGTGCAGAGTCGGCGGACGTCAGCGAGGCTGTGGCCGGGATGCTGCAGGACATTGGTATCGACGCCCCGATCCTGACCATGGACGGCGCCAAGGCGAAAGCGATGCGCGAGGCCCGTGAGTTCGAGTCCGCTATCGAATTTGACTCCACCAGCAGCGAGCCGGTCACCGGCTTTGATCCGCAGGGTTATGCCAATCAGGACAGTGGTCGAGCCGTGGAAACGGTTGAGCTGGACACCGAGTACGAGCAGATTCTGCTGGAGCTGGATCCGGAGGCACAGGCCGAGCTTTGGGGGGCCTTCGGGGAGAAGGTGTTCGAAACAGTCCAGCACGTGCCGCTCCTGCGCATCCGCGAGCGGATGGTCGTTGATTCGAGCGTGGTGGCGTCGTACCAGTTCCCAGGCGCCATGATGAGCGCCCTCTATAGCTTCGTCGAGTACATCGAGCCCGCTGTCGTTGAGGAGTGATCGCGACCGATGGGCAGCCCGCTGTATGACGACACCGAACCCGAGTGGCGAAGGTGGATCCGCAAACGTCCGTCTCCACATCTAGAGGAACCGGTGGCGAACAACCTCGAGATCGTCGCCCACACCGAGGTCGATGGCCGACCGGACGGGCTGCAGCTTCAGCTCCAAAGCGTCGGAGACAGCTTCTATCTCTACGTGGGTCACGTCTGGTCGGGTGGCGTCAGCGTCATCGACGTCACCGATCCGAAGGACACCTCGGTGGTGGCCTTTATCCCGACTCCCAATGAGCACACGTGGCACATCAAGATCCAGGTGGCCGACGGGATCTTGATGGCCGCGTGCGAGGGGGCGTTCTTCGAGCCGAAGGCTGACCTCAGCAAGGCGTGGCGCGGAGTCCGGTTCTTCGACGTCTCGGACCCGACTGACCCCAAGGAACTCAGCTTCTGGGAAGGCAGCCAGCCCCCGGGCTTCGGGGTGCACCGGAGCTGGTGGAACGGCGGGCGCTACGCCTACCTCTCCCACGGAATCGCGGCGCCCGGTTTGTCCTACCACTGGCGTGAGGGACGGACACGCGTCATGACCATCCTCGACCTTGAGGACCCGCGAAACCCTCGCCATGTCTCCGACTTCTGGCACCCGGTGCAGACCGGGGATGAACCGCCGGCGCCCCCCGATGAGACCTTTGGTGTGCACCTGCCAATCGTTCATGGTGATCGTGCCTATGTCGCCTACTCCGACGGCGGTTTCGGCATCGTCGACGTCTCAGACCCGGAGAAGCCCACGTTGGTCAGCCACGTCCGCACCTACCCGGAGCTGACTGACGGCCAGACGCACACCTGTGTGCCGCTGCCGGATCGGGGGATCTTGATCGTCAGCGAGGAGCCGATGGCGAACTTTGGGCTCGAGGGGCCGAAGAACATCCGGCTCTGGGACATCAGCGACGAGACCGACCCCAAGCCGCTCTCTACGTTGCCGTTGCCGATCCCGGACGAGCGGGAACCCTACGAAAGTTACTACCACAAGGGCGAGCGGTTCGGGCCGCACAACCTGCACGAAAACCACCAGGGATCGAAGTACGTATCCGACCGCGTCTACAACGCGTATATGAACGCAGGGCTCCGAATCTGGGACATCTCCGACCCGGCCGCCCCCTTTGAGTGCGCGTCGTTCGTGCCGCCGGACCCGGTCGATCGGGTCGACCCCCGTCCGCACATGCGGATCTTCGATGTCATCCATGGCGGGGTGAGCAAGGTGTGCAGCCAGGACGTCGTGGTCGATCCGCGTGGCTACATCTACCTGTCCGGTTACAACGAGGGCATCTGGATCCTCAAGGAGGACCGTTGATCTACGACGTTCACGCCCACTGTGTCCCCGCGGAGCTATGGGACCTGTTGCGCTCAGACGGGGCCCGCTTCGACATCGAGGTCGCCCAGGACGACAAGGGCAGGGACTCGCTCATCCTCGCCGGGCGGGTCAACGTGGGAGCGCTGCCCGAGGTGCTGTGGGACATCGACGCGCGCCTCGCCGCGATGGACGCAGCGCAGATTGACGCGCGGCTCTTCTCCCACCGGACAGACCTGAGCGCCTACGCGCTGCGCGGTGACGCCGGACCCGCCTATGCCCGGGCGTTCAACGACATCATGGCCGCGGAGGTCGCCCGGCGCCCGGAACGCTTCCTGGCCCTCGGGACGGTGCCGTTGCAGAACCCCGAAGCTGCGGCGAAAGAGTTGCGCCGCGCGGTTGAAGACCTCGGCATGGTCGGGGTCGAGATCGCCTCGACGGTCGACGGCACGAGTCTCGACCAGGCGGGCCTCGAGCCCTTCTGGGAGGCTGCCGCAGCGCTCAAGTGTCTAGTCCTGCTGCACCCCTTCCAGCCGCTACCCGGGGTCGATCTGGGGCGCTACTTCCTCGATAACATGGTTGGCCGCCCCGCCGAGTCGACCGTGGCGATAGCCCAACTGATGTTCAGCGGCGTGCTCGAGCGTCATACGGACCTGGTGATCTGCCTGGTCCACGGAGGCGGGTTCTTGCCCTACCAGCTGGGACGGTGGCAGAAGGCGTTCGGGGTCGTCCCGCACCTGGCCAATTCCAGCAGCACATCTCGACCCCGCCCCGGGACTTGGCGCGCCGACTCTACTACGACAGTCTGCTCCACATCCCGGAGGCACTCGAGTACCTCGTCCGGGTGGTCGGTGCCGACCGCGTGGTCACCGGCAGCGACTACCCCTACGAGATGCACGAGCGGCAGCCTGTCGAGGCAGTCCGCCGCACGGGACTCTCCGATGCGGACCAGGAGCTGATCCTGACCGGCAACGTCGAGCGCCTGCTGCGTGAGATGGGCGTGTGCGAGCATGAGCGCCGCCCAGTCGCTCGGCGTGGCGAGTTCGGAACGAATGACCCTACTGGGCCACCACGCGCTCGCCGGTGCCGGTGACTGTATGCACGTCAACGTGGTCGACGGGTATGCCTACATCGGCATCATGGGCACCTCGCCGTTTGGGACATCGATCGTTGACGTCCCGCAACCCTGAGGACCCGCGTTGGTCCACCAGATCCCGCGGCCGCCGGGCACCGACTCGCACAAGGTCCAGGTCGTCGGCGACGTGATGCTCGTCAACCACGAGAAGAACCGGTTCGAAGAGCCCGGTCCCGACCCGCTGGAGCGCTGGGCTGCCGCGGTTTACGACGTCTCCCGACCCCAGAGCCACGCCAGATCGGGTTCTTCGAGACGCCCGGTGTGGGACGCACAGGATGACCTACTGGGAGCCCCCGTACGCCTATGTGTCCGCGACGACGAGGGCTACTCCGGCCGCTTCCTGCGGATTGTCGACCTGAGCGACCCCAGTGGGCCGGTGGAGGCCGGACGCTGGTGGTATCCCGGTCAGCACGTCGCCGCGGGTGAGAAGCCGTCGTGGCCGCTGATGATGGAGGACACGGTGGGCCGCGCAGCGAAGGTGGATTGCACCACGCGTTGCCTTACGGCAACGACCGCGTCTACGGCGGCTGGTGGGATGGCGGGCCGGTGTGCCTCGACGTCACCGACAAGGAGCGGCCAACGGTCTTGAACATCCTAGGGTCGGCCGGGCAGCGCGACACCCACTGGCGCAGCGGCTACCGGGTCCGGGACCTTCTGGTGGTCACCGACGAGGCCAACCGTTCGCTGGAACGGGACCCGCCGTGATGTCCGGGTCGTCGACGTGTCGGACGAGGGGGAAGTCCGTCGTCGTGTCGACGTACCGCTTCCACACCGTCCGGCTGGACGACGGTCCGCTTCGGTCCGCATAACCTGCCCGAGATGCGTCCGGGTCTTGGCAAGCAGCGACATGCGTCTACGTGACCTGACTTCGCCGGCGGCCTGCGGGCGGTAGACGTGTCCGACGCGGGCAACCCGGTGGAGGTGGCACACATCGTGCCTGAGGCTCCTATCGGGCGCGACACGTGTCAGATCAACGACGTGACAGTCGCCGCCGACGGCACGATCTACATGACCGAGCGGCACACGGGCGGGTTGTATCGCAGCGCACGACCGATGATGGGAGGCACGGTGGGCGTCAGGATGGCCTCGACCCAGTCACCAGGAGGGTGGACCGGTGGGTAGGTATGCGCTGGCCAGCCTGGCGCGCGGCGCGCTCACTCTCATGGCGGTGTCCTTCATCGTCTTCATGCTGTCGCGCTTGACCGGCAATCCCATGGACGTTCTGGCGCCGGAGAATCTCGGGGCGGACGACGAGGCGGCACTGAAGGCGAAGTGGGGTCTCGACAAGTCGCTCCCGCAGCAGTACTTCGCTTCCTCGGCAACGCCGTTCAGGGTGACTTCGGTCCGTCGTTCAAGTATCCGGAGGAGACGGCGGCCTCGGTGATCGTCGACCGATTGCCCAAGACGCTCCAGTTGGGGCTCGTGGGAGTGGTGCTTACCCTTGCCTTCGGCATCCCGCTAGGCATCCTCGCTGCAGCGCGGCGTGGCTCGTGGTACGACCGCGCGGCCAGAGGGCTCGCGCTGTTCGGCCAGTCCGTCCCGGAGTTCGGCTCGCGATCATGATGGTTTGGATCTTCGCGGTTCAGCTGGGCTCGGCTTCCGACGTCCGGTCATGCGGGATGGCAGAGCATCTTGATGCCCAGCATCGTCATGGCGCTGTTCGGGATAGCCGCGATGTTGCGGCTGTTTCGCTCCTCCTTGCTTGAAACGCTCGGGACGGAATACGCGGCTCGCCCGGCTGAAGGGGCTGAGCCGCACACGGGTGGTCTGGAAGCACGCGCTGAAGCCGGGCGCGATCGGACCGCTTACCTTCTTTGGCAGCATTGCCGTCCGGTTGCTCACCGGCGCCACGGTGGTGGAGATCGTCTTCGGCTGGCCTGGGGTTGGCCTGCTGGCCTTCGAGGCTGCCAACGCGCGTGACTTCCCGGTTGTACAGGCCCTCGCCCTGATGACGTCTGCTGCGATCGTGCTGATGAACATCACGGTCGACCTGGTCTACGCCTGGATTGACCCGCGCGTGCGGCTCGGCCAGGGAGACGCTGCGCCGAACCAGCGACGCTCCGTCCGCGTTCACCTCATCGCCGTCCTCCAAGGAGGCAGGCGACGAGGACCTCGACGTCCTCGTGGACCCGGCGGATGGCGACCGACCGCAGGGCCGTCGCTGGTGGCCAGGCAGGCGGCGCGCGGCTGCCCTGGCTGCCGCTGTTCATCATCACCTTCCTGCTCGTGCTTCCCGCCCTCTTCGCGCCCTGGCTCACCTCCCACGATCCGCTGCGCGGTGTGCTGGGTGATCGGCTCATGCCGCCCTTCTGGATGGATGGAGGTTCCACGGAGTACCTGCTCGGCACCGACAAGCAGGGGCGCGACGTCCTCACTCGGATCGTTTACGGCTCGCGAATCTCCCTCATCGTGTCGGCGGCAGCCATCACCATCGGCACGGTGGTCGGGTGCACCATGGGGCTGCTGGCCGGCTTCTACGGCGGCAACATCGACCGCGTCGTGTCGTGGCTGATCGACACGTTTCTCTCCCTCCCGGTCGTGCTCCTGGCTCTGGTGATCGTCTCCGCGATCGGTCCAGCTTCATCACCATCATCTCGATCATCTCGGTGACGATCTGGGCGGTCTTTGCCCGCCAGGTCAGAGGCGAGACCTTGAGCATCAGGGAGGCGGACTATGTCGCACGGGCGAGGGTCGCCGGTGCCTCGGACCTGCGGATCCTGCTCCGGCGCGTACTGCCGAACATCGCCAATACCCTCGTGGTCATGGCCACGCTTCAGGTAGGTGTGGTGATCCTCGAGGAGTCATCGCTGAGCTTCATCGGGGCTGGCATTCCCCGCCCGCAACCGAGCTGGGGGTCATGGTGGCGGACGGGCGCGAACTCGTCGTGTCGGCTTGGTGGCTGACCTTCTTCCCTGGGGTCGCGATCCTCCTCGTGGTCCTCTCCCTCAACCTGGTCGGTGACTGGCTCCGCGACTTCATGGACCCCAAGATGAGACAGAGGCGCTGACAGTGAACCTGCGATCAACGATTTCGCGACCCGTGGAGCGACGCGAGCCCAGCCGCGGACCCGTGCTGCAAGTTCGTGACCTGCGCACTTACCTCGATACGCGCACGGAGACGGTGCGCGCAGTTGACGGTGTCTCGTTTCACGTCGATGCCGAGGAGACGCTGGGCATTGTTGGCGAGTCGGGGAGCGGCAAGAGCATGCTCGCGCTCTCCTTGGTCCGGCTCACTCCCGACGGGCTGCGCGCGGCACGTCTCGGGCTCGGTCCTGGTGGACGGGGTCAACATCAGCGAGGCCAGCGAGCGCAAGATGCGAGCGGTGCGGGGCCGCGACATCGCGATGATCCTCCAGGACCCGCACCAGTCGCTGAATCCGGTCTTCACCATCGGCGATCAGCTGCGCGAGGCCATGCGCGCCCACCATCCCGACATGGGCCGGAAAGCGCTGACGAGCGCTCGGTGAGCGGCCTTGCCGACGTGGGGGTGCCGGCGCCCGAGGGCCGGATGCGCAACTACCCGCACGAACTCAGCGGGGGGATGAAGCAGCGCGTCGCGGGGGCTATGGCGATGACCGACAGCCCTAAGGTCTTGATTGCCGACGAGCCCACGACTGCCCTGGACGTCACGATCCAGGCGCAGTATCTCCACCTCCTCAAGGACATGCAGCGGCGGACCAAGGTCGCACTGATCGTCATCACGCACGACTTCGGCGTGGTGGCCCAGACGTGCGACCGGGTGGCAGTGATGACCAGGCCGGATCGTCGAGCAAGGACCGGTGACTGAGATCTTCGACAGGCCGCGGCACCCTTACCGCGGGCTCTCCTCGGGGCTAGGCCGCGCATCGACCAGCGCGTGGACCGGCTGCCGACGATCGGCGGCCAACCGCCCTCGCTCTCGATCTCCCCCCCGGGTGCCGCTTCGCCGAGCGATGCGGCTCCGTGCTGGACCAGTGCCTAGCGGCCTACCCACCCATGGTGCAGATCGGCGACGAAGCACGAGTCGGCGTGCTGGCGGGCGGCGGCTGTGACGGAGTCACCCCTGCTGCAGGTCACTGATCTGACCAAGCACTTTGCGATGAAGGGCGGCTTCCTCGGGAGGAGCGACCGAGGTGTAGTGCGCGCGGTCGACGGAGTCAGCTTTGCGTTAGAGGCCGGGCAGACGCTGGCGTTGGTGGGGGAGTCGGGTTGCGGCAAGACCACCACGGCCCGGCTCGTGCTTCGCCTGCAGCGGCCCACGCGTGGGAGCGTGGAGCTTGAAGGCCGCGACGTCCACCACCTCAGCGCGCGCGGACGTTTCGTGGTTCCGTCGCAACGTGCAGGCGGTCTTCCAAGACCCCTGGTCGTCGCTGAGCCCTCGGATGAGGGTGCGCGACATCGTTGCGGAGCCGCTGGTGGTCAACAGCCGCCAGACCAAGGCCGAGGTGAAGCTGCCGCGTCGGCGAGATGCTCGAGCGCGTGGGCCTGCGTGCCCAGCATGCGAGGAGCCGTCCGCACGAGTTCAGCGGAGGCCAACGTCAGCGGATCGCGCTCGCCATGGCACTGATCACGCAACCCAAGTTGGTCGTCCTCGACGAGCCAGTGTCGGCGCTCGACGTGTCCGTCCAGGCGCAGGTGCTCAACCTGCTCCGTGAACTGCAGGACGGGCGAACGTCATACCTGCTGATCACCCACGATCTAGCGACGGTCCGCTTTGTTGCCGACGACGTCGCCGTGATGTACCTCGGCCAGGTCGTGGAGAAATCCGTTGCCAACGAGCTGCCGGGCGGCCCGCAGCACCCCTACACCCAGGCGCTTTTCGCGGCCGAACTGCCAGACCACCCGAGCGAACGGCGTGCGGCGGTGCCCGTCCATGGGGAGATGCCGAGCCCGCTCGACCCGCCGTCGGGCTGCCGGTTCCGGACGCGATGCCCCCACGTGATGGAGGTGTGCTCCGTCGTCGCCCCGCGCCAGATGCTGGTAGGCCCAGGTCACTTGGCGGCCTGTCATCTGCACGATGCGTCCGAGAAGTCGACAGCAGCGCCTCGATGAAAGATAAGATCCTTGAAAGGGTGGCCCAGCGCCGATCCACTGTCAACTGCGCTCGAGGACCCGAGCGGGATCGACTCGGAGGACTTCGATGGACCGAAGCAAGAACCCCGTACGCTGGTGGACCTGGCCCTGGCGGAACTGCGCGAGGAAATTGTCTCGGGTGTCGCAGAACCTGGCAGCCCGATTCGTCTGAACAAGTACATCGAGCAGCTGCAGACGAGCGCGGTCCCGATCCGCGAGGCGCTGCGGTTCTTGGAGCAGCGGGGTCTCATCGACCGCAGCCCGCATCGGGGGGTGTCCGTCGCGCAGATGTCGGCGCGCGACCTGGAGGACACCTATCGAATTCGCCTCGAAGGACCTGGGAGAGCCTCGCGGTGCGAAGCGCCGTCGAACATATGACCGATCCCGCGCAGACCATGCTCAGGCAATTGCTCGACGAATATACCCAGTCGACCACCGACGGCGACCGGAACGCGCAGCCGTGACCTCCATGAGCGGCTGCACATGGAGCTGTACTCGCTGTCTGGCTCAAAGTGGCTCAAGCTGCTGCTGCCGGTTCTGTGGGACAACAGTGAGCGGTACCGACGACTTTCGCTGCCTCGGCGCGGCACGCCCGAGCAGCGGATCGGCGAGCATGTGGCCCTCGTCAACGCCTGCATCGACGGCGACCCGGACCTCGCGGAGCGACTGCTGCGCGAGCACCTCGGCAACTCCTTCGAGGCGGCGATCGCCTCGCTTCACGCGGTGGAGGCTGGGCGCGCGCCCGGATCGACGGCGGAGCCAGCGGTTTGATGCACCCCGACCGCCCCTCGGAAGTCTCGGTGACGGGCGGCGCGTGGGCGCCGCTCCGGGTTAGCGCATTTCCGGCTACCTCTGGTTGGGCCAGTTGGTGTCCAACATCGGCACCTGGATGTTCGTTGTCGGCGCCCAGTGGCAGGTGGCCGACTCCGGCGGTGCGGCGATCCTGGTCGGGCTCGTGCAGACGGCAACCAGCCTGCCGGTACTGCTCCTCGCAGTCCCGAGCGGCTGGCTGGGAGACATGTTCGACCGGCGCCGGCTCCTGCTCGTCACCAACATCGCCACGCCGGCCTTGAGTGGCGCCCTCGGGGTGGTCACCGTGCTGGGTGGGGGCAGGCCGTGGGGTGGTCCTCCTCGGCACCTCGCTCCTCGGTGTCGGCACGGCGCTGCCCACCCACCTGGCAGGCGGTCATCCCGACCCTGGTCGGGCGCGAGCAGATCAGCCAGGCTGCGGCGCTAGGTGGGATGAGCATCAACCGAGCCCGGGTCATCGGACCGGCGATCGGCGGCGTGGTCGTCGCGCTCGCCGGCCCTGGGTGGGTGTTTCTCCTCAACGCCGTTACCTTCCTGGCTGTGGTGGTGGCGACCTGGCGATGGCACGTGGCACCGCACAGGCCATCCAAAAGTGCGACGACACTGGGCCGGGGGCTTCGCGGCGGCCCGGACGAACGTCGCGTTCCGACGTGTGCTCGTCACGATCATGTCGTTCACTTTGCCGGCCAGCGCGACCTGGGCCTTGCTGCCGATCGTCGCGCGCGACGAAATGCACGGGGCCTCCTCGGCCTATTACGGCGTCCTCATGGCCGCCGGCGGCCTCGGCGCCGTCGCCGGCGCCCTCTCTCTCCCGCGCATCCAACTCTTCCTAGGATCGCGAGCGACCCTCCCAGTGGCATTCGGGTTGGCCGGAACCGGAGGGGCCAGTGTTCTCATCTGGGGAGCGGCTCCCGGCGGCGGGTCCGCTGGTCGCCACGTTCACTTTTGGCGTGGGTTGGCTGATGGTGATGGCCTCACTGAACGCAGCCGCACACGCGGCGATCAGCGACGAGGTGCGCGCCCGCGGAATGTCGGTCTACGTCATGTCCGGTCATGGCGGGCAGCTTCTCGGAGGGCTCCTTTCGGGCGCGGCGGCCACCCAGTCTGGCGCCTCGAATGCCAGCGCGTTCGCAGCCGGGACCCTAGTGGTGGGGGCGGTTGTGCTCTTCCTCCGCTCGCCGGCGGTACCTGAGGCTAAGTATCGTAGGAGCGTCATGGCTGCACGAGTCCCGCGACGAGAGTCTTCCATCTGTGGCGACGACATGACCGAGCCCCGACCCGCGTGGACGTGCGCAGCCCGTCCGCACGGCATGCCGTCGTACCGCGTACGGAACCACCCGATCGTCGGCCGTCATTACGAGTGGGTTGATGCGGCACTCTGGCGCAGGGACAAAATGCTTGCGTTTGCCCCGCGCAACGCCGCTGGGCGGCACGTATCTCGCGTCGGCTGTCGTTTGTCCGCGCCACGCGCCCGCCAGCGAGGACGAGCTTGTCACGCCGACAACCTGGTCCAACGCCGGGGTCGATCCTCTATCTCTGTGACTTCAGCCACTCGGTTTCGGCGACCATGGTGGCGATGCCGGTTGGGAACCACCCGAGCAGTTGGTGGATCTGCTGGTCTTCTTGCTGGGAAGCGGCATGCGACCGTGACACGACTCCAGCATCACGGATCGTCCGTTCCGCATGCCCCAGCACCGCCCGACGGGCATCGTCAAAACCTCCGCGATCCGCCTCTTCCCGGGTGGCAGTCCACACCAACTCCAGTTGGTCGGCGTGCTGGCCCAGTTCGCGCCAAAGGCCGGGGACAGTGCCACCGCCGTGACAGCGCTGAATATCCACATAGATGTCGTCAGACCGGGGGGGTAGCGGCGGCGACATGACCCCGTTCCACTCTCCGGTGTCCGTGCCGAGCAGTCCCAGTGCGAACAGAAGATTGAGTGGATTGGCCGACGAGTACCTTTCAATCAAACGAGAACTCTGCGGGTTCAGCGCCTCCCGTAGTCGGATTTCCGGTGAACCCGTCAACGCTTGCCGTGCGACACATCCCACCTCATCGGCAAAGCCGCTCCGCCTCCGCTCACTGATGAAGGGCGCGAGCCGCTCGAGGGCCTCCAGGAAGAGGCTCTCGTGCGTGGCGGCCATGCGATAGATGGTCGGTACGAAGGAGACGCCCAGCATCTCGCGCACCCGGTCGTATGCGGACAAGATCTCACCCGTCGCTTCGTCTGCGGCGATCTCATGGATCCCGCCCAAGCGCCTGGGATCGTGGGTAGTCACGGCCGTGATGCTAGTCAGTGGCGAGAACTCGGGGCAGCACGGACCAATGCACTTGGCTGCGTTGACTGGTGACAAGGCATCTCATGGTCCGCGCTTCCTCGTGGCCGAGCCGTGGCACGAGCCAGACTGGCGGCATGCTCCGTGAATGGAATGCCGAGTCCTACGACGCGCTGCCGTTGCCCCACGCGCAATGGGGAGCCGGCGTCCTCGACCGGCTCGCAGCGCACCGGTTGCCTGAGACTGCCCGAGTGCTCGACGCTGGGTGCGGCACCGGCCGCGACGCCCGCGCGGCACTGGCGCGTTGGCCCGGCATTCGCCTGGTGCTGCTGGACGGTTCGGAGCGCATGCTGGATCAGGCGCGCACCAGGCTCGCTGGCGCCGCAGAGTACGTGCACGCTGACCTGGTCGGGCCGATCCCGGTCGAGCCAGTCGACGCCGTCATGAGTGTCGCGGCCTTCCACTGGGTTGCCGACCATGACCTCCTGTTCACCAACCTGGCCGCAGTGATGGTGTCCGGCGCGCCGCTGGTCTCCGATTGCGGCGGCCTTGGCAACGTGGACGGGGTCATCCGGGCGGTGCAACGGGTCACGGGGCAGAGCGACGACCCGTGGCACTTCGCCGACACCCAGCCGACTGCTCAACGACTGGACGCGGCAGGATTCGAGGTGCTGGACGTGCGGCTGCGGGCGGATCCGTTCCAGTGCGCAGATCCCGTCGTCCTCGAGGAGTACCTCGCGACGGTGGTGCTCGGCAGCCACCTTGACCGGCTGCCAGACGCCCAGCATGAGAGCTTCGTGCGGGAGGTACGGCAGGCACTCCCGGCGCCTGAGGTCGACTACGTGCGCCTCGAGATCGACGCCGTACGCCGCTGAGCCCCCGCCCTACACGTACGTCGCCTCCCGGGCACGGACGATGTCGGCCACGGTGCGGAGAACGGGCGTCGCGACACCGTGAAGCTCTCCGAGGGCGGCGACCTGTCCGACGATCGCGTCGACCTCGCCACGTCGGTGAAGGGTGGAGTCCAGCAGCATCGAGGGGCGAGCCCGCGGGATCTTGGCGCCCAGAGCTCGGACGTGCTCGATCGGATCGCCCACGTCGAGCGTGACGCCGGTGGCGTGAGCCACCGCCACGGCCTCGCGCGCGCAGGACTCGGCGACCGACCACGCGCTGGGGTCCGCCATAACCTCGCCGATGGTCAGCCCGGTAACACAGGCCGTGCCCGAGAACGCGACGTTCATGATGAGCTTCTCCCACACCATCTGGGCGGTGTCCGCGAAGAGCCGCACGGCAAACCCCGAGGATCGCCAGACCTCAGCAGAGGTGTCGAGGTCCCGGGCCGGGAGACCGCCGAACGCACCGAACCTGACCATCTCCATCCCATTGTGATGCGCTTCGCCGGGCTGGGGCACTGACGCGCCGAATCCGCCCACGACACCCACGACCAGCCGCTCAGGACCTAGCACGGCGGCAACCCTTTCGGGGGAGCCGATTCCGTTCTGGATCGACTGCACCACGGTCGAGTGGCCCAGCAGCGGGCGGCTGGCCCGTGCTGCCGCCTCGACGTCGAATGCCTTGGTCGCGAGGACGACCAGGTCGCACTCGCCGATGCCGGTCGGAGCGATCGACATCGAGGCCAGGCGCACACGTGTGTCACCGCTGGCGCCGTAGACCCTAAGCCCGTGCGCGTTCACGGCCTCGACGTGGTCCTGCCACAGGGACACCCCATGCACCTCGTGACCCGACTTCTGCATGAGCCCGGCATACACCGACCCCATGGCGCCGCATCCGACGACTGCAACTTTCGCCATCTGGTTCCCTTCCGGATCGTGCCCTTTCGGTACGTGCAATAGACGGTCGGTCGCCCTTGCCCTAGGAGACAAGCTCCAGGACGGCACGCACGATGCTGTCGGTGTCGAGGCCATGGTGGGCATAGACGCTGTTCAGGTCTCCCGACTGCCCGAAGGTGCTCACCCCGAGATGGGCTGAGGGGCCCCGTGTCACGGCAGTCAGGAAGGCCAGGCTGTGCGGATGTCCGTCGAGCACGGTGACCAGAGGGGTCGATACCGCGTCCGCGAAAAGGTGCGGGAGGATCCAGTTCTCGGCCGGGTCAGCTCCGCGTCGACTTTGGATCGCTCGGAACAGCAGATCGGCACTGGTCACGCACACCACCTCCACCTCGACCCCGAGATCAGACAGACGCTCGGCGGCGGTCAGTGCCTCGGGCACGATAGCTCCCATGGCTGCGATGGTGGCCACGCTCGTTGCGCATCGGCGCAGCTTGTAGCCGCCCGCGACAACCTGCCGTCGGCGCAGCTCCCGCGCAGCGGGGTCTTCCGGGACCGCAGCGAGGAGCTGATCGATCGGCCTGGTCGAGAGTCGGAGGTACGCCGAGCTGCCGTCGGGTCTGCCGAGCCGGCCCATGGCCGCTAACAGGCACCATTCCGTGTCGAGGGTGAACGCGGGTTCCCAAGTGGTGCACCCGGGTTGCTCGATGCCGGTGGAGGGGGTGGTGATCGACTGATGCGCTCCGCCCTCAGGCGCCAGGGTCACCCCACTGGGGGTTCCCACGAGGATGGACTGCCCGCCCGCGTAGATGCCGAACGACCACGGCTCAAGCGCCCGATTTACGAAAGGGTCGTAGACCACGCCGATGGGAAGCAGCGGTTCGCCCCAGCGGCTCCAGGTCGCGCCGAGCTCGCTGATCAGGCCGACCAAATTGGTCTCTGCGATGCCCAGCTCCACATGCTGTCCGGTAGGCCGCTCGCGCCAGTGCAGGATCGTCTCTCCGTCATCAGCGAACCAGTCGCGCTGCTCGGAGGCAGACCAGACCCCCATCTTGTTCACCCAACCGCCCAGATTGGTGCTGGAGCTTACGTCGGGCGTGACTGTGACAATGCGTCGACCGATGTCGGGGTGGGAGCGGGAGAGGTCCAGCAGGGTCCGACCCAGCGCTGCCTGGGTGTTGCTGGTCCCCGCCGGGGTCCTGCCGAGGTCTCGCGGCAGTACCAGCTGAACAGGCGCCCTGGCGGGCACCCGGACCAGCTGCTGCGCCACCTCCTGGGCCAGGCCGAGGGCGGCGTCCATCCCTGTCAGCGGTTGCCACGGAGCATCCAGGCGTGCGCCGACCTGCTCTGCCAGCTCGGCCATCTGGGCATCGCTGAGCAACGCCGAGTGGTTCTGAGGGTGGCCCTCACTGGGGAGGCCACGACCCTTCACCGTGTAGGCGATGATCACGGTGGGACGGGTGTCGTCGATCGCGTCGAATGCTTCGTCGAGCCGCTCGAGGTCGTGTCCCCCCAGGCTGCGGACGGCAGCGGAAAGTCGTTCGTCGTCGATCGTGAGGATGAGGGCTTCCAGCGCGCTGGCATCAGCCCCGTCGCCTGGAAGCTGGGCGCGCATCTCCGTGGGAGTGTGGCGGAGCATCCGCTGGTACTCCGTGTTGCTCATCGTGTCGATCCTCCGGCGAAGTGCGTGTCCGCCCGGCAGCGCGAACAGCTCGTCGAGGACCCTGCCGTACTTGACGGTGATGACTTGCCAACCTGCGGCGGTGAACATCCGCTCCATTCGCTCGGAGCCGAGTGTTGGCACGATCCGGTCCAGCGACTGGCGATTGAAATCGACGATCCAGACGACCTCGCCCAGCCCAGCGACCATCGGGTCGAGAACCGCCTCCCAGCACGCGCCCTCGTCCAGCTCGGCATCACCCAGCAGCGAGTACTGCCGACCACGGGTGTCGTGGTCGGCGAAGTGCGCGTTGACGTAGCGGCGTGACAGCGCACCCCACACCGGGGCGGTGGCGCCGATGCCCACCGAGCCTGTGGAGTAGTCGCTCGGCACCGGATCCTTGGTGCGCGAGGGGTAACTCTGCAGGCCGCCGAACTCCCGAAGGGTGGTCAGCGCGGTCTCGTCGAGAGTGCCCAGCAAGAATTCGATCGAGTGCAGCACCGGTGAGGCATGCGGTTTCACTGAGACACGGTCGTCCTTCGTGAGGTGCTTGAACCAGAGCACGGTCATCACGCTGACCAGCGAGGCGCTCGACGCCTGGTGCCCTCCCACCTTCATCCCCGATGGGTTGGGTCGCACGCGGTTGGCGTGGTGCACGATGGCCGTCGACAGCCACAGGATCTGCCTCTCCAGGTCGCGGAGGAGATCCAGGCCGTGCTCCCGGCTCTCCTCGTCACCATGCTGAACTTCATCTTTCCCGACGATCGTCATGTCCGGTCCTCAGGCGATGCGCCGTTCGCGAGGGACGTGCCGATCGCCCTGATCACCGCCGCCGTTACCTCTTGCGTCGTAGCTGTGCCGCCTACCTCGGGGGTCAGGATCCCGTTGGCGGTGGTCGCTTCCACCGCCTCGCGAATCGCTTGCGCCGCACGGGCGGCCGCGGGGTCGGCATGTCGACCGGCGAGCCAGTCCAGCAGCATCGCCCCGGACAGGATCGTCGCCAGCGGGTTCGCGCAGTGGCGACCAGCTAGCTCAGGAGCGGTGCCATGACATGGCTGGAAGACGCCATGGCCCCGGCTGATGTCGGCGGAGGGTGCCATTCCGAGCCCGCCTGAGATGCCTGCCGCAAGCTCGGATGCGATATCACCGAACTGGTTCTCGGTCACGATGACGTCGAAGCGCCCCGGGTCGAGCACCATCAGCATGCAGGCCGCATCGACGTAGAGGTGCTCGGCCTCCACGTCCGGGTGGCGTCCCGCGACCTCGTCGAAGACGCTGCGGAAGAACGCGAAGCTCCGCAGCACGTTTGACTTGTCCAACAGCGTCACCTTCGCTCGGCCAGTTCTCGCCCGGCGCCTCTCGGCCTCTTCGAAGGCCACGTCGAAGAGTCGCTCGCTCCCGGTTCGAGTGATCGTCATCCGGTCGGAGACCTGATCCGGGTCGTCGGGGTGCGCGTCGTGTCGGCCCGCGAACAGCCCCTCGGTCGTCTCCCTGATCACGAGCATGTCGACATGTCCCTCGCGCAGCACGCTCGTGATACCCCGAAGCAGCCGAGCCGGACGAAGGCTGGCGAACAGACCGTAGTGCTCACGGATGTCGATCTGTGGCGTGATCTCCGTTCCGTCGGGCTGCCTGATGTGGGGCAGACCCATGGCGCCCAGAAGGATCGCGTCGGCGTGCCCGATCGCCGCCATGGTCTCGGCGGTGATGCCGACCCCGCTGCGTTGGTAGAGACCGGCACCCGCCTCGTGGTTCGTGTAGTCGAGGTGCAGACCGGTCGCGTCAGCAGCAGCGTCAAGAACGGCCCGAGCTGCCGCCACCACCTCCGGTCCGATTCCGTCGCCTGGAAGCACGGCGATTTCGTAAGCGGTCGCGCGCATCTGGTCACCTCTCGGAGTCAGTAGGAGTGCTCATGTTACGGCTAGATTGCATACGGTCCAGTGGGCAACCGTTATGTGACCAACTCGATGAAGATTGCCAGTTTGCGCCCGTATTCGTTGACCTAGCGGCTGAAACGCGGTTCTATGGGCCTACCCCTGACGGTCAGGGAAGAGAGGTCGTGAACTGCGAATGTATACACACCGACTCCTGAAGGCGGCCATCGGGATCGTCGCAGGCGCCACTTTCCTGGCGGGTTGCTCGACGTCCAGCACCGACAGTCCAGGAGCGTCAGGGGGTGGTGGCTCAGGAGACAGCTCGAAGGTGTCCAGTGAGGTGACGGATGCCGTTGCCGCTGCCAAGGAGTTGCCCGCCTTCGAGTCGCCGGGCGATCCCATCGATCCCACGTCGCTCGGGGGCAAGAAGGTCCTCGAGATCCCCGCTGTGGCCAACCCCTTCGTTCAGAGCATCTCCGACACGATGAAGGGCGTCGCCGAGGACTACGGCCTCGACTACACGGTCTTCGAGAATCAGTCGCAGGTCAGCCAGTGGGTGCAGGGGATGAACCAGGCGATCAGCGCCAAAGTGGATCTGATCATCCTCAACGGCGCCCCGGACCCTCGAGCTCTGCAACCGCAGCTTGAAGCGGCCGAGAGGGCCGACATCCCGGTGCTCGTCGTTCACTTCCACGACGACGGCTCCGTCCCGCCGCCCGACTGCGAAGGCTGCAACGGAGGCGTTGCAGGTCTCGTCACCGCACCCTTCTACACCGCCGGTGTGGCCGCGGCTGACTGGATCATCGAAGACTCGGGTGCCTCTGCGAAGGTGCTCATCGTCGGTGGCTCGGACATCCTTCCCAGTCCCGGGACCATCGACGCGATGGAGGAGGAGTTCGCAAACGAGTGTCCCGACTGTGAGACCAAGGTGATCAACATCCCGGTTGCCGACTGGAACACCAAGACCCAGGGCGAGGTGCAGTCAGCGCTCCAGGCAGACCCCTCGATCACCTACGTCTACCTGTTGTACGACGCCATGGTCGCGGGCGCTGTGCCGGCCGTGGAGACGCTGGGCAAGGCAGGTCAGGTGAAGATCACAAGCTACAACGGATCGCCCTTCGCCCTGGACTTCATCCGCGACGGCGACGTCGTGGCGATGAACGTCGGCGAGGACACAATCGGTATCGGTTACGCCTCGATGGACCAAGCCTTCCGCATCATGCTGGGTGAGCCCACCGTGCCGACCCGGACGCCGATCCGGATCTGGGACGACACGAACGTCACCGACGCAGGTGAGCCGGCCGAGTCCGGAGTCGGCTACGGCGACGCGTACCCCGCCGGCTATCGCGAGCTCTGGGGTGGCTGATCTGACGCCCTAGGCAGCCCGTTTGGCCGCCCTTTCCCCGGAGAGGGCGGCCAACGGGCCGTCACCGACCACCAGCACGCCGCTTCTGGCGACAGCTCCCGAAAGGAACCCTTCGTGGCTGACATCCCGCCCCTGGTCCGTGTGCAGGGCCTGACCAAGACATTCGGCGGTGCTCGCGCCCTCGACGGCGTCGACCTCGTGGTGCGCCGCAACGAGGTCCACGGGCTGCTGGGCGAGAACGGCTCCGGCAAGTCGACCCTGATCAAGATCCTCAGCGGCTTCCATGGCGCTGACTCGGGCACGCTCGAGGTCGCTGGGCGGCACGTGGCCCTGCCGCTACGTCCCGGGCAACACAGAGAGCTGGGCTTCGAGTTCGTCCATCAGGACCTCGGCCTGATCCCCAGTCTGAGCGTCACCGAGAATCTCTTCCTTGGCGAGGTTGCTGCTGATCGAGGAGCGTTCTACTCCTGGCGCGCGGCGCGCAGTCGGGCAGCGCTGATCTTCGAGCGCCATGGGATCGATCTCGACCCGACCAGCCTGGTCGAGGAGATCCGGCCCGTCGACCGGGCGATGCTCGCGATCATCCGCGCCATCGAGTCGTTGCGCAGCGAGGGTGGCGTGGGCGAGGACTCGGCGAACATGTTGGTGCTGGACGAGCCCACCGTCTTCCTCCCGCAGCACGAGGTCGACGTGCTCTTCGACTTCGTGCGGACCATCGTGCGGGACGGATCGAGCGTGTTGTTCGTCTCCCACGACCTCGACGAGGTCCTCGAGCTGACCGACCAGGTCACCGTGCTGCGCGACGGTCGCACTGCGGGGACGGTGCCGACGGCCGAGGTCGACAAGGACGGGCTGATTCGGATGATCATCGGGCACGACCTCTCCCGTGAGGTGATCGCGTCGGCCGGGAATGATCTGAGCGACGTCCCCGCAGTGATGACGGTCGAGGGCCTGACCACAGATTCACTGCACGACATCTCCTTCGAGCTGCATGAGGGCGAGGTGCTCGGGTTCGCCGGTCTGGTGGGCTCTGGATACGACGACGTCGTATATGCCCTGTACGGCGCGCTGCCCCGGGTGAGCGGGCAAATGACGCTTGCCGGCACCCCCGGGGTGGACCTGAGCAAGCACACGCCGCGAGCTGGAGTCCGATCCGGGCTCGGCCTCGTGCCGGCCGACCGCAAGAACAACGGCAGTATCGCGACGCTGAGCGCTGCAGACAACATCAACGTGACCGTGCTGGACAAGTACTTCCGAGGCGGGCGGCTCCACACCGGCGACATGCAGCGGAACGCGCAGTCGCTCATGGACCAGTTCGATGTACGTCCGCCGCTCCCCGATCTCGAGTACGGCTCGTTCTCCGGCGGGAATCAGCAGAAGGCGATGATGGCGAAGTGGCAGCAGACCGAGCCGCGAGTGCTGCTGGTCCATGAACCGACCCAGGGGGTCGACATCGGTGCCCGCGAACAGATCCATCAGCTGATCCGTGGCAACACCGCCACGACAGCGGCCATCTGCGCGAGCTCTGACTACGACCAGCTGGCCCACCTGTGCGATCGGGTCGGCGTCATCGTGCGTGGCCGCATCGTCTGCTTCATCTCCGGCCCGCACCTGACGAAGGCCAACATCGCAGATCAATGTCATGGCCGCGAGTCGAGCCCCGCCGACAGCCCCCAGCACTAGACCCAGTCGAACCCGGACACTTCGGAGAACTCATGACCACCTCGCCCGCCGGCACCTCGAGCACGTCTGAGCTCGAGCAGCAACCCTCAGCAGACACGACGACGGCCGCCGCCCAGTCCAGACGCACCCGTCGCGCAAAGCGCGTCGAGGCGTGGGCCCTTCCGCTCGTCTGGCTCATCGTCGCCACGGTGTTCAGCATCCTGGAGCCACAAGCGTTCTTCTCCTGGACCAACGTCTCGTCCCTGCTCGCCTCGCAGACGGTGCTGGTCGTCGTCACCCTCGCGCTCATCGTGCCTCTCAGCACCGGTGACTTCGACCTCTCTGTGGGTTCCGTGGCAGGTCTGTCTGCTGTCACCATCGCCATCTTGAACGTCAACCACGGCTGGCCGATCCTGGGTGCGATTGCCGCGGCGATCTGTCTGGGCCTGGTCATCGGCCTGATCAACGGCGCCTTGACCGTAGTCCTGGGAATTCAGAGCCTGATCGTCACTCTGGGCATGAGCACCATCGTGTCGGGTATCACCTTGTGGATCAGTGACGCCCGGACCATCACCGGGGTTTCCCAGTCGCTGATCGATGCGGTGATCCGCACCCGTCTGCTGGGCATCCCTCTGGAGTTCTACTACGGCCTGGCCCTGGCTTTCGTCCTCTGGTACGTCTTCCAGTTCAC
This sequence comes from uncultured Actinomycetota bacterium, assembly GCA_963791365.1. Taxonomy (GTDB): domain Bacteria; phylum Actinomycetota; class Actinomycetes; order Propionibacteriales; family Nocardioidaceae; genus Nocardioides. The sequence continues at coordinate 53,146 of CAWBSG010000006.1, read as the reverse complement.
CCCGGTGGGCCAGCGGTTGGTCATCGTGGGACGCAACGCCGAGGTCGCTCGGCTCAGCGGCATCCGCGTCGGTGCCATCCGCTGGGGCGCGATGGCGACCTCAGCGACCATCGCAGCCTTCGGTGGTGTGCTCATCGTGGGTACCTCCGGCTCCGCCGGTCCGGCCACGGGGCTGGACCTCCTCCTGCCCGCTTTCGCTGCCGCCTTCCTCGGGTCCACGACCATCAAGCCCGGAAGGTTCAACCCCTGGGGCACGATGATCGCTGCCTACTTCCTCGTCACCGGCATCACCGGTCTCCAACTGCTGGGTGGCCAGTCATTCGTTCAGAACCTCTTCTACGGCGGGGCCTTGATCACCGCCGTGGCGTTCTCGCAGATCCTCAGACTTCGTCGCGAACGACGCCGTAGGTGAGCACACGGCCGACCCGGAGCGGTGAGCTCGGGGAGCTCTCGGGGGTCCCGCTCTCGCTCGCCACCTTGGGGGCCGGCGCGTTCGCGCTCGTCGGTGCGTCGGTGCTCGCGCCACTGTTGCGGGGCGAGCTGGGCCTGGGAGCGACCGGCGTGGGGGCGATCGCGTCGGTCGGCTACTTCGGTGCGCTGCTCACCTCCCGCTTCGCGGGCGGGCTGAGCGACCGGACGGCACCGGAGACGGTAATCGTGTTCGGGCTGTGCGCGATGGCTGTCGGGACCGGCATCGCTGCTCTCGCGCCCGGGCAGGTGTCCTTCTACGTCGGTATCGGGATCCTTGGATGCGGCTACGGGACCGTCAACCCGGCCACCTCCGTGCTGGCGAACCCCGCCGCGGCGCGTCGGCGTGGGCTGGCGATGAGCCTCAAGCAGAGCGGGGTGCCGCTGGGTGGGATGGCCGCAGGCGCCGTGCTCCCGGGCCTGGGCCACCTGGTCGGGTGGCGCCTGGCGCTGGGCGCTGCGGGGATGGTGTGCCTGTTGGTGTGCCTGTACGCGGGTGCCTCCGCGCGGAGCTCGCGCGCCCGCGCCAGGACCGGGACGGCCGCTTTGACGCGGGTGATCCCTGCCGGCACAGTCCTGCGACTGCCCTTGGGATACGGCTACGGGTTGATGATGGCTGGCGTTCAGGTGACGATGTTCGCGATGATGGCGGTCTTCCTCGTCGAGGACAGGGGGTACTCCGCCCAGCAAGCCGGGTTGGGTGCATCGCTTCTTCTCGTAGGGGCTGTGCTCGGGAGGCCGGCGTGGGGGTTCCTTTCCGACCTGTATCCCGCCAGCCGCGTCACGGTCCTCCAGGTCAACGCGCTGCTGGGCGCTGCGGGGATGATCATGCTGCCGTTCGGGCCCAATGCCCTGCTTCTCCTCGCGCTCCCGCTCATCGGGATCGGGGCTGCGGGCTGGAACGGCGTCTACATCGCAGCCGTCGCCGAGGCTCGCTCGGACAGCGTGGGTGGTTCGACAGGCATGGCACTGACCCTGATCAATGTCGGCGCCGTCGTGACTCCCTTGGGCGTGGGGGCGGTCGTCGAGCACCTCGGGGGATGGACCTGGGCGTGGCTCTGCTGCGCGACGGTGTCTCTAATGGCGGTGCTCACGTTGGCTTTCGCTCGCCGTCACCTGACAGGGCCGGTTCTCGTGGCGTCCACTGTCGCCGTGGAAGGAGCATCCCCGTGAACGACATTCCCTATCGACGACTCGGCCACACCGGCCTCCAGGTCTCCAGGCTCTGCCTGGGAACCGCGACCTTCGGCGGCCAGTGCGATCAAGCCACGTCCGAGCTGATCATGAACCGTGCCGAAGACCTCGGGATCACCTTCATCGACACGGCGGACAAGTACCCTATCGGAAGCGGCCCCGAAGAGGCTGGCGTTACCGAGACGATCGTCGGCCGCTGGCTGGAGAAGAAGCGCGACAGTTTCGTGCTGGCCACGAAGGTGCAGGGCGCCACTGGGTCACGACCGTGGGATGTCGGGCTGAGTCGTCGCCACATCATCTCCGCCGCGGAGGCCTCCCTGCGGCGGCTGCGGACCGACTACATCGACCTCTATCAGCTGCACCGGCCGGATCCGTTGACGCCGATCGATGAGACGCTCGCCGCGATGGACCACCTCGTGCAGTCGGGCAAGGTCCGCTACATCGGAGTCTCGAATTTCTTGGCCTGGCAGCTTGCCCGGGCGATCGGGCGAGCCGAGGTCAGGAGTCTTGCGACCATCGTCTCGGTCCAGGCGCGCTACAACCTGCTGTTCCGCGAGAACGAGCGTGAGCTTTTCCCGCTCTGTCGGGAGGAGCAGGTCGGAGTTCTCACCTACAACCTCCTGGCAGGCGGACTGTTGTCCGGCAAGCACGTCCTGAGCAGCGGTCCCGCCGCAGGGAGCCGCTTCTCCGCGACCGGAGCCGCCGCTCTCTACCGTGAGCGCTACTGGCACGCAGACGCACTCTCAGCCGTGGGTGAGATCCAGCTGGTGGCCGACCAGGAGGGCCTCTCCTTGCCCGTCCTCGCGGCTGCTTGGGTGCTCGATGAGCCGGTGGTCACCTCCGCCCTGGTGGGCGTGACGAGGCCCGACCAGCTCGACGTGACCGTGGCTGCCTGCGATGTGCTGCTCTCGCCCGCCGTTCGTCGACAACTGGCCCAGATCACCGCACGGTTCCGTCAGGGTGACGCCGTGCAGTAGGCGCCACCCTGACGACTCAGGCGTGCTCGAGCGAGAGCGCGTGGAACTCCTCGTACGTGCCGTACTGGGCAACGCGGGAGCGTGAGGGGATTCCGATGAGGTCGGCCACGTCCGCGCTGAGCGCCCGGATGGCGTCGAGGTCGATGCCGGTCTCGACCCCCATCTCACGGAACAGGTGCACCACGTCCTCCGTGGGGACGTTGCCCATGCCCATCACCGAGACGGGCATGGCGATGCCCCCGCCGTATCCGCCGATGCAGGACTCGAAGGACGTGGCGCCGTTCTGATAGGCCGCGACCACGTTGGCTATTGCCATCCCGGTGCGTTCGTGGAGGTGGACACCGAGGACGAGGTCGGGCCAACGCTTCATGATGGCCGCACAGCGCTCACCGACCATGCGCGGGTTGGCCATGCCGATGCTGTCGGCGATCGCGATGTCGTGGATGCCGAAGTCGACGAACGTCTCAATGAGTCCGAGGATGTGCTCCTCGGGCATCGGACCCTCGTAGGGGCACAGGAAGCAAGTGCCCATGCTGACGTCGATGTCGACGCCGGACTCCGTGGCGAGCTCGGCGATGAGACGGATCTGCTCGATGTTCTGAGCGAGGGTCATGCGGGCGTTCTTGAGGTTATAGGTCTCGCTTGCCACGATCAGCGCTGACAGCTTCTGGCAGCCCGCGTCCACAGCGCGCTGGGCGCCCTTGAGGTTGGGCACCAGGGCGCGGTACACAGTGCCGTCGTCTCGCGGCAGTCTGCGGACCACCTCGTCCGCGTCGGCCAGCATGGGGATGACCTTGGGGTGCACGAAGCCGGTGACCTCGAGCTCTGGCACGCCAGCTGCCGCGGTGCGACGGATGATCTCGACCTTCTCGTCGGTGGTCGGAACGTGCCAGTCGTTCTCGTGGACCATCGTCTGCAGCCCGTCGCGGCACAGGACCTCGACGACACGGACTTCGGGTTCGCTCATGTTCTACTCCCTATCCGGCCTGGGGCCGTCATGTTCCTGCCCCACGGCGGGGCCGGCGAGTCGGTTGGATGGGGTCTCCGGCCACACCGAAGCCGTGGTGGAGGACCTCGGTGGTGTGTTGGCCGAGGACAGGTCCGGTCCACCGGACCGATCCCGGAGTTCGAGAGAGCCTGGGGAAGACGTTCTGCATCTTCAGGGATCCGAAGTGCGGATCCTCGACGTCGACGATGGCTTCACGCGCCTGATAGTGCGGGTCTTCGAACATGTCGGGCGCCTGGTAGATGCGTCCCGCGGGCACTCCTGCAGCAGCCAGCAGAGAAAGAAGAGAGTCTGCATCCATGGTCGCTGTCCAGGCCGAGACGAGCGCGTCCAATTCGACCTGATGGTCCCCTCTGGCGCCATGGGTGGCGTATCGCGGCATGCTGGCAAGCTCGGGTCGGTTCATCAAGTGAACGAGGCGGCCGAACAGGTTGTCCTGGTTGGCCGCGATGAGGACCTCATCGCCGTCAGCGGTGGGGTAGGCGTTGGACGGGGCTATGCCGGGCAGCACGGCGCCGGTGCGCTCGCGCAGGTAGCCCGTGACCTGATAGTCGGGGACTACCGACTCCATCAGCGCGAGGACGGCCTCATAGATCGCAACGTCGACCACCTGGCCGAGGCCGGTCACTTCGCGGTCATGCAGCGCTGCGAGGGCGCCGTAGGCTCCGAAGAGACCGGCCAGCGCGTCGCCGATGGAGATCCCGGTCCGACTCGAGGGACGGGCGGCCTCGCCGACCAGGTGCCGCAGCCCACCCATCGCTTCACCGATGGCGCCGAAGCCTGCTCGTCCAGCGTAGGGCCCCGTCTGTCCGAACCCGCTGATCCTGACCAGCACGAGGCGGGGGTTGTGTCGGGCAAGCGTGTTGTAGTCGAGACCCCATTTCTCCAGGGTCCCGGGACGAAAATTCTCCACCAGGACATCAGCCTCCGCGACGAGTCCCAGCAGGACCGCGCGACCCTGCGCGCTGCGTGGGTCGAGGGTGACCGAGCGCTTGTTGCGGGCCAGGACGGACCACCACAGGGATCGGTCATCGGGCAACACCTGGCCCCACTGGCGCAGGCCGTCACCGGATCCGGGCAGCTCGATCTTCACGATGTGGGCGCCATGGTCGCCGAGCATCTGGCCGCAGAACGGGGCCGCGACGAGCTGGCCGAGCTCGATGACCCGTACGTCGTCGAGTGCACCCGTGCGGAGACCCGCAGATGCCGGCGCATCCTGCCGGGATGCGGTGGTGGCGCTGGTCCGATCCATGGAGACTGCTGCGACCTCTGCACTAGGGGGCCAACGATGAAGCGGGCCCACATCGGGTGTGGCAGAACGATAGATGTATACCATCACGCCAGAGACCTCACAAGGCTGACCGCAGGGGCGGGCGAATCGGGGCTCATGTCGCATACAATCGCTGAATGAGATCTGGAACTCGGGCGCCGTCGACTGGCCTGACGATCGGCGTGGTGAGTGCGTCGGCGAGTCTGGCGTTGGTGCCGGCCTTCCTCATCGGCGCTACTGGGCCTTTCATCCGCGCCGACCTCGGATTCGGGGCGGGAGTGCTCGGCCTGCTGGTCTCCACGTACTGGATGGCCATGGCTCTCAGTGGAACGCTGGGTGGACGGCTCGTGCAACGACGAGGGGCCTCGTCCGGTCTGCGGGGCGGCGCGCTGCTCGCCTGCGCAGCGTTGGTGCTGGTCGCGCTTGCCCCGACCACGCCAGTGCTGTTTCTGGGGATTGCGCTGGGGGGAGTGGCCAGCGCGGTCATCACTCCTGCTACCGACCTGGCGGTCATCCAGTGCGTGCCTGATCGTTGGCTGCCCATCGCCTTCGGCATCAAGCAGTCGTCCCTTCCGGCAGCCAGCCTGCTGGCCGGGGTCGGAGTTCCCGTGCTCGCCCTCACCCTCGGTTGGCGCTGGACCTTCGTAGCGGTCATGCTGCTGGCGCTCCCGGCGCTCGTCCTCGTCGGCAGCTCGTGGAACAGGCGAACGAGCCGTGCTCCGACGCCCGCCGGGGATGCGGGGGGAACGCCGGCCGAGAGACGCGACCTGCGTCCGTTGATCGTCGGCATGGGGTTGGCCATGGCGGCGGTGAGTGCCACCGGTGCCTTCTACGTCGAGGCGGCCCTGGGCAAGGGCATCGATGCGGGAACCGCCGGACTCCTGCTGGCGGCAGGGAGCGCACTTGGAATCGTGGGGCGCTTCGTGTTCACCTGGCGGCTGTCCTCGAGCCCACGGCCCTTCGTGGTCGTGGCGACCCTGACGACCGTCGGATCAGTTGGGATCGTCGGCATCGCAGCAGCCCAGACGGTGGTGGCGTTGTTGCTGGCGACCCTCGTGGCCTTCGGCGCCGGATGGGGCTGGAACGGGCTGTTCACCCACGCTGTGGTGGCGGCGCATCGCGATACCGCGGCACGAGCCTCAGGCATGCTGGTGGCGGCGTCCGCCACGGGCGGAGTGCTTGGGCCCTCCACCTTCGGCCTGCTCGCGACCAGCGTCGGCATGCCGGCGGCGTGGTCCTTGGCTGCGGCCGAGATGCTCCTGGCGTCGGTGCTGTGGGGCTGGGCGAGCCGCCCCGTGCGTAGATCCGTCGGGCGTGGAGCAGCCGAGTCAGTCGTCGCTGACGGCAGTTGACAGCACGTCGGTGGCGGCCTGTTCGAGCAACCGCACCTTGGCGGCGTGGACGTGCGACCGCATCACGGACTCGGCCCAGTCCGGATCGCGGGCCGTGAATGCGGCCAGCAGGTCGCGGTGGTGGTGATTGCTGCGGATCTGATCCTCGGTGGTGAAGGTGTGGATCATCCTCAGGACCAGGGGCACGACGAACAAGATGTTCCGGATGGCCGCCACCTGGTAGGCGCCTGCCAGGTCGGCTACCGAGCCGTGAAGGTCGATGTTCAACTGCGCGATCTGGTCCACACGCTCGAGGTCGTCGGTCCCCTTGGCCGCGGTGATCTCCTCCATGCGGTCGCACAGGCCGCTCATCCGGTCGATCTCCGCTTCGGTGATCCTGGTCGCCGCACGCCTTGCTGCGTAGCCCTCGACCAGCGCACGCAAGTCATAGACCGCCTCCACGTCCACGTCGCTCCAGTCGATGACGCGAGCACCGCGATGTGGCTCCACCTCGACAAGGCCTTCGGACTCGAGCCGGCGCAGCGTCTCGCGGATGGGGGTGCGACTGAAGCCGTAGCGATCGGCCAGGTCCGTCTCGCCCAAGCGCTGCCCGGCCCCAAGGTCGCCGCTGATGATGTCGCGTCGCAGCAGGCGGTACGCCTGGTCAGCGGCGCGCTCGGAGGGTCCGGCCATGGGTGATGATCTCGCAATCGGTGTGAGTCATGCAGAGGTGCCGACCAATATTTGAGCACGGATGGCCTCGTGGCAGCGTAAAAGAATCCTTGCACGTGTCCGGAGCCCGTGCACCACCGCAATGTCGAACTTCCCGACTGCTCAGTACCTAGATTGTACACATCTAGGAGGCTTGGGCATCTCGGCGGAGCAAGCGGAATCATTGGCTCTCCGCAGCGGGACAGATGCCCTTTCGGCGCCCGTCAGAGGCAGTTCACCGCGCACAGGCGGGCAGACATGGCGCGGTCCGTTGAATGGCGAGGAGTCCAACTCGGAGAAGAAGCCGTTGACGGGTGTATCTCAGATTGCATACAGTGCGGACACCCAAAGAAGACGGCTTCAGAACGGGAGCAAGAACGACGTGCTGACGACGACCATGGACGCTCTTCGCCGGTGGGATGAGGCTCGTGCCCGCTTCGCTGAGCATGACGAGAAGGTGCACGCGGTCATCACCTGGATCGAGGACTCCCGTGCCGAGGCTCAGGCCCGCGCCGAGGAGCTCGAGGCAGGTAGGAGCCGTGGCCCCCTCCACGGACTCCTGGTCGGCCTGAAGGACAACATCGACACCGCCGGAGTGCGCACCACGTCCGGCGCGTCCTTCCTCGCCGACAACGTGCCGACCGAGGATGCCCACGCCGTCGATCTCCTTCGACGTCAGGGCGCGGTAGTGGTCGCCAAGCTCAACATGGCCGAGCTGGCGTGGGGAGCCACCACGCAGAACACCACCTACGGCAGCTGTCGCAATCCCTGGGACCTGGACCGGATTCCGGGCGGATCCAGCGGCGGCTCCGGTGCTGCGCTCGCCGCCGGATACTGTGACATCGCCCTTGGTACCGACACCGGTGCGTCCGTACGCGTCCCGGCCTCTCTCAATGGAGTTGTCGGACTGCGACCGACGTTCGGCGCCATCTCCAACCGAGGGGTGATGCCGGTGGCGCGCACCCAGGACGCTGTAGGCCCGATGGCTCGCTCTGCGGTGGTTGCCGCCCAACTGACCGAGGCGCTTGTCGGCCACGATGTCCTGGATCCCTACTCCTTGCCCACCAAGGGTGAGCCTGCCACGGCACGACTCGGTGCCGACGTGCGTGGCATGCGCGTGGGTGTTCCTGAGGACTTCTTCTTCGACGACCTCGACCCAGGGGTCTCCGCGCGAGTCGAGGAATTCCTCGACTACGCCCGCGGCGCAGGACTGGTGCTTGTCCCTGTGGGGGACTTCGGACAGTCGGCCGGTTTCGAGCACTGGACGCGCATCGTGCAGTGCGAGGGCGCATCTGTCCACGAGTCGAGGTTGCGCGATTCGCCGGACGACTTCGCGGACGACGTGCGAGGACGTCTCAGCGGAGGGCTCGAGGTGAAGGCGACGGATCTTGCGCGTTCGCTGGAGTGGCGCGTCTCCTATCGCCACCACCTGGACTCGCTGTTCGACGACCTCGACGCCATCGTCACACCTGTCGTATCTGTGGACGTGCCGGCCGTCGGAGGCTACGACTCCCGTGCCCAGACGCAAGCGCTCGGCCGGATCACCTACCCCTGGGCCCTGCACGCCGGCCCCACCCTCAGCTTGCCGATCGGTTTCCATCCATCGGGGATGCCGGTGGGCATCGCCCTCTCCGCCGGTCCCTGGCGCGAGGCAAGGCTGTTCCAGATCGCCGCAGACTTCCAGCGCGACACGCAGTGGCACGAGGCCGTGCCGCCGTTGATCGCTGGCTGACCAGCCCCAGCGCCTACCTCCTGAACCCAACGAAAGCGAAGCCAATGACAGCGATCCCGCCACACAATGTCGAGTCTCTGACGCCGGCAACGATGGGCCCGGGGGCCCTCGAGGGACTGAGAGTCTTGGACCTGGCGACCATGATGGCCGCGCCGTGGACAGCGACCTATCTCGCGGACTTCGGAGCCGAGGTGGTGAAGGCCGAGATGCCCGTCACCGGTGACCCGGTACGGCTCTGGGGCAGCCAGTTCAAAGGGACGTCCCTCCCGTGGAAGGGCTTGGCACGAAACAAGACGTTGATCACCCTCGCCTTGAACACCGAGGCGGGTCAGGACCTGCTGATGCGGATGGTTCCCCAGTTCGACGTCGTGATCGAGAACTTCCGACCCGGGGTCCTCGAGCGGTGGAACCTGGCGCCGGAGCGCATGTTGGAGGCCAACCCGCGTCTGGTGGTCCTGCGCACGTCGGGATACGGGCAAACTGGCCCGTTTGCACCGAAGCCCGGTTTCGGGACGCTGGCCGAGGCTTTCTCCGGCTTGTCCTACCTGACTGGCGCGGAAGACCGTCCACCGGTTCTCTCGGGATATCCCCTGGCGGACGGAGTCGCTGCGCTGTCCGGCGTGATGGGGGTGCTCTCGGCGCTCTACTGGCGAGACGTCAATGGCGGCACGGGACAGGTGATCGACAACTCCATCATCGAGGCGAACTACAGGCTCATCGACTACGTGATGCTCGACTACGAGAAGCTCGGCATCATTCGGGAACGCAGTGGCAACCGCCTCGGCGACCTGGCGCCGCGCAACACGTACCAGACCAAGGACGGCCGGTGGGTGGCCATCTCCGGAGGCACCCAGGGGATCGTCGAGAAGCTCTTCGCGGCGATGGATCGACCGGATCTGATCACCGACCCTCGCTTCTTGAACAACGCGCTACGACTGGCCAATGTCGCTGAACTGGACGCCGAGATCGACGCCTGGATGGTGCAGCACGAGGTTGATCACGTGCTGGATCTCTTCGAGCGACTTGGGGTGGCCGGAGCGCCGGTCAACGATTCGGCGCAGATCGCGGCCCATCCGCACTTCCAGGCGCGTGACTTGCTGCTCCGAGTCGACGACGAAGAGCTCGGGCCGACATCGACCGTGCACGTCCACCCGCGGCTGTCCAAGACCCCGGGAGGAGTCCGCCACCTCGGTGGCCCCATCGGCAAGGACAGCGACACGTTCTACCGCGACGTCGTGGGACTCGACGACCAGGAGCTGGACCGGCTGCGAGAAGCAGGTGCCATCTAGCTCGACTGGGATCCGCGCCCCCATCGGGGCGGTCCGCCAGATCATACAGCGACACCACCCCTTAGGAATCGAGGACCAGATGTACGACCTGATCATCAAGAACGGACTCGTGGCCACGGAGCACGACGTCCTTCCCTTCGACGTTGCCATCCATGACGAGAAGATCGCCGCGCTTGGCAGCCGGGGACAATTCGACCAGGTGGGCGCGGAGAAGGTGATCGATGCCGCGGGCAAGTACCTCGTTCCCGGCGGGATCGACGCCCACGTGCACTACGACCTGTCCATCTCAGAGGCGATGTCCGCACAGTCTCCGGTGGACGGTTCTCGGGCGGGCCTGTTCGGCGGCACGACGACCTACATCGACTTCTCGATGGCCGGGGAGGGTGAGGGCCTGCTCAGCTCCGTCCAGGACAAGCTGGCTGTCACTGCTGAGCAGAACCCGCACTCCGACTACGCGATGCACGCGATCATGACCGGCAACTGGACGATGGACAACGCCGACCAGATCAAGGACGCCATCAGCGGCGGGGTGGTCTCCTTCAAGTTCTTCACAGCCTTCAGCGGCAGCGAGACCATCGGCGGGATGATGACCGATGACGGTCGCATCTATTCTGCGATGCTCGAGACCGAAAAGCACGGCGGCATCGTGATGGTGCACTGTGAGGACGAGTGCATCATCGACTACCACACCCGCCGGCTGTACCAGGAGAACCGTCAGCAGTTCTGGAACATCGGCGAGGCGAGGCCACCCCTGGCCGAGGAGGCCGCCGTCCGTCGGATGCTGCTGCTCTCGCGCCGGAGCGGCTCACCGCTCTACATCGTGCACGTCTCCGCCATGGAGTCCGTCGACGCCATCACAGAAGCACGCGCGAGCGGCGTCGATGCCTTCGCCGAGGTGTTGCACCCCAACCTCGTCTTCGACCCGGAGCTCTACAAGCTCCCGCAGGGCCAGCGCTACATGAACTACCCGCCCAACAAGCCGATCGAGCACCGCGACGTCCTGTGGGATGCGTCGCTCGATGGTCGGTTGCACACGATGGCGAGCGATGACTTCACGATCAAGCTGGAGGCCAAGATCGTCGGCGACACGGTCGACAACGTCACGGGCGGCACGAACAGTGTGGAGACCCGGATGTCGGTCTTCTGGTCCGAGGGGGTCGTCAAGCGCAACCTTGCTGTGACCCGGTTCGTGAACATGACCGCTGCGGCACCGGCAAAGCTGTTCGGTCTCTACGGCACCAAGGGAGTCATCCGTCCCGGAGCCGATGCCGACATCGTCGTCTTCGATCCCGACGAGAAGCACACCTACGCCCAGGACGAGAACCTGCACTCGGGCGGCGACTACAGCAACTGGGACGGCTGGGAGGTCCACGGGTTCCCGGTCACGACGATCCTGCGCGGCCACGTGATGGTCGACAGGGGCGAGTGGGTCGGGCCCCAGGGCATCGGTAAGTTCATCCCGGGCAAGTCCCCCGAGAACGTCTAGCCGTGAGCAGCCGCCAGCAGACCCTCGACGACTACGCCGAGAAGGGCCTGGCCCACCGCACCGGGTTCGGCCGGAGACCGTGCGTGCTGGTGATCGACTTCCAGTACGGCATGACTGACCCGGCGTGCGCGTTGGGTTCGAGCCATCAAGACGAGCCCATTCGGGTCGGCCAGGCAGTCCTCGAGGAGGCGCGGGCGGCAGGCGTGCCCGTCCTCTACACCCGAGTGGCCTACCGGCCCGACCTCAGTGACGCGGGCCTCTTCGCCCAGAAGGTGCCCGCGCTCGGGGTCCTGATTGTGGGCAGTCGGTGGGTCGAGATCGACGAGCGAGTGGCGCCCGTGGGCGACGAATACGTCCTGACGAAGCGGCACAGCAGCGCCTTCATCGGCACTGAGCTTCAGCAGGTGCTGAACTATCGCGGCATCGACACCGTGATCCACATCGGCTGCTCCACCTCAGGATGTGTCCGCCAGACGGCGGTCGATGCGAATGCGTACGGATTCCGTTCACTGGTCGTTAGTGACGCCGTCGGTGACCGCAGCTGGGAGCAGCACCAGGCCAACCTCGTCGACATTGACGCAAAGTACGCCGACGTGGTCACCAGCAGCGAGGTCATCAATCACTTCCGCGGCATCGCTGCGGACAAGTCCCACCAGGAAGGAACCGCATGAAAGCGATCTTGTTCGAGGAGTTCGGCGGCCCCGAGGTGCTGCGCTACGGCGACATCGCCGATCCCGAACCGGGATTCGGGGAGGTGGTCGTCGACCTGCGCGCAGCAGCCCTCAACCACGTCGACATCGACATCCGCGAGGGGGTCTCCCGGTTCGACTTCGAGATGCCCCACGTCTTGGGCATCGAGGGAGCCGGGGTGATCTCCGAGGTTGGAGCCGGGGTGGATCCTTCCCGGATCGGTGAGCGCGTGGCCGTCTCCTACATCCGCACGTGCGGGACGTGCGAGTGGTGCTTGCGCGGACAGGACAACCTCTGCAGCAACCGGCTGCTCTTCGGCGAACACATCCGCGGGACCTATGCCGAGCGCATGCTTGCGCCCGCGAACCACTGCCTGCCGCTGGCCGACAACCTCGACTTTGCGGACGCTGCGGCCACGATGACGGCCTTCGGCACCGCATGGCACGGACTGGTCGCCCGTGCTGGGCTCACGGTTGGCGACAAGGTACTGATTCACTCAATCGGCAGCGGGGTGGCGTCGGCTGCGCTCCAGATCTGCAAGGCAGCCGGAGCGACCGTGATCGGCACGGCCAGCACCGACGCGAAGCTCGAGCGGGCCACCGAGGATGGGGCCGACCACGTGATCAACTACACCGCCACCGACGTGACCGAGGCGGTCGACGAGCTGACCGAGGGAGGGGGCGTGGATATCGTCTTCGACGTCGTCGGCGGGTCCGCCTTCCAGAAGTCGATGTTCTCATTGCGGCCCTACGGCAGGCTGGTAAGCATCGGCGCCCATGCAGGTGAAGTGGTGGGCTTCGACATCATTGAGTTCTTCCGCAGGCACATCTCCTATATCTCTTCCCACACCCAGACCAGGGACGAGCTCCGGCATGTGCTCGACCTGGTCTCGCGCGGGACGTTCGGACCGCGAATCAACTCGCGCTACGACCTGCAGGACGCCGCGGAGGCGCAGAAGGAACTCGCCTCGCGCACGGCCTACGGCAAGATCCTGCTCGACATCGGCTGAACCTGCGGCACCTGACATCGTGCCGCTCGAGCAATAGAGAAGGTCCCAGACCACGATCTGGGACCTTCTCGCTCCGGGCGGGACGCATCCCCGGCCACTGCTCAGCAGAGGCGGCCCGAGTTCCACACGGGGAGTGAGGGCACCGATTCGCCGCAGGGATCTGCAACGAGCATCTCCCCCTCGTCAACGGCCAACACGCCGTGCGTGATCACGATGCTCGGCCAGCCACGCAGCGTCCGTCCCTCATAGGGCGAGTAGTCGGTTTTCATGTGCAGCTTGGCTGCCCTAACCACACGCTCTACCTGCGGGTCGAACACCACTATGTCTGCATCCGAGCCCGGAGCGATCACTCCCTTGCGCGGGTAGAGGCCGTTGAGCCTCGCCGGGTTGGCGGACACCAGCGCGACGAACCTCTCGACCGGTAGGTCGTTCTCGACAACCAAGGTCGTGTAGGTAACGGGAAGGCGCGTTTCGACCCCGGGAAGTCCTGCCGGCATCGCCCGGACATCATCGCTCCGCCCTTCTTTCTGAGCAGTGTCGTAACAGCAGTGGTCGCTGCCCACCGTGTGCACATCGAAGGCCAACGTGGCTCTTATCAGGTCCTCGACCGTCCCCCTTGGCCTCAGCGGCGGACAACACACGAAGCGCTCGGGGTGCGGCCCGTCGTACTCCGTGCTGTCGAGCGTGAGGTAGTGGGGGCACGTCTCGCTGTAGGCCGCGACACCCCTTCCACGCGCCGCCCGAACGGCGGCGACAGCCTCTCCTGTGGACTGGTGAACGAAGTAGACCTGGACCCCGAGGTGCTCGGCGATCGCCAGGACCCTCTCGACGGCGTCGACCTCGGAGAGCTCGGAGCGTGTTCGCGCGTGGTTCGGCGCGGACAGGCCCCCTTCCGGCTCCAGTTCGTCCTCGCGGGCTTCGATCAGGTGATTGGCCTCCGCGTGCACGATGGCAAGCCCGCCGAGCTCGCGCAACGCCTCCATCACCCGTAGCACGGTGCGTGAGTCGGCCATGACCACGTCCCGGTAGGTCGTGAACAGCTTGATGGTTCGAACGCCGAGCTCGGCCATCGCGGCGAGCTGGTCGGCCGTCGAGTCGGTCCAGTCCACGACGCACCCGTGCAGTGCCGCGTCGCAGAAACCTGTCCTGGCCATCTCCTGACGTTCCTGGACAGCTGCGAGCGGGGACTGGCCAGGTGCGGGGATGGCGAAGTCGATGACGGTGGTGGTCCCGCCCATCAGCGCTGCGGACGTCGCGGCTGCGTAGTCGTCGAGCGTGGCCCAGCCGCCGATCAACATGTCGATGTGCGTGTGCGGGTCGACGCCACCGGGCAGCACGAGCATCCCCTGCGCATCGATGGTGCGTGTCGCGGAATGGGTTGCAGGGAGCTCCTGGCCTTGCCCGATGACGTGTGTGATCAACCCGCCGGTGATGCCGACGGTGGCAGGTCCGCTCCATCCGTCGTTGACGACGGTCCCGTTGATGATAGCGATGTCGATGGGTTGAGCCATGCGTCCTCCGTGGATGGGCGTGCGTTGCGTGGATGTGTTCAGGGGACGACGGTTCCGGACTGCATCACCAGTACGCGGGCGCCGTCCTGGGTGAGGACGCGGACGTTTGCCAGCGGATCGGCGTTCCACGCGACGAGATCGGCGATTTTGCCGGTCTCGATGGTGCCCACCTCATCGAGGACCCCCAGCAGTCGCGCCACGTTAACGGTCAGAGTGCGCAGGGCGTCCGTGGTCGACATGCCGATCAGCTCCACGTAGGTCGCGGCCTCGCGTGCGCACGCTCCCTGGGGGAAGTGGGTCAGCCCCGCGTCGCCGCCCGCGACGATCGGCACGCCAGCGGCGACGGCCTTGGCGATGCTGAGCACGTGGGAAGCGTGCGTTCGTTTGTGTTGCTCAACGATGACGTGGGGGATGCCCATCTCGGCGCCCTCCTCAGCGAAGGCGCGGTACATCGAAAGGGTTGGTGAGATGGTCACACCGTTGGCCACCACGTCCTCCAGGGCGTCGTCTTCGAGGAAGATCGCGTGTTCGATGGTCTGCACGCCCTCGCGTGCAGCGCTCCGGATCGCGTCCGCGGACTCGGCGTGCGCTGCGACTGGAACACCCTGACGCCGCGCCTCGTCGACAACGGCATGGAACTCCTCCTCGGAGAGGCCACTGCGCTCGGCCGGGCAGAGCGCGTTGAATCCAGTCCCGCTGACACCGACTTTGATCCAGTCCGCGCCGTCCTTCAGCTGACGGCGCACGGTCGCGCGCGCTTCGTGCGGACCGACCACGAGGGTCGCCAGACCGGAACGGTAGGTCGCGCCCTCCATGATGTGGCTCGGCTGGAAGTCGCCCAGGCCACCTGGTGACGAGACGATCTGCCCAGCGGCCCTCACCCTTGGGCCCCGAACGTCGCCTCGACGGATGGCGTCTCGAACCTCGACACCGATGTTGGCGCGGCTGCCGACGTCGCGGATCGTGGTGAATCCGGCGCGCACCAGGACGTCGGCGTTGAACACCGCGTCGATGGTCGCTGCCGGAACGGACTGGCGTAGCTCGATGTCGTAGGGGTCGGCGACGTTGCGGTACACCAAGTGGCAGTGAGCGTCCATCAGGCCGGGCATCACGGTGGCACCCGTCAGGTCGATCACCTGATCACCGGGTCGGGGCGCGACGTCAGGACCGATGGCTTCGATCCGGTCGCCCAACACCGATAGTGCGCCAGTTGTCGGCGTCAGGTCCTCCCCGACCAGGAACGTGGCGTTGGCCAGCACGGTGCGACCTTGTGTTTGAGCCATGGGGCGCTCCCTCGCGCGGCTTAGACATTGGTGGGCGTTCTGCCGGTACTGCATGCAATAGAGGCGGATTGCTCGCTTCAACCAGCACGTTAACAGTCAGGGATTGCGACCTTCTAGGGCTAGCCCAGATTCATGTATACAATTGCGACAGATTCTGGACACTCGAGAGTGGAGGAGCGTGATGCAGGAACCACCGCATGTCCACCTCGCCTACACCCCGACTCCCGAGACCCTCGAGTTCGCATCGCAGCAGGAGTGGCGCGTCAGCTCATACCGCGAGGGGGGAGTGGAGCCGCGCACGCAACTGCTGCGCAGTGTGGCGGGCGCTGTGGCCGTCGTGACGATGCTGACCCAACGGGTAGATGAGGAGCTCATCGTTGCTGCTGGACCGCAACTACGCGTGGTGGCGAACATGGCCGTGGGGTTCGACAATTTCGACGTCGCCGCCCTCGCCAAGCACGACGTCATCGGCACCAACACCCCCGGCGCCGTGGACGCCGCGACGGCCGATCTCACGATGGCGTTGATCCTGTCAGCAGCGCGGCGGGTCGCAGAGGGTGACCGTTTCCTGCGGACGGGGGTCCCCTGGAGTTGGCGACCGGACATGCTGGTTGGAATGGACCTCAGCGCCGGCTGCGTCCTGGGCATCGTCGGGCTCGGCCGCATCGGGATGGCCGTGGCTCGGCGGGCGCGAGCATTCGACCTGCGGGTGATTGCCACCGGCCGGGGGGCCAGCGGTCCTGTTGCCCGAGAACTTGGGGTTGAACCGGTCGACCTCCCCGAACTGCTGCGACGGGCCGACGTGGTTTCCCTGCACTGCCCGCTGACGCCCGAGACCCACCACTTGATTGGTCGAGAGGAGCTGGTCTCGATGAAGGCCGGGGCAATCCTGATCAATACGTCTCGGGGACCGGTGGTGGATGAGCAGGCGCTGGTTGACGCATTGCGGACTGGAGAGATTCGTTCGGCCGGTCTCGATGTGTTTGAACACGAGCCCTTGGTGCACCCTGGGCTGCTTGAGCTCGAGAACGTGGTGCTCGTGCCCCATCTAGGAAGCGCTGGGGACCGGACGCGCCAGGCCATGGCGAATCGCGCGCTGAGCAACGTCGCTGCGGTGCTCGGTGGCGCCCGCCCCGAGGACTCGGTGTTGGCGTAGGACGTTGTCGCCGTGCCCGGCATAACTTGAGGCCTGCTTGCGCTCGTCCCGTGGGAAACAATCCCCGATGAAGGAGAGTCACGATGCGTGCTGTGATCTACACCGAGAGCGGTAGCTCCTCCGTGCTCAAGCTGGTCGAGCGGGAGTCCGTGGAGCCCGGTCCGGGGGAGATCCGGGTGCGGATCGTCCGCGCCGGTGTCAATCCGACGGACTGGAAGTTCCGCGCCGGCGGGATGGGCGAGCTGGCATTTCCTGAGATCGTGCCCGGCCAGGACGGCGCCGGAGTCGTCGACGCCGTGGGGCCCGACGTCACCGCCCCCACGGCGGGGGTCCGGGTCTGGACGATGCTCGCCCAGCACACCCGTCCCGGGGGCACGGCGCAGGAGTTGGTCGTCCTCCCCGTGGCCAACGTCGCCGTGCTGCCCGACGCTGCGTCGTACGACGTGGGCGCCTCCCTCGGCGTCCCGGCGGTCACTGCGCATCGCGCCCTGACCACCTGGGAGGGCGGTCCCGGCCGGCTCGCTCCCGGAACCCTCGCGGGGATGACCGTGCTCGTAGCGGGTGGGGCCGGCGCGGTCGGCAACGCCGCGATCCAGCTGGCCACGTGGGCCGGTGCCACGGTGATCAGCACAGTGAGCAGTGACGAAAAGGCCGACCTAGCGCGTTCGGCTGGCGCCGCGCACGTCGTGAACTACCGGGACGGCGACCCGGTTGCCTTGATCCGTGACCTGGCGCCGGACGGGGTCGATCTCGTCGTCGAGGTGGCACCCGCGCAGAACCTCCGACTCGATCTCCAGGTGATCAAGCCACGCGGGACGATTGCGATCTATGCCAACAACGGTGGCGACGAGGTGACCCTGAGCGTCCGCGAGACCTTCTCGACCAACGCACGTTTCCAATGGGTGCTGCTCTACACCGTCGGGCAGGCGGCGCTGCGCGCGGCGGCTGAGGACATCACGGCAGCGGTTGCTGATAGCGGGTTTGGGGTCGGTGACGAGCGCGGACTGCCGCTGCACCACTACACGCTCGAGCAGGCGGCCGACGCGCACGCAGCGGTCGAGGGCGGAGCCATCGGAAAAGTGTTGATCGACGTTGCGAAAGCCTAGCTCGGTGGCTGGACGCGCGAGCGCTGAGCATGAACAAAGTCGTCGAGCCCGGAAGGATGCGTCGATTCGACGACAGTTGGGTCCTAGGTGTCATTCCCGAAGGAGGCTTCGATTGCCGCCGGGGCACGATGGGCCCCCCGACGTCTGTTCGGAAGCACCCGTCATCCCGGCTGCCAGAACAATGCGACCTTCGGCGTGGTTGCTCATAGAGCAGCATCTGAGCGGGTTCGTCCTCGACGCGCCGACCGTCACAGAGGGGCACGGATGAAAGTCACAGCTGCTGTCCTCGAGGTCCTCGGAGCCGCGATGCCATACGCCGACAGCACGCCGCTCTCAGTGGGGGAGGTCGACCTCGACGCGCCTCAAGGGCGCGAGGTGCTCATCCGGACCGAAGCGGCAGGCATCTGTCACTCTGACCTGTCGGTCGTTGATGGCCACCGACCCCGTCCGGTGCCAATGCTGCTCGGACATGAGGCATGTGGCCGGGTCGAAGCAGTGGGACCGGGCGCCACAGAGCTCTTGGTCGGTCAGCGCGTTGTCATGACCTTCCTCCCTCGCTGCGGAGAATGTGACGGATGCCGTACAAACGGCATCCGGCCGTGCGTCGTCGGGAGCGCGGCCAACGAGGCCGGGCTCCTGATCGGCGGCGGTTCGCGGATCTCGCGCGACGGGTTGCCAATCAGCCACCACCTCGGTGTCTCGGGCTTCGCGACACACGCGGTGGTAGACGAGCGCTCGGTCGTGGCGGTCGACGACGACCTGCCGCCCGGAGTTGCCGCTGTGATGGGGTGCGCGGTGCTTACCGGTGGGGGAGCAGTCCTCAACGCGGGAATGCCCTGCCCTGGCGACGTTGTCGCCGTGGTGGGGCTTGGAGGAGTCGGCATGGCGGCACTCCTGACTGCCCTGTCCGTCGAGGGGGTCACAGTGGTCGGCATCGACGCGGCCGCTGACAAGCTCAAGCTGGCTCGCGACCTTGGAGCGCACCTTGCGCTTGGGCCTGACGAGGCTGTTCGTTCAGGTCTCGCCGCCGATGTCGTGGTCGAGGCCGCGGGGAACGTCCGCGGGTTCGAGAGCGCCATAGAGCTCACTGGACCCGGCGGGCGCACGGTCACGGTGGGGCTGCCTGCCGCCGCTGCGATGGCCAGCGTCTCACCGCTGCGGCTGGTGGCTGGCGGACGCTCGATCGTTGGCAGTTACCTCGGATCCGCCGTCCCGTCGCGCGACATCCCACGGTTTGTCGAACTGTGGCGGGCGGGGCGTCTGCCTATCGAGCGGCTCATCACCTCCACCATCTCCTTGGCCGACGTTAACGAGGGGATGGACAATCTCGCTCACGGTCGAAGCCTGCGTCAGGTTATCGACTTTACGGGCGACCCATAACCGCGACCGCACCCAAGCGCCCGACTGGAATACGGTTGGGAGAAGGAACTTTCGAGTTGTGCTCCGAGCCGAACACGGTTCGCTGTCCCAATACGTCCTGACGCCGCTCGAGCGGCTCAAGATTGAGTGGGGCTCGCGCCGATTGGCGGCGTGAAATCAGAGAAGCCGCAGGTCAGCGGACTGACCTACGGCTTCGAGTGTTGCGCGCCTGTAGGGATTCGAACCCCAAACCTTCTGATCCGTAGTCAGATGCTCTATCCGTTGAGCTACAGGCGCTCATCGACGCGGCCACGAGGCCCGCGAGGACTCAGTGAGGATAGCCGACCGCCGACGGCCGGGCGAAATCAGGACCACCCCCACAGGCTGGTCGCACCACGTGGGACGTGCCCTAAGGTGCCTAGCACCCGCACACGCCGACGGCCGTGCCAGACGGCACGTCGTCGCACGATGAGAGGTAGCGCCGATGGCAGATCTCGAGGCAGCCCTGGACGACGCCGGGCTGACGAACCCCCAGGTCCGTGAGTTCGTGAAGGAGTACGCCGAGCTCACCGGCGCGGAGCGCATCGAGGTGGTCAACGCCTCCGACGACGCACGTCTGCTCGAGGAGGCAGTCGCCGCGGGCGAGCTGGAGAAGGCAGGCGAGGGCCGCTACTACTCCCGCAGCTACCACAAGGACACCGCGCGCTCGGAGGAGCGCACGATCGTCGCGACGGCCGACGAGAAGGACAGGGGCGTCTACAACAACTGGCGGCCCTCCTCGGAGATGAAGCCCAAGCTCCACGACCTGATGCGGGGCGCGAGCACGGGCAAGACGATGTACGTCGTCCCCTACCTCATGGCGCCCGCCGGCAACGCGCTCGCGCCGTGGGCGGCCGGCGTCGAGATCACCGACACCCGCACCGTCGTGCTCCACATGATCCGGATGGCGCGCGTCGGCGTGCAGTTCGTCAACGACCTCGAGGACCCCGGCCACTTCGTGCGCGCGGTCCACGTGACCGGCGACCTGGAGAACCTCGGCCAGGGCACCGACGGCGACAAGCGCTACTTCGTGACCGTGGCCGACGAGCGCACGATCCTGCACTTCGGCTCGTCCTACGGCGGGAACGCGCTGCTCGGCAAGATCGCGCACGGCCTGCGGCAGGGGGCGTACGACGGCTGGGCGAGCAGGAAGTTCCTCGCCGAGCAGTACATGCTCATCGGCATCGACGACAAGGAGACCGGGAAGCGCTACCACATCTGCGGTGGGTTCCCGAGCGCCTCCGGCAAGACCAACCTGGCGATGATGGCCGCCCCCGACGCCCTCGGCGACCGCTACCACGTGTCGTTCTACGGCGACGACATCGCGTGGCTGTGGGTCGAGGAGGAGACCGGGAAGCTCTACGGGATGAATCCCGAGTACGGCGTCTTCGGCGTCGCCAAGGACACCAACGAGGGCACCAACCCCAACGCCCTCGCGTCGGTCGGGCACAACACCGACTGCATCTTCACCAACGTCGCCTACAACCCGACCACCGGCGAGGTCTGGTGGGAGGGGCGCACCAAGGAGAAGCCGAAGGACCGGCGCGGCTGGCTCGACTGGATGGGCTCGCCCGTCGCTGACCGCAAGGACGACGACACCGCCCCGTGGGCCCACCCCAACAGCCGCTTCACCACGACGCTGGCCAACGTCCCCAACATCGCGCAGGACTACGACGCGCCCCTGGGTGTGCCGATCGACGCGATCATCTTCGGTGGCCGCACCCGTGACCGGGAGCCGCTGATCCGGGCGATCACCGACCTGGCCGAAGGCGTGTACGACGGCCTGACGCTGGGCGCCGAGGCGACGTCCGCCGCCGAGGGCAAGGAGGGCGTGCTCCGCTACGACCCGATGTCGAACCGGCCGTTCATGGCCTACGGAGAGGGCGACTACGCGCGCCACTACCTCGACATCGTGGGAGCGGCCAAGGAGCAGCCGATCTTCGCGCACGTCAACTGGTTCCAGCGCGACGCCAAGGACGGCCACTTCCTCTGGCCGGGCTACCGCGACAACCTCCGTCCGCTGCTCTGGCTGCTCCAGCTCAAGAACGGCGAGGTCGAGGGACGGCGCACGGCCGTCGGCATCATCCCGACGAAGGAGGAGCTCGACCTCTCCGGGATGGACATGCCCGAGGAGGACCTCGACCGGATCCTGTCGATCGACAAGGCGCGCTGGCAGCAGGAGATGGGCTTCCGCGAGGAGCACCTCTCCCAGTTCGAGCGGATGCCCGACGAGATCTGGGAGGCCCATCGCCGGGTCGCCGCGGACCTCGACGCGGAGGACTGACACCAAAAGCACCCGCGATGGTAAAAATCCACTTACCATCAAGTTCGTGTCAAGATCTCGTCAACTCGCGGCCGCCGTGCTGTGGTCCGCCGACGGCAAGCCCGGCATCGGGCTGGCCGCGCCGTTCGCCCTGGTGGCCGCGGCGTGCCTCGGGGTCATCCTCATCCCGCCCTACTTCAGCGCGTGGTGGGTCTACGCCTTGTCGGTGCTCGTGCTCGTGCTCGTCCTCGCCCTGTTCGCGGTCTCTGCGCGGCGACCCGAGCGGACGTGGCTCGACGCGGCCCCGGCGTACCTCATGTTCGTGTTCGTCGCCCTCGTCCATCACGCCGCGGGTGGCGCGGTCGGCGGGTCGTCGTCCGGGCTCGGCGCGAGCGTCCTGCTGCCGATCCTGTGGCTCGCCATCACCGGCACCCGCGGGGAGCTGCGGATCGCGAGCGGCCTCACGGTCCTGGTGTTCATCGCACCGATCGTCGTGGTCGGCGCCCCCGCCTACACCTGGGGCGACTGGCGGCGGGCCGCCGTGTGGAGCGTGGTGGCGCTCGTGCTCGCCCCGGTCATCCAGCGCATCGTGCACGATCTCGACCGCCAGACCCGTCGTGCGCGGCTGGCCAACGAGCGGGTGGAGCGCCTGTTCGACAACGCCCCGCACGGCGTCGCGCTGCTCGACCCCGACGGCACGATCGTGCGCGTCAACACCTCCCTGGCCGTCGTCGTCGGCCTCGAGCCTTCGGAGATGGTCGGGCACAACCTCGGCATCTTCGAGACCCCCGGCGAGGGCGCCATCGCCGACCATCTCGAACGGTTGATGTCCGAGCGCACCGACATGGACGTCGAGTGCCGGATCCGGGACTCCGGAGGCAACGACGTCGCCGTGGCGCTGAGCAGCACGGTCGTTCAGGACCGGCACGTCGGCGACATCGTGATGGTCAACGTCGTGGACATCTCCGACCGCCGTCGCTACCTCGACCGGCTCGCCCACCTCGCCGACCACGACGTGCTCACCGGGCTGGCGAACCGCCGCCGCTTCGAGAACGAGCTCGAGCGGCACCTCAACCGCTGCCGGCGACACGGTCCGACGGGTGCCCTGCTGCTGCTCGACCTCGACAACTTCAAGCAGGTCAACGACTCGCTGGGGCACAACGCCGGCGACGAGCTGCTCGTCACGATCGCCGGGGTGCTGCGCCGCTCGATCCGCAGCACCGACGTCGTGGCGCGCGTCGGTGGCGACGAGTTCGCCATCATGCTCACCGACGGGGTCCAGGCCGATGCCCAGCGCGTGGCCGACCTCGTGGTCGAGCGGATCCGCGACCACGCGGCCACGCTCGACGGCGTACGTCGTCGCGTGTCCGCGAGCGTCGGCGCCGTCACCTTCGCCGCAGCCACCGAGCACTCCGCGGACATCCTCGCTCTCGCCGACATGACGATGTACGACGCCAAGGAGTCGGGTCGCAACCGGGTCGCGCTCCTCGCCGAGGGCGACGCGCGGAGCCCGCGCAGCTCGATGCGGCTGCAGTGGCAGGCCCGGATCGAGGACGCGCTCGACAACGACCGCTTCGCGCTCCACTTCCAGCCGATCATGGACGTCAACACCGGCCGCATCGACTCCGCCGAGGTCCTCCTGCGGCTGCGAGGCGACGACGGTGAGCTCATTCCTCCCGGGCGCTTCGTCTACATCGCCGAGCGCGCCGGCCTCATGCCGAGGGTGGACAGATGGGTGCTCGACCGCAGCATCGAGATGCTGGCACAGCTGCGCGAGCTCGTGCCCGACTTCTGCCTGGAGGTCAACATCTCCGGTGCGTCCATGGGAGACCTGGCGGTGGAGCAGACGATCGTGTCGGCGCTCCAGCGCTTCGACGTGGATCCGCACGCGCTGATCCTCGAGATCACCGAGACCTCCGCCGTGGCCGACGTCGCCCTGGCCCGCGAGTTCGCCGAGCGGATGGCGGCCCTCGGGTGCCGGTTCGCCCTCGACGACTTCGGCGCCGGCTTCGGGTCCTTCTACTACCTCAAGCACCTGATCTTCGACTACGTGAAGATCGACGGCGAGTTCGTGGCGCACGTGCACCGCTCGTCGGTCGACCGCACGATCGTGCGCTCGATCGTCGGCATCGCCCGGGACCTCGGCAAGCAGACGGTGGCCGAGTTCGTCTCGGACCCGGAGATCTTCGACGTGATCCGTGCCGAGGGCGTCGACTACGCCCAGGGCTTCATGATCGGCAAGCCGGTGCCGATGGATGTCTTCGTGCACGACTTCATGCTCGCCTCCGTCCCCGTCCCCGTCCCCGTCCCCGTCGCGGTCGCGGACTGATGGCACGCGTGCAGCGACGCACGACGGGACGGGGAGCGTGGTCATGAGGTGGCTTCAGCGATCGGTGGGCCTGGCCATCATCGGCACGGCCACCCTCGGTGCGGGCGCCCTGTGGATCGGCGTCTCCTCCAGAAGCGCGCGCGCCGCCGAGACCCCCAGCGAGGGTGTGCTGTTCGGGGTCTGGCGGGTCTTCTACGACACCGAGCTCCCGTCGCCGAACGTGCTGCTCGCGGCTGTCGGGGTCGCGCTGCTCCTCGCGGCCGCTGTCGCGGGGCTGGAACGCCGCCTGATGACGCATGCGCGCCGCAGCGAGGACAGCGACCGCATGCCGCTCGCCCCCAAGCTGGTGATGGCCGAGACCCGGGGCGTGCACGCGGGGCCCGTCACGATCACCGTCCTCATCCCCGCGCACGACGAGGAGGGCTGCATCTCGCAGACGCTGTCGTCCCTCCTCGCGCAGTCGATGCCGCCCGCACGGATCGTGGTCGTGGCCGACAACTGCACGGACCGGACGGTGGAGCTGGCCCGGCAGGCGGGCGTGGACGTCTTCGAGACCGTCGCCAACACCCACAAGAAGGCGGGCGGTCTCAACCAGGCGCTGGCGGAGATCCTCCCCGGCCAGGGCGACAACGACTGCGTGATGATCATGGACGCCGACACCACGCTCGACGCCGGCTTCCTCGAGGGCGCGACGAGGCGACTCACCGACGACCGAGCCCTGATGGCGGTCGGCGGCCTGTTCTACGGCGAGGACGGCTTCGGCCTGATCGGTCAGTTCCAGCGCAACGAGTACACCCGCTACCAGCGCGACCTGCGGCGTCGCCGGGGCCGGGTCTTCGTGCTCACCGGGACGGCGTCCGTCTTCCGCCCGCGCGCCCTGCGTGCGGTCGCCGAGGAGCGCGGCCAGCTCCTCCCAGGCATGCCGGGAGACGTCTACGACACCGTGGCCCTCACCGAGGACAACGAGCTGACGATGGCGCTCAAGTGCCTCGGCGCGCTGATGATCTCCCCCCGGGAGTGCACGGTGGTCACCGAGGTGATGCCGTCGTGGAGCGCGCTCTGGGCGCAGCGGCTGCGCTGGCAGCGCGGAGCCCTGGAGAACCTCGCCGCCTACGGCCTGCGCCCGCAGACCTTCCGCTACTGGATGCAGCAGCTCGGCATCGGCTACGGCGTGATCGCGCTCGGGGCCTACCTCCTGCTGATCCTGCTCATGGTGCTGGCGACGTCCACCTGGGTGTGGTTCCCGTTCTGGATCGGCATCGGCCTGGTCTTCACCCTCGAGCGGGTCGTCACCGTGTGGCGCGGCGGGCGGCGGGCGCGCCTGCTCGGGCTGTCGCTGTTCCCCGAGCTCTTCTACGCGATGTTCCTCAACGTCGCCTACCTCAAGGGCATCTGGGACCTCACGCTCGACCGGCAGGCGACGTGGAAGCACGTCGTCCAGCCCGAGCGCGCCAAGGTGGAGGTCTGACGTGCCGACACCAGTCATCCCGCCGGTCCACCCGATGGGGATCCTGCTCCCCGTGGACCTGCTGCGCAACGAGTTCATCGCCGTCCTGGCGGCCTTCGTCGCGATCAACACCATCGTCTACGTCACCCTGGCCGTGGCCAAGGTCCTGCCGAAGGTCTACGTCAGCGACTGGTTCGGGACCAGGAACCGACGCGCCGAGACCCGCAGCATCGACCCCGACGCACGGGTGTGAGCGCCGGGCGCGCCGGGTAGCGAGACCGGGGTCACACCTCTGTGATCGATCCAATATGTGCACGGATTCACAAGGGCTAGCGTCCCGCGCAAGTCGCCGACAACGAGGCCGCGCGAACCGCGACGAACGCTGAAGGAATCCGGGATGACTGCAACGACCGACATCGAGACGACCATCGGGCAGAGCGCCCCGACGACCCACGCCGGCATCCTCGCCTGGGTCACCGAGGTCGCCGAGCTGACCCAGCCCGACCGCATCCACTGGTGCACCGGCTCCGACGAGGAGTGGGCCGCGCTCACCGCCTCCCTCGAGGCGACCGGCACGTTCACCCGCCTCGACCCCGACGTGATGCCGAACTCGTTCCACGCGGCGTCCGACCCGACCGACGTGGCACGCGTCGAGGACCGCACCTACATCTGCTCTCGTCAGGAGCGCGACGCCGGACCCACCAACAACTGGATGGAGCCCGAGCAGATGAAGGAGCTCATGCGCGGGCTCTACGCCGGGTGCATGCGGGGCCGCACCATGTACGTCATCCCGTTCGTGATGGGCCACGTCGACGCCGAGAAGCCGATGTTCGGCATCGAGGTCACCGACTCGGCGTACGTCACCGTCTCGATGCGCGTCATGGCGCGCATGGGCACCGACGTCCTGCGCCGCATCGAGGAGCTCGCGGACGCCGGCGACGACCCGCAGTGGGTGCCCGCCCTCCACTCCGTGGGCATGCCGCTGGAGCCGGGCCAGGCCGACGTCGCGTGGCCGTGCAACGACACCAAGTACATCGTCCAGTTCCCCGAGGAGCGGATGATCTGGAGCTTCGGCTCCGGCTACGGCGGCAACGCCCTGCTCGGCAAGAAGTGCTACGCGCTGCGCATCGCCTCGGTGATGGCGCGCGACGAGGGCTGGCTGGCCGAGCACATGCTCATCCTCAAGCTGACCTCGCCGCAGGGCGTCACCAAGTACGTCGCCGCGGCCTTCCCGAGCGCGTGCGGCAAGACCAACCTCGCGATGCTCAAGCCGACCATCCCCGGCTGGACGGTCGAGGCGATCGGCGACGACATCGCCTGGATGCGGATCGGCGAGGACGGCCGCCTGTGGGCGGTCAACCCGGAGTTCGGCTTCTTCGGCGTCGCTCCCGGCACCAACGAGCACACCAACCCGCACGCGATGGAGACCATCCGCAAGGGCAACTCGGTCTTCACCAACGTCGCGCTGACCCCCGACGGCAATGTGTGGTGGGAGGGCCTGGAGAACCCCCCGGCCGAGGCCACCAGCTGGAAGGGCGAGCCCTGGACCCCGGACAGCGACGAGCTCTCCAGCCACGCCAACAGCCGCTACTGCACCCCGATCAAGCAGTGCTCGATCCTCGCCGACGAGTACGACGACCCGCGCGGCGTGCCGATCGACGCGATCCTCTTCGGCGGTCGCCGCAAGACGACGATCCCGCTCGTGACCGAGGCCCGCGACTGGAACCACGGCACCTTCATGGGCGCCACGCTCTCCTCGGAGACCACCGCCGCCGCGGTCGGCGCCGTGGGCGTCGTACGCCGCGACCCGATGGCGATGCTGCCCTTCATCGGCTACAACGCCGGCGACTACTTCAGCCACTGGGTCGGCATCGGCAAGGACAACGACGCGGCGTCGCTGCCGAAGATCTTCTACGTCAACTGGTTCCGTCGCGCCCAGCTCGACGACGGCCGTGACGGTGACTTCCTCTGGCCGGGCTTCGGTGAGAACAGCCGCGTCCTCAAGTGGGTCATCGAGCGCCTCGACGGTCAGGCCGCCGCGGTCGAGACCCCGATCGGCCACGTGCCGGCGCCGGGCTCGCTCGACGTCGACGGCCTCGACCTCACCGACGAGCAGGTCACCCAGGCCCTCGCCGTCGACGCCGAGGAGTGGAAGGCCGAGCTGCCGCAGATCGAGGAGTGGTTCGAGAAGTTCGGCGACGACCTCCCGGCCGTGCTGTGGAGCGAGCTCGACACGCTCAGGGCCCGCCTCGACGCCTGATCGGGGAAGTCTCGCGGCGGGTCGTGGCGGTCCCGTCCGGGGGCTGGTGCCTTGTGGCACCATCCTCACACTGGGTCCGGGTGGGAGAGCGAGGTGAGCCATGCCCTTGGGGCAACGTGAACGTGACCTGTTCGAGGTGCAGGCCACCCCCCTCTACGAAGAGATCGTGAGCTCCGGCGGCATCAGCGCCAGCGACAAGCGCATCTCCCGGGGCGGTGAGGTGCAGCAGGCCTTCGACCTCCTCGTGGAGGTCGGCCTCGTCGTCCAGAGCGACGACGGCACCAGCTGGCGTGCCGTCGACCCGGCCACCGTCCAGGCCCGGGTCGTCGCTCCGCTGGGGCAGCAGGGCGCGCAGCTGATCGCCGAGTCGGCCCACTGGGCCCAGGCCTTCGGCTCGCTGTCCCACGCCTGGCGTCGTTCGCCGAGCGCCGTCGGTGGCCCCTTCACCGAGATCCGCGGTGCCACCACGATCCGGACGTTCCTGAACTCGATGGTCGCCGACGCGGAGGAGGAGCTCCTCACCGCCCAGCCGCAGGACCGCCGCGGCCTCAAGCAGCTCTCCGACGTGACCGCGCGCGAGATCGCGCTGCTCAAGCGCGGCGTGCGGATGCGCACGCTCTACCAGCACGCGGCCCGCCGCGGGGCCGACACCCGCAAGTACGTCGAGGCCGTGACGGCGGCGGGGGCCGAGGTGCGGACCCTGGATGAGTTCTTCAACCGCCTCATCGTGGTCGACCGCCTGATCGCGGTCATCCCCAGCCACGAGGGCCTGAACGCGGCCATGGTGATCAGCGAGCGGTCGATGGTGGGCTACCTCGTCGACATGTTCGAGCGGCACTGGGAGCGCGCGCGGCCGTTCACCAGCAGCGAGACCAACCTCATGCGCGACATCGCCGCCGAGCAGCGAGCGATGACGATCCGGATGTTGCTCGAGGGCCGGGCCGACCCGGCCGGCGCCAAGCGCCTCGGTGTCAGCCCCCGGACGTACGCCGGCTACGTCGCCGACCTCAAGAGCGAGTTCGAGGTCGAGACGCGCTTCCAGCTCGGCTACGAGATGGGCAAGCGAGGGATCTCCGGGCGCGAGAACGACGAGCCCGCCACCTGAGCCGATGGTCGGGCCCTGTTCCCGGACGTGGATCGAGGGCAGCAACTCGGGTGAGTCGCTGCCCTCGAACGTCGACGCTGGCCTGTGGGGGAGGCCATCCGGACCAGACTCGTGGGGGGTTGACGTGGTCCGTGTGTCGGCGCTTCAGTGCGTGCCTGTCAGGGCACTGAGATCTACCTCAGGCCTGTCCTGGTGCCCCAGGTGAAGTCGGCGTTGGCCGGCGCGCTGCTCATGCCGACGAATCCAAAACCGAGTGCGGCCACGAGTGCGGCGGCGGCGATGCGGCGAACTGGCGTCATAGGGGTTCCCACCTCATAGTCATGTGTCACAGGGGATGACACGCCCATTCTCACCCACGACGCGGGATGGCGTCAGCGCGACGGTGCTGCAGGTCTGTGCATTGCAGGTTCCTGCAAAAGTTGCGCGCGGCGACGCTGGACCGGCCCCCTCTCCCGGAAGGGGGCCGATCTCTGGCGGAGGCGGAGGGATTTGAACCCTCGATGGGGTTGTAGCCCCAAACCCGCTTAGCAGGCGGGCGCCATAGACCGGACTAGGCGACGCCTCCATGCCCGGCGCAGGGCCGGGCGCACAGAAGGTTACAAGGCCCGGTGCGGGTGCGCCGAATCAGGTCAGGACTTCGCCAGGCCGTGCCCGCGCTGGAGGTGCTGCTGCACCTCGCGGACGAAGTCCTCACGGTCGACGGCCAACATCTCGACGGGGATCGTGGTCGTCCGCCCGTCCTTGAGGCGCAGCACCACGACAGGTGCGTCGGCGATGGTCGTGGTCACCGCGTCCTCGACGTCCTTCCACCGACCGGACGCGGTCCCGACGCCCCGTACCCACTGGACGCGGTAGCCCTCGGCGGTCAGCCGGGCGACCCATCCCTTCGTCCGCCAGGTCCACCAGACGAGGACGAGCACCAGCACGGTGACCGCGACGGGCACGAGCAGGTAGACGGTGTGCAGGTCGAGGACCGCGATGGCGACCGTGCTGAGCAGGATCAGCACGGCGACCGCGCACAGCACCAGGCCCAGCAGGCGCGCCGCGATCGCGGGCGCGAGGCGGTGCACGGTCACGGTCTCGGTGCTCACCCGCAGATTTTCCCACGGTAGGGTTGGGGAGTGTGCGGCGCCTCTGCGCGGCACGAGGAGAGGTGCCGGAGCGGCCGATCGGAACCGCCTTGAAAGCGGTCGTAGGGAGACCTACCGCGGGTTCGAATCCCGCCCTCTCTGCTGAGCCCATCGCTCCGCGATGGGCTCAGCAGAGACGTCTTGAACGTGAGAGCGGGAGCGGAGCGAGCGCCCGCACTAGGCTCGCCCGGTGACCTGGTTCGAGTCCCCGGACGACGCGACAGCACGCCTCCGGGCGGCCGGCTACCTCACCGACGACGCGACGGCGCTGACGGCGTACCTGGCGGGCGCGCTCGAGAAGCCGCTGCTGGTCGAGGGTCCGGCCGGGGTGGGCAAGACCGAGCTGGCCAAGGCGGTGGCGCGGGCCGCGGACGCGGAGCTGGTCCGGTTGCAGTGCTACGAGGGTCTCGACGAGGCCCGCGCACTCTACGAGTGGAACTACAAGAAGCAGCTGCTGCGGATCCAGGCCAGTGGCGGCGACGACGCGTGGAGCGAGACCCACGACGACATCTTCACCGAGGAGTTCCTGCTCACCCGGCCGCTGCTGAGCGCGATCCGGCGCGATGGGCCGACCGTCCTGCTCGTCGACGAGGTCGACAAGACCGACGTCGAGGTCGAGGGGCTGCTGCTCGAGGTGCTGAGCGACTTCCAGGTCACCATCCCCGAGCTCGGCACGGTCGTGGCGACCCGCCGGCCGTTCGTGGTGCTGACCTCGAACGCCAGCCGCGAGCTGTCCGAGGCCGTGAAGCGCCGCTGCCTCTTCCTGCACCTGGACTACCCGGACGCCGAGCGCGAGCGGGCCATCGTCACCAGCCAGGTGCCGGGCCTCGACCACAAGGTGGCTGCCCAGCTGGTGGAGGTCGTCGCCCGGCTGCGCGAGCTCGAGCTCAAGAAGGCGCCGTCGATCGCGGAGTCCGTCGACTGGGCGCGCACCCTGATCGCGCTCGAGATCGGGGACCTCGACGAGGCGACCGTCGCGCGCACGCTCGGCGTGGTGCTCAAGCACGCGTCCGACCAGCAGCGCGCGATCAAGGAGCTGAAGCTCCGGCAATGAGCCTTCTCGACACCCACATCGGCTTCGTCGAGGCGCTGCGCTCGGCGGGCCTGTCGGTGTCGCTGGCCGAGGGGCTCGACGCGATCAGCGCGCTGGAGAAGGTGCGCTGGCACGACCGCGAGACCGTGCGGGCGGCGTACGCCGCGACGCTGGTGAAGCGGCAGCCGCAGCGGGTGACCTTCGACGCTGTCTTCGACATCTACTACCCGCGCCTGATCGGCGGCGGGGTCGCCGGCGAGGGGGCCCGGTCGGAGGCCGGGGCCGACGGGCCACGCGACACCGGTCCCGAGCTGTCGCGCTTCCGAGAGGCGCTGGCCGAGGCGCTGGCGTCGGGTGACCAGCAGGCGTTGCAGGACCGTGCAGTCGAGGCGGTCGCGCGGTTCGGCGCGATGCCCGGCCGGGGGCCGGGCCTGTCGAGCTGGTCGGCGTACACCTCCCTCCAGCGGGTCTCGCCCGCCGAGCTGATGGACCGGCTGGTGCAGGGGCTGCTGTCCGCCGGCCTCGACGACGAGCAGGCGCAGCGGACCGCGGGACGCCGCATCGGCGACTTCACGCGGCTGGTCGAGGGCGACGCCCGCCGCCGCATCGCCGAGGAGAAGGGCCCCGAGCACGTCGTGGACGTGACGGTGCGCCCGACGATCGAGCGTCTCGACTTCACCGCCGCGCGCCGCAGCGACCTGGAGGAGATGCGCCGCGAGATCTATCCGCTCGCCCGGCGGCTCGCGGCGCGGCTCACCAAGGAGCAGCACGCGCAGCGCCGCGGCGTCCTCGACGTACGCCGCACCGTGCGCGCCTCGATCGCCACGGGCGGGGTGCCGCTGACCACCCACCACCGGCCGCGGCGGCCGCACCGCACCGACCTGGTGGTGCTGTGCGACGTCAGTGGGTCGGTGGCCAACTTCGCACAGTTCACCCTGATGCTCGTCTACGCGCTGCGCGAGGCCTTCAGCGGCGTGCGTGCCTTCACCTTCGTCGACGACGTGGTCGAGGTGAGCGACACGTTCCGGCCGGGGGCCGACGTGGTCGAGGTGATGGAGTCACTGGCCGCGAGCATCTCCCGCGCCGCACTGTGGGGTCGCACCAACTACGGCCGGGCCCTCACGCGCTTCGCCGACGAGCACGGCGACGCGATCGGTCCGCGGTCCTCGCTGCTCGTCCTCGGCGACGGCCGCTCGAACTACAGCGATCTCGCGGTCCCGGTGCTGGCCGACCTCGCCGGCCGGGCGCGGCACGCGTGGTGGCTCAACCCCGAGCACCCGCGGCACTGGGGCACCGGGGACAGCGCCGCCGACCAGTACGGCCAGGTGGTGCCGATGGTCGAGTGCCGCAACCTCGCCCAGCTGGGCGAGTTCGTGCACGGGATCGTCTAGCCGGGCAGCAGCGCGGCGGACTCAGCCCGCGAGGAAGCCCAGGTCCTGCATCCGGGCGATCTCGGCACGGAGCTCGGGGTGCTCGGCAGTGTCGGCGGCCTTCGCGCCGGCGACGTACATGTCGGAGCCGGCCGTGGCTCCGCCGTCGAACACGACGGTGAGCCGGTTGGCGGTCGAGGCGTTGATCAGCGAACCGAGCAGCGCGACGGGATCGGAGCGGTCCTCCAGCGACAGGACCCGGATGGAGTCGGGGATCCGCGGCACCTGCGACGAGGGAGCGCCAGCGGTGACGACCTGGTCGACGACGAACCGCGGCGAGCTCGCGGCAGCGGCGATCTCGGCCGCGACCGTGCCGCCGGCGGCCGAGCCCACGAGCATGACCCGGGCGTCGTCCTCCGTGACGACCTTCTCGATCGCGCGGATCACCTGCCCGACCGCCGTGGTGGGGTCGGCGCCGACCAGGCGCAGCCGGCCGGGGTCGGCGCCGAGCGAGCCCGGCAGGTAGGCGATGTAGCGGCCCGTGCCGACACGCTGGACCGAGATCCGGCTGTCCTCCGCCAGCAGGGTGGCCATCAGCTCCTCGAGCGAGCGGGGTGCCTTCCCCGAGGTCGACGCGGCCTCGGGCTCGGGCTCCTCGGCCTCGACGAACGAGCCGGCGGAGTCGCGGAAGGCGGACACCGCGTCGGCAGGGAACGGCTCGATGCCGATCGCCCGCAGCCCGCCGCGTGCGGCACGGGCCCCCTGGTCGGAGGCCAGCACGCCGGCCGTGAGCAGCGAGCGCATGTGGAGGCCGTCGAGCAGGCCGCCTCCGCCGGAGAGGTGCTCCATGAGGTCGGGGTTGTTGTCGGCGAGCTCGCTCAGGTAGGCGGCGACGCCGTCGCGGTCCAGCGCGTCGGTCTCGATCAGTCCGGCGCTGACGATGGCGCCGCCGAGCGCGACCTCGGGCGCGAGGTAGCCGATGGCGCGACCCGCGATCGAGCCGAGGGTCTTGTAGGCCGCCTGCTGCAGCTCGTCGATCCAGCGATAGGTCAGCACAGTGGCTCGTACGACGAGCGCGTCGGCGTCGAGCTCCACCGAGCGGGTGAGCAGTCCGTGCTTGCCGGTCAGGGCGGCACGGATGTCCTCCTCCGCCTGGCCCCACGTGGGCCTCGACAGCTCGCCGGACTCGACGACATCGTCGTCGCCGAGTATCTCGGTGCCGAGCCGGGCGCGGGTGCGCATCTCGTTCCCGGAGGCGTCGAAGAGGTCGGCCAGCGCCAGCATCTGGTCGTACTTGTCGGCCGACACGGACGCCGACGAGGACGCCGGGTCGTCCGTCGGGTCGGGGGAGGACGTGCGCGGGATGTCCGTGTCGCTCATCGCGTGACGTCCTCTCGGGTCGAGACCTGCGCCAGCACGGGTGCGAGCTCGGCGGGGAGGTCGTCGGGCTCGACGCGGGAGACCGACACCCGGGCACCGTCGTCGTGGCGCGGGGTGAGGGAGTGCCAGCCGTCGTTGAGCAGCACCCACGAGACCACGCCGACCGACGAGGTGGCCCCCTCGGCGACCTCGGCGGCGAGGATGCGGAGCCGGCCGCGACTCTCCGAGTGGACCGCAGACAGGGTGGTGGTGGCCTCCGTCTCGCCGAGCGGCTCGCCGTCGCCGCGGACCTCGCCCTCGGTCTGGGCGACGAGGATCGGCACGAGGTCCGACCGGCCGGACCGGATGGCCTCACCGACCGCGTCGGCGAGCGCGTAGGGAACGTCGAGCAGGGCCGGGACGCGCGACGCGGTCAGCGGCAGGTCCTCGGGGACGGTCGTGACGCGGCCGAGCTCCACGGTCCACTGGGCGACGGGGAACCACGCGAGCTCGAAGACGATGCCGTCGCAGGTCGACAGGCTCGCCACGGCGCCGCCGGACTGGCGGTGCCAGGCCTTCACCTGGGTGGCGCCGGCCGCCACGTCGAGGTCGAGCGCGAGGCGGGGCGTGGCCAACAGGCCGACGGCCCCGACCAGTCCCGGGTCGGCGCCCTCGTCGGTCATCAGGCCACGGCGGCGCAGCGTCTCGTCGGGGTCGTGGAGTGTGCCGAGCGCGTCGGTGTAGGCCGAGTCCTCGGTCGACCCGCGGCTGGCGCCGAGGCGGCCGGACAGCGAGCCGTCGGTCGAGCCCTCGGTGGGCTGGACGTCGAAGGGGAGGGGAGCGCCTCCGGCCAGGTCGGCGACGAGGCGCAGCTCGGGAAGTGTCAGCGCGAGGCGCCGGGCCATCCCGTCGAGGAAGCTCGCCGGCGGGACGGGCGGCGTGGTCAGGTCGATGGTCACCATGTCAGAGTCCCGGGAGGTCGACGGTCAGCCAGTCGCGGTGACCGGCGGGAGGAGGTTCGAAGGCCACGAGGGCCGCGTCGGCGTCGTCGACGGTGTCCTCGCTGGCGCGGGCGCGCGCGTCGTCGACGAGGGTCGTGGCCTTGCGGGAGCGCACGTCGATGGCCTCCTTGAGGCGGTCGACCTCGACGAGGTGGGCGGCCAGCGAGTCGGCCGCGGCGTCGTGCTGCGCGGCCGCGGCGCGGAGGTGGCCGGCGCGCTCACGGATCCGCTCGCGCATCGACTCGGCGGCCCTGCCGTGCCACGGCACGGCCTCGGCCTGTGAGACGAGGCGGGCGGCCAGGGCACGGACGTCCCCGCCCTGCTCGCGCAGCTGGGCCACGCGCTTGCGGCCGGCGGCAGTGTCGCCGTACATCGATCACACCCTTTCGTCCGTGGACGCCTACCCGGAAGGACCCGTCGCCAAACGTCGTCGGGCCCTGATTGTGGCGCGGACGCCGGCATCGGCACCGCTCCGCCACGGATAGGATCAAGCCCCAGGCCAGCCCCGTCTCAGCCGATGGCACGAGGTGACCATGACTTTCGACGTCCACCAGCTCGACGTGTTCGTGCTGGTCGGCGCGGTCGTGACGCTGGCGGCGATCCTCGCGGTGCGGGTCTCGGCGGGCGCGGGGCTGCCGTCGCTGCTGATCTACCTGCTGATCGGCGTGCTGCTCGGCGAGGGCGGGCCGTTCGCGATTCCCTTCGACGACGCCCAGCTGGCGCACGCGCTCGGCTTCGGCGCGCTGGCGATCATCCTGGCCGAGGGTGGCCTCACCACCGACTGGCGCCAGATGCGTCCCAGCATCAGGCTGGGCATGTCGCTCGCCACCCTGGGTGTCGCCGTGTCGGTCGCCGTGGTGGCCGTCGGGACGCACTACCTCCTCGGGCTGCCGTGGGAGCTCGCGATCCTGCTCGGCGCGATCTGCTCGCCCACCGACGCGGCCGCCGTGTTCTCGGTCCTGCGGGCGCTGCCCCTGCCCAAGCGCCTGACGGGCGCGCTCGAGGCCGAGTCCGGTCTCAACGACGCCCCGACCGTCGTCCTCGTCGGCATCATCTCGACCGGTGCCGTCGGATCGCACGGCCTCGTCGAGGTGGCCGGCATCATCGTCTTCGAGCTGATCGCGGGCGCCCTGATCGGTGGCGCGTGCGGGGTCGCGGGCGGTTGGGTGATGCGGCGCATCGCCCTGCCCTCCTCGGGCCTCTACCCGCTCGCGGTCCTGTGCCTGGCGTTCACTGCGTACGGCGCCGCGTCGGCCCTGCACGCCTCGGGGTTCGCCGCGATCTACGTCGCCGCCCTGATCCTCGGCAACAGCGAGCTGCCGCACCGCGTGGCGACCCGGTCGTTCGCCGAGGGAGTCGCCTGGCTCGCGCAGATCGGGCTGTTCGTGATGCTCGGCCTCCTCCTGTCGCCCGGCCGGATCGACGAGCACACCGTCGTGCAGGCGCTGGTGACCGGGCTGGTGCTGACGGTCGTCGCGCGACCGCTGTCCGTCCTGGCCAGCAGCGTCGCCCAGCCGATGGGGCTGCGTGACCTCGGGTTCATCTCGTGGGCCGGGCTGCGGGGGGCGGTGCCGATCGTGCTGGCCACGATCCCGCTGGCTGAGGGCGTCGACGGCGCCGACGAGCTCTTCGACATCGTCTTCGTGATGGTCGTGGTCTACACGCTCCTCACCGGCCCGACGCTGCCGTGGGTCGCGGAGCGGCTGCAGGTCGCGCGCCGCAACGAGCCCCGCGACCTCGACGTGGAGGCCGCGCCCCTCGACCGGGTCGCGGCGGACCTGCTCCAGGTGACCATCGCGCCGACGTCGAAGATGCACGGCGTCGAGGTGGGCGAGCTGCGCCTGCCCCAGGGGGCCTCGGTCTCGTTGGTGATCCGCGGCGGCAGCGTGCTCGTGCCCGAGCGGCGTACGGTGCTGCGCTCGGGCGACGACCTGCTGGTCGTCACCCCCCGCAAGCTGCGTGAGGCGACCGAGGACCGGCTGCGCCAGGTGTCGCAGAACGGTCGGCTCGCCCAGTGGCTCGGCGACCCGTCACGCCGCGACCGCGACTGACGTCGGGGCTAATCGGTGTCGGCCGAGGTGGCCTGGCAGTAGGTCGCCGCGGCCTCGACGACCACCGACTCGACCTGCCGCGACCTCAGCGACGTGAACTTCTCGCCGACCACCACGACCACCCCGTCGCCGATCGCGTCGCCGGGCACGATCTTGGCCTTCCTGAACTGCTGCTGCACCAGCACGACCGCCGGGTTGCCCGGCTCGGACGACCAGATCTGCGTGGTCGCCGCAGGCAGCGGGGAGTCGCCGAGGTCACCCTCGACGAACCCGCGCTCGGCGAGCTCGGCCATCGTGGCGCTCGCCAGGCCGGAGCGCTTGCTGCCGTTGAAGACGCTGACCACGACCTGGTCTCGGCGCACCTCGCCGCCGACGGCGACGTCGGTGGGCTCGCAGATCGCGACCGGCTCCTCCTTCGGGAGGGGCGTGGTCAGGGCGGCCCACCCCCAGACGGTGGCGACGACCAGGAGCAGCGCCAGGGCCGTGAGCGTGAGTGCCGACTTCAGGGCGCCCGTCATCGGGTGCTCATTCGTCGGCCTTGTGGACGCGGGCGTGGAGCACGCTGCGCTGCTGGAGCGCCGCGCGGAGCGCGCGGTGCAGGCCGTCCTCGAGATAGAGGTCGCCGCGCCACTGCACCACGTGGGCGAACAGGTCGCCGTAGAAGGTGGAGTCCTCGTCGAGCAGGGTGTCGAGCTGCAGGGTGTCCTTGGTGGTCACCAGCTCGTCGAGCCGGACCTGGCGCGGGGGCAGGTCGGCCCAGGTGCGGGAGGTCAGCCCGTGGTCGGGGTAGGGCCGGCCGTTGCCCACCCGCTTGAAGATCACGCCGGTGATCATAACGACGGCCTCGTCGGGAGCCTCGTTCGCTGACTACGCTCGTGGGATGACCGAGATGCCCGGAGTGAGCCCCGAGTCCGAGCCGACGCCGGCCGAGACTGCAGACGTCGTGCCCGCGCCGGAGCCTCCGGCCCCGGCCGACCCCATCTCCGAGGCGGTCGCGCCGGGCTACCGCTTCGAGGGGCCGGCGCTCGAGCTGGGCGGGCTGATGCTCAACGCCGACGACCTCGGCGACGTGCACATCCGGATCCCGCTCGCGATGCTCAACCGCCACGGGCTGGTCGCGGGTGCGACCGGCACCGGCAAGACGAAGACCCTCCAGCTCCTGGCCGAGCAGCTCAGCGCCCACGGCGTACCGGTGTTCGCCGCCGACATCAAGGGCGACCTGTCCGGCTTGAGCGTGCCGGGCGAGCCCAGCGACAAGCTCACCGCCCGCACCACCAGCGTCGGCCAGGCCTGGACGGCGACCGGCTTCCCGACGGAGTTCTACGCGATCGGCGGCCAGGGGATCGGCGTACCGGTGCGGGTGACGATGACCGCGTTCGGGCCGACCTTGCTCGCCAAGGTCCTCGACCTCAACGAGACGCAGGAGTCCTCGCTCGGGCTGGTCTTCTACTACTGCGACAAGAACGGGCTTCCGCTGCTCGACCTGGCCGACCTGCGCGCGGTGCTGCAGTACCTCACCGGCGACGACGCCGGGAAGGCCGAGCTCAAGACCATCGGCGGGCTGTCGTCGCAGACCGCGGGCGTGATCCTGCGCGAGCTCGTCTCCTTCGAGGCGCAGGGCGCGGACGTCTTCTTCGGCGAGCCGGAGTTCGAGACCAAGGACTTCCTCCGGCTGACCGACGACGGCCGCGGGGTCATCAGCCTCCTCGAGCTCCCGAACCTCCAGGACCGGCCGACGCTCTTCTCGACCTTCCTGATGTGGCTGCTGGCCGACCTCTTCCACGACCTGCCGGAGGAGGGTGACCTCGACAAGCCCAAGCTGGTCTTCTTCTTCGACGAGGCGCACCTGCTCTTCAAGGACGCCTCCGACGCCTTCCTCGACCAGATCGCCCAGACCGTGCGGCTGATCCGCTCGAAGGGCGTCGGCGTCTTCTTCGTCACCCAGTCGCCGACAGACGTGCCCGACGAGGTGCTCGCCCAGCTCGGCTCACGCGTCCAGCACCAGCTCCGTGCCCACACGCCGAACGACGCCAAGGCGCTCAAGGCGACCGTGAACACCTACCCCAACAGCGCGTACGACGATCTCGGCGAGGTCCTCACCTCGCTCGGGATCGGCGAGGCCGTGGTCACCGTGATGAACGAGCGCGGCGCCCCGACCCCGGTCGCCTGGACCCGTCTCCGCGCACCCGAGTCGCTCATGGACGCGGCCGAGACGTCGACGATGGAGGCCAGCGTGAAGGCCTCGCCGCTCACGTCGAAGTACGCCGAGGGGATCGACCGCGAGTCCGCCCGCGAGCTGCTCGCGAAGAAGCTCGAGGAGGGTGCTCGCAAGGCCGCCGAGGACGCGCGGGTGAAGGAGATGGCCCGCGAGCAGAAGAACGAGCGGGTCACCACGAAGGCCGAGACCAAGGCCGCCAAGGACGACGACGGCATCGTGATGGACGTCGTGAAGTCGTCGGCGTTCAAGGACTTCATGCGCACCGCCGCCCGCGAGATCGCGCGCGGGATGTTCAGCTCCGGCCGCCGCTGAACGCTGGCCCGAGCGGTGTGTGAGGGGGTTTCCTCAGGCACGGAAGCCTCCTGACGCACCGCCCACGGGCGCGCCGTTGCACGACGCGCCGCTGAGCGGTGCGTGAGGGGGAATCGACGGCCCGAGAATCCCCCTCATCCACCGCTCGACGACGACCTCACATCGTGGGGTCGAGCCAGGCGAGCTGGGCGGTCTGGGTGCCGCCGTCGCGGGTGACGACCCGGGCGCGGCCCTCCGGCGCGGGCTGCGGGCGCAGGTTGCCGATGAGGACGCCTTCGTCGCGCGGACCCGACAGCATGACGCCCGGCATCGCGAGGTCGCGGAGCGACTGGATGACCGGCTCGTAGAGCGCGCGCGACGCACCACCCGTGCGTCGTGCCACCACGACGTGCAGCCCGACGTCGCGGGCCTGCGCCATCAGCGGCTGCAGCGCCGAGACCGGCGAGGACTGGGCGGTGGCGACCAGGTCGTAGTCGTCGACCACGACGAACACCTCCGCGCCGGTCCACCACGACCGGTTGCGGAGCTGGTCGGGAGTCACGTCGGGACCGGGGATCCGGCCCTCGAGGTAGCTCGCGATGTCCTTGAGCGTCGGCGTGGCCTGGGTCGCGGAGGTGAGGTAGTTGAGGAGGTAGTCGTCGGGCACCTCGCCGAGCAGCGAGCGACGGTAGTCGACCAGCACGATCTGGGCTTCCTTGACCGTGCGGGTGCGCATGACCTCGTGGACGTAGGCCCGCAGCAGGGCGCTCTTGCCCGACTGGCCGTCGCCGAAGACGAGCATGTGCGGCTCGGCGTCGACGTCGAGGCCGATCGGCGCGAGCTCCTTCTCGTTGATGCCGAGGAGGATCTGGCGCTCGGGCATCGAGCGGCGCACGGCGTCCTCGCGGACCGCCTCGAGCGTGACCTTGCCGGGCAGCAGCCGGAGCTTCGGGCCCTCGGGGCCGTGCCAGGCGGCGACCATCGTGTCGATCAGGTGGTCGATGCCGTCGCCGAGGGTGTCGGCGCTGCCGTCACCGTCGATGCGCGGCAGGGCGCCGAGGAAGTGCAGCTTCGACGGCACGAGGCCGCGACCTGGCCGCCCGACCGGCACGAGCGCGGCGACCTTGCGGTCGACCTCGGAGTCGAGCGGGTCGCCGAGCCGCAGCTCGAGCTTGGAGCCGAAGACGTCGCGCATCGCGGCGCGGTAGTCGGCCCAGCGGGTCGACGCGGTGACGATGTGGAGGCCGAACGTGAGGCCGCGCGCGGCCAGCTGCTGGATCTCCATCTCCAGGTCGTCGAACTCCGCGCGCAGCGTGCTCCACCCGTCGATGACGAGGAAGACGTCGCCCCAGCCGTCGTCGGCGCGGCCCTGGGCGCGTCGCGACCGGTAGGTCTCGATCGAGTCGATGCCGTTCTCGCGGAAGTAGGCCTCGCGCCGGTCGACGATGCCCTCGACCTCCGCCATCACGCGGCGTACGACGTCGGGCTCGGAGCGCGTCGCGACACCCGAGACGTGCGGGAGCCGGGTCATCGGCGCGAACGCGCCACCACCGAAGTCGAGCACGAAGAACTGCGACTCCATCGGAGTCGTCACCAGCGCCATGCTCGTCACGATGCTGCGCAGCAGGGTGCTCTTGCCGGACCGTGGGCCGCCGACGACCGCGACGTGGCCGGCCGCGCCGGTGAGGTTCAGCGTCATCGTGTCGCGGCGCTGCTCGCGCGGCCGGTCGACGGTGCCGAGCGGGATGACCAGGCCGGGAATGGTGCGCCACTGCTGCGACGTCAGGCCGAGCTCGGGGTGCGGGGCGAGGTCGGGCATCAGCTGGTCGAGGGTGTCGGGCACGTCGAGCGGCGGCAGCCAGACCTGGTGGGCCTCGGGGCCCTTGCCGACCATCCGGGTGACGGCGACGTCGAGCAGCGACGGCTGCTCGCCCTGCTGCTGGGCCTGGGGTGCGGCGACCTCGATGCCCTCGTCCGCGGTCGGCTCGAGCGCCTGCACCTCGGAGATCGTGAAGGGCAGGATGCCGCGGATGCCGCCGCCCTCGTCGCGGGTGACCCGGGCGCGGCTCGACGGCGGCCCGGAGACGTACGCCGCCTTGAACCGCAGGAGCGTGGACTGGTCGGGCTTGAGGTAGCCGAGGCCGGGGACGGCCGGGAGCTCGTAGGCGTCCGGCACGCCGAGGACCGCGCGGGACTCGCCGGCGGAGAAGGTGCGGAGGCCGACGCGGTAGGACAGGTGGGACTCCAGGCCGCGCAGGCGGCCCTCCTCGAGGCGCTGCGAGGCGAGCAGGAGGTGCAGGCCGAGCGAGCGGCCGAGTCGGCCGATGGCGACGAAGAGGTCGATGAACTCCGGCTTGGCCGACAGCATCTCGGAGAACTCGTCGACCACGATGAAGAGCGACGGCATCGGCTCGAGGGGCTCGCCGTTGGCGCGCGCCTTCTCGTAGTCGCGGACAGAGGCGTAGTTGCCGGCGTCGCGCAGCAGCTCCTGGCGGCGCGTCATCTCTCCGGACAGGGCGTCCTGCATGCGGTCGACGAGGGTGAGCTCGTTCGCGAGGTTGGTGATGACGGCCGACACGTGCGGCATGTCGGCCATGCCGGCGAAGGTCGCTCCACCCTTGAAGTCGACGAGCACGAGGTTGAGCTGCTCCGACGAGTGCGTCATCACCAGGCCCAGCACCAGGGTGCGGAGGAACTCCGACTTGCCGGAACCGGTCGCGCCGATCACCAGGCCGTGGGGGCCCATGCCCTGCTGGGCGGACTCCTTGATGTCGAGGTGGATCAGCCCGCCGGAGTCGCCGATGCCGATCGGCACCCGGAGCCGGTCGCGGACGGGGCGCGGGCGCCAGGCGGTGGCGGGGTCGTAGGCGAAGATGTCGCCGAGCCCGAGCAGGTCCATGTGGTCGGGCGTCGTCGAGGTGATGTCGACGGCGCCGCCGGCCGAGGAGGACTCGGCGCTGGCGGTCTTCAGCGGTGCGATGCGGCGGGCGAAGGCCTCGGCCGTCGCGATGTCGCACTGGTCGGCCAGGGCCTTGACCGGTTCGCCGCGCAGTCGCAGGGCGCGCACGGGCCGCTTGCCGAGCTCGTCGGGACCGCCGGCGAACTCCAGCCGGAGGCGCGTCGAGTCCTCGAGCTCGTCCCACCGCGCCGGCAGGTCGAGGAGGGTGACGCCGTGCAGGCCGTCGGGCGGCACGATGTGGTTGCCCGGCGGCAGGTGTCCGCCGTCGATGACGAGCAGGATGTGCGGTGTCGCCGCACGCTCGTCGGCCCCGAAGCGCGGGCGGTCGCTGAGGTCGGGCGGGAGCAGGTTGCCCAGGTCGTCGAGCGAGGTCGAGACGAGGCGCATCGGTCCGACCGCGTCGGCCTCGCGCGTGCTCTGGGCGTGGGGGAGCCACTTCACCCAGTCCCAGTGGGTGAGGTTCTGCTCCGAGCTCAGCACCGCGACGATCAGCTGGTCGGGGTTCTGGAAGGCCGTCGCCGAGCAGATCATCGCCCTCGCGGTCGAGCGCGCCTCGTGCTCCTCGCCGCACAGCTCGATGCGGTCGAACGCGCGCAGGTCGATCGAGGCCGGCAGGTTGGGCTGGAGCCGGTGCACGACGAGCAGGCGGTGGAGGGCGGACGCGGCCGCCGGGTCGACCTGGTCGACCGGCGCGCTCTCCGGCGGCACCAGCTCGAGCGACAGCGGCTGCGAGCACAGGCCGTAGCGGACGTGCAGGAAGTTGTCGTCGGTGCCGGTGTGCTCCCAGAGCCGGGTGCGGTCCTCGGCGAGCGACGGCAGCGCGGACGGCTCGGGGTGGTGCCAGTTGAGCGCGCGACGCTGCTGGTCGGCCGCCTCTCGCGCCACCTTGCGGATGTTGCTGAGGTAGCGGAGGTACTCCGTGCGCGAGCCGGTGACCTGCTGCGCGCGCTGCTTCCGCTGCCGGTCGATCTGCACGACGATGAAGCCGAGGGTCGCGAAGAGGAACATGCCGGCCGCGAGGAAGCTGCGGCCGCGGTTGGCCCCACCGCCCATGGTGGCGACGAGCACGATCGAGCCGAGGCTGCCGAGCATCGGGATGGCGTTCATCAGCACGCCGCTGGCGCCCTCGCCCTCCTGGAGCTCCGGCGGCGGCTGCAGGACGATCTGCCCGCCCGGCATCTCCGGCTCGTCGAGCCGCTGGCCGCCTCGCAGTGTCGTGCTCACGCGTCCCCCGTTGCCTCACCCGATGAAGTCGCGTCGATGATAGGTGCTCCCTCCGCCGTCGCGAGTGCGACTACTCTCCATCGGAGAAGCGCACGAAGCACGCGAAGGGGGAAACGTGTCGGACGTCGTGGTGCCCGGCTCCGCCGACGCGACCATCCCGCTGAGCATCCATGGCCCCGCCGGGGTGCTCGACCTCGTCGTCCCTGCCGGCGCCACCGCGGTCGACGTCGCCCGCGAGTACGCCAAGCAGGCCCGGGAGTCGGGACTGGTCGCCGGCTCGGTGCCCGGCGTCCCGCTGCTGCAGACGGCGCTCGGCGAGCGCCTCAACGCGGCCGTCCCGCTCGGCGAGGCCGGCGTACAGCCCGGCGCCGTGCTCGTCGCCACGAGCGGCGTGCACCGGCCGCGGAGGACGAACCTCCTCGACGCCGCCAAGAACGCACCCGAGAGCCCGGCCCTGGCCTCGATGATCGCCACCGTCGCGTCGGCGGCTGCCGTGCTCGCTGCCTGGTACGCCGCCCGCGTGGGCGACGAGACCGTCCGCACCGTCGTGGTGGGGATCCTGCTCGCGTGTGCACTGGTGGGGGTGCTGCCGATCGGCCGGCACGGGCGTCAGCGCACCGCCGCCGCACCCGCGTTCGCGGCGGCCGCCGCCTTCGCCGCCCTCTACGAGCCGGGCATCCACCTGCTGCCGGCGGTCCTCGGAGCGGCCGGCATCGCCGCCGCCGTCGTCGCCGGGATCGGGCGCGCGCTCGCGGCGCGCGCCGACGAGACGAGCATGGTCTGGATCGTGAGCGGTCTCGTCGTCTTCGCGTGCAGCGCCGTCACGGCGCTGCTCGGCTGGGACGCCCGCGTCGCGTGGACCTGGCTGGTCTTCCTGTCGATGATGGCCGCGCGCTTCGCTCCGTCCCTGGCGATCGACGTACCCGACGAGGCACTGCTCGACCTCGACCGGCTCGCCGTGACCGCCTGGTCGGCCCGCGACACCCAGCGCACGGGGCGTCGCGGTCGCATCGTCGTGAGCTCGGAGGCGATGGAGCGCCTGGTCCACCGGGCCTCGCGCATCGTCACCGG
Organism: uncultured Actinomycetota bacterium; assembly: GCA_963791365.1. GTDB lineage: Bacteria > Actinomycetota > Actinomycetes > Propionibacteriales > Nocardioidaceae > Nocardioides. Next base: position 8,418 of record CAWBSG010000006.1, on the reverse strand, counting down.
GGCGAGCATCGCGATCATGGTCGTCACCGTCACGGCGAGCCCGCTCCTGCTGCACAGCGCCACCATCGACCTCGACCGCATCGGGGCGCGCTGCCTCGTCCTCTTCGCGGGCCTCTCGCTGCTCCTCGCCGCCCGCTCCTACCGGCACGCCGCGGCCCGTGCCTTCCTGCGCCTGGCCGGCCTCGGTGCCCTCGCCGCCCTGGCCGAGCACCTCGTCGGCGGACCCGGCGCCGGACACCTCGGCACCTTCTTCTACGTCGCCGTCGGACTCGGCGTGGTCGCCCTGGCGGCCGCGGTCGCCACCGGGCGGGGCTGGCGCTCGGTCTGGTGGTCGCGTCGGGCCGAGGTCGCGGAGTCGCTCTGCGGCAGCCTCGCCTTCGCCGCGGCCGTCGTCGCCGCCGGTGTCTTCCGCAGGCTGTGGGAAATGACCTCCTGATGTTTAGCGCTTATTCCGTCGGGTAGATGCACGTCAGCGCAGGGGGTCGGGACGTCTCCCTGAGCATCGGATCAACACCAAGACGGTGGACCACCACCACACACAAGACACTCGGCCGGTCAGACCGCCGGGGGAGAAGGAAACTTCCATGAGCGACATGTACGGCCAGACAGAGAAGGCCCTCTCCAAGGGCGCCGACTACGTCGACCAGGCCCGCGGTGACGTCAAGAACAAGTGTGGCGTCCTCACCGGCAACATCCAGACCATGATGGCTGGGTGGGGCGGCCAGGGTGCGTCGGCCTTCAACAACCTGATGATCTCGTGGGACCAGAAGCAGGAGACCATCCTCAAGGCGCTGGACCAGCTCTCCGCGTCGATGAAGGAGACGGAGCGCGACAACGTCTCCACCGACGAGAACCAGTCCGCCACCCACACCAACCTCCAGGGCCGCCTCGGCTGACGCCGAGCCCCTCCACTGACTTAGGAGATCGATGATGAGCTTCGACGGAATCAAGGTTCAGCACGGCCACCTCGACGCCGGTGCCGCCGACGTGATGAAGGCGGCCAAGGACATCGAGGCCCGCCTCGACCAGCTCGAGAGCGAGCTCAACCCGCTGAAGTCGGACTGGAACGGTAACGCCAAGATGGCGTACGACCAGGCCAAGGCCAAGTGGGACCAGGCCATGCAGGAGATGACGCTCCTGCTGCAGCAGGCCAGCCAGGGCGTGGACTCGTCCAACGCCGAGTACAAGGCGGCCGACGCTCGCGGTGCCAACCGCTTCTGAGCGCCCGCCGCTCGACCGAGGCCGGTCGTCCCTCCGGGGATGACCGGCCTCGGCCCATTTCCGCGGAGCAGTCGCCTAGGCTGCTCCCCGTTCGGTGCCCCGGCGTCACGCCGGGACGATCACGTTCATCAGGGGGAAGCGCCATATGAGTCAGGGGTCCTCGGTCGCCTCGGGCCTGGTCCGGGTCACCATCGCCTCGGGTTCGCGTCGCGTCGACCTGGTGCTGCCGGGCTCGATCCCGGTCGCCGAGCTCGTGCCCGAGCTGGCCCGTTCGGTCGGCCTGCTCGACGCCTCCACCGTCTACGGCGGCTACCGCCTGGTGACGCAGGAGGGCCGGCTGCTCGCCGACAACGCCGGCCTGACGATGCAGGGCATCGAGGACGGCGGCCTGCTGACCGTCACCGCCGGAGTCGACGACAAGGCGCCGCGCGTCTACGACGACGTCGTCGAGGCCATGGCCGACGTCGTGGAGAACGAGCTCAAGCCATGGGAGCCGGCGGCCGGACGGCGCACGGCCCTGGGCGCGGGCAGCGTCCTGCTCGGACTCGGTGCGCTGGCCCTGCTGCTCCAGGGCGAGAGCCTGCTCGGCGGCGTCGCCGCCGCGGTGATCGCCGCGCTCCTGGTGGTCGGCGGCGTCGTGCTTGCCCGGGCCCAGCGCGAGCCCGAGGCCGGGGTCGCGGTGTCGTTGCTCTCCGCCGTGTACGCCGGGGTGGCGGGCCTGCTGCTCGCCCCGGGTGACCTGCCTGCCTGGAGCTGGCCGCTCACCGACGCCTTCTTCACCGACCCGCTGCTCTTCGCCGGCATCGGCGTACTCGCCGTCGGCCTGGTCGCGGTCGTCGGCCTCCAGGACGGTCGCCCGCTGGTCATCCCCGCGATCGTCGTCGGCGCCGTGCTGGTCGCCAGCTCGGTGCTGATCCGGGTCGCCTCGCTCGAGCCCGGCCCGGTCTTCACCGTGCTGATGACGCTGGTCGTGCTGGCCGGCAGCATCTTCCCGTGGCTCGCCCTCGGGGTCACCGGCACGAGCGTCGACCAGCTCTACTCGCTCCACGACATCACCGCCGACCCCGACGAGATCGACCCCGACGAGGTCGCCGGCGACGCCCGCGTGGGCCACGAGATCCTGCTCGCGGTGTCCGCCACCGTCGGCACCCTGCTCGTCCTCTTCGCCCCGTTCGCGGTCGGCCGCGGCGTCTACGGCACCGTCCTGGCGGCGGTCTGCTGCCTCGCGGTCATGTTCCGCACCCGCCAGTACCGCACCGGGGCCGAGGTGCTGGCCGGACTGACCTCAGGCATCCTCGGGCTGGTGTCGGTGGCGGTGTCGATGCTGCTGATCCACGACGGGTGGCGCGCCGGTGCCGCGATCGGCCTCGCCGGCGTGGGCGCGGCCCTGCTCGCCCTCACCCTCGTGCCGGCGTCACCGTCGGTGCGGCGCGGGCGGATGGGCGACGTCGTCGAGACGATGACCCTGCTCGCGCTGCTGCCGCTGATGGTGCTGGCGGCCGGCTTCGTGTCCGCGGTCGCGGGCTAGACGGGCGCGGAGCGATGGCCACCAAGAAGGACCTCGTCGAGGCCCACGCGTTCAGCCGACGACGCCTGGTCACGGCGTTCGTCTCCGGCGCCCCCGGCGGACGCGAGGTCGAGCCGGTGCGGCCGGGCCGGGTGCTGATCGGCGGTGTCGCCCTGTCGGTGCTGCTGCTCGCAGGTGCCGCGATCGCCGGCTTCCTGCTGGGCCGCCCGCCCGCGCAGTGGCTCGACGAGGGCAGCTTCATCATCTCCAAGGACACCGGTGAGCAGTACGTCGTCATGGTCGGCGGCGACGACCCGCTGCTGCAGCGGGTGCCCAACTACGTCTCCGCCCAGCTGCTGCTGGGCGACGCCGAGCTGACGCCGGTCACCGTCCGCGACAAGTACATCCGCACCGTCCAGCTCGGGGAGGACCTCGGCATCGAGGGTGCTCCCGCGGGGCTGCCCAGCTCGGGCGAGCTCGTCAACGACGGCTGGACCGCGTGCACCGGTGCTGGGCTCGGCATCAAGATCGCCGTCCAGGACACCCCCACGGTGGAGGACCTGGCCGCGTCGTCGTTCCTCGTCTCCAGCGACGACCAGGAGTGGCTGATCGCCACGGCACCGGCGGTCGGCAGCCAGGAGGGTCGCGCGTACCGCTTCCAGATGCCCGCCGACGAGACGGAGGCCTCCACGCTCGGGATCCGGCTCGACTTCGGCGCCTCGCCCGTCGAGGTCGACGAGGAGTGGCTCAACCTGTTCCCGGAGGGCGACCCCCTCGAGAGCTCGTCGTTCGGAGTCACGAACGACGGCCAGCCCGTGCCCTACGGCGACACCGCCCAGGACCTCGCCGGGTTCAGCATCGGCGACCTGCTCCGCTCGCCCGAGGGGAACTACTTCCTGCTCGGTGACGAGGCACCCCAGGACCTCGGCGACTTCGCCGCAGCGGTCTACGGCGTCGTGCACGGGCAGGCCACCGAGATCCCCCAGGACCTGGCGGCTCGGTTCGCCGATCCGGACTACCCCGCCGAGTGGCCCGCGGGGGTCCCCGCAGCGGTGACAGCGGGCGCGCTGTGCGCCGAGCTCCACCCCGCCCCTGCCGCCGACGCCCGCGTCAGCCTGGCCACCAACCCGACCGGCGCCGCCGACCCCGGCGGGGCCGACCCGATCGGTCCCGGTCGTCACGACGTCGACGTCGAGCCCAGCGCAGGCGCCTACGTGCTGGCCGGCTCGGACGAGGCCGCCACCGGTGGCACGCCGTACGTCATCGACACCAAGGGCGAGAAGTACCTGCTCGGCCCCAACGTCTCCACCTACATCGGCTACGAGGGCGTCGTACCTCCCCTGGTGCCGAGCACGTGGATGGGCTTCTTCGACAACGGCGTGCCGCTCACGACCAACAGCGCGCGCCGGGTGCCGGAGGACGCACCCCCGGCCGACTCGGCCGAGGACGCCGGCTGATGAGACCGCTGCGCACGGCCCTCGCGGCCGGGGCGGTCGTCGCGCTGATCGTCCCGGCGTGGGCCGGGCCGGCCCACGCCGACCACGACGCGCCGTGCGCGATCAGCGAGGTGCCCGGGTCCGAGCGACTGGCCGACACGCACGAGAAGGACAACCCGGCCCACGACCGGATGCACGTGGAGAGGGCGCAGGAGGTCGCGACCGGCAAGGGCGTGAAGGTCGCCGTGCTCGACAGCGGCATCGTCGGTGGCGAGGGAGCCGTGATCCCCTACGCCGGCGTCGCGATCCCGGGCGTCAACCCCAACACCCGCCTGTCCGGGCACGCCACCATCGTCGCCAACCTCATTGCCGGACCGCACGGCGTCGCCCCGGACGCCCAGGTCTTCGACGTCAAGGTCTTCGACGTCGAGGGCGCCGACACCACGCGGGGGGAGCGTCCGCTGACGTCCGCGGGGATGGTCGCGGGCATCGAGGCGGTGATCGCGGCCGACAAGCGCGAGCGCTTCGACGTCGTCAACATCTCGCTGGCCGCGCCCTCGAACGATCCGCAGCTCGAGGCCGCCGTCGCGCGCCTCGTCGCGCTCGACCTCGTCGTCGTCGCGTCGTCGGGCAACGTGGAGGAGGGCGATGCGTCCAGCGAGGACGGGTTCAAGGGCACCCCGGGCAACGACGCCGAGGTCTACCCGGCCGACTACCCCGGCGTGGTGGCGGTCAGCGCGACGCCCGCCGACGGCAGCGACCCGAGCCAGTACGTCAAGCCGAACCTGGACACCGATGTGGCCGCGCCGACGGCGGGCGCGATCTCGGTCAACGCCACCGGCCAGGTGTGCGTGGTCCCCCAGGTCGCCACGTCGTGGGCGGCAGCCGAGGTCAGCGGGATCCTGGCCCTGCTCCGCGAGCGCTTCCCGCGCGAGACCCCGCGCCAGCTGGTGGCCCGGTTGCAGGCCACGACGGAGGGCGGTGGCGTACCCCGGCCGGCCGAGGACGGGGGCGACGGCGCGAGCGCCATGGTGGACCCGTGGACCGGCGCAGGCGTCGTGCAGGCGCACGACGCGCTCACCCGCGAGATCAAGGCCGGCCGGCAGGGGAGGATCGAGACGACGGTGCGCGAGACCCGGGCCGACGCGCAGGCGCCGCCCGCGCCCCAGCGGATCGACCTGTTCAGCACGCCGCGCGCCATCCTGCTGTGGTCCGGCCTGGTCGCCGGGTCGCTGCTCGCGCTCGCGTTCATGCTGCGTCCGTTGCTACGACGCTGACCTGCCGGTGCCTCGCGCATGATGGAATCCACCCATGACTGACACGTCGGACGAGCCGGTTGCCGTCATCCTCGCCGGGGGCCAGGGCTCCCGGCTGTGGCCGATCAGCCGCGACCGCCGCCCCAAGCAGTTCCAGCCGGTCGTGGGCGGGCGCCCGTTGCTGACCGGCACCATCGAGCGGCTCAGCGAGATCGTCGACCCGTCCCGCATCCACGTCTCGACCCGCGCCCGCTTCGCCGACGCCGCGCGCGCGACGCTGGGTCCGGTGCCGCCGGAGAACCTGATCCTCGAGGAGGACCCCGCCGGACCGGCGACCGCCTTCGCGCTGAGCATCGCCACGCTCGCGCACCGCTACGGCAACGCGCCGGCGCTGATCGCCCCGTCCGACCACCTCATCACCGAGGACGAGGCCTTCAACCAGGCCTCACGCGACATGCTGGCCCAGCTCGTCCAGAGCCCCGAGTCGATGGTGGTGCTCGGTGCGAAGCCCTCCGGCTTCGACGGCAGCCTCGGCTACATCCAGACCAAGGGCGAGGGCGGGCCCGTCGAGGTCATCACCAGCTTCTTCGAGAAGCCCGACCCGGCGACGATCGACGAGCTCGGCGACGAGGGCTCGCTCTACTGGAACACCGCCTGCTACGGCGTGCGCGTGCAGCAGGCGTGCGCCGCCTACAAGGCCGCGATGCCGATCGTCTTCGACGCCATCGAGCGCTTCGCCGGCGACCGGCCGGACGCGAACCCCTACGACGGCGCGGCCATCGGCGGCCACGAGCTCTACCCGCTGCTCGCCGCCGGGATGGAGTGCCTCGTCGTCCCGCGCCACCTCGGCTGGAGCGACGTCGGCACCTGGAAGCGACTGGAGCACGTGCTCTCCGAGCAGCAGGCCTCGTCCATCGGCCCCGCGCTGCAGCTGGAGTCCCACGACGTGCTGGTGGCGAGCATGGACGGACGCGCCATCGTCACGCTCGGCGCGTCCGGCCTGATCGTGGTGACCCACGAGGACGCGGTCTACGTCCTGGACAAGAAGAAGGCGCTGGACGCCGGCACGCTGGAGCACCTGCGCTCGCTGCTGGCCGCCAGCGCCCGCGAAGATCTCCTCTGACCCTCACCCCGCACCCCCGCGCCTCGATCCGAAGGAAGACATGTCCCACGAGAACAGCCAGCACATCGTCGTCGTCGGCACCAAGCCCGACATCATCAAGCAGGCGCCGATCTACCACGAGCTGCGCGAGCGGGGCCACGACGTGGTGCTGTGCCACACCGGTCAGCACTACGACCACAACCTGTCGCAGTCGATGCTCGACGAGTTCGGCGTGCGCGAGGACGTCAACCTCGAGGTGCGCGGCGGCGTCAACGACCTCGTCTCCGGGATCACCGCCAAGCTGGCGCTCTACCTGCGCGGGTTCGCCGAGCGCGGCGGGTTCCCGATCACCTACGTCCACGGCGACACCACCACCGCGATGGCCGGCGCGCTCGCCACCTTCGGCGAGCGGCAGGCGCTGGTGCACGTCGAGGCGGGCCTGCGCACCCTCTCGCCGAAGCCGGAGGTGCTGCAGGGTTGGCTCGACCAGGGCGCCGACCTCGACTGGGCGTCGTTCCGCGAGCAGTCGATCGACCGCGCCAGCTGGTCGAAGGGCAGCCGCGAGCCGTCGCCCGAGCAGTTCAACACCCGCGTCGCCGACGCCGGCACCGACCTGCACGCCGCCCCGGTCGAGCTCAACCGCGAGTTCCTGGTCGACGAGGGCTTCGCGCCCGCCGCGATCGACGTCGTCGGCAACTCGGTGGTCGACGCGCTCGCACAGGCGATCGCGGGCAGCGACAAGAACCAGGTGCTGCAGAAGTTCCCGCAGATGGGCGACGGCTCGTTCCTGCGCTTCTGCGTCCACCGCCGGGAGAACACCACCAACCACTTCCGGTTCAACCTGCTGATGGACGCGATGGAGGCGCTGCTCGAGCAGGGCCACCACGTCCTCTTCATCCGCCTCCTCGGCACCGAGGCGGCCATCGACAACTTCGGACGGCGCCAGTGGCTCGAGGACCTCGAGGCGAGGTACGGCGACGCGCTGATCTCGACGCCCGTCTGGGACAGCTATCTCGACGTCGTCGCCGCGATGGCGATGTGCGCGGTGATCGTGACCGACTCCGGCAGCATCGTGGAGGAGGCCAACGTGCTCGAGGTGCCGTGCGTGACGCTGCGCTTCGGCTCCGACCGCTCCGAGACCTTCCTCGCCGGCAGCAACTTCCTCGCGCCCCCCATCGACAAGGCCCTGATGACCAGCGTCATCCACAACGTCTTCGAGCACCGCTCGGAGCTGTCGTGGGACCGCGTCTACCCCGAGGGCGCCTCCCGGATGCTGGTCGACGCCGTCGAGAAGCGGCTCGACGAGGGGAGCCTGCTGATCTCCGAGGAGTGGCGCTACGGGCTCAAGGCCCAGCTGCGCTGAGCGGCGTACGTCCCTGCTGACGACGATGGCCCCGCAACCGTGCGAAACGGTGCGGGGCCAACGTGTCGGCGGAGGTAGGGGGATTCGAACTGACGATGCCCGCCGAGCACGCCCGAACCCCGGGACCCCGATTCACGCTCAAACTGAGCGTGAAATCCGTGTGGGGACATCGAATGACATCGTTGTGGTGCAGGGATCTGCAGGGTCGGTAGCACATGAGTTAGCACATGAGCAGGACTCGAGCCGGCTCGTTTGAGGTCCAGCCGGACGTCGAACGCAACGCGTAGACTCCGACCATGAGCGAAGCCGTCAGCCGTCTCGACCGGATCACCGTCGACCCACTGATCTGCCACGGCGCGCCGACGATCCGCGGCATGCGCCTGCAGGTGCAGGACGTCCTTGAGCTGTTGGCCTCTGGGATGACCTACGACGAGATCCTTACCGACTACGAAGAGCTCGAGCGAGACGACATCCTCGCCGTTCTCGAATTCGCCGCGCTTGATTCTGCAGGCCGCCTGCAACGCGTTGTGGCG
>CAWBSG010000005.1:0-183082 GCA_963791365.1 uncultured Actinomycetota bacterium | reverse complement strand
TCAGCGGGCGGAGGAGCCCTCGGTGTAGTCGGAGTCGTGCGACTTCACCCAGGCCATCAGCTTGCGCAGCTCGCGGCCGGTCTGCTCGATCGGGTGCGACTCGCCCTTCTTGCGGAACTCGGTGAACTCCGGCGAACCGTTGTCCATGTCGGAGATGAAGCGCTCCGCGAAGGCACCGCTCTTGATGTCGGCGAGCACGTCCTCCATGTTCTTCTTCACCTCGGGCGTGATCACGCGCGGACCGGAGACGTAGTCCCCGAACTCGGCGGTGTCGGAGACCGACCAGCGCTGCTTGGCGATGCCGCCCTCGTACATCAGGTCGACGATGAGCTTGAGCTCGTGGAGGCACTCGAAGTAGGCGACCTCGGGCTGGTAGCCGGCCTCGGTGAGGACCTCGAAGCCGTACATGACGAGCTGCGAGGCGCCACCGCAGAGCACGGCCTGCTCGCCGAACAGGTCGGTCTCGGTCTCCTCGGTGAAGGTGGTCCTGATGCCGCCGGCACGCAGGCCACCGATGGCCTTGGCGTAGGACAGCGCGACGTCCCAGGCCTTGCCGGACTCGTCCTTCTCCACCGCGACCAGCACGGGCACGCCACGCCCGTCGACGTACTCACGACGCACGAGGTGGCCGGGGCCCTTGGGGGCGACCATGAAGACGTCGACGCCCTCCGGCGGGGTGATGTAGCCGAAGCGGATGTTGAAGCCGTGGCCGAAGACCAGGGTGTCGCCGGGCGTGAGCGCGGGCTCGATCTCCTCGGCGTAGAGCCTGCGCTGGTGCTGGTCGGGCGCGAGGATCACGATCAGGTCGGACTCCTCCGCCGCCTCGCGCGGGGTGAGGACGCGCAGGCCCTCGGCCTCGGCCTTGTCGCGGCTCTTCGAACCGGGCTGCAGGCCGATCCGGACGTCGACGCCGGAGTCGCGCAGCGACAGGGCGTGGGCGTGGCCCTGACTGCCGTAGCCGATCACCGCGACGTTCTTGCCCTGGATCAGGCTCAGGTCGGCGTCGTCGTCGTAGAACATCTCAGCCACTGGGGGCTCTCCTTCGGTTTGCTGTTTCTCGGGTCTAGTTGGCGATGGCAGACAGGGGTGCCGGTACGGCGACGGGGCGCTGCGGCCGCTCGCTGATCGAGCGCGAGCCGCGACCGATCGCGACCATCCCCGACTGGACGAGCTCGCGGATGCCGAACGGCTCGAGGACCTTGAGCAGGTCGGCGAGCTTGTCGGCGTTGCCGACGGCCTGGACGGTGACGGCCTCGGGCGAGACGTCGACGACCTTGGCCCGGAACAGCTGGACGGCGTCGAGCACCGCGCCTCGGGTGGAGGCGTCGGCGCGCACCTTGACCAGCAGGAGCTCGCGGTTGACCGACCCCGGACCGTCGAGCTCGACGATCTTGATCACCTCGACCAGCTTGTTGAGCTGCTTGGTCACCTGCTCGAGCGGCGACTCCTCGACGTTGACCACGATCGTCATCCGCGAGACCTCGGGGTGCTCGGTCGGGCCCACCGCGAGGCTGTCGATGTTGAAGCCGCGGCGGGAGAACAGGCCGGCGATCCGGGCGAGGACGCCGGGCTTGTTCTCGACGAGCACGGACAGGGTGTGCCTTGTCATCAGATGTCGTCCTCGTCGAACTGGGGCGCGAGGTCGCGCGCGTACTTGATCTCGTCGTTGCTGGTGCCGGCGGCGACCATCGGCCACACCATCGCGTCGCGGTGCACCCGGAAGTCCACCACCACCGGCTGGTCGTCGATCGCCATCGCCTTCTCGATCGTGGCGTCGACCTCGTCGGGCGACTCGCACGCCAGGCCCACGCAGCCGTAGGCGTCGGCGAGCTTGACGAAGTCGGGGATGCGCTTGGAGTGCAGGTCGGTGTTGGAGTAGCGCTCGTTGTAGAACAGCGTCTGCCACTGGCGGACCATGCCGAGCGACTCGTTGTTGATGATCGCGACCTTGATCGGGATGTCGTTGATCGCGCAGGTGGCGAGCTCCTGGTTGGTCATCTGGAAGCAACCGTCGCCGTCGACGGCCCACACGGTGCTGTCGGGCATGCCGACCTTGGCGCCCATGGCGGCCGGGACGGCGTACCCCATCGTGCCGAGGCCGCCGGAGTTGATCCACGTGTTGGGGTTCTCGTAGCCGACGTAGTGCGCCGCCCACATCTGGTGCTGCCCGACCCCGGCCGCGTAGATCGCCTCCGGACCGGCGATCGCGCCGAGCCGCTCGAGGACGTACTGCGGGGCGAGCGAGCCGTCGGCCGGTGTGTCGTAGCCGAGCGGGTAGCTCTGCTTCACGCCGGAGAGGAACGCGACCCACGCCTCGTAGTCGCCGTCGGCGCCCTCGGCCGTGAGCAGCGCGAGAAGCTGGGTGATGACCTCCTTGCAGTCCCCCACGATCGGCACGTCGGCGTGGCGGTTCTTGCCGATCTCGGCCGGGTCGATGTCGGCGTGGATGACCAGCGCCTGCGGGGCGAACGAGTCGAGGTTGCCCGTGACGCGGTCGTCGAAGCGGGCGCCCAGGCTGATGATCAGGTCGCTCTTCTGGAGGCCGGCGACGGCGGCGACCGTGCCGTGCATGCCCGGCATCCCGAGGTGCTGCGGATGGCTGTCGGGGAACGCGCCGCGTGCCATCAGGGTGGTGACGACCGGGATGCCGGTGAGCGCGGCGAGCTGGGCGAGCTCGCGGGACGCACGGGCCCGGATCACGCCACCGCCGACGTAGAGGACCGGGCGGCGGGCCTCCTTGATCAGCCGCACCGCCTCCTTGATCTGCTTGGCGTGCGGGGTGGTGACGGGGCGGTAGCCGGGCAGGTGCAGCTCGGTCGGCCAGGTGAACGTCGTCATCGACTGCAGTGCCGACTTGGCGATGTCGACCAGCACCGGGCCCGGTCGTCCGGTGGAGGCGATGTGGAAGGCCTCCGCGATCGTCTGCGGGATGTCACGCGGGTCGGTGACGAGGAAGTTGTGCTTGGTGACCGGCATCGTGATGCCGCGGATGTCGGCCTCCTGGAAGGCGTCCGTCCCGATCATCGCCGCGCTCACCTGGCCGGTCACGGCCACCAGCGGCACCGAGTCCATGTGGGCGTCGGCCAGCGGCGTGACGAGGTTGGTGGCGCCGGGACCGGAGGTCGCCATGCAGACGCCGACCCTGCCGGTGGCGGCGGCGTACCCCTGGGCGGCGTGCCCGGCGCCCTGCTCGTGGCGGACCAGGATGTGCCGGATCCGCGTGGAGTCCATCAGGGGGTCGTACGCCGGGAGGATGGCGCCGCCCGGGATGCCGAAGATGTCGGTGACGCCGGCCGCCTCGAGCGACGTCACGAGGCTCTGCGCTCCGGTCACAGAAGCGCTGTCCTGTCCGCCCTGCTCGCTCATGGATCCACTTCCTGTTCCGTCCAACAAAAAACCCCTCGGCCCGGTGGGCGACGAGGGGTGACGCGTGTGCGCTGGTCCGGAGGACCTCAGCTCACGCGTCGCGTGCGTACAAGAATGTCGGTGCGCATGCGACAACCGTCGTCGCCGGGCCGGTCCGGCGTCAAGCCAGTGTGCCAGTCGTCCCACGATGTGGAACGCGCGTCTCGGAAGATGGACGCGGTTCAGCCGCGGTCGAGCGGAGTACAGATGCAGGAGCGGTTGCCGTCGGCGTCCGCGACCACCCAGTACGACGGCGCCTCGGCGTCGCTGACGAGCGTGCCGCCGGCGTCGAGCACGGCCCGGAGCCGGCGCTCGCCCTCGTCGTGGGGCACCCACACGTCGAAGTGCCACCGCTGCTCGAAGTCCTGCTCGGGCAGCTGCGCGCCCGTCTCGTCGTCGCTGCCGGGCGGCTCCTGGAACCACAGCCCGGGCACCTGCCCACTGGGGTCGACCGGGCCGCCGTCCTGGATCTTCCCACCCATCAGCGCGGCGTAGAACGGGCCGAGCCGCGCGCCGTCCAACGTGTCGACGGCAGGCTCGAGCTCGGTGAGCCCGGAGGTGTCGGCCTCGGCGCCGAGCTCGGCGGCGAACCCGCTGATCTGCCGGGCGAGGTCGATGTCGCGGCTCGTGATCCCCCCGACGTCGTGGCTGCTGAGCGTCACGATCACCTCGGGATAGGTCAGCGAGACGTCGGGGTGGTGGTCGGCCTCGTCGGCAGCCGCGCCGATCCGGTCGACGAGCGCGACGCCCGTCGCGAAGTCACCGGTGCGGAAGCGCGCCTTGAGCCGGTTGAGCACCTTGCGCCAGTCGTCGATCCCGGCGTCGAGGATCTGGTCGTGGCTGAGGCGGGCCTTCGGATCATCGCTCATCCTTCGACCCTGCCACGGCCCACCGACAGCGGCCAGCCCCCCGGGATGGGCTCAGTTGGCCTCACGCGAGCGTCTGGATGATCTCCCGGGTGTCGCCGTCGACCACCACCCGGGCCAGCGCACCGTTGACCAGCGGCAGGTGCGGCGGGACGTGCCCGATCTCGAGGTCCCACACGATCGGCACGTCGAGCCGGCCGAGGGCGTCGAGCACGGCGCCCCGCTGGGTGAGCTCGGCATGGTCCGGCGCGCTGGCCCGCCCCACCAGCACGGCGACGGCCCGGTCGAACCAGCCCGCCAGACGCATGGCGTGGAGGTGGCGGCAGATGTCCACCGCGTGGTCCTCGCAGGCCTCGACGTAGACGATCGTCGGCTCGTCCAGGGCGTCGGCCCACCCACGCACGTCGCCGTACGGCGTGCCGGCGAGGTGGCCGATGGTCTCGATGCAGCCGCCGATCAGCCGGCCGGAGACGTCGAGCCCGCCGCCGCCCTCGACCTCCCACCGACCCGTGCCGACGTGCGTCCACTCCGTGGCGTGCGGGTCGTCGCCGAAGCGCACCCAGTCGGCGATGAGGCCGGAGTCGCGCTGCACGAAGGGACCCGCGCCGCTCGCGAGGTCCAGCCAGTGCAGCAGCCCGTCGGGGACGACGTACGGCGTGTCGGCGAGGTTGTCGCCGTGGAGCGTGGCCCAGCCGAGCCGCGTCGTGATCGGCACCATCACGGTCGAGAGGTCCGAGAAGCCGACCAGCCACGTCGGCTCCGCGCCGGCGAGGACGTCGTAGTCGATCAGGTCGACGAGGTCGATGGCGGTCTCTCCGCCCCACGGCGGCACGACGCAGTGGATGTCGGGGTCGGCGAGCATCCGGGTCAGCTCGGCGGCTCGCCGGCCTGCCGGCGCCGAGGTGAGGCCGGTGCCGTCCATGCAGTCGCCCACCACGACGTCGTACCCGCGCTCGCGCAGCCACTCGACGCAGAACTCGATCCGTGTCGCTGCGTCGCCCGACGCACCCGCGGACGGCGACGTGACCCCGATGCGGTCACCGGGGCGCAGCGGTCGGGGGAAGCGGACCGGTCGGCTCATCCACCAAGTCTGTCAGGTCGCGTCCATGGGATTCTGTGTCCATGGGACTCCTCGACCGGGCCATCCACGCGGCGACCGGGGTGCCGCGCCTCTACGCGGCAGCGCTGAAGGCCGGGCTCGGGCCGTCGGGCGGGCTCGAGGTGCTGCGGATCTCGCAGGCGGCGCTCCAGTCGGCCGCCGCCCACGGCCGCGGGGTGCCCGGCCGCACCAACGCGATGCGCCACTTCATGTGGCAGGCGGTGCTGACGGCGCGCCTCGGCGTCGATGCCGCGCGCGCGATCGGCGCCGCCCAGGAGGCCGGGACGCCGGCCCGCCGTGACTCGAGCGTCGACCGGCAGAACAACGCCGCCGGTCGGGCCTACGGCGCCGAGCACGTCGCCGACCTCACGACCGGTTCGGCGTCGACCGCGATGTCCGTGCTGGTGCCGGTGGCGCTGGAGAAGTGGGAGTCCGACGAGCTCAGCTGGATCAGGCCCCACTGACCTCCCACGCAGTGAGGCCGGCGCGATCGTGCTCTCCGTCGGGCCACACCGCGCGGACGACACCTGCCGCGGCGAGCGCCTTGCGGCACCCCGGGCACGGCGGGTCGGTGATGTAGGCGGTCGCGCCCTTGGTGTCGCGGGTCGCGAAGAGCAGCGCATTGACCTCGGCGTGGATCGCGATGCAGAACCCGGCCGTGCCCGGCCGGTCGTAGTCGCCGAGCCCCGGCACGTCGTCGTACGTCAGTCGGCCGCGCGGGCAGGCACCCATCAGGCAGTCGTCCTCGCCGGGTGCGGCGCCGTTGTAGCCGGTCGCGATGATCCGGTGCTCGATCGTCAGCACGGCGCCGACCCGGCGGCGGGTGCACTTGGCTCGTGCCGCGACGGCCGTCGCGATGCCGAGGAAGTAGTCGTCCCAGCCGGGGACGGTCGCTGCGTCGCTCTCGGGCTCGCTCACGGGAGCACAGACTGCCCGATCTCGCCGGGGTTGTAGGCGACCTCCCAGCGGAAGCCGTCGGGATCGGCGAAGTAGCCCGAGTAGCCGCCCCACTCGCGCTCGGTGGCCTCGCCGACCTGGGAGGCGCCGGCGATGCGCGCCTGCTCGAGGACCGTGTCGACGCCCTGGGTGGTGGCGAGGTTGTGGGACAGGGTGATCGGCGGTACGCCGCCGCGCGCGGGCGCCTGGCCGACCTCCGCCACGAAGCCCGACTCGACCCACATGCTGAGCACGACCTTCTCGGCCACCTGGAACATCAGCACCTCCCCCGCCACGTCGAGGACGGGCTCCCAGCCCAGGCCCTCGATGTAGAACTTCCGGGTGGTCTCGAGGTCTTTGACGACGAGGGTGATGAAGCTGACGCGCTGGTCCATGGTCAGTTCTCCTTCTCCGGTGCTTCCTTCTCCGGCGGACGGGCGGCGAGCCGGACGCGCTGGCGTCCCGCCTGGTCGAAGTTGCGGTCGTGGAGCCAGTCGTCGAGGGCCGCGCTGACGCGCGGCCACTCGAGGTCGGTGATGGAGAACCAGTCGGTGTCGCGGTTGCGTCCCTTGTAGACGAGCGCGTTGCGGAAGCGGCCCTCCCAGATGAAGCCGAGCCGGAGCGCCGCACGGCGCGAGGCGGCGTTGAGGCTGTCGCACTTCCACTCGTAGCGGCGGTGGCCGAGGGTGTCGAACACGTGCCGCATCAGCAGCGCCATCGCCTCCGTGGCCGCGCGGCTGCGCTGCAGCTGGCGGCCGAACGCGATCCCACCGACCTCGATCGAGCCCATCACCGGGTCGATCCGCATCAGGGAGCAGAAGCCCGCGGCCCGGCCGGTCTCGATCGGGACGATCGCATACATCACCTGGCCCGGGTCGCCGGCGCCGTGCTCGACGATGGCGGTCATCTCGTCGCGGTCGCGCGGACGGTCCCAGAAGAGGTACGTCCAGACCGGGTCGTCGTCCGCGCCGCAGACCGCGGCAACGAGGTCGTCGACGTGGCGCGGGCCGATGGGCTCGAGGCGGACGCCCAGACCCTCGAGGGTCACGTCCTTCGTCGGCGCGGTCGCTCCCGCCCACTCGACGGGCCGCCCCAGTGGCTGGCCGTGGTCGTTGGTCGCCCGGGTCCGCGTCGCCGAGAGCTGCACTGCCACCGGTCGGGTCATCGCAGCGCGTCCACCACGGCCGCCATGCCCCGCTCGACCTCGTCGAACGACGTCGACAGCGGCGAGAGCCCGATCCTCAGCCCGCCGGGGTCGCGGTAGTCGGGGATCACGTCGCGCTCCCACAGCCGCGCGGTGACCTCGCGCATCCGGTCGTGGTGGAGGGTCACGTGGCCACCCCGCCAGTCCGCGTCGCGCGGCGAGGCAAGGGTGACCTCGGGGAGCGTCGCGTCGGCGAGCTCGACGGCGTACGACGTCAGCGCGACGGACTTGGCGCGGATGGCCTCGATCCCGGCCTCCTCGACCAGCTCGAGCATGCTCTGCATCGCGACCATCCCGAGGATCGGCGGGGTGCCGGAGATGAAGCGACGGATGCCCGGGGCGGGCGCGTAGCCGGGGCCCATGAGGAACGGGTCGGCGTGGCCCATCCAGCCCTGGATGGGCTGCGTCAGCTCGTCCTGGAGGCGGACGTTGACGTAGCCGAAGGCGGGCGAGCCCGGGCCGCCGTTGAGGTACTTGTAGGAGCAGCCGACGGCGAGGTCGACGTCCCACTCGTCGAGGGCGATCGGCACCGCGCCCGCCGAGTGGCACAGGTCCCACAGGACGAGGGCGCCGGCGTCGTGCGCGATCCGGGTGAGCGTCGGGGCGTCGGCGAGCCAGGCCGATCGGTAGGCGACGTGGTTGAGCACGACGAGGGCGGTGCGCTCCCCCACGGCCTCGCGCAGCTGGTCGGCCGTCACGCCCGCCGTGGTGTCGACCTCGATCCAGCGGAGGGTCAGCCCGCGCTCGGCTGCGATGCCCTCGGCGACGTAGCGGTCCGTCGGGAAGTTGTCGGTGTCGATGACGATCTCGGTGCGCGCCGGATCGGTGCGGACGGCGTGGTCGACGGCGGCGCGCATCAGCTTGTAGAGCCAGACGGTGGTCGAGTCGCCGATCGCGGTCTGGCCGGCGGCCGCGCCGAGCGCGATGCGGCCGAGGTCGTCACCGAGCGTCGTCGGCAGGTCCATCCAGCGCTCGTCCCAGCCGCGGATCAGCCGGCCGCCCCACTCCTGCTGGACGAACGCGGACAGGCGGCCGACCGCGGCGGCGACGGGACGCCCCAGCGAGTTGCCGTCGAAGTAGACGAGGTCGGACTCCGCGCCGACGAAGCGGTCGCGCAGCGGGGCGAGGGGGTCGGCGGCGTCGAGCTCGGCCGCCGTACGGAGGGATGCGGTGCTCACCCCGGCAACCTATCGAGCCGGACCCACCGACTCAGTAGCAGACCGCTCCGTGCGCTGCGGACTGGACGACCTTGCGGTACTTGCCGAGCACGCCCCGGGTGTACTTCGGCGGGAGCGGCTCCCAGCCCACGGCCCGCTTCGCGAGCTCCTCCTCCTCGACGTGCACGTCGAGGGTCATGTTGGCCACGTCGAGCGTGATCTGGTCGCCGTCCTGCAGGAACGCGATGGGTCCGCCGTCGCTGGCCTCGGGGGCGATGTGGCCGACACAGAGGCCGGTCGTCCCGCCGGAGAAGCGGCCGTCGGTGATCAGCAGGACGTCCTTGCCGAGACCCGCACCCTTGATCGCGCCGGTGATGGCAAGCATCTCGCGCATGCCCGGACCGCCCTTCGGACCCTCGTAGCGGATCACGACGACGTCGCCCGCCGTGATCGCACCCTCGGCGAGCGCGTCGAGCGCCTTGCGCTCGCCGTCGAAGACGCGCGCGGTGCCGGTGAAGGTCGAGTCGTCGAAGCCCGCGCTCTTGACCACGGCGCCCTCGGGGGCGAGCGAGCCCTTGAGGATCGTCAGGCCGCCGGTGGCGTGGATCGGGCGGTCGAGCTGGCGCAGGATCTCACCGTCGAGCGGCTTCGGGTCGAGCTCGGCGAGGTTCTCGGCCATCGTCCTGCCGGTGCAGGTGAGCACGTCGCCGTGGAGGTGGCCGGCGTCGAGCAGCGCCCGCAGGAGGACGGGGATGCCGCCGACCCGGTCGAAGTCGGTCCACACGAAACGGCCGAACGGCTTCATGTCGGCGAGGTGCGGGACGTTCCTGCCGATCCTGGTGAAGTCGTCGAGCGTCAGGTCGACCTCGGCCTCGCGAGCGATCGCGAGCAGGTGCAGCACAGCGTTGGTCGAGCCACCGAGCGCCATCGCCATGGCGATCGCGTTCTCGAACGCCGGCTTGGTCATGACCTGCCGCGCCGTGATGCCCTCGCGCAGCATGTTGACCACGGCCTCGCCCGACTTGTGCGCGTACCCGTCGCGGCGACGGTCGACGGCCGGCGGCGAGGAGCTCCCCGGCAGCGACATGCCCAGCGCCTCGGCGACGCTGGCCATCGTGTTGGCGGTGTACGCCCCACCGCAGGCACCCTCGCCCGGACAGATCGCGCGCTCGATCTCGTCGACCTTCTCGCGGGTCATCTTGCCGGCCAGGCAGGCACCGACCGCCTCGAACGCGTCGATGATGGTGACGTCCTTGCCGTCGACCTGGCCGGGCATGATCGTGCCGGCGTAGAGGAAGACGCTCGCGAGGTCGAGGCGTGCCGCGGCCATCAGCATCCCGGGCAGCGACTTGTCGCATCCGGCCAGCAGCACCGAGCCGTCGAGCCGCTCCGCCATCATCACGGTCTCCACCGAGTCGGCGATGACCTCGCGGCTGACAAGGGAGAAGTGCATGCCCTCGTGACCCATCGAGATCCCGTCCGACACCGAGATCGTGCCGAACTCCAACGGGTACCCGCCCGCCGCGTGCACGCCGTTCTTCACGGCCTTGGCCAGGCGGTCGAGCGAGAGGTTGCAGGGCGTGATCTCGTTCCAGCTCGACGCCACCCCGATCTGCGGCTTCTCCCAGTCGTCGTCGCCCATGCCGACCGCTCGGAGCATCCCGCGCGCGGCGGTGGCCTCGAGGCCGTCGGTGACGGCCCGGCTCCTGGGCTTGAGGTCGGGTCCGTCGGCTGCGTGGCTCATGGCGTCAGGCTAGTCCGCGCCCTTCGCCGCTCTCCGCGGTGTCTCACGCGGATCGCGCCCTGGCCCGGTCGTCCCCGGGGCCAGGGTCAGGCGGTCTGCTCGGCCTCGCGCTTGAGTGCGGCCAGGCCCTTGTCGAAGTCGCCGGCGATCGTCTTGTCGAAGAAGAGCTTGCCCAGGAGGCCCATGACGGCGCTGCGCGTCCCCGTCATCGTCCAGGTCACGTCGGTGCCGTCGCCGGAGGGTGCGAGGTCGAAGGTCGTGACGTTGCTGGCCTTGAAGGGCTTGAGGAAGTCGAGGTCCACGACCACGCGCGAGATGGACGACTCGGTCATCCGCATCTCGCCCTCGCCGGCCTTCCTGTTGCCCGACCAGTGGTACGTCGAGCCCGCGCCGGACGGGGCGCCGGAGTAGTTGCGCTGGAGATCGGGGTCCAGGCCCTCCCACGGCGACCACCGGTGCCACTGGTGGAAGTCGTCGAGGAGAGGGTGGATGCGCGCAGGAGGAGCCTGGATCCGGGTGCTGCGGGACAGGGAGAAGTCGGCCATGGCGGGCAGGGTAGTCCTCTGAGGGTTTCTCGTCAGCCGACCTGGGCGGCGCGGACGACGAGGACGTCGGGGAGGTCCTTGTGGATCTCACGCCACGTGCTGCCCTCGTCGGGCGAGGCCCACACCCCGCCGTTGCGGCCGCCGAAGTAGAGGCCCACCTCGTCGTGGTCGTCCACGCACATCGCGTCGCGCATCACGGCGGTGAAGTAGCCATCGGGCAGGGAGCCCTCGCCCAACGGCTGCCAGGACGATCCGGCGTCGGTCGTTCGGTAGACGCGGGCCTTGCCGTCGACGGGCCACCGGGAGCCGGCGCTGTCGATCGGGAAGTTGTACGCGGTGTCGGCCCGGTGCGGGTGGGCCACCATCGCGAACCCGAACTCGGTCGGCAGTCCCGGCGCGATGTCCTGCCAGGAGGCGCCGCCGTCGTCGGAGCGGTAGACGCCGCCGTGGTTCTGGAGGTAGAGCCGGTCGGGGTCGGTGGCGTCGCGCGCCACCTTGTGCACGCACTGGCCGAACTCCGGGTACTGCCGGTCGCCGGGATAGAACTCGGCCTTGACCCCGGTGTTGGACGGGGACCAGGAGTCGCCGCCGTCCGAGGTGGCGTACACCCCGCCGGTCGAGAGGGCCGCCAGGACGTGGTCGCCGTCGCGCGGGTCGGGGAGGATCGTGTGGAAGGCCTGGCCGCCGAAGCCCTCGTTCCACTCCTCGCGGTGGGGGTGGTCCCACAGGCCGCGGACGAGCGAGAAGGTCTCGCCCCGGTCGGTGGAGCGGAAGATCGCGCCCGGCTCGGTCCCGGCCCAGACCACGTCGTCCTCGAAGCCCGGCTGGAGCTGCCACACCCGCGCGAGCGTCGCGCCGGTGTCCTCGGGGAAGCGGGCGGCGCCGTTGGGCGTCTCGTCCCACGACGCACCGAGGTCGTCGGAGCGCCAGACCTGCGGGCCGAGCCAGCTCGAGGAGGCGCCGGCCAGCAACCGGGGTGCATCGTCGCGGGTATCGATCATGACGGAGTAGACCTCCTCCATCGGGAAGTGGGGTCCGGTCCAGTCCCACGACCTACGCGCCTCGTCCGAGGTGCCGAGCCACAGGCCCTTGCGGGTGCCGACCATCAACAGCGTGCGCGACATCGGAGAGCTCCTTCTCATTGCAGGGTGCGGTTGCGGAAGACCTTGAGCGCCAGCGGCGCGACGACTGCGGTGATCGCGACGGTCCACAGGATCGTGAAGAGGACCGGGTGCTGCAACGGCAGGTGCGCGTCGGCGGGCGCGGGTCCGGTGTTGCCCCAGAGCTCGCGCACGGCCTGGACGAGCGCCGAGATCGGGTTCCACTCGGCGATCGCGCGGAGCACGGTGCCCATCCTCTCCGAGGGCGCGAACGCGTTGGAGAGGAAGGTCAGCGGGAACATCGTGGTGAACATGACCCCGTTGACGGCCTCCACCGATCGCATCGCCGAGCCGACCAGGATGCCGACCCAGATCATCGCGAAGCCCCAGAGCAGCAGCAGGCCGTACGCCGCCAGCGCGTCGAGCACGGAGCCGCGGATCCGCCAGCCGACGGCCAGCCCGGTCACGGACATCACGATGATGCCGATGAAGGAGTGGGTGAGGCTCGACATGCTGCGCCCGACGAGGATGGCCGCCGGGTTGATCGGCAGCGACCGGAACCGGTCGACGATGCCCTTGTCGATGTCGGCGGTCAGACCGATCGCGACGACGAAGGACGCGAACGCGATCGTCTGGCCCATGATCCCGCCGAGCAACCACTCGCGGTAGCCGGCGGGCGCCGAGACCGAGATCGCACCGCCGAAGACGAAGGCGAAGAGCAGCACGAACATCACCGGCTGGATGGTGACGTCGAGCAGCATCTCCGGCATCCGCTTGATGTGGATCAGGTTGCGCCGGAAGATCGTGACGGACTGGTGCCACAGCGACGTGTGGCGGATCTCGGGACGCTCGATGGAGCCGAACTCGGTGTGGCTCATGCCCGCGCCTCCTCGTGCTCGTGGGACTCGTCTCCGTCGACCACGTCCTCGACCTCCTCGGCCCGGTGCCCGGTCAGGTTGAGGAACACGTCGTCGAGGCTCGGGCGCTGCAGGCCGAGGTCGTCGATCTCGATGCCGCTGCCGTCGAAGATCGAGGCGATGCGGGTGACGTCGGACAGCCCGTTGGCGGGCGCGGTGATCCGGCGGGCCGCCTCCTCGACGTGCGTCTCGAACCCCGCGGTCCGGATGCGCTCCACGGCGGCCGACAGGTCGTCGGCGCGGGAGACGGTGACGACGAGCGCGGCCTTGCCCGAGGCGTCCTTGAGCTCGAGCGGCGTCCCCTGCGCGATGACCTTGCCGTGGTCGATCACGACGATGTCGTCGGCGAGCTGGTCGGCCTCCTCGAGGTACTGCGTGGTCAGCAGGAGCGTCGTCCCGTCGTCGACCAGGTCACGCAGCACGTCCCACAGCTCCACCCGGCTCCGCGGGTCGAGGCCGGTGGTCGGCTCGTCGAGGAACAGCACCGGCGGCGTGGCGACCAGGCTGACGGCGAGGTCGAGGCGCCGGCGCATGCCGCCGGAGTAGGTCTTCACGATCCGGTCCGCGGCGCCGGTGAGCGAGAACCGCTCGAGCAGCTCGCTGCCGACCCGGTTGATCGTGCCCTTGCCGAGGCCGTAGAGGCTGCCGATCAACCAGATGTTCTCGCGCCCGGTGAGCAGCTCGTCGACGGTGGCCGACTGGCCGGTGAGGCCCATCGAGCGGCGTACGGCGGCGGGGTCGGTGAGGACGTCGTGCCCCGCGACCCGGGCCGTGCCACGGGTGGGCCGGGTGAGCGTCGTCATCATCCGGACGGTGGTCGTCTTGCCCGCGCCGTTGGGCCCGAGCAGACCGAGCACCGTCCCCCGCGGAACCGCGAAGCTGACGTCGTCGACCGCGAGCGTCTCCCCGAACTCCTTGACCAGTCCTTCTGCCTCGATCGCGTGATCGTGTCCCACCCGGTGCCCGCCCTCCGTGACTATTCCGATTAGGAACACTACTCTGTGAGCGAGATGAGTCAAGACCTCCCGGTGACCGCCTACGCGATCCTCGGCCTCCTCACGTTCGGCGACGAGCTGACGGGGTACGAGATCAAGCGGCGCGCCGACATGACGCTCCGCTTCTACTGGGTCTCCCCCGCGACCAGCCAGATCTACACCGAGCTGCGCCGCCTCGCCGAGAACGACCTGGTCCGCGCCGACGCCCGCCCCGACGGGGGCCGCGAGGTGACGTCGTACGCCATCACCGACGCGGGGCAGGCGGCGCTGCGCACGTGGATGGAGGAGACGCCGGCGGGCTTCCCGGTCCTCAAGCACCCGGTGCTGCTGCGGCTGCTCGTGGGGCACGCGAGCGACCCGGCGCGGACCCGGCAGATGCTCCACGACTACCTCGCCGAGCTCGACCGGGCGCTCACCGACCTCACCGAGGTGCGTGAGGGGCTGCGCGGCGTGGACCGCGACGGCCAGCCCTTCCGCTACCCGGCGATGGTCGCCGACTGGGGGCTGGACTACTTCGCAGCCGAGGCGGCGCACACCCAGCGGGCACTGGCGAGCCTCGACGATCCCGGTCCGCCGTCCACTGCATAGGCTGCGCGCGTGACCACGCGACCGAGCCGCTCCCTGCTCGGTCCGGTGGGGCTGGTGCTAGTCGGCATCCTGTCCGTGCAGATCGGTGCGGCCATTGCCAAGGGTCTCTTCGGCGAGATCTCGCCCACCGCGATGGTCTGGCTCCGCCTGATGACCAGCGCCCTCGTCCTGGCTGCCATCGCGCGCCCGCGGCTCACCGGCCGGAGCCGCCACGACTGGCTCGTCGTCCTCGGCTTCGGCGCCAGCCTCGCGACGATGAACTGGGCGATCTACCAGTCCTTCTCCCGCATTCCGCTCGGCATCGCGGTGACCATCGAGTTCATCGGCCCGCTCACCCTCGCCGTGCTCGGGTCGCGGCACGCGCGCGACCTGGTCTGGGTGCTGCTGGCCGGCGGCGGCGTGGTCCTGCTCGGCTTCCAGCCGGCCGACCTGGACGTGCTCGGCGTCGGGTACGCCCTGCTCGCCGGCGCCGCGTGGGCCGCGTACATCCTGCTCAGCTCGAGCACCGGACGACGGTGGGCCGGGTTCGACGGACTGGCCGTGGCGAGCATCGTCGCCGCCGTCGGCATGACCCTGCCGGCCCTCCTGAGCGCCGGAAGCGGTCTGTGGGACGGCCGGATCCTGCTGATCGGCGCGCTGGTCGGGCTGCTGAGCTCGGTCATCCCCTACAGCTGCGAGCTCGTCGCGCTGCG
Source organism: uncultured Actinomycetota bacterium (assembly GCA_963791365.1). Lineage (GTDB taxonomy): Bacteria > Actinomycetota > Actinomycetes > Propionibacteriales > Nocardioidaceae > Nocardioides. The sequence goes on along the minus strand of CAWBSG010000005.1, from coordinate 167,834 downwards.
CAGCCTGCGTCCGGCGGTGTTCGGGATCCTGATGAGCATCGAACCCGCCGCGGCCGCGCTGGCCGCGATCGTGGTGCTGCACGAGCACCTGTCCGCGCTGCAGTGGCTGGCCATCGCGTGCGTCGTCGCTGCGTCCATCGGAGCGACCAGGTCCGGCGCGACACCCGGGGAGAAGCCCGGGGAGCACGAACACGCACCGGGCACACTGGGCACATGACTGCGTGGATGAGGCAGGGCCTGGTCGCGACCTCGCTCGCGCTCATGCTGGGCGCGACCACGGCCTGCTCGAGCAGCACGCCTGCCCCCCTGCCGCGCACGACGCAGCCCACCGACCTGCCGAGCCAGCCCACACCGAGCGCGGAGCCGAGCACGGAGCCGAGCGAGAGCCAGCAGGGTGGCGGCACGAGCGGCCCGCCCCGGGCCGTCGGCACGCTCGTCGACCTGCTCGAGGTGCCGTGGGGCGTGGACTTCCTCCCCGACGGCGCAGCGGTGGTCACCGAGCGGATGACCGGGCGCGTCCTGCAGGTCACGCCCGACGGGACGCTGACCCGTCTCGGAGCGATCACGACGGCGGTCCCGCAGGGCGAGGCCGGGCTCCTCGGCGTCGCGGTGTCGCCGGACTTCGACACCGACCGCACCGTGTTCTTCTACCTGACCAGCAGCTCGGACAACCGCGTCGTGAAGGCGGAGCTCGACGGCAGCGAGCAGAGTGGTCTCGAGCTGGGCGAGCCGACAGTCGTCCTCGACGGGATCCCCGCCGGCTACATCCACGACGGCGGGCGGATCGCCTTCGGCCCTGACGGCTACCTCTACGTCACGACCGGTGAGACCGGTGACCGCCCGCTGGCCCAGGACCCCGAGAGCCTCGCCGGCAAGATCCTGCGCATCACCGCCGACGGCGAGCCGGCGCCCGGCAACCCGGACCCCGACTCCCCGGTCTGGTCGCTCGGGCACCGCAACGTCCAGGGCCTGGCGTGGGACGACGAGGGCCGGTTGTGGGCCTCGGAGTTCGGCGACTCGACGTGGGACGAGCTGAACCTGATCGAGAAGGGCGGCAACTACGGCTGGCCCGAGGTCGAGGGCGTCGGCGGGAGGTCGGACTTCGTCGACCCCCAGCTGGTCTGGCCGGTCGATCAGGCGTCGCCGAGCGGGTTGGCGTACGCCGACGGGCACCTGTGGATGGCGGGTCTCCGCGGTCAGCGGCTCTGGCGGATCAGGGTCTCGGCGAACGGAAAGGCCTCCCAGCCGACGGCCTTCTTCACCGAGGACTACGGCCGGCTCCGGACCGTCGTCACGTCGCCGGACGGCGAGCTGTGGCTGACCACGTCGAACCATGACGACCGCGGCAACCCGACACCCGCCGACGACCGGATCATCGTCATCCAGCCCTGACGGGCCTGACGGGCTCGGCCGGCGTGACCACGGCACGTCGCGCCGCCCGCCGCAGGGTGGTGAGGATCGCCGGGCCGAGCACGACGATCGCGACCGCCGTGGTGATCGCGCGGCCGGTGTCCCAGCCGCCGGTCGAGGTCAGGAGCGTGTAGACGAGGAACCGGTGCGCGTTCTCGAGCACCGGCGCTCCCGCGACGTACGACAGCGCACCCTCGTGCCCCGGCACGACGATGCCGAGGGTGAAGGGCCAGTAGCTGAGGTTCATCAGCATCCCGTAGAGGTACGACGCGACGACGGCGTAGCCGACGAGCATCGCCACCTCGGCGCGGCCGGCGACCCGGCGCGGGAGCAGGCCGGCGAACATCCCGACCCAGGCCGCGCAGATCATCTGGAACGGCAGCCACGGCCCGACCCCGGCGGTGAGCAGAGCCGAGGCGAACAACGACGTGCAGCCGAACGCGAAGCCGAAGCCCGCACCGAACACCCGTCCACCCAGCACGAGCAGGAAGAACACCATCTCGATGCCCGCCGTGCCGGCCCCGAACCCGCGGAGCACGGCATTGATCGCCGACAGCACCCCCAGCACGGCGAGGACACGCGCGTCCATGCCGCCCTCCCCCATCTCGGCGAGGACGACGACGATCACCAGCGACAGCAGGCCCAGGAACACGAAGGGTGGCTCGACCCGCTGGCCGGGCTCGGCGTCGAGCAGCAGCGGCCAGGAGAGCATCATCAGGCCGGCGAGCGACGCGAGGGTCAGTACGCCGGCGGTGCGGGGGCCGATCGGCAGGGCGACGGTGCTCATCGCTGCACCTCCTCGAGGGCGGCGGCCACTTCCTCGACCACCAGCCACGGGGCGCCCAGCACCTTGGTGACCTGGGGGGCGAACGACGGCGACTCGGCGAGCACGCGGCGAGGCGGGCCGCTCGAGACGACCTCGCCCTCGGCGAGCACGACGACCTCGTCGGCGACGTGTGCGGCGAACTCGACGTCGTGGGTGGCGAGCAGGACCGCCCGGCCGTCGCCGGCCAGGGCGGCGACGATGCGGGCCAGCTCGGCCTTGCCGGCGTAGTCGAGGCCGCGGGTCGGCTCGTCGAGCAGCAGCACCGGCGGACGCGCGGTCAGCACGATCGCGAGCGCGAGGGCGAGCCGCTGCCCCTCGGACAGGTCGCGCGGGTGGAGGTCCTCGTCGATGCCGGGAACGAGCCGGTCGAGCAGGCCGCGGCAGGCGCCGGCAGCCGCCTCGGCGCCGGTGTCGGCGGCGGCGCACTCGTCGGCGACGGACTCGAGGTAGAGCAGGTCGGCGGCGGTCTGCGGGACCAGCCCGACGTGCGTACGCCGCCGGGCGGGCGCGAGCGCGGCCGGGTCGTCACCACCGACGTCCACCGTCCCGCTGCGACGCCTGCCGGAGCCCTGGAGCGCCCAGATCAGGCTGGACTTGCCCGAGCCGTTGCGACCCATCAGCACGGTGACGCGACCCGCCGAGAGCGTCAGGTCGACCTCGCGCACCGCGACGTGGCTGCCGTGGACGACGGTGACGCGGCGGGCGGTGAGCACCGGCGCGGAGTCGGCCTCGACGACCGGCGCCGGTGGCGCGAGGTCGGGCAGCGAGCGGGCGTGGCGTCGGGCGTCGCGGACCGTGAGCGGCAGGGGGTCCCACTGCGCGAGGCGACCGAGGTCGACCAGCGGCGGGACGACGGGCGAGTCCGCGAGGATCGCGCGCGGCCCGTCGACCCGGACCGTGCCGTCGCCGGCGACGAGGGCGATCCGGTCGGCGAACGGCACGACCCGCTCGAGCCGGTGCTCGGCGAGCAGCACGGTGAGGCCGAGGTCGTGGACGAGCCGGGTGATGGTCGCGAGGACGTCCTCGGCGGCGGTCGGGTCGAGGGCGGAGGTCGGTTCGTCGAGGACCAGCACCCGCGGATGGGTGGTCAGGACCGACCCGATCGCGACGCGCTGCTGCTGGCCGCCGGACAGCGTGCGCAGGTCACGGGCACGCAGGTCGGCGATGCCGAGCAGGTCGAGGGTCTCCTCGACCCGGCGGCGCATCGTCTCCGGCGCGGTGCCGAGCTGCTCCATGCCGTAGGCGAGCTCCTCCTCGACCGTGTCGGCGACGAACCCGGCCAGCGGGTCCTGACCGACGTAGCCGACGAGGTGCGCGCGCTCGCGCGGCGGCTGCTCGACGATGCTGGTCCCGTCGAGCAGCACGTCACCGGAGAGGACGCCGCCGGTGAAGCGCGGCACGAGGCCGGTGATGACTCCGAGCAGGGTGGACTTGCCGACGCCGGTGCGCCCGGAGACGAGCACCAGCTCGCCCTCGTCCAGGGTCAGGTCGACGTGTCGGAGCACCTCGTGCTCGTCGTAGCGGAAGCCGATGTCGCGGAGCTCGATGACGCCGCTCATGCCGCCACCTCCGGGACCGCGAGCGCGGTCGCCGGCACCGGCGTCGTGACCGCCGGCAGCGTCCCGAGGAGGCCGACGACCAGGGCCAGCGGCGAGAGGTAGGGCATCACCGCGACGCCCGGGTAGGCGACGACGACCTGCGTGTGGCCGACGTACCAACCCAGCACCGCGACGGCCAGGCCGATTCCCACCGTGAACAGCTCGGGCGTGCGCCACGGGTCCGGGCGGTAGCGGGTCCGCTGGACGCGTCGGCCGGCGCTGACCATGCCGAGCACCGCGACGACGGCACCTGCGGCGAGCAGCGGGAAGGCGAGGACGCGCGGTGCGGTGGGGTCGAGCCAGGCGTAGGTTCCCACGCAGATGCCGGTGAGCGAGAGCAGGAGCAGCGAGCCGGTCACCCGCCGCTCCCGGGGCGACGCGCCACCGGAGCGGCCGTAGCCGCGGGTGTCCATGCCGGCGGCGAGCGCGAGCGAGCGCTCGAGCGCGTCCTCGAGGACGGGGACCAGGAATCGGCGGAGCCGCCCGACGCCCCTCGTCGCGCCGCCGCGCAGCGCCTGGGCGGCGCGGACGCGGCGAGCGCTGTCGGCGAGCTGCGGGAAGATCGTGACCGCGACGACGAGCGCCGTGCCGATCTCGTAGAGCGCGGGCGGCACCGAGGCGAGCAGGCGCTTGGGGTTGGCGAGCGAGTTCGCGGCGCCCACGCTGAGGATGATCGCGGCGAGGCGGAGGCCGTCGTACAACCCGGCGAGGAGCGCCTCGCTCGTGACCGGACCGAGCAGCCGGACGCCCGCCGCCCAGTCGGGCAGCGGCACCTCGGGCAGGTCGAGCAGCACGTTCCCGATCTCCTGGCCGCCGAAGACGAGGCGGAACACGACGCGCATGACCACGGTCACGAGCGCGAGCAGGGCGTACAGCCGGAACGACCGGCCGAAGGGGTGACCGGACCGGCGCGCCATCACCACCACCGTCGCCGAGCCCATGATGAGCAGCAGCAGCAACGGGTTGGTGGTGAGGGATGCCGCGGTGGCCAACCCGATCGCCCAGGACCACCAGGCGATCGGGTGCAGGTCACGCGGCAGCGCCCTCGACGACGGGGCCGGTCCGGTCACGGCGCGTCAGACCCCCCGTCTACGACGCGCCACGACGGCGCTGCCCGCGATCGCGATCGCGAGCAGGCCGACGATGCTCCAGGTGACCCCTGCCGGGATCCGGGCCGGCTCGTCGACGCCCGGTTCCCCCGCCTCGGGGGCCGCACCGGCACCTGGGTCGCTGGGAGACCCAGGGTCCGAGTCGGTGTCCTCGGCGTCCTCGCTGGCCTCCGAGTCTCCAGGAGACTCATCGTCCAGGGTGGCGTCGTCCGCCTCCTCCTTCGAGCCGCTCCGGGCACGCGAGTCTCCAGGAGACTCGGAGACGAGTGGCGACGCGGAGGGGCTCGACGAAGACCCCGACGGAGAGGCCTGCGGCGAGGAGCCGGACCCTCCGGACGAGCCTGAGCCGCTGCCCCCCGAGGTGCCGCCGCCGGCGCCCGGGGAGGTGCTGGTCGGCTGCGACCCGCCGCCGCTCGACGGCGTGGCCGTCGGCGAGGACGAGGACGAGGACGAGGACGGCGACGAGCTCGGGGAGGACGACGGCGACGACGACGCCGACTCCGACGGGGTCGGGGTGGCCGTCGGAGTCGACGAGCGCAGCACCGGAGGGGCGACCGACGGCGGGACGCTGCCACCGGACGGGCGGTCCTGCTGCCACGACCAGCCGACCGAGCCGCCGGCGGGGACGGTCAGGCTGCCGGCGCCGGACGACGAGTAGGTCCACGACGCCGTGGAGCCGTCTGCCCACCAGAGTCCCCAGTAGGCGTTGGCGGGCGAGGCGTTGACGCACGGGTCACTGGTCGGCAGGTCGTTGACGCGGCACACGAATCCCGGCGCCCGTTGGGCGTAGGACTGCGAGACGCCGACCGACGCGAAGATCGCCGTGGCGCTCTTGCCGCCGCCGTCCGCCGCGCACGCCGTGAAGGTGGCGCGGCCGAGCTCGCGGTAGTCGACGACCACGCTGACCCCGCCCGCGGACGTGCAGGTCGCCGCGTCCGCCGCGGGAGCCGACCCGAGGGCCAACCCCGAGCCGGCCACGAGCAGGAGGAGCGCCGTGCCGGCCCGCCGCAGGGCCGTCGTCGCCGACGAGGCGGTCATCGCAGCTCCACGACCGTCGCGCCCGAGCGCAGCGCCGGGAACTGGCCGACGGCACGCACCCGGACCTTCGCCTTGCCCTTCGGCAGGGCGACCCGGGTGACGAACCGGCCCTTGGCGTTCGCTCGGCCCTTGGCGAGAACCTTGCCACCCACCACGATCTTGACCTTCTCGCGTGCGACGAGCTTGCGGACCAGTACGCGCGTCCGCGGGCCGTCGGACGCCAGGCTCGACACCTTGAGCTTCTTCCTGCCGAGCACACGGGTGTCGTCGGCGACCTGGCCGTCCTCACCGAAGAGGACGTACGACGCGGTCGTCGTGGCGTCGGGCAGCCTGACCGAACGGGTGAGCTCCCCGTCGGAACCGGCGACGACGGTGACGTCGAGCCCGGGGCCGCGGAGCTGGTAGCGAGCACCGGAGGTCGCGCCGACGACCTCGAGGACCGCCTTGCTGCCGGCGGGCCGGAATCCGGCCGGTCCGGAGAGCCGGACGCCGCTGATCGAGCCACGCGAGGTGGGCGACGTCACGGCGATCGTGTGGGACGTCGTGCCGTCACGACCCGTCAGGGTGTACGTCGCCGGGCCGGACGCGGCAGGGAGCGTCACCGCCGGCGTGAGCGTGCCCTCGGTCCCGACCACGGCCGTCCGGCTGCCGGTGATGCCCGGCCCCGCGAGGCAGTAGCGGTCACCCACCTGCGCGCCGGTCACCGTGAGGCGCACCGTCGCGGCCGGCTCGGTGCCGGCCGAGGCGACCTTCAGGCCGGCGACGGAGCCGCGGGCGTGCGTGAGACCGGCGACGGCCTGCACCGACGTGCGCCACCAGGTGGGCCTGTCGTCGGCGGTGATGCCGGCCGTCCTGGCCTGCTCGAACGTGGCGTCGGAGTACGCGATCGCGCCCTCGTCGCCGGCGAGCGGCGACCCGGCCTGCTGGGTGCCGACCTGGTGGGCACCGACCCACTCGGCGGCGGTCCCGGCCAGCTCGCAGCGGCCCGCTGCGGCCAGGGCACTGGCGGCGAGGCCGGTGCTGTTGGAGTTGGGCTCCGGGGTGAAGGTGCTGCCGATGAAGGATCCGTCGGCCCGCTGGGTGGAGGTCAGCCAGGCGACGGCCCTGGCGATGGCGGAGTCGACCTCGGTCGAGCGGGAGGGCACCGCCGAGAGCTGGCTCACCACGAAGGCCGTGGTGTCGGTGTCGGTCGGGTCGGTGCCGTCGACGCAGGACTGGTTCGCCGCCGTCGGGTCGGCGGTGAAGAAGGTCCGGAAGTAGCCCGACGAGCACTGCTGCAGGAGCAGGAAGTCGGTCGCCGCGGCGGCCTTGCCCGACCCCGCGACCGCGAGGCCACGCACGGCGAGCGCCTGGCTGAAGGAGTTGGCGTAGTCGTCCCACCCGGGAGCCGGCGAGTGGTTCACGACCCGGCCGGCGCTCGGACCGGAGGCAGTGACGGTCTGCTCGAGCTCGGTGGGCAGGTCGTAGCCGCCATAGGTCCTCGGGTCGGCGCCGCTGGCCTGGGCGAAGACGAGCGACTTGGCGAGCTCGCCGGCCAGGCGGAAGCTCGGGTCGCCGTACGACCCGCCCGTGACGTACTCGCCGACCCGGGTGGAGAGCGAGGAGCGGATCTGGCGCACCAGCGCCTGGTCGCCGCCGACCTCGTCCATGCTGAGTCCGATGTCCATCGTCATGCCGAGGTCGTCGAAGTCGTAGGTGTCGTTGTGGATCACGCCGTCGGTCAGCTGCGTGGCGAGCCACGCGGTGCCCGCGCGTGCGGCGGCGGGGGCCGGCGCGTCGGTGGCCGCAGCAGCGGGTTGAGCCAGCGTGGTGGCGGCGAGCGCGACGGCTGCCAGCCCGGAGATGAGCTTCATGGTTCCTTCCTCGCTGCGACAGCGAGGCAGGTGGCATGCGCCAGTCAGCCTCGCTGCATTCCTCGACAGCGATGGTGTTCAAGACGCGTCGAGGAAGGTGTTCCGGCTCGCACGGGATCGCTCCCGTGCCCACGGTTGCGGGTCAGCGCCGGTTTTCGACCGGCTTTCCCCACCTCGGGCGTGTGTGGTGCCGACCCAGTTGGGTGCGGCGAGCGCAGCCTAACCCCGTTCCGAGCCTGCACGCACGTCGGCCCGGCGTCGCGAGACGCCGGGCCGATCGTGGTGGTGCTGGGTGGTGCTGGTGGGTCAGTTGCGCACCCGAAGGGACGTACGCGCCAGGTCGTCGGAGGTCTTCACCAGGCCGACGCGACGCTGGTTGCCCGCGGGGAGCTGCAGCTTGCGCACGATCTTGTCGCCGGACTTCTTGCCCTTGACCCGGCGGAAGTCACCCTTGACCTGCATACAGGCGCTCTCGCTGGGGGCGAGGCCGTAGACACGGAACTGGACGCGCTCGCCGGCCCGGGCCTGCTTGCGCACCGAGACGATCTTGAGCTTGTCCTTGCTGGCCGGCGCGAACTGCAGGCCGAGAACCGCCTGCGCGGTGGCACGGCGCCACTCGTCACGGGCCGATGCCGGGATCCCGGTGGTCGCGGAGGGCTTCACCCGGTCCTTGCGGTAGGCGACGGCGCCCAGGTCCTTGGTCAATGCCGTGCGGCACTTGTACTTGTCGACCGGCTGGTTCTTGCGCACCCACAGCGCCGCCTTGAGCGCAGCGTCGCGCTCCTTCAGCAGACCGAGGGCGAAGCCGGCGATCGCGGTCGAGTTGGTGTTGATCTTGCTGATCGGCGCGGCGGCGCGGAACGCACCGCTGCCCCTCTGGCGGTCGACGAGCCAGGCGCCGGCCTTGGCGAGCGCGGCCTGGACGGCCGGGGTCTTGTCACCCGACTCGACCAGGTTGATCACGGCGAACGCCGTGGTGTCCGGGTCGGCCTCGCTGCCGGCCTGGCCCTCGGCACACGACTGGTTGGGCACGTCGGCCTTGTCGAAGCCGGCGCGGAAGTAGCCGGACGCGCACTGCTGCTTGAGCAGGAAGTCGCGCGCCGCGGCGGCCTCGGTCGAGCGGGCGTCCGACAGCGCACGCACGGCGTAGGACTGGCCCACGACGTTGGCGTGGTCGCCGAACTCGGACTTGTCGGAGATCCGCCCGGCGATCGCCGCCGCCTGCGGCTCTGCGGTCGGATCGGCGGGCACGTTGGCGGTGCGCTCCTCCAGGCGGGTGATGAGGTTGACCCCGCCGTAGCTGGTCGGGTTCTGCTTGGCCACCTTGGCGTAGACGGCGGCCTTGCCCAGCGGCCCGGCGTAGGACTCCTTGGTGCCGTCGCCGACGTACTCGCCGATGCGGGCCGCCAGGGCCGTGGTGATCTCCGCGTTGACGGCACCTTGGTCGACGACCGTCGACAGGGCCATGCCGGTGTCGATGGTGAGACCGAAGTCCGGGCCGAACTCGCCGACCATCAAACCGTTGGTGAGCTCGTCGGCGAGCCACGTGGCGGCGATGGTGGGCGGCGTGCTGTCGGTCGGCACCGCGGCCTTCGCGGCTCGCAGCGCGGGGGTCGGGTCGGCAGACGCGGGCGGCGCGGCGAGCACGCCGGCGCCGAGCGCGACGGTCGACAGGACGACCGCGGCCGATCGGATGGGTCGAATGCGATGGTGCATGACTTCCTTCCCGCTCACGCGGGGAAGCCATGGCGGCGACAGGCCGTCAGTCCCCCGACTGGTGCGAGCGTTTGGTTGGTGATGTGACCAATGTGACGCGCGACCACCCTAACAAGTTGTCTAGACCGGGCAATTCGTCAGGAGAGCTTCTCCAGGACCAGCTCGCGCACCCGGGCCGCGTCAGCCTGCCCGCGCATGTCCTTCATCACCGCGCCGATGAGCGCGCCCGCGGCGGCGTGCTTGCCGTCGCGGATCTTGTCGGCGACGTCGGGGTTGTCGGCGATGGCCTTGTCGACGGCCGCGCCCAGGGCGCCGTCGTCGGAGACCACGGCCAGGCCGCGCCTCGCGACGACCTCGTCGGGCGTGCCCTCGCCGGCCAGCACGCCCTCGAACACCTGGCGGGCCAGCTTGTCGTTGACCGTCTTGTCGTCGACCAGCTCCTGGATGCGGGCCACGTCGGCGGGCGTGATGGGGAGGTCGACGAGGTCGACCCCGTCCTCGTTGCTGCGCCGGGCGAGCTCACCGAGCCACCACTTGCGCGCGGCCTGGGGCGTGGCGCCCGCCGCGATCGTCTCCTCCACCAGTCCGAGCGCACCCGCACCGATGGTGTCGCGCATGTCGAGGTCGCTGAAGCCCCACTGCTCCTGCAGCCGGGCGCGACGCACGGTGGGGTTCTCCGGCAGCGTGCCGCGCAGCTCCTCGACCCACTCGCGGCTCGGCGCGACCGGCACCAGGTCCGGCTCGGGGAAGTAGCGGTAGTCCTCGGCGTCGGACTTCTCGCGACCGCTCGTGGTGACACCGGTGTCCTCGTGCCAGTGGCGGGTCTCCTGGAGGATCGAGCCGCCCTCGCTGAGGATCACCGCGTGCCGCTGCATCTCGTAGCGCACGGCCCGCTCGACCGACCGGAACGAGTTGACGTTCTTGGTCTCCGTGCGGGTGCCGAGGGTGCCGCTGTCCTTGGGCGCCAGCGACAGGTTCACGTCGGCGCGCAGGTTGCCCTGGTCCATCCGCGCCTCGGAGACGCCGAGCGCCACGATCAGCTCACGTAGCTGGGAGACGTACGCCTTGGCGACCTCGGGTGCCTTCTCCCCCGCGCCCATGATCGGGCGGGTGACGATCTCGATGAGCGGGATGCCCGCGCGGTTGTAGTCGACGAGGGAGTAGTCGGCGCCGTGGATCCGCCCCGTGGCACCGCCGACGTGCAGCGACTTGCCGGTGTCCTCCTCCATGTGGGCTCGCTCGATCTCGACGCGGAAGGTCTCGTCCTCGCCATCCTCCGTCGGCACGGTGACGTCCATCCAGCCGTCGAACGCGATCGGCTCGTCGTACTGGGACGTCTGGAAGTTCTTCGGCATGTCCGGGTAGAAGTAGTTCTTCCGGGCGAAGCGGCACCACTCGGCGATGTCGCAGTTGAGCGCGAGGCCGATGCGGATCGCGGACTCGACGGCCTTGCCGTTGACCACCGGCATCGCTCCCGGCAGGCCGAGGCAGGTGGGGCAGGTGCCGGCGTTGGGCTCGCCGCCGAAGGTGGCCGGGCAGCCGCAGAACATCTTCGAGGCCGTGTTGAGCTCGACGTGGACCTCGAGGCCGAGGGCCGGGTCGAAGGCCGCCAGCACGTCGTCGTACGGCATCAGCGCTGTGTCGTTCGGGTGGGCGGCCATGTCAGTTCCCCTCGTCCAGTCCGGTCGCGCGGTCGAGCAGTGGACCGCCCCACTCCTGCAGGTGCAGGGTCTCGAGCGCGGCACCCACCCGGTAGACGCGGTCGTCGGCCAGGGCGGGTGCGAGCACCTGGAAGCCGGTCGGCAGCGAGTCCTCGTCGGCCAGGCCGTTGGGGACCGAGATCCCGGGCACGCCCGACAGGTTGGCCGGAATCGTGGCGAGGTCGTTGAGGTACATCGCCATCGGGTCGTCGAGCTTCTCGCCCAGCTTGAACGCCGTCGTGGGCGCCGTCGGCGAGACGAGCACGTCGACGCGGTCGAAGGCGGCGTCGAAGTCGCGGCTGATGAGCGTGCGGATCTTCTGGGCCTGGCCGTAGTAGGCGTCGTAGTAGCCGCTGGACAGGGCGTAGGTGCCCAGGATGATCCGGCGCTTCACCTCGTCTCCGAAGCCGGCGTCGCGGGTGGCGCGCATGACGTCCTCCGCCGACGGGCTCCCGTCGGGGGTGACGCGGAGGCCGAAACGCATGGCGTCGAACTTCGCGAGGTTGCTGGACGCCTCGGCGGGCAGGATCAGGTAGTAGGCGGCGAGCGCGTGCACGAAGGACGGGCACGACACCTCGACGACCTCGGCGCCGGCCCGGACGAGCAGCTCGACGGACTCGTCGAAACGGTTCATCACGCCCTGCTGCCACCCGTCGCCCGACAGCTCGGTGATGACGCCGACCTTGACGCCGGTCATGTCGCCTGCAGCGCCCTGCCGGGCGGCCTCGGTGAAGGACGGCCACTCGGTCTTGATCGAGGTGGAGTCGCGGAGGTCGTGGCCGCCGATGACGTCGTGGAGCATCGCCGCGTCGAGGACGTTGCGGGTGACGGGTCCGGCCTGGTCGAGGCTGTTGGCCAGGGCGACCAGCCCGTAGCGCGACACCCCGCCGTAGGTCGGCTTCACGCCCACGGTGCCGGTGACCGCCCCGGGCTGGCGGATCGAGCCACCGGTGTCGGTGCCGATGGCGAGCGGCGCCTCGTAGGAGGCGACGGCCGCGGCCGAGCCGCCGCCGGAGCCGCCCGGGATCCGGTCGAGGTCCCACGGGTTGCGGGTCGGGCCGTAGGCGGAGTGCTCGGTCGAGGAGCCCATCGCGAACTCGTCCATGTTGGTCTTGCCGAGGATCGGCAGACCGGCCACGCGCAGGCGCTCGACGACGGTGGCGTCGTAGGGCGGGACCCAGCCCTCGAGGATCTTCGAGCCGCAGGTGGTCGGCAGCCCACGGGTCGCGAGCACGTCCTTGACCGCGATCGGTACGCCGTCGAGCGGGCCGCGTGCCTCGCCGCGGGCGCGGCGGGCGTCGGACTCGGCCGCCTGGAGGAGGGCGCCCTCGGCGTCGACGTGGAGGAAGGCGTGGACGCGGTCGTCGACCTCGGCGATCCGGTCGAGGTGGCGCTGGGTGACCTCGACGGACGTGACCTCGCCGGCCGCGAGCTGCTCGGAGAGCCTGGTGGCGGTCGTGGCCGCTGCGCCGCTCACTGCTCGTCCCCCAGGATCCGCGGCACGGAGAAGCGCTGGTCCTCGACGGCCGGGGCTCCGGACAGCGCCTCCGCGGCGCTGAGACCGGGCACGACCACGTCCTCGCGGAACACGTTGGTCAACGGGATCGCGTGCGAGGTGGGCGGCACGTCGTCCCCCGCGACGCCGTTGATCGAGGCGACCGACTCGAGGATCACGCTCAGCTGGGGGGCGAGGTGATCGAGCTCGTCGTCGGAGAGGTCGATGCGGGCGAGGGTGGCGAGGTGGGCCACCTCCTCGCGAGTGATCTCGGGCATGGGTTGATCCTAGGAGAGCCGCCGCGCGGCCCTCGGGCCGAGGTCGCGGTCGGGCTCGACCGCGACCCCGGGACCCTCAGCAGCTCGAGCGCTTCTCCGCGTTCTTGCAGGTGTCGTTGCCGCCGCGACCGCGCGCGATGTCGAAGCCACCCCCGCCGTCGAGGCGGTCGGGCTCGTTCGACCCGGTCATCACGTCGGCGCCGCCGCGACCGTAGATCTTCACGCGGTAGTCGGGGTGGGCGGTGATGATCTCCGAGTCGTTGCTGCCCTTGAAGATCGAGGTCGTGCGCGCCGGCAGGATGATGTCGCTGAAGCCGGTGATCTTGCCCTCGAGCGTGTAGGGCTGGAGGTTGCGGATCGTCGACTTCTTCAGCTGGTCGATCCGCAGCGTCGGCTTGAGGGACGGGTTGGAGTGGGCCAGGATCCGGAGCTTGTCCTGGCCACCGAAGCCCTTGGCGACGAAGCCGGACTCGACCGGGATCGGGAAGGTGATCGTGTCGACACCGCTGCCGCCGCGGAAGACCTGGTGGTTCTCCGACGTCGAGGTCAACGTGTCGCTGCCGCTGCCGCCGACGAACGTGTCGGAGCCGACCGAGCCGACGAGCTGGTCGTCGCCCGCCTCGCCGTACAGGCGGTCGGTGCCGACGGTGCCGGTCGCATCAGCGGAGATCGTGTCGTCGCCACCGCGTCCGAAGATCGTGTCGTCGCCACCGCGTGCGGCGATCACGTCGCGCGAGTTGGTGCCCTTGATGGTGTCGTTGAAGGGGCTCGCCACGACGCGGATGCCGCCGTCGTAGCCGGTGACCGTGTCGCTGCCATCGGCCGTGATCGGGACCGTCCGGCTGGAGCGGAAGTCCACGACGACGGGTCCCGGCGCGTTGTAGTACGAGACACCGTCGAGCTCGGTCACGGTGCCCTCGGTGGCGGCCCGCGGGTCGTAGCCCAGGTCGATGAGGTCGTTGCCGGCGCCCCCGGAGATCGTGTCGCCGCGCTTCACGATGCGGCCGAACTGGTCGATGCGCAGCAGGTCGCTCTCGCCGTAGAGCTTGTCGTCGCCCTCACCACCGACGATGGTGTCGGCTCCCTCTCCGCCACAGATCACGTCGTTGCCCGCCAGGCCGCGGATGGTGTCGTTGCCGCCGCGGGCGGCAATCACGTCGCGCTTCGGCGTACCGGTGATCTTGTTGGCCTTGTCGTTGCCGACGATGGTGGCCTTCAGGCCGGCACAGGTGACGGCGGCCGCCTGTGCGGTCGGCGCGATCGCGAGCGGCGCGGCCAGGCTCGCCGCGGCGACGAGCACCGGGACGAGTGAACGGGTGAGACGCATGCTGACTCCCAAGTTTTAGTCGTTCTGCTTCTTCTGTCCCCATCCTGCGCCTCCCAAACCGCAATCGCACCAACCGAATGGCCCCGCGCGGCGTCTGGCAGGGTGACACCTTCTCGAGGAGCACCGATGACACGCCACGACCAGGACGCGGACTTCGCGGACTTCGTGCACGCCTCGTGGCCGGGGCTGTACCGCACCGCCCGCCTCCTGCTCGGCGACCACGGGCTGGCCGAGGACCTGACGCAGACCGCGCTCGCCAAGACGTACGTCGCCTGGGCTCGTGTCCGCGACCGTGACGCCGCCTACGCCTACGCGCGCACCACGCTGGTGAACACCGCCACGTCCTGGTTCCGCCGGCGATCGTGGCGCAACGAGCTGCCCCACGAGGACGTCGGGCTCGACCGGCGCGGCCGCGACACCGACCCGAGCGACCGCCCGGCCGTGATGGACGCGCTGGCCGCACTGCCGCCGCGGCAGCGCGCGGTCGTGGTGCTCCGCTTCTACGACGACCTCTCCGTCGCCCAGACCGCGGACACGCTCGGCTGCTCCCCCGGCACCGTGAAGTCCCAGACCTCGGTCGCCCTGGCGCGCCTGCGCGACCTCATCGGCGAGCAGGACCTGCCGATCTCGAACTCCACCGCGAACGGAGCCCGCTCGTGAGCGACCACACCGGCGACCGCCAGCTGCTGACCCGCCTCCGCACCGACCTGCACGCCCACGCCGATCAGCTCGGGGTCCCGCACGTGCCCGCCGCCGCCGTGCTCGGGCACGGCCGTCGCCTGCGCCGCCGTCGCCGCCTGGCGGCCGGCGCGGGTGCCGTCGCCGCCGCGGTGGTCCTCGGTGGCGCCCTGCTGCTGACGCTGCCCACCAGCCGGCAGGACAGCGCACCCGATCCCGCCTCGACTCCCGGCGACGCGGCGGTCTTCGCCGTCGGGTCGCAGGTCTACATCGGCGGCTCGTCCGTGACGGTGCCCGGGATCGTCCATTCGCTGCACTACACCTCGGACGGCGTGCTGGTCCGCAGCAACGACCGGGGCGGCGTCTCCGACGGCTCGGGCCCGGAGACGCTCACCCTCGTGGGAGGCGACGGTCGGTCGGTCGACCTCGGCGAGACGCCCGAGGGACACGGCCCCGCGACCGACCCCGACCTGCCCTTCTACGCCCTCGCCGAGCGGCAGGGCGGGCGGCTGTACGCCGTCGTGCGCGACGCGAGCACCGGCGACGTGGCCCAGCGGGTGCCGCTGCCGGACCTCGACGCGGGCGGCCGGGACGTGCCGCCCCTGTCCCTCGTCGGCGACATGGTCATCGCGAGGTTCGCCGACCGCACCTACGCGGTGGACCGCACGAGCGGCACCGAGATCCCGGTCATGACCGATCGCGTCGGCGAGGTCCGCGGCGGCTACTACGCCTCGACCCTCGGCAAGCGCCGCGTCGTCCGTTCGGTCCTCTCCGGGGAGCCGACACTCGCCGTCAACCTGCCCGGGGGGGCGTACGGCTGGCTGGAGCTCTCCCCGGACGGCTTCCACGCGATGGCGTTCGTCGAGGAGCTCCCCGAGGGCGCAGAGGTCACCGAGACCACGGTGTACGACGTCGGATCGGGTCGGAGCGTCGTCGTCGAGGGCGCTCCCTGGGAGCTCGGCTGGACGCGGGACGGCAGCGTCTACAGCGTGGACGGCGACGTGGTGACGACCTGCTCCACCACCACCGGCGCCTGCACGCAGGAGACGGTCGACATCGGCCGTGTCGCGGAACCACCGCCGGTGGAGCGCACCGAGACCTCGTGTGACAAGAACGGCGAGAACTGCAGCACGATTACGTGGACGGAGGACTCCGCACCACCCGAGAACAAGGTCACCCTCGCCGGCAGGTCCTACGAGAGCTGACCGGCCAACCACTCACGACAGGCCGGCGGGACCCTTCTCGAGCAGGGTCGTGAACTGCTCCTCGTCGAGGACCCGGACGCCGAGCTGTTCTGCCTTCTCGGCCTTGGACCCGGCGTTCTCGCCGACCACGACGTAGTCCGTCTTCTTCGACACCGATCCCGACGCCTTGCCGCCCCGGGCGATGATCGCCTCCTTCACCGAGTCGCGCGTGTAGGCCTGGAGGCCGCCCGTGACGACGACCGTGAGCCCCTCGAGGGTGCGCGCGATCGACTCGTCGCGCTCGTCGGCCATCGCCACACCCGCGTCGGTCCAGGCGTCGACGATGGCGCCGTGCCAGCCGGACTCGGGTCCGTCGAACCACTCGCGCACCGACGCGGCGATCGTCGGGCCGACCCCCTCGGTGCCGGCCAGCGCCTCCTCGGACGCCTCCCGGACGGCCGTCATCGACCCGAACTCGGTGGCCAGCGCGCGGGCGGCGGTCGGTCCGACGTGGCGGATGGACAGCGCGACCAGGACCCGCCAGAGCGGGACCTCGGCCTTGCGGCGGTGGAGGTTGACCAGCAGCCGCTCGCCGTTGGCGGACAGCTCTCTCTGTTGTTCCGGTTCCTGAGGAGGCGCGCCAGCGCCGTCTCGAAGGGCGCCCTTCTTCGGCGCCCGCGTGAACAGCGGGGCGGTGAGCAGCCGGGCCTCGTCGAGGACGAAGAGGTCACCCTCGTTGGCGATGGCGTGGGCGTCGAGCAGCGCGACGGCCGCCTCGTAGCCGAGTCCCTCGATGTCGAAGGCACCGCGACCGGCGACGTGGAAGACGCGCTCGCGCACCTGCGCCGGGCACCGCTCGTGGTTGGGGCAGCGCAGGTCCTTGTCGCCCTCCTTCTGCTGGGCCAGCGGGGTCTTGCAGGCGGGACACCTCGTCGGCATCTTCCACGGCTTGAGGCCCTTCGGACGCAACGCCAGCACGGGTCCGAGGATCTCGGGGATCACGTCGCCCGCCTTGCGCAGGATCACCGTGTCGCCGGGTCGGACGTCCTTGCGCTTGACCTCGTGGGCGTTGTGGAGCGTGGCGTTCTCGACCGTGGAGCCGGCGACCTTGGTCGGCTCCATGACGCCGTAGGGCGTCACCCGGCCGGTGCGGCCGACGTTGACCTCGATCGACCTCAGGAGGGTGTTGACCTCCTCGGGCGGGTACTTGAACGCGATCGCCCACCGGGGGGCGCGGCTGGTCGACCCGAGGCGCCGCTGGAGCGACACGTCGTCGACCTTGACCACCAGGCCGTCGATCTCGTAGCCGACGATGGTGTGGCGGTGCTCGCCGACGTGGGCGATCCGCTCCTCGACGGCCTCGAGGGAGGCAACGACCCTGACCTGCTCGGAGATCGGCAGCCCCCACGCCTGCAGGGCGTCGTACGCCGCGCTCTGGGCCGTGGGCTCGAAGCCCTGCCGCGCGCCGATGCCGTGGCACACCATCCCGAGGTCGCGCGTGGCCGTGACCTTGGGGTCCTTCTGGCGCAGGGACCCGGCGGCGGCGTTGCGGGGGTTGGCGAACATCGGCTTGCCCGCCTCGACCATCGAGGCGTTGAGCCGCTCGAACGCCTCGGCCGGCAAGAACACCTCGCCGCGCACCTCGACCAGGGCGGGCACGGGATGCTCGTCGGTGCCGGTGAGCCGGTGGGGCACGGTCGCGATGGTCTTGACGTTGGGCGTCACGTCCTCACCGGTGCGTCCGTCGCCGCGGGTCAGCGCGCGGACCAGGCGACCCTCCTCGTAGAGCAGGTTGATCGCGAGGCCGTCGACCTTGAGCTCGCACAGCAGGGCCGGCGCCTCGATGCCCTCGCGCAGGATGCGGGAGTACCACCCCGCGAGCTCCTCGGAGGTGAACGCGTTGTCGAGCGACTCCATGCGCTGGAGGTGGTCGACGGCCGTGAACTCGGTCGAGACCGCTCCGCCCACCTGCTGCGTGGGCGAGTCGGGCGTGCGGAGCTCGGGGTAGGAGTCCTCCAGCGTCTCGAGCTCGCGGAGCCGGACGTCGAAGTCGGAGTCCGACAGCGTCGGGTCGTCGAGCACGTAGTAGCGCCAGCGCGCGTCGTCGACCTGCTCGCTCAGCTCACGATGGCGCTCGCGCGCCTCGGGGGGAGCGGTGGCGACAGCGGTCTCGGGACCGGGATCGGGCGTGCTCATGGGGACAGTCTGCCGGTCACCACCGACACGCGTCGCGACGCCTGTCTGGACCGGATGGAACGGATCTGTTCCATCGGAATAGATCCGCCCGGAGCGCGGTTGGCGGAGACGAAACCGATTCGTTCCATCGTGACGGCCGTCACGTGACCCACTGCTGAGACGGCACGCCCAGAGAGGCCACTGTGACCCCGACCGAGACCGGCACCCGCCCCCGGGTGGAGGGCGAGCGCGAGCTGGCGATCCTCGAGGCGACCCTCGAGGTGCTCGACGAGGTCGGCTACGACCTGCTCACCATGGACGCCGTCGCCACCCGGGCGAAGGCGTCGAAGGCGACGCTCTACCGCCGCTGGAACGGCAAGCCCGAGCTCGTGGTGGCCGCGATCATGGCCCACAAGGGCGAGGCCGTCGTCCCCGACACGGGCAGCCTGCGCGGCGACCTGCTGGAGGCCTACTGCGGAGGACCCGGTGGGCTCAACGACCCGATGGCCCGGTCCGTCCTGTCCGCCGTCGTGACCGCGATGGGCCGCGACCCGGAGTTCGCCGAGGTCTACCGGCGCGACTTCATCGGCCCCAAGGTGAGGTCCTCGCGCCTGATCTACGAGCGCGCCCGCGAGCGCGGCGAGGTCCACCCCGACGTCGACCTGTCGGTCCTCGCGCCCTCGCTCGCGGGGATCGTGCTGCACCGCGCCTTCCTCCTCGGCGACACCGTCACCCCCGAGCTCGTCGCCCGGGTGCTCGACGAGGTCATCCTCCCGGCCGCCCGCAACGGCCCCTGCTCCCCCGGCTCCCCCGGCTCCACTGTCAGACCCCTCTGATCCACTTCACCTCGACCAGCACTCCCGAAGGACTCCCATGACCGACCTCGCTCCTGTTGCCGACGAGGTGACTCCCGCGCAGCACCGGCGCCTGCGCTGGGCCCTCGTGCTCATCTCGCTCGCACAGCTGATGGTGGTGCTCGACAGCACCATCGCCAACATCGCCCTCCCCTACATCGGCGCCGACCTGGACATCGACCAGGCCAACCTGCAGTGGATCGTCACCGGCTATGCCCTCACCTTCGGCGGCTTCCTGCTGCTCGGTGGCCGGCTCGCCGACCTCTACGGCCGCCGCCGCATCTTCATCGTCGGCGTGCTCCTGTTCGCCGTCGCCTCCCTCATCGGTGGCGCCGCGCAGAACGAGGTCATGCTGCTCGGCGCCCGCGCGTTCCAGGGCCTGGGCGCCGCGATGGCGTCCCCCGCCGCGCTCGCCCTCATCGCCACCACCTTCCCGGCCGGCAAGGAGCGCAACCGCGCCTTCGCCGTGTACGCCGCCATGGCGGGCGTGGGTGCGGCCGTCGGCCTGATCCTCGGCGGCTGGCTCACCGGCCTCGACCACCCGCTCAGCATCGCCGGCTGGCGCTACACGTTCCTCATCGTGGTCCCGATCGGCCTGGCCGCCGCGTTCTTCGCGCCGCGCTTCTTCGACGAGTCCGAGCGCCACGCCGGTGAGCTCGACGTCCCCGGCGCCATCACCGGCACCTTCGGCCTCCTGGCGATCGTGTTCGGCCTCAGCCGCGCCGGCCAGGCCGAGTACGGCTGGGACGCCACCAGCACCGTCGCCAGCCTCGTGATCGGCGTCGCCCTGCTGGGCCTCTTCGTGCTCATCGAGTCCCGCGTGGAGCACCCGCTGCTGCCGTTCCGGATCTTCGCCAGCAAGAACCGCGCCGTCGCGTTCGCCGTCATGATGATCGTGCCGGCAGCCATGTTCGCGATGTTCTTCTTCCTGTCGCTGTTCATCCAGCTCGTCGTGGGCTACTCGCCGCTCCACACCGGGTTCGCGTTCCTGCCGTTCTCCATCGCGATGATCATCTCGGCCACCACGGCCTCCAAGCTGATCAGCACCGTCGACCCGCGCTTCCTGTCCGGCGTCGGCACCCTGCTGTCCGCGGCCGCGCTCTTCGGCTTCAGCCGGCTCGACGTCCCGGGCAGCGCTTCCGGGATCCTGGCGGCGACGGCCGATGGCGGCTACCTCGGCGACGGCGTCAACTACTGGACGCAGATCCTGCCGTTCATCGTGCTGATGGCCTTCGGCATGGGCCTGAACTTCGTGCCGCTGACCCTGGTCGCGGTGCACCGCCTCCGCGCCGAGGACTCCGGCATCGGCTCCGGCGTGCTCAACACCATGCAGCAGGTCGGCGGAGCGCTCGGCCTCGCGACGCTGAGCACGGTCGCGCTCCACTACACCACCTCCCGCGCGCAGGAGATCGGCCCGGAGCTCGGGGCGGCGGCGCAGGGACAGCTCGACGCTGACCAGCTCGGCCAGCTCGCCGGGCTCGTCGGCTTCGCCAACGGCGCGACCTCCGCCTTCCTCGTCGGCTTCGGGATGATGATCGCCGCCTCCGTCATCGTGTGGCTCTTCCTCGACGTGCACCACGACGAGCTCGCCACGGACGACGCGCCCGAAGGCGTGGTCGTGCACTGACGCAGCCGGCTTCGCGTGCCTCTCCGCACGCCCCGGCCAATCCACCGACCCACTCGCACCGAAGGAGAGGCGTGAGCGACCCGCACCTGACGACGTACGACGCTCCGGCGCGACCCCGGGCGATGGTGCTCGTGCTGCACGGCGGCAAGCCGCGCTCGGACCAGTCCGTCGACGGCCGCAGCGCCTCCTGGCGCCGCGCCGCGTGGCTCACCCGCGAGATCGCGCAGCAGGCCCACGAGGCCGGCGTCGGGGTCTGGCTGGTGCGCTACCGGCGGCGCGGCTGGAACGGTGGCACCGACGCGGTGGCCGACGCCCGCTGGGCGCTCGACCGGCTGCGGGAGGCCCACGGAGACGTCCCGGTCGTCCTGCTCGGGCACTCGATGGGCGCGCGGGTCGCGGTCCACGCGGCCGACGACCCGTCGGTGGTGGGCGTCGTCGGGCTCGCGCCGTGGTGGTCGGCCGACGACCCGGTCCGCACGCTGTCGGGCCGCACCCTGCGGGCCGCCCACGGGCGCCGCGACCGGATCACCTCCTTCCGGGAGACCGGTCGCTACGTCGATCGGGCGCGCCGGGTCGCGGACAGCGCCGAGCTCGAGGACATGGGCGCGCTCGGCCACTACATGCTCACCGGCTCGCGACGCTGGCACGACGTGGCTCTGCGCTCGGTGCTCGAGGTCGTCGACGCGCACGTCCTCTCCCGCGACCGCTGAACCTGGTGCCCGCCCGTCAGAGGTTGCGGGCGACCGTCGCTGAGAGGCGTACGGCCCGCGCGGCCCATGCAGGCGTGGCACCGGACAGCCCGCAGGTCGGGGTGACGACGAGGTGATTCCCCGCCATCTCGGGGTCGAGTCCCAGCATGTCGAGCCAGCGCTGGACGCGCTCGGTGAGCCGGGCGTCGGACGGCGCGTCGGCGAGGTCGGTGGAGGGGACGACGCCGAGCGCGACGGTCCGTCCCGCCTCGAGCGCCTCGGCGAAGACGTCGAGGTCGGCGGGGCCGAGCATGTCGAGGTCGGCAGACAGGCCGCTCGACACCCGCGCCGGCGACGAGCCCCCACGGGGTCTGCGGCGCGCACGAGTGCACCCACGCCTCCGCACCGGACTCGGTGATCGCCGCCACCACCCACTCGAGGTGGGCCGACAGCTCGGGCGCGTCGACGCGACGGTGGCGACCGAAACCGCTGGCGGTGGGCACCTGGGCGTTGGCCACCGCCGCGAGGGCCGGCTCGTCGACCTGCACGATCCAGCGGTCCACGCCGGTGAGCCGCCGGCGCAGGTCGGCGAGGTGCACCCGGACGCCCTCGGCGAGCGCCTGCGCGAGCTCGCGACGGGCACCGTGGTCGCTCAGCACCTTGTCGCCGCGCGGCTTCTCGACGGTCGCGGCGAGGGTCCACGGCCCCGTCACCTGCGTCTTGAACGTGCCCGTGCAGCCCTGGGCGAGCTCCTCGAGCGTGTCGAGGTCCTGCGCAAGGAGCGAGCGCGCCCGGCGGTGGTCGATCCCGCTGGCGTCGGTCAGCCGCCAGCCGGCGGGCTGCAGGTCGGCGGCGAGCCCGGCCGTGACCGCGAGGGCGCGACCGGTCATCGCCGCCAGGACGCCCCGGCCGGGGAGCTCGGGGACGTGCGGCAGGTCGGGGAGCTCGCCGAGCACGAGGCGCACGGCCTCGGCGTAGGCCGCGTCCGTCGTGCCGGGCAGGGAGCCCACGCCGGTGGCGGTGGTCATGACATGACCACCGGACGGGTCGACTCGATGGTCGCGGAGCCGACGACGCGGGTGCCGTCGTAGATCACCGCGGCCTGGCCCGGGGCGATGCCCTCGGCCGGGTCGAGCAGGTCGATCGTGACCCGGTCACCGTCGACGACGACCGACGCCCGGTGCTCCGCGCCGTGGGCGCGCAGCTGGACGGTGCCGTCGACCCGGTCGGGGACGGTGCCGCACCAGCGCGGCCGGATGCCGTCGATGTGGTCGACCGCCAGCCGGTGCCGCGGACCGACGGTGACGGTGCCGCTGACCGGCTCGATGTCGAGCACGAAGCGTGGCTTCCCGTCCGCGGCCGGGGTGCCGAGCCGCAGTCCGCGCCGCTGGCCGATGGTGAAGGCGTAGGTGCCGGTGTGGCTGCCGACGGTCTCCCCCGTGTCGGCGTCGACGATGTCGCCGCCGTGGTTGGGGGCGCGCTCGCCGAGCTTCTCGCGCAGCCAGCCGGCATTGTCGCCGTCGGCGACGAAGCAGATGTCGTGCGAGTCGGGCTTGTCGGCGACGAGCAGGCCGCGCGCCTCGGCCTCGCGACGGACGGCGGGCTTGTCGGTGTCGCCGAGCGGGAAGAGCGAGTGCCGCAGCTGGGACTGGTCGAGCACCCCGAGGACGTAGGACTGGTCCTTGCCGTGGTCCTCCGCGCGGTGCATCTCGATCAGGCCGTCGGCGCCGGTGCGCAGCTGCGCGTAGTGGCCGGTGGCGACCGCGTCGAAGCCGAGGGCGAGGGCACGGTCGAGCACGGCCGCGAACTTGATCTTCTCGTTGCAGCGCAGGCACGGGTTGGGCGTGCGCCCGGCGGCGTACTCGTCCATGAAGTCCTCGACCACGTCCTCGTGGAAGCGGTCGGAGAGGTCCCACACGTAGAACGGGATGCCGATGACGTCGGCGGCGCGGCGCGCGTCGTTGCTGTCCTCGATGGTGCAGCACCCGCGGGCACCCGAGCGGTACGACGCCGGGTTGCGGCTCAGCGCAAGGTGCACGCCCGTCACCTCGTGCCCGGCCTCGACGGCACGCGCGGCGGCGACGGCCGAGTCCACCCCGCCCGACATCGCGGCGACGACCTTCATTGCCTGACCCACCCGACCGTCAGCGTGCCTTGGCTGCCCGGGCCCGCTCGACGACGGGGCCGATCGCGGCGACGAGGGCGTCGATGTCTGCGGGTGTGGTGGTGTGGCCGAGCGAGAAGCGCAGCGAGTGGCGGGCCTGGACGTCGTCGCAACCCATGGCCAGCAGCACGTGGGACGGCTGGGGCACCCCGGCAGAGCAGGCCGAGCCCGTCGAGCACTCGATGCCTCGCGCGTCGAGCAGCATCAGCAGCGAGTCGCCCTCGCACCCGGGGAACCCGAGGTGCGCGTTGCCCGGCAGCCGGCCCGGCCCTGCGGGAGCACCGTGCAGGTGCGCGTCGGGCACGACCTCGATGATGCGGCGGACCAGGTCGTCACGCAGCTCGGCGATCCGCACCGCGTGCTCGTGCTGCGCCTTGACGGTTGCCTCGACCGCGGCCGCGAGGCCGGCGATGGCCGGGACGTCGAGGGTGCCGCTGCGGATGTCGCGCTCCTGGCCGCCACCGTGCACGAGGGCGCTGACGGGCAGGTCGCGGCGTACGACGAGCGCGCCGACGCCGTACGGGCCGCCGACCTTGTGGCCGGTGAAGGTCAGCGCGTCGACACCGGATACGGCGAAGTCGACCGGCACCTGGCCGAGGGCCTGAACGGCGTCGGTGTGGACGGGGATCCGGTGCTCGCGGGCGAGGGCGACGACCTCGTCGAGCGGCTGCAGAGAACCGACCTCGTTGTTGGCCCACATCACCGAGATCAGCCCGACCGACGCGGGGTCCCTGGCCACTGATTCCCTGAGGGACTCGAGATCCAGCACGCCCTGCGCGGACACCGGGAGCAGCTCGACGTCGCAGTGGTCGTAGGTCCCGAGCCAGTGCAGCGGGTCGAGGACGGCGTGGTGCTCGATCGCGGTGGACAGGATGCGGGTGCGTCGCGGGTCCTCGGCGCGGCGGGCCCAGAAGATCCCCTTCAGGGCGAGGTTGTCGGACTCGGTGCCACCGGACGTGAAGACCACGTCGCCCGGACGTGCGCCGATGGCGCCGGCGATGGTCTCGCGCGACTCCTCCACCACCCGGCGGGCACCGCGTCCGGACGCGTGCAGCGAGCTCGCATTGCCGACCCCGGACAGGTGCTGGGTCATCGCCTCGACAGCGACCGGCAGCATGGGCGTGGTCGCGGCGTGGTCGAGGTAGACGAGCTGCTGGGTCATGACCTGCCAAGCCTACGGGTCGACCCGAGTCACGTAACCATCGTCCCGGGCCGCCGTGTAGCGGGGCGAAGGCTCGCGCTCGGTCATGGACCGACGCTACGCCGACCGGCCGGCCGCCGCCCTGGACCTCCCGCGCGTTCGGCTGGGGCAGGATCACTGCATGGACTTCCAGCAGATGCAGGAGCGGGCTCGCGAGATCAGGACCCGATACGCCGAGGTCGAGGCCTCGACCTACGGGCGGTCGTGGACGACCGAGGAGATCATGCTCGGCTTCCTCGGCGACGTCGGCGACCTCGCCAAGCTGGTGCAGGGCAAGGCCGGCGTACGACCGCGCGAGGACCTCGACGAGGCACTGGCCCACGAGCTCGCCGACTGCCTGTGGAGCGTGCTGACGCTGGCGAACGCCTACGACGTCGACCTGGTCGGCGCCTTCACCAGCACGATGGACGAGCTCGAGCGAGCCTGTCCGAGGAGGACTGAGCTAGAGCAGCACCAGGTCGTCGCGGTGGATGACCTCGCGCTCGTACGCCGCGCCGAGGGCGATCTTGAGCTCGCCGGTCGAGCGCCCGAGGAGCGCCGGCAGCTCGTCGGCGTCGAAGTTCACCAGCCCGCGGGCGACGAGCCGACCCGTTGGATCGAGCACGTCGACCGCGTCTCCGGCCACGAAGCCGCCGGCCACGCCCGTGATCCCCGCCGCGAGGAGGGAGGCGCGCCGCTCGACCACGGCACGCACGGCGCCCGCGTCGAGGGTGAGCGTTCCCTGCCCCGATGTCGCATGCGCGAGCCACAGCAGGCGCGTGGGGCGACGCTTGCCGGTCGCCTCGAAGAGGGTGCCGACCTCGGACCCGGCGAGCGCGGCGGCTGCCTGGTCCGCGGAGGTGAGCACGACGTGGATGCCCGCGCCGGTGGCGATCCGCGCCGCGTCGACCTTGGTGGTCATCCCGCCGGTGCCGACGCCCGATGCCCCGGTCGTCCCGATCGTGATGGCGGCCAGATCGGCCTCGGAGCGTACGACCGGGACGAGCGTCGCCCCCGCCCGGCTCGGCGGCCCGTCGTAGAGGCCGTCGACGTCGGAGAGCAGCACCAGCAGGTCGGCGTGCACGAGGTGGGCCACCAGCGCCGCCAGCCGGTCGTTGTCGCCGAAGCGGATCTCGGAGGTGGCGACGGTGTCGTTCTCGTTGACGATGGGCACCACCCCGAGCTCGAGCAGCTTGGCGAAGGTCTGGTGGGCATTGCGGTAGTGGGCGCGACGGGTCACGTCGTCGACGGTGAGCAGCACCTGCCCCGTCACGATGCCGTGGCGGTCGAACTCCTCCTGGTAGCGGTGGGCCAGCAGGCCCTGCCCGACGGACGCCGCCGCCTGCTGCGTCGCCAGCGAGCGGGGGCGCTTGCTCAGGCCGAGCGGCGCCAGCCCGGCGGCGATGGCGCCCGAGGAGACCAGCACGACCTCGGCGCCGGCGCCCCGCGACGCGGCCAGGACCTCGACCAGACGGCGTACGCGTGCCGGGTCGATCCCTCCGGCCGCGGTGGTCAGCGACGACGAGCCGACCTTGACGACGATGCGACGCGCACGGCCCACGAGGGCCGAGCGGTCAGTCGTCGTCACTGCCGTCCCAGTCGGGGTCGTCCTTGCTGCCGATCTCGTAGGCCATCGGACCCACGCCCGAGCTGCCCGAGCTCTTGTTGGGACCCTTCTTCGCGCGCTCCTGGTCGAGGCGGCGGGCCACGTCGGCGCGCGCCTCCTCCTCGGCCTTGGTCTCCATCGCCTCGGCGATGTCGCGGCGGCGGTCGCGGGCCGGCCGGTCCTCGCGGAGCCGCTCGTCCTCGCCGCGGCGCCCGAGCATCTCGGCACCGGCCTCGATGCTGGGCTTGAAGTCGAAGACCACCGAGTTGGTCTCGGACCCGATGAGGACGGTGTCGCCCTCCTGGGCGCCCATCTTCGCGAGCTTGAGCTCGACGCCCATGCGGTTGAGGCGGTCGGCGAGGAAGCCGACGGCCTCCTCGTTGCTGAAGTCGGTCTGGCGCACCCAGCGCTCGGGCTTGGCGCCACGAACGCGCCACCCGTCGTCGGTCGCGACGACCTCGAAGTCCCCGCCGCTGTCGACGGCCGTCGGCCGCAGCACGATCCGCTGCGGCTCGACCACGATCGCGTCCTTGCGGGACTCGATCACGATCTCGGCCATCGCGAACGTCAGCTCGCGGAGTCCAGCACCGGACGCGGCACTGACCTCGAAGACCCGCAGGCCTCGCCCGCGCAGCTCCTCGACCACCATGTCGGCGATGTCCTGGCCGTCGGGCACGTCGACCTTGTTGAGCGCGACCAGCCGCGGCCGGTCCTCCAGCCCGCCGTAGCGGGCGAGCTCGCCCTCGATCACGTCGAGGTCGTCGAGCGGGTTGCGGCCCGGCTCGATCGACGCGGTGTCGATGACGTGGACCAGCGCCGAGCAGCGCTCGATGTGGCGCAGGAAGTCGTGGCCGAGACCCCGGCCCTCCGCGGCCCCCTCGATGAGGCCGGGCACGTCGGCGACCACGAAGGTGGTCTCGCCGGCCGTGACGACGCCGAGGTTGGGGATGAGGGTGGTGAAGGGGTAGTCGGCGATCTTGGGCCTGGCCCGCGAGATCGCCGCGATCACCGAGGACTTCCCGGCGCTCGGGAAGCCGACCAGGCCGATGTCGGCGACGACCTTGAGCTCGAGGCGTACGTCGAGCTCGTCGCCGGGCTCACCCAGCAGGGCGAAGCCGGGCGCCTTGCGCTTCGACGAGGCGAGGGCGGCGTTGCCGAGGCCACCGCGCCCACCGGCGGCGATGACGAGGGTGGTGCCCTGACCGATGAGGTCAGCCAGCACGTTGCCGTCGCGGTCCTTGACGAGGGTGCCGTCGGGGACCACGAGGGTCAGGTCCTTGCCGTTGCCGCCGTTCTTGTGGTCACCGGCACCCTGGCCGCCGTTCTCGGCCTTGCGCGAGGGGCTGTGGTGGTAGTCGACGAGCGTCGTGACGCTCGTGTCGACCTCGAGGATGATCGACCCGCCCTGGCCGCCGTTGCCGCCGTCGGGGCCGCCGAGCGGCTTGAACTTCTCGCGCTTGACCGAGGCCACGCCATTGCCACCTCGTCCTGCTGCGAGGTGCAGCGTGACCTGGTCGACGAACGTGGGGATGGCCATGATGTTCCTTGCTGTAGTGGTGCTGAAACCACAAAAGGCGCCCCGAGAGGGGACGCCCAGTGGTGAGTCGGATCTCGAGACGAGTCGCTCAGCTCCTCGCGAGCTCGGATCTGAGCCGAGCTCCCTCAATCTCCGCCTAGTGCCGACTTCGCAAGCTCAGTCGACGGGCGTGATGTTGATAACGCGACGACCGCGGCGGGTGCCGAACTCGACGGCGCCGGCCTGCAGGGCGAAGAGGGTGTCGTCGCCGCCACGACCCACGCCGGTGCCCGGGTGGAAGTGCGTGCCGCGCTGGCGGACGATGATCTCGCCGGCACCGACAACCTGGCCCCCGAAGCGCTTCACACCGAGGCGCTGGGAGTTGGAGTCACGACCGTTCTTGGTGCTCGCAGCACCCTTCTTGTGAGCCATTGTTCAGTCCTTCGCGATGAAGAGTCGACCTCGAGCAAGCGCTCAGAGGGAGATGTCGGTGACCTTGACCTGGGTGTACTTCTGGCGGTGCCCCTGGCGCTTCTTGTAGCCGGTCTTGTTCTTGTACTTCTGGATGATGATCTTCGGGCCCTTGGTGCGGCCGGTGACCTCGACGGTCACGCTCGCCTTGTCGAGGCCGGTCGCGGTGACCTTCTCGCCGTCGACGACCATCACCACGGGAAGGGTGAGGGTGTCGCCTGCGGCGGCCATCGCGTCGATCTCGATGACGTCGCCCACGGCAACCTTCTGCTGCTTGCTGCCACTGCGCACGATCGCGTACACGGCGAGTCACTCTCCTCGATCAGGACTGCTGGTGAAATCTTCGGGCTGCGCACGACACCGCCAGAACTTCGGCGAGGTACGGCCGCGGGGCGGGCGCGCAGGGGTCGGTGTGTCTCACACACCGAGGGTCAAGACTACGGGATCGGACGGCGACCGGGCAAAACGACGCCGAGACCGGCACCGGTCCTCGTGCTCAGCGCTTGCGCGAGCCCTTCTTCTTGATCGGGACGTGCTCCACGTGGGGCGCCTCGCTCGTGGCGGCCGCCACCGCTTCGCCGGGCTCGACGTCCGCCGTGCCGGGCTCGACCGCACCCGTGTCGCGGATCGTGCCGGCGGCACCGATGGTCGACGTCCTGGGCAGTGCCGGCGGGCCTGCGGGGCGGCTGGCGGAGCGTCGGCGCGTACGCGTGACGACTCGCGGCTTCTCCTCCTCGGCAGGTGCCTCCTCGGCGGGCTCGGGCTCGGGCTCGACGTCGGCCTCCACCTCGGCCTCCACCTCGGCCTCCACCTCGGCCTCGGGCTCGGGCTCGTCGATCGCCTGCTCCGACGCGTCGACCACGGGGGTCTCGGGCTGCTCGGGCTGCTCGGGCTCGTCGGCAGGCTCCGCACCGTCGGCAGGCTCGGCACCGTCGGCGTGCTTGTCGTCGGCGTGCTTGTCGTGGCGGGCCATCGCGGCGACGTCCTTCGGCGACGGAGCGTGGTTGCCGTTGCCGTTGCCGTTGCCGTTGCCGGAGTCGTCGCTGCCGGTGGAGCCGTTGTCGTCGCCGGTCGAGCCACGGCGACCGCGGCGGCGTCCGCTGCGGCGGCCCTCACCGTCGGCAGCCGGGGCGTCGGGGTCGACGGGCTGGTCCTTGATGACGACGCCGCGACCCTGGCAGTGCTCGCAGTTCTCGCTGAACGACTCGAGCAGGCCGGTGCCGATGCGCTTGCGCGTCATCTGCACCAGGCCGAGCGAGGTGACCTCGGCGACCTGGTGGCGGGTGCGGTCGCGGCCCAGGCACTCGACCAGACGGCGCACGACGAGGTCGCGGTTGGACTCCAGGACCATGTCGATGAAGTCGACGACGATGATGCCGCCGATGTCGCGGAGCCGGAGCTGGCGCACGATCTCCTCGGCCGCCTCGAGGTTGTTCTTGGTGACCGTCTCCTCGAGGTTGCCCCCCGAGCCGGTGAACTTGCCGGTGTTGACGTCGACGACCGTCATCGCCTCGGTGCGGTCGATGATGAGCGAGCCACCGGAGGGCAGCCATACCTTGCGGTCGAGTCCCTTGTGGATCTGCTCGTCGATCCGGTAGGTCGAGAACACGTCCCCGGCGCC
The DNA here is from genome assembly GCA_963791365.1 of uncultured Actinomycetota bacterium. GTDB lineage: Bacteria > Actinomycetota > Actinomycetes > Propionibacteriales > Nocardioidaceae > Nocardioides. The sequence goes on along the minus strand of CAWBSG010000005.1, from coordinate 137,719 downwards.
GTTGCGGTTGTACTTCTCGACCCGCTCGGTGAGGTCCGGCGCGACCGAGTCGACGTACTCGTGCACGGTGTTCCAGGCGTCGTCGCCCTCGATGACGAGCTTGGCGAAGTCCTCGGTGAAGAGGTCGCGGACGACCTTGAGGGTGAGGTCGGGCTCCCCGTAGAGGAGCTGCGGGCCGGAGCCCTTGTTGCCCGACTTCCTCTCGATGTCGTCCCAGCGCGCCTTGAGCCGCTCCACGTCGCGGGTCAGCTCCTCCTCGCTGGCGCCCTCGGCGGCCGTGCGCACGATCACGCCGGCGGTGTCGGGGACGATCTCCTTGAGGAGCGTCTTGAGGCGATTGCGCTCGGTGTCGGGCAGCTTGCGTGAGATGCCGGAGGTGGTGCCGTCCGGGACGTAGACGAGGAAGCGGCCGGCCAGGCTGACCTGGCTGGTGAGCCGGGCGCCCTTGTGGCCGATCGGGTCCTTGGTCACCTGGACGAGCACCATCTGGCCGCTCGAGAGCACCGACTCGATCTTGCGGGCCTGGCCCTCCTTGTGGCCCAGCGCCGACCAGTTGACCTCGCCGGCGTAGAGGACCGCGTTGCGGCCCTTGCCGATGTCGATGAAGGCGGCCTCCATCGACGGCAGCACGTTCTGCACGCGGCCGAGGTAGACGTTGCCGATCAGCGAGGTCTGCGACTCGCGGGCGACGTAGTGCTCGACGAGGACCTTGTCCTCGAGGACGGCGATCTGGGTGAGGTCCTTGCGCTGGCGGATCACCATGATGCGCTCGACCGACTCGCGGCGGGCGAGGAACTCGGCCTCGCTGACGATCGGTGCGCGACGGCGGCCGGCCTCCCGGCCCTCGCGGCGGCGCTGCTTCTTCGCCTCGAGCCGGGTGGAGCCCTGGACCGAGGTGATCTGGTCCTCGGCGGAGCGGGTCTTGCGCACGCGGGTCACGGTGTTGGGTGCGTCGTCGTCCCCGCCACCGTCGTCGCCCGCGCGGCGGCGGCGACGGCGGCGACGCGAGGAGCCCTCGCCGTTGCCGTCACCGGAGTCGTCGCTCGGGCCGGCCTTGTCGCTGCCCGCGTCGTCGCTGGCGTCGTCGGAGGCGTCGTCGGAGGACGAGTCGTCGGTGGCGTCGCCGGCCTGGTCTGCGCCGTCGCCGCCCTTGCGCCGGCGGCGTCCGCCGCGGCGGCGGCGGCGGCGGGCGCCGCTGCCGGACTCGTCGTCCGACTCGTCGGAGTCGTCGCCGGCGGCCGCGGTGGCCTCGGCACGGTCCGCGTCGGTGTCGTCGGTGGTGGCGTCCGTGGTGGCGTCGGCCTTCTTGGCGGCGGCCTTCTTCGGCGACTTCCGGGCGCTCGCCTTCTTCGCGGGGCGGGCTGCTCGGCCGACTCGTCGACCTCGTCCTCGTCCTCGGCGTCCTCGGCTGCGTCCACCTCGACGGGCTCGGGCTTCTTGCGCGTACGCCGGGTGGTGGTCGCGACGGGCGCCTGGAACAGCACGGCGTGGCCACCGGCGTCAGCGGGCGAGTCGGTCTCGGCGGTCTCGTCGGTCTCGTCGGTGTCGGCCGCAGCGGTCTTCCGGCCGGCGGACTTCTTCGCGGCCGACTTCCTGGCCGGTGCCTTGGCGGCGCTCTTGCGCGCCGCGCTCTTCCGGGCCGGGGCGGCGTCGGCCTCGGTCTCGGGGACGGCTTCGGCCTGGGGGGTGGCCTCGGGGGTGGCCTCGGGGGTGGCCTCGGCGGTCTTCTTCGCGGGTCGCTTGGCGGCGGCCTTCTTCGCCGGCGCCTTGCGGGCAGTGGCCTTCTTGGCCGGTGCCTCGGCCGGTGCCTCCGCGGCGGGTGTCCCGCTCGGCGCGTCGGGCGTGACCTCGGCGGCGGGTGCCGTCTTCTTGGCGGGCGCCTTGCGCGTGCGGCGGGTCACGACGGGCGCTGCGGGAGCGCTCTCGCCGGTGCCGGCTGCGGTGCGCTCGGGCTGGTCGTCAGGCTGATCGAGCATGTGGTGCTCCTCGGGCACCATCGCGGTGCCGGTACGGCGTCCGCCGATCTCGAGTGACGATCCCGGGGACGCAAAGCTTCCGTGGCGGCGACACCCTCCGCGTGTGTGCGTCTCCGACGGCTGCCCGTCACCTGCCGCGGTCGCCGGGCCACCGAGGGAGTCGCTCTCACCGACTCCTGTGGCCGCGTCGCGGTCCGGTGACGTCCACCCGTTCGGGGTGCCGACCCATCCCCAAGGAGCAGGGCGTGACCGGCGAGAACGTCGTCGGCTCGACAGGTCCCGACGGTGCCGGGGTGCCGAACGCTGCGAGTATCGCACACCCGCCGGCACGGGCCGTCATGTCCGAGCCGTCAGCGGGTCGCCGATCCCGCCGTCGGCGAGCAGGGGTCCCTGCGAGAGGCGGGTCATCAGCGGTGCCTCGCCGGTGTCGAGCCCGGCCACCGCGGCCAGGCCCCGCAGGACGTCGTCGGGGCGCACGGCCGGCGTGCCGTGGCGCAGCACGACGTCGAGCGTCGTACGACCCTCGGCGTCGGCGTCGGCGTCGACCAGCACGAGCGACACGACGGCCGCGCGGGCGTCGAACTGGCGCATCCCCTTCTTGGTCATCCGCTCCACGAGCGCTTCGTCGGCGGCCAGGAACCTGGCCACGGCATCGGCCGTGGCCCCGGTCGCGACGGCCACGTCGATGCGCCACCGGCTGCCCTCGAGCAGGTCGGAGAGCGAGCCGCCGGGCGACTCGACCACCTCGAGCACGTCGAGCCCCGGCGGGAGCGCCTCGTCGAGCATCGCGTGGACGTCGGCCGGGACGACCACCTGGGCGAGGGCGAGCTCGAGGTACTCCGCCTCGCTCGCCGACCCGGTCGGCGCCGCGCCGGCGTACGAGATGCGCGGGTGCGGGTTGAAGCCGGACGAGTACGCCATCGGCACCCGGGCACGGAAGACCGCGCGCTCGAAGGCACGGCTGAAGTCGCGGTGGCTGGTGAAGCGCAGCCGGCCGCGCTTGGCGTACCGCACACGCAGTCGCTGGACCGGTGGGGCTTGCTGTTCGGGTTGTTCACGCACGGGCAGAGCGTAGGTGAGCAGCCGGTCGGATAGGTCGGGCACCTGTCTGGCGGTATATTCCCGCAGGTGAAGGACGTCGCTTTCGTTGTGCCTGTCTACAACGAGGCAGAGGTCATCGGCTCGGTCATCGCGGGCATCCTCGAGTCGTGTCCCCACGTGGTGTGCGTGAACGACGGCAGCTCGGACGCCTCGGCCGACGCGATCCTCGACGCCGGGGCGTTCCTGGTGAACCACCCGATCAACATGGGACAGGGCGCCGCCCTCCAGACCGGCATCGAGTTCGCCCGGCTGCTGCCCGGCGTCACGCGCTTCGTCACCTTCGACGCCGACGGCCAGCACCGCGTCGAGGACGCCGTCCGGATGCTGCGGGTGCTGGAGACGACCGACGTCGACATCGTCCTCGGCTCGCGCTTCCTCGGGGAGGCGGTCGGCGCCAGCCGCTTCAAGCGGGTGCTGCTCAAGGCCGCCGTGCGGTTCAGCAACCTCACCTCGGGCATCCGGCTCACCGACGCCCACAACGGCCTGCGGGTCTTCAACCGCCACGTCGCCGACACGCTGCGCATCACCGCGCCCGACATGACCCACGCCAGCGAGATCATCGAGCTGATCGCGCACAACAAGTACCGCTTCGTCGAGGTGGCGGTGACCATCGACTACTCCGACTACTCCGTCGCCAAGGGCCAGCCCGCGGTCAACGCCGTCAACATCGCGGTCGACACCCTGCTCCGGAAGGTCAGCCGATGATCCTCATCCAGGTCATCCTCATCGCCGCCTTCGCGGTGATCTTCGTGGTCGCCCTGCGCAGCCGCAGCGCCCACAGCGTCAACGCGTGGAAGAAGATCGCGTTCGCCGCGCTGATGGTGATGGTGGTCATCGCGGTCCTCGCGCCCGGCCTGGTGAGCATCGTCGCCCAGGCCATCGGCGTCGGCCGCGGCACCGACCTCGTCCTCTACATGGTGTCGGTGACGTTCGGCTTCTACGTCGTCAACCAGTACCTCCGTGCCCAGGAGTCGCGCCACCAGGTCCACCAGCTCGCCCGGCGCATCGCGATCCTCGAGGCGCAGGAGCGCTACGGCATGGAGCGCCTCACGGTCCGCGACTCGGTCGCCACCACTCCCGCACCCGGCCCGGACGCCGCGCAGCCGCCGGAGACGCTCCCGCCGCATGCCTGAGATCTTCATCCCCTTCTGGGGCGAGCCGTCGCTGCTGTTCGAGGCGGTCGAGAGCGTGCGCGCGCAGACCGACCCCGACTGGCGGCTCACCGTCGTCGACGACTGCTACCCCGACGACGGCGTCGCCGCGTGGTTCGACGCGCTGGCCGACGACCGCGTCACCTACCTCCGCAACGACACCAACCTCGGCATCACCGACAACTACCGCCGGTGCCTCGATCTCGCCGCAGGCGAGTGGCTGGTGTTCCTCGGCTGCGACGACCTGCTGCGACCGGCGTACGTCGCGACCGTGCGCGCGGCGATCGCCTCCGCGCCCGCCGGGGTCGACATCGTGCAACCGGGCGTCGAGGTGGTCGACGAGACCTCGACCGTCGTCGACCCGCTGGTCGACCGGGTCAAGCGCCGCCTCTTCGCGCCCCGGCTCGACGGGCCGCGCGTCCTCGGCGGCGAGGAGCTCGCGGTGTCGCTGCTGCGCGGCAACTGGACCTACTGGCCCTCGCTCGCGTTCCGCACCGAGGCCGTGCGCCGCCACGACTTCCTCGACGGCCTGCCGCTCGTGCAGGACCTTGCACTGATGGTCGACATGGCGCTGGGCGGCTCGCGCATGCTCGTGCTGCCCGAGGTGGTCTTCGCCTACCGCCGCCACTCGGCGAGCGCGTCGTCGGCCACGGTGGACGACGGCGGCCGGTTCGCGGGCGAGCGCACCTACTTCGAGATCGCGGCCGAGCGGTGCGCCGACCACGGCTGGTCGCGGGCCGCCCGCGCCGCCCGCGTGCACGCCGCGTCCCGGTTGTACGCCGCCAGCCGGCTGCCGCAGGCCGTCAGCGGCCGCGCATGGGGTGCCGTCCGCACGCTCGGGCGCCACGCCTTCGGGCGCTGAGCAGACGGGCGACCCTCAGGCCAGCACGCGCCGGAACACGTCCAGCGTCTCCTCGGCGACCCGCCGCCAGCTGAACGTCGCGGCCTGCGCCACGCCCTCGCGTGCCAGCCGCTCGGCCACCCCGGGCTGCGTCGCGAGCGTGGTCATCGCGGCGGCTATCGAGGCGTCGTCGTGCGGGTCGAACCACATCGCGGCGTCGCCGCCGACCTCGCGCAGCACCGGCAGGTCCGAGGCCAGGACCGGCAGTCCGATCGACATCGCCTCGAGCACCGGGAGGCCGAAGCCCTCGGCGAGCGTCGGGTAGGCCATCGCGCGGGCCCGGCGCCGCAGGTCGTGCAGCTCGTCGCTGTCGATCCAGCCCTTGAGCTCCACCCAGTCCCCCATGCCCGTGCGGCGTACGACGTCGGCGACCGGGTCCTCCCCGGGCCCCGCTCCGGTGATCACCAGCCGCGGTCGGACGGACTCCTCGACCAGGGCGAGGGCGCGCACGAGGGCGTCCCAGTTCTTGTAGGGCCGGCGCTGGCCGCTCGCGAGGATGAGGTTCTCCCCGATCCCGTCGCGGCCGACGTCGGCCGACCCGTGCGCGGCCAGGGGAACCACGTGGAGCCGGTCGGAGGGGAAGTGGAGGTACTTGTGGATCTCCTCGGCCGAGACCGCGCTGTCGGTGATGATCCGGGTGGCGTTGGCCGCCGCGCGCTGCTCCATCCACATCACGGGCCGCGTGTAGAGCGGCGTGACCATGAACTCGGGGTGGCTCCAGTAGAGCATGTCGTGGACCGTCAGCACGGTCGGCATCGAGGTCCGCATCGGGCCCAGGGTCGCCGGGCAGTGCACCAGGTCGGCACGACGACGACGGGCGTGGAGGCCCGCGGCGACGAGCTCGCCGGCGGCCCAGACGAAACGGTTCTCACCGCTGATCCGCGAGCGGATCACCTCACCGGGGAACCACGACAGGTCGAGCCGGCCGCCCTCCTTGCTGGCCAGCGCAACGAAGTCGAGGCCCGTCTCCATCGTCCCGAGCTCGCGGTAGAGCTCGCGCGTGTAGGTCTCCATCCCACCCTTGGTGCCGGTGTAGGACAGCATGTCGACGAACACGAGTGGCCGCTTGGGCACGGTCGGGACCTCCGGATCAGACGGGCGGCACCGACCCTAACCGACCGTCAGGCGACCTTGCGGTGGCCCCAGACCAGGTGCACCACGACCCCGACGGCCGGCCCGACGAGGAGCGAGGTGACCACCCGCTGCTCGAGCCCGCCGAGCAGCAGGAGGGTCGCGACGGTGGCGATCGTGGCGGCGATCCAGCCGGCGAGGTAGACGGTGTGGTGGTCCAGCGCGATGGCGGCCGCGCCGGTGACGGTGAGGACAGCGACCAGGCCGGCGCCCAGCACCAGGCCGGCGAACACCGGTCCGTCGACGTGGAAGTCCGGGTTGACGACGCGCATCGCCCACGGCCCGATCGGCCACGAGGCGAGGGCGCCGACCAGCGTGAGGCCGGCGATGCCGACCAGCACCGGGACCAGTGCGCGTACGCCCTGCACGGACACGCGCGCGACGACGACGTTCTGGTAGGCGCCGAGGGGGACGAGCAGGGGGGCCCGGCACAGCGAGACCGCCAGCACGATCGGCGCGGCGCCGGCGAAGACGTCGTCGGGCGTGGTCACCCGCAGCAGCACGGGGTAGCCCACGAGCAGCAGCGCGGAGACCCCCGCCGCCGTGCACGAGGCGAGGAGACGGCGCACCAGCCCGGCGACGTCGACGTCGACGCGCTGGGTCCAGAGGTGGCGGTAGCGCCGCGACGCGAGGGTCGCGGCGACCCAGAAGCCCGACGCGACCGCGCTGGCGAACGCGAACCCGGCGACCCCGGCGACCACGACCGCGGCGACGACGAAGAGGACCAGTCGGGTGGCCGTCTCCCCCGCCACCAGCAGGCTGTAGCCCGACCAGGCGCCGCGCCCGGTGGCCGCGCCGGCGACGACGACGTGGACGCTGAAGAGCGTGGCGCCGAGCACCGTGGCGCCGAGCAGCGGTCCCCAGTCGGGACCGAACACGCGCGGGGCCCAGAGCAGGCCGCTGGTCCCGACGACGGCGACGAACGTCAGTCCGAAGCCGATCGCGACGGGCACCAGCCTCGTGCCGTCCGCACCGGTGGCGCGGCTGGTGCTGACCGCGCGGGTCGCCTCGGTCGTGACACCGATGAGCACGCCGTACATCGCGAAGACGACGCCCCAGAAGACCAGGAAGTGGGCGCTGTCAGTGGGAGTCAGCGCGCGGGCAGCGAGGATGAGCGCGAGGTAGCCGGACACTCCGCTGATCAGCGCCGCGCCGAGGACGAGGGCCGTCGGCGAGCCCATCAGCTGCGATCGTCTCGACACGGTCGCCCATGCTAGGGGCCGTCACCGCCCGCATCGCGGGTGCGTCCGGTGAGTCCGTGGCCGATCTCCTTGTAGTCGCTCATCATCAGCGAGTGGCGCCGGTCGGCCATCGCGGCGAGCTGACCGAGCCCGTAGGCGACCTGCGGCCTGCGCACGAGCGCGCGGGTCGCCGGGGAGACCTTGCCGCGGTGGAAGAGGTGGACCAGCGAGCTCGTGACGACACCGTCGAAGCCCAGCCTCTCGGCCAGTGCCTCCAGCGAGGCCTGCGTGTAGAACGTGATGTGCTGACCGGTCTCCAGCGTGTAGTAGTCCCAGTCGCCCGGCCGCGGCACCGGGTCCGGGAGGACCTGCGTGGTCGTGAGCAGCAGGTCGGTGCGCCCGGCCAGCGGTTCCAGGGTCGCGACCGGGTCCGCCAGGTGCTCGAGCACCTCGAACGCCGTGATCAGGTCGAAGCGACCGTCGAGCGCGGGCTCGTGGCCCTCGGCGAAGATGTTGGCGGCGAAGGGATCGGCGTGGGTGAACGAGAACCCGCGGTCGCGCATCAGCCGCGTGAGGGTGCCGTAGCCGCCGGCCCAGTCGAGGAACGACCCACCGCGCAGGCGCTCGGAGCGCAGCACCATGGACGTGATGTTGGCCAGGATCTGGCAGCGGTCGAGCAGGCCGATGTCGAGCTTCGCGATGGCGTCGCTGTAGGCCTCGTCGAGCCAGGTCGGCGACTCCGCCTGCACCATGCCGCAGGTGCCGCACACGGCGTACGTCACGGGCACGTGTCCGAGCAGCTCGGCACGGGCGAGCTCGCGGGTGGCGCCTCGGCAGGCCCTGCATTCGTCGGTCACGCCGGCATCCTCCACGTCTGCGGGTCTGGTCGTGCCCGACCGTATACTTCGGGCCGCCCGCCCGACCATCGCCCCTGGGGGATTCTCCTCGTCATGCCAGCACGCCGACGTCTCGCCGCCCTGCCCCTCCTGGCGGTGATCGGCGTCGGGGTGGTCTTCTCGGTCATCCAGGTGCTGTCCTACCCCCGGCTCAGCCCGATCGACGAGCTGTCGCACCTCGACTACATGTTCCGCTCGCCCACGATGCTCGCGGCGGGCGACAAGGTCGAGCAGCGCGCGTTGCGGACGCAGGCCTGCCGGGGCGTGGACGTCGAGGGCTTCGACCCCACCGAGTGTCCCAAGGGCAAGATCTACGACCCGGAGATCTTCCAGGAGAAGGGCTACAACACCGCAGCGACGAACGCGCCGATCTACTACACGGCGTCCCGCGGGGTCGCCGAGGCGATCCGGCTCGTGACGCCGGCGGACAACCTCTTCATCGCCGGGCGTCTCACCGGTGCCCTGTGGCTCGCCCTCGGCCTCGTGCTGACCTGGCTGTGCGGGCGACGCCTGGGCATCAGCCGGCTGCCGCTCGCCGCCGTGCTGGGGCTGCTGGTCGCCTCCCCCGCAGTCACCTACTCGAGCGCCACGATCACGCCCGACGCCCTCGGCCTGGCCGCCGGAGCGGCCGTCCTGCTCACCGCGTTGCGGTGGGAGCAGCGGCCCACCACGGGACGCGCCGCGGCCCTGATCGCCACCGCCGTCGTGGTGTCCCTGATCAAGCTGACGTTCTTCGCGGTGGTGCCGGCGGTCGCGCTCTACCTGCTGCTGCACCGCTCCCGTTCGTGGGAGTCCTCGGGCGTGACCGCGGCGGCGGAACCGGGTGGGGCAGGGATCGGACCCGCCGCCAGCGGCCGCGCCCGCACCGTCGTCTCGCTCGCCACCGGTGCCTCCGCACTCGTGGCCGCCGCCGTGTGGACCCTCATCGCCAACGCTCGCAGCCACCAGGACCCCGACGACCTGCCGAGCATGGCCACCCAGTTCGCGGTCGACGCCTTCCCCTGGCGGGGCCTGCTCGACAACGCGCTCACCCTCGCCCAGCCACTCCTGTCGCCGTGGGTGGGCGTCGGAGACCCCACCCTCCTGTTCTTCAGCACCACGCTCGTCACCCTCGTGATGACGGCCGGGCTCGTCGCGGCCGCGCTCTTCGTCACCCACGGCGAGCGCGAGGCGCTGCTGGCGCGCTGCCTGCTGCTGTCGGCCGTGGTCTTCTCGCTCGGCCTGGTCGCGCTGGGCTACCTCTCGGCGCACATCTACTTCGCCCTGCCCAACCGCTACGGCATCACCCTCGTCGCGCCGATCGCAGTGGTGACGGCCTCGCTGCTGCGCTCGCGGACCTCGGTCGCGATCGTGGTCGTGCTCGCGGTGCTCGCCTCGGTCATGTCGGCCGTCCGCCTGCTCGGCCTGACCGGGATCCCCCCGACGTGAGCCACCCGACCGCCACCACCGCGGCGGCGGTCGGCGACGACGCACCCGGCGTACGCCCCGACCACACCGCGCACCCGACGCACCACCGTCCCGACATCCAGGCCCTGCGGGCCCTCGCCGTCACGCTGGTCGTGACCTACCACTTCTGGCCGGGCCGCGTCCCCGGCGGCTTCGTGGGCGTCGACGTCTTCTTCGTCATCTCCGGCTTCCTCATCACCAGCGCGCTGCTGCGCCGACCACCCGAGGGGCTGCGCGACCTGGGCGCCTTCTGGGCTCGCCGCATCCTGCGGCTCATCCCGGCGGCCGCCCTGACCATCGCGGTCACCCTGGCCGTCGTCTGGGTGCTCCGGCCGACCCCCGAGTGGGCACCCGCCGCCCGGCACGGGCTCACCTCCATGTTCTACGTCGAGAACTGGCGGCTGATCTCCGACGCCACCGACTACCTGCGCGCACAGGCCACCGCATCGCCCTTCCAGCACTTCTGGTCGCTGTCGATCGAGGAGCAGTTCTACGTCATCTGGCCGGTGCTGGTCGGCCTCGGCGCGCTCGTCGACCGCCGGCTGCGCCGCTCCGGGCTCGCCGTGGCGGGGCTGCTCGCCGCGGTCACCCTGGTGAGCCTCGTCGCCAGCCTCAGCCTGTCGTGGACCGCGCCCGCCGAGGCGTACTTCGCCACCCCCGCCCGGATCTGGCAGCTCGGCACCGGCGGCCTCCTGGCCTGGCTGGTGCTGCGCCGCCAGGTGCGCGTCCCCGCGACGACCCGTGGCGTCGTCGCGCTCGCGGGCCTGCTGGTGGTCCTCGCAAGCGCCCTGCTCATCACCGGCGACACCGTCTACCCGGGCTGGGCGGCCCTGCTGCCGACCCTGGGTGCGGCGCTGCTCATCCACGCCGACGACCCCGACGGCCCGTTCTCGCTGCGCCGGATCACCCACTCGCGGCCGGTGCAGCTGGTCGGCGACTGCTCCTACGCCATCTACCTCTGGCACTGGCCGCTCGTGGTGCTGGCGCCCGCCGTGCTCGGCGTACGGCGCGGGCTCGCGCTCTCGCTCGCCCTGGTCGCGCTGACCCTCGGGGTGTCGTGGCTCTCGACCCGCTACGTCGAGAACGCCCTGCGCCCCCGGCCCGGGATGACGTACGTCGGTCGCCGCGCGCTGGTCGTGCTGGCCGTCTGCTCCGTCGTCGTCGTCGGGCTCGCCTGGGCGATGCTGCGCGCGTCGGAGTCGGCGGTGCAGGCGTCCGAGGAGCGGGTCCGCGACCTGGTGCCCACGTCGCTCGAACCCACGTGCACCGGCGCGGGCGCGCTCGACCCGGCACTCGGCTGCACCGAGCCCGACGAGCTGGTGACGACCCCGGAGTTCACCCGCGGCGACCTCCCCCTGTCGGTGATCGTCGGGCAGTGCATCAGCTGGCCACCGTTCGGCGATCCCGTCACCTGCTCGGTCGGCGACACGTCGCAACCCGACCGCAAGGTCGCGCTGTTCGGCAACTCGCACGCCGGCCACTGGGAGCCTGCGCTGACCGCGATCGCCGACGAGCACCACTGGCAGGTCGACACCTACGTGATCGGCGTGTGCCAGCCGACCACCGACAACGCCGACGCCCCGTCGGTGGACCCGCAGCAGATCGACGCCTGCGACGAGCTGGTCGACGAGGCCATCGACCGCGTCGTCGCCGACCACGACCTGGTGGTGATGTCGACGCTCGACCGCGACTCGACGTCGCCGGACATCTACGAGGCGACGCTGCGCCGCCTCACCGACGCCGGCGTCCCGGTCCTGGTCATCCGCGACACCCCGGCGCCGCTGGACCCCGACTACGACACCGTCACCTGCGTCAGCGAGCACCTGGCCGACACGACCGCCTGCGACGGGACGCCGCAGGAGTGGCTCGGGCCGGACCCGCTGACCGAGGCGGCCGAGGCCCTCGATTCCGACCTGGTCACCACCGTCGATCTCGAGGACCACATCTGCCGTGACGACGTCTGCCCGGCGGTCGTCGGCGGCGTGATCGTCTACGCCGACTACAACCACCTGTCCGCGACGTACGCAGCGACCCTCGCGCCCTACCTCGAGCCGGCGGCGCTCGAGGCCATGCGGACCGGGGATGCAGCCGGAGCCGCAGCACCCTGAGCGACTATGCTCGCGCCGCACGTGAAGCCACGGGAGGGCAGGCCTTGACCGAGACGACGAAGACCGACGCAGACCTGCTGCGGGAGTCGGAGCTCTTCGACGCCGACTTCTACCTCCGCAAGAATCCCGAGGTCCGCAAGGCCGGCATCGACCCGGTCCTCCACTACCTGCGCCAGGGCGCGCGCGACGGCCGCGACCCGTCCAAGGCCTTCTCCACCAACGCCTACCTGCGCCGCAACGAGGACGTCGGGTCGATGAACCCGCTCGTCCACTACCTCCGGGTCGGCCAGCCGGCCGGGCGGGCGCTCAACCCGATGGAGGAGGACGCGCGCATCGTGCGCGAGTCCGGGTTCTTCGACGAGGACTACTACCGCCACTTCCGTCCGGACCTGCCCGCGGACCGCGACGTCGTCCGCCACTACATCCGGTTCGGCCGGCGTGAGGGCCTCGACCCGAGCGAGAAGTTCTCGACCGCGGGCTACCTCCGGCAGAACCCCGACGTGGCGAAGACCCACTGGAACCCGCTCGTCCACTACCTGCGCCACGGCCGCACCGAGGGCCGGATCGCCCCGCGCGGCGCGCTCCGCGAGCCCTACGTCGACGCGTTGTACGACGAGCGCTGGCAGGCCATCTTGCCGATGCCGACGACGAGGCTGCCCGGCGGCGAGCGCCGGATCAGCATCGTCACCGACAGCGTGGCACCGCACAGCCTCTTCGGCGGCGTCGGCACCGCGATCATCCTCGGCGTCCAGATCGCCAACCGGCTCGGCAACGGCACCCTGCGGCTCGTCACCCGCACCGACCTGCCCGACGGCCAGGTGATCTCCCTGCTCGAGGAGGCCACCGGGATCCACCTCGACGGCATCCTCGAGCTCGAGCAGGTCTCGACCGACGGCAGCCAGCGACTGCAGTTCACCGACCGTGACATCGTGATGACGACCTCGTGGTGGACCACCCGTGCGGTCCTCGACAGCGACATCCCCCGCGAGCAGGTGCTCTACCTGCTCCAGGAGGACGAGCGGATGTTCTACGCCTACGGCGACGAGCGGCTGCTGTGCTCCGAGACGCTCGCCGAGCCCGACCTCGCCGTCGTGGTCAACACCTCGCGCCTGCTCGAGCACCTCTCCGGGCCGGGCGGCCTGCCCCACCTCGCCGACAGCGCGATCGCCCTCGAGCCGGCGTTCCCCACGCGCGACGCCACCGTCGTACCCGCAGGATCCGGCGGCCCGAAGCGCAACCTGTTCTTCTACTCACGCCCGCTCAACGCCCGGAACCTGTTCTGGCGGGGCGTGCAGGTCATCGCCCGCGCGGTCGAGCAGCGGATCCTCGACCCGGAGGAGTGGGAGTTCCACTTCGTCGGTCGCGGCACGCCCGACCTCACGCTGCCGCGCGACGTGCACGTCAACGTCATCGAGGGCCTCGGCTGGACCGACTACCAGGACCTCGTCGCGTCGATGGACGCCGCGCTCGTGCTGATGGACACCCCCCACCCGTCGTACCCGCCCTACGACCTCGCGTCCGTCGGCGCGGCCGTGCTCACCAACTCCCACGGCACCAAGACCGACCTGTCCGACATCTCCGACAACATCGTGGTCGCGCCGTCCACCGTCGACGGCCTGCTCGAGGGCCTGCGGCAGATGGTGGACCTGGCGCGGGACCCGGAGCAGCGGGCGGCCAACGTCGCCGCCGACCACATCAATCGCGACTGGGCGGCGACCCTCGTGCCCGTCGTCGAGTGGGTGGTCGATCGGTTCGGCGACGTGATCGGTCCCGAGGACGCCGCCCAGGACGAAGGCATCGTCCCGGATGTTCACTGACCTTCCCGCGGGTCCCGACGAGGTCCGCGACCTCTGGGACAGCTCGATGGCCGAGCGCGTCGGCGCCATGCTCGACCGCCCGCACCGGGTCGCCTTCGTCTACCGGACGCCCGACACCAGCACGTTCCGCTACCGGGTCGCCAACACCGTCGACGCGCTGAACCACCACTCCCTCGATGGTGGGGGCGACATCGGCGCGGCCTGGTTCTGCGACGACGAGCTGCGGGCGCTGACCCGGATCGTGCCCGAGCTCGACGCGATCGTCGTCGCCCGCTACCCGTGGAACGCCGCGCTGCGCGAGCTGGTGCAGAGTGCCGATCGGCACGGCGTCCCGCTGGTCTTCGACTGCGACGACCTGGTCTTCGACGTCGGCTTCGCCGAGCTGGTGATGAGCTCGCTCGGCAAGGACCCCGACGTGAACGCCGAGTGGGACGTCTGGTTCGCCTACATGGGCCGGCTCCGGGCCTCGCTGGACGTCTGCCGGGGCGCCACGACCACCAACCAGGTCCTCGCCAGCCGGCTCGCGGCCCATGTCGCGGACACGCCCTCGATCGTGCCCAACGTGATGAACCGGACCCAGCAGGCCTACTCCCGCGACCTGCTCGACGCCAAGGTGGCCGGCGGGTGGCGACGCAGCGGGCCGGTCACGGTGGGCTACTTCAGTGGTACGCCGTCGCACGTGCGCGACTTCGCCATCGCGAGCCCGGCGCTCGCCCGGCTGCTCGACGAGGACGACGACGTGTCGGTCCGCATCGTCGGCTACCTCGACGACCTCGGGGCCCTCGAGCCGCACCGCGAGCGCGTGGAGTTCCAGAAGTTCATGCACTACGTCGAGCTGCAGCGCTCGATCGCGGAGGTCGAGGTCAACATCGCCCCGCTCTCCCACACGGCCTTCAACGTCTGCAAGTCCGACCTCAAGTTCTTCGAGGCGGCCGCCGTCGGCACCTGGACCGTCGCCTCGCACACGCCGTCGCTCGACGACGCGATCGACGACGGTGTCACCGGCCGGCTCGCCAAGGCCCACGAGTGGGACGGCGCGCTCCGCGAGGCCGTGGCGCTCGCCCGCGACACCCGGGCCTACGCCGCCCGCGCGCTCCCGGCCGCCGAGGAGGCCCACCAGAGGTGGGCGTGGGACTCCGTCGCAGAGCCGCTGACCCGGGCGCTCCAGCCCTACCTGGGTCGCGCCTGATCACGCCTCCGCGAAGAGGTCCTCCGGCAGCTGCTGGATCCGCCGCAGGTTGGGCATCGCGACGGCGCGCGGGGTGAACGCGTCCTCGTCGGGCACGCCCCAGCGGGACACGACCGCGAGCCGCTCCCACTCCTGCACGCGGGCCTCGCGGGTGCGCGACTCGTAGTGGTAGAGCTCGCTGTTCGCGACGAAGAGCGTGCGCAGCCCCGCTGCCCGCACCTTGTAGCAGAGGTCGACGTCGTTGAAGTTGCCCGGCAGCGCCTCGGAGAATCCGCCGATCTCGAAGAACGTCTCGCGCCGCATCGCGGCGCACGCCGCTGTCACGCCGGTGACCTCGCGGTTGACGACGAGCTCGCCGAAGGGACCGACCTCGTCGCGCGTCCAGAACTTGAACGGGTGGTGGTAGCCGGCGTTGTAGTAGGCGTGCCCGGCGTGCTGGACGGTCTGGTCGCTGAAGTAGAGCTTCGCGCCGGTGAGGCCCACGTCGGGCTCGTCGAGCGGCGCGACGAGCTGCTCGAGCCAGCCCTGCGAGATCGCCTCGATGTCGTCGTTGAGGAAGACGACCCGGTCGCCCGAGGAGTGGCAGACACCGACGTTGATCTTCTCGCTGAAGTTGAACGGCCGGTCGAACGGCACCAGCACCAGCCGCTCCCCCGCCACCTCACGCAGCTCGTCGAGCACCGCGTCGGGCGTCGGCGTGTCGTGCACGACGACCACCTCGACGTCGACGTGGTCCGTGCACGCGAGTGCCGACCGCACCGCCTCCACGACCAGCACCCGGCGCAGGCCCCGCACGAGCGAGGACTGGCCCATCGTGGGGATCACCACCGAGACGCGCCGGGCCGGGTCGAGGCGTCGCCGGACGACGTACCGCCCGGGCTCGGCACCGGGGCCGGCGGTGCCGTCGATGCCGACCCGGTCGAGGTGCTCCTGCACGGCACGGATCCCCGCGGTCTCGGCGTACGGCTTGGCCTCGATGTCGACCGCGGTCGAGCCCTCGACCGCGCGCCAGTGGTAGAGCACCTCGGGCACGTGCACGACCCGGCGCGCCCGCTCGGTCACCCGCAGCACGAGGTCGTGGTCCTGCGAGCCGTCGAAGCCGTCGCGGAAGCCGCCGACCTCGCGGACCAGGCTGGTGCGCAGGACGGACAGGTGCGAGGTGTACATCTGGCCGCGGAGCCGCTCGGGCGACCAGTCGGGCTTCCGGAAGGCGCCGTAGGTGGTGCCGTCCTCGCCGACCTTGTCCTCGTCGGTGTAGACGTAGTCGACGTCCTCGTGGCGGTCGATCGCCGCGACCACCCGCGACAACGCCTCGGGCACCAGCAGGTCGTCGTGGTCGAGGAGCGCGATGAACTCACCCTTCGCCGCGTCGACGCCGTCGTTGGAGGCGGCCACGATGTGGCCGTTGGTGTCGCGCTCGATCAGCGTGATCCGCGGGTCCTGCTGGGCATACTGCGCGATGACGGTCGGGACCGCCGCGTTGGTCGAGAAGTCGTCGACCATGATCAGCTCCCAGTCGGCGAAGTCCTGGGCGATCACCGACTCGATGCACTCCTTGAGCACGTCGACCGGCGGGTCGTGGACGGGGGTGACGATCGAGAAGCGGGGCTCCGCGCTCCGCTTCGGGCTCACCGCAGCGCTCCGCGCACCCGCCGGGCCACGCGGCGGGCCACGGAGGCGCGGGGCCGCTCGAGCTCGGCGACGCGGGAGCGGTTGCGCTCGAGCCGGGTGCGTACGTCCGCGAGCCGCGCCCGCGCCTCGTCGCGCTGCTTGAGCAGGTTCTTGGTGCGCTTGCGCTGCTGGCGCAGCTCCATGGTGACGCGGGTCAGGTCGCGGTTGAGCCGGCCGTTCTCGGCCTCGAGCCCCACGATGTGGTCCTGGACGGTCAGCAGGTGGTGCCGGGCCGCGGCGACCTCCTCGCGGAGCCGGTCCGTCTCGGACCGGTCGGTCGCGTCCTGGGTCACCCTGTCTCCTCCACGAGTCGGCGGATCTGCGGGCGTCAGGCTATCCCAACGGGTCGCTCAGACGACGGAGAGCGGGAGCAGCTTCTGGCCGGTGGGCCCGATCTGGATCTCGGTCTGCATCTCGGGGCACACGCCGCAGTCGTAGCAGGGCGTCCAGCGGCAGTCCTCGATCTCGATGTCGGCGCCGTCCGCGGCCGCGAGGGCGTCCTCCCAGTCACCCCACAGCCAGTCCTTGTCGAGGCCGGAGTCGAGGTGCTCCCAGGGCAGCACCTCGTCGTAGTCGCGCTCGCGGACGGTGTACCAGTCGACGTCGACCCCGGTGCCGGCCAGCGCCTTCTCGGCCGAGGACATCCAGCGGTCGTAGGAGAAGTGCTCGCTCCAGCCGTCGAAGCGGCCGCCGTCGCGCCAGACCTCCTCGATCACGCGACCGACCCGGCGGTCGCCGCGGGACAGCAGTCCCTCGACGATCCCGGGCTTGCCGTCGTGGTAGCGGAAGCCGATCGCGCGGGCGAACTTCTTGTCGTCCCGCACGACGTCGCGCAGCTTCTTGAGCCGGTCGTCCGTGGTCTGGTGGTCGAGCTGGGCGGCCCACTGGAAGGGCGTGTGCGGCTTGGGCACGAACCCGCCGATCGACACGGTGCAGCGGATGTCGTTGCGGCCGGTGACCTCGCGACCCTTGGCGATCACGCGCTTGGCCAGGTCGGCGACCTGGAGCACGTCCTCGTCGGTCTCGGTGGGCAGGCCGACCATGAAGTAGAGCTTCACCTGGCGCCAGCCGTGGGAGTACGCCGTCGCGACCGTGCGGATCAGCTCCTCCTCGCTCACCATCTTGTTGATCACCTTGCGCATCCGCTCCGAGCCGCCCTCCGGGGCGAAGGTCAGGCCCGAGCGGCGACCGTTGCGGGAGAACTCGTTGGCGAGGGTGATGTTGAAGGCGTCCACGCGGGTGCTGGGCAGCGAGAGGGAGACGTTGGAGCCCTCGTAGCGGTCCGCGAGGCCCTTGGCGACCTCGGCGATCTCGGTGTGGTCGGCGCTGGACAGCGACAGCAGGCCGACCTCCTCGAAGCCGGACTTGCGGATGCCGTTCTCGACCATCGCGCCGATCGTCTCGAGCGAGCGCTCGCGCACCGGGCGGGTGATCATCCCGGCCTGGCAGAAGCGGCAGCCGCGCGTGCAGCCGCGGAAGATCTCGACGGAGAAGCGCTCGTGGACGGTCTCGGCGAGCGGCACCAGCGGGTTGGCCGGGTAGGGCCACTGGTCGAGGTCCATCAGCGTGTGCTTGCGGACCCGGAACGGGATGCCCGGACGGTTGGGGACGACGGCTTCGATCGAGCCGTCGGCGGCGTACGCCACGTCGTAGAAGCGCGGGACGTAGATGTTGCCGGTCACCGCGAGGCGGCGCAGCAGCTCGTCGCGCCCGCCCGGCTCGCCCTCGGTCTTCCACTCGCGCACGACCTCGGAGATCGCGAGCACGACCTCCTCGCCGTCACCGAGGACGGCGGCGTCGATGAAGTCGGCGATCGGCTCGGGGTTGAACGCCGCGTGGCCCCCGGCGATGACGATCGGGTCGTCCTCGCCGCGGTCGGCCGCGTGGAGCGGGATCCCGGCGAGGTCGAGGGCGTTGAGCATGTTGGTGTAGCCGAGCTCGGTGGAGAAGCTCAGGCCGAAGAGGTCGAAGGCGCCGACGGGGCGGTGGCTGTCGACGGTGAACTGCGGGATCGGGCCGTGCTCGTCGCCGGTGCGCATCACCTGCTCCATGTCGGGCCACACCGAGTAGGTGCGCTCGGCGAGGATCCAGTCGCGCTCGTTGAGCACCTCGTAGAGGATCTGGACGCCCTGGTTGGGCAGGCCGACCTCATAGGCGTCGGGGTACATCAGCGCCCAGCGCACGGTCGGGCCCCCCTCCTCCGACCCAGCGGCGCAGTCCCAGTCCTTGGCGACCGAGTTCAGCTCGCCACCGACGTACTGGATGGGCTTCTGCACCGAGGGGAGCCTGGACTCCAGGCGCGGGAAGACCGACGCGACGGACATGGGGAGAACACCTCAGACGTGGGACGGGGACGGGCCGACCCGCAAGGTTACGTCGCGCGCGACGGTGCCGCCTAACTCAACGCCGGGTGCTGCCGGACGACCGCAGGTGGATGTTCTGCAGCAGTCCGAGCGCGAGCATGCCGGCGAAGAGCGAGCTCCCGCCGTAGGACACGAAGGGCAGGGGGACGCCGGTGACGGGCATGATGCCCAGGCACATGCCGATGTTCTGGAAGGCCTGGAAGCCGAACCAGCAGGCGATGCCCGCCGCCGCGATCCGGCCGAAGAGGTCGCCGGCGTCGGCGGAGATGGCGAGCGCCCTCCAGATGACGACCGCCAGCAGCAGGATCAGGACGCCCGCGCCGACCAGGCCGAGCTCCTCCCCTGCGACGGTGAAGATGAAGTCGGTGTGCTGCTCGGGGACGAAGCCGGACCGCGTCTGCGACCCGTCGAAGAGGCCCTGCCCGAACAGGCCGCCGTTGCCGACGGCGATGCGCGCCTGCTCGACGTTGTAGCCGGCGCCGCGCGGGTCGAGCGTCGGATCCATGAACGCGAGGAACCGGTCGACCTGGTAGGGCTTCAGCACCCCCATCGACACCGCGGTGATCGCGCCGACGACGGCGCCGAGCGTCAGCCCGGCGAGCCACACCCGGCCGGCGCCGGCGACGGCGAGGACGCCGAAGACGGTCGCGCACAGCACCAGCATCGTGCCGAGGTCGGGCTGCATGAGGATCAGCACGGCGGGGACGCCGGCGATGAGGAGCATCCCGAGGACCTCGAAGCTGCCCACCTGCCTGCCCCAGCGGCGCTCGGTGCGCTCGGCCACGACGAGCGCCATCCCGATGACCACCGCGAGCTTGGCGAACTCGGACGGCTGGACAGACATGCCGCCGACCTGGAGCCACGAGCGGGAGCCGTTGATCGTGCTCCCGGCGACCAGCACCATCACCAGCCCGCCGACGCTGACGGCGTACGCCAGCGGCGCGAGGATCCGCACCCAGCGGTGGTCGGTCGCCATCACCGACACCATCAGCACGAGGCCGATCGCGATGTTGACGAGCTGCTTGCGGAGATAGCTGTTGGGGTCGCCGCCGGTGAGGTCGGCGCGCGTCGAGGTCGCCGACCAGACCAGCAGCGTGCCCATCGTGATCAGGGCGAGCGAGGCGAACATCAGCAGCCAGTCGAGGCCGGGCGCGCGCAGCGTGGTCGCCGGCTGCCCCGGCCGGGCCGGGCGCGTGGACAGGATCGTCATCGCGTCACTCCCCCGGCTTGTCTCGGGTGCGCGGCGGCATGATCGAGCCGTCGTCGAGGAACTGCGGCAGGCGGGCCGCCGGGACGGTGCCCGGGGTCGCCGCGCGCGCGGACCGTACGGCCTCGCCCTCGATGCCGTAGAGCGCCTCCCAGATCGCCCGGATGCCCTCACCGGTCGAGCCCGAGCCGGTGCCGGCCTGGCTGATCATCATCACCACGACGTAGTCCTTGGTGTACGACGCCACCCAGCCGGTCGTCTGCTTGCCGTAGACCTCGGCCGACCCGGTCTTGGAGCGGACCGTCACCTGGTCGAGCGGGAAGCCGCCCATCTTCCACGCCATGGTGCCGACGCGCGTCACGTTCTGCAGCGCGCTGTCGATGTAGTCGAGGTACTTCCTCGGCACGTCGAGCTGGGCGACCTTGCGCGGTGCCATCCGGCGCAGCACCCGGCCCTCGGGGCTGACGAGCGCCTTGGCGACCGTCGGTGCCCAGAGGGTCCCGCCGTTGCTGATCGCGGCGTAACCCCGGGCGAGCTGGAGCGGCGTGACGATCGTGTCGCCCTGGCCGATGGAGAAGTTCACGGCGTCGCCGGCGCGGTAGAGGTTGCCCTCGAGGCAGAACTCGTAGGCGAACTTGTAGACGAAGTCGCTGGTGCCCTTGGTCTGCGGCTTGCCGCTGAGGTCGCAGTAGTAGTCCTTCTGCGACTCGTAGTAGGCCTGCTTCCAGTGCCGGTCGGCGATGCGGCCGGGCGCCTCGCCCGGCAGGTCGATCCCGGTGCGCGACCCGAAGCCGAACGTCTTGGCCATCTCGACCAGCGGGTCCTCGGCGTCGATGTCGGCCGGGTCGCTCCCGAGCCTCTGCCAGAAGCCGTAGCCGATGCGGTAGAAGAAGGTGTTGCAGGAGACCTCGAGCGCCTTGGCGAAGCCGATGTCGCCGTAGGCACCGGACTCGTAGTTCTTGAAGACCCGGTTGCCGACCTGGAAGCCCGACGAGCACGGCAGCGTGGTGTCCATCGAGTAGCCGTGGGTCAGCGCCGCTGCCGTCATGAACGGCTTCCACGTCGAGCCGGGAGCGAACTGGCCCTGCGTGGCCCGCGACAGCAGCGGGGTGCCCGCCTTCTCGGAGTAGAGGTGGGCGAGCTGGCCGTCGGTGATGCCGCCGGTCCAGACGTCGGGGTCGTACGTCGGCTGGCTGGCCATCGCGATGACCCGGCCGGTCTTCGCGTCGAGGACCACCGCGGCGCCCGAGTCGGCGGCGTACTTCCGACCGGTGACGGGATCGACCTGCGTGCGCTGGTAGGCGATCCGCTCGGCCAGCTGCTTCTCGACGACGGCCTGCACCTTGGCGTCGATCGACGTGACGAGGGTGTCGCCGGGCGTGCTCTCGACGATCGAGTCGTCACCGAGCACGCGGCCCATCGAGTCGACCGCGACGCGGCGGTAGCCGGGCAGCCCGCGCAGCCACTCGTCGTACTGCTTCTCGACGCCGGCGCGGCCGACGACCGAGGCGCCGTTGATCGAGCGGTCGTCGCGTTCGGCGGCGAGGTCGTACTCGTCCTCGGTCACCGGGCTGAGGTAGCCCAGGACGTGGGCCAGGTTGATGCCGTAGGGACGCGGGTAGGAGCGGACGCTCTGCTGCTCGGCGAGCACGCCCGGGTAGTCCTCGGGCTGCTCGAGCACGCGGAGGGCGACGTCCTTGGAGACGTCGGACGCGACCGGCACCGGCTGATAGGGCGAGCCGTTCCAGCAGACGCCGCGCACGCTCCCCGGGTCGCCACAGGTGACCAGCCGGGCCTCGACGTCCGCCGGCTTCGACTCGACGGCGACGGCGACCCGGCGGACGAGCTCGGTGCGTTGGTCGTCCTCGAGCTTGCCGAGCAGCGTGCGGTCGACCGAGATCACCCAGGACGTGCGGTTGGCCACCAGCGGCCGGCCCTGGCTGTCGACGATGAGGCCGCGCTGCGGCTGGACGACGATGTCGCGCACCGACTGGTTGGCGGCCTGCGCCTGGTAGCCCTCACCGCCGATGACCTGCAGGTAGTAGAGCCGCACGAAGAGCGTGGCGAACAGCGCGAACGCGAGCGCCTGGACGACGACGAGGCGCAGCCGGCTCTTGTTGGCGCTGGTCGCGTGGCTCACGTCGTCGCCCACTGCGGGCTCAGTCGCGCGAAGAGCCTCATCAGCGGCGGCAGCACGAAGGGGGTCAGCAGGACGTCCCACACGACCGCCACCAGGACGACCTCGAGCAGGCCGGTGATCGACATCCTGGGGTCGGAGAGCACGATCCCGGACAGGGCGAACAGCGACGTCGCGACGAACGACGCGGCGGCGACCGTGCCGACCACGGCCATGGCGCTGGGCTTCTGGTCCTGGCGCACGCGGGCGGCCAGGAAGGCGGCGATCGTCAGCGCCAGTGCCCAGCGGCCGGCGATGTGGTCGGCCGGCGGCGCGAGGTCGAGCGTCAGCCCCGCCACGAACCCGAGGACCAGCGCGAAGGGTGCCTCGACGGTGAGCGCGGCCGCGACCACGACGAGCAGGCACAGGTTGGGCACGATGCCGTGCCACGACAGGTGCGGGAAGAGCGAGACCTGCACGACGAGGGCCACGACGACCGCGGCGCAGGCGACCACCCAGCGGAGGTACGTCATCGCAGGGTCCCGTCCGCCTCGACGAGCGCCCGGTCGCTCTGCGAACCGCTCGGCACCATCACGCCGACCACGTCGAGGGACGAGAAGTCGACGAACGGCTCGACCACCGCCCGCTGGGAGGCCTCGCGCAGCGAGCTGTAGACCTCGGTGATCCGGCCGATCGGCACACCCGGCGCGTAGGGGCCGGTGCTGCTCCCCCACGTCACGACGGTGTCGTCGCGCGCCGGGACGGAGGCGTCGTCGACGAGGCGCAGGTCGAGACCGGCCGCCTGGTCGAGCGAGCCGCTGCCGTTGACGAAGCCGATCTCCATGCTGGAGCCGACGCGTCCGCCGACGGTCGAGTCGGGGTCGACGATGAGGAGCACCGTCGCGGTGCTGCGCGAGACCCGGAGGACGCGACCGACCAGGCCGTCGTTGTTCACGACGGTCATGTCCGGGCCGACGCCGGCGACCGAGCCCGCGTCGATGGTGACCGTGAAGCTCTGCGACTGCCGGGAGCCGACCGCCACCACCCGGGCGGGCACGAGCGCCGAGCCGAGGTCGGCCGCGGCCGTGGTGAGGCCGTCGTACTGCTCGAGGCGGTTGCGGTCGAAGCCGGCCAGCTCGACCTGGCCGCGCAGGTCGGCGTTGCTGGCCTCGAGGTCGCGCACCTGGTCGGCGAGGTCGCCCTTGCTGCGGAACCAGGCCGGGACCGAGGTGAACGGGCGTACGGCGGCAGCGGCGGCCGACTCGGCGGGACCGAACGCCTGCCCGACGGCGCCGCGGGCCCGCTCGAGCGGCGAGCTGCTGCCGCCGGAGACGTCGAGCGTCACGAGGGTGACGCTGGCGAGCACCAGCGCGACGAGCAGCGAGCGCGGCGCCCGGTTGCGCGACTCGAGCCTGTCGAGGCCGGTCCAGCGTCGTTCGCGGCCGTCGTGTCCCCCGAAGGCCCCCATCAGAACTCCCCCATGGGCAGCAGCCGCATCAGAAGCGCCTCACGTCGGACACGAGAACCTGCTGGAGCGCCTCGAACTCCTCGACGCACTTGCCCGCGCCGTAGGCCACGGAGGACAGCGGGTCCTCCGCGACGTGGACGGGCATGCCGGTCTCGTGGCGCAGCCGCTCGTCGAGGCCGCGGAGCATCGCACCGCCGCCGGTGAGCACGATGCCGCGGTCCATGATGTCGCCGGCGAGCTCGGGCGGGGTCTGGTCGAGGGTGCTGCGGACGGCGTCGATGATGTTGTGGAGCGGCTCCTCGAGGGCCTGGCGCAGCTCGGAGCTCGACACGACGACCGTGCGGGGCAGGCCGGAGACCATGTCGCGACCGCGGATCTCGGCGTCGGGCTCGCTGGGGAGCGGGAAGGCCGACCCGAGGGTCATCTTCATCTCCTCCGCGGTGCGCTCCCCCAGCATGAGGGAGTACTCCTTCTTCATCCACGCGATGATCGCCTGGTCGAGGTCGTCGCCCGCGGTGCGGACGGACAGGCTGGTGACGATGCCGCCGAGGCTGATCACGGCGACCTCGGTGGTGCCGCCGCCGACGTCGACGACCATGTTGCCGGTGGCCTCGTGGACGGGGAGCCCGGCACCGATCGCGGCGGCCATCGGCTCCTCGACGATGTAGACCCGGCGGGCGCCGGCCTGGTAGCCGGCCTCCTTGACCGCGCGCTGCTCGACCGCGGTGATGCCGCTCGGCACGCAGATCACCATGCGGGGCTTGGCGAAGTAGCGGCGGCGGTGCACCTGGTGGATGAAGTAGCGCAGCATCTGCTCGGTCGCCTCGAAGTCGGCGATCACACCGTCCTTGAGCGGCCGGATGGCGGCGATGTTGTCGGGCGTGCGGCCGATCATCCGCTTGGCCTCGTGGCCCACCGCGAGGACCTCGCCGGTGGTGGTGTTCATCGCGACGACCGACGGCTCGTCGAGCACGATCCCCTTGCCGCGGACATAGACAAGCGTGTTGGCGGTGCCGAGGTCGACGGCCATGTCTCGGCCGATGAAACCCCCTGATTTTCCATTCAGTGCCATGCCGCTGCTGCCCCTGCAGGTCGGGTGGTGCTCCGGGAAGAGGGGTCAGCGCTGGCTCCGACCCACGCTCAGGTTAAGGAGCGCAGCCGGGCGTTCCCGGCAGGACACGCGCGGGGCAGGTGGGGCTCGCGTGAATTGCGGGCCGCCGTCGCCGCCCCAGGGTGGCGGCACATGACATCGATCCGGCCGATCTGGGTGTCGTATGCCGCCACCCTCGGCGCGCGGCACCGCGCTGGCGTACGGCTCAGGCCGGTTGACGTAACGCCGGACTGGGAGGGCGAGTCGGGCACCTGTAGGCCGTTGCAAAGGCCTCCAGGTGACAGAGTCCCCGCACGTGCGGGGACTCCGACGAGTGACGGAGCGCTCAGCGCGCGAGCTCGGGGAACCAGATCCCGATCTCGCGGGCGGCCGACTCCTCGGAGTCCGAGCCGTGCACGAGGTTCTGCTGGACGGCGAGCCCCCAGTCGCGACCGAGGTCGCCACGGATGGTGCCGGGGGCGGCGACGGTGGGGTCGGTGGCGCCGGCGAGCGAGCGGAAGCCCTCGATGCAGCGCTGGCCCTCGATGACCACGGCGAGCACGGGGCCCGACAGCATGAACTCGACGAGCGGGCCGTAGAACGGCTTGCCCTCGTGCTCGGCGTAGTGGGCGGCGAGGATCTCGGGGGTCGCGCTGCGCAGCTCGACGGCCGCGAGCGTGTAGCCCTTGGCCTCGATCCGGCGCAGGATCTCGCCCGAGAGGCCGCGGCGTACGCCGTCGGGCTTGACGAGGACGAGGGATCGCTGGGCGTCGGTGCTCATGCCGGCAGCCTAGCCAGCGTCAGGACTGCTCGGCGCGCCAGGCCGCCCACGCTGCGGCCCGCTCCCGCTCGATCTTGCGGCCGAGCAGGTCGGCACCGGCCCACAGCGCGGCGAAGATCACGCCGAGACCGAACATGACGGACACGACGAAGCCGAGACCGATCGCGGCGAGCTGCACGACGTAGCCGGCGAGGTAGGCCCACTCGGCGCGGAGCATGCCGGCGAGCAGCAGGCAGACCACCGCAAGCCCGAGCCCGACGGACAGGGCGGTGCTGGTGTCGACGTCCGCGATGGTGATCATCACCGGGGCGGTCAGGCCGAGGGCGATCGCCTCGAGGCTCAGCACTGCCGCGCACATGCCGCGGCGCGGCGAGCGCTCGGCGTGGGGGGGCGCCGAGGAGGGGCTGTCGCTCACCGGCGTCCCTTGAGCATCGCGCGGGCCTCGCCCACGGTGACGACCGAGCCGGTGACCAGCACCGCGCCCGCGCCGATCGAGACGTCGATGGCCTCCCCCGCCTCGGCGAGGGTGGCGGCGCGGTCGATGGCCTCGGCGAGGTCCGGCACCACGCTCACCCGGTCCTCGCCGAAGATCTCGACGGCCGCGCGGCCGAGGGCCGCGGCGGACATCGAGCGCGGGGTCGAGTTCTGGGTGCAGACGAGGTAGGCCAGGTGCGGCTCGAGGACGTTGAGCAGGCCCTCGTGGTCCTTGTCGCTCATCACGCCCATCACGCCGACCAGCGGGCTGAAGGAGAACGAGTCCTCCAGCGCGGCGGCCAGCGCCTCCGCACCGTGGGGGTTGTGGGCTGCGTCGAGGACGATCGTGGGGCTGCGGCGGATGATCTCGAGCCGTCCCGGCGAGGTGACCTCGGCGAAGGCGGCCCGGACCAGGTCGTCGTCGAGCTCACCGGTGCCGAACGACTCGACCGCGGCGAGCGCGACGGCGGCGTTCTGGGCCTGGTGGGCGCCGTAGAGCGGGAGGAACACCTCGTCGTACGTCGCCCGGAGCCCCTGGAGCGAGACGACCTGGCCGCCGACGGCGGGCGTGCGGGCGATGACGCCGAACTCCACGCCCTCACGGACCAGGGTCGCGCCCACCTCGGCGGCCCGCTCGAGCAGCACGGCGGCGACCTCGGGGGGCTGCTGGGCGAGCACGGCGACGGAGCCGGGCTTGATGATCCCGGCCTTCTCGACCGCGATCGTGGCCGGGTCGTCGCCGAGGTACTTCTCGTGGTCGACCGCGATCGGCAGCACGACGGCGACGTCGGCGTCGATCACGTTGGTCGCATCCCAGCTGCCGCCCATCCCGACCTCGACGACCGCCACGTCGACCGGGGCGTCGGCGAAGGCGGCGTACGCCATCCCGACGATCGTCTCGAAGAAGCTCAGCGGGTGGTCCTGCTCCGCGTCGACCAGGTGGGTGTAGGGCGCGACGTCGTTGAACGCGCGCACGAAGCCCTCGTCGTCGAGCGGCTCGCCGTCGATGCTGATCCGCTCGCTCATCCGCTCCAGGTGCGGCGAGGTGAAGCGACCCGTGCGCAGGTCGAGGGCGCGCAGCAGGGTCTCGATCATCCGGCTCGTGCTGGTCTTGCCGTTGGTGCCGGTGAGGTGCACCGAGCGGAAGGAGCGCTGCGGCTCGCCGAGCAGCTCGGTGAAGGCGATGATCCGGTCCAGGCTCGGCTCGAGCTTGGTCTCCGGCCAGCGGGACAGCAGGGCGTCCTCGACCTCGGCGAAGGTCTGGGCGAGGCGCGCGGGTTCGGCGGTGTCCGGGGGCAGCTCAGTCATCTCGCGCCGAGTCTAGGGTGCAGCGTCAGCAGCGGACGATCCGCCGCCAGGGCTTCACGACCTGCAGCGCCCGGCCGTCGAGGGGGTGCTCGCGGAACTGGTCGAGGGCGTCGGCCCACCGCGGGTCCGCGGTGCCGGTGACGTACATCGCCGAGCCCTGGTCGGCATAGACCAGGCCGTAGCGCTTCATCGCCACGACGATCGCCCTGGCGGCGCCGGTGTAGCGCCGCGCCGGGAAGGACTTCCTCAGCCGGAAGCGCAGGCCGTACGCCGGCAGGTCCCGCGCGGTGTTGCCGCTCGGGCCGCAGTGGCGGGCCGGCCACGTGTAGGCGTGGCGGGCGCTCGGCAGGGTGAACCGCAGCGCGTGGGTGATCCGGCCGGAGGCGGCCTCCTCGTAGGACAGCAGCCCCGGCAGGATCGGCAGGCCGGCGGCGTCGGCGGAGGTCCAGCGGGCCGGCCGCAGCTTGTTGGAGGAGAGGTCCCAGCGGGCGGCCGCGGCGGCCCGCCAGGCGACGACCCTGCCGGAGGCGTCGCGCACCCGCTCGGCGGCGTACAGCTCGATGAGGTCGCAGGTGCCGCTGCGGACGGTGATCACGTGCCGGTCGCCGGAGTCGGGGTCGGGGTCGCGCGCGCTGCCGCCCTCGATCGCGGCGTCGGCGGGCACGAAGACGGGGCCGCGGTCGCTCTCGCCGCCGTAGTCCTCGCCGTCGACACCGAACTGCAGCGGCAGCAGCGGCTGGTCCTCGTCGACGACGTTGACCGGGATCCCGTAGTACTCCTCCGTCGTGCCGAGATCGAGGTGCAGGTCGTGCCCGGCGGCCTGCCGCGCCACGATCGCCCGCGACTGCCGCCAGACCGGCCGGTCGTCGATGCGCCGGTTCCACGGGCTGTCCGCCGGGAAGAGCGGGCAGCCGCCGACGGCGTGCACCGGAGCTCGCCTGTCCGCCTCGGGTGCGGCACCTGCCGGCAGCCCCACAGCGGTGACGAGGAGGGCCAGGGTGAGCAGGATGCTGCGTCGGTACGGGGGCCGCATCCGCCGAGGCTAGGTCACCGCGGGGACCCTGACGAGGTGCTCGGCCATGTCGACGACCGGCTCGTAGCCGAGTCCGGCGTAGATCCTGTTCGACGTCGGGTTCGCCCGGTCGGTGAACAGGCACATCCGGTGCCCGGCCTCGAGCCCGCGCCGGGTCAGCTCGCCCACGACGTACGACGCGATGCCGCGGCCGCGGTGCTCCCGGGGCGTGTAGACCGGACCGATCCGCGCGACGCCGTAGGTCGGCAGGCCGGAGCCGGAGAGGTGCGCGACCGTGCCGTCGGGCAGCTCCCAGAGCCACTCCACTCCCTCCCGGATCCGGATCAGGACGCTGTCGAGGGTGTTGTGCTCGCCGGACGTCGGGTCGGGCTCGCGACCGGCCTGCTCGTCGGCCTCCTCGTGGAAGGCCGTGAACCACGCGAGCACCAGCTCCGCGTCGTCCTCGGTGGCGAGGCGGAGACGTCCCTCGGGGGCCGCCGGGACCGCGACCGTCGTGCACTCCCAGAGGCGGGTCGCCTTGTCGGACACCATCTCGCCTCCGGCCAGCTCGGCGCTCGCGCGGGCGAGCACCTCGGCGCCGGGCAGCGCGCCGTTGGCGCCACCCAGGAGCTCGCCGCGCCCGTGGAGCGCGACCGCGAGCGCGCGGGCAGCGTCGTCCGACATCGGCAGCGCGAAGGTCGGGTGCGGCTTGAAGGGCGCCGTGCGCATCGCCGCGCTCACCGCCTCGCCGGCGTCGTCGCGCACGACCACCCACCAGCGCTGGAAGCCGGCGTCGACGTCGGCCCAGGAGTCCATCCCGTCGGCGAGCTCGCGGGCGGTGCGTGAGGTGACGCTGGCGATCACGCTGCCCAGCACGGGCTCCGCGGCGAGCAGGTCGCCGGCCGCGTCGAGGAACGGCTGCGGGGTGTCGAAGAACTCCAGCTGCATGGTTCGACGCTAGCCACCGCTTCGCCGACGGCGATACTCGTTTTCGCAGGCCGGAGGCCCGTCCATAGACTCAGCGCATGACTGAGAACCCCAGCACCCATGCCCCGGAGACGACGAGCACCGATGCGCGTGCCGTCGTCGTACCGGAGCGTCCGGCGCTGGAGGGCCTCGAGGAGAAGTGGTCGCGCACCTGGGCCGACAACGACACGTACGCCTTCGACCGCACGCAGCCGCGCGAGAACGTCTACTCCATCGACACGCCGCCGCCGACCGTGAGCGGGTCGCTGCACGTCGGCCACGTCTACTCCTACAGCCACCCCGACCTCATCGCGCGCTACCAGCGGATGCAGGGCAAGGCCGTCTTCTACCCGATCGGCTGGGACGACAACGGCCTGCCGACCGAGCGTCGCGTCCAGAACTACTTCGGCGTGCGCTGCGACCCCGCCCTGCCGTACGACGCCGACTTCACGCCGCCGGAGAACCCCGACCCGAAGAAGCAGGTCCCCGTCAGCCGCCCGAACTTCATCGAGCTCTGCGAGCAGCTCGTCGTCGAGGACGAGAAGGCCTTCGAGGCGTTGTGGCGCCAGCTCGGCCTCTCGGTCCAGTGGAACCCGACCTACACCACGATCGGCGACCACTCGCGCACCGTGAGCCAGCGCGCGTTCCTGCGCAACTACGCCCGCGGCGAGGCCTACCTCTCCGAGGCCCCGACGCTGTGGGACGTCACCTTCCAGACGGCCGTCGCGCAGGCCGAGCTCGAGGCGCGCGACTACCCCGGCCACTACCACCGCGTCGCGTTCCACCGCCCTGACGGCACTGCGATCCACATCGAGACGACCCGCCCGGAGCTGATCCCGAGCGTCGTGGCGCTGATCGCCCACCCCGACGACGAGCGCTACCAGCACGTCTTCGGCACCACCGTCACCTCGCCGGTCTTCGGCGTCGAGATCCCGGTCCTCGCCCACCCGGCCGCCGAGCCCGACAAGGGCGCCGGCATCGCGATGTGCTGCACCTTCGGCGACCTCACCGACGTGATGTGGTGGCGCGAGCTCGACCTCCCGGTCCGCACGGTCGTCGGCCGCGACGGCCGGCTCACCCGCGAGACGCCCGAGTGGCTGGCGACCGACGCCGCCTCGACGGCGTACGCCGAGATGGCGGGCAAGACGACGTTCAGCGCCCGCGAGGCGATGGTCGCCCTGCTCCGCGAGTCCGGCGACCTCGACGGCGAGCCGACGGCCACCCAGCGGATGGCGAACTTCTACGAGAAGGGCGACAAGCCGCTCGAGATCGTCGCCACCCGCCAGTGGTACATCACCAACGGCGGGCGCGACGCCGCGCTGCGCAAGGAGATGCTGGTCCGCGGCGAGGAGATCACCTGGATCCCCACCCACATGAAGCACCGCTACGACAACTGGGTCGGCGGCCTCAACGGCGACTGGCTCATCTCGCGCCAGCGGTTCTTCGGCATCCCGTTCCCGGTCTGGTACCCGCTGGACGACGACGGCGAGCCCGACCACGACCACCCGCTCATGCCGTCGGAGGACCAGCTCCCCGTCGACCCCTCGACCGAGGCGCCGCACGGCTACACCGAGGACCAGCGAGGCAAGCCGGGCGGCTTCGTCGGCGACCCCGACGTGATGGACACGTGGGCGACCTCCTCGCTGACTCCGCACATCGCCGGCATGTGGGGCGTCGACGACGACCTGTTCTCGCGGGTCTTCCCCTACGACCTCGCGACGCACGCTCACGACATCATCCGCACCTGGCTCTTCTCCCGCGTCGTCCGGGCCGACTTCGAGAACGGCGTCGCGCCCTGGTCGCACGCCATGATCTCCGGCTTCATCGTCGACCCCGACCGCAAGAAGATGTCGAAGTCCAAGGGCAACGTCGTCGTCCCCACCGACATCCTCGACAAGTACGGCGCCGACGCCGTCCGCTGGCGCGCCGCCATCGGCCGCCCCGGCGCGGACTCGCCGTTCGACGAGACGCAGATGAAGGTCGGGCGCCGGCTCGCGATGAAGGTGCTCAACGCCTCCAAGTTCGTCCTCGGCAACGTCGGCGCCACCGCGCTCACGCCCAGCGCGGTCAGCGCACCGGTCGACTGCGCCCTGCTCGGCCGCCTCGAGGTCGTCGTCCGCAGGGCCACCGAGGCGTTCGACGCCTACGACTACACCACCGCGCTCGAGGTCACCGAGAAGTTCTTCTGGGAGTTCTGCGACGACTACCTCGAGCTGGTCAAGGAGCGTGCCTACGACTCCGACGGCGGTCCCGCGACCGACTCGGCCCGCGCCACGCTCGCGATCGCGCTGCACGTCCAGCTGCGCCTGCTCGCGCCGATCCTGCCCTACGCGACCGAGGAGGTCTGGTCGTGGTGGCAGGAGGGCTCGATCCACCACGCCGCCTGGCCGACCGCCGCCGACCTGGGCTCCGCTGCTGCCTCGCAGCCGCTCGTCCTCGACGCCGTCGCCGCCGCCCTCACCGGCATCCGCGGCGCGAAGTCGCAGGCGAAGGCGAAGATGCGCGCCCCGCTCTCCCGCGTGGTGATCACCGGGCCGGCCGCGCTCGTCGAGGCGGCCAGTCAGGCGCAGGACGACCTCCGTGCGGTCGGCACGATCGTCGGCGAGCTCGAGCTGGTGGCGGACGACACCGCGACCGAGCTGCGGGTCACCGCGGAGCTCGCGCCGACCGAGGACTGACCGCCCGGCCTGTTGGGCGCCGAGCGGTGCGTGAGGGGGCATTCGGGCGCGCCGAATCCCCCTCAGCCACCGCGAGCCCGGCGTGTCTCGTACGACGCGCGCGGGGGCGGTGCGTGAGGAGGGTTCCAGCGGCCGCGAAGCCGCGTCACACACCGCTCGGGGCGAGGTGGCGGGTCAGGACGACTGGCGGGCGGCCTTCTCGGCCGCCTTCTCCGCTGCCTTCTCGCCATGGCGCTCAGCCTTCTCGGCACGCCGCTGCAGCCGAGCGTCCCGGCGGGCGGCCTTGCTGTCGGCCCTGCCTGGCGGTCGGCACTGCGGTCGGCCTTGCGCTGGGCCCTGGCCTCGAGCTTCGCGAGCTTCCGCTCGGCACGCGCGGCTGCCCGCTCGGCGCGACGGTCCGCCCGGGGCTCGACACGATCGGTGGTGGGGTCCGAGGTCTCGTCGGCGCCGACGGCGTCGTCGGACGTGGTGTCCGGGGCGACCGGAGCCCTCTCGGACTTTGCCTTCTTCGCGACCGCCTTCGGGGTCCGAGGCGACGTGGCCAGCGGTTGCGTGCTCAGCCCCACCGGGAAGCCCACCTCGACCAGCTCGACCGGCTCGGCCGGGTCGGGCGCGGGTGCGGGCACTCGCTCGAGGTGGCCCCCCATGGGTGATGGCGCGATGGGCTTTCCCGGTTGGAGGAAGTCGACGCTCCAGCCGCGACCCATCGACAGGAACATCAGGACCGCGCAGAGCACGGCGACGACAGCGAACCCGACGAGCGGCCGCTTCGGATCAACCCCCACGGGGTCCCCTTCCCACATGGTGACGAGACGTCAGTGTGGACGGGTCATGACGCGTAATCACCGCGGATGATCGGGAATGGCCCGAAATGACCAGACCGGCCTGGTCACACGTGACCAGGAGCGCCGCGGAGCGTCAGGCGGACTTCTTCTTCCGACCCTCGGTCTCGCGCGGGATGAGCGTGGGCGCGACGTCGTCCTCGACGACCTCACGGGTCACGATCACCTTCGCCACGTCGCCGCGCGAGGGCACGTCGTACATCACGTAGAGGAGGACCTCCTCGATGATGGCGCGCAGCCCGCGGGCCCCGGTGCCGCGCTCGAGCGCCGCGTCGGCGATCGAGTCGATGGCGTCGGGGGTGAACTCGAGCTCGACGCCGTCGAGGTCGAAGAGCTTCTGGTACTGCTTGACGAGCGCGTTGCGCGGCTCGGTGAGGATCTGCACGAGTGCCGCGCGGTCGAGCTTGGACACGCTCGCGATGAGCGGCAGGCGTCCGATGAACTCGGGGATCAGGCCGAACTTGGTGAGGTCCTCGGGGCGGACCTGCGCGAGGTAGTCGTCGGCCTCGCGCTCGGCGGCGCCGCGCACGTCCGCGGTGAAGCCCAGCGACTTCTTGCCGACGCGCTGCTCGATGATCTGCTCGAGCCCGGCGAAGGCGCCACCCACGATGAACAGGATGTTGGTGGTGTCGATCTGGATGAACTCCTGGTGCGGGTGCTTGCGCCCGCCCTGCGGCGGCACCGACGCCGTGGTGCCTTCCAGCATCTTGAGCAGTGCCTGCTGCACGCCCTCGCCGGAGACGTCGCGCGTGATCGAGGGGTTCTCCGACTTGCGGGCCACCTTGTCGATCTCGTCGATGTAGATGATGCCGGTCTCGGCCTTCTTGACGTCGTAGTCGGCGGCCTGGATCAGCTTGAGGAGGATGTTCTCCACGTCCTCGCCGACATAGCCGGCCTCGGTCAGCGCCGTCGCGTCGGCGATCGCGAAGGGGACGTTGAGCATCCGGGCGAGCGTCTGGGCGAGGTAGGTCTTGCCGCAGCCGGTGGGGCCGATGACGAGGATGTTGGACTTGGCGACCTCGACCACGTCGTCCTTGGCCTTGCCGCTGACCGGCTGGAGACCGGACTGGACGCGCTTGTAGTGGTTGTAGACCGCGACGGCGAGGGACTTCTTCGCGTGCTCCTGGCCGATGACGTAGGAGTTGAGGAACTCGAAGATCTCCTTGGGCTTGGGCAGCTCCTCGAGGCTGACCTCCGAACCCTCGGCGAGCTCCTCCTCGATGATCTCGTTGCAGAGCTCGATGCACTCGTCGCAGATGTAGACGTTGGGACCCGCGATGAGCTTCTTGACCTGCTTCTGGCTCTTGCCACAGAAGTTGCACTTCAGCAGGTCGCCGCCATCACCGATACGTGCCACGAGTCGTGTCCTCCAGTCTCGCCGGATGGGGGGCCCGGCTATTTGCACCCTGCAACGGGCTCCCCGACGGTACCCCGTGCCGACCCCCGGCGGGGGTCGGACACGAGATGTCGCGAGTCATGATTTCCTAGCGGTGCGTCGTCGGACCGGGTGGTCTCAGACGAGCGCGGGAGCGCCCTTGCGGGACTCGATCACGGCGTCGATCAGGCCGTACTCGACCGCCTGCGCGGCGGTCAGGATCTTGTCGCGCTCGATGTCGGCGCTGACCTGGTCGATGTCCTTGCCGCTCGAGTCGGCGATCATCCGCTCGAGCAGCTCGCGCATCCGGAGGATCTCGTTGGCCTGGATCTCGATGTCGGAGGTCTGGCCGAACGTGCCCTCGGTGTAGGGCTGGTGGATGAGGATGCGACTGTTGGGCAGCGCCATCCGCTTGCCCTTGGCGCCGGCGCCCAGCAGGATCGCGGCCGCGGAGGCCGCCTGGCCCAGGCACACGGTCTGCACGTCGGGCTTGATGAAGCGCATCGTGTCGTAGATCGCGGTCAGCGCGGTGAACGAGCCGCCGGGGCTGTTGATGTAGATGCTGATGTCGGTGTCCGGGTTCATCGTCTCCAGGCACATGAGCTGGGCGATGACCGCGTTGGCGACGTCGTCACTGATCGGCGTGCCGAGGTAGATGATGCGCTCCTCGAACAGCTTGGCGTAGGGGTCGATGCGCCGGAAGCCGTAGGAGGTGCGCTCTTCCCACTGGGGGATGTAGTAGTTCATGTTCAGTCCTTCTGCGTGGAACTGGATTGGCGGGCCGGGCGACCCTCGTCGGCGGCCTCACGGGCATTGGTGACGACCTTGTCGACCAGGCCGTACTCGACGGCCTGCTCGGCGGTGAACCACCGGTCGCGGTCCGCGTCGGCGACGACCTGCTCCACGGTCTGGCCGGTGTGCTCGGCGATCAGGTCGAGCAGCACCTTCTTGATGTGGAGCGACTGCTGGGCCTGGATCTTGATGTCCGAGGCCGAGCCGCCCATGCCCGAGGAGGGCTGGTGCATCATGATCCGCGCGTGGGGCAGGGCGTAGCGCTTGCCCTTGGTGCCGGCGCAGAGCAGGAACTGGCCCATCGAGGCGGCGAGACCCATGCCGACGGTCGCGACGTCGTTGGGGATGTAGTTCATCGTGTCGTAGATCGCCATGCCGGCGTCCACGGAGCCGCCGGGGCTGTTGATGTGGAGGAAGATGTCGGCCTCGGGATCCTCGGCGGAGAGCAGCAGGAGCTGGGCGCAGATCGCGTTGGCGTTCTGGTCGCGCACCTCCGAGCCGAGGAAGACGATGCGCTCGCGGAGGAGCCGCTGGTAGATGTGGTCGTCGAGGCCGTACATCCCACCGGCGCCGTTCATCTCGGGCGAGAGGACTGGGCTGGAGTTCTGGTTCACGCTGGCGACAGTAGCCGGAAGGTCGGACACTTCCACGCGACAACCCGCCCTGTTCGCCCACAGCGGATTCAGCCGAGCGCCACCTCGGCCAGGACCTCGCGGAACACGCGGTAGCGCTCGGCGCCGACCCGCGCGACCCACTCCTCGTCGCAGGCGTCGAGCACCAGCCGCGCGCGAGCCACGGCGTCCAGCCCACGCCGGGTGATGCGTACGCGTCGGGCGCGCGCGTCGTGCTCCGCGACTGCCACCTCGACCATGCCGAGCTCGGCGAGCTGCCGCACGAACTGCCCGCAGCCCTGGGTGGTCATCTCGGCGCAGACGGCCAGCTCGCTGATCGTCAGGCCCTCCGGTGGCAGCCACTCGAGCACCCGCAGCTGCGAGGTCCGCAGCTCCGGGGCCTCGGCGGCCAGCCGGTCGCGGAGATGCGCGAACACCAGGCCCATCAGCATCGGCAGGTGCGGCTCGACGGCGGGCAGCCGGCCCTTGACGTCAGTCATGAAAGCAACTTACCTTTTCTCATCATGAAAGCAACTTTCACGCCTGGGCCGTTCGCGCCCGGGCTGCAGGACCGGGCGGCGCTCGGGCTCGACGACGTCACGGACGCCGAGCTGGCCGCCATGGTGGCGGCCCTGTGGGACGTGCCCCGCGTCGAGCTGCTCGACTCCCGTGCCGAGGTCGTCGACTACCACGTCCCGTCCATCCTCACCGGTGCCCGCACGTGGGTCCGCGGGCACGCAGACGCCGGCGAGGGCCCGCGCGACTTCGCGCTGTTCGTCAAGCGCGTCCACCACTGGCGCCACTCCCCCGCCTTTGCCTCCGTGCCGCCAGAGCTCGGCGAGTGGGCGGCCTCGTCCGTGCCGTGGCGGGCGGAGCCGCTGCTCTATGCGAGCGACCTGGCCGAGCGGCTGCCCGAGGGACTCACGATGCCGCGTGCCGTCCGGGTCGACGAGAGGCCCGACGAGACGGCCGTCGTCTGGATCGAGGCCGTCGAGGCCAGCCCCGAGCCGTGGGACCGCGGGGCGTACGTCGAGGCCGCCGGCCTGCTGGGCCGGATGGCCGGCAGCGACCGGGTCGCCGAGCTGGCCGCGATCGACCCGCTGCCGTGGCACATCCAGGCCTTCGTGCAGGGCCGCCTGGCGCACACGGTGATGCCGGGGCTCTTCGACGACGCGACCTGGGAGCACGAGCTGGTCGCCCCGTACTTCGGCGACCTGCGCGCGCGCCTGACGGTCGTGGCCAACCACGTCGACGCGCTGGCCGAGGAGTTCGCCCGGCTCCCCCACCGGACCTCGCACGGGGACGCGTGCCCCAACAACCTGCTGCGTCACCCGTCCGGCGCGGGCTTCACGCTCATCGACTTCGGGTTCTGGCGCCCGCAACCGGTCGGCTTCGACCTGTCCCAGCTCCTCGTGGGCGACATCCAGATCGGCCGTCGCGACGCGGGTGACCTCCCCGACCTCGCCGGGGCCTGCGTGAGGGCGTACGCCGATGGGCTCGCCGCCGAGGGCCACGAGGTCGACGACGCCGTGCTGAGGCGCGCCCATGCGGTCAGCCTGGTGCTGTTCAACGGCCTGCCGAGCCTCCCGCTCGAGCAGGTGGCCGAGCTGGACCGGCTCGCTGCCGACGGCGAGCTCACCGAGGAGCGCCTCGCCGTGATGCACGACTGGTCGCTGCAGCGCTCCCGGATCGCGCGCTATGCCCTCGACGTGCTGGAGCGCACCGAGCCGACCGGCCAGGTCTAGAGCTGCCGGACAGCAGACCGGCGCCCACCCGAGGGTGGAC
Organism: uncultured Actinomycetota bacterium; assembly: GCA_963791365.1. Taxonomy (GTDB): domain Bacteria; phylum Actinomycetota; class Actinomycetes; order Propionibacteriales; family Nocardioidaceae; genus Nocardioides. The sequence goes on along the minus strand of CAWBSG010000005.1, from coordinate 100,283 downwards.
GCCGGTCGCAGTGCGTGTGGAGGAGAGGCTCAGGCCTCGTCCGCCGTGGCCTCGTCCGTGGCCTCGTCGGGCTCCCCGATCGTGCCGTCGGGACGCAGGTTCTTCAGCTCGAGCACGTTGCCCGAGGCGTCCTTGACGGTCGCGGACTCCACGATCTGCGCCAGCGCCTTGCCGCGCATGATCTCCTGCACGAGGTCGGGGATGTGGTTGTGCTCGAACATGTGGTTCGCGAACTCCTGCGGGTCCTGCCCGGCCTGCTGGGCACGGCGCACGAGGTGCTCGGAGAGCTCGGCCTGGTCGATGCCGAACTCCTCCTTCTTCGCGATCTTGTCGAGGATGAACTGGGCGGCGACGGCGTCGCGGACCCGGCGCTCGAGGTCGGCCTCGAACTCCTCCTGGGTCTGGCCCTCGTCCTCGAGGTACTTCTCCATGGTGATGCCGGCGAAGCCGAGCTGCTGCTCGACGTTCTGGCGACGGGCGTTGAGCTCGTCGGTGACCATCACCTCGGGCAGCGGGATCTCGACCTTCTCCAGGAGGGCCTCGAGGACGGCGTCGCGCGCGGCAGCCGCCTGCTCGAGGCGCTTGCCCCGGCCGAGGCGCTCGCGCACGTCGGTGGTGAGCTCGTCCGCGGTGTCGAACTCGGAGGCGAGCTGCGCGAACTCGTCGTCGTACTCGGGGAGCTGCTGCTCCTGCACGGCGCTCACCTTGACGGTGACCTGCACGGCCTGGCCGACCAGGTCGCCACCGACGAGCTCGGAGTCGAACGTCTTGTCCTCGCCGGCCGACAGGCCGACCAGGGCCTCGTCGAGGCCGTCGATCATGCCGCCGCGGCCGACCTTGTAGGACATGCCGGTGACCTCGCCGCCCTCGACGGGCTCGCCGTCGGCGGCCGCGAGGAGGTCGATCGTCACGAAGTCGCCCTCGGCGGCAGCGCGCTCGACGGGGACCAGGGTGCCGAAGCGCTCACGCAACGCCTCGACCTGCTCGTCGACGTCGGAGTCGCTGATCTCGATGTCCTCGACGGTGGCCTCGAGGCTGTCGTAGGACGGCAGCTCGAAGTCGGGCTTCACGTCGACCTCGGCGGTGAACTCGAGCGACTCGTTGTCCTCGAACTTCGTCACCTCGATCTCCGGCTGGGCCAGCGGCTCGAGGTCGTGCTCCTGGAGGGCCGCCATGTACTGCTGCGGGACGACGGCGTTGATCGCCTCGTCCAGCACCGGACCGCGGCCGACCTGGCGGTCGATGACCGCCGGCGGGACCTTGCCCCGGCGGAACCCGGGGACGTTGATCTGCTTCGCGATCTTCTGGTACGCCGCGTCGAGGCTCGGCTTGAGCTCCTCGAAGGGCACCTCGACGGTCAGCTTGGCCCGGGTGGGGCTCAAGGTCTCGACGGCGCTCTTCACAAATGTCTCCTGATGCATCGGGTTATGAGTAGTACTGCGTCATGGGGGGCAACGGCGGTCGGCGCGAAGGGGGAAGGCGCGACCGCAAACCCTGCGAGTCTATCGACGGTCCGGGCGCAGGCCGAATCACGCCCGAGGCGGATCCGGGACTGGTCGGGGCGACAGGACTCGAACCTGCGGTCTCCTGCTCCCAAAGCAGGCGCGCTAGCCACTACGCTACGCCCCGCCAAACCAGCCCGCGGCCCGCCGTCGTGGCGGCCCGAGGGCCCGCTTGGAGCGGATGACGGGAATCGAACCCGCGTAGCCAGTTTGGAAGACTGGGGCTCTACCATTGAGCTACATCCGCGCGCCCCGGCCACTGCTGCTCGTACGTCGTGCGTACGCCCGCCGGTGCGGGTGTCATGGTGCCACAGGTGCGCAGGTTGTTCAGCGCCGGCGTTCAGCGCCGGTGGACCAGGAGCAGCGCGCGGTCGTCGTTGCGCGAGCCGAGCGAGTCGATCAGGCGCGTCGCCCCGCCCTCGAACTCGCCGCGGAGCAGGCGTTCGGCCTGCCCGAGCATCTTGTCGATCCCGGAGCCGATGTCGCGGTTGCGCGTCTCGACCATCCCGTCGGTGTAGAGCAGCAGTGCGTCCCCCTTGCGCATCACCCCGGACCTGGCGTCGAAGGTGGCGTCGTCGATGAGCCCGAGGATCGGGCCCTCGGTCTCGACGACCTCCCACCTCCCCGAGCCCGCGTGGCGCACGGCCGCGGGCGGGTGCCCGGCGCTGCGCAGGTCGTAGCGACCAGTGCTGAGGTCGAGGGACAGGTGGATGGCGGTGGCGAAACCCTCGTCCCAGTCCTGCCGGAGCAGGAAGGTGTTGGCACCGGCGAGGAACTCGCTCGGGGGCAGAGCGCTCAGCAGCCCGCCGATCGCCCCGGAGAGCAGCAGGGCGCGGGTACCGGCGCCCTGGCCCTTGCCCGAGACGTCGACGACGGCGACGTCGAGGCGCTGGCCGACGCGCGAGGCGACGACGAAGTCGCCCGCGAACGGCGTGCCGCCCGCGGAGCGGAGCTCGGCGGCGGCGTACCACTCGTCGGGCAACGCGGGGATGCCGCCCTGGCGCAGGATCCGGTCGCGGAGGTCGATGAACATCTGCTCGCCCTGGATGCCGGCCACGCCGAGGCGGGAGCGCCGGAAGGACGACAGCAGCACGACGAAGCCGAGGCCGAAGATGATGACGACCACCACCCCGGTGCGGATGGTGATCTCCTGGGTCGGGGCGGTCAGGGCCAGCACCAGCAGCACGAAGACGACGAACCACGGCAGCTGACGTGGTCCGAGCACGAGGCTGGAGAGCACGAGCGGGACCAGCAGCGTGACCAGCGGCGCGTAGTCCTCGAACTGCCAGATGGCCCCGCCGATCGCGATGGTGGCCACGACGAGGAGCACCACCATCCGTGAGCCGCGCGGGACGACCCGGTTGAGCGCGTCCTCGAACCACCGACCCGCCCCTCGGGGCCGGCGACCACGCTCGCGAGCAGGGCTCATGTCCGCGCTCCTCGCTGCGTCGCAGTGGTCCTGTTCGCAGACTGTACGGCGCGGGAGCGGAAGGCGGGCTGACATCTCGGACACCAGAAGATGTTGCGTCCGACGAGCTGAGCGGTGCGCACGGTCGAGCCGCAGACGTGGCACGGCATCGAGGTGCGCCGGTAGACGTAGACCTCGCCGCCGTGGTCGTCGCTCCGCGGGGCGCGCCCCATCGCCTCGGGCAGGTGCTCGGGCCGGACGGTGTCGATGCGACCGGTGCGCACACCCTCCGACATGAGCTCCACCAGATCGGCCCACATGGCCCGCCACTGGCCGACCCGCAGCGTGTTGCCGGGTCGCAGCGGGTGGATGCGGTGCCGGAAGAGCACCTCGGCACGGTAGACGTTGCCGACCCCCGCCACCACCTTCTGGTCCATCAGCAGGTCGCCGATCGCCCGGGGGCTGCGCGAGATCCGGCGCCACGCCAGGTCGGGGTCGGCGTCGCTGCGCAAGGGATCGGGCCCGAGCCTGCCCACGATCTCGTCGCGTCGGTTCGGGCCGACGAGGTCGCACACGATCGCGCCCCGCAGGTCGGCGTACGCCGTCTCGCGCGAGCCGGTTCCGGGCACGGTCACCAGCCGGAGCCGCACGGCACCGACCGGCTCGGGCACCTCGTCGACGTCGGTGTGCACGTCGAACGAGCCGATGAGGCCGAGGTGGACGTGGACGACGTGCTCGTGGTCGAGCTCGAGGAACAGGTGCTTGCCGGCCGAGTCGGCTCCCACGACGGTCGTGCCGTCGAGCTGGGTCGCCTCCGCCGCGAACCGTCCCTGGGGCGAGGAGACCCGGACCGCGCGACCGGCGAACGCCGCGGTGAGGTCGTCCGCCAGCTTGCGGAGGGTGTGGCCCTCAGGCATCCGTGGCCGGGACGTCGGGTCCGCGGAGGGCCGACTCGGGCAGCGGGGGCAGCTCGCGGGTCTCGTCGTAGACGGACAGCTGGCCGATGCGGCGGACGTGGCGCTCGTCACCGGAGAACGGGGTGGCGAGGAAGACCTCGACGAATCGGGTCATGTCGTCCAGCGAGTGCATCCTGCCACCGACCGAGACGACGTTGGCGTCGTTGTGCTCGCGGGCGAGGACGGCGGTCTCCTCCGACCAGGCCAGCGCGCAGCGGATGCCCGTCACCTTGTTGGCGGCGATCTGCTCGCCGTTGCCCGAGCCGCCGATGACGACGCCCAGGGAGTCGAGGCCCTCCGCCCGCTCCGCGGCGACGGCCTCACCGGCCCGCAGGCAGAAGACCGGGTAGTCGTCGACCGCGTCGTAGACGAACGGACCGTGGTCGACGGCTTCGTATCCGTGGTCGACCAGCCAGTGGAGGAGGTGGTCCTTCAGCTCGAGTCCGGCGTGGTCGGAGCCCAGGTGAACGCGCATGGGGAAAGTGTTCCAGAGGGTGCCGACGGATGCGCAGGAGCAGTCCTCGTGGGGTAGGGCGCGTGGGTTTCCCCTGAGCTCGAAAAGCGTTGGCTCGATTGGTTGACTCGCCTCGCCGGAGGTGGGATACTCGAACATACGTTCGATCCACCGAAGGGGAAGAGATGGGCCTCGAGGCGACAGGCGTTGGCTGGCCGGCAGCTGACCTGCATGCTCTGGCTGACCTCCTCGCCGACCTGACACCGGCCGACCTCCCCGCCGAGCACCTCGACCAGCTCGAGGCCCTGCATCGGATCAAGGCAGCAGCGGGAGCAGCCCAGGTTGCCGTGACGGCCACCTTCGCCGATGCCGCTGACACCAAGGACGTCCCTGCACCGGGGCGTCGTACGCCTCCGCGGGCGATGTCGGTCGGCGCCGAGGTGGCCCTCGCGACTCTCGCCAGCCCCCACGCGGGCGAGCAGCGGGTGCTGCTGTCCCGCCGCCTGCGTGACGACCTCCCGCTGACCTTGGCCGCGTTGGCCCGGGGCGAGCTGACCGAGGACCGTGCCTTTGCCGTCGCCCGCGAGGTCACCCACCTGAGCCCCGAGCAGCGGCATCGCAGTCGACGACGACCTCGCTCCGCGACTCCCCGGCCTCGGGGACGTGAAGCTGCGCCAGGTCGTGCGCCGCTCCTGCCTGGCAATCGCCGCCGACGCCGAGGCCCGGAGACACCGCCGAGCCCGGGCGGACCGCAGGGTCACCACCCGCCACCTAGACGACGGGACCGGCCAGCTCACCGCCACTCTGCCCCTCGAGGTCCTCGCCGCCGTCCGTGCCGCTCTCGACGCCGCCGCGGCAGCCGCGCGCAGCGACGGAGACTCCCGTACCAGCGGTCAGGTCCGCGCCGACACTCTCGCCGCCCGCATCACCGGCACCGACACCTCGGACGTCGCGCCCCTGCGGGTCAACCTCGTCATCGGTATCGAGTCGCTCCTCGGCGCCGGCACCGACCCAGGACTCCTTCCCGGTCACGGCCATCTCCCCGCCGCCTTGTGCACCGACCTGGTCCGCCGAGCCAGCAACGCGGCGAAGGCCACCCTGCGGCGACTGTTCGTCTCACCCGAGGACCGGGCACTCGTCGCCATGGAGTCCACCAGCCGCCGCTTCGACGGACTCCTGGCCGAGTTCCTCACCCTTCGCGACGGCGGCACCTGCCGCACTCCCGGCTGCAACGCGCCGATCCGCCACCACGACCACATCACCCGTGCCGCGGACGGTGGCCCCACCGCGGCCGCCAACGGTCAGGGCCTCTGCGAGCGCTGCAACCACGTCAAGGAGACGCCCGGCTGGACCACCTGGGTCCCCGACACCGCCGCCGACCGGCGTCATGAGGTCCACGGCGTCACCGAGCATCTCCGGATCATGAGATCCACCGCCCCACCACCACCCGGCGGACCCGCAGGCGGGATCGACTACTCACCCTTCGAGCTCCGCCTCGCGAGCACCTACACCCTCGCCTCCTAGGTGATGTCGACCCGCCGGCCGCCTGCTCAGAGCACGGTGAGGTGCTGGTCGAGGAAGCCCGCCACCTGCCGCACGAGCGGCTCGGACGCGGTGAAGTCGTCGTGGCGCCAGAAGCCGTGGGTCTGACCGAGGCACCTGATGCCGACGGTCTCCACGCCCGCCTCGGCGAGCAGCCGGGCGAGCTCCTCGCCCTCGTCGCGCAGCGGGTCGTGCTCCGCGGTGGCGACGAAGGTGGGCGGCAGCGTGTGCAGCCGGTCGGAGAGGAGCGGCGCGAGGTCGGGGTCGTCGAAGTCGGCCTCGCTGCGGGCGTACTGCGCCCAGTACCAGTGGGCCTCGGCCGGGTCGAAGCCCGTCTCGCGCGCCTCCTCCCACGAGGGAAAGGCACACCGGGGGTCGAGGAACGGGTAGACCAGCGCGACGACGGAGAAGAACCCCGGGTTGCGGAGTGCGGCGACGAGGGCGAGGTTGGCGCCGGCGGAGTCGCCATGGGCGGCGTACGGCCCGGGCGGGCCCTCTCGCCGAAGCCACCCGATCACGGTGTCGAGGTCGTCGGGCGCTGCCGGGAACCGCGACTCGGGCGGTCGCCGGTAGTCGACGCTCAGCACCGCGCGGCGGCCGCGGTTGGCCATCCGGCGGCAGATGCCGTCGTGGACGTCGACGTCGTTGAGCACGAAGCCGCCGCCGTGCGCGTGCACGACCACGCCGGGCAGCGCGTCGACGGGCGTGACGAGCCGGCACGGCACTCCGTCGGCGTCGAGGTCGGCGACCGAGGCGACCTCCTCGCGGGGCAGGCGCAGGTTGAACAGGCGTACGTCCTCGCGGTGGGCCGCGATGTCGAAGCCGGGCCGGGTGAGGTCGGGGCTGGTGTCGGCAGCGACGGCGGCGCGGACCTCGGGGTACATCACGAGTCGCGCACCACCTTGAGGTTGAACTCGGCGGTGCCCAGTGCGCCCATCACGCGCAGCCACAGCGGCAGCCACATCTCGACCCCGCGCGAGGTCTCGATGCCGCCCAGGTCGAGGACGTCCTGGTGGCCGAGCTCCGCGAGCAACCCCGACACCAGCCGCTTGGCGTCGGCGTCGTCGCCGCTCACGAAGACCGTGGTCGGCTCGGGGAGGCGGTCGGGGCGCGCCATCAGGTCGGCGGTCAGGGTGTTGAGCGTCTTGACCACGAAGGTGTCGGGGAAGGCGCGCTGGACCTGCTCGCCGAGGCTGTCGGTGTCCTTGACCGACAGGGTCGGCGGGAAGCCGGCCGAGAAGTCGAGCGGGTTGGAGATGTCGACGAGCACCTTGCCCGTCAGGTCGCCGGCCTGCGCGAGCAGGTCGAGCGCGGCGGCACCGCTCCCGGCGTGGATCACGAGGTCGGCGTCGACCGTGGCCTCGGCGAACGTCGTCAGCGCGACGCCCGGCATCTCGGTCCAGTCGTCACGCGAGCGGGTCGCCGACGGGTCGCGGGTGCCGAGGCGTACGTCGTGGCCGAGCTCGACGAGCCGCGCGGCGAGCGTGCGACCGACGGATCCGGTGCCGAGGACTGCGCAGCGCATCCCGGGTCCTCAGCGCGACATGAGCGCGTCGAGGCCGACCGCGACGGCTGCCGCGACCCGGAAGTCGACCCGTTCGTCGGGCACGCTCACCCGGTAGCGGTCGCCGATCGACATCTTGCGCTCGACCGAGAAGAGGGCGTTGCCCTCGGCGTCGACGAAGTCGAAGTGGATCGGGATGAAGTCGAGCTCGGTGAAGCGGCGCAGCAGCCCGACGACCTGGTTGCGCTCACGACCGGTGCCGGCGTAGCCCGGGCCCTCGATGTGGAAGGTCGAGCGCAGCAGGGACGCGCCGAAGTCCTTGCGGAAGAAGCCGATCTGGGTGCCGACCTCGTCGGTGATGTCGTAGCCGGCGTTGAGGTCGAGCTTGCGGCGCGCCTTGAAGCCGAAGACCGGTCGCGACTTGCCGGCGTCGGAGTAGAAGGTGACCTGCTCCTTGAACGCCATCCGCTTCTGCTCGGCGAGGGCCATCAGCCGGGTCGGGTTGCCGGCCTCGTCGGACTCCGAGACCTCGTAGCGGTTGATCATCAACGTGAGCTTCTGCTTCACCACGAAGTGCGGCAGGTACATCTCAGCGGTCATGCGCGCCAGCCTAGCCAGCGGAGGGCACGTCTCAGCCGCTGACGCGGGCCAGCTCCTCGTCCACCACCGAGGGGTCGAGCTTGGTGAAGACCGGCACCGGCTTCGCCACCGTCGCACCGACCGTCACCGGGCGCGACTCCCACCTCGGGGTGCCGGAGTAGTCGCCGGTGATGACCGGGTAGGACGTGAGGCCGGCGCCGTTGTCGGGGTCGAGCTCCTCGACCTGCTCGATGCGCGGCATCGGCACGAGCTCGCCCTCGCCGCCGAGGACCAGGTGCACCTTGTTGGCGGCGTGGGGCAGGAACGGCGCGAGGAGCGTGTTGCAGTCGCTGACGCACTGGACCGCCACGTGCAGCACGGTCGCGAGGCGTTCGCGCTGCGACTCGTCCTTCATCTTGTAGGGCTCGGTCACGGTGAGGTACTTGTTCACCTCGCCGACGATGCGCATCGCCTCGGCGGTCGCGGCCCGCAGCCGGTGGTGGCCCAGCAGTCCGCCGACGGACTCGAAGCCGCCGCGGACCGCCTCGAGGACCGCCTCGTCGACCGGCTCGAGCCCGCCGCAGGGCGGGATCTCGCCGAAGCTCTTCGCCACCATCGTTGCGGTGCGGTTGACCAGGTTGCCCCATCCGGCGACCAGCTCGGAGTTGTTGCGGGTCACGAAGTCGGCCCACGTGAACGCCGCGTCCGACGTCTCCGGACCGGCGGCGCAGATGTAGTAGCGCAGCGGGTCGGGACCGTAGCGGGCGAGGAAGTCGCCCACGTAGAGCACGTGGCCGCGCGAGGTGGAGAACTGCTGGTCGCCCATCGTGAGGTACTCCGAGGAGACGACCTCCGTGGGCAGGTTGAGCACGCCGTACGACCCCGGCTCACCGCCGCGAGAGCCCCGACCGTTGTAGGCCAGCAGCTCGGCGGGCCAGATCTGGGAGTGGAAGACGATGTTGTCCTTGCCCATGAAGTAGTAGGACAGGGCGTCGGGGTCGTTCCACCAGTCGCGCCACTTGTCGGGGCTTGTCCCCTCCTTCTCGGCGAGGCGACGCGCCCATTCGATCGACGCCGACAGGTAGCCGATGACAGCGTCGAACCAGACGTAGAGGCGCTTGGTCGGCTGGTCCTCCCAGCCCGGGACCGGGATGCCCCAGTCGATGTCACGGGTCATCGCGCGCGGCCGGATCTCCTTGAGGATGTTCTGGCTGAACTTGATGACGTTCGGGCGCCACGTGCCGCTCGACTCGCGCTCGTCGAGCCACTCCCCCAGCGCGTCGGCCAGGGCGGGCAGGTCGAGGAGGAAGTGCTGCGTGTCGACGAACCGCGGCGTCTCGCCGTTGATCTTCGACCGGGGGTTGATCAGGTCGGTGGCGTCGAGCTGGTTGCCGCAGTTGTCGCACTGGTCGCCGCGCGCGTCGCCGTAGCCGCAGATGGGGCAGGTGCCCTCGATGTAGCGGTCGGGCAGCGTGCGACCCGTCGACGGGCTGATCGCGGCCTGCATCGTCTCCTCGACCATGTAGCCGTTGGCCAGCACGGTGCGGAACATCTCCTGCACGACGCCGTAGTGGTTGCCGGTCGTCGTGCGGGTGAAGAGGTCGTAGGACAGGCCGAGGTCGGCGAGGTCGCCGACGATGACCGCGTTGTTCTTGTCGGCGAGGTCCTTGGCGCTGACGCCCTGCTGGTCCGCGGTGACGAGGATCGGCGTGCCGTGCTCGTCGGTGCCGGAGACCATCAGCACCTCGTGGCCCGCCATCCGCATGTAGCGGCTGAACACGTCGGAGGGCACACCGAAACCGGCCACGTGGCCGATGTGGCGCGGACCGTTGGCGTACGGCCAGGCGACGGCGGACAGGACACGAGTCATGCGCGCAAGCCTAGTGAGGGCCACACCGCGTTTTCGCGGCGGTACGGGCGCGACGACACCGGCCACCTAGGGTGAGGGTGCTGACGTCCAGCGGGAGAGGTGCCATGTCGCACGAGCTGGTGCTGATGCTGTCCGTAGCAACGGCCGGCGGTCTGCTCGGCCACGCGTTGCGACTGCCGCCGCTGGTCGGCTTCCTGGTCGCCGGTTTCGTGCTGGCGGAGCTGGGCCTGGAGGGTTCGGCGACCCTGGACTCCTTCGCTGAGCTCGGGGTCCTCCTGCTGCTGTTCGCCATCGGCCTCAAGTTCGACGTCCGGGTGCTGGCGCGGCGCGAGGTCCTCGGCGTGGGGGTCGTCCACGTGCTGTGCAGCACCGCACTTGCCGTGGGTGTGCTCGCGGGCGCAGGAGCGCTCGGTGTGGCGATGCTCGCGAGCGCCGACGGCACCGACCTCGTGCTCGTGGCCCTGGCGCTGTCGTTCTCCAGCACGGTCGTGGCCGTCAAGCTGCTGGAGGAGCAGAACGCGACGCGTTCGCTGCACGGCAGGACGACCATCGGGATCCTGGTGGTGCAGGACCTGGTCGCCGTCGGTGCGCTGGCGGTCGTGGAGGGCAAGGCACCGAGCTGGTGGGCACCAGCACTACTCATGCTCGTCCCGGCATCGTGGCTGCTGCGCCCCCTTCTCGGGAAGCTGCACCATGGCGAGCTCCTGCCCCTGACGGCAGTGGTGATCGCCCTGGTCCCGGGCTACGCCCTCTTCGAGGCAGCCGGGCTCAAGGGCGACCTCGGCGCCCTCGCGATGGGCATCCTGATGGCCCCGTCGCCGCGCGCCGAGGAGATGGCGAAGTCCATCTTCTCGGTCAAGGAGCTCCTGCTGGTTGCCTTCTTCCTCTCGGTGGGGCTGCACGGCACCCCCGATCCGGCGACGATGGGACTGGCGCTCCTCCTGCTGGCGCTGGTTCCGATCAAGGCAGTGCTCTTCGCCGTGCTCCTGCGCGCAAGTGGCTTCCGGGTGCGCACGGCCAGCCGCGCCGCAGGCTCCCTCGCCAGCTTCTCCGAGTTCGCCCTCATCGTCGTCGTGGGGGGCGCCTCGGCGGACGTGCTCCCACCCGACCTGGTGGTCGTGCTGTCCACGGCGGTGGCCCTGAGCTTCGTCCTCGCATCCTTCGTGGGGGCGGGCGTCGAGCGGTTCTCCGCCTCCACGTCACGCGTCCCGAAGGATCCGCGTCGACTGCACGAGGAGGAGCTCCCCATCGACCTGCGGCACGCCGATGCCCTGGTCCTGGGCGTGGGGCGGCTCGGGCGAGCGGCCTGCCGCAAGCTGAGCCACGGATACGGACTCCGCGTGGTGGGGGTCGACACCGATGTGGCCCGCGTCGCCGACCTCGCGCCGGAGGGCTTCAGGGTGATCGAGGGGGACGCCACGGACCCGCTCTTCTGGGAGCGGGTCTCCGACGAGGGCACCGTCCGGTTCGTCGTGCTTGCGATGCCCTTCCACGGCAGCAACGCCGCCGCTCTCGATCGACTCCGTGACAGCGCCTTCGGCGGATCGGTGACCGTCGTGACGAGGTACGACGAGGAAGCCGCGCAGCTGGAGGGTCAGGCTGCCGTCGTCGGGCTCTACGAGGCCGCCGGCACGGAGCTGGCGGACCGGGCGGTCCGCGGCGGCAATCCGGGGATCAGCTGAAGTCGAGGTCGCCGGTGCGGGAGCGCTTCAGCTCGTAGAAGTAGGGGAACTTCGCGAGCGCGACCGCGCCGTCCCAGACCTCGCCGGCCTCCTCGCCGCGCGGGATCTTCGACATCACGGGGCCGAAGAAGGCCGAGCCGTTGAGGTGGATCGTCGGGGTGCCGACGTCGTCACCGACGGCGTCCATGCCCTCGTGGTGGCTCTTGGCGACCAGCACGTCGAGGGACACGTCGTCCCAGGCCTCGATCAGGTCGGCCGGCAGGCCCACGTCGGCCAGCGAGGCGGCGACCATGTCGCGGTCCATCTCCTCGCCGTTGTCGTGGCGGCGGGTGCCGATCGCGGTGTACCACTCGCCGAGCTTGGCGTTGTCGTAGTCCTCGACGATCTTGATCGCGACGCGGACGGGCTTCTCCTTGCCGACGAGCATCTCGCGGTAGCCGTCGGTGATGTCCTTGTCCTTGTTGAGGTACGCCAGCGACATCACGTGCCACTGCACGTCGATCTCACGGACCTGCTCGACCTCCTTGATCCACCGCGAGGTGATCCAGGCGAACGGGCAGAGCGGGTCGAACCAGAAGTCAGCAGTAGCCATACGTGAGTCAACCCCCGGTCCAGACCAGTCTATTCCGCCCGGCGCCCAGGACCGCCCGCGCCGGTTCGGCGCCGCTACAAGTGCGGTGGCAGGATGCCTCTCATGCCTGGAACCAACCTCACCCGGGACGAGGCCGCCACCCGCGCCTCCCTCCTGGACGTCACGTCGTACACCGTCGACCTGGACCTGATGAGCGCCACCCAGCCCGACCAGGGCACGTTCGGCTCGGTCACCACCCTGGAGTTCACGTGCCGCGAGCCGGGGTCGAGCACCTTCGCCGACCTGGTCGCGCCCACCGTCCGCGAGATCACCCTCAACGGGCGCCCCCTCGACCCCGCGACGGCGTACGTCGACCACCGCATCGCGCTCGACGACCTCGAGGCGACCAACACGCTCGTCGTCGCCGCCGACTGCGCGTACTCCAACACGGGTGAGGGCCTGCACCGCTTCGTCGACCCCGTCGACGACAAGGTCTACCTCTACAGCCAGTTCGAGGTGCCCGACGCGCGACGGGTGTTCACCACGTTCGAGCAGCCCGACCTCAAGGCGGTGTTCACCTTCAACGTCACCGCCCCGTCGCACTGGGTGGTCGTGTCCAACGCCGCCACGCCGGAGCCGGAGGAGGCCCGCGGCGAGGGGCTGGACGGGGCGTCCGTGTGGCGTTTCCCGACCACGAAGCGGATGTCGACGTACATCACCGCGATCGTGGCCGGCGAGTACCACGGCGAGTTCGACACCTACGAAGGCGCGTTCGGCACGATCCCGCTCGGGCACTACTGCCGGCAGTCGATCAAGCAGCACATGGACACCGCGGCGCTGGTCGAGCTGACCAAGCAGAGCTTCGCGTGGTTCGAGGAGCAGTTCGACTACCCCTACCCCTTCGGCAAGTACGACCAGCTCTACGTCCCGGAGTACAACGCCGGCGCCATGGAGAACGCCGGCTGTGTGACGCTGCGCGACGAGTACCTCCCCCGCAGCCGTCAGGCGCGCTCGTTCTTCGAGTTCCGCGCCTCCGTGATCACCCACGAGATGGCACACATGTGGTTCGGCGACCTCGTCACGATGAAGTGGTGGGACGACCTCTGGCTCAACGAGTCGTTCGCGGAGTGGGCCTGCTACTGGTGCGAGGCCAACGCCACCGAGTTCACCGACGCGTGGACCGGCTTCGCCAACGCCCGCAAGCTGACCGGCTACCGCGCCGACCAGCTGCCGTCCACCCACCCGATCGCGGCCGACAACGTCGACCTGCACGCGGTCGAGGTCAACTTCGACATGATCACCTACGCCAAGGGCGCCTCGGTGCTCAAGCAGCTCGTCGCGTGGGTGGGCATCGAGTCGTTCCTCGAGGGCCTGCGCGCCTACTTCAAGGAGTGGGAGTTCGGGAACCCGGAGTTCAAGGACCTCCTCGCCACCCTCGAGAAGGCGTCGGGCCGCGAGCTCGACGGCTGGGCGCAGGAGTGGCTCCAGACGGCAGGCGTCAACACGCTCGCGCCCTCCTTCGAGCTCTCCGACGACGGCGCCTACGCGTCGTTCGCCGTGGCCCAGACGGCCCACGAGGACTGGCCGACGCTGCGCCGGCACCGCCTCGGCATCGGCCTGTACGACACGGTGTCCGACGAGAACGGGAACGCCTCGCTGGTCCGCCGCGACTACCTCGAGATCGACGTGGAGGGCGCGAGCACCGTCGTGCCCGAGCTGGTCGGGGTGAAGCAGCCGGCGCTGCTGCTGCTCAACGACGAGGACCACGCCTACGCCAAGATCCGTCTCGACGAGCGGTCGCTGGCGACAGCGATCTCCTCGCTCTCGACCTTCGAGGACTCGCTGCCCCGCGCCCTCGTCTGGGGCGCCGCGTGGGACATGACCCGCGACGGCGAGATGCGCACCCGCGACTGGACGGACCTGGTGCTGGCCAACATCGGCCAGGAGTCGGACGCCTGGGCGGTGACCCGGATCCCGTCGTCGACGGCGCTCGCGGTCAACTTCTACTCCGACCCCGCCCACCGCGCCGACCTGCGAGCCACGTGGGAGTCCGGTCTGCGCGAGCTGCTGCTCGCCGCGGAGCCGGGCAGCGACCACCAGCTCACCTTCGCCCGGTCGTACGCCGGTGCGGCCCACCACGACGCCAACCTCGACGACCTGATCGGCCTGCTGGACGGGTCGTTCGAGGTCGAGGGGCTCGTGATCGACCAGGACATGCGGTGGGTGCTCATCACCGCGCTCGCCCGGGCCGGTCGCTTCGGCGACGCCGAGATCGACGCCGAGCTCGAGGTCGACAAGACGATCTCGGGCCAGGAGCAGGCCGCCGCGGCACGGGCGTCGCAGCCCACCGCCGAGGCCAAGCGGGCCGCCTGGAACGCCATCATCGACCCGGCCACGCCCAACGAGACCTCGCGCGAGATCGCGTTCTCGATCTTCCGCTTCGGCCAGGAGGACGTCCTCGAGCCCTACCTCGAGGAGTTCCTCACCGCGGCGGAGACACTGGTCGACACGCTCGGCTTCCACAAGGCGTCGACCGTGCTCGAGTACTGCTTCCCGATCGCGCTCGGCTCGGCAGCCACGCTCGCGCGCGTCGACGAGTGGCTCGCCGACAACAACGCGCCCAAGCAGGCCGAGCGCTACATCGGGGAGGCGCGTGCCGAGATCGCCCGCGCCCTCGCCGCGCGGGAGTACGACGCCAGCTGATCGGGCAGCCGCCCGATCAGGCGTGGAGGGTGTTCTGCGGCCGGGCGTGGTCGGCGAGCATCGAGATGCCGCGCTGCAGGCCGGTGAGCAGGCTGCCGGAGGCGAACTCCGACGACATCTCGAGCACGGCCAGCTCGACCTCGGCGTCGGTCAGGTGACGGCGTACGTCGCCGCCCGTCACGACCTCGATGGCGCGGCGGGCGGGGTCGACGAAGACGAGCACGCTGCGCGCGGGGACGACCAGCCGGTTGTGCAGGCGGGTCGCCCAGGCGCGCGTGTCGTCGGCCTCGGCGGCTCCGACGTAGACGGAGAACTCGAAGCGGCAGGACTGCTCGGCGAGCCGGATGGTCCTGTCGAGCGCGAGCCGGTCGGCCTCGCTCAGCTCACCAGCTGCCACTTGCACCACCCGCTCGCGAGTCGTCGCCGTCGGCGGCGGGCAGCTCGGCGACACCCTGGCGCGGGCCGCCGATCCACTGGCCCTCGCGCACACCATGACCGCCGGCGTGCTCGGGCAGCAGCTTCTCGCCGCGCACCATCGCGGGGACGTAGACGGCGAGCGCAATGAGGACGAACAGCAGCAGCGGGGCGCCGAGGTAGACGCCCAGCGCGTGGAGGAAGTCCAGGCTGTTGTGCTCGGTCTGGTCGCCCCATCCCTCGGGCACGTCGGCATACGCCGGAGCCGCGAGCAGCGCCAGCACGGTGGCACCGGTCAGGACGAGGGCGCGGACACCCCGACGAGCCGAGCGTGGAGGACTGAGGCGCGTGGTCACGGCGAACAGGCTATCGCCATACTGGCCGGCATGCCTCACCCCCTCACCACCCCGATCATCCCCATGACCGAGGTCTCCGGGAGCGAGACCCACCCCTTCACCACCTGCACCGACGGAACCCTCTGCACGTGGGTCCTGGAGGAGACCGGCAACCGCACCCTGGCCAACGTCGTGGACTGGGTCGTCGGCAAGCCCACCGCCCTCCTCGGACTGTTCCTCATCGGACTCCTCATCCGCTGGCTGCTCCACCGCCTCATCGACCGCGTCGTGCAGCGAGCCGAGGTCGGCATGCTCCCCGACCGGCTCAGCCGCAAGATCTCCGGCGGGAGGATGGGGGCCGCCCTCAACCTGGGCGACGACGGACAGAACCGTCGCGTCCAGCGGGCAGCCACCATGGGCTCGCTGCTCAAGAGCGTCGTCAGCGGCGTCGTCTTCACCGTCGTCGCCCTGATGTTCATCTCCGAGCTCGGCTACGACATCGCCCCGCTCATCGCCAGCGCCGGCATCATCGGCGTCGCCCTGGGCTTCGGGTCCCAGGCGCTCGTGAAGGACTTCCTGTCCGGCATCTTCATGATCTTCGAGGACCAGTACGGCGTCGGGGACGAGGTCAACCTCGGCGAGGCCGTCGGGACCGTCGAGGCGGTGAGCCTGCGGGTCACCCGGCTGCGCGACGTCAACGGCACCGTCTGGTACGTCCGCAACGGCGAGATCCTGCGCGTGGGCAACATGAGCCAGAACTGGGCGCGCACCGTCCTCGACATCGGCGTCGCCTACGGGGAGGACATCGCCCACGTGCAGCGCGTGCTGGCCGACGTGGGGCGCGGCCTGTGGGAGGACGACGACTTCCAGGGGCGCGTCATCGAGCAACCGGCCGTGTGGGGTGTGCAGGAGCTCGGCGCCGACGCCGTCGTCGTCCGCATCGCGATGAAGACCGCGCCGCTGGAGCAGTGGGCGGTCGCGCGCGAGATGCGGCAGCGCATCAAGGCGCGCTTCGACCACGAGGGCATCGAGATCCCGTTCGCACAGCGCGTGGTGTGGACGCGCGAGGACGAGCGACCCGAGCCGCAGCCCAGCGACGAGGACCAGCAGCCGGCCGCGACGGGGCCGGCCCAGGCGGAGGCAGAGGCATGAGCGACACGTTCTACGACGAGATCGGCGGCGAGGCGACGATCCGCACGATCGTCCACCGCTTCTACGAGGGCGTGGCGGGCGACGAGGTGCTGCGCCCGATGTACCCCGAGGAGGACCTCGGTCCGGCGGAGGAGCGCTTCACGCTGTTCCTCATGCAGTACTGGGGCGGGCCGACGACGTACGGCGACACCCGCGGGCACCCGCGGCTCCGGATGCGCCACGCGCCGTTCGAGGTCACCCCGAGTGCGGCCCAGCACTGGCTGACCCACTTCCGGGCGGGGCTGGACGCGGCCGAGCTCCCGCCCGAGCAGGACGCGCGCTTCTGGGACTACGTCACGCACGCCGCCCAGTTCATGGTCAACACGCTCGAGTGACCCGACGGCCTCAGCCGGCCGCGAACTCCCGGAACGCCTCGGGGACCGGGGCCGGGCGGCCGGTGCCGCTGTCGATGCAGACCCCGACGACGGTGGCGCGCGCGAGCACCTGCCCGTCGGCGAGGTCGTCGAGGACGACGGACTCGAAGACGACCGACGTGCTGCCGATCCGCGAGACCCAGGTGTGGCAGTCGTAGGGCTCGGGCCGGAACAGGATCGGCCGCTTGTAGTCGACGTCGGTCTGGGCGACGACGAGGTGGTAGCCGTCGCCGAGCTCGTGGCCCTGGGCCACCATCAGCTGGATCCGGGCCTCCTGGAAGTACTCGAAGTACTTCACGTTGTTGACGTGGCCGTAGACGTCGACGTCGCTGAACCGCACGTGGACGGGGTAGCGGCCGCCGGGCACGTCCACGACCGCCGGCACCGCAGGCGGGCGCACCGGCTCGTCGGGCTCGAGCAGCCGGGAGAGGGACTCCTTCTCCTCGGGGTGGAGACGGCGCGGACGCTCGGTCGCGAAGACGTACGGCGTCAGCAGGGTGCGGGCCCTGAGGTAGACCGTGCGGTCACCGGCCTCGTCCTCGGCGAAGACCTCGTAGGCCATCGTGAAGCTCGCGCCCCGGACCTCGGTGACCCAGCACTCGATCGCGACCGGCTCGAAGCCGAAGGTGAGCGACGAGACGTAGGTGACCTCGTGGCGGACCACCACGACGCCCTCGGCGAGGTCGTCGGCACGGCTGTCCGGGGCGTGCGTCCGGAACATGTCCACGCGCGCCTCCTGGAGGTAGTCGACGTACGTGACGTTGTTGACGTGGCCCAGGAGGTCGAGGTCGGCCCACCTCAGCGGGCAGCGATAGAGATGGCGCACGCCCCGATCGTCGCAGAGTCGGGCGGGCTAGGGTTTCGAGGTCCGTGCAACCGACCGGTAGGAGTCCTCCCATGCCCGAGGCAGTGATCGTTTCCGCAGCGCGCTCCCCCATCGGTCGCGCCAACAAGGGCTCCCTCAAGGACTTCCGGCCCGACGACCTGACGGCGCTCGTCGTCCAGGCCGCGCTGGACAAGATCCCCGGCCTCGACCCCGCCGCGATCGAGGACCTGCTCCTCGGCTGCGGACTCCCCGGCGGCGAGTCCGGCAACAACATGGCCCGCGTCGTGACGACCCTGCTCGGGCTCGAGGTCCCCGGCGCGACGGTCACCCGCTACTGCTCGTCCTCGGTGCAGACGACGCGGATGGCCTTCCACGCGATCAAGGCCGGCGAGGGCGACATCTTCGTCTCGGCCGGTGTCGAGACGGTGTCGCGCTTCGCCAAGGGCACCTCCGACCACATCCCCGGCACCCGCAACCCGGTCTTCGACGAGGCCGGCGCCCGCACCGACGAGACCGCCAAGGGCGGGACCGACTGGCACGACCCGCGCGAGGACGGGCAGCTCCCCGACATCTACATCGCGATGGGCCAGACGGCCGAGAACGTCGCGCGCCTGCGCGGCCTCGACCGCAAGGAGCTCGACGAGTTCGCGGTCCGTTCGCAGAACCTCGCCGAGAAGGCCATCGCCGACGGTTTCTGGGAGCGTGAGATCACCCCCGTGACCACGCCCGACGGCACCGTGGTGACCCGGGACGACGGCCCGCGTGCCGGGGTGACCTACGACGCCATCGCCGGCCTCGACCCGGTCTTCCGCCCCGACGGCGTGGTCACCGCCGGCAACTGCTGCGCCCTCAACGACGGCGCCGCGGCAGTCGTCATCATGTCCGACACCAAGGCCGCCGAGCTCGGCCTCACCCCGCTCGCCCGGATCGTCTCCACCGGAGTGTCCGGCCTCTCCCCCGAGATCATGGGCCTCGGCCCGGTCGAGGCGACGAAGAAGGCGTTGACGTACGCCGGGATGAGCATCGACGACATCGACCTGGTCGAGATCAACGAGGCGTTCGCGGCCCAGGTCGTGCCGTCGTACCAGGACCTCGGCATCGACCTCGACCGCCTCAACGTCAACGGCGGCGCGATCGCCGTCGGCCACCCGTTCGGCATGACCGGTGCGCGGTTGCAGAACACCATGCTCAACAGCCTCGACTGGCACGACAAGTCGACCGGCCTCATCACGATGTGTGTCGGCGGCGGGCAGGGCATGGCGCTCATCCTCGAGCGCGTGGGCTGACCCGGATCGCCGTTCTCGCCCCTTAGGGTGGTGCCATGACCGGGGAGGCGCGCTGGCTCGATGACGCCCAGCAGCACACGTGGCGTGCCCTGATGTTGGGGATGACCCTCCTGGAGGAACGCCTCGACGACGACCTGCGCCGGGAGTTCGGCATGTCACTCACCGAGTACGAGGTGATGGTGCGGCTCTCCGAGCGCCCCGGCCGCGCGATGCGGATGGCGCAGCTTGCCGATGCAATGGCGCACTCGCGCAGCCGCGTCACGCACACCGTCGCCCGGATGGAGGCCGCGGGCTACATCACCCGCGGCACCACGCCCGAGGACGGTCGCGGCGTCGTCGCGACGATGACGGACACGGGCTACGACCTGCTCGTGCGGGCGGCGCCGTGCCACGTCGAGAGCGTGCGCCGCTACCTGGTCGACCTGGTCGACGACGCCGACTTCGCCGCGGTCGGACGGGTCTTCGACAGCGTCTCCGACCACCTCGTCACCGGCCACCCGGAGTCCGAGATCCGGTAGCCGCCGTGGTCAGTCGCGCGTCAGGCGGCGGTGCGTGACGCGGTGGGGGCGGGCGGCCTCGATGCCGAGGCGCTCGATCTTGTTCTCCTCGTAGGCCGCGTAGTTGCCCTCGAACCAGAACCACTTCGCCGGGTCCTCGTCGTCTCCCTCCCAGGCCAGGATGTGCGTCGCGACACGGTCGAGGAACCACCGGTCGTGGGAGGTGACCACGGCGCAGCCGGGGAAGTCGAGGAGCGCGTCCTCGAGGGACGACAGGGTCTCGACGTCGAGGTCGTTGGTGGGCTCGTCGAGGAGCAGCATGTTGCCGCCCATCTTCAGCGTGAGCGCGAGGTTCAGCCGGTTTCGCTCGCCACCGGAGAGCACGCCGGCCTTCTTCTGCTGGTCAGGGCCCTTGAAGCCGAACGAGGCGACGTACGCGCGCGAGTTCATCTCGAAGTTGGCGACCTTGATGAAGTCGAGCCCGTCGGAGACGACCTCCCACACGTTCTTGTGGGGGTCGATGCCACCGCGGCTCTGGTCGACGTAGGAGATCTTGACCGTCTGGCCGACCTTGAGCTCGCCCTCGTCGGGCTGCTCCTGCCCGGTGATCATCCGGAAGAGCGTGGTCTTGCCGACGCCGTTGGGGCCGATGACGCCGACGATGCCGGCGCGGGGCAGCTTGAAGGACACGTCGTGCATGAGCGTGCGTCCCTCGAAGCCCTTGCCGAGGTCGTCGGCCTCCAGGACGATGTCGCCGAGCCGCGGGCCCGCCGGGATGTTGATCTCGGAGGTGTCGATCTTGCGCATCCGGTCGGCCTCGGCCGCCATCTCCTCGTAGCGCGCGAGACGTGACTTGCTCTTGGTCTGGCGGGCCTTGGCGTTGGAGCGCACCCACTCGAGCTCGCGCTCGAGGACCTTGGCGCGCTTGGCGTCCTTCTGGCCCTCGATCTTGAGCCGGCCCTGCTTGGTCTCGAGGTACGTCGTGTAGTTGCCCTCGTAGGGGTGCGCCTTGCCGCGGTCGAGCTCGAGGATCCACTGCGCGACGTTGTCGAGGAAGTAGCGGTCGTGGGTCACGGCCAGGACGGCGCCGGGGTAGCTGGCGAGGTGGCCCTCGAGCCACTGGACCGACTCGGCGTCGAGGTGGTTGGTGGGCTCGTCGAGGAGCAGCAGGTCGGGCTGCTGGAGCAGCAGCTTGCACAGTGCGACGCGGCGGCGCTCACCACCGGAGAGGTTGTCGACCAGCACGTCCGGCGGCGGGCAGCGCAGCGCGTCCATGGCCTGGTCGAGACGGCTGTCGAGATCCCACGCGTTGGCGTTGTCGAGCTCGGTCTGGAGGTCGCCGGTCTCCTGCATGAGGGCGTCCTGGTCGGCGTCGGGCTCGCCCATCTCCATGTAGGCGTCCTCGAGGCGCTTCATCTTCGCCTTGAGCTCGCCGACGGCCTCCTCGACGTTCTCCAGGACGGTCTTGCCCTCGCTCAGCGGCGGCTCCTGCTGGAGCATCCCGACGGTCGCGCCGGGGTCGAGGATCGCGTCTCCGTTGTTGGCGTGGTCGAGCTGCGCCATGATCTTGAGGAGCGAGGACTTGCCCGTCCCGTT
This sequence comes from uncultured Actinomycetota bacterium, assembly GCA_963791365.1. Classification (GTDB taxonomy): domain Bacteria; phylum Actinomycetota; class Actinomycetes; order Propionibacteriales; family Nocardioidaceae; genus Nocardioides. The sequence continues at coordinate 78,993 of CAWBSG010000005.1, read as the reverse complement.
GGGTCCGACGACGCCGATCTTGGCGCCGTGGAGGAACGAGAGGGTGACGTTGTCGAGGACGACCTTGTCACCGTGGGCCTTGCGCACATTGCGCAGTGTGAAGACGTACTCAGCCATGCGAGCGAGCCTACGGGGAAGCGCACCCGCGCCGACAATCGCGCCCGGGTGTCGTCCGAGCCCTGATCACGCGGCCTGCTGGGCGACCACCTCCTCTGCGGTCGCGGCCACCTGGGCCACCTCCGGCTTGGTGAAGACCGTCGTGCCGTGGGCCAGGTCGTGACCCACGGACGTCGCGACGACCTCCCACGACGTCTGCGCCTTGCCGTCCCGCTCCCAGACGTCGGCGACGAGCCGGCCGTGGACGACCACGGGGTCGCCGCTGTGCAGAGAGGCCGCGACGTGGCGTGCCAGCCGGTTCCACACCTTGACGGTGTGCCAGGAGGTGGGGCCCTTCACCCACTCGCCGTCGCGGTAGCGGGTGGGGGTGCAGGCCATCCGGAAGGACGCGACGTGGCGACCCTCCCCGACCTCGCGCAACGTGACCTCGCCGCCGATCCAGCCGGCCAAGGTGATCTGGGTGTCGTACATCGGAGTGCCTCCCGGGTCGGCGGCGGTGGATCCGCCGCGATCCCCCAAGGTTCGGCGGCCCGCCCGACAGTCGCGCCGCGGCCGCCCGGAACCTGTGGACGACGCCGGATCGGGCCGGCCTGTGGACGGAAATCGGCCCCCGACCACCGCTCAGCCCGCCGCGGCCACCCTCAGCGCAGGGCGTCGGCGAGGCCTTCGCGGACCTCGCCGTAGGACACCAGCTCGGCCTGGATCGGGGCCACGACCATCATCTGCGAGACCTCCGAGATGGCGTCGCGCAGCCGCTTGTCGGCCTTGCGGGCCCGCGACCGCGCGGTGAGGGAGACCAGCCAGCGGCACACGAGCGCCAGGAGCAGGCCCAGTCCGACGCCGCCGAGCAGCAGCAGGGTCGGGAGCGGGAACGCCCACACCTCGGGCGTCGGCGGCTCGGGCAGGCGGGCGTAGGAGCCGAACGCGAGCAGCGCCAGCCAGCCGGCGCCGACGAGCGCGGAGATGATCAGGACGTACTGCAGGACGCGCACCAGCCCCGCCCAGACCGGGATCTTCTCGGCGCCGAGGTCGGTGGCGGACACGGCCCGGTCGAGCCGGTCGCCGAGGTCGGGCAGGCGGGACACGGAGGCTGCACGCACGGCATGCGCCCAGGACGGCGCCATGCCCTCGCCGACCTGGTCGGCCAGGGCGCGCACCTCGGTGTCGACCCGCGCCCGCTGGACGAGGGTGGCGTGGGGAACGGAGGTGCGCGACGCGGCGGTCAGCTCCTTGCCGGCCGCGCCGAGGTTGAGGTGGAGCCGCTTGAGCGGGTCGGGCTTGAGCCGCGAGAACCACGCCGTCACCGGCCAGCCGGTCGCGCGGTTGGCCCGCAGCCGGGTCGAGTCCTCGACGGCCTTGACGACGGTCGGCACCGCAGCGGCGTCGGCGAAGGCGTCGTCCAGAGCCGCGACGCGCTCCTTGGACAGGTGCGGGACCTTCCCGGTGCCGGTCGCCTCCTGCAGCCGCTCGGCGGCTGCCCGCACGTCGGCCTCGAGTCGTGACCGCGTCACCTTCTTCGCCGCGACGCGCTTGGCCACCAGGGCCCGCAGCTCGTCGATGCCCCACCCGTGGCGGGCGCTGACCGGCAGGACGGGCACCCCGGTGAGGCCATCGGCCTCGAGCAGGCGGCGTACGTCCTCGACCATGCTCGCGCGCCGGTTCTCCGGGACGGTGTCGATGTGGTTGAGCACCACGAGCATCACGTCGCGGTGGCCGGCGAGCGGCCTGAGGAAGCGCTCGTGGATCGCGGCGTCGGCGTACTTCTGCGGGTCGAGCACCCACACCAGCATGTCGGCGAGCTGGACGAGACGGTCGACCTCGAGGTGGTGCGACACCTCGGTGGAGTCGTGGTCGGGGAGGTCGAGCAGCACGACGCCACGCAGCTCGGCGTCCTCGTCGGCCTGCGACAGCATCGAGTCGCGGGTGACCTGGTGGCGGGCCGGGATGCCGAGCCACTCGAGCAGCTCCTCGGCGCCTTCCTTGCCCCACACACAGGCGGTGGCCCAGGAGGTGGTGGGACGGCGTACGCCGACCGCGGCCAGCTCGAGCCCGCTGAGGGCGTTGAACGTGGAGGACTTGCCCGACCCGGTCGCACCCGCGAGCGCGACGACCGTGTGGTCGGCGGAGAGCTTGAGGCGACTGGCCGCGCGGGCGGCGACGGCGGCCGCGTCGTCCACGACGGCGTCGTCGACGCGACCGCGGGCGCCGGCCGCGGCGCGTTCGAGTCCATCGACGCGGGCGCCGACGTCAGAGCTCCTGGTGACCAGCTTCTTGGCCCCTTCGAGCAACGACGTCATGACTCCCTCACGGTCTCGTGGTGCTTGCCTGCACCACCAACCCTAGGGGGCGCCGTCACCCGCGTCCGACACCGACTCCGACACCTGTGGCGGCCGCGACGCGGCGAAGCGGAGGTCGTCGACCTTGCGGGCTGCCTTGCGCAGCCGCTCGGGGGCCTCGGGCTCGATGCCGAGGCTGTCGAGCAGGTCGGTGTAGCGCCGCCGCTCGGAGTCGAGGAGCTCGCTGACGGACGCCTCGAGACGCTGCTTCGCGCGCTCGGCGAGGGACCGGACGGCCTGGTCGCCGAAGACGGCCTCGAGGAGCTTCTGGCCGAGGACGGCCGAGCCGCCGGCGATGCCCGCCTCGGCGCCGGTGACGCCCGCGGTGTGCGCGAAGACGACCACCATCAGCGCAACGGACAAGCCGTTGACGCCGAACGCCAGGAAGCGCGCCGTCGAGCGCTTGTCGGCGCCCTCCGTGCGGACCATCTCGAGCACGTCGGACTGCCAGTCGCGTACGACGCGCTCGGCACGGCGGCGGAAGTCGCGGGACGCCCGGCCGAGGTCCTCGCCGGCGTCGCGCAGCAGGATCTGGCCGGCCGCGGTGCTGCGCCACGACGCCTCCGCGCGCTCGGCCGCGGCCTCGGCGTGCTCCAGGATCAGCGTCTCGAGACCGGACTCGACGGCGACGGTCACACGTTCGGCCTGCTGGGGCTTGCCCTTCACCGCGTTGACCACGCGGTCGCGCAGCCAGCCGACGCGGGTCTCCAGCGACTTGAGCAGCTCGCCCGTGCCGACGAACTCCTGCCAGCGCGCCAGCACCTCACCGCGCAGCAGGGTGCCGTCGGCGGACGCCTCGGCGATCGCGGTGGCGGCACGGTCGTAGGCGTTGTTGGCGTCCTCGCGCAGCCGGCGTACGGCGTCGGCCTGCTCGGCGGACGCGTCGGCCACCTGGTGCGTACGACGGGCGAGCGTGCGCACCGCGCCGTCGAGGGTCTGCTGCACGACGGCCGAGCGGGCCTCCTGGTCGTTGGCCAGCGCCTGCAGCCACTGCCGGATCTCGATCACCGCCGACGAGCGCAGCAACCCCATCTCCGAGACCTCGCCCTCCTCGACGCTGAAGAGCGGGGAGTCCTTGAGGCCGCGGCTGGCCAGCATCCGCGCGAGGTGGGTGGTGATCGTCTCGACGGCCTCCGGCGGGGTCCGGTCGAGCACGATGGCGACGGCGGCCGAGCGCTCGGCCGCCTTGCGCAGGAAGTCCCACGGCACCTGGTCGGCGTAGCGCGCCGCCGAGGTGACGAAGAGCCAGAGGTCGGCGGCCGCGAGCAGCTGGGCGGCGAGCACGCGGTTGCGCTCCTCCACCGAGTCGATGTCGGGTGCGTCGAGGATCGCCAGCCCGGGCGTCATCGCCGGCGAGGACACCAGCTGCAGGGCAGCGGGGTCGTTGGTCTGCCGGGTGACGCGCTCGAGGTCGGGCAGCAGGCCCTCCTGGCCGAACCACTGCGCGTCGTCGGGGTGGTGCACCAGCACGGGTGACCGCGTCGTCGGGCGCAGCACGCCCGGCGTGGTGACCCGGGTGCCGACGAGGGAGTTCACGAGCGTCGACTTGCCGGCCCCGGTCGAGCCGCCGACCACGGCCAGGAGCGGCGCGTCGAGGGTCATCAGGCGCGGGATGACGTAGTCCTCGAGCTGGTCGACCATCTCTGCGCGCGACGCGCGCTGCTCGTCGGCGCCGGGCAGCTCGAGCGGCAGCTTCGTCTGCTGGAGCGCGCCGCGCATCCGCACGAGGGCGGTCACCATCGCGGCAGTCGGCTCGGACGCGTGACGACCGGAGCTCGCTGCGTCGGGCTGGTGCTCGCTCATCGGGTCGGGACCACCTGTCCGGGGAAGGAGATGTAGGGGCGGACGCGACGGAGCTCCTCGACGTGCTCCTGCCCCCGGACCGAGAAGTCCTCTGGCGCGGTGCCGCGGAGGTAGCGGTGGTGCAGGTAGCCGAGCTCGATGGCGGCCGACTGGTAGGCCCGCATCCCGCGCTCGCCCTGCGCTCCGCCCTGCTGGCGCGCCCAGCGGCGGGCGTGGCGGCGGGCCCGCAGGTCGATGAGCCACATGATGTCAGTGGCCGGCAGCAGGCCGCGGTCCGCCGCGTCCTGGAGCGCCGCGGTCAGGAGGGGACGCTCGGAGCGGCGCCGGTAGATCGCGAAGGCGGCTACCCCGACGAGGGCGGGCAGCATCAGCGTGCCGTAGACGAGGAAGAAGTGACCCGTCCCGGACAGGGTCGAGGCGTTCCAGAGGCCGTGCAGCAGCGCAGCCACCAGGAAGCCGACGAGCGGCGCGAGCATGCGTACGACGGTGCGCCGCGACGTGATCGCGAGCCCGACGCCGATGCCGGTGAAGACGGTGAAGAGCGGGTGCGCGAAGGGGCTGACCAGGCAGCGGAGGATGAAGGTGCCGGTGAGGGCGGTCGTCCCGCCCGGGCCGAGCCCGTCCGTGCCGTCGTAGGCCGCCGCGAGGTAGAGGATGTTCTCGGTGAAGGCGAAGCCGATGCCCACCATGCCGGCGTAGACGATGCCGTCGAGGACGCCGTCGAGCTCGTGGCGGCGCCACCACAGCAGCAGGAGGAGGAAGGCGCCCTTGGTGGCCTCCTCGGTCAGCGGCGCGACCACTGCGAGGCTGTCGCGCTCGCTCGCCCCGCCGGCGAGGCCGATGCCCTGGAAGACGAGGGCGGCAGCGGTGGCGACGAACGCGCCCCAGAGCAGACCCGCGGCGAGCAGGTTGCGGGGCTCGGGCTCGTAGCGGTCGAGCCACATGAAGCAGCCGACCAGCGGCCCCACCGGTATGGCGGCGAGCAGCGCCGCGACGGCGAGCGAGCCTGGCGCGCCGGACAGCCCGATGACGAGGGCCATGGCGAGGCCGCCGAGCAGGACGAGGACACTCACCACGACGGTGAACGCGACGCTGTCGCGACGACCTCGGTGCATGTGCCGACCCTAACCGAGCACGCTCGCCTGACCCCTCTCGGCGCACCCGGGGCCGCGTAGAGTGACCGCGTGAGCGAGCCGACTGCCGAGAACCCTGCCGAGAACCCTGCCGAGATCCCTGCCGACCAGCCGAAGACCGAGTCGCACGACCCGGCCGTTCCCGCCGCCTACGCCGCGTTCATGCGCGAAGGTTGGGGCGACCGGACGCTCGACGTGCCGCGGCACCCCGTCGCCGACGCTGCCGCCGCGCGCCGCGCGAAGCTCGCCGATGCGTTCCCCGGCGAGCGGCTCGTCCTCCCCGCGGGCAGCTACAAGGTGCGCGCCAACGACACGGACTACCGCTTCCGGCCCGACACCGCGCACGCCTACTTCACCGGCAACCAGACCTCCGACGCCGTCCTCGTCATCGACGACGGCGAGTCGGTGCTCTACGCCCGCCCGCGGTCCGAGCGCGACACCGACGAGTTCTTCCGCGACCGGCAGTACGGCGAGCTGTGGGCCGGTCGGCGCCCTTCCGCGGAGGAGATCTCCGACTCGCTCGGCATCGAGGTCCGCCACGTCAAGGACCTGCCGTCGTTCGACGACGACCGCAAGAGCCGCGACGTGACGACCGACGAGGACCTCGGCCGCGTCGCCGACGAGCTGCGGCTGGTCAAGGACGACTGGGAGATCGGCCAGCTGCAGGAGGCCTGCGACATCACGACCCTCGGCTTCGAGGACTCCGTGCGGGAGTGGGACCGGGTGCTGGAGTTCGGCGAGCGCTGGATCGAGGGCACGTTCTTCCGCCGCGCCCGGGCGATGGGCAACGACATCGGCTACGACTCGATCTGCGCGGGCGGTTCGCACGCCACGACGCTGCACTGGATCGACAACACCGGCGCCATCGAGCCCGGCAAGCTGGTGCTGCTCGACATGGGCGTGGAGGGCAGCAACCTCTACACCGCCGACGTCACCCGCACGCTGCCGGTCGACGGCACCTTCACGCCGCTCCAGCGCGAGCTCTACGACCTCGTCCTCCAGGCGCAGCAGGCCGGCATCGACGCCGTACGCCCCGGGGTCCCGTTCCTCGCCGCCCACCACGCCGCGATGGCGGTCCTGGCCCACGGCCTCGAGGACATGAAGCTGCTGCCCGTCACGGCGCAGGAGGCGCTCGACCCGGAGTCGAAGGTCTACGCCCGCTGGACCCTGCACGGCACGTCGCACATGCTCGGCATGGACGTGCACGACTGCGGTCGCACGTCGGTCGACATCTACCCCAAGGGCGACCTCGCCGAGGGCATGGTGCTGACCGTCGAGCCGGGCCTCTACTTCCAGGAGGACGACCTGCTCGTCCCCGAGGAGCTGCGCGGCATCGGCATCCGCATCGAGGACGACATCCTCGTCACCGCCGACGGCAACCGGAACCTCTCCGCCTCGCTCCCCCGCACGTCGGCCGACGTCGAGGAGTGGATGGGTCGCCACCGCTGAGCAGCTCCCGGATGGACTGCCATCACTACGACGCCTTCCGCTGCCGCTCGTGCAGCCTGCTCGAGGTCCCGCGCGCCCGGCAGCTCTCCGACAAGGAGGCGCACGCGCGCTCGCTCGTGGACTCTCCGGTGTGGCTGCCGACGATCGCCGGCGTCGGGTCGGGCTTCCGCAACAAGGCCAAGATGGCCGTCGGCGGGACCGTCGATGCGCCGACGCTGGGGATCCTCGACCGCGACCTCGCCGGCATCGACCTGCGTGACTGCGGCCTCCACTCCCCCGGTCTCACGACGGCGCTCGACGGCATCGCCGACTGGATCAGCAGCGCCGGGCTGACGCCGTACGACGTCGCGACACGGACCGGCGAGCTGAAGCACGTCCTGCTGACCGAGTCGCCCGACGGCGAGCTGATGCTGCGGCTGGTGCTGCGGTCGACGGCCCTGGAGGCGCGGGTGCGCTCACGCCTCCCGGCACTGCTGGAGGCGGTGCCCGTGCTGCGGGTGGTGACGATCAACGTGCAGCCCGAGCACAAGGCCGTGCTGGAGGGTGAGCGCGAGATCGTGCTCACGCTCGAGTCGACCATGCCGATGCGGCTCTCGACCGGGGTGAGCCTGTGGCTCGGCCCGCAGTCGTTCTTCCAGACCAACACCTTCGTCGCCGAGGCGCTCTACGACCAGGCACGCACCTGGGTCGACGCACTCCCCGGGGTCCGCACCGTGTGGGACCTCTACTGCGGCGTCGGCGGCTTCGCCCTCCACCTCGCCGCGGGGCGCGAGGTCCTCGGGGTCGAGGCCTCCGCCGAGGCGATCGAGGCCGCCACGGCAACGGCGGCCGGGCTCGGCGTGGCAGCCTCGTTCGTCACCGCCGACGCGACGGCGTACGCCCTGGGCTCGGACAGCGTTCCCGACCTCGTCGTCGTCAACCCGCCGCGGCGCGGCATCGGCGACGACCTGGCGGGCTGGCTGGAGGCGTCGGGCGTGCAGCACGTCGTCTACTCGTCGTGCAACGCCGAGTCGCTGGCGCGCGACCTCGCGCTGATGCCGTCGCTGCGCCCGCTCGAAGCGCGGGTGCTCGACATGTTCCCGCACACCACCCACTACGAGGTGATCGTGCTGCTGTCGCGGTGAGGTCAGCCGCGGCGCACCTTCGGACCGAGCGCGATGCGGTCGCGGATCTCGCCCGCACGGTGGGCGTCGTCGGCGAAGACCACGACCTGCTCGGCTCCCTCGGCGGTCGTCACGGTCCCGAGCGACACCACGCCGGCGCCGACCTGCACCCACCGCGGGTCGCCGAGGCAGGAGCTCGGGATGGTGACGGTGACCCGCGCTGCGGCGCGGTCGTTGGCGGCGCGCAGGCGTGGGCACTCGACCGTTCGGGACCGGCGCGTCAGGTCGGCCTTCGGCCGGCGACCCACGCGCTCGACCTCCACCTCGAAGGTGCCTGCCGGCGTGCGCACCCGCAGGACCGCGAAGTCGGTCCGTGAACGGCTGAGCTCGCGCAGGTCGATGCGGACCCGGAGGCGCGCCTCGGCGTGGTCGACGACGGTGCGTACGACGTCCGCGGTCGTGTTGTCGGGGGCCGGCAGGAGGTTGTCGAGGTCGTCGGCACCCTGCTCGGTCTCACCGAGGTAGAGGACGTCCGCTGCCGGATCGATCGTCTCGACCTTCTCGGCGTGCGCGGCGGCCGGCACCAGGAGTGCGACCGGGACGAGGACGGCGACAAGCCGTGCGACCGTGCGAGACATGCGCCGAACCCTAGTCAGGCGGCTCCCGCGGTGTGACCCGAACCACGGAATCGGGCATACGTGCCCGCCCGCTGGGATACTGGCTGCCGCCGGCCCCCGTGGCGCAACGGATAGCGCGACGGATTTCTACTCCGTTGGTTGCAGGTTCGAATCCTGCCGGGGGCGCCAGCTGCCGGGGGCGCAAGGGTGAGGTCCGCGACACGCGGCGAAGCCTCCCGCCCGTACGGCTCCCGAACCCTCAGGATGTGGACAGGCCCCGCCACGTATGAGGTTGCGGGGCCGAACACATGTGACGCCCGCGCGAGCTCGCGACCGCGCACCGAAATAGGTGAAACCCCGGCAAGTATGAGTTGCCGGGGTTTCGGTGTCTTCCGGACCGAAGTCCTTCCGACACGAGAAGTTCTATCCCGGATGTGACGCCTGCCACAAGCCCCCGAAAGGGGGTGATTCGACCGCCTACGGCGTGTCTCCCGCGACACGCCGGACGTCCTCGAGGTGGGCGTCGAGGTGGGAGTCGATCTCGGCCCCGATCCGGGCCTTCACGTCGTCCGGCGCGAACGAACCCGTGACTGCCGCGCGGGCCAGGTCGGCCACCCCGGCCTCATCGAGGTCGAGCAGGCCGGCGGCCACCTCGTAGTCGTGGTTGAGGGTCGTGGAGAACATCGGCGGGTCGTCGGAGTTGATCGTCACCGTCACGCCCGCATCGACGAAGGTGCGCAGCGGGTGGTCCTCGATCCGCTCGACTGCGCGCGTCGCGATGTTGGAGGTCGGGCAGACCTCGAGGACGACGCCGGTCTCCGCGAGGTGGGCCAGCAGGGCGGGATCCTGCGCGGCGGAGCAGCCGTGGCCGATGCGCTCGGCGCCGAGCAGCCGCAGCGACTCCCAGATCGTCTCGGGGCCGGTGGTCTCGCCGGCGTGCGGCACCGAGTGGAGCCCGGCGGCACGAGCGGCGTCGAAGTGAGGCTGGAACTGTGCCCGCGGTACGCCGATCTCGGGCCCGCCCAGGCCGAAGCCCACGAGGGCGTCGGTGCGGTGCGCGAGGGCGTACTCCAGGGTCGCGTCGGCGGCGGGGATGCCGGACTCGCCCGGGATGTCGTAGATCCAGCGCAGGACCAGCCCGAAGTCGCGCTCGGCCGCGACGCGGGCGTCCTCGATGGCCTCGGTGTAGGCCTCGATGGCAACGCCCCGGACGACTGACGTGTACGGCGTGCAGGTGAGCTCGGCGTAACGGAGGTTCTGGCCCTCGGCCATCTCGCGCGCCACCTCGTAGGTCAGCAGCCGGATGTCCTCGGGCGTGCGGATCAGGTCGACGACGGCGAGATAGACGTCGATGAAGTGCGCGAAGTCGCTGAACGTGAAGAACTGCCTGAGACCGTCGAGGTCGCTCGGCACCCCGGCGTCGGGGTGGCGCGCCGCGAGCTCGGAGACGATCCGCGGCGACGCCGACCCGACGTGGTGGACGTGCAGCTCGGCCTTGGGCAGGCCGGCGATGAAGGACTGGAGGCTCACGCCCGGCAGTGTCTCAGCCCGGTCGGGTCAGCCGACCATCGCCTGGGCGACGTCGGCCAGCGTCTCGCCCTCGACCTTCTGTCCGTCGACGAGGACCGACGGGGTGGAGTTGATCCCGGCCTTGGACGCCGCTTCGCCGGCCGCGTCGACCCAGCCCTCGAAGGCCATGTCCTCGATCCCGGGGCGTACGTCGGCCTCCGTGGCGCCGGCCTCGACGGCGAGGTCGACCAGGTCGTCGCTGCTCGGGAACGGGCCGTCCTCCGACGGCTGGTTGTCGAAGAGCAGGTCGTGGAACGTCTTGGCGACCTCGGGTCCGGCCGCGTCGAGCACGACGGCGAACGCGTTGGCGGACTCGGGCGAGTAGTCGTCGATGCCCTCGAGGAACGGCAGCGGGCGGTACTCGACGTTGACCTCGCCGGCCTCGACGGCGGCGTCGAGCTGGTCGCGGACAGTGAGCTCGAGCTGGCCGCAGAACGGGCAGAGGAAGTCCTCGTAGACCACGATCTCCTTGGGCGCGTCGTCCTCGCCGATGCGCATGCCGAACGACGCGGTCGCGCCGTCGGGAGGCGTGTCGGGCTTGTCGGAGCCGAGGCCGGTGATCAGGAAGTAGCCGCCGACGATCAGCACCAGCACGCCCGCGACCAGCCCGGCGCGGGTCAGCTGCTCCTTGCGCTTGGCGGCCTTGCGCCGCTCCTCGGCCTGCGCGCGGGCGCGCTCGGTCCGGGCCCGCCGGGCGTCGCGCTTGGCCGCGGCCGCGGCCTTCTCGTCAGCGGTCCTGTGCGAGGTCTTCTTCTGCGCCATCGAGGCTTCCTTCGTCGTCGGGATCGGGATCGGGGTCGGTGTCGGGGTCGGTGTCGACGTGGGGGGAGGTGAACAGGACGGAGTCGAGCGCGAGCCGCGACCTCGGTCGTACGACGAGCCACAGGCTGAGCGCCAGCAGGCCGATGTCGCGCGCGATCTCGCCGGGGTACTTCGCTGCGGCGTCGGGGATCTCGCCGCCGCCGCCGAAGCACCCGCAGTCGATGGAGAGCCCGCGCGCCCACGCGCTGGAGATGCCGATGATGAACGCCACGAACAGCAGTGCCGACACGACGGACGTGCCGCGCACCAGGACGCCGAGCACCAGGCACAGCCCGATCACGACCTCCACGACCGGCAGCAGCTGGCCCACCACCGGGACCACCGCCTCCGGGAGGAGGTCGTAGGCCCGGACGGCGCGCACGCTGTCGGCGGGGTGCGGCAGCTTGAGGGCTCCGGCCACGATCCACACGCCGCCGGTCACCAGGCGCGCGACGAGGCCGAACCAGTCCTTCACGCCCTCGCTCACACCCCGCAGGCTATGAGGTGAGCCTGAGTCGTGCCTGAGAGGCACTCCGCGTCATGGGTAGGGTTGCCGGTCGTGAGCGACAGACTGGTGTGGATCGACTGTGAGATGACGGGCCTCGACCTCGGCGCAGACGCGCTGATCGAGGTCGCAGCGCTCGTCACGGACTTCGAGCTCAACGTCCTCGGCGAGGGCATCGACGTGATCATCAAGCCGTCGCAGGAGTCGCTCGACCAGATGGTCGAGTTCGTGCGCAGCATGCACGAGAAGTCGGGGCTCCTCGACGAGCTCGACGGCGGTACGACGCTCGCCGACGCCGAGGAGCAGGTGCTGGCCTACATCCACGAGCACTGCCCCGAGGGCAGCCGTCCTCCGCTGGCGGGCAACACGGTGGCCACCGACCGGGCGTTCCTCGCGCGTGACATGCAGGCCCTCGAGTCGTTCCTCCACTACCGGATCGTCGACGTCTCCTCGATCAAGGAGCTCTCGCGCCGCTGGTACCCCCGCGCCTACTTCGCGGCCCCCACCAAGCGCGGCAACCACCGCGCGCTCGCCGACATCCAGGAGAGCATCGAGGAGCTGCGCTACTACCGCGAGGCCGTCTTCGTGCCCCATCCCGGTCCCGACAGCGCCCAGGCCAAGGAGATCGCGGCACGCCACGGGGGGCAGCTGACCGGCCTCGGGCCGGATGCGGACCCAGATTCCAGTCCCGGCGACTGATTGCCCTACACTTCTCGTCGTCCTCGCCCACTGGGAAACCATGACGGGCGAGCGGGCATGGTGGGTATAGCTCAGCTGGTAGAGCGCCGCCTTGTGGTGGCGGATGTCGCGGGTTCAAGTCCCGTTACTCACCCCGAACGGATCGAGGCCCTGACCGACAGGTCAGGGCCTCGACCTGTGTCGACGCCGCGTCAGACGTCGACCACCACCACGCCGTAGTTGTCCGGGGCGCCCGCCTCCAGCACGGCGGCCTCCACCGCACCGGCGACCTCGTCCGGACCGCCTCCGCCGAGGAGCACCTCGGCGAGCCTGCGCGGCTCGAGCACCGCGTGCACGCCGTCGGTCGTGAGGACGAACCGGTCTCCCGCCCGGCGGAGCGGACCGCGAGATCCGGTGCCCCGGGCGCACCCGGGGCGAGGGCACGGTTGAGCAGCGCACGATCGGCGTCGGCCCGCGCCTCGTCCTCGGTGAGCTTGCCCTCGTCGATCAGCGACTGGACGACCGTGTGGTCGCGGGTCAGTCGCTCGAGCGTGCCGTCGCGCACGACGTACGCCCGGGAGTCGCCGACGTGGGCGATCAGGGCCCGCTCGCCGACGAGCAGCAGCGCGGTGAGGGTCGTGCCGCCCGTGTGCGGCTCGCGTCCGGCCACGGCCTCGGCCGCCGCGGTGACCGCAGCGTCGAAGTCCCCGAGCGGGTCGGGGCCGGGCTCGGCGTCGTCGAGCGCTGCGAGCGCGTCCAGCGCCGCCGCGGCGGCTCCCGACTCGTCGCCGAAGCCGTCGGCGACCGCGAACAGCCGTTGCCCCCTGACCTGGGTCGCCCAGCGGTGCTCGTGCGGATAGACGTCGTCCAGCTGCGTGATGCGGGCGCCCTGCCCGGCCCGGTGGGCCGAGGTGGCGGACCTGTCCGCGGCGGTGGTGGTGGTCGTGGTGTCCATGGTGCTGTGTCCTCTCATCTGCGACACGAGAGAGGCGACGACCTGGCGGGCCGAGGCCGTGTCGGCCTCGACCTGGCGCCAGTAGGACAGCAGCTCGGCCACTGCGGCCTCCCTGTCGTCCAGCTCGACGATCGTGCCGATGCGGCGCAGCGGGACTCCGGCGGACCGCAGCCGGGCGACCAGCCTGGCCCGGTCGACCTGGTCGGGCGTGTAGCGCCGGTAGCCCGTGTGCTCGTCCACGTCCGCGGGGGCCAGCAGCCCCAGGTCGTCGTACAACCGCAGCGCCTTGGCCGTCAGGCCGGTCGCCCGCGCGAACTCACCGATCGTCAGCATCGTCGTCCTCTCGTGACCGGGACCCGTTGTCGCCGGCGAGCCGACCATCCGGCCTGCCCCAGGGTCAAGGTCAAGGCACGGTCATCGGACGCGTCGCGAGGGCAGCCGGAGGGGCAGCGGATTGCCACCGATCGGGTTGGCCGCGGCGACGACGTCCATTGAATCGACGATGTTGCGCACGTTGATGATGAGCGCGCCGTAGATCGGCCACTCGGGCGAGCGATCGGTGGACCGCAGCTCCTCGCTGAAGACCTCGAGGCGACGGCGTACGTCGAGCAGCGCCGCTGGGTCGCCCCGCCCGCGGCCCGGCCGACGTCGCCCAGCATCGAGATCCACGGCACCGCGAACGCCTCGCCCCAGGTCTCGCGGTGCGCCTGCTGACCGCCGAGCGTGCGGGCGAGGGAGCGCGTCTCGGCGACGGCCTGCTCGAGCCGTCGCAGCAGTCCGAGCCACTGCTGCGGGTCCTTCATCGACCGTGCCGACCGGCGCGGGTTCATCCGGGCGCTCTCCTGCGCCTGGCGGACCAGCGCCCATGCCTGGTCCAGGTCCTCGTCGAGGTCGCGGGTGCGGTCGACCCACGCGGCGACGTCCTCGTCGGGAACCCCGTCGCGCAGTCCGGTCGCCATGTCGACCAGCAGCTCACCGATGCCGTCGTCGATGCGGTCCAGCGCCTGGGCGGCCGTGCTCCGTCGCAGCGGCGGCCACACGATCACGTTGACCAGCAGGCCGACGCCCACCCCGATCGCCGTGTCGTAGAGCCGCGAGATCAGCATCACGTCGTTGTCGAAACCGGTGGTGAGCACCACCAGGCCGGTGGTCGCGATCGTGGTCGCCTCGGCGCCGAGCCACGGGACCGAGCCCAGCACGAGCGCGATCATCAGCATCAGCGCGATCGCCCCCGTGGTGAGCCCGAGCGACTCCCCCACCGCCGTCGCGAGCAGCACCGCGACGACCGTGGCCGCCACCTGCTGGGCGCCCTTGGAGAAGGTCCGGTAGACGGTGGCGTGCACCACCAGCAGCGCCGCCCACGGCGCCAGGAACGGCTGGGGCAGCTCGAGCACGCTCGACGCGATCACCCACGCCGCGACCGCGGCCAGCACGGTCTTCACGAGCTGCAGCACGTCGTTCCACCAGATCGGGTCGCTGAGGCGCCTGTCGATCCGCTCCCTCACGGTCTCCCACATCCGACCGACTTTACGGGCCGAGCCGGGCCGAGCGCTGCCCTCAGGCGTGGTACGCCGCGCGGCGCAGGTGCGGACTGGCGAGCAGGACGGGGCAGGTGGCCTCGCGCAGCACCGCGCGCGCGACCGGTCCGATGTGCGAGCCGAACGGGACGAGTGGGTCGTGGCGTCCGATCACCAGCAGGTCCGCGCCCTGCGCCGCCTCCAGGATCGCTTCGACCGCGCGGCCGGGGTGGACCACGACCTCGGCGTCGATCGCCACGGACTCGTCCCCCAGCCGGTCGAGCGCGGCTCGCACCTCGGCCTTCGACCGGTCGGTCCAGCGCGCGCGCTCGCTGACCTCGAGGGGAACTCCCTCGTAGTGCGCGAGCCGAGCCCACGAGTGCACGACGGTCAGTGTCGCGCCCCGGGCACGGGACTCGGCCACGGCCGCCGCGAGCACCTCCTCCGAACGCTCGGGCACGTCGACACCGGCCACCACCACCGGCCGACCCGCAGACCTGGTCCAACCGCTGGGCACCGCCACGACGGGCACGCGGACGTGGGCGGCGACACCGCCCGCCACGGTCCGGTTGACGACGCGGGCGAGTCGGGAGAGGTGCCGGTGCTCGAGCACGACCAGGCGTGCGTCGGCGGCGACCGCCGTCAGCACCTGCACGGGCGTGCCGTGGCGCAGCTCGTGGGTCACCGGCACCGCGCCGGCCACGAGCTCCTCGGCCGCCTTGACCGCCACGTCCAGGGTCTCGCGTCCCCAGAGGTCGAGGTCCACCGAGGAGACGAGCGCGTTCTCGGCCCCCATCGGCACCACGTGGACGGCGTGCACGAGGTGCAGGCCGCACCCGGCGCGGACCGCCTGCTCGGCGGCGTACGCCAGCGCGGAGTCCACCTCCATCGGTCCCACCCCGACGACGACGGGTCGTCCGTTCGACTGCTGCTCGGTCATGACGTCCTCCTCCACTGGTCTCCTACGTCCACTGTCCGCCCGGGCGTCGCCGCCGCGAAGGGTCCTTGGACCCGGTGGCGCGCGGCGAAGGTCCTGCCGAGGGACTACGTTTGCCCGATGAATTCCGGCAGGAGCAGCTATGACGTCGTCGTCGTCGGCGGCGGCCACAACGCGCTGGTGAGCGCTGCCTACCTCGCCCGCGCCGGCCTCTCGGTCGTGGTGCTCGAGCGGCTCGACCACACCGGCGGCGCGGCGGTCTCCGTCGAGCCCTTCGCCGGCCACCCGGCCCGCCTGTCGCGCTACTCCTACCTCGTCAGCCTGATGCCGGAGCGGCTGATGGCCGACCTCGGCCTCGATGTCCGCCTCGCCTCGCGCACCACCGCGTCGTACACCCCGTGGATGCGCGGCGAACGCTCCGGCGGCCTGCTCGTCGAGCGCCCGGAGGGAGAGGCGACGCGCGCGTCGTTCCGCGACCTCACCGGCGGCGACGAGGAGTACGCAGCCTGGCAGGCGTTCTACGGCGAGGTCGGCCGGATCGCCGAGGCCGTGGCGCCGACCCTGATGCAGCCGCTCCCCCTCGAGCGCGAGGTCCGCTCCCTCGTCGACGCGGGCACGTGGGCCGACGTGGTCGAGCAGCCGCTCGGCCGGGCGATCATGTCGCGCTTCACCGACGACACGGTCCGCGGCGTCGTCGCCACCGATGCCCTGATCGGGACGTTCGCCTCGATGGACGACCCGTCACTGATCCAGAACCGCTGCTTCCTCTACCACCTGATCGGCAACGGGACCGGCGAGTGGCGCGTGCCGATCGGCGGGATGGGCGCGGTCACCGACGCGCTCGCGAAGGCTGCCGTCGACGCCGGCGCCGAGATCGTCACCGGCGCGGGCGTCAGCGCGATCACGCCGGGCCCCGACGGCGTCGAGGTCGTCTGGCACGACAGCGACGGCCAGCACTCCGTCACGGGCAGGCGCGTCCTGTCCGGTGTCGCGCCGTGGGTGCTGCGCATCCTGCTGGGCGAGGGCGAGGAGACCGAGACCAAGCCGGCCGGGTCGCAGCTGAAGATCAACTTCCTGCTCGACCGTCTCCCCGCGCTGCGCTCGGGCGCCGACCCGGAGGTCGCGTTCGCCGGGACGCTCCACCTCGCCGAGGACTACACCCAGCTCGAGCGGGCGTACGACGCCGCTGCCGGCGGGGCGGTGCCGGACCCGATGCCGGGCGAGGTCTACTGCCACAGCCTCTCCGACCCCTCGATCCTGGGTGAGCGGGCCGGCTCGGCGCACACTCTGACCTACTTCGGCCTGCACACCCCGGCCGGGCTCTTCGACGCCGACCCGGGCGCGCGCGACCTGGCGGTGAGGCGGGCGCTGGCCTCGCTCAACAGCGTGCTCGCCGAGCCGATCGAGGACTGCCTCGCCACCGACGCCGACGGCAACCCGTGCATCGAGGCCAAGATCCCGCAGGACATCGAGAAGGACCTCGCGATGCCCGGCGGACACATCTTCCACGGCGACCTCGAGTGGCCGTGGGCACCCAACCGGTCGCGCCTCGACACCCCCGCGCAGCAGTGGGGCGTGCAGACCGAGCACGACGCCGTGCTGCTCTGCGGGTCGGGCGCGCGCCGCGGCGGCGCCGTGTCCGGACTGGGCGGCCACAACGCCGCACAGGCGGTCCTCGCCGACCTGTGATCCCGATTTCGCCTGCCTGACACGGCGCTGTAGAGTTCTACTCGCTTCACCGCACGCGCCATTAGCTCAATTGGCAGAGCAGCTGACTCTTAATCAGCGGGTTCGGGGTTCGAGTCCCTGATGGCGTACCAGAGTTCCAGCAGGTCAGAGGCCCTTCACGGAGAGATCCGGGAGGGCCTCGGCTGTCTCCCGGTCAGCGGCCGTTCGAGTTGTCGTCACGCAGGTAGTACCAGGTGAGATCCGAGTTGGGGTTGCGCTCCGCCGCGGGCACCGGGTCGACGCACATCCTGTCGTTGCCGTTCTTGTCGTACTTGGCGTCGAGGAGGTCGTACACCTCCTGCTCACTCGTGAACCCGCTGTTGTTGGCGTAGGTGTAGATGTCGTGGGCGGCCTCCTGCAGCGACACGTGCATCCACTTGTCGGAGGCCGGGCAGCCGACCTTCTGGGCTGCCGATGCTGGGGAGGGCGCCAACGTCGCGGCGCAGACGACTCCCACTCCGAAGATGACGATTCGTCCCATGAGGTCCCCTGACGTCGACGGTGGTCTGGTTTCGGACACTAGACCTGTCGCGTGCGAACTCCAGTGAGGCCTCGGGGACGTTCGTCGGTGACTGGATCAAGGCGTTCCTGACGGACCCGGGTCGGCCAATTCGCTCCCGTGCGCGCGCTCGGTCCTCTAATCTCATGGCGGCACTGAGGTCGGTGCCCCTCGGGCTTTCCTGCAGTCCTGTCGAGAGGTACGACCGTGCGACTCACGCTGAGCCCTCTGCTGGTCGCGCTCGCCTGCATCGCGACCCTGCTGGGTGCGCCCGCCGCCAGCACCACGACGCCGTCGCCGCTCGCGCAGGCACCCGAGGTCACCGGGGTCCTCAGCCTGCGCCCGGCCATCAGCCAGCCGGGGAAGCGCCCGACGAGATCGTCCGGCAAGACCCAGGCACTGGCCACCTTCTCGAACACGCGGACCGGCCAGGCCGTGGTCCTGCAGCGGGACGGCGGGTCGGGGTGGGAGACGGTGGCGCGCGGCCGGCAGCACCGGAGCGGCTCGACGATCTTCACGCTCCCCGACCGCACCAGCCTCTACCGTGCCGTCGCCCTGTCGCGTTCGGGCAGGGCGGTCGCCGCGACCGACACGGTGCGCGGACGGAGGTTCAGGACGCTGTTCCGGGACGAGTTCTCCGGCAGGAGGATCGACCGCTCCAAGTGGGCGGACCAGCCGACGCTGGCGCCGGCGTACATGAGGATGTGCTCGCGCCTGTCCCGTCACGCCCGCTCCGTCGGCAAGGGGGTGCTCCAGATGGGCGTCGCCCCGGACCCCGCGCGCGCCGGCACGCCCTGCAACTGGACCCTCAACGGGCAGTCGGGATCGCACCCGTACATGCTCAACACCCAGCTCTACACGGGCGGGACGTTCTCCTTCACCTACGGCTACGCCGCCGTCCGGATGCAGATGCACCTCGACAAGGGCATGCACGCCTCGTTCTGGATGCAGCCCGCGAACTGGTACACGCCCGGCGACCCGGCCAAGGGCACCGAGATCGACGTGGTGGAGTTCTTCGGTCGCACCAAGAAGGACTCGCACGTCGCCGCGTTCCTGCACTGGTACGACGCGGACAACACCCACCACAAGCTCGGCGGGAAGTTCCCCTACGCGAACCGGCTGAAGAAGAGGGCCGAGACCTGGTCGAACGCGTACCACGTGTTCAGCGTCGAGTGGACCCCGGACGCCTACATCTTCCGCGTCGACGGCCGCGAGTTCTGGCGCGAGACCGAGATCGTGTCGCAGTCGCCGGAGTACCTGCTGCTGTCCATGCTGACCTCGGACTACGAGCTGGAGAAGCTCACTGACAGGACGATGCACCAGCGGGCGCGGGTCGACTGGGTACGGGTCTGGTCGCGCTGATCCTCACCAGCGAAGCAGGAACGAGGGGCCGGTCCATGCGGACCGGCCCCTCGGTTGTTTCCCCTCAAGGGGCTACTTCGTGAACAGGCTCACTCCACCAGGGCCGACCAGCAGGCCGACGATGATGAGGACGATGCCCATCAGAAGCTGGCCTCGGACCAGCGAGACGATGCCGGACACCACGAGGATGACGGCAAGGATCCACAGCAGCAAAGCCATGACATGCTCCCTTCGGTTGACCCCGACAACCTAGCCCTCGCGCAGGGGCGCAGAAAGTTGGGCCCACCCCAACGGAGGGCGGTGGATCTCACCCCTCCTCGCGCAGCCGCGGCGGCGTGAAGTCCTCGGGATTGAAGCCCGTCTTGTCGGCGTAGAACTCGCGGAGCACGTCCATGTCGGCCCGCACGTCGCCGGTCGGGTGGAAGGTCGGACCCCACCCGACGGTGCGCGACGGCACGTCGAGGTAGGCCAGCGTGATCGGGAGCCCGGTCTGTCGCGCGATCCGGTAGAAGCCCGACTTCCAGTACTCGCCCTTCGAGCGCGTGCCCTCTGCGGCGATCCCGATCAGCCACGGGGCGTCGCCCTCGGACTCGGCGAGCATCTTCTTGATCGTCGCCGACGGGTTCTTCCGGTCCAGCTCGACGGCGCCGGTGCGCCGCAGCAACCACCCGAGCGGGCCGACGAAGAGCTCCTGCTTGACCAGCAGCTTGATGTCGATGCCGTAGGTCCAGCCGAGCAGCAGGGTGAGCACCCAGTCCCAGTTGGAGGTGTGCGGGGCACCGACGAGCACGCCACGCTGCGGAACCTCGCCGACGGCCTTCCACCGTGCGGCCCGGAGGGCGAGGCCGGCGACTCTACGACGAAGCACGGGCACGTCCCTTCGTGCGCTCGCGCGCGAGGTCCCAGAGGTAGTGGTCGAAGTCGACCTCGAGCGTGTGGCGCGGCGAGGCGTAGAACTGCTGGGTGTCGCGCTCGTGCTCGGCCCGCATCTGCCGGCGTACGACGGAGTCGGCGGGAGGGACGTAGCCGCCGGTCAGTGTCTCGGCGATCCACGCCGACTGCGCCTCGGAGATCGGCATCAATGCGCCGATCGCCTGCACCAGCCCAATGAAGTAGAGGCCAGGCAGGTCGGGGTGCACGGTCCGCTTCCACAGCGGGAGGTCGTTGTCCTCGACCGACACCAGGTCGGTCGACAGGAACGGGAAGGTGATGCGGTAGCCCGTGGCCCACACGATCAGGTCGGCCGGGGCGCTGGTGCCGTCGACGAAGGCGACGCGGTTCCCGTCGAGCCGCTCGATCGCAGGCCGCGCGGTGACCGCCTTGGCGGCGAGCCGCTCGCGGATCTTCTCCGACTGCACCGGGTGCGACTGCCCGGGCTTGTGGGTCGGGGTGGGCAACCCGTACTTCGTCATGCTCCCCGACGTCGCCGCGCCGATCCGCAGCCGCGCGGCGGTCACCCACCACGGCATCCAGCCCGGCAGCGCCACCTGGTCGGACGGCTTGCCCAGGAGGAACTTGCGCAGCACCCACTCGGTGCGGCGCACGGACCACGTCGTCGTCCGCGCGACGTAGGACGCCTCGACCGAGATGTCCATGGCGGAGTTGCCTGCGCCCACCACGACGACGTCGCGCCCGGCGAGCTGGTCGCGCGAGCGGTAGTCGTGCGCGTGGATCTGCTCGCCGTCGAAGGTGCCGGGGTAGGCCGGCTCGGGCCAGCGGGCGTCCCAGTGGTGGCCGTTGGCGACCAGCACCGCGTCGTACGTCCTGGTCTCGGTGCCGTCCGGTCCGCCGATCCGCACGTCCCACCGGCCGTCACCCGTGCGCGAGACCTCCTCGACGGTCGTGCCGAAGGTGATCGTGTCGCGGAAGCCGAAGTGGTCGACGTACTGGTCGAAGTAGGCCGCCACCTGGTCGTGGCGCGCGTACGGCGGGTAGTCCGCGGGCATCGGGAAGTCGGAGTACGCCATCCGCGGGCACGACGTGTTGATCTCGAGGCTGTCGTAGCAGGCCGACTGCCCGTTGGTGTTCTCGAAGACCCAGTTGCCGCCGACCTCCTGCCCCTGCTCGAAGCAGTCGAACGGGATGCCGGCCAGGTAGAGGTGCTTGGCCGCCGTGATGCCCGACGACCCGGCGCCGATCACGCATGCGCGCGGCAGCGACCCGTCGACGGGGACGGGTGCGGTGACCGCCGGGGCGCGGTCCTTCTCCTTGACGAGGTAGGCCATGCCTCAGCCGGCGACCTTGCGCACGAGCGCAAGCAGGACCACCACGCCGACGACCGCACCCGCGACCTTGAGGATGTTGTCGGTGCGCGGGGCACCGGTGTCGAGGTCGACGAAGCTGGACTTCACCGTCGTCACCTGCCGACCGACGATGGTCTTCGGGTGGGCGCGGTGCGCGAGCTGGTCGATGGTCGAGGCGAGGCGCTGACGCGTCTCCTCGATCTCGCGCTCGAGCGCGCTCATGTCCTGGGTCACGCCGGAAGGCTACCAACGCAACCGCAACGCCCCGGACCCCGTTCATGACGCTCGCCGGTCTTGTTGCAACTGACATGCAATAACATTGCGGTGTGAACAACCTGCTCCGCTCGTGGTCGCCCACCGATCGCCGCCACATCGCCGCCATGGCCGCCGTGGTGGTCGCCCTCAACGCGTTCGGCTGGGGAGTCCTCGTCGCCGTCGTCGCGCCGCAGCGATTCGACGTGGGCAGCGCCGGCGTGTTCGGGGTGGGCCTCGGTGTCGCCGCGTTCCTGCTCGGCGCCCGTCACGCGTTCGACGCCGACCACATCGCGGCCATCGACAACACGACCCGCAAGCTCGTCGGCGACGGTTCCCCCGCGACGACGACCGGTTTCTGGTTCGGGATGGGCCACTCCAGCGTCGTCTTCGGCCTGAGCCTGCTGCTCGCCATCGGCGTACGAGCGCTCGCCGACCCGGTCCAGGACGACGGATCGGCGCTCCAGGGCACGCTCGGCACCGTCGGCACGGTCACGGCGGGGACGTTCCTCATCGTCATCGGACTGATGAACCTCAGCGCGCTCGTGGGGATCTTCCACGCCTACCGCCACCTGCGTGCCGGCACCTTCGACGAGGAGCACCTCGAGCACCACCTCCACAACCGCGGCTTCTTCGCGCGGATCTTCAAGAAGACGACGCAGAAGGTCACCCGGGCCCGCCACCTCTACCCGGTCGGCCTGCTGATGGGCCTCGGCTTCGACACCGCCACGCAGGTCGCGCTGCTCGTGCTGGCCGGCGGCACGGCCGCGTTCGCGCTGCCGTGGTACGCCGTCATGACGCTCCCGGTGCTGTTCGCGGCGGGCATGGTGCTCTTCGACTCGATCGACGGGGTCCTCATGACACGGGCGTACTCGTGGGCGTTCCTCAAGCCGATCCGCAAGATCTACTACAACTTCACCGTCACGATCCTGTCCGTGACGGTGGCCCTCTCGATCGGCGCCCTGCTGCTCGTCCAGCTCGCCTCCGAGTGGGTGCCCGGGCTGGCCTGGGCCGGCAACCTCGACCTGGAGTACGTCGGGTTCGGGCTCGTGGCATTGTTCATCGTCGTCTGGGCCGCCAGCGTCGCGTGGTACCACCTGGGCCGCGTCGAGGAGAAGTTCGAGAAGGGAATCGCATGACCGACCGCCTGACCGCCGGTGACACCGCACCCGACTTCACCCTCACCAGCGACACCGAGGAGCAGGTGAGCCTCGCCGGGCTCCGCGGCAAGAAGGTCATCGTCTACTTCTACCCGGCCGCGATGACCCCCGGCTGCACGACGCAGGCCTGCGACTTCTCCGAGTCGCTCGACTCGCTGCGCGGCGCCGGCTACGAGGTGCTCGGCGTGTCCAAGGACCAGCCGGCCAGGCTCGCGAAGTTCCGCGAGCGCGACGCCCTCACCCTCACGCTGCTCTCCGACGACGACCTCGCGGTGCACCAGGCGTACGGCGCGTACGGCACCAAGAAGCTCTACGGCAAGGAGGTCGAGGGCGTGCTCCGCTCGACCTTCGTGGTCGACGAGGACGGGAAGGTCGAGCTCGCGCAGTACAACGTCAAGGCCACCGGCCACGTGGCGAAGCTGCGGCGGGACCTAGGGTTGGACTAGGACCCAGCGCTCGTAGCCCAACGGCAGAGGCACCACGTTTAGGTCGTGGCCAGTGAGAGTTCGAATCTCTCCGAGCGCACCCTCGACCTAAGTCGCGTGTTTGCGCGACCCCCTCGCCCGTGACCGACGCCACCACTAGGGTCCGCGCATGGACTCCGCGCTGACCACTGTCGGACTACCCCTCGCGCTCGCGATCATCATGTTCGGCCTCGGCCTGGACCTGACGATCGGGGACTTCAAGCGGGTCGGCCGCGCGCCGAAGGCGGTGGCCGTCGCGCTGGCGTGCCAGATCGTGCTGCTCCCGGCCGTCTGCTTCGGCCTCGTGGTGCTCTTCGACCTGCCCGCGCTGCTCGGCATCGGCATGCTGCTGCTGGCGGCGTCCCCGGGCGGCACCACGGCGAACCTCTTCAGCCACCTCTTCAAGGGCGACGTGGCCCTCAACATCACGCTGACCGCGATCAACACGGTCATCGCCGTGGTGACGCTGCCGCTGATCACCGGCCTGGCGATCGCCTACTTCGACCGGCAGGACGACGTGACGATGCCGCTCGTCGAGATCGTCAAGGTGTTCGCGCTGATCCTCCTTCCCGTGGGCATCGGCATGCTGGTCAACAACCGGGCACCCGGGTTCGCGCGGCGGATGGACAAGCCGGTGCGCATCGGGTCGGCGGTGATCCTCGCGGTCCTCGTGCTCGGCATCCTGCTGGACCAGCGCGAGAACGTCGGCGACTACCTCGCCGACGTCGGCCTGATCGCCGCGCTCTTCTGCGCGATCAGCCTGGTCGTGGGCTACGTCGTGCCGAAGGCGTTCGGCGTCACCGGCCCGCAGGCGATCGCCTCCTCGATGGAGGTCGGCGTGCACAACGCGACGCTCGCGATCTTCGTCGCGGTCGAGGTCCTCGACGAGGTCGAGATCTCCGTCCCCGCAGCCGTCTACTCGCTGATCATGT
Source organism: uncultured Actinomycetota bacterium (assembly GCA_963791365.1). Taxonomy (GTDB): domain Bacteria; phylum Actinomycetota; class Actinomycetes; order Propionibacteriales; family Nocardioidaceae; genus Nocardioides. The sequence goes on along the minus strand of CAWBSG010000005.1, from coordinate 54,833 downwards.
TCGTGTTCGCGGCCCTCTGGGGCATGTGGCTCTCGCGCCGGGTGACCGCCCGTGAGGGCGCATCAGCCGTCTGACAGGTCCGCGGCGACGTAGGGCGCCAGCTCCCGCAGGGCTCGCCCGCGGTGCGAGATGCGGTCCTTCTCGCCGGGCTCGAGCTCGGCGGAGGTGAGCTCCTCGGCGTCGTGCTCCACCGCGACGAACACCACGTCGTAGCCGAACCCGCCGCTCCCCCGCTGCTCGCGGATGATCCGGCCCGGCATCCGTCCCCCCACGACCCGCTCGCGCCCGTCGGGCAGCACCCACGCGATCGCACAGGTGAAGTGCGCGCCGCGCCGCTCGTCGGGCACGTCGTCGAGCTGGGCGAGCAGGAGCTCGTTGTTCTGCTCGTCTGCCCTCTCCTTGTCACCGGGCGGGGGCCCCGACCAGCGGGCCGACAGCACGCCCGGCATGCCGTTGAGCGCGTCGACGCACAGCCCGCTGTCGTCGGCGATCGACGGCAACCCGGTCGCGGTGACGCCGGCGCGCGCCTTGAGCAGCGCGTTGCCCTCGAAGGTGGGCTGGTCCTCGACCGGCTCGACGTAGCCCTCGACGTCGGCGATCCCCAGGACCTCGATGTCGGGGACGTGCTCGGCGAGGATGCGCTGCATCTCGCCGATCTTCTTGGCGTTGCCCGAGGCCAGGAAGACCCTCATCGGGCGAGGGCCTCCTGCTGCATCCGGGTCAGGTCGGCGCAGCCCTTCTCGGCCAGGCTCAGCAGGGCGTCGAGCTCGGCGCGGTCGAACGCGGCGCCCTCGGCCGTCCCCTGGACCTCGACGAACGATCCCCCGCCGGTCATCACGACGTTCATGTCGGTCTCGGCGCGCACGTCCTCGACGTAGGGCAGGTCGAGGCGCGGGACACCGTCGATGATGCCGACGCTCACCGCGGCGACCGACCCGGTCAGCGGCTCACCGGTCAGCGCGCCGTTGCCGCGCAGGTGCGCGACCGCGTCGGCGAGTGCGACGTAGGCACCCGTGATCGCGGCCGTACGGGTGCCGCCGTCGGCCTGCAGCACGTCGCAGTCGAGGACGATCGTGTTCTCACCGAGCGCCTCGTAGTCGATGACCGCCCGCAGCGAGCGGCCGATCAGCCGGGAGATCTCGTGGGTGCGCCCCCCGATGCGGCCCTTGACCGACTCGCGGTCGGAGCGGGTGTTGGTCGCGGCGGGGAGCATCGCGTACTCGGCGGTGACCCAGCCCAGCCCGGAGCCCTTGCGCCAACGCGGCACGCCCTCGGAGGCGGAGGCCGCGCACAGCACCTTCGTGCCGCCGAACTCCACCAGCACCGAGCCGGCGGCGTGGTCGAGCCAGTGGCGGGTGATGGTGATCGGACGGAGCTCGTCGTCGGCACGGCCGTCGGCGCGGGGGGCAGAAGTCATGGGGACGACCCTAGTTCGGCGCTCTCGGTTGCGACCACGCAGGGATGCCGGTCGATAGGCTCCCCGCCGTGGAGACCCGACCCGCCGCCTCCGAGACCCAGCCGGCCCTGCGCTGGGTGGATCACGCGTGGCGTGACGCGCTCTGCGTGGCGTTCTCGCTGCTCGTCTGGCAGACGGTCGCGGGGGTCGAGTGGCGCGAGCACCGGAACCTCTTCGTCCTCGATGTCGTGCTGGGGATCGCCGCCTTCGTGCTGGTGCACTTCCGCCGGAGTGCGCCCGTCTCCATCGCCGTCGTCATCGCCGCGATGAGCGCCCTGTCGGGCATCGCGGCCGGCCCGGCGACCCTGGCCGCGGTGTCGGTCGCGACCCGGCGCAACCTCCCCGAGGTCCTCCTGGTCGGCGTCGCCAACTTCGCCGCCGCGCAGACCTGGACCACGCTCGCGCCCTTCGCGGACAACGACGAGGTGGTCACGACCGTGGTGAACCTCATCGTCAACGCCGGGATGATGGGCTGGGGGCTCTACATCGGCTCGCGCCGCGAGCTCATGTGGACCCTGCGGTCCCGCGCCGAGCGGGCCGAGACCGAGCAGGACCTGCGGCTCGCACAGGCCCGGTCGACCGAGCGGGCACGCATCGCCCGCGAGATGCACGACGTGCTCGCGCACCGGATCACCCAGGTCTCCATGCACGCGGGCGCGCTCGCGTTCCGCGACGACCTCGACAACGAGCGTCTCCGCGAGGGACTCGGGCAGATCCAGAGCCAGGCCAACGACGCCCTCCACGAGCTGCGCGACGTCCTCGGCGTGCTGCGCGAGGACGACCCCGGCCCGGCCACCGCACGCCCGCAGCCGACGTACGACGACATCGCGGCGCTGGTCGCCGAGGCCCAGACCCTCGGCCTCGAGATCGACTGGTCCGACCGCGTCGACACGACGACGCCGGTGCCGCCCGCGACCGGTCGCACGGTCTACCGCATCGTGCAGGAGGGCATCACCAACGTGCGCAAGCACGCCCCCGGGTCGGAGGTCGCGATCAGCTCCACGGGCGACCCGCGCACCGGGATCACCGTGGTGCTGGCCAACCCCCTGGCCAACCCGCTGGCCAACGCGCTGGCTGACGCGCCGGGCGACCGGGGCACCGGCGCACCAGGTGCCGGCCTGGGGCTCGTCGGCCTCCGCGAGCGCATCGATCTGAGGGGTGGCCGGCTCGACCAGCGGACCGAGGATGCGACGTTCGTGCTGGAGGCATGGCTACCGTGGACCGCGTGATCCGGGTGCTGCTCGTCGACGACGACCCGCTGGTCAGGTCGGCGCTCGCCCTGATGCTGGGCGGGCAGAGCGACATCGACGTGGTCGGCGAGGCGCCCAACGGGGAGGTCGGCGTCGCGCTCGTCGGCGAGCTCGAGCCCGACGTGGTGCTGATGGACATCCGGATGCCGGTGATGGACGGCCTGGAGGCCACCCAGGTCCTGCACCAGCGGCCCTCCCCGCCCGCCGTCGTGGTGCTGACGACGTTCGACGCGGACGACCACGTGGTCCGGGCGGTCGCCGCGGGGGCGGACGGCTTCCTGCTCAAGGACACCCCACCCGGCGACATCGTCCACGCGATCCGCACCGTCGCCGCGGGCGACGCGATGCTGTCGCCGTCGGCGACCCGCAGCATCCTGGCGCGGCTGCGCAGCTCGACCTCGACCGACCGCTCGAGCGCCGCAGCCGACCGGCTGACGGTCCTGACCGAGCGCGAGCTCGAGGTCGCGGTCTGCGTCGGTCGCGGGCTCAGCAACTCCGAGATCGCCTCGGAGCTCTATCTCTCCGTGCCGACCGTGAAGTCCCACGTCTCGCGCCTGCTCGCCAAGCTCGCCAGCACCAACCGGGTGCAGGTCGCGATGGTCGTCCACGACGCCGGGCTGGTCTGAGCGCCGGAGTCAGAGCTCGTACGTCGCCCCGGCCCGCGCCAGCTCGATCGGTCCGGACCACTCGGCACGCGCCTCGGACTCGGCGACGGCCGGGTCGTGCCACGGCGGCACGTGGGTGAGGACCAGGCGGCCGACGCCTGCGCGGGCCGCCGTACGCCCACAGTCGGCGCCGGTCATGTGCAGGTCGGGCGGGTTGTCGACACCGGACTCGAAGGAGGCCTCGGCGAGCAGCAGGTCCGCGGCGCTCGCGACGTCGTCGAGCGCGTCGCAGGGCCCCGTGTCGCCGGAGTAGACGAGGGTGCGTCCGCCGGCGGTCACCCGGAGCGCGTAGGCGGTGACCGGGTGGACGACCTGCCGGGCCTCGACGGTGAAGGGGCCGATCACGACGGGCGCCTCCCAGGCCCGGAAGTCGAACTCCTCAGTCATGCCCGGGACGGCGGGCAGGTCGTACGCGCGCGCCATCCGCTCGGCGGTGCCGGCCGGTCCCCACACGGGGATCCGCGGCTGCGGACCCAACGGGTGGTACTTGCGCATCACGTAGTAGCCGCAGAGGTCGAGGCAGTGGTCGGCGTGGAGGTGGCTGACGAGGACGGCGTCGACCTCGAGCGGGTCGGCGTAGCGGTGGAGCTGGCCGAGCGAGCCGTTGCCGAGGTCGAGCAGCACCCGCCAGGTACGACCCTCGTGCTGCTCCTCGAGGAGGTAGCAGCTCGCCGCGGACTCCGGACCCGGGTAGGAGCCGGAGCACCCGACGATCGTGAGCCTCACCGGAGCCTCACCGGAGCCCGCCGGCGAACTGGCTGGCGCCGAGCAGCTCCGAGCCGAGGAACCGGCGACCGATCGTGGCGAAGTCCTCGGGGCTGCCCGTCGTCGAGAAGGTGTAGTCGGCCTCGCCGCCCTCGCGCATCAGCCCGGTGCGGGCGAGCATCTTGTAGACGTCCTTGGCGCACTCCTCGGCCGAGCTCACCAGGGTGACCTCGTCGCCCATGACGTACGAGATGACGCCGGTCAGCAGCGGGTAGTGGGTGCAGCCCAGGATGAGGGTGTCGACGCCCGCGGCGGCCAGCGGGTCGAGGTACTCGTGGGCCGCGGCGAGCAGCTCGTCACCGCCGGTGACGCCCTGCTCGACGAAGTCCACGAAGCTCGGGCACGCCTGGATGTGCAGGTCGAGGTGGGGCGCCGCGGCGAACGCGTCGTCGTACGCCATCGAGCTGGCGGTGGCCCGGGTGCAGATGACGCCGACCTGACGGTTGCGGGTGGCCGCCGCGGCACGGCGGGCGGCCGGGAGGATCACCTCGACGACGGGTACGTCGTAGCGCTCGCGGGCGTCGCGCAGCATCGCGGCACTGGCGGAGTTGCACGCGATGACGAGCGCCTTGACCCCCTGCTCGTAGAGGTGGTCGAGGCACTCGAGGGCGTACTCGCGCACCTCGCCGATCGGCTTCTGCCCATAGGGCTGGCGGGCGGTGTCGCCGAGGTAGACCACCGACTCGTGCGGCAGCTGGTCGATCACCGACCTGGCCACGGTGAGCCCGCCGAAGCCGGAGTCGAAGATGCCGATGGGGGCGTCGGCGCTCGTCGGCGTGGGGGTCGGCACAGGCAGCAGGCTAGGCGCTGGACGGGTCAGCGGTCACGCCATCCGCCGCGTCGACCCCGTCACACCGGAGTGCTCACGTTAGGGTCGGACGGTGCCCCTGCGTCCCGTGCTCGCGTCCGTCGTCGCCTGCAGCAGCATCCTCCTCGTGGGAGCCCAGGCGCCCGCCGCGGTGCCGGCCGGCGACGTCGCCCACGGCGCGCGGACGTCGCTCGACGACCCGATCACCTCGGTCCTCGCGATCTCGATCGACGGCCTCAACACCGACGCCCTCGAGCGGCTCGGCGTCGCGGGCACGCCCCACCTCCACGACCTCATGGCGACGGGCGCCTCGACGCTGAACGCCCGCACCGAGCACGAGCTGACGATCACCCTTCCCAACCACACCGGGATGGTGACCGGACGCCGCATCCAGGCTTCCACCGGTGGCCACGGCGTGACGTGGAACGACGACCGCCGCCGGCCGCGGACGGTGCAGGCGGCAGCGGGCAGGCGCATCGAGTCGGTCTTCACGTCCGTCCACGCCGCCGGCGGGCGCACCGCCCTGTTCGCGAGCAAGACGAAGTTCTCGCTGTGGAAGCGGAGCTGGCCGCTGAGCATCGACACGACGCGCATCCGCCTCGACAACACCGTGCTCGCCCGGTCGGTGCGCCGCGACATCGTCGACCACACCCGTGCCTTCCGCTTCGTGCACCTGTCACTGCCCGACGCGGTCGGGCACGACAAGGGCTTCATGTCGAAGGCCTACCTCCGCGCCATCAGGCGCGTCGACGACCTCGTCGGCGAGATCGTCGGCGCCGTGCAGTCCGACCCGCTCCGGGCGGGCAGCACCGCGATCATCCTCACCAGCGACCACGGAGGCCGGGGCACCGACCACTCCGACGCCACGAAGCTGGCCAACTACCGCATCGCGTTCATGGTGGCCGGCCCCGGTGTGGCCGCCGGGGCGGACCTCTACGAGCTCAACGCCGACGACTACCGCGACCCCGGCACCCGCCGCACGGGCTACCGGAAGGCGCGGCAGCCGGTGCGCAACGGAGACCTGGCGAACCTCACCCTCGACCTGCTCGACCTCGACGCGGTCCCCGGAAGCGAGCACAACTCCGCGCTCGATCTGGACGTCTCACTCCCCGACTGACGTGTACAGTGCCCGAGTTCCGGGCCGTCGAGGAGGCACCATGATCCTGTCCACGTACGCCGCGACGCTGGGCGCCTCCCTCGCGCTGGCCGTGTCCTCCGCGCTGCTGGCGCCGGTGACGTCCGGCGCCGCCGTCGAGCCCGACCCGGCGGCCGCGGCTGCCGTCGGCTGGCCACCCGCGGCGCCGACACAGCTGGTCATCGACACGCTGGGGGTGCCGGTCGGGCGCGAGGACTACGTCGCGGGCACGGTCACCCTCGACGGCGTCACCCGCACCACCGAGGTGCGCGGGCGCGGCAACTCGAGCTGGAGCTGGGCCAAGAAGCCCTACAAGCTCAAGCTCGAGGACGACGCCGCCCTCGTCGGCGACATCGAGCACGACGAGTGGGTGCTGCTGGCGAACTACGCCGACCGCAGCGGGCTGCGCACGGCCGCCGCGTTCGCGATCGCTGCCCAGTCGCGTCTGGCCTGGACCCCCACGTTCCGCTTCGTCGACGTGGTCCTCAACGGGCAGTCGCAGGGCCTCTACATGCTGACCGAGCAGGTCGAGGAGGGCGACGGCCGCGTCGACCTCCCGGACGACGGCTACCTGCTCGAGTTCAACAAGCGCTTCCTGCGCGACGGTGAGCCGGGCTTCCGCACCAAGCGGGGCTCCTCCATCGCCTTCAAGGACCCCGACGAGGTCACCAAGCGCCAGCGCCGCCAGGTCCGCCACGCGGTGTCGCGCTTCGAGCGGGTCCTCTACGGCCGGGACTTCGACGACCCGAAGACGGGCTACCGGGCCTACATCGATGTGCGCAGGCTCATCGACTGGTACCTCGTCGAGGAGCTCTTCGCCAACCAGGACTCCAACTTCCAGTCGAGCGTGAACTTCAGCTGGGTGCCCGGCAAGCGCTTCGTCTTCGGTCCCGTGTGGGACTTCGACCTCAGCGGCGGCACGAAGTGGAAGGGCTCGACGAGCGCCGAGGAGTGGTACACCCGCACCGGCCGGCACTGGATCTCCCGGATGCTGCAGGACCCGAGCTTCTCCCGACGCGTGAAGAAGCGCTGGCAGGCGCTGCGACCGGCCGTCGACCAGGTCATCGCCCAGCTGCCGCAGGCGTCCGCCTCGCTGACTCCGTCGGCCGAGGCCGACTGGCAGCAGTGGCACGCCGATGACACCGACCTCGAGTGGACCCGCCACGCCCGCAACCGCACCAGCGAGGTGTCGTTCCTCGCCGACTGGCTGAGCAGGCGGGCCCACTGGCTGAGCCGCAACGAGGTGCGGGTGGGCGACCTCCGCACCCACACGCCGGAGCGCGAGCGCACGGTGTGGGTCCCGGTGGACCTGCACGACCCGCAGGCCACGGCCGTGGACGTGACCTGGTCGGTCACCGGCGAGACCGCCGAGGCGGGCGTCGACTTCGTCGCCGAGGAGGGCCGGTTCACCTTCGCGCCGGGCGAGGTGCGCCACTACGTCCCGGTCCGGATCCTCGACGACGACGTCACGGAAGGTCGCGAGCTCGTCACCGTCCTGCTGCGCAACGCCTCGTCGAACGTCGTGATCGGCTCCCCCGGCTTCGGGATCGTCGCGATCGACGCCAACAAGCGCTGACGGACCGCTGCCGGCTCACCTGACCCGGGCCGCCTCCCACGGGAGCGGCCACGGGTTGAGCCGGCAGCCGCCGGTGCCCTTGGACTGCTGCATCATCACCGGCGCCTTGGTGCCCCGGCGGGGGCAGGACGCGTGCCCGAGCCCGAGCCAGTGCCCGGTCTCGTGGTTGACGACCAGGTGGCGGTAGTCGCGGGTCGACCTGCCGGCGCGGTTCCAGGCGACCGAGGCGTGCCGCCAGCGGTACTGGTTGATGATCACGAACCTGCCGACCCGGCACGACCACGACGCCGAGCAGCTCGGCGAGAAGCTCGGCACGGCACCCGCCGATGCCAGCACCAGCGTGAAGTCACCACCGCGCCGCACCCGGCGGAACTCCACGCCACCGGCCCGCCAGCCGCGCGGGTCGTCGTACGTCTCCTGCGCCTGGCGCCGGAACACCTCCATCGAGGCGGTGACGCGTCCGCGGGTGGTGACGGAGTACGTCACGACCCGGCGATCGGCGGTGGCGGCGTGACGCTCGCCGAGGCCGACGCTCGGAGCGCTGCTGTCGTCGGGCGCCGCGTTCGCGGGGATCGCGAGGAACGTGAGGACGAGCACCACCGACGGGAGGAGGACTCGGGCGGTCCGCAGCATGCCGGGAGCGTAGCCGGGTTTCTGGGGTGGTCGGGTACGGAAGTCTGGCGTCGGCTCTCCACGCCGTGATCTCGTCGGACCTGGACCTCGCGAAGCAACACAGCGCCGAGTCTCCGAAGCCGGTCATCCGCTCATGCCGATGAGCGGTCGCGGGCGTTATGGTGGCAACCATGGGGGCGCAGGTCCGGAAGGCTGAACTCCACGATCTTGATGCGATCGCCGCCTTCGGATCTGCCGTGATCCCCCCGTACTACACCCCGATCCTCGGGGAGCATGCCGCGCAGGCGCAGTTGTCCTGGTGGTCGCTCGATCGCATGGCATCCGCCGTCGAGGCGAACCGAGTCCACGTCGCCGCGACGGATCGCGACGTCGTTGGCGTGTGCCAGACCGGTGAACTGGCTGGCGAGCAGGTCATCTGGAAGATGTACCTCGCGCCGGAGCATCGGGGCCGATCACTCGGGGTGGAGTTGCTCCGTCAGGCGATCGCATCGCTCCCGCGGGGAGTAGGCCGTGTCGACGTGGAGCACTTCGCCGGGAACACCCGAGCCGGAAGGTTCTACGAACGCGAGGGGTTCAAGGTGATTCGGACGGATCCGGCCCCGACCGGCGAGTCGCCGAACAGCGCCATAGTGTGGCGTCGGCGGCAACTGAAATAGCGCTCGCCCCTGCCGCATTGAGGGCGGCTACGCTCGCCCGGGTCTGCCGCGATGAGCGTGACGGTCTGCCGAGATGCGGACGGCCGTGAGATGGTCGCGCTATGCGCTGGGTGGCACTCGTCCGGAACGTGATGGTGGGCCGGGAGGGTCTGCATCGCGACACTCTGCTCGCCCTCGCACGCGAGGCTGGTGGGACGAACGTCCTGTCGCACCTGACCACGGGCAATCTGACGTTCACTGCCGACGAGATCACTCCCGGGATCCTGGCCAATCGCCTTGAGGCGGGGGTGCAGCGCGTTCTCGGCCGCAGAGAGATGGTCGCCATCCGGTCGCTGCCGTGGCTTGTGAGCCTCATGGATAGCGATCCGTTCGCGGGGCACGGTCTCGCAGAGTGGGGATGCGAGGTGGCTTTCCTTCGTCACGACGCCGACCCTCTCGACCCAGCGCGCCTCGGCGATGCACAGCGGACCGTTCTCACGCGGATAAGTGATCGGGAACTGTTTGCCGCCCGCCCTGCGCAAGGTGGTCAGCGCCCCCATGTGAACCGATTGATGGAACGCGCCACGGGAACCCCAGCCACTTCACGCGGGTGGTCGACCCTTCAGCGCATAGTCGCCGTCGGCAACGCTTGAGGCGACTGGCGTCCGCATCTGCCGCGTGTGCGTGTCGGGACGAAGCCATGACGTGCCTGTGGCCCCGCCGGCGTCAGCTCGGCGGGGTGTGGGGCGGGGTCATGGTCGTTCGGGTGGCTCGGGCTGGTCGACGGCGTGGTGCCGGTCCGGTCGCGTCGGTAGCGGTGGCCGTGGGGCGAGGTCCACTCGAACACGCCTGGCTCGACCATGCGGTAGCGCCATGGTGTGAAGGTCTTGAGTCGGTGGTGGTAGCGGCAGAGGGCCGCGAGGTTCGAGGTCGTGGTCGGGCCGGGTTGGGATCGGCCTTCGGCTGTTGCGTCGTGGTCGAACGCGGTGACGTGGTCAATGTCGCAGCCACGCGCGGGGCGGGTGCACCACGGGAACACGCACGTGCGATCCCGCAGAACGACCTGTTCGCGGATCCGGTCGGGAACCTCGTACGCCGGTGTCGACAGGTCGGCGTTCAGATCGATGACGGGCTTGATGGTGACCTGCGTGCGGGAGTCGCCGCACCAGTCGCGGACCTGGTCGAGCAGGACCAGCCGCTGACCTTCTTCGAGCCGCCCGGTGGGCCGAACACCGTCTGCTCGCCGACGGTCGCGGCGTCGAAGTGGGCGTGGAGGACGACCTCCCGGGCGGCCGGGAGCCCGTCGCCGGGTCGCGCTGCCGGCGCCTGGCTAGCTCGAGGGCGGTCTGGGTGCGGGCGAGGTCGCCGAGGGCTTCCGAGCGGCGTACGTCGAGCGATGCGGTGGACCCGAGTGCCTTCTAGAGTCGCGGCGCCGTGGACGAGGGCGCGGTCGAGGTCGAGGGCGTCGGCGATGTCGAGCTCGGCCTCGAACCGCATGGTGCCGGCGAAGTGCACGTCCTCGTCGTGCAGCGTGGCGTGGCGGGGGTCGACGGAGAGGTAGCCGTCCTCCGGGTCCGTGGCGGGATCGGTGGCGGCGAGGTCGTAGCGCTTGATGGTCTCGGCGACGAGCCGGTCGAGCTGGGCGGTGCCGATGCGACCGGCCACCGCGGCAACCTGCGCGTCGACGAAGGCAGCGGCCTCGACGGTCAGCGCGGGAGAGGTGTGGATGGTCGCCTCGGCGACGAGCCGCGCCCGCCAGGACGGCACGGCACCGGCGTGGACCTGCGCCCACAACCGTGGGAGGCGGTGACGCAGCTCGAGGGCGTGGCCGATGAGCTTCTTCGCCGCGGTGGTGGAGATGCCGAGGACGGCGCCGAGCTCGGCGATGCAGAACTCCGCCACGAGCGGGCAGCCGGAGCCGGCGATGGGTTCCTCGTGCTCGTGGCCGGGGACGGTGAACGCGGCCGCGGAGTGGATGGACTCGGGCGGGTGGAGGTCGGCCCAGCGGGCGGCGACCTCGAGGAGCTCGGCGGCGGCCTGGTCCTCGGCGGCCTTGCGGTCACGAGCCAGCGCGAGCAGGTCGGAGGCCGAGAGGTCGTCCTCGACCCTCTCTCCCACCTGCTCCAGCGTCTCGATCATGTGTTTGATTATAGGCGAAGCCACTGACAGCGAGCGTCGATCCACAGCCAGTTTTCGGGCTACGCCCAGAGCTGGCCGTCGAGCCGGTCCTCGGCCTCGTCGACCGTGCCCTCGTAGGCACCGGTCGAGAGGTACTTCCAGCCGCCGTCGCAGACCACGAAGGCGATGTCGGCCGACTCCCCCGCCTTGACCGCCTTGGCGGCCTGGCCGAGCGCGGCGTGCAGGATCGCGCCGGTGGAGATGCCGGCGAAGATGCCCTCGAGCTCGAGCAGCTCGCGCACCCGGCGTACGGCGTCGCGGGGGCCGACGGAGAAGCGCGAGTCGATGAGCGAGGCGTCGTAGAGCTCCGGCACGAAGCCCTCGTCGAGGTTGCGCAGGCCGTAGACGAGCTCGCCGTAGCGCGGCTCGGCGGCGACGATCCGGACGTCCGGCTTGGCCTCCCGGAAGAACCGCGAGACGCCCATCAGGGTGCCGGTCGTGCCGAGGCCGGCGACGAAGTGGGTGATGCCGGGAAGGTCGGCGAGCAGCTCGGGGCCGGTGCCGTCCTGGTGCGCGAGGGCGTTGGCCTCGTTGCCGTACTGGTAGAGCATCACCCAGTCCGGGTGCTCGCCGGCGATCTGCTTGGCGACGCGGACGGCCTCGTTGGAGCCGCCGGCCGCGGGCGACGAGACGATCTCGGCTCCCCACATGCGCAGCAGCTGGCGCCGTTCGTCGGAGGTGTTCTCCGGCATCACGCAGACGATGCGGTAGCCCTTGAGCTTGGCGGCCATCGCCAGCGAGATGCCGGTGTTGCCGCTCGTCGGCTCGAGGATCGTGCACCCGGGCCGCAGGGTGCCGTCGGCCTCGGCCCGCTCGATCATCCGCAGCGCCGGGCGGTCCTTGATGGACCCGGTCGGGTTGCGGTCCTCGAGCTTCGCCCAGAGGCGTACGTCGGTGCCGTTCGCCTGCCGGCCCGGCGACAGCCGCGGCAGGCCGACGAGCGGCGTGCTGCCGACCGAGGCGAGGAGGTCGTCGTAGCGGGTCATCGGCCCGCGATCACCCGCCGGCGACGGCGGGGAGCACGACGACCTGGTCCCCGTCGCTCAGCGTCGCCTCGAGGCCGCCGATGAAGCGGACGTCCTCGTCGTTGACGTAGACGTTGACGAAGCGGCGCAGGTCGATCGAGCCGTCCTTGTCCTCGACGAGGCGGCCCTTGATGCCCGGGTGGTTGCCCTCGAGGTCGTCGATGAGCTCGGACAGGCTGCCGCCCGTGCCCTCGACGGACTTCGCGCCGTCGGTGTAGGTGCGCAGGATGGTGGGGATCCGGACCTCGATGGCCATCAGGGGGTGCTCTCTTCCTCGGGTGCTGCAGGGGGCGTGATCGTGACGTCTTCCTCGGTCACGACGCCGTCGACGATTCTGTATGACCTGAACTCCACAGGGCCGTCGGTATTCCCGCCCGCCTCGTCGAAGCAGTCGCGTGTGCTGACCAGCACGTAGTGGGCGTTCGGCTCGCTCGCCAGCCCGATGTCGGTGCGGCTCGGGTAGGCCTCGGTGGCGGTGTGGGAGTGGTAGACGACGACCGGCTCCTCGTCGCGGGCGTCCATGTCCTTGTAGAGCGCGAGCAGCTCGGTGGAGTCGAACTCGTAGAACGTCGGGCTCCCGGCGGCGTTGACCATCGGGATGAACCGCTCCGCCCGGTCGCTGCCCTCGGGTCCCGCCACGACGCCGCACGCCTCGTCGGGGTGGTCGCGCCTGGCGTGCGCCACGATGGCGTCGTACGTCTCCTGGGCGATGGTCAGCACCGGACCAGCCTAGGCAGGCCCTCGATACGGGTCGGCGGGCGTCTCACGACACGACGGGATGTCCATGTCGTTGGCATCGCTCTGGCTCAGCATCGTCGAGGCCGGCCGGTGGGACGGACGGTGACGGGCGCTGGTGCGCGGAATGCGCGTCAGACGCGGATCGCGGCAGCGATCCCGTCGGAGAACACCTCCGGCGTCTCGGGGAAGGACTCCGAGCACCCGAGCGAGTGACGCAGCGCCGACCACGCTGCGGCGCAGGCGTCGAGCAGGTCGTCCTCGCCGAAGCCGGAGCCGCGGAACCACGGCGGCGCGGCGATCCCGTGGGCGGCCAGGGCCTCCCGCCTCGCGCCTACGCCGTCGGCGTCCTTCTTGCGCGCCAGGACCGGCGCGCCGGCCATCCGCGCGAAGCTCAGCTCGGGGTGCACCTCGACGACCTCGACGCCGGGGCGGCCACGCACCCAGGCGTCGACCTGGAGCACCTTCTCCCGCAGGGCGTAGGCCTGGGCGCTGACGCTGGTGCGGCCATCGGTCGCGGCGAGGTTGGCCGCACGGCCGGCCTCGTAGGTCGGCGCCTCGAGCGCGGCGCGGACCGGGGTCGAGAAGAGCGAGGACGACTTGCCGACGAGCTCGCGGCGGGCCTCGGCATCGGCGCGCCGGCCGCCGCTGTCGGGCAGCCCGATGGGGATGTCGACCGCGACCACCGACACGTCGTACGTCTCGCGCACCAGTGCGACCAGCGACGTGATCGTGGTGGCGGTGAAGACGGACGTGCGTCGATCGGTGTCGATGACGACGCCGACCCAGCCGCCCGGACAGGCGTCGACGCCCAGCACGGGCGCGTCGGGGGCGAGCACCGGCGGCGGATCCTCGTCCTCCTGGCCGGGCGGTGCGGTGAAGCGCGCCTCGCGCTCGTCGCTGGTCGCGGCCGCGATCCGCTCGAGCATGAGCTCGCTCATCTCCGGCAGCCCGGACAGGGGCCACCAGCGCACGTCGCTCGACTCGTCGTCGGCGACGCGGGCCACGCCCTCGAGCCAGGTGCAGGCGAAGGTGAGGTCGAGGTAGGCGGCGCGGTCGCCATTGACGTGGGTGACCTCTGGGTGCGCCGCGGTCGAGGCGAGGCGGTCGACCCGCGCCCGGACACCCGTCTCCTCGTGCACCTCCCGCGCGGCGGCGACGGCCGGCTCCTCGCCCGGGTCGACGATGCCCGTGACCGGGGTCCAGCGACCGTTGTCCGAGCGCCGCACCAGCAGCACCTCGTCGCCACGGCGCACGACGGCCGTCACCGCCGGAAGCCACAGCGGGTGCTCGCTGCCGATCTTGCGGCGGATCTCGGTCACGAACTCCGGGACCGGGCTCACGACGTGAGCGCCTCGACGACCGTCTCCTGGAGGTAGCCGACCCACTCGTAGATGTCGTGGGCCTGCGCCCGCGGGTCGTCGTCCGGCAGCGCGTGCCAGTAGTCCTCGTCGCCTGCCTCGACCTCGAGTCGGGTGGCCAGGGCGAGCCGGATGTCGGTGAAGGCCCGCATCCACGTCTCGGCCTCGGACCGGGTGAGCTCGACGTCGATGACCAGGCCCTCCTCGGTCAGCTCGGGCGGCAGCCCGGCGTCCTCGAGGGTGTCGATGACCAGCCCGGACGCGGCCGCCTTGCCGTCGCGGAGCCCGCTCTCGGTGAAGCGGCGGAAGTCCGAGGCCGCCTCCTCGTCGTCCGGGTACGCCGTCGGGAAGAGTCGCGCCAGCACCGGGTCCTCCGGCGGCGCGGTCGCTCCGGAGAACTCCGCCATCAACGCCTCGAAGGGGTCGGCGGTCAGCGCCGCGGGCTCGGCGCGCTCGTTGCGCAGCAGCTCGACCATCTGCGAGGCCAGGGACCGCAGCAGGTCGGCCTCGAACCCCGTGAAGGTGGCGATCACGCGGTCGGACTTCCGGTGGTGCTCGAAGCCGCTCAACCTACGAGGCCTTCTCCATCGTGGCCCACAGCCCGTACTCGTGCATCGCCTGCACGTCGCGCTCCATCTCTTCGCGCGTGCCCGTGGAGACCGCCGACCTGCCCTCGGTGTGCACCTCGAGCATGAGCTTCTCGGCCTTCGCCTTGTCGTAGCCGAAGTACTTCTGGAAGACGTAGGAGACGTAGGACATCAGGTTCACCGGGTCGTCCCACACCAGCGTCACCCAGGGCTTGGCCAGGAAGGTGATCTCGTCGGGACTGAGGGTCGGCTCGACCTCTACGGGACTGGCGGCTGACACCCGCCCATCGTGGCACAGTGGCGTTCGTGAACGGGTCAACGGCGCTCCTCACCGACCACTACGAGCTCACCATGGTGCAGGCCGCCCGGCAGTCGGGGACGGCCGAGCGGCGCTCGGTCTTCGAGCTGTTCCCGCGTCGGCTGCCGGAGGGACGCCGGTACGGCGTGGTGGCGGGCGTCGGCCGGGCGCTCGACGCGCTCGAGGCGTTCCGCTTCGATGCCGCGGCGGTCGCGTCGCTGGAGGGCGTGGTCGACCCGGGCATGCTCGACTGGCTGGCGTCCTACCGCTTCACGGGCGACGTCTGGGGCTACGCCGAGGGCGAGGCCTACTTCCCCCACTCGCCGCTCCTGGTCGTGGAGGGCACCTTCGCCGAGGCCGTGCTGCTGGAGACCGTTCTCCTGTCGATCTACAACCACGACTCCGCCATCGCCTCCGCCGCGTCCCGGATGACCCTCGCCGCGGGCGACCGGCCGTGCATCGAGATGGGCTCGCGCCGTACGCACGAGCAGGCCGCCGTGGCCGCCGCGCGGGCGGCGTACGTCGCCGGCTTCGACGCCACCAGCAACCTCGCGGCGCGCGCGGCCTACGGCGTCCCGTCCGCCGGCACCGCGGCGCACTCCTTCACGCTGCTCCACGACGACGAGACCGACGCCTTCCGGGCGCAGGTGCAGACGCTGGGCGTCGGCACCACCCTGCTCGTCGACACCTACGACGTCGCCGAGGCAGTACGCCGTGCGGTGGAGGTCGCCGGCACCGGGCTCGGCGCCGTCCGCCTCGACTCGGGGGACCTGGGCCTGGTCGCGCGCGACGTGCGTGCCCAGCTCGACTCCCTGGGTGCCACCAGCACCCGGATCGTGGTGACCAGCGACCTCGACGAGCACGCGATCGCCGCGCTCGCGGCGGCGCCGGTCGACGCCTACGGCGTCGGCACCCAGCTGGTGACCGGCTCCGGCCATCCCACGTGCGGGTTCGTCTACAAGCTGGTGGCGCGCGAGGGCGACGACGGCGCGCTGGTCTCGGTCGCGAAGAAGTCGAAGGACAAGGTGTCCGTCGGCGGTCGGAAGTACGCCCTGCGTCGCCGCTCCCCGGCCGGGACCGCCGAGGCCGAGGTGATCGGCGTCGGGGAGGCGCCAGCCGACGACGGCAACGATCGTTCTCTGCTCGTCCCCCTGGTGCGCGACGGCGAGGTGGTCGGCCGGGCCACGCTCGACGAGGCGCGCGCCCGCCACCGCGCCTCGCTCGCCGAGCTCCCGCGCGCCGTCACGATGATGTCGGCGGGTGAGCCGGTGATCCCGACGGTCTTCGAGGGCTAACCTCGGCAGATGACCCGCGCTCTGATCGTCGTCGACGTCCAGAACGACTTCTGCGAGGGCGGGTCGCTCCCGGTCGTCGGGGGCGCGCGCGTGGCCGCGGACATCGGCGAGCTGCTGCACCGCTGGCACTCCCGTCACGAGGACGGGCCGGCGTACGACGTCGTGGTCGCGACCAAGGACCACCACGTCGACCCGGGCCGCCACTGGTCGCTGAAGCCGGACTTCGCCGAGTCGTGGCCGGTGCACTGCAAGGTCGGCACCGATGGCGCCGGATTCCACCCCAACCTCGACCCGCAACCCTTCGACGAGGTGTTCTACAAGGGCGAGCACGAGGCGGCGTACTCCGGCTTCGAGGGCCGTACGGCGACGGGCGAGCCGCTCGCCGCGTGGCTGCGGGCGAGGGACGTCGACGAGGTCGACGTGTGCGGCATCGCGACCGACCACTGCGTGCGGGCGACCGCGCTGGACAGCGCGAGCGAGGGCTTCGCCACCCGGGTCCTGACCGCACTGTGCGCCGGCGTCGCCGCGGAGACGACGGCGGCCGCCCTCACCGAGCTGTCCGGCGCGGGCGTGGAGATCGCCTAGCGGCGGTCAGCACCACTTCTCGGTGACGGTCCGCAGCACCTTGACCGTGCGCGCGGTCCCCTTGCCGAGTGCGGTGAACTCCTTGGACGCGAGCAGCTTCGAGGTGTGGATGTCGCCGTCCAGGAGCACGTAGGCCGCCCTCCCGTCGACCACCACGGTCTCGCCCTCGTGTGCGAGGGCGTGCACCGCCTCCTTCGTCGCAGCCGTCGGTGCCGCGGAGTAGAGGGTCACGTAGTGCTGGCCCGCCGGTTCGTGCTCGGCGTGCAGCTCCTCGGCCCGGGCGGTGAGGGCGGCGAGGTCGGCCGTGGTGAAGACGACCGTCGGGACGTCGAACCCTGCCTCGGCGGCGTACGCCTTCTCCAGCGCCGCCTGCACCTTCGCCACGGATCGCGCCGGGTGCGTCAGCCGGACGTTGCCGGTGTTGATGTAGGTCTCGACGGCGGACCCGCCGGCGGCCTCGGTCGCCGCCTTGATCGCGTCCTTCGGGAACTTGCGCGTCCGGCCGAGGTTGATGGCGCGGAGGAAGGCGACGTAGGCGGGCACGGTGACATTCTTGCGACAACTCCGTGACGGCGTCAGCCCGCGCGGCACGTCAGGCCGGATGGCGTTACGGTGGACGGCATGAAGACTCGGAACCTCGCCACCGCCGTCAGCATCGCCGCCCTCGCCCTCACCGCCGCCGGGTGCGCCAAGGACGACACCACTGCGACCACCGACTCGGGCATCGAGCTCATCCAGGGAGGCAAGCTGACCATCTGCACGCACCTGCCCTACGAGCCGTTCGAGTTCACCGAGGGCGGCGAGGTGGTCGGCTTCGACCCCGCCGTGCTCGAGATCGCCGCCGAGGCCAACGACCTCGACACCGAGGTCGTCGACGTCGCGTGGGAGACCATCACGACGGGCGAGGCGCTCAACAGCGGCCAGTGCGACGTGGCGGCCGGGGCGATGACGATCAACGCCGAGCGCGAAGCGGTCATGGACTTCACCGACCCCTACTTCACCGCGACCCAGGCGCTGATGACCAAGACCGGCTCCGGCATCGCCTCGCTGGAGGACCTGGCCGGCAAGAAGATCGCCGTCCAGGACGGCACGACCGGTGCCGACTACGTGCGCGAGAACGCGCCCGAGGACACCGAGATCATCTCCTTCGAGGACTCCTCGCTGATGCAGCAGGCGGTCCTCACCGGCCAGACCGATGCCGGCGTCAACGACAACGGTCTGCTCAACTACTTCGTCAGCAAGAATCCCGAGGTCGAGGTGGTCACCGAGTTCGAGACCGGCGAGGAGTACGGCTTCTCCGTCAAGAAGGACAGCAACGACGGCCTGCTCGACGCGATCAACGAGGGCATCTCCAGCGACGAGTACGACGCGGTCTACGAGGAGTGGTTCGGGACCGCACCCAGCGAGTGACGCCTTGGCCGATCCACCGGCTGCCCCCACGACGAAGGTGATGTGAGTCCATGGCGAGTCCCCGTCAGCGCGCCGCCCGGTGGCGCTCCGTCCAGTACGCCGTGCTGGTGGTCGGGGCGCTCGCCCTCGCGTTCGTGGTCGACTGGGGCCAGATGCAGCGCGCGTTCTGGAACTGGGAGCTGGTCAAGGAGCAGTTCCCCCGGGTCCTGACGATCGCGCTGAAGAACACGATCATCTACACCGCGTGCGGGTTCGCCTTCGGCCTGGTGCTCGGCCTCGTGCTCGCGCTCATGCGGCTCTCGAGCGTCGGGCCGTACCGGTGGATGGCCACCGGGATCATCGAGCTCTTCCGCGGCCTGCCCGCCCTGGTCGTGTTCATCGGTCTGAGCGTCGGGGTCCGGCTGGCCTTCCCCGGCTACGAGATCCCGTTCGGCAACCTCGGCACGGTCACCCTGGCCCTCGGCCTGGTCGGTGGCGCCTACATGGCCGAGACCATCCGGGCCGGGATCCAGGCGGTGCCGAAGGGCCAGATGGAGGCCGCACGGTCGCTCGGGATGTCGCACGGTCGGGCCATGGTCAGCGTGGTCGTCCCGCAGGCGTTCCGGATCATCCTGCCGCCACTGACCAACGAGCTGATCCTGCTCACGAAGGACTCCTCGCTGGTCTACATCCTCGGCCTGTCGCTCTCGGGCTACGAGCTCACCAAGTTCGGTCGCGAGGGCATGAACTCGGCCTCCAACCTGACCCCGATCATCGTGATCGCCCTGTGCTACCTGCTGATCACGGTGCCGCTGTCGATCGTCGTACGCCGCATGGAGAGCCGCGCGGAGAGGGCCCGCTGATGAGCACCGAGAGCATTCGCAATCCGACCGGGGACAAGCGTTCCGACGCCGCGATCGACGTGCAGGACCTGCACAAGTACTTCGGCGACAACGAGGTCCTCAAGGGGATCGACTTCCACGTCGGCGACGGGCAGGTGGTGTGCGTCATCGGCCCGTCCGGGTCCGGCAAGTCGACGCTGCTGCGCTGCGTCAACATGCTGGAGACGCCGACGAGCGGCAAGATCTTCGTGGAGGGCGAGGAGATCACCGACCCCGACGCCGACGTCGACAAGCTGCGAGCCCGCATCGGGATGGTCTTCCAGCAGTTCAACCTGTTCCCGCACATGACCGTGCTGCGCAACCTCACCATCGCGCAGGAGAAGGTGAAGGGCCGCAAGAAGGACGAAGCGGTCGAGATCGCCCGGTCGACCCTCGCCAAGGTCGGGCTCTCGGAGAAGGAGTCCGCCTACCCTGCCCACCTCTCGGGCGGGCAGTCGCAGCGCGTGGCGATCGCCCGTGCCCTGTCGATGAGCCCGGACATGATGCTCTTCGACGAGCCCACGTCGGCCCTCGACCCCGAGCTGGTCGGGGACGTGCTGGCCGTCATGAAGGACCTGGCCGCGGAGGGGATGACGATGATGGTGGTCACCCACGAGATGGGCTTCGCCCGCGAGGTCGGCGACAACCTCGTCTTCATGGACGGCGGCGTGATCGTCGAGGAGGGCGACCCGCGCGAGGTGCTCACGGACCCGCGCCACGAGCGGACGCAGTCGTTCCTGTCGAAGGTGCTCTAGGGATCGCTCAGCGCTTGCACTGGCTCGGCGGGGTGACCTTGGGGTCGAAGACGTGCATCGGCGGCTTGATGCTCTTGCCGTTGGGCGATTCCTTCATGGTCATCGCCCAGTAGCCGAAGCGCTTGTCGAGGGTGGCCTTCTGCTCCTTGGGGAGCTTGCTCCACATGCCCGCCACGTCGACGCCCACCTCGATGAGGTGGCCGTGCGGCTCGATGACCGCCGGGGCCTCGGTGTCGTACGGCAGCGACGGCACTTCCTTGAACAGGCCCCTGGGCAGCCCGGCCAGGACGTCCTTGAAGCCGAGGGACACGGTGACGCCCTCGTCGTCGGCGGAGACCGCGCGGCCCTGGGTGATCGCCCACGCGGGGTCGAGCTCGCGCGGCAGGGCCCAGCCGTACTCGTCGTTGCCGGTGATGTCGGCCCAGCAGTCGTTGGCGACCGGACCCCACGCCTCGCTGTTGAAGTAGGTGCGGTCGTTGACCACGAGGTAGTCGACCTGCTGGGCGTTGCCGTCGAGGACGGTGTCCATCGAGATCTCGCTGTAGCCGGTGGACGGGCTGAAGCGGGAGTCGAGGTTGAAGATGCGCCGCCCGCCCTTGTCGGGACTCTTCGTCAGGAGCTGGCCGTGCCACTCGACGATGCCCATCTTGTCGACCGTGGACACCATGTCGGTGAGCTTCTCCCCCAGCAGCTGGGCACCCTCGGTCTTCGAAGCGGCAGCGCTGCCCGAACCACCGCACCCGGACAGCACCATCAGCGCGCCCGCGGCAAGTGCTGCGGCGTAGCCGGCGTTCATGCGACGCGTCACTGGAGGGTCCCCGATCGGGTGGTGGAGCTGAGCACGGTGCTCGATTTCGAAGGGTAGGACTTCCTCAAGGAACCTGTCAGACAAATCGAACATCTTCCTCAGGACCCCATCCAGCGACGGGCCGCGACCACGACCTCCTCGGTCAGCTCGGAGACCAGCGACGACCCGAGTCGCCAGTGCTGCCAGAACAGCGCCACCTCCGGCCGTCGCCCGGGCACCAGCTCCACCAGGTCACCCCGGTCCAGCTCGACGGCGACGTCCGACTCGGGCAGCAGCCCCCATCCCATGCCGACCCGGATCGCGCGGTCGAACTCCCGGACCGACGGGAGGTACGTCACCGGAGGCGCCAGGTGGCGGCGGGTCACCCGGCGGACGAAGTCGTGCTGCAGCGAGTCGTTGCGGTCGAAGGCCACGATCGGCGCCTCCGCGAGCGTCGCCGACCCCACGCCGTCCCCGAAGTGCCGGGCGTGGAACTCGCGCGTCGCGACCGCGGCGTAGCGCAGCCGGCCGAGGCGGACGACCCGACAGCCGGGCACCGGCTTCGGCTCCCCGGTGATCGCCGCCATCACCTCGCCGCGCCGCAGCCGCTCGGCGGTGCGGGTGTGGTCCTCGCGGACGACCTCGAAGACCACGCGGTGGCGCGTCTGCACCTCGGCGAGCGCGTCCACGAACCAGCCGTAGAGGGCATCGGCGTTCACCGCGATGGGCAGCGAGGTGTACGACGTCCCCGCATCGTCGGCCTCCTCCACCAGCTCGGCGACGGCCTCCCGCTCCAGGAGCTCGGTCTGGGTGGCCAGCCGGACGAGGACGAGCCCGGCCTCCGTGGGCTCCAGTGGCTTGACCCGGTGGAGCAGCACGCGGCCGATGCGCGTCTCCAGGGCCTTGATCCGCTGGCTCACCGCGGACGGCGTGACGTGGAGGTCACGGGCGGCCGCCTCGAAGGTCCCGAGCCGCACCGCGACGGCCAGTGTGCGCAGCGCCACAGGGTCCAGCTGAGTGATGTCTTTCATAGTTAGAGATCCTAATGATTCGTCAGAATCGTTCGCTGGATTGTAGGTCTCGCGGGTCCTACCGTTGACCACATGTTCCAGGTTGCTCTCACCGGTCTGCTCACCGGACTCGCTCTCATCGTTGCCGTCGGCGCACAGAACGCCTTCCTCCTCCGACAGGGGATCCGCGGCGAGCACGTGCTGCCCATCGTGCTGACGTGCCTCGTCTCCGACGTCGTCGCGATCAGCGCCGGCGTCTTCGGCCTCGGCGTGGTCCTCGAGCGCTGGCCGGGCGTCCTGCCGATCGCCCAGGTGCTCGGTGGCATCTACCTGATCGCCTTCGGCGTGCACGCGGCCATGCGCGCGTGGCGCCCCGGCACGCTCGAGGCGGGCGACGGCACGGCGATGACGACCGGTCGCGCGGTCATGCTGACCCTCGCCCTGACCTGGCTCAACCCGCACTTCTACCTCGACGCCGTGCTCATGCTCGGCACGGTCGCCAACAGCTTCGGCAGCGACCGCTGGTGGTTCCTGTCAGGCACCCTCGCCGCGAGCCTGCTGTGGTTCTTCGGCCTCGGCTACGGCGCACGCCTGCTGCGCGGCCTGTTCGCCCGGCCCACGGCCTGGCGCGTCCTCGACTCGGCGATCGCCGTCGTCATGGGCGGCCTCGGCGTGGTCCTGATCGCGCACTGATCACACGGTCGGCCGCTACTCGCCGGTGAAGCCGGTCCCCTGCTCGGCCATCGCCTCGCGCAACCGCGCGATGGCGATGGGACCGACGCCGTGGATCGCCGCGAGCTCTGCGGCGGAGTACGCCGTCACCTGTTCCAGCGTGGTGACGCCCACCTCGCGCAGGGCCGCCGTGGCCGGTGCGCCGATGCCGCGCGGCAGCTGCGTGCCCGTGGCGCGCGGCGCCCGCTCGCGGGGCGCCGGCAGTCCGGCGTCGACGACGGCCTCGCCGCGCGGCGACAGCAGGTAGCCGATCGCCAGCGACTCGGTGAGCCCGAGCTCCTTCAGCTTGCGGACGTCCTTCTTGAAGTCCGCGGTCTCCCGGCCGACCCGGGCGGCGAGGTCGGGGGCCCGGACGGTCGGATTGAGGTCGATCAGGTCGAGTGTCTCCCGGGTCCACGGCGCCGTACGCCGACGACGCGTCGAGCCGGTCGAGCCGGCTCATGATGGCGGCGATCTCGTCGGCGTCCGGCACCGAGGTCCGCAGCGCCTCACGCGGGTCGGGTCCGGCGTACACCAGCCCGATCCGCCAGGCGGGGTCCTCCGGGCGGGCAGCGAGGGCCTGCTTCAGCGCGATGAGCGACGGCGCTCCCGCCCGACGCGCGTCGTCCGCCCGCAGGGTCGCGATGCCCACCTGCTCGACCGAGGTGACCTCCAGCAGGCCGACCGCCGTACGCATCCGGGTGCCGACCACGACCCGCGGCTTCGCCCACCTGCGGAACGCCACGTCGATCGTGCCGGCCTTGATCGCGGCCAGCTCGGCCGGGCGGATCATCATGGTCGCCAGCCTCTCAGATCCCGCGAGCGGTGCGTGAGGGGCATTTCCGAGCCCCAGAACCCGCGCTGCTCACCGCCGGCGGCGCGGCGTACGACGACACGCCATGCGGGGGTGGCTGACGGGGATTCCGGCGACCTGGAATCCCCGTCACACACCGCCCGGAAGACCGTCAGAGGTTGCCGCGGGCGTCCTGCTCGCGCTCGATCGCCTCGAAGAGAGCCTTGAAGTTGCCCTTGCCGAAGCCGAGGGACCCGTGGCGCTCGATGAGCTCGAAGAAGACCGTCGGGCGGTCGCCGAGCGGCTTGGTGAAGATCTGCAGCAGGTAGCCGTCCTCGTCGCGGTCGACCAGGATGCCGCGCTTCTGCAGCTCCTCGATCGGGACCCGGACCTCGCCGATGCGGGCGCGCAGCTCGGGGTCCTCGTAGTAGGAGTCGGGCGTGTTGAGGAACTCGACACCGTTGGCCCGCAGCGCGTCGACGCTGGCCAGGATGTCGCCGGTGGCGACGGCGAGGTGCTGGGCGCCGGGGCCGTCGTAGAACTCGAGGTACTCGTCGATCTGCGACTTCTTCTTGGCGATCGCGGGCTCGTTGAGCGGGAACTTCACGCGGTGGTTGCCGTTGGCGACGACCTTGGACATGAGCGCGGAGTAGTCGGTGGCGATGTCGTCGCCGATGAACTCCGCCATGTTCACGAAGCCCATCACCTTGTTGTAGTAGGTGACCCACTCGTCCATCCTGCCGAGCTCGACGTTGCCGACGATGTGGTCGAGGGCCTGGAAGAGGCGCTTGGGCTCGCCGTCCCTCTTCTGCCAGCGCGGGGCGACGGTGACGTAGCCGGGGAGATAGGGGCCGGCGTAGGTCTGGCCGTGGACCGTGCGCTGCACGAGCGTGTGGCGGGTCTCGCCGTAGGTCGCGATGGCGGCGACGCGGACCGAGCCGTGCTCGTCGGTGACGGTCTCCGGCTCGCGCAGCACCGTCGCGCCGGCGGTGCGGGCCTGGGCGATGCACTGGTCGACGTCGGGGACCTCGAGGGCGATGTCGACGACGCCGTCGCCGTGCTTGGCGTGGTGCTGGATCAGCGGGCTGTCGGGCGAGACGGCACCGCTGACGACGAACTTGATCGAGCCCGACTTGAGCACGTACGACTTGTGGTCGCGGGTGCCGTGCTCCGGGCCGGCGTAGGCGATGAGCTCCATCCCCCACGTCGAGGCGTAGTAGTGGGCGGCCTGGGTCGCGTTTCCGACCACGAAGCAGATCGCGTCCCACCCGGTCACGGGGAACGGGTCGGCGTCGGCGTCGTACTCCACGAGGCCGACGAGCTGGCGCAGCTGCTCCAGCGAGAGGTCGGCCTTCATCTCGTCCACGGTCAGGGCGCCACCGGTCGAGGCGATGTCAGTCGTCATGCCTCCACCCTGCCCAAACCGACGCAAGGTGTGCAACAGTACGACGAAACATTGGGCAGGTTGCACAGTCAAAGAGGCACATGTGGACGGAATCGACAGCAAGCTGATCGAGATCTTCGCCACCGAGCCACGCCTCGGCGTCCTCGAGGCGAGCCGGCGGCTCGGCATCGCGCGCGGCACGGTCCAGGCCCGACTCGACAAGCTCACCACGGCCGGCGTGATCACCGGCTGGGGGCCCGACCTCTCCCCCGAGGCGATCGGCTTCCCGGTGACGGCGTTCCTGACGCTGGAGATCCGTCAGGGATCGGGCGGGTCGGTCGGCCACGAGGCGGTCGCGGCGCACCTCGCGAAGATCCCCGAGGTGCTCGAGGCCTACACGATCACCGGCGTCGGCGACATGTGGGCGCGGGTCGTGGCCCGCTCCAACACCGACCTCCAGCGCGTGATCGACCAGGTGCTCACCGAGCCGAGCATCGACCGCTCCACGACGGTGATCGCGCTCGCCACCCAGATCCCGCACCGGGTGGTGCCGCTGGCGCGGGCGGCCGCGCTCACCTGAGCCGCTCGCCCACCTCACGGGCGGCCGCGATCACCTGGGGAGCGACGACGTCCTCGTCGATGGCGCCGTCGAGGGTGACGATCCCGACGCTCGCCCGCAGCCCGTCGACCCCGCGGACCGGCGCGGCCAGGCCGCGGGCGCCGCTCTGCAGCTCTCCGCTCGTGACGGCGTACGCCGGCTGGTCCACCTCGAGCAGCGCGATGGCCTTGCCTGCCGCCCCCTGCGACAGCGAGTGCCGGGCGCCGACGCGGTAGGACACGTGGAAGTCGGTCCACGTCGGCTCGACCACCGCCAGCGCCAGGGCCTCGTCGCCGTCGGCCACCGTGAGGTGGGCGGTCGAGCCGAGCGACTCGGCGAGCGAGCGCAGCACCGGCATCGCCAGGTCGCGCAGGAGCGGCTGGACGGCGCTGGCGAGGTGCAGCACGCCGAGCCCGATGAACAGCCGCGAGCGCGCGTCGCGGCGGACCAGCCCGTGCTGCTCGAGGGTGCTGATCAGGCGGTAGACGACCGTGCGGTTGACCTGCAGCCGGCCCGACAGCTCGGTGACCGTGAGCCCCTCGGGGCTCTCGGCCAGCACCCGCAGCACCCGCAGGCCGCGGTCGAGCGTCTGGGAGGTCTCCGATGGCACGGTGCGAGCCTAGCGACGACCGCCGCGCTCGGGATGCCTCAGGAGGTCTGCTTCATCGCCCACTCGCGGATCCGGTTGATCCGCTCGCCGAGCTGACCGGCGTTGGCGACCGCGGCGGGTGGCCCGCCGCACTCCTTGCGCAGCGCCGAGTGGGTGATCCCGTGCGCCTGGCCGGTGCGGTGGTGCCAGGCCGCGACGAGCCCGTTGAGCTCGCGGCGCAGCACCCCGAGCTGCTGGTGGGTGCTGAGCTGCTCGACGGAGTCGACCACCCGGTCGCCCGTCCCCTCACTCGTCCGGCGACGGGCGCGCTCGCTCTGCCGGGAGTGCAGCAGCTCGCGCACCTGGTCGGGCTCGAGCAGGCCCGGGATGCCGAGGAAGTCCATCTCCTCCTCGGAGCCCGCCAGCACCTCGCCGGAGTGGCCGAACTGCGCACCCTCGTAGAGCACGTGGTCGAAGGACGCCGTCGAGCCGAGCGCCTCCCACGACATCTCGAGCTCGTCGGACGCGCCCTCGCCCGCGTTGGCCTGCGCGAGCAGGTCGTTCTCGGCCGCGAAGATGTCGTCCTCGTCGTTCACACGGCGGCCGAGCACGTGGTCGCGCTGCGCCTCCATGTCGGAGGCGAACTCCAGCAGGTGCGGCACCGACGGCAGGAAGATCGACGCCGTCTCGCCGCGCGAGCGGGCGCGCACGAACCGGCCCACCGCCTGCGCGAAGAAGAGCGGGGTCGACGTGGTGGTCGCCCACACGCCGACCGCGAGCCGGGGCACGTCGACGCCCTCGGACACCATCCGCACCGCGACCAGCCAGCGCTTGTCGCTGGCGGTGAAGGTGGCGATCTTCTTCGACGCGCCCTTCTCGTCGGACAGCACGACCGTCGGGGCCTCACCGGAGATCTTCTTGAGCAGCGCGGCGTAGGCGCGGGCGGCGTCCTGGTCGCTGGCGATCACCATGCCGCCGGCGTCGGGCACGTGACGACGTACCTCCGCGAGCCGCCTGTCCGCCGCCTCGAGGACGGCCGGGATCCACGCCCCCTGCGGGTCGAGGGCCGTCCGCAGCGCGTGGGCGTGCATGTCCTTGGTGAGGGGCTCCCCCAGCCGGGCGGCGATCTCGTCGCCGGCGCGGGTGCGCCAGGTCATCTCGCCGGAGTAGGCCATGAAGAGCACCGGTCGCACGACGTGGTCGGCGAGGGCGTGGGCGTAGCCGTAGGTGAAGTCGGCGGTCGACGTCGGGATGCCGTCGTCGCCGGGGGCGTAGGTGATGAACGGGATCGGGTTGATGTCGGAGCGGAACGGCGTGCCGGTCAGCGACAGCCGCCGGGTGGCGGGGTCGAAGGCCTCTCGCACGCCGTCGCCCCACGACAGCGCGTCGCCGGCGTGGTGGATCTCGTCGAGGATGACAAGGGTCTTGAAGCGCTCGGTGCGGATGCGCATCGCGAGCGGGTTGACCGCGACACCGGCGTAGGTCACGGCGATCCCGACGTAGTCGTCGGAGGTCTTGCCCTTGCCGGCGGAGTACGCCGGATCGATCGGGATGCCGGCGCGCGCTGCCGCCTCCGCCCACTGCGTCTTGAGGTGCTCGGTGGGCGCGACGACGGTGATCCGGTCGACGACCCGCCGGCTCAGCAGGTCGGCGGCGACGGTCAGCGCGAACGTCGTCTTGCCGGCGCCGGGCGTGGCGACGGCGAGGAAGTCACGGGGCTGGCGGGCGCGGTAGTCGTCGACCGCGGCCTGCTGCCAGGCACGGAGGGAGGGCGCGGTGCCCCACGCGGCCCGGTCGGGCCACGCGGGGGGCAGGGGCGCGTCGGGGCGCCCCGTCACGCCTCGGGACCCGAGCCGTCCGAGCCGTCGCCCCCGGGCTTCATGGACTCCCACACTTCCTTGCACTCCGGGCACACCGGGAACTTCTCCGGGGCGCGCGACGGGACCCAGACCTTGCCGCACAGGGCGATCACGGGGGTGCCCATGACCATCGCCTCGGTGAGCTTGTCCTTGGGCACGAAGTGGGAGAACCGCTCGTGATCACCTTCGTCGGTCGGGACCGTCTGACGCTCTTCGATCGTCTGGGTGCCACCTGAGGACGAGGGCGAGAATCCGATGGTGCTCATGGTGCGGAAGCCTAACGCGGGAGTCAGTTGAGGTCGGGATCGACGGGGCGGTTCGCGTGCCACGCGAGCATCCCCGGCTGGCGCTTCATCACGTCGCGCCGCAGGCCGCTCGTGTCGCCCCGGAAGGCGTCACCCGACTCGGAGCTGACGACGTACCAGCTGCCCTCGTCGACCTCGCCCTCGAGCTGGTCGGTCCCCCACCCGGCATAGCCGGCGAAGACCCGCATCGCGCTGACCGAACCGTCGACGAGCTCGATCGGGGTGTCGAGGTCGACCATGCCGAGCAGCCCGGCGACGGGACGCCACCCCACGGGCGCAGCCTCGGGGTCGCGGAGCCTCGCGACGGCCAGCGCGCCGTCCGTGCCGACCGGTCCGCCGCGGAAGAGGACCTCGGGCTCGGCGACCACCTCGCGCCACGACTCGAGGACGTCGGCGACCAGCACCTGGGTGGGCCGGTTGAGGACGACTCCGAGCACGCCCTCGTCGTTCACGTCGAGCAGCAGCACGACCGTGTCCACGAAGTTGGGGTCCTGGAGTGCCGGCGTCGCGACCAGCAGCATCCCCGACGCGAGCTGCATGCCGTCCACTATGGCAGCACCCGGAGCCTCGGGAGCACGATTCAGGCGGCCAGGACGGCCTTGAGTCGCCGTACGAGCGTGGTCGGGGCGTCGGCGGTGCGCGGCCTGCGGCCGGGGACGTACGACGTCCGCGCGCCGAGCTCGATCGCGCGACCCACCCGCCGAGCCGCGGGCCCCGGCGCGCTGGCGCGACCGGCCATGAGGGCGAGCATCTCGTGCTCCTTGCCGGCAGCGAGGCCGAGCACCCGGGCCATCTCGGGGTCGGTCGGGTGGGACGCGTAGTGGTCGAGGACGGCCCGGGTGCCGGGCATGTCCTCGGCGGCTCCGAGCCAGGCGAGGGCGACGGCCCCCTCGAGGTCCAGGGGCTCGTCGCTCAGGCGGCGCTCGACGTGTCCGGCCAGGCGGGTGTGCCAGCGCAGCTGCAGCGCGCCGAGCAGGGCGAGCTCGTCGCCGAAGGTCTCGGTGACGCCGTCGACGTCGAGCGGGAGCAGCCCGTCGAGGCGCTCGTCGACGACGCTGATCACGTCGCGCAGGACGTCTGCGCGGCGGTGGTGGGACGTCCAGGTCATGGCGGTCTCCTTTGTGACATACCGAAGGTACGTACTTCCAGTATGCCGAGGCGGTGGAGCACTCACAAACCCACCCGGCGTGAGTCGAGTCACCTAGGCTGCCGCCCATGAGGACCCGGCGGCAGCGCTACTCCGACTCCACCAAGCGCGCCCTCGTCGATGTCGCCGAGCAGCTGTTCACCGAGCACGGCTACTCCGCCACCTCCCTCGACGCGATCGTCGCCGGGGCGGACGTCACCAA
Source organism: uncultured Actinomycetota bacterium (assembly GCA_963791365.1). Classification (GTDB taxonomy): domain Bacteria; phylum Actinomycetota; class Actinomycetes; order Propionibacteriales; family Nocardioidaceae; genus Nocardioides. The sequence goes on along the minus strand of CAWBSG010000005.1, from coordinate 25,436 downwards.
GGGCGCGCTCTACCACCACTTCAGCGGCAAGCAGGCGATCTTCGAGGCCGCCTTCGAGCGAGTCGAGTCGCGCGCGACGGCCAGCATCGGCGCGGCCACCGAGGGCCACCGAGACCCGTGGGAGAAGGCCCGGGCCGGGCTGCGCGCGTTCCTCGAGGCGGTCCAGGAGCCGGGCTACCGCCAGGTGGTGATCTCCGACGGCCCGTCGGTGCTCGGGCACGAGCGTTTCCGCGAGCAGGAGGAGCGCTCGACCTACGCCATCGTCGACGAGATCGTGCGCTCGGTCCTGGGGGGCGACGAGTGGTCGCTCGACGACCAGATGCTCGACACGTTCACCCGCATCTTCTTCGGCGCGCTGTCGGCGGCCGGGGGCTCGGTCGCCGTGAGCGGCGACCCGGCGGCCGCGGCCGCCCGGGTCGACGCCGCCATCGGCTTCATCATGGACGGGCTGCGTCAGCTCCTGGAGAGCGGCGTCACTTCGCGAACGTGACGTTGCCGTTGACCGCCGGCACCAGCTCGACCCACACGTGACCGGCGGGCACGCGGAGCTCGCCGTCCTTCGTGGCCAGCTCGAGGGCGCCGGTCAGGCCGTCCTTGGTCCACGTGCCGCGGATGACGCGCCCACCGTGGAAGAGCATCGCGGCGCCGGTGCCCTCGAACTTCGTCTCCGGCACCGGGTAGCCGGCGGGATCGCGGTAGCCGGCGTCGCCGACCTTGACCCGCAGCACCAGCACCGAGTCGGCCGGGAACTGGTCGCCCTGCGCGGCGTACGAGTCGGTGTTGACGTAGCCGCCCCGCTGGAACGCCCACGTGGTCGAGTGCGCACCGAAGTCGGCGGTCAGCGTGCTGGCCTTGCCTCCCTTCGGGAGGTCGCTGCCGACGCCCCAGGGGAGGTACGCCGGCGGCTCGTCCTTGGACTTGAGCCGCTTCGCGATGTCATGCAGCCTGGCGAAGAGGTTGTAGGGGGCCGAGCGCGAGGTCTCGCGGTAGACGCCCGCGGCGCCCTCGGTGATCCACGGGATACCGGCGCCGTTGATGCGCTTGATGGTGATCGGTGCGGCGCCGCTGGTCACGACGGTCGCGCCCTCCGGCACGATCCCGATGTCGCTTGCCCGCATCGATCGGACCGGGCCGATGTTGGCCGGGACCTTCGAGTAGTAGAACGCCGCCAGGCGGGTGTAGCCGCCCTCGACGAGCTCCTCCACGACCATGTCGGCCGAGCCGAGGCCCACCTGCGGTGCGCTGGACGAGGTGTTGTCCACCTTGGTCACGATCACCGGGTGCGCGGGTGCGTCCCCGGTGCGCTCGAGGCCGGTCAGGGGCCAGTAGGTCGGCTCCGGCGGCTCGCTCGTCTCCGAGGAGGTCGGCTCCGACGGAGCGGACTCCCCGGGAGGCTCCTCCTCGTCCCCGCCGCCGCATCCGGCGAGCACGAGCGACGCGACGAGCGCGACGGTCGCTGCCTTGAAGGAGGTGGGGGTGAGGCGGTGACGCACGGTTGACTCCGTTCGAGCGGGGGCTGTGCTGTGCAGATGGGCTGCGTTGAAGTGTGGGGGCGCACCTTCCCGCTTCGGGGAAGGCGCGCCACAGGGTAGATCAGCAGGCCCATCACGGCGTTCAGCCGAGCTTGCGTCCACCGTCGACGTACAGAGTCTGGCCCGTGATGAACGAGGCGTCGTCGCTGCACAGGAAGGCCGCGGCCGCGGCGATGTCCTCGGGCTGGCCGACGCGGCGCACCGGGGTCGCCTCGGCGTTGAGCCGCTGCAGCTCCTCCGGCTCCATCTTGAGCCGGCGAGCGGTGGCGTCGGTCATCTCGGTGGCGATGAAGCCGGGGGCGATCGCGTTGGCGGTGATGCCGAACGGACCGAGCTCGATGCCCAGGGTGCGGGTGAGGCCCTGGATGCCCATCTTGGCGGCGGAGTAGTTGGCCTGGCCGCGGTTGCCCAGCGCCGAGACGCTGGAGAGGTTGAGGATCTTGCCGTACTTCTGCTCCACGAAGTGCGACTGCGCGGCCTTGGTCATGTTGAAGACGCCCTTGAGGTGGACGCCCATGACGATGTCCCAGTCGTCCTCGGTCATCTTGAACAGCAGGTTGTCGCGGGTGACGCCGGCGTTGTTGACGAGGATGTGGATGCCGCCGAGCTCGTCGACCACGCGCTGCACGGCGGCCTGGGCGGCGGCCGAGTCGACGACGTCGCAGCCGATGCCGATCGCCCGCGCGCCCTCGGTCAGGTCCAGCCTGCCGGCGGCCTCCTGCGCGGCGGTCTCGTCGAGGTCGAGGATCGCGATCGACGCGCCTTCGCTGGCGAAGCGCTGGGCGATGCCGAAGCCGATGCCTCGTGCTGCTCCGGTGATGACGGCGACGCGACGGTCGAAACGACCCATCTCGATGACTCCTCGGCTCGACGGTTCCAACGCGTCGACCCTAGTGGTCACGGGTTCCAGTGCCGCACCTCGGTCGCGCCGATCACCGAGCGCCACGCCTGCCCCCGGTCCAGCCGCACCAGCACCTCGCTCGTCCCGGTGGCGGGGTCGAAGAGCTCGAGAACGCCTCGCGAGCGCGCGGCCTCGAGGAGGTTGTCGCTGCGGGCGAGCCACAACCGGCCACCCTGCGCGCGACGCAGGTGCCAGAGTCCAGTCGTGCCCGGCACCCGGGCGACCTCCCCGCGACCTGCCTGCTGCTCGAGGACTCCGCCGGCCCGGCTCCACGCGAGCAGCCAGCGGCTGCCGTGCGCCCGCACCACGTCGCCGTCGCTGGTGACGTCGACCTTCCCGGCGTCGTCGATGGGGTGGAACGGCCCCCGGACGCTCGATCCACCGCCGAGGTGGACGGCGCGCAGCTGGTTCCCGCCCCCGGCGTAGCAGCTGGCCAGGACGCTGTCGTCGTCGATCCAGCGGATCGGGCTGCAGAATCCCGGCTGGTCCAGCTCCGTCGACGTGCCGTGCTGGAGGTCGACAACGGCCCAGCCGGGTCGGTCGCCTGCCGGGCTGACAAGGGTGCGACCGTCCACCGACGTCATCGGGTAGCCGCCCGTGCCGGGCAGCCGGGTCCGCTCGCCGCCCCAGGTCCGGGCGACGGTCCGGCTCCGCGGTCCCCTGCCGTAGAGGGTCAGCAGGACACCGGTGCCGTCCGGGTCGAGGGCGGCGGAGATGGCTCGCTTCGGCAGGACGACCTCATGGGCGACGCCGGTCGTCAGGTCGTACGACACCACCCTGTCGGGCTCCTGGCTGCCGTGCTGCACCCGGAGCAGCGCCGTGCCCAGCTCGGGCCGCCAGTCGGCGAGGTCGAAGTCACCCGCGAGGTGGCCGTCGTCCTCGGTGAGCACGGACGTCCACACGGGGTGCCGGACCCCGTCGGGCGTGATCACCTCGAGCGAGGTCGCGAGTCCGCGGCCCGGGGCGCCACGCTCCCGGACATTGGTGACGACCGCGATCGTCGAGCCCGGCCCGAGCTGTGCCGGCGTGACCGTGGCCGTGACGGTGCCGGGCTCCGGGTCAGCCGCCGGCTGGGACCGCTCGGCCCGCGACGCCGTGGTGGGCGAGGTGGGCGTGGTGGGCGTGCAGGCGGCGAGCAGGCCGACGGCGACCGCGGCGACGACGACGGTGCGGAGCATCACCAGATCCAGGCCTGCACCTCGGCGGCACCGATGACCTCGTCCCACGACTCGGTGCGTCGCAGGACCGTCAGGAGGGTCTCGTCCTTGGCGACGGGGTCGACGAGGCTGAGGACGCTGCGGGCACCGCGGTTGCCGCAGTCGTCGTGGACGCGCGAGATGACGAGCTCGTCGCCACGTGTCCCGATGAGCGAGAGCGCGCCCTCGCCGCCGGGCACCCGCACCCGCTTCACCGCGCCGGCCGCGGTCTGGCGCGTGAGGAACGCTCCCCCGCAGCCGCCGTAGGACTCGTAGTAGTCGCGTCCCTGGACCGTGCGGACGTCGTTGTCGTCCATCACGCCCGGTCCTGCCGCCGCGGGCCGCATCGTGTGGCGGATGCCCAGGGACGTCGAGCTGCCGTCGAGCTCGACCAGGCGCAGCTGGCTGCCGCGTCGGCTGCTGCACGAGGCCACCACCGAGTCGGCGTCGGCCCACCGGCGCGGGGCGCAGTATCCGCGCGTCGCGAACGGCGTGCTGGTGCGGGCAGCCAGGTCGGTGACCCACCACTGGTCGTGGTCGGTCGTCACGAGGGTGCGGCCGTCCGCGGAGGTGATGCCCGCGCCGTCGGCCTTCGCCGGCAGCCACGCCCTGGCGCCGTCCCAGCCGAGGGTGCCGACGCGACCCGGACCCCGCGAGCTCGGGTAGGTCGTGAAGAGGACACCGGAGCCGTCGGGGACCAACGCGACGGTTGCGGCACGGAGCGGGGCGGGCACCTCGCGCAGCGCGCCGGTCGTGAGGTCGTACGACACGAGCTTCTCGCCGGCGCGGCCGAGCGAGACGCGCAGCAGCGCGGTGTGGAGGTCCGGGCGCCAGTCGTTCAGGGCGAACCATCCCTTGCGGTGACCGCGGCGAGACGTCTCGACGGCCACGGAGTAGACCGCGTGGCGCGCGCCCTCGGGCGTGATCACCTCAAGCGACTGCGCGACCACGGGCGCCTCGAGCCCGGCGGAGCGACCGCGCGACACGACCGCGATGACGGAGTCGTCGCCGAGCTGGTCGGGCGACACCGTGGCGGTCGTCGGGACCGGCATCGTCGTACGCGAGTCACGGTCCGGCAGGCGGGCGCTCGCCGGTGTGCCGACGAGCGTGAGTCCGAGCAGGGCGGCTGCAGTGGTGGCGGTGGTGGCCGGGACGAGTCCCGAGAAGTGCAGGTGTCGCATGTGTCCCCCTTCGTCTGCTGGGGAGACGCACCGGGAGGCCGATCGGTTGCGCCCGGCCGACCCGGTCGACCCCGGTCGAGCAGGTCGCGTGGAGGGAGGTGTGCGCGGGGCGTCGCGTCGCTACCGTGTGCCCATGGGTCGGGGGGAGTTCCGGGCCGCCGCCGTCGTGGCGGCTGCGATGGCGATGGCGGCAGCGCTGGTGGCGTGGACGTACCACCTGCCGCTGCGCGACCCCGACGGCGCCTCCCTGCCGACCTGGTTCCGGTTGCCCGTGATCGTGGCGTCCGCCGTCGCCCTCGACGTCCTCGCACGGTGGGTGCTGATCCGTCGCAACGGGTCCGCTCGACGCCCCACGCTCCGCGCGGTGGTCGTCGAGCGCTGGAACCGCGACCAGCTCGTGTTCACGCTGAGCGGCCTGCTGACGTGGTACGTCGCCTACGTGGCCTTCCGCAACCTCAAGAGCTTCGTCCCGTTCGTCACCGACCGGATCGCCGACCCCGAGCTCGCGCGCCTCGACCGACTGCTGTGGTTCGGCCACGACCCCGCCGTGCTCCTGCACGACGTCCTCGGCACCGGGTGGGCCAACTGGCTCATGGCGTCCGTCTACCTCATCTGGATCGGGCTGGTGCCGGCCAGCCTGGCGATCGCGCTGGTCTGGACCCGCCGGTCGACCTACGGCGCGTGGTACGTCACGGCGGTCTCCGTCGACTGGCTGCTGGGCGCCGCGCTCTACTACGCGGTCCCCTCGCTGGGACCCACGTACACCTCACCGGAATGGTTCGCCTCACTCCCCCGCACGCCCAACAGCGAGGTGCGCGACCTGCTGCTCAGCGACCGCATCGAGGTGCTCGCCGGACCGTGGAACACCCACACCGTGCAGACCATCGCCGCCTTCGCCTCGCTGCACGTCGCGGTCATGCTGACCATCTGCCTGGTCGCGGAGGCGATGCGGCTGCCGGCGGTCATCCGCGGCGCGGCCTGGACCTTCCTCGTCCTCACGATGGTGGCGACGCTCTACCTCGGCTGGCACTTCTTCGTCGACGTCCTGGCCGGGATCGGCGTCGGCGCCGCCGCCTTCGTGCTCGCGGCGCGGGCCACCGGCAACCCGTTGCGGCGACGCGAGGAGCCGTGGACGTTCCGGGCCGCACTCCAGGGCGCCGACCGCTCCGATCGCCACGCGATCGGCAGCCGCAGCGTCTGACCCCGCAGCGCCTGACCCCGCGGGCCCACCTCGGGTCAGCCGAGCGCGTCGCGGAGCCGCCGGGCGTACGCCGCCGCCTCGCCGTCGGCGTACGTCGTCCGCGGCCAGAAGAAGCCCCGCAGCCCGTCGCCCTTGGTGCGCGGCACGACGTGCAGGTGCAGGTGCGGCACCGACTGGCTGACCGTGTTGTTGACCGCGACGAACGAGCCCTGCGCGCCGAGGGCGTCCTTCACCGCGACGGCGATCCGCTGCGCGGCGTCGAGGAACGGGTCGCGCAGCGCGGCGGGCAGGTCGGGCAGCGTGTCGACGTGCTCGCGCGGCACCAGCAGGACGTGGCCCTTGAAGACCGGCCGCGTGTCGAGGAACCCGACCAGGTCCTCGGTCTCGAGCACCCGCTCCGCGGGCAGGTCGCCGGCGATGATCCGGCAGAAGACGCAAGTGATCATGGGTCGACAGACAACCAACAGCCGGGCGACGGCGTCTATGGTCACGGAGGCCACATCGCCCACAAGGAGCACCACATGTCTCGGACCCGCTCACTCGCAGCGACGCTCGCCCTGGTGTGCCTGGCCGCACCTCTCGTCACGGCGACACCCACGGCGGCGTCGCCGACGACCACGGCCGCACGGGCCGCCGCTCCGGTCGTGCGGGTCACGACGTCCTACGGCGCCCGGGCGATCAAGGTGCCGGAGGGCAGTCGCGCCTTCCTCCGGTTCGACGGTCGCAAGGGCGACGTGGTCACGGTCGACCACGGTGGGCGGGCTCCCGCGCGGCTGTTCCGCCAGGGCCGGGCGGTGCGTCCGACGTGGGTCGGAGGTGACCTCTACCGACTGCCGCGCGACGGGCGCTTCACGTTCCGGGTGGCTGCTGACAACTTCGGCGACCAGAAGGTCAGGCTGGTGAAGGCCAGGGTGCACGCCCTCGCGGTGGACGGGCGCGCCCTGCGGACGAAGAAGGCGCGGCGCGGCTACATCGACGTGGTCGCCGTGCGGCTGCGCAGCGGCGACCGCGTGACGGTCGACACCGGCCGGGTGGAGCAGCGCCTCTACTCCCCCGACGGCACCTTCGAGGTCGGCTACGGCCATGACCTGATGCTGCGTCCGGGTCACGACATGCGGGTGCTCGACGACGCGTCGGCGGTCGGCGGGACGGTCGTGCGCGGCACCAACCTGGTGCGGGTCCGCTCCGGCCACCGGGTGACCGCGGCGAGCGCCCTCGAGGTGCCGGTGACCCCCGACGGCGACGCGGTCGTGGTCAGCGCCGAGCGCAGAGCCGCTCGCGAGCTCGTGTTCACCTTCGAGGCCGACTCCGGTGACCTGGTGTACTTCGACGAGATCGACGGCCCGAGCGTGTCCGCTGGCCGCAGCATGGTGGACCGGTGGGAGGGCGGGGCGACCAGCCTCGTCAGCGAGCCCTCCGGCGCCAACAGCTTCGTCGTCCCGACGAGCGGGTCGCACGAGCTGTCCACCGTGACCGACGAGATCGGTGGTGCGACGTCCGCCGTGGCTCGCCTGCGCAAGGGCGTCCGCATGCGGGACCTGGTCCCCGACGGGCCGGCGGTCGACTTCACCCTCGACGGCAGCGGGACCCGCGTCTACGCGCTCGCCACCGACAGCGGCCAGCGCCTGGAGGCCACGGCCCGCGACCTCGCTCCGGACGAGCGGTGGACGATCACGATGGGTCCTCGATATCCCGTGGTCCTGTGGGCAGGAGCCCGGCGGACCGATGGGGTGCGCCGACAACTTCACGGCGAGCGTGTCCGACGCGAAGCCCATCGCGAACGACCCCTACCTCTACGTCCGCCAGCCGGTGGCCGTCGCCTATCCCGCCCCCGGGGCGACGGGCACGGTGAGCCTGCGCCTGCTGAGCAGGGCCGTCTCCTGAGCGGCGCCCCACCGTTCGGGTGCGCCTAGGCTCGCCCGGTGCGCATCGTCTCCCTCATCCCGTCGGCCACCGAGATCCTCTTCGCGGTCGGCGCGGGCGACGACGTGGTCGGCGTGACGTTCGAGTGCGACTTCCCGCCGGAGGCGCGCGAGCGTCGCGTGGTGTCGACCTCGGCGATGCCGGAGGGACTCGCTCCGAAGGAGATCGACGCCTTCGTCGGAGCGGCGCTGGCGTCGGGTGAGGACCTCTACCGCCTCGACGCCGGTGCGCTCGCCGAGCTCGATGCCGACCTGGTGGTGACCCAGGACCTGTGCGCGGTCTGCGCGATCGACGTCTCGACGGTCGACGACGCCCTCGCCCACCTCGGCTGCCGAGCCGCGGTCGTCACGATCGACCCGCACACCCTCGACGACGTGCTCGCGTCCATCGCCGAGGTCGGGCGTCGGACGGACCGGGTCGAGGCGGCGGCAGCGGTCATCGGGTCGCTCCAGGACCGGCTCGCGGCCGTCGTGGCGCGGGTCGAGGGCCGGCCGCGACCTCGCGTGCTCGTGCTCGAGTGGACCGACCCGCCCTTCGCGCCCGGCCACTGGATCCCCGAGATGGTGACCCGCGCCGGCGGAGAGCCCACCCTCGGCGTCGCGGGCACCCGGTCGAGCCGGATCACGTGGGACGAGGCGGTCGGGTCACGCCCCGACCTCGTCGTGTGCGCGCCCTGCGGCTTCGACCTCGACGGCAGTACGTCGCTCGCAGAGGGCGTCCGTCACCGCTTCCCGGGCGTACCGGTCTGGGCGGTCGACGCCGACGGCCACTTCGCTCGCCCCGGCCCGCGGTTGGTCGACGGAGTCGAGGTGCTGGCGCAGATCCTGCACCCGGACGACGCCGCCGCACCGACGGCCGCTCGACGGGTCGACGCGTGGAACGTCGTCGACTAGGACTCGTGCCTGACCAGCACGTCGAACGGCCGCCCGTCGCGACGGGCGGCGAATGGGGTCTGGCTGGTGGTGACGCGCGAGAGCCGCCCCGACGGATGTCAGGACGGCTCTCGTTCAAGAGGGCTGGGCTCCCGGTGGAGTGACCCACCGGGACCGGCAGTTCTGCGAAGATCTCCGCGTTGTTCTGCGAAGACCCCCTGGTGGAGCTGCGGGGAATCGAACCCCGGTCCTCGAGCGTCGAACCAGGTCTTCTCCGGGTGCAGTCAGTGATGTCGCTTTTCTCGGCCCCGGCGCTCGCACAGACACGTCGCCGACAGGCCCAGTCAGGATTGAGTCCCGGTCACCCCTCCTGACAGAGAGTGACCAGCAAGTCTCCTAGATGAGGCCTGGGTCCGGGACGGAGACGGATGCCCGGTCAGACCCTTCGGTCACTGCTCAGGCAGCGAGAGCGAAGTCGTTGCGCTCAGAGTTGGCAACTATAGGTTTCCAGCGATCGTTTACGAGATGACGCTGGCTTCTCGACCCGCTTCCCCTGGAACTAACGTCCCAAGTCGAAACCGATCAGCCCCTCTTGATTTGTCAACGCAGGCCGTCGAGCACCTGCGCGTCCAGTCTACGCGGCCGAACCGACATCTGCCGAACGCTATTCCTCGGCCGGCGTCGGTGGCGGGGTCTCGGCGGTGGCCGATGGGTGGAGTCGTACGCGCGTGATGCGGTGGCCGTCGACCTCGGCGACCTCGAGGGGCTGGTCGCCCACGAGGACGGAGTCGCCGGCGCCGGCCATGCGGGCGAGCTTGTGCAGGACGTAGCCCGCCACCGTCTCGTAGGGGCCGTCCTCCAGCTCGACCCCGGTCCGCTCGCCGAACTCCTCGATGGTCAGGCCGGCGTCGACGGTCTCCTCGTCGGCCGCCGCGGCGAGCTCGGCGTCGCGGTCGTACTCGTCGTGGATGTCGCCGACGAGCTCCTCCATGAGGTCCTCGAGGGTGACGATGCCGTCGGTGCCGCCGTACTCGTCGACCACCAGCGCGATGTGTGCGCCGAGGCTGCGGAGCTGGTCGATCGAGGGCAGCACCCGGTTGGTGCGCGGCAGCACCGGCAGGTCGCGGGCGATCTCGGCGACCGTGCTCGACTCGTCGTCTGAGTGGCCGAGCACGTCGCGGAGGTGGAGGTAGCCGAGGACCTCGTCGAACGACTCCCCGGTCACGGGGTAGCGCGTGTAGGGCTGCTCGACGATCACCGCGACGGCGGCGGCGAGCGTCAGGTCGCCGCTCAGGAACACCACGTCGCCGCGCGGGCGCATCACCTCGCTGATCGACCGGTCGCCCGCCTCGAAGACGTCGTCGACGATCTTGCGCTCGCCCTCGGGAATGTCCTGGTGGCCCGAGATCATCATCCGGAGCTCCTCCTCGTCGACCTCGTCGCCGGAGGCGTCGGGGTTGCCGCCGAGCAGGCGGACGAGGAGGTTGGTGGAGAGCGACAGCAGCCAGATGACCGGTGTCATCACCCGCGCGAAGCCGCCCAGCGGCGGCGCGAAGAGCTTGGCGACGCCGACCGAGCGCTGCAGCGCGAGGCGCTTGGGCACGAGCTCGCCGAGGACGAGGGAGAGGTACGACACGACGAGGGTCGTGACGACCAGGGAGACCGTGTCGGAGGCCGGGGTGCCGAGGCGCTCGAAGGCGGGCGCGAAGGACGGCGCGAGCGTCGAGGCACCGAAGGCGGCCGAGAAGAAGCCGGCCACGGTGACGCCGATCTGCACCGCGGACAGGAACCGGTTGGGGTCGCGCGCCAGCGAGGCGACGGCGTGGCCGCGCCCGCCCTCGGTCTCGAGGCGGTCCACCTGACCGGACCGCAGGGAGACCAGGGCCATCTCGGTCGCCGCGAACACCCCGCCCATGAGGATGAAGGCGAGGACGAGCAGAACGTCGATCCAGGTACCGGACACCGCAACAACCTAGCGAGCGAGCCGCTATCCGGGCAGCCGGAGGCCACCAGAGCCGCCCGGTCGGCGTCCTCCAGCGCGAGGAAGTGCCCGGTCGGCGTCCTGCAGCGCGAGGAAGCGCCCGGTCAGCCGAGGAGGGCGCGCGTGTTGTCCCAGCACACGGCGCGCAGCCACTCGTCGCCCAGGTCCAGCCGAGCCAGCGCGTCGAGCTGGTCGGCGTAGGGGTACGGGATGTTCGGGAAGTCGCTGCCGAGGTGCACCTTCCCGGCGAGCCCGAGGTCGCGCAGCCGCGGCAGCAGCTCGGGCGGGTAGGCGCCGCCCATCTCGTCGAAGAAGGGCGTGAACGCCATGGTCGTGTCCAGCGCGACCAGCTCGTGGGACTCGGCGAGCCGGAGGAAGGCGGCGTACTCCGGTGCGCCGGCGTGGGCGATCACCAGGCGCAGCCGCGGGTGCCGCGCGAGCAGCTCGGTCACCGGTCCGGGTCCGGTGTGCTCGGTGGGGACCGGGCCGCTGCCCGCGTGGATCACGACCGGTGTGCCGGTCTCGGCCACCACGCCCCACGCCTCGTCGAGCAGCGGGTCGGTGACCGTGAACGCGCCGACCTGCACGTGGATCTTCCAGACCTCCACCGACTGTGACCGCTCGGTGACGTACGCCTCCACGCCGGGCTCGGGGAAGAACGTGCCGCACACCGCCGCCTCGGGCACCCGCGCCGCGAAGCCGGCTGCCCAGTCGTTGAGGAACTCGGCCATGTCGGGCCGGTGTGCGTAGGGCAGCGCGGTGAAGCGGCGCACGCCGAACGAACGCAGGGTCTCGACGAGCACATCGTCCTCGTCGCGGTAGCGCAGCGGCCACGCACGACCGATCAGCGGGCCGGCCGAGTCGAACTGCGCGCGCACCTTGGCCATCACCCGAGGTGGGAGGAAGTGGGTGTGCAGGTCCTGCAGGCCGGGGAGGCCGAGGGCGTCGGTGAAGGCCCGGACGCGGTCTTCAGTCACAGCTCAATCCCGATGGCCCTTCAGCCGGCGCTGCACCGCCTCGACCTTCTCGCGGTTGGCGTCGCGCTCGGCGAGCGTGTGCCGCTTGTCGTAGGACTTCTTGCCCTTCGCGAGCGCGATCTCGACCTTGGCCCGGCCGTCCTTGAAGTAGAGCGCCAGCGGGATGATCGTGTAGCCCTTGTCGGTGATCTTGCGCTCGATCTTGTCGATCTCTGCGCGGTTGAGCAGCATCTTGCGGCGCCGACGCGCGGCGTGGTTGGTCCAGGTGCCCTGGCTGTACTCGGGGATGTGCACACCGAGCAGCCAGGCCTCGCCGTTGTCGATCTCGGCGAAGCCGTCGACCAGCGACGCGCGCCCCATCCGCAGGGACTTGACCTCGGTCCCCATCAGGACGAGCCCGGCCTCCCACGTGTCCTCGATGTGGTAGTCGTGTCGCGCCTTCTTGTTCTGCGCGACCATCTTCTGGCCCTGCTCCTTCGCCATGGGTCCACTCTCTCAGGCGGTGTCCAGTCGATAGGTTTCGAGCGCGATCAGAACCAGTTCATCGGGTCCACGGCCCGGCCGTTGGCCATCACCGTGAAGTGGAGGTGGCAGGCCGTCGACCAGCCCGTGTTGCCCTCGTAGCCGAGGACCTGTCCCTCGGCGACCTGGGCTCCGACGCCCACGGTGTAGCCGCTGGCGTGGTTGTAGATCGTGGCGATGCCCTTGCCGGCCAGCAGGCCGTGGTCGACGACGATCCGGTTGCCGTAGACAGCGCTCCAGTACGACGCGATCACCTTGCCCGGCGCGGCGGCCCGCAGCGGCGTGCCGCAGCCGCCGCCGAAGTCGACACCGTCGTGGAGGCCCCAGTAGTGGTAGATCGGGTGCGAGCGGTAGCCGAAGGGCGAGGTGATGTAGCCGTCGACCGGTCGCATGAGCAGGCCGGTGGCCGGCGCGCTCGCCTGCGACCTGGCCTGCGCTCGTGCGCGCGCCCGGGCGCGGGCCCGGGCCCGTGCCGCGCGCTTGCGGAGCATCTCCTCGATCCGGTCCTGCTGCCGCAGGTGCTTGCGGAGTCGGACGAGGTCCTGGGCGCGCGCCCGGCGGGCGTCGACGCGGGCGTCGCGCCGCTCGACCACGAGCCCGACCACGGAGTCCTTGGCGTCCTGCTGCTCGGTCTCGAGCGTCTTCATCAGCTCGAGGTGATCCGCGGCGGCCCTGCGCTGGTCGGCCACGTCGTCGCGGGCGACGGCGACCTGCGTCTCGGTCACCTCGAGCAGCACCTCGGCGGCCTTGAGCTGGTCGTACGCCCTCGACTCCTGGCCCACGATCACGTCGCGTACGCCGTCACGCCTGGTGAGGTCCTCGGTCGACACCGCGTCGAGCATCGCGGAGAAGGCGATCAGGTCGGGGTCGCCCTCGGCGTACATGTCGGCGATCGTGTTGGCGACCCTCGTGCGCTGCTTCTCGCGGTCGACCTGCCCCTGGGCGAGCGCCGCCTCCGCCTCGGCCAGGTCGGCCTCGGCCTGGACCAGCTCGGCCTGCATCTCGGCGTCCCGCTCACGGGCCACCTCGACCTTGCCGCGCGCGGTGGCGAGGCGGGTCTTGGCGACCGCCAGCTGCTCGTGGGCCGCGGCGAGCCGGGCGGCCGCCTTGCGGAGCTGCGAGCTGGACTCGTCGAGGTCGCGGTGGGCGCCCTTGACCTGCCGCTCGACCTGGCGCTGCTTGTCCTTGAGGTCGTCGGCGTGTGCGGCGGACATGCCCAGCGCCATGACCGCGACGAGTGCTGCGGCCATGCGGCGTTGAGCGGTACGGGGGAAGGGACGCACCGTGATTGCCTTCGTGTGGTGGAGCGTTCGGGGAAGTGTCGTTCCGACTGGGAACGATCGAACGCTAACCCCCGCGGATCACACTTTGAGGTATTTGCGCGTCAGCACGAGTGTCGGGAGCAGCGTCAGCAGCGGTCCGAGGATCCCGACGGCTCCCGCGGCGAGCCAGAACTCGTCCCAGCCGATCCACGGGATGAACTTCAACGTGTCGTCGCCGCGACCCTCGATGCCGAACTGCTGCACCGCCGCCAACGCTCCTCCGGCGAGCAGCACGCCGATGATCGCGGTCACCAGCGCCTCCAGGAGGAACGGCAGCGCGATGTAGAGGGTGGACGCACCGACGAGCCGCATGATGCCGATCTCCTTGCGGCGCGCGAAGGCCGCCAGCCGGATGGTGTTGGCGACCAGCAGCAGGGCGGCGAACACCAGCACGGCGGCCGTCACCAGGGCCACCCACTGCAGCATGCTCAGTGCTCCGAGGATGGGCGCGATGACCTTGCGCATGTCCTGCACGCGCGAGACGCCGTCGAGGCCCTGCACCGCGCTCGTGATGCCCTCGAACTGCTCGGGGTCCTCCAGCGTGATCCAGATCGTCTGCGGCATGTCGTCGGCGGTGATCGCCGGGTTGTCGCCCGAGAACAGCTCCTCCCCGTAGAGCTCCTTGGCCTTGTCGAGCGCCATCTCGCTGGACTCGAAGTGGTAGTCGGCCACCTCGGGGTTGTCCTGGACGACGGTCTCGATGTCGGCCTTCTGCGCGTCGGTCACCGAGCTCGGGCAGACCGGGTTGCTGTCGCCGTTGCGGCACAGGAACACCGTGATCTGGAGCTGGTTGCCCCACTGCTCGGCGGCCTTGGTGGCCTGCTGCTGGAACAGCACGCCCATGCCGACGAGGGTGAGCGAGACGAACAGCGTCAGGATCACCGCCAGGTGCATCGACAGGTTGCGTCGCAGGCCCTGGCCGAGCTCGGAGTAGACGTAACGAAGCTGCATGGAGGGGTGGCTCTCGATCTCTTCGGGGGTGGGACGGGGCCGGCGCGGGTCAGACCTGGTGGCCGTAGACGCCCTGCGCCTGGTCGCGTACGACGTGGCCGTTCTCGAGCTCGATGACGCGCTTGCGCATCTGGTCGACGATGCTCGAGTCGTGCGTGGCCATCACCACGGTCGTGCCCGTGCGGTTGATGCGGTCGAGGAGCTTCATGATGCCGACCGACGTGGTCGGGTCGAGGTTTCCGGTCGGCTCGTCGGCGATGAGGATCATCGGCCGGTTCACGAAGGCGCGAGCCACGGCGACGCGCTGCTGCTCGCCACCGGAGAGCTCGTCGGGCATCCGGTCGCCCTTGCCGGTCAGGCCGACCAGCTCGAGCGTCTCGGGGACGACGTCCTTGATCTCCTTGCGCGACTTGCCGATGACCTGCAGCGCGAAGGCGACGTTCTCCGTGACGGTCTTGTTGGGCAGCAGGCGAAAGTCCTGGAAGACCGTGCCGATCTCGCGGCGCAGCCGCGGCACCTTCCAGCTGGCCAGCCGGTTGATCTCCTTGCCCGCGACGTACACCCGCCCGGTGGTCGGGCGGTACTCCCGCAGCACCAGCCGCAGGAAGGTCGACTTGCCGGACCCCGAGGAGCCGACGAGGAAGACGAACTCGCCCTTCTCCACGTCGACCGAGATGTTGTCGAGCGCCGGGTGGGGGTGGCCGGGATAGGTCTTGGTGACCTTCTCGAAGCGAATCACGGATCGAGGCTACGTGAGGGGTGCGCGGGAACCCGAAACCCGCGCGCCACGCGTGCAACCGTTCCCGCGGTCGGGGCGTGTTGAGTGGGTGTCGACAGCCGGCAACGGCACAGGGGGGATCTGCATGCGTGACGGGGCCGAGGGCGACTTCGCGGACTTCTACGCCGCGACGTGGCCGCGGACGTTGGCCGTGGTGTACGCCCTCACCGGCGACCGCGGCGCCGCCGAGGAGCTCGCCCAGGAGGCCTACGTCAAGGCGTGGTCGCACTGGTCGAACGTCGCGCGCTACGACCAGCCCGCCGCGTGGGTGCGCCAGGTCGCGACGCGGATGGCGGTGAGCCGCTGGCGGCGCGGCCGCGTCGCGGCCGCGTGGCTCTCGCGCCATCGCGAGGCCGGCACCGCTCCCCCGCCGGACGAGACGACGACGGCGCTCGTCCAGGCGCTCCAGCAGATCCCCGAGGCCCAGCGCCGCGCGATCGTCCTGCACCACCTCGCCGACCTGCCCGTCAACGAGGTCGCCCGCATCGAGCACTGCCCCGCCGGGACCGTCAAGGCCCGCCTCTCCCGCGGCCGCGCCGCCCTCGCCCTCCTCCTCTCCGACCACCAGGCCGACGAGCCGAACGGAGCTCCTACCCATGTCTGACCTCGACCACCTCGACCACCTCGACCCGCGCATCGACGCCGCCTTCGAAGCGCTCGCCCGCGACCTCGCCCACAGCCACGGCCCCGGTGCCGGCGCGGCGATGGCGACCGCCCGCACCCGCCGCCGTACGCGGGTCGGTGCCGTCGCGCTCGCCGCGCTCGTGGTCGTCGGTGGCGGGCTCGCCGTCCCGCGGTTGCTCTCCACGGACGGCGACGGCGTGGACGGCGTGGCAGCGAACGGCGGATCGGCACCGCTCGACGCAGCTGCGCTGGAGCAGGCGACCACCGGCTGGCTTGCCGGGTGGGAGCCGTGGGAGCAGTACTCGCCCAACGGTGGCGGGGCGCACTCGCTGCCCGCCTGCCTCTCCGGGGAGGACGCCGCCGGGGAGCAGCAGCCGCAGGTCGCCGGTGGACTCTCGCGGTTCCTCGGCAACGAGTTCGCCCTCGCGTCGGCGGTGTTCGCCGAGTATCCCGACGTCCGGACGGCCGAGGCCGCCCAGGCCGGGAGCTTCGCCACCTGCCGTGGAGACACGACGATGAGGGTCGACGGGGCACAGGTACGGCACTACGCCGAGGCGCCGACGGAGGACGGCACGTCGATCACCGACGTCTGGGCCGTCCAGATCGGCGCCGAGCGGCTCGTGCTCGAGATCGGCGGCCGAGCCGGCGCCGCACCGGAGGCTGCCGTCGAGCGGGTGGCGCAGGCGGTCGTGGCCGGACTGCGCTCGGGTGAGGTGCAGGAGCACCACTCGGGTGACCCGAACGAGGTCGACCCCGACCAGAAGCCCCAGCTGCCGGCCGTCATGGACAGCGACATGACGCGGGCTCTCGCCGGATGGAAGGCCGCGTCGCGCAACGCGGCCACGACCATCCCGGACGTGCCCTGCCTCGCGGCCCAGATCGATGCGGGCGGGGTCGGAGGCTCCGGTTCCGGGACGCCGCGCGGCGTGACCTGGGCGATCTCGGGATTCGTGGACGAGACCACCGGCGCCGCCAACGTCGAGACGATGCTCGACCAGCTGAGGTCGTGCGCCGAGGTGGCGATGTCGGTCTCGACCGTCGCGCACGGCGTCGCGTTGGTGACCTACGACAGCGGCGGGGCGGACGGCAACGGAGCCCTGTGGCTCCACGCCGTCGGCGACCGGGCCATGGCGACGGCCGTCAGTGGCGCCGCCGAGCCGATGCCGGACGGCGTGGCCGACGACGTGGCGGGCGTGATGGACGACTGGCTCCACCTGCCCTGGGACTGACCAGCACCGCCGTCAGGCGTCGACCTTCTCCGCACCCCGGCGCCAGCGGATGCCGGCCTCCATGAAGTCGTCGAGGTCGCCGTCGAAGACGGAGCTGGGGTTGCCGGACTCGTGGCCGGTGCGCAGGTCCTTGACGATCTGGTAGGGGTTCAGCACGTAGTTGCGCATCTGGTCGCCCCAGCTCGCCTGGACGTCGCCCTTGAGGTCCTTCTTGAGGGCGGCCTCCTCGGCCTTCTTGCGCGCGAGGAGCTTGGCCTTCAGCACGACCATCGCGGACGCCTTGTTCTGCAGCTGCGACTTCTCGTTCTGGCAGGAGACGACGATGCCGGTGGGCAGGTGGGTGAGCCGCACCGCGGAGTCGGTGGTGTTGACCGACTGGCCGCCGGGGCCGCCGGAGCGGAAGACGTCGGTGCGGATCTCGTTCTCGTCGACCTCGATCTCGTCGGTCTGCTCGAGCATGGGCACCACCTCGACGGCGGCGAACGAGGTCTGGCGGCGGCCCTGGTTGTCGAACGGGCTGATCCGCACCAGGCGGTGGGTGCCGGCCTCGACCGAGAGCGTGCCGTAGGCGTAGGGCGCGTGGATGGCGAACTCGGCGGACTTGATGCCTGCCTCCTCGGCGTAGGACACCTCGTAGACCTCGACGCCGTACTTGTGCTGCTCGGCCCAGCGCGTGTACATCCGCATCAGCATCTCGGCGAAGTCGGCGGCGTCGACGCCCCCGGCGCCCGAGCGGATCGTCACGATCGCCTCGCGCTCGTCGTACTCGCCGGAGAGCAGGGTGCGGATCTCGAGGGACTCGACGGACTTCTTGATCCGGCCGAGCTCGGTCTCGGTGTCGGCGAGCGTGTCGTCGTCGCCCTCCTCCTGGGCCATCTCGACCATCAGGCCGAGGTCCTCGATGCGGGTCTCGAGGCCGGTGAACCGGTCGAGCTCGCCCTGCAACGCGGAGAGGCGGCCGGTGATGCGGGTCGCGCTGTCGACGTCGTCCCAGAGGTCGGGCGCGGCGACCTGCTCGCTGAGGTCGGAGATCTCGCCGCGCATCCGGTCGAGGTTGAGGACCTGGCCCACGGTCTTCATGGTCGCCAGGAGCTGCTTGATCTCTGCGTTGTAGTCGATGCCTGCCACGAGAGCCCACAGTACGGCGCTGTTGCGAAGAGTGTCGAAAGGAGCAGCGGCGAGCACGACCGGACCTGTGACCCCGGTCGCGCCCGCCGCTGCGGAACGGATGCGCGTCAGCGCGTGCAGAGCACCTCGGGCGAGGCGACGGCAGCGGTGGCGGCCGGGTCTGCGCTCGTGGTGGCGTCGAGCTTGAGGCGGTAGACGCCGGTCAGGTCGAGCTCCTCGTGGGCCACGATCGTGCCGATCGACAGCGGGTGGGTGGCAAGGACCGCGCCGTCGGCCGAGACCGTCACGGCGCCGCTGGACCCGGTGAGCGAGGAGTCCGTGAGGGCGTAGGTCGCCCGCATCGAGAGGCACTTGCGCCCGAGCGTGAACTCGGCGGTTGCAGGGGTGCCCGGGGTGGTGGTCGCGAGGCTGCGGGTGAAGTAGCCGGCGCCGATGGCCACGCCCTGGCCGGTGAAGCCGGCGCCGGCGAAGGTGCGGCGGCCGAGCTTGTCCCAGCGGTAGACCTCGACCTCGACGGGCTTGCTGACGCCCTTGGCGTGGCCCTTCGCGCCAGGCTTGACCACGCGGTACTCGCGCGAGCCGGGGGTCGTCGGTCGGTCGG
This sequence comes from uncultured Actinomycetota bacterium, assembly GCA_963791365.1. GTDB lineage: Bacteria > Actinomycetota > Actinomycetes > Propionibacteriales > Nocardioidaceae > Nocardioides. The sequence goes on along the minus strand of CAWBSG010000005.1, from coordinate 6,517 downwards.
TGACCTTGTAGGTGCCGTTCCTCTTCACCGTGGCCCTGCCGGTGACGGTCCACTTCTTCTTGTTCCCGACACGCTGCTGCAGGACGACCTTCTGGCCGGCCGCCTTCGGCGTGACCCGGCCCCTGACCTTGACCGTGGTCTCCTCGGCGATCGCGGTGTCGGTGTTGGCCTTGGCGGTCACGGAGTAGGACTTGCCCGCCTTGGCGTGCGGCGCCGCAGTGGTCGGCGCGGCCAGCGCGAGCGGGCCGAGGGTGAGTGCCGCGGTGGCGGCCAGTGCGGTGAAGCGGTTCATGGTGTTCCCCGTCGTCATGGGGCCCGGTGGGGCCCGTTCGTTGGGGGATGCGGGCACGCGCGGAAAAGTTGCCGGAGCCCTACCATCTGGTCATGACGCTCCTCGAGCGTGACGAGCAGCTGCGCGCGGCGGCCGGATACATGGCCGACGCGGCGTCAGGTCACGGACGTCTCGTCTTCGTCGGCGGCGAGGCCGGTGTCGGCAAGACGTCCTTCGTCGGGGCCGTGGCCTCGAACGCCGACGCACAGGTGGCGACCGGCTGGTGCGACGGCGCCGCCACCCCTCCCCCGCTGGGTCCCTTGGTCGACATGCTGCCGGACCTTCCGGACGGCACCTGGCCGGACGGGGCAACCCGCTCCGAGCTCTTCGCCTCGGTCCTCGCCACCCTGCGGCACCCGCCAGGCGGTACGCCGTACCTCCTTATCGTCGAGGACGTGCACTGGGCGGACGAGGCGACCCTCGACCTCCTCCGCCACCTCGCCCGGCGGGTGCACGCCTGCGCGGCGCTGGTCCTGGTGACCTACCGACCCGAGGACACCGCCGCCGGAGACGGGTTGCGCGTGCTGCTCGGCGACACCGCTTCCGCCAGCGGCACGCGCCGGATCGACCTGTCCCCGCTCAGCGCCGACGCCGTGGCGCACCTCGCTGCCGAGCACGGCGCCCGTGGTGCGGCGCAGCTCTACGACGTCACCGGCGGCAATCCCTTCTTCGTCACGGAGGCGCTCGCGGCACCCGGCACCCTCCCCACCACGGTCCGCGACGCGGTGCTGGCCCGGGTGTCGCGGCTCGACGAGACCGGGCAGCGGGCCCTCGAGCTCATTGCCCTCGTCGGATCGCGCGCCGAGGCCGCCCTCGTCGACGACCTGCTCCGCGGCGGTCTGGCCGACCTCGACCACGCCCTCACCCGCGGCCTCCTGGTGCGCACCGGCGACGAGATCGTGTTCCGCCACGAGCTCGCCCGGCTCGCGGTGGTCGACGAGATCCCTGCCGGTCGGGCGGTCCACCTGCACCGCCGGCTCCTCGCCGCCCTCGCCGACCGCGACGCCGACCCGGCCCGGCTCGCACACCATGCCGAGGCCGCGGGCGACGTACGCGCCGTCCTCGACCACTCGCGCGCCGCAGCCTCCTGCGCCGCCGGCCTGGGAGCGCACCGGGAGGCCACGCGGCAGTACGAGCGAGCGCTGGGCCACGCCGCCGAGCTCGACGCCGGTGAGCGCGCCCAGCTCCACTGGGACCTCGGCTACGAGTACTACCTGACCGGGCGCATCGACGAGTCGATCGCTGCGGTCGAGCGTGCGCGCGGGCTGTGGCAGGAGCTCGGGGATCCCGTACGGGTGGGCGACGCGTGGCGGTGCGGGTCACGTCTGCAGTGGTTCGCCGGTCGCAACGACGAGGCGCGCGAGTATGCCGATCGCGCCGTCGAGCTCCTCGACGCCACCGGCACGGTCGAGCAGGCGTTGGCCCTGAGCAATCGGACGCAGCTCGCGATGCTCGCCACTCGGCTCGTACCCACGCGGAAGTGGGGCGAGCGCACGTTCGCCGTCCTCGACGCACTCCCCGCCGGCATCGGTCACGACGAGGTGCGGGTGCACGCGCTCAACAACCTCGGCACGATCGAGGTCGCTGCGGGCGATCTCGGCGCCGGCGTGCGGATGCTCGAGGAGTCCTTGACCGGCGCGCGGGCGGCGAACCTGCAGGAGCACGCCGCTCGCGCGTACTGCAACCTCGGGTCGACGGCAGTGGTGCAGCGCCGCCACGACGACGCGCTCCGCTGGCTCGACGAGGGCATCACGTACTGCACCGACCGCGACCTCGACTCGTGGACGGTCTACCTCCTTGCGCTGCGCTCGCGGCTGCACCTCAACCGGTGGGAGGAGACCGCGGCCCGCACCGACGCGGCGGAGGTGCTGCGCTGGGGGACGAGCAGTGTCGGTCTCCTCGACCCCCTGCTGGTCGGCGCCCTCTTCGACATCCGCACCGGCGTCGGCGACGGAGCGGAGCAGCTCGCTCGCGCCGCCGAGATGTCCGAGGCGATGAAGGAGGCCCAGCGGGTGGGACCCACCGCGGCCGCGCGGAGCGAGGCGGCCTGGTTGTCCGGCGATCCCGACGCTGCCGGACGCATCGCGGTCGAAGCGTGGCCGCACGTTGCGGACGTCGACTGCCCGTGGCACCGCGGCCAGGTGGCCACCTGGCTGCCACCTGACCATGACGCGGGTATGCCGCTCGCACCCCCGTACGAGCTCGAGCGGGCCGGGCGCTGGGCGGAGGCGGCGACGTGGTGGGCAGGCGTGTCCTCCCCCTACGACCGGGGCTTGGCGCTCGCCCGCAGCGGGCAGGTCGACCTGCTCACCGAGGCGGTCGGGGTCTTCGACCGGCTCGGCGCCACGACGTCGGCCACCCGGGCCCGGGCGATGCTCCAGGCCGCGGGTGCCCGGGTGCCGAGGGCGACCCGGTCGAGCAGCCATCCGCTCGGGCTCACCCCGCGCGAGGAGGAGGTGCACCGGCTGGTCGTCCGAGGGCTCGGCGACGCGGCGATCGCCGAGACGCTCGTGATCTCACGGCGCACCGCCGAGCACCACGTCGCCTCGATCCTGGCGAAGACGGGCGCGAGCAGCAGGCGGGACCTCGAGTCGGGGCTGGAGATGGGTGCCGCCGGTTCCTCTTCTGGGTAGTCGCTACCGATGTCCGCGGCCGTGGGAGCGGGTCCACTGGAGGGGTCAGCCACTCCCGTCGAAAGGAACCGCAATGCCTCTCTTCATGGATGTCCACTCGCTCGGCGACGGCGTCACGATGGACGACGTCGCCAAGGCCCACCAGGCCGACCTGGCCACCCAGGGCCCGCACGACGTCAGCTACCAGCGCTACTGGGTCGACGAGACCGAGGGCCAGATCTTCTGCCTCGTCGAGGCGCCCAGCGCGGAGGCCGCCAGCACGGTGCACCGCGAGGCACACGGGCTCGTCGCGGACCGGATCTTCCGGGTGCAGGAAGGCGTCTGAGCCTCGGGCTCAGCGCAGCAGCGCGCCGGCGTGCGGCGGGATCGTGAGGGTCCCGCCGTCCACCGTGACGCCGGACGGCGTCTGGAAGAGCACCTCGGTGGCCTCGACCTCGACGGTCACCTCGGTCTCCCCCGCGTTGACCAGGACGACCAGGTCGCCGCGGCGCATCGTGAACAGCCGTCCGTCGACGGTGCACGACACCGATCCGAACGACGGGTCGGTCAGCTGGGGCAGCTCGCGGCGTAGCCGGGCGAGCCGGCGGTAGCAGTCGAGGACGACCGCGTGCCGCCCGGAGGTCCGCTCGTCCCAGTCGAGCTTCGAGCGGTGGAACGACTCGACGTCCTGGGGGTCCGGCACCTCGGCCGGGTCCCAGCCCATCTTCTCGAACTCCGCGATCCGGCCCTCGGCGGTCGCCTTGCCCAGCTCGGGCTCGGGGTGGGAGGTGAAGAACTGGAACGGCGACGACGCGGCCCACTCCTCCCCCATGAAGAGCATCGGCGTGAACGGGCCGGCGAGCGTCAGCAGCGCCGCGCAGGCGAGCTGGTCGGCGTCGAGGTGCTCGGTGAGCCGGTCGCCGCGGGCGCGGTTGCCGATCTGGTCGTGGTTCTGGTTCGCCACCACGAGCCGCCAGGTCGGCATCGTCGCGGTGTCGACGGGCACGCCGTGGTCGCGCTCGCGGAACGACGAGAAGGTGCCGTCGTGGAAGAAGCCACGCTCGCAGACCTTGGCCAGCGCCTCCAGCGGCTCGAAGTCCGCGTAGTAGCCGACCGTCTCGCCACTCAGCGCGACGTGCACCGCGTGGTGGAAGTCGTCGCTCCACTGGGCGTCGAGGCCGTGACCGCCGGCCTCGCGCGGGCGGACCAGCTGCGTGTCGTTGAGGTCCGACTCGGCGATCAGCGTGAGCGGCCTCCGCAGATGTGCCGAGAGGGCGGCGGTCTCGATCGCCATCTCCTCGAGCAGGTGCACCTCGGAGGTGTCGCTGAGCGCGTGCACGGCGTCGAGCCGGAGCGCGTCGACGTGGAAGTCCTCGAACCACATCCGCACGTTGTCGAGGATGTAGCGCCGCACCTCCACCGAGCCGTCACCGTCGAGGTTGACCAGGTCGCCCCAGGTGTTGCTGCCCTGCTTGAGGTAGGGCCCGAACAGCGGGAGGTAGTTGCCCGACGGACCGAGGTGGTTGTGCACCACGTCCTGGACGACGCCGAGGCCCCGGGCGTGGCAGGCGTCGACGAAGCGCCTGTAGGCGTCCGGGCCACCGTACTGCTCGTGGACGGCGAACCAGCCGACACCGTCGTAGCCCCAGTTGTGGGTGCCGTTGTAGGCGTTGACCGGCATCACCTCGACCAGGTCCACGCCGATGTCGAGGAGGTGGTCGAGCCGCTCGATCGCGGAGTCGAGCGTGCCGTCGGGTGTGAACGTGCCGACGTGCAGCTCGTAGATCACCGATCCGGCGAGCTGGCGTCCGGTCCAGGCGGAGTCCTGCCACTGGTACGCCGTCGCGTCCCGCCGCGACAGGCCGTGGACGCCGTCGGGCTGGCGGCGCGACCGCGGGTCGGGGCGAGGCTCGGGGTCGGCGTCGAGGAGGTAGCCGTAGTCGACGGCCGCGTCGGTCGACGGCACGGGCTCCGCGGGGGTCCACCAGCCGTCACCGGCGGGAGTCATGTCGACGACCTCGCCCGCGAGGTGGAGCCGCACCCGCTCGGGCCGCGGCGCCCAGACGTCGTACGGTCCGTGTGCCATCTCAGTCCTTCCTCACCAGCAGCGCGACGGGGTGCGTCGCGAGCAGGTCGGCGAGCCGGCCGTCGGTGTCGATCCCGGTGAGCACGTCGTGCCAGCGACCGTCCGGCAGGTCGAGGGTCGTGTCACCCCAGCCCGCGGCGGAGAGCCCGACGGGGAGCCGGGTGACGACGGTGATCGCGCCCCCACGGTCGTAGGCCACCACGTGGCCGGCGGCCGGCCCGGACGCGGCGAGCGGCGTGTAGGAGGTGAAGAGCTCGGGCCGCTCGCGGCGCAGCGTGAGGGCCGAGCAGGTGACGTGCAGCTTGGTAGCGGCGTCGTCCTCCGCGGTGCCCGCGAGCACGGCCGCCCGGTGGTCGAAGTCGACGGGCCGGCGGTTGTCGGGGTCGACGAGCGAGGTCTCCCACAGCTCGCTGCCCTGATAGACGTCGGGCACGCCCGGGATCGTGGTCGCGAGCAGCTTGGCGGCCAGCGAGTTGGCCTGCGCGGGCTCCTCGATCCTGGTGGCGAGGTCGACCAGCACCTCGCGCACGTCGTCGGAGTCGAACACCGCGTCGACTGCGGCGTGCACCGCCGCCTCGTACTCCTCGTCGGGCTCGGTCCAGGTCGTCCGGTCGCCGGCCTCGCGCATCGCCTTCTCGGCGTAGCCGTGGAGCCGCTGGCGCAGGTCGGGGAGGTGGTCGGGGGTCCAGGCGCCGAGGACGGCCTGCCACAGCAGCGAGCCGAAGCCCGGGTCGGGCACGGGAGCAAGCCGCAGCAGCTCGTCGAGCGCCTGCTCCCAGTGGCCGGGCTCCTCGGCCAGGACGGTGATCCGCGCGCGGACGTCCTCGCCGCGCTTGGTGTCGTGGGTCGACAGCGTGACCATCGCGTCCGGCCAGTCGCGTTGCCGCGCGGCCATCGCGTCGTGGAACGTGTCGACGCCGATCGCGAAGATCGACGGGTCGCCGCCGACCTCGTTGAGCGAGGTGAGCCGGGACCAGCGGTAGAACGAGCAGTCCTCCACACCCTTGGCCATGACCATGCCCGACGTCTGCTGGAAGCGGCGGGCGGGCTGGCCCCACTCGTCGTGGAGCACGGGCTCGAGCAGGTCGTACGTCGCCGCGAGGTCGGAGCGCGACGTGCGGGCGGCGGCGAAGGCCTGGTCGAGGTGGTCGCGGCCCTCGGGGAGGTAGGAGCGGTACACCGGGAAGCAGGCGACGAGCTCGCCGATCGCGTCGGCGACGGCGTCCTCGTCCACACCCTCGACGACCTTCGCCACCTCGCGCGTGATCCGCAGGACCTCGGAGTGCAGGATGCCGTCGGCGACGGCCCGCTTGTTCTCCCGCACCATCCGGTGCCAGTCGACGGGCGCCCCGCGCAGCCGGTCCTCGAGCGCGGTCAGCGGCGCCTCGCCGGCCGGGTCGGTGAGCACGCGGTCGATGAGCGCGAGGGCGTCGTAGCCGGTGGTGCCGTCGGTCGCCCAGTCGGCGAGCAGCTCCTCGCCCGGCTCCA
>CAWBSG010000004.1:0-403608 GCA_963791365.1 uncultured Actinomycetota bacterium | reverse complement strand
GATGAGTGGTGCGGGTGGGTCGTAGTGCGACGCCGAAGAGACTGAGCCCAGCCCAGGCATAGAAGAGATCGGTTGGGCCGATGGTTTCATCAACCAGCCGGCCGTGACGGCACCGGCGGCTTGTCCGGCGGCGATCATGCAGAAGGAGATGCCGACTCCCAGCGAGGCCCGGTCGGGGTAGAGGCGGGTGCTCCAGATGAGGGCGAGCCCGGTCAGTCCGATGTAAGAGGCTCCGAACAGGATGGCGGCGACAAGTGTGGCCGGAATCGAGGCCGGGGCTAGCGCAAACACCGCGGTCGCGGCCCCCATGGTGAGCATCAGGACAACCCAGGAACTGGCCAGGCCTGCGCGTTCCACGACGTCACCGCCGAACGCGCCGAGATCGCCGGATACCCCCAGGGCAGTCCACACGGCGGCCGAAGCTGTCGGACTGGCGCCGCCTTGGCTGCCGATGAGGTCACGGCCGAAGGTCCACACCGCGATGCTGCACAGCCCCATGATGAACGAGGCGGCGGTCGGCGAGCTCGACCCGGGGACGAGCCAGGACCCGAGGGTCGGTGTCCGCTGGTTCGTTCGCGGGAGCACGACTAGCACGTGAAGGGGCCGCGCGTCGGGGAGGAACCACGAACGCGACCCAGAGGGTCACGCTCGCGGCGATGACCGCGAAGGCACCCCCGTCCATCGCCAGTTTCCAAGGAGGACCAGGGCGATCGGGCCTGAGACCAGGACACCGAAACCCGTGCCGGCATTGACGATGGTCTGCGCCCGGTCCCGGGCTGGCTGGTGGACCCAGGTGGCGACGGCTGCGGCCATCGGCGGCGAAGCGATTCCAGTGCTGGATCCTGCGACCAGGATGCCTGCGGCCAGCACCGGCGCGGAAGGCGCCACCGCAACGGTCGCGATGCCGAGGGTCGCGACTACCCCGGCCAGCACTGCCATGCGCCGCGCGCCCCAACGTGGGGTGAGTATGAAACTGCCCGTGATCGCTGCGCAGTAGCCCACGTAGCTACCTGAGCCGATGACACCCGAAACCGCCGAGTTCATAGCAAATTCGGCCTCGAACTCCGGGGCGAACAGCCCGTAGGCAAACCGGGCCAGGCCGTAGCAGGTGCCGATCAGCGCGGCTCCCGCCCCAACCATGGCCCACCGCTCCCGGGGAGCCGATAGCACTAGCGCCTCAGCGTGCTGCGCCAACGGCATCACGGTAAAGCAGCGAGTAGAACGAACGTTACATTCATTCGAGTTAGAGTAGTCCCATGCTTCGGACCGCACAACATCAGTCAACTTCGGGATCGGTGCGGGAGCGCTTGTTGCGTGCCGCCGAGGAGCTGTTCTTTCCAACGGGATTGCCTCGACCGGCGTCGATGCGGTGGTCGAGCGTGCTGGGGTCGCCACCGGGTCGCTCTACAAGAACTTCGGCGGTAAGGACGCCCTGGTGGAGGCCTATCTCCACGTGCGCGACCAGCGGTGGCGAGACCATTGGGAGTCCTGCATCGCCGAACAGAAGCGACCCCGTGGAGCGGGTTCTCGCGATGTTCACCGCCGTTGCGAGCTGGGCCCTTCAGCCCCGGTTAACCGGGGCTGCGCACACCTCGCCGCCACCGTGCAGCTCCCCCCTGGCCATCCGCGATCCGCGCCGCCCTGGCCCACAAGGAGCACCTCGCCAAGCGTCTGGACGAGCTGTGCGCGGCCACTGGGACCGACGATCGAGCCGACGTCAGCGCAGACCTGCTCCTCATCTACGAAGGTGCGAACAACCTCATCGCCCTCGGAAGAGATCCGGACCCCATCCACCGCGCTCGCCGACTCGCCCGGAGTCGCCTCGCGAACCTGCCGCACGAGTCGGCGCCGGTCGACTAGCCCAAACCGCCGCCTATCGGCGCGTGTCCGACTTACCGGATCTGCCGAGATGAGTGCGTGCGTCGACTCTCCTCCGCACCGGCGCAGGCTCCCCTAGAGTCTGCTCATGTTCGACATCGGCGTACTGGAACTGTTGGTCTTCGTCGCCCTGGTGGCTGCGGTGGTTTGGTTGCTCATGCGTCGCCGAGGTCGGTGACATCCGTATCTGCCGCGATCCGCGCATGCGGTGGGATGGCAATGTGCATGCCTTGGTTCGGTGGAACCTGCTCCCCGGCACGGAACGGGGGCGGCCTGGTCGTCTACGCCTGCAGTCGCTGGTACGCCTTGTCGAGCCGGGAGCCGACGCCGTCACTCCTGACCGGCTCGCCTCGTAGGTGCTCTGCTGGGAGCTCGTCCATGAATTCGTCCCACAGCGGCGGTCCGCCTTCGGCGAGGAGCTCGGCGCGGATCCGGTACTGCGGCGTCGTTGGAAGCCAGAGCGATCCCCAAGCCCCTAGATGTGCCACGACCGGGACGAGCTGGATCGAGGCTTCGGTCAAGTGGTAGGAGACCTTCTGGGAATGGCCAGGCTCCGCGCGCCGGTCGAGAAGCCCCGCCGCAGTCAGTTTGGCGAGCCGGCTGGCCAAGATGTTCGACGCAATCCCTTCTTGCGACCCCCTCAGCAGCTCGCGGAAGCGTCGGTGGGGCCCGAACATCACGTCACGCAGCACCACCAAGCTCCACCGATCGCCGATGACCTCCGTGGCCATGTTGATCGGACAGCCGGAGCGACCTGGGTCGACGGGCAACCGCCGCGCTCGGTGCTTGCGACATGCAAGCACTCTAGTGGTACGGTCGGTCGCCGATAGAACCGATTGCATACTGCAACTGGAAGGCAGATGGACCGATGACTGACCCGAGCGGCAAGGTGCTGTGGCACACCACGATGAGCCTCGACGGGTTCATCGCTGATCGAGCCGAGACCATGGATTGGGTCTTCGAAGCCGATCCCGGACAAGGAGTGCATCGGATGCCGTCGTGGCCCGGCTCGGGGCGCTGGTCGTCGGACGGCGGACGATGGACGTCGAGGCGGCGGGCAGCCCGGCTTCTACGGTGGAGCCTTCCGCGGACCCTTTCTCGTGATGACCCACTCGCCGGGGTCTTGCTCGACCGACGGTCAAGGGCGTCGAAAGCTACTCAGTCGACGGCCCTGTAGCGGACGCACTGAGCATGGCTCGCGACATGGCGAATGGCCGAGACGTCGGAATACTTGGGGCTTCCATCGCGCAGCAAGCGCTGCACCATGGGTTGATTGACGAGATCATCGTCCAGGTCGGCGCCCCTGCTCCTCGGCGACGGCGTTCCGTTCCACCGAGGCGACCGCCACACCTTGCGGCTCGTCGAGAACTACCGCGACGGCGACTTCACCACCCTGCACTTCTCGGCGCTTCCGGAGTAGAGCAGAAGGCGCCGCGGTCGTCCGGATCTGTCGCGATCAGCCCGTCCGGTCGGCCGAGATTCGGAATGCCGTGGCGGCTCGATAGGTGGCTGGACTACCCTCAACCCGACGGTGCCCTGAGGCGGCGGCTGCACCCACAGGCCGCCCAGCACGTGGAAAGGGGGAGACCGCCCTGTTCAGAGCCGGGCCAGGGTGGGCTCGGCGCCCGGATCTGCCGCGATGAGTGCACGCATTCGCTCCGTTCAACGATCCGCACTAGCCTCAGTTCGTGTCCCAGAAGTCAGATCGTCAGCAAGCTCGCGAGGCGGTTGCGGCCTACCACGAGGCGGAGCGCGCCGAGCTTCGTCGCGCACGTGGCCGAGGCGATTGACCGGTTCCGCAGCGGCGAACTCAGGGCCGTTGAGGTCGACGAGGTCTTGTTCCAGTACTCACGCGCCGCGAAGGAACTTTGGAAGTTCTGCAACATCGGCAACGTCCAGGTGACCGCGGGCCAGCTGCACGGAGCTCCGCCGATCGACTGGTGGGAACGCGGGACACCGAGACGCGCAAGACGTCCCGTCGACGGACTACCGACCACCGAACCTGAGTGACAACCTCCTTGGAGGCCAAGACCCGCCTTAGGTCATCGCTCGTCGTCCAACGCCTGGTGCGAGCGCTTCGAGAATCTCGGCGGTCACGGGGTTCACCGCCTCGTCCGGCTCGATGTAGTGCTCCTTGGTGATCTTGGACGAGGTGTGGCCCAGCATCTCGGCAGCCAGGTCGGCGCCGCCCGCTCGGTCGAGGACGGTGGCGACCGTCCGTCGGAACGAGTGGGGTGTCACGCCGGTGATGCCGGCCTCATCGAGCACCGCTGCGCAGCCGTGCGCCGGACGTTGTTCGTCGTCAGCGGCGTGTGGTTTCGGCTGAAGAAGATCAGGTGCTCGGGCTCCTCTGACGCGATCAGACCAGTCGTGCGCGCAGGACCTCGGCAGCGAAGGACGGCACGGAGACGGTCCGGGTCGACTTCAGCGTCTTGGGGTGGGGCTGTCGATGGGTGGGCTTGCCCGTGGGCGACACGATCGTCCCGCAGAGGCGCACCGTCGCCGGCGGACCCGGTCACGTCGACGTCGCACTTGCGGATGGCGAGCACCTCGCCGATGCGCGCGGAGGTGCCGAGCATGACCTCGATGATCTGCTCCAGCTGTCCGTCCGGCGGCGGGCCGGCCAGGCCGGACCCGCGGCGCCAGCCGCGGACCGCCGCACGGATCGCCTCCACCTGCTCGACGGTCAGCGCCATCGCCGTAGGCGGGTGGCTTGCGGAGACGTGCGGTGTCGCGCACCGGGTTCTTCGCGCATCGCGTCGTAGCGGACGGCCAGCCCTAAGGCGAGGCTCAGCACCGTGCGCGCCTGCTTCGCCATGCTGTAGCTCTTCGTCTCGGCGAGCGTCTTGATGAACTGGTCGACCTTGCGGACGCTGATCTCGCGCAGCGCGTAGTGCTCGAAGGCCGGCATGACGAGCTGGCGCATGTTGCGCTCGTAGAGGGCTCGGGTGCTGGGAGCCAGCGTGTCCTCGAGGTCGAGGTCGGCGAGCCAGACGTCGACGAGGTGCCGAACGAGCTGGCGGACGTGAGGTCGCCCTGTCCAACCTGCTGCTCGGTTCGCTCGGCGAGCATCTCCTTCAGCCTGCGCTCGGCGGCCTTCGGCGTCGTCCGCGGTCGCGCTGACACGGCGCAGCTGACCGTCGTCGTCGCGGAACCGGGTCAGCGCCCGGGCTCGACCGTCGCGGGTCTTCTCGACGTCGATCTCGCCGAAGGTGCCGATCGGAGTGCGAGGCCTAGCCACGATCGCTCACCGCACCGCTGGGCCCGCGCCCCGGCTCGGCCTCGCGCTGCCTGACAGCCAGTCAGGACGTCGGAGGTGGCGAAGCGGACGCGACCGCCGACCTTGATCGCGCACGGCCCCTTGCCGTCGGTGCGCCAGTCGCGGATCGTCGTGACAGGTACGTCGAGGTACTCGGCGAGCTCCTCGATGCTCAGCAGCGGCTCCAGGCCGCTCAGCGTGCTGTCGGTGGTCTCCATGACCGTCAGGTGCGCCCGAGGTCCCGAGTGCTCCCGCAGACGTCCGATGACATCCATCCGATGCTCGCGGATGCGGCCCGAGGGAGCGCGGGACGGGGTTCTGGCCGGTTTGTGGCAGTCGGATCAAATCTGCAAATGCTTTCAGGCTCGGAGATCAGTGATCTCCGAGCCTGAAACTTTGTAGCGGGGGCAGGATTTGAACCTGCGACCTCTGGGTTATGAGCCCAGCGAGCTACCGAACTGCTCCACCCCGCGTCGGTGAACAGAACATTACAGGGGTGGATCGGCACTGCCCAAATCGGGGTCAGCCGGCCAGGGCGACGGCCTCCTCGATCAGGGCGCGACCCTCCTCCATCAGCCGGGCCCACTTCACGCTGTTGCCGGCGCGCTGCGCCTCGTCGGCCTGGGTGAACTTGTCCTCGGCCTGCCGCAGCAGGTCGCGGATCTGGGCCTGGGTGCCACCGGGAGCCGGGGTCGTCGGCGACTCGGTCGGCGTCTCCGAAGGCGAGGCCGAGGGCGACTCGGTGGGGGTCTCCGTCGGGCTCTCGGTCGGCTCCCCCGTCGGGGTCTCCGGCGCGGGCCCGGACTGCAGGGCGTCCTCGATGGCATCGGCCAGCGTCGTGCCGATGCCCACCCTGCCCTCGTAGGAGACGAGCACGAATCGCAGGATCGGGAAGTTCGACTCGCCGTCACGACGGGTGTAGACGGGCTGGACGTACATGAACGTGTCGCCCACCGGGAGGGTGAGCAGGTTTCCGGGCACCCGGTCAGCGTCGCCGGTGGTGTAGGGCAGCAGCGCCTGGCTGATGTCCTCGTTGGTGGCGAACGTGTTGGCGATCTGCAACGGGCCGCCCGTCGGCTCGTTGGGCAGCTCGAGCACGGAGATCGTCCCGTAGTCGTCGCTCGTCGCGTCGCTGTTGACTGCCATGTAGGCGGCCAGGTTGTTCTCCTTGTCGCGGGGCACGTACACCGAGGTGAGCGACCAGGTCTCACCGCCGCCGGTGTCGGTGAAGAGGCGGTACGGCGGCTGCAGGCGGCTGGTCAGCTGCGGGTCGCTGGGCACCTCCCACCGGCTCGAGCCCTCGAACCAGGCGGACGCGGACGTCTCGTGGTAGCGCTGGAACTGGTAGCGCTGGGCCTTGAAGAGGTCCTCGGGATAGCGCAGGTGCTCCGCGAGGGCGGGGGGAATGCTGTCCTTGGGCTGGACCACGTCGGGGAAGACGTCCTGCCACGCGTCGAGGATCGGGTCCTCCTCGTCCCACTCGTAGAGCCTCACCGTGCCGTTGTAGGCGTCGACGGTCGCCTTGACGGAGTTGCGCAGGTAGTTGATCTCGTCCGTGGGGAGGGTCTGGAAACCGGTGTCCTCCTGGAGGGAGTCGTCGGTCATCTCCTCGAGCGACTCCCGCTGGGACAGCGGGTACTTGTCGGTGACGGTGTAGCCGTCGAGGATCCACTGGATCTGGCCGTCGACCACCGCGGGGTAGGGGTCGGAGTCGACCGTGAGCCACGGGGCGACCTTCTCCACCATGGTGCGGGGGTTGCGGTCGTAGAGGATCTTGGAGTTCTCGTGGACCCGGCTCGACAGGATCAGGTTGGGCTCGCTGAACCGCACGGCGTAGAGCAGCTGGGTGAAGATGTTGCCGATGCCGACGCCGGCCTCACCGTCGTACGTCGTCGCGACGTCCTCCTCGCTGCGGTCACCCTGGGGCAGGTCGAACTCCACGGGCCCGCCACCCGGCCGCTGGCCCACGATGCTGTAGACCGGGCTCTGCTCGCCGAAGTAGACGCGGGTCTCGTATCCGTCAGGACCGGCGAGACGTGACAGCGTGTCCTCGTCCGCCTCCGCACCCTCGGCCCATTGGATCCCGCCCTGCTGGACGGAGTCGTCCTCGGGGCGCTGGTTGGCGAAGGCCGCGATGACGCCGTTGCCGTGCGTGTAGGCGGTGTGGAGGTTGGACCAGTTCTGGTCGCCCTCCGCGAGTCCGCTCTGGTCGAGCTCGCGGACACCGAGGACCACTGCCCGGTCCTGGCCGTCGACGTCGTAGCGGTCGACGTCGAGCACGTTGGGCACGGAGTAGTAGGCGCGCACCTGCTGCTGCTGCTCGAAGATCTCACTCACGATCTGCGGGTCGACCAGGGGGATCTTGCTGGTCACCCCGTCCAGCGCCGCGAGCCGGCCGCCGCTGGACGCGCCCGAGCCGCCGACGTTGCTGACGTCGATCTGGTCGAGCTGGTAGGCGTCCCTCGTCGCGTCGATGTTGGCCTTGATGTACGGGCCCTCGCGGTCGGGGACGTTGGGGTTGACCCGGATGGCCTGGACGACCGAGGGCACGATCAGGCCGAGGATGATGGCCGACAGCGCGAAGAGCGCGACCCCCACCGACGGCAGCAGCCAGGTGCGCCGCCACGTGTTGGCGAGGAAGAGCATCGCGCACACCACCGCGATCGCGGCGAGGATCTCCTTGGCGGGCAGGACGGCCTTGTCGTCGGTGTAGCCCATGCCGGTGAAGATCGACCCGGAGTTGGTGACCAGGTCGAACCGGTCGAGCCAGTAGTCGACGGCCTTGGCGAGGACGAAGAGCGCGAGCAGTGCCGAGACCTGGATCTGCGCGGCGCTCGTCAGCCGCTCACCCGGTCGCGCGGACAGCCGGATGCCGCCGAACAGGTAGTTGACCAGCACCGTGGCGAGCAGGCCGACGACGGCGAGCGCCATCACGTAGTCGACGAGGTAGTGCCAGAAGGGCAGGTCGAAGACGTAGAAGCCGACGTCCTTGTTGAAGTACGGGTCCTGCGAGCCGAAGCTCTGGCTGTGCCGCCACAGCAGATAGCTGCGCCACTGGCCGGTCGCCGAGCCGCCGGCGAACAGGCCCATCACGATGGCGGCGCCGGCGATGACCCACGTCATGCGGGGCGCGAGCACCTCGCGGTAGCGGTCCAAGCCGTCGTCGGGCATCCCGGGCATCCCCGGCCAGAGCACCGGCCGGAACCGGTAGGCCATGGCCATGGTGACGGCGACGGTGGCAGCCATCAGGCCGGCGAACACGAAGAACAGCCCGATGCGGGTCAGCAGGAGCGTCGTGAAGACCTCGCCGTAGTCGACCGAGCGGAACCAGAGGCGCTCGGTCCAGAAGGACGCGAATCCGCTGAGCACCATGAAGAGGACGATCAGGACGATCGCGGTGATGACCAGCGCACCGGGTCGGCGTGAGGCCGTGGCCGGCCGCTGCCCGCCTGGTCCTCCTGGTCCGCCTGGTCCTCCTGGCCGCTGCGGGCCGTCGGGGCCGCTGCCGGCGCTGGGTCGATCGAAGGGATTGCTCATGCCTGCCCCTGCTCGGGTGTGTCGTGGAAGGTGGCGTGGAGAAGGTCGAGGAGTCCGGGCACGAGCTCGGTCCCGTTGACGACCGACTGCTCGTCGTCGTGCGCGCGCAGCCGCAGGGCGCAGTATGACGCCCCGGCGCGAGTCACGCCGGCGACCATCCGCACCTCCTGGCGGTCCGGGTGCTCGCGGGCGAACAGCTCGGCCGAGGTCGGGTCGTCGGGGATGTCGTCGTCGACGTCCGGCGGGAGCACCAACCGCTCGAGCACCGCGGCACACCCGGTCACGCTCTCGGGCCACGCGATGGTGTGCAGCGCCTCCTCCAGGGGTTGTCCCGGCGGGAGTCCCTCCTGCTCGATGGAGGTGAAGGAGCCGTCGTCGGCAGGGCCGTCGATGGCCATGGCCGCGGCCAGGGCGGGCTCCTGGGCGACGAGGGTCGCGGTGTCGACGAGTGCGTAGAGCCGGGCCGGCTTGTCCCAGCCGTCCTGGGCGACGTGGGCCTCGATCTCCAGCACGGCCGCGGCGAGGGCAGGGTCCTCCGGCAGCGCGGCCGGGGCATCGGTCGTCATCAGGTGGCTTCCTTGCAGCTCGGGAGCGTGGCGTCGTGGTCGGCGACCCAGTCGGCGAGGGTCTCGACGGCGCGGTGCATGGTGGACGCCTTGGCCAGGCGCATCTCCCCGGTGTCCACTCCCCCGATGCCGTCGCAGTTGTCGGCCGGGACGAGGAACAGCTCGGCGCCGGCATCGCGGGCGGCGGCGATCTTCTGCTGGATGCCGCCGATCGGACCGACCCTGCCCGACGGCGTGATCGTGCCGGTGCCGGCGATGTCCGCGCCGTCGGTCAGCGAGCCGGGCGTGAGGGTGTCGTAGATGGCCAGCGACATCATCAGACCGGCGCTCGGGCCACCGATGCGGTCGGGGATGTTGACGCTCACCCGGTAGGGGAAGTCGAACCCGACACCCGGGGTGAAGCCGACGCGGTAGTTGCCGTCGACCATCCGCGGGGTGACCTCGACGGTCACCTCCTTGTTCGCGCGGCGTACGACGAACGGGACCGGCTCTCCGCGCGGCGCCCCCTCGATCGCGTCGAGGACGTCCTGCGCCTCGGTGACGTCGGTGTCGCCGACACGCACGAGAATGTCGCGCACCTTGAGCTTGCCCTCCGCCGGCATGCCGGGCGTGACGTCGACGATGTCGACGATCGGGTCGAGCTTCTCGCCGAGCTCGGTGAGGGCGGCGGCCACGGCCGTGTCCTGCGAGGAGACCATCGCACCCGCCGACTCCCGGTCGTTGGACTCGTCGGTCTCGTCGGGGGCGTACACCGCGGACCTCGGCCAGACCGCGTCGTCGGCGGCGAAGTAGGCCTCCAGCAGCCGTGGCAGCGTGACCGACTCCTCCGGGGAACTGACGTAGACGGTGGTCATCCGCAGCTCGCCGTCGTCGTAGTAGGCCTTGTGCCCGGTCACCTGGACCGTCTCCTCACCACCGGACTCGGCCAGGATGTCGAAGGTCGGTCCGGGCTGGTAGATGACGTAGGGCAGCGGCACGAAGAACGCGGTCCCCCACAGCACGGCCAGCAGGCCCAGTGCGAGCAGCCCCGCCCTGGTCCGCTGACTCATGGGCGCAACTCTCTCAAACGCACGCAACTACCCCGAGGTGGACCCGTGGCTGGGGCGGACGGCGATGCCGGTGCTGCGGTCCCGCGCCGGTGCGGACGTACGCCGGGTGCCGGCCGGCAGCTCCTTGCCGAGGGCCTTGCCCAGCCGCTCGACGGCGACGTCCCGGTCGATCTCGCCGCGGCCGTCGCGACCGACCCACGAGACCCACCCCATCGCCAGCACCGTCACGACGACGGCGGGCGCGAGCCACAGCAGGATCTCCACGTCCCGAGACTAGGCGTCGGCCGTGCCTGCCGACGGCAGGCGTCACGGCGTGCCGACCCACTCCTCGGTCCGGTCGTCGAAGACCTGGTGCTTCCAGATCGGCACCTCGGCCTTGAGGGTGTCGATCAGGTCGCGCGAGGCCGCGAACGCGTCGCCCCGGTGGGCGGCCGTGGTGGCGACGACGACGGCGAGGTCGCCGATGCGCAGCTCGCCCACGCGGTGCACGGCTGCCACACCGCGTACGTCGTGGTCGGCGGCCACCCGACGGCAGACGTCCTCGAGTCGCTCGAGAGCCGACGGGTGGGCGGAGTAGTCGAGCGCCGTCACCCCCTTGCCAGCGTCGTGGTCGCGCACCTGCCCGATGAACAGGGTCAGCCCGCCGGCACCCTCGTCGCCGAGGGCGTCGACCACCTCGGTCACGTCGAGCGGGGTGTCGCGGATGGCCACGAGTCGCACAGGGTCGAGAGGAGCGTCGGTCACCCCCCAAGTCTAGGACCGCCGTCTGGGCGCAGTGAGTACGGTTGGGGTATGGGCCCCGACGACGAGAACCCCTCCGACAACCCCTTCAAGGGCACGCCCTTCGAGCAGATCTTCTCGCAGATGGGCGGTCTTGGCGGTCCGGGTGGCGGCATGCCCGACCTCGGCGCTCTGATGGCCCAGATGCAGTCGTTCTTCGCGCCGCACGACGGCCCGATCAACTGGGACACCGTCACCGACCTCGCTCGTCGGACCGCGGCGCAGGAGCCCGACCCGACGGTCTCGGCGGCGCAGTCGGGCGCGGTCGCGGACGCCGTACGCCTCGCGGACCACTGGCTCGACACGACGACCGAGTTCCCGTCGGGCGTCAGCACCACCGCCGCCTGGTCGCGCGCGGAGTGGATCGTGGAGACGATCGACGTCTGGAAGGTGCTCGTCGAGCCGATCGCCGGCTCCGCCACCTCGGCGCTGAGCCAGGCGATGCCCGAGGAGATGCGCCAGCTCGCCGGCCCGCTGATCGCGATGCTCGGCAAGGCCAGCGGCGCGATGGTGGCCAACCAGGTCGGCAGCGGGCTCGGCGCCCTCGCCGGCGACGTGCTCAGCGCCTCCGACATCGGCCTCCCGCTGGGGCCGATCGGCAAGGCCGCCCTCCTGCCCACCAACGTCGAGGCCTTCGCCGCCGAGCTGACCGATATCTCGTCCGACGACGTCCTGCTCTACCTCGCGCTGCGCGAGGCGGCGCACCAGCGGCTGTTCGCCGGCGTCCCGTGGCTGCGCGACCACCTGATCAGCGCGGTGGCCGAGTACGGCGCCGGGATGGACTTCGACACCTCCGGCATGGAGTCCAAGCTGCGCGAGATCGACGTCTCGAACCCGGCGGCCATGCAGGAGGCGCTGTCGGGCGGGCTGTTCGACCCCGAGCCGTCGCCCGCGCAGAAGGCCGCCCTCGAGAAGCTCGAGGTCACCCTCGCGCTCGTGGAGGGCTGGGTCGACGAGGTCGTCAGCCAGGCCACCGCCGAGCGGATGCCCGCCGCGGCCAGGCTGCAGGAGACCGTCCGCCGCCGGCGTGCCGCGGGCGGGCCGGCCGAGCAGACCTTCGCCACCCTCGTCGGTCTCGAGCTGCGGCCGCGCCGTCTGCGCGACGCGTCGGTCCTGTGGGGCTCGCTCCGCACCCGCCAGGGCACCGAGGCGCGCGACGGCGTCTGGATGTCGCCGCACCTGCTGCCCACCGCTGCCGACCTCGACGACCCGCTGGGCTTCCGCGAGGACTCGACCGACCCGGGCGCGCTGTCCGAGGACGAGTTCGACGCCGGACTGCGAGACCTGCTCGACGGTGGCGACGGCACCGACGGTCCCTCCGACCGGTGACGCTGCACGCCGACGCCCGAGCCGTGCTGGCCGGGTGGACGCCACCGAGCGCGCGTGACGCCGAGCTGCGCGACCGCTTCGTCGCCCACCTCGATGCCGAACCGGGCGCGATGACGCGTCAGTGCCTGCCCGACCACCTCACCGCGGGCACGATCGTGCTGACGCCCGAGGCCGACGCGGTGCTGCTGAACCACCACCGCAAGGCACGGGTGTGGCTGGCCTTCGGCGGACATCCCGAACCGGGCGACACGACACTGGCCGGCGTCGCACGCCGCGAGGCCCACGAGGAGTCCGGGCTCACCGACCTCGACTTCGACCCGGTGCCCCTCGACCTCGACGAGCACGCGGTCGAGTTCTGCGCACCGGGCACGACCGTGCACCACCTCGACGTGCGGTTCCTCGCGACGGCGTCGCGCGACTCACGCCACGCCGTCAGCGAGGAGTCGCTCGACGTGCGCTGGTGGCCGGTCGATGCGCTGCCGGAGATCTACCCCGACATGCGGCGGCTGATCGGTGATGCGGTGGCGCGGCTGCGTGTCAGGTGACGCTGCCAGACACGTGCCAGTCACACCGGGTGAGCCCGGATTGACAAGCGCGCTGACAGTGGCCGTCCCGGTCGTAGCCCGGCGAACGGTGAACGTAACCGGAATCGACGTGCCCTGCGCTTGCTGCGTGGTCGCAGTGAAAATGATCGAGGGTCGGGTGCTTCCAGACCCCGTGAAAGAGATGTTCCAACCCGATGGAGCAGTGTGATTGCCCGCTCCGTTGACGACGCCGCCAGCAGGAGTAACTGTGATGGTGAGGGAGACCGTGGGAGCTGTGCCTGTGTTTTTCAGCGTCAGAGAACCGGTGAAGTCGGTCGTCGGCGTGACTGTCACGAAGGGAGCACCCGGGCCGGTAGGGCTGCTTGTAGACATGTTGGCCGCAGACGCCGCGTATGCCGGCGCAGTAACAGCCACGGCGACCACAGGCACCGTCCACAGACTCGCGCGCATTACCTGGCGGCGGTCTGGCTTGATTCCGGTCACGAGTGGTTCCCCCAGCATTGTCGGGGAGCTTCGGATCCCACGGTTGATGTCTGGGGCAGCGTAGGTGCGGGATTGTTCCAATCCCGCCGGCTTTCCTAGTTCAACGATAAACCTTGAGGAACAGTCGTTCTTTCGCATACCCAAGGAGCCGAAGTGCTCAGTCCTGGGCACCTGGCGGCGGCTCGAGCCGGGCGCCGTTCGAGAACCCTTCGAGGTAGCCCTTCGCCTTCTCGGCCCTCGGGTAGCGGTCGACCCAGGCCCAGAACTCGGCCGTGTGGCCGGCCTCGAGCAGGTGGGCGAGCTCGTGGACCAGCACGTAGTCGACCACCCAGCCGGGCATCTGCTGGAGCCGGTCGCTGAGCCGGATCGTCCGGTCACCGGGCGTGCAGGATCCCCAGCGCGCGTTCTGGTTGGTCACCCAGCGCACCGAGGCCGGCACGGCGAGCCCGCCGAGGTAGAGGTCGTTGAGCGTGGAGGCCCGGGCCACGAGGTCGTCGTCGGAGCGGAGCTTGCGCCGCTCCTGGCGCTCGATCCGCTTCACCATGTCGGCGACCCAGGTCGCCTCGTCGCGCTTGCTCATGGTCGCGGGGATGAGCACCACGATCCGCTCGCCGTCGCGGTAGGCCGAGACCGTGCGACGGCGGCGACGCGAACGGCGTACCTCCACGTCGGGGGTCGGCGAGCTCATGCGCCGAACCTAACCCTCACCACCCACACCGCGAGACGACGCGCTGGTCAGAGCCGTGCAGCGGCCCACTCGAGGAGCCGATCACGCTCCCACGTCGTGACGATGCGGTCCGGGTCGATGCCGGCCTCGGTGGCGCGCGCGGCGCCGTAGTCGAGCATGTCGAGCTGCCCCGGCGCGTGGGCGTCGGAGTCGATCGAGAACAGGCAACCGAGGTCGCGCGCGAGCTCCAGCAGCGCGGTCGGCGGGTCGCGGCGCTCGGGCCGGGAGTTGATCTCGACCGCTACGCCCTCCTCGGCGCACGCGGTGAAGACGGCCTTCGCGTCGAACTGGCTCTGCGGGCGCACCCCCCGGTTGCCCGTGACGAGGCGGCCGGTGCAGTGGCCGAGGACGTTGGTGCGCGGATTGCGGACCGCGCCGATCATCCGCCGCGTCATCGCGGCCGCCTCCATCTTCAGCTTGGAGTGCACCGACGCGACGCGTACGTCGAGCCGGCCGAGCATCTCGTCGGTCTGGTCGAGCGAGCCGTCGTCGAGGATGTCGACCTCGATGCCCTTGAGCAGCGTGAACGTGCCACCCAGGTGCTCGTTGACCGCGTCGACGACGCCGAGCTGGCGAGCGAGGCGCTCGGCGCTGAGCCCGTTGGCCACCCGCAGCCGCGGACTGTGGTCGGTCAGCACCAGGTAGTCGTGACCGAGCTCCATCGCGGTCATCGCCATCTCCTCCAGCGGCGACCCGCCGTCGGACCAGTCGCTGTGCGAGTGGAGGTCGCCCCGCAGCCGGGCGCGCAGCTCTTCGCCACCGGTCGCCAGCGGACCGGCCGTCCTCTCGAGCTTCAGCAGGCGTTCGGGGACCACGCCGTTGCACGCGTCGGTGATCACGGCTGCCGTGCTCGCGCCGATGCCGGTGAGCTCGGTGAGCGTGCCGGTCTCGGCGCGTCGACGTACCTCGTCCTCGGGCAGCGGCAGGATCGTGCGTGCCGCGTTGCGGAAGGCCTCGATCCTGCGGCTCTCCTCGCGCTGGCGCTCCATCAGGAAGGCGATCCGGCGCAGGGTGGCGACGGGCCCGCGGGCCCCACCGGAGGACGACTGGTCGCTCACTTTTTCTCCTCCACAGCCCCGCTCCCGCCGTACGCGCTGGTCAACCCGCACAGTACGACGACCGCCCGGGCGTGTCGCCCACAGGTCTCTCCCCACCGTGGAGCGACTGCTCCACCGCCGCGGCCGTGCCCTCCCCAACGCCTCCACAGGGCTGTCCACAGGGATGGACCGCGACCCGTTGACCGCGCGTGGAGGCGCCTCTAGCGTCCTCCCCAGAAGGGCCCCACGGCTCCTCGACGTCAGCAGGGGAAGGCAGGCGTCGAAGGCTGCGGGGCCCCTTCTTCTTGCCCGCTCGTCGTCTCCGACTCAGCGTCCGCGGAACTCCGGCGCCCGCTTCTCCTTGGCCGCGGCGATGCCCTCCTGCAGGTCGGCCGTCGCGAGCGTCATCGGCTGGGCGAGCGCCTCCCACTGCAGGGCCGACTCGAAGTCGGCGTGGCCGCCGTCGGCCAGGGCGACCTTGGTGAGCCGGCTCGCGATCGGCGCGGTGGCTGCGATGCCGGCGGCGGTCGCCAGGACCTCGTCGAGGAAGCCGTCCGCGGCGACGACGCGCGAGACCAGGCCCAGCCGCAGGGCCTCGTCGGCCCCCACGACGCGACCCGTGAGGAGCAGGTCGCGGGCGTGGGCGGGGCCGACGACGTTGGGCAGGAGGTACGTGCCCGCCATGCCGGCATGCATGCCGAGCGTGTTGAAGGGCAGGCCCAGCCTGGCGCGGTCGGCGGCATAGCGGATGTCGCAGGCCAGCGCCAGGCAGAGCCCGGCACCGATGGCGGCGCCGTTGACCGCGGCGATGGTCGGCACCTCGAGCCGCCGGATCGAGAGCCAGGCCCGGTAGAACGGCATCATCCTCGACCGCAGCCGGTCGACGCTCGCGTCGGGCTCGCTGGCGATCCACGAGGTGTTGCCGCCCGAGCAGAACGCGCTGCCCTCGCCCGTCACGACGACAGCCCGCACGGACGGGTCCGCCGCCAGTGAGTCGATCGCGGCGACCCACGACGAGGTCATCTCCTCACTCATCGCGTTGCGCATCCCGGGGTTGTCCAGGGTCAGCAGCGCGACCCCTTCGGAAGGCCGCTCGAGGCGGAGGTGGGCAAGGTCGAGGAGGTCGTCGGACATGCCTTGAGGGTACTGATCGCGCTGAGCGTGAAATAACTCGGATTCACGCTCAGCGCGTGTGGTGCGTGAGCGTGGGCCACGCGTGGCGTAGGGTCGTCGACGGAGCGCTGGCACGAGCCAGGGTTCCCCGGCGGGCTTCCCCTTCGACAACCCCGTCGCGACGACCAAGAAGAAACAAGCAAGGAGGCCGTCATGGCGGAGACCTGGAGCGGTGAGTTCTACTGCGTCAAGTGCAAGGAGAAGCGCGAGGCGGAGGGCGAGATCAGGGTCAACGACAAGGGCACCAAGATGGCCAAGGGCGTCTGCCCGGTCTGCGGTACCAACCTGAACCGCATCCTCGGCAAGGCGTGAGCATCACCCCTTGAGCATCTAGTGGCGGCGTCACCCATCGGGTGGCGCCGCTGCTGCACTTCCCGGCCGAACTCTCCTGTGGACGACGGTCCGCGTCGGTTCCCGGCGTGGCAACGTCGTGGGCATGGCCCGTCCGCCCGCTCGCAGCCCGTACGCCGCCGGGGCGCGCGCCCAGCTCGACTGTCCCGACGCGTGGCGCACCCAGGCCGTCGCCGCCCTGGCCGTCGCCGGGATCACCGTGGAGGGCTCGGCGCCCGTCGGCATCAGCATCGCGCCGGGCCGCGCCGTCTCGACCACCGTCGACGACTGGAGCGTCGCCTCGCTGCCCCACCTGCTCGTCGGCGTCACGCCGTGGGCCGTGGAGCTCGGGCCGTGGGTCGCGCCCGGCGTCGGCCCGTGCGCGCGGTGCGTGGCAGCAGGGGTCCTGGACGACCGACCCGCGACCCCGGCCGACGAGGTGCCCCGACCCCTGCTCGCCCTCGCTGCGGGCGCGGCCGCGAGGGACCTCGGCGCGTGGGCGACCGGCGAGGCGCCGCAGACCTGGCTGACCTCCTGGCGCTTCGACCACGAGCCGCTGCCGACGGCGCGCCGGTGGGAGCGGCACCCCTACTGCGGGTGCGCCTGGTTCGACACGGCCTGAGCGCACGCCCGACGGGCGCGGGTCACCACCACTCGCTGTCGAGCTTGCCCTCCATCGCCCGCAGGTTCTCCCGCGAGCAGGAGACGCAGAACGTCTGGCGCCTGCCACGCTCGACCGCGGTGGTCCAGCTCAGGGTCTCGGCCGCCGGCGCCTGGGTGCCGCAGTAGCTGCAGGTGACCGTCTCGTCCTCGCTCACGCGAACGACGCTACCCCCGCAACGACCGACGAGCCGGTACGTCGTCACCGTGACGACGTACCGGCTCGTGGTGTGCTCACCCGCGATCAGGGCGAGAGCCTCAGATCGCGCGGGCGAGGGCGAGACGCGCCTGCTGCGCGGCCTGCTCGGCCTTGCGGCTCATCCGGCGGGCCATCACCAGCTGGTGACCCCGTCGCATTTCGTGCGCCTCTCCCAGGCGCGCGGTCATTTGCGCACGTGCGAGTTCTTCATGCATGAGATTCATGTCGTTGCTTCCATTTCGGTAGGTCTTCATGTGGGTTGTGTTCCTGTGCTTCCTGAGTGGGAGTGAGTACGCGGTGGCGCCTACGCGGCGGCCCCGTCCTTCTGCTTCTGCTCGGCCGCTGCTGCAACCTGGTCGGACTTGCGGGGCCGGCCTCGCGGCCGCTTGCGCGGGATCACCACGCCCTGGAGGAAGAGCTCGCCTCCCCAGACGCCCCACGGCTCACGCCGCTGGAGGGCTCCGTCGAGGCACAGCGCCTGCACGGGGCAGTCGATGCAGAGGGACTTGGCGTGCTCCACGTCCGCGGGGGACTCGGCAAACCACAGCTCTGCGTCGAAGACGCGGCAGGGCAGCAACTCCTCATCCACTTCGGCAGCTGCGTCGTGCAGGGCTCCCAGCGGGGCCTGGGGCTCCTGCAGGGTCCTGGCGTCGGCAGCTCGGTTGCGGTCGAGAACGCTGATGGTCATGTGTTTTCACCTCCTACTCGTTGACCTGATCGCGGGTCGATGACTGGACGAACAGCTGTGCTGGACGAACAGCTGTCTGGACAAACAGAAAGGCCGCGGATCCCGGGTTTCGGGTTCCGCGGCCTGGAGGCTGCCGATCTAGGTGAGAGTCACCTATGTCGACGGACTCCAGGTAGGAGAACCCGGGAAATCGCCCGTGATGCGAACGATGGCGGCGTCGCCCTGGACGACCACCACGCCAGCGCCGAAGGCACGCGTGTGCGCGCAGGGGCGGCCGAGGGTGGACATGCCGAAGGACGGCGTCCAAGCCGTCATCGTCTTCGTGTAGTTCTCCATGGGGGCCACCTCCTTCGGGGCATCGGGCGCGGATCCTTGTCAGGGATCCCGTGCGCGTGGGTTGTTGAGGGAACGCTAGACCCTGCTCCGCGTCAGGGGCAAACCATTTAATGGGTATTACTGGAAAAATTTCCCGGAATCATCCTTTGGACCCGTCGGCGACCAGCGCGAGCACCTCGTCGCCGTACTTGGTGAGCTTGCTCGGACCCACTCCGCTGATCGCGCGGAGGCCCGACTCGTCGGCCGGCGTGTGCTCGGCGATGAGCTGCAGGGTCGCGTCGGTGAAGATCACGAAGGCCGGGACGCTGTCCTGGGCCGCCCGCGCCAGGCGCCACTCCCGCAGCCGCTCGAACAGCGCCTCGTCGTAGGACGCCGGGCAGTCGGCACAGCGGCCGATCTTCTTCTCCTGGGCGGTCGAGAGCGGGCGTCCGCACTCGCGGCAGTGCATGGCCGCACGGTTGCGCTTGCTGCGCTCGCGCCGCTGGGCCGAGACGCCGGGAACGCCGACGAGCAGCGGCGCGAGGAAGGGCGACGGACCACGCTTGCCGCGCCCGCCGGGCTCGCGTGCGCTCGCCCACGACACCGTGAGCTCGTCACGGGCGCGCGTCATGGCGACGTAGAGCAGGCGGCGCTCCTCCTCGACCTCGGCCGGGGTCTGCGCCTGCGCGATCGGCATCATCTTCTCGTGCATGCCGGCGACGAAGACGGCGTCCCACTCGAGGCCCTTGGCGGAGTGGATGGTGGCCAGGGTGACCGCGTCGGCGACCGGCGCGTGCTGCTCGCCGGCTCGGCGGTCGAGGTCGTCGACGAAGTCGCCGAGCGACGCCTCGGGCTGCTCGTGCGCGAAGTCGGACGAGAGGTCGACGAGCGCCTGCAGCGACTCCCATCGGTTGCGGACCTCTCCCCTGCCCTCGGGCGGCTGGACGGAGTGCCCCATCTGGGACAGCACGGCCATCACGGCCTCGGCGACCGGCCCCGACCCCTCGCCGCTGCGCGCGGCGCCCCGGACCAGGGTGATCGCCTGCCGCACCTCGGGCCGGTCGAAGAACCGCGCCGCACCGCGTACGACGTAGGGCAGGCCGCGCGCGGCGAGCGCCTCCTCGAAGCGCTCGGACTGGGCGTTGATCCGCAGGAGCACGGCCATCCGGCTGGCCGGGGTGCCCTGGGCGCGCAGCGCGGCGACCCGGTCGGCGACCGCATCGGCCTCGGCCACCTCGTCGGTGGCCTCGCGGTAGGTGATGCTCGCGCCGGACACGCGCTGGGCGACCAGCGCGACGCCCTGGCTCTCCGTCCCGGCCAGCAGCCGGTTGGCACCGGCGACGACCTCGGGGGTCGAGCGGTAGTTGCGGACGAGCTCGACGCTGGTGGCCGCGGGGAAGCGCTGGGTGAACTCCCGCAGGTAGCGGGCGTCGGCGCCCGCGAAGGAGTAGATCGTCTGGGCGGGGTCGCCGACGACGCACAGCTCGTCGCGGCCGCCGAGCCACAGGTCGAGCAGCGCGTGCTGGAGCGGCGAGACGTCCTGGAACTCGTCGACGACGAACCACTTGTACTGCCGGCGCACCTGCGCGGCCACGGCTTCGTTGTCGGCGAGGAGGCCGGCACCGAAGAGCAGGACGTCCTCCATGTCCATGCGGCCCTGGTCGCGCTTGACCTCCTCGTAGGCCGCGAACGCGCGGGCGACGACCTCGGGCTCGAGGCCGGAGACCGAACGCGCGCGGGAGCGAGCCAGCGCGGCATAGGTGTCCGGGGAGACGTTGCTGACCTTGGCCCACTCGATCTCGCTCGCCAGGTCGCGCAGCGTGGCCTGGTCGGTGGCGAGCCGCTGGCGGCGGGCGGCGAGCGCGAGCATGCCCAGCTTGGACTGGGTGAGCTCGGGAAGCTCGCGCTGGTGGACGCGCGGCCAGAAGAACCTCAGCTGGCGCAGGGCGGCGGAGTGGAACGTCCGCGCCTGCACGCCGGGGGCGCCCAGCGCCCGGAGCCGCTCGCGCATCTCGCCGGCGGCGCGCGTGGTGAAGGAGAGCGCCAGCACCTCGGTCGGTGCGTAGAGGCCCGTGGCCACGCCGTGGGCGATGCGGTGGGTGACGGCTCGGGTCTTGCCGGTCCCGGCGCCCGCCAGCACGCGGACCGGGCCACGCAGCGCCTCGGCGACCTGTCGCTGCTCGGGGTCGAGCGCTTCGAGCAAGGTCGGCTCCTGCGGGGTGGGTGGACGAACGCGCCAACCCTATGCGGCGGGACCGACAGTCCCCTGCCCGGGAATGCCCGCACCCGCGGGATCGTTGGAAGGGACATGTCAGCGAACCGATTCACGATGTTCACCACGCCCTGGTGCGGCTACTGCCACCGTCTCAAGAGCCAGCTCGACCGCGAGGGAATCACCTTCGACATCGTCGACATCGAGCAGCAGCCGGACGCGGCGTTCACGGTGGAGCAGGCCAACGGCGGCAACCAGACCGTGCCCACCCTCCTCTTCTCCGACGGCAGCTCGTTGACCAACCCGTCGGTGGCGGCGGTCAAGGACAAGCTCGCGGCCCTGGCCTGAGGGCCGGGCACCGCCGGGGTTAGCCTGACGTCGTGTCATTGCTGAACTCGATCGACCGTGACCACGTCCTCACCGCCATGGAGACCTGGGACGCCGCGGGCGGCGGCAACTACATGCTCGTGCGTGGCGGCGTCTCGACCCACGTCCTGATGCACCACGGCAAGGAGTACGACGCCGCGGCGATCGCGGGCATCGCCCACGGCCTCGCCACCGGTCGTACGCTCTCGCCTGCCGACATCCCCGGCGGCTCCGCGGGAGCGAGCAAGGCGCTCACGCGCCTGGGCTTCGACATCCGGGACGACTCCCCGCCGCCTCCCCAGCGCGTGCCGGGCACCCGGTCGGCGACGGCTCGTACGCCGCGGTCGACGACGACTCGCTCGACGCCGTCGCGGCCGCGCGTCGCCGCGAGCGACCGCGTGGACAAGCTGTGCCCGACGTGCTTCCTCGCACTGCCCGCGACGGGCATCTGCGACAACTGCGCCTGATCGGCACCCTCAGTCCCAGCCGGGACCGTCGAGCGGGCGGCCGAACCAGGCCTCGATGAGCGACGACGAGATCGAGATGCCGCGCGGCACGACGAGCTCGCCGGAGCGGGCCGCCGCCTCGAAGTCGGCGCGCGTCCACCACCGCGCCTCCTCGATCTCCGCGCCGTCCACGTCGATGTCGGTGCTGAGTGCCCGCCCGGTGAAGCCGAGCATCAGGCTCGCGGGGAGCGGCCACGGCTGGCTGCCGAAGTAGCTCACCTCGCCGACACGTACGCCGACCTCCTCGTCGACCTCCCGGCGCACGGCGTCCTCGAGGGTCTCCCCCGGCTCGCAGAAGCCGGCGAGCGTGGACCAGCGACCGGGCGGCCAGGCCCGGTTGCGGCCGAGCAGGATCGCCTCGTCGTCACCCTCCCCGTGGGTGATCGCCATGATCACGGCCGGGTCGGTGCGCGGGAACTGCGCGCGGTCGCACTGGGTGCACCGCAGCTCGTGGCCGGCGGCGCGGCTCACGAGGGTGCCTGCGCAGCGGGGGCAGAAGCGCGTCGCGTGGTGCCACTCCGCCAGCCCGATCGCGTGCATCACCAGCGGCGCCTGGTCCGGCGTACCCTCCGCGAGCAGCGTCAGCACGGCCCGCAGCGGCACCCACTCCCCGGCGTCGCCGGGGGCGTCCTCGGGCGCGACGATCACGGCGAGGTGCACCACGCCGTCCCGGTCGCCGAGCAGCACGAGCGTGCCGTCGGGCGCCCGGTCGGGTGTGACCCACTCGACCGCCCCGTCGACCGGACGCAGCCGGTTGCCCGCGATGACCAGCACCCGTGTCGCGGGATCGGACATCCGCGCCCCGAGCCACCCGTCGTCGGTCCGGCGCAGGCCGATGCGGTTGTGCGCGTGCGCGGACAGGGCGGCGTGCGGGAGGAGGCGGTCGGAGCTCACGGTTTCCCACGCTAGTCGGTAGCGTGCGCGGCGTGAGCACGCACATCGGCGCCCAGTCCGGCGACATCGCCCCCACTGTCCTCCTGCCCGGCGACCCGCTGCGGGCGAAGTGGATCGCGGAGACGTTCCTCGACGACGCGCGGTGCTACAGCGAGGTCCGCGGGATGTACGGATTCACCGGCACCTGGCGCGGCCAGCCGGTGTCGGTCCAGGGCTCGGGCATGGGCCAGCCGTCGATGGCGATCTACGTCAACGAGCTGTTCAAGGACTACGACGTGCAGTCGATCGTGCGGGTCGGCTCGTGCGGCGCGGTGACGGAGGACGTCGCCGTGCGCGACGTCATCATCGCCGCCGGTGCGTGCACCGACTCCTCGATGAACCGGATCGCCTTTCATGGCCTCGACTACGCGCCCGTGGCGGACTTCGGCCTGCTGCGCGGCGCGGTCGAGGCGGCGGAGGCGCGCGAGGGCGGCTCGCCCTTCCACGTCGGCCTGATCTTCTCCAGCGACTCCTTCTACCCGGCCCGCCCCGAGCTGATGGGGAAGATGGTCGAGTACGGCGTGCTCGGCGTGGAGATGGAGGCCAGCGGCCTCTACACCCTCGCCGCGAAGCACGGCCGCAAGGCCCTCGCGATCTGCACGGTCTCCGACCACATCGTCACCGGTGAGGAGACGACCGCGCAGGAGCGCGAGCAGACCTTCGGCGACATGGTCGAGATCGCGCTCACGGCCGCGCTGGCCTGACCCGCTGGGGCGGTGAGTGAGGGGGACGTTCCTCACCCGGAATCCTCCCCACGCACCGCTGCCCCGCGCGTCGTACGCCGACACGCCCGCGGGCGGTGCGTGACGGGCATTCACAGCGCTCGGAATCCTCCTCACACACCTCTCCCCCGGGTCGGGCGGTGGTGGAGCCACATTCCCGGGCGCCGGAATGTGGCTGGACCACCGCTCGACGGGGGTCAGAGGGCGAGGAGCTCTTCGAGGGCCGCGCGGTCGGGGAGGTCGGGCGGCTCGACGGTGCGGCCGGTGCGGACGTAGTGGAAGGCCGCGCGCACCTGCTCGAGCGGCGTGCCGGTGAGCTCGGACCAGGCGAGGCGGTAGAGGGCGAGCTGGAGCGGGTCGGACGTCTCGTGGCGGCCGGTCTTCCAGTCGACGACCAGGAACTTGCCGCCCGACTCGGCGGGCTCGGCGTAGACGGCGTCGATACGGCCGCGGACGACCTGGCCGGCGAGCACGAGCGCGAAGGGCGCCTCGACGGCATGCGGGGCGCGGTCGCCGAACGGACCGTCCTCGAAGCGCTTGACCACCTCGCCGAGGTCTGCCTCGTCGTCGATGCCGACATCGGCGCGACCGGGCAGCTCGTCAGGCTCGATCAGGGCCTGTTGGCCGAACCGGTGCTCGACCCAGGCGTGGAAGGCCGTGCCGAAGCGGGCGGCCGGCGCCGGCGGTCGCGGCATCGGGCGGGCGAGCTCGCGGGCGAACGCCTCGGGGTCGTCGCGCAGCCGAGCGACCGACGTGGCGGACAGGCTGTCGGGCAGCGGGAGGTCGATCGCGGTCGCCCGCTCGGCGCGGGCCTCGGCGAGCAGCTGGGCGAGGTCCTCGTCCCAGTCCGCCACTCGCGCGGCCTCGACCATGTCGAGGTCCTCGTCGGGCGCGGTCGGGTCGGCTCGGCGGACGAGCTCGGCGGCGGCGAGCCTCCGACGCGCCTCCTCCCCCGGACCGGGCACCGGCCACGGGCGGGAGGGATCGACGTCGTCGTTGGGGTTGGGCGACTTCGGCGGCGGCTTCTCGAGCCAGCGCCCGACCGGCTCGCCCCACTCGTCGAGCTGGTCGCGCACCACCCGCTGGTAGTCGGACGGACCGAACGGCGTGGCGCGCTGCCCCCAGACGTACGACGTCACGGCGAGGTGGTGGGCGGCGCGGGTGAAGGCGACGTAGCCCAGCCGCAGCTCCTCCTCGGCGTCGTGCGCCCTGGTGGCGGCACGGTAGGCGTCGAGGGCGGCCTTGTCGTGGCCGGCGAGCTGTGGCTGGTCGGCGCGGTCGCCCCGGAGCGGGGCGGGCAGGACGGCTGGCGAGGAGGTCCAGAGGGTGCGCGAACGGTTGCTCGGGAAGCGGGTCTCCCCCACGCCGACGCAGAAGACCGACGACCACTCGAGGCCCTTGGCACGGTGGACGGTGAGCAGCTTGACGGAGTCGGCGGCGGTCGGCGTCGCGACGTCGAGGCCGTTGCCCTGGTCGTCCTCGGCGGTGAGGTAGGCCAGCAGCGCCGGCAGCGTCACGTCACCGTCGACCGACTGGAACTCTGCGACCGCCTTGACGAAGAGGTCGAGGTTGTCGCGGCGCGCGGCCGCTGCGGGTGAGGTCGCCGACGCCAGCTCCACGTCGACGCCGGTGGTGTCGATGATCCGCCGCACGACGTCGAGCAGGGGGTCGCCGACGTGGGAGCGCAGCCGGCGCAGCTCGGTGGCGAGCAGGGCGAGGCGGTCGAGCGCCTCGGCGGAGTACGCCGCCTCGCCGGGCGACTCGACGGCGTCGCTGAGTGCGGGCAGCTCGGAGGCGTCGATGCCGTCCGCGATCTGGAGCAGCTGGTCGGCGACCGACGCGGCGTCCCGGCGACCGCGGACGCCGGCGATCTCGGCCGCCCGGATCGCCAGCAACCGGAGGTCGCGCGGGCCGATGGCCCACCGCGGACCGGTGAGCAGGGTGAGCATCGAGGCGTTGGCGGTGACGTCGTGCATCAGGGTCAGCGTGGCGACGACCTCGGCGACCTCGGGCAGCCGGATGAGGCCCGACAGGCCGACGATCTCGACGGGGATGCCCGCCGCGGTGAGCACGTCGTAGACCTCTTCGCCCTGCGCGTTGTCGCGGCTCAGCACCCCGATGCCCGACCAGTCGGTGCCGCCGTCGTGGACGCGCTGCACCTCGGCGGCGAGCCAGGCCAGCTCGTCGGACGACCGCTCGAAGACGGCCGCCTCGACCCTGCCCTCACCCGCGATCTCGGACGCACGGAGCCGCGCGACCTTGTCGCCGTAGGCCGCGAGCAGCGGCTCGGCGAGCCGGTTGGCGACCTCGAGGATCCGGGAGTCGGAGCGACGGTTGACCGTGAGCGGCAGCCGTCCGGGCTCACCGTCGGCGGCCGGGAAGGTGTCGGCGAAGTTGAGGATGTTGGACACCGAGGCGCCGCGCCACCCGTAGATCGCCTGGTTGGGGTCACCGACGGCCATCACCGGGTGGCCGAGCCCGTGGTCGGCGTCGGGGCCGGAGAACAGCCGGGCGAGCATCGTGGCCTGGGCGACCGAGGTGTCCTGGTACTCGTCGAGGAGGACGACCTTGAACCGCGCCCGCTCGAGCTCACCCACCTCGGGCTGGTCGTCCACGAGTCGCGCGGCGAGGGCGATCTGGTCGCCGAAGTCCATCAGCCCGAGGTCGGCCTTGAGGGCGCGGTAGCCGCGGACGAGCTGGAGCAGCTCGGCCCGCCGGTCGATCGCGTTGATCGCCTTCGCCGGCGGCTCGAGGTAGGTCTTGCGGGCCTTGCCGGCCTCCTCCTCGGCGACCGCGCGCTCGAAGCCGCGGCGCGCCTCGTCGTCGGTGCGGCGTACGTCGTCCTCGCCGACGAGGTGCTCGCTCATCGCGCCGTCGAGGGCGAGGAGGTTCTGGATGGCGGTCGCCGGGTGGTCTGTCAGCAGCTCGATGTGGCCGGTGAAGCGCTCGATCACGCGGGCGCCGAGCTGGTAGCGGGAGGCATCGGAGACGACCCGGGTGTCGGGCTCGTGACCGATCCGGAGGCCGTGGTCGGTGAGCAGGGTCGCGGCGTAGGCGTGGTAGGTCGCGACCGTCGGCTCGAGGACGTCCTCGCCCTCGGCGACGACCGAGCGGTCGAGCAGCCCGGCGGCGCCCAGCGCTGCCGTGACGCGGTGGCGCAGCTCGGCCGCGGCCTTCGTGGTGAAGGTCAGGCCGAGCACCTCCTCGGGCCGGACCTTGCCGGTCGCGACCAGCCAGACGACACGCTGCGCCATCAGCGTGGTCTTGCCGCTGCCGGCGCCGGCGACCACGACGGTGGGCCGCAGCGGTGCGGTGATGGCGGCCCACTGCTCGTCGCTCGGCGCGTGCCCGCCCATGAGGGCGGCCAGCTCGGCGGGGGTGTCGATGCGGACGGGCTCGGTGCGGAGCTCGCTGCGGGGCTCGGTCACTGGACGGTCACGCTCCCGGCGCCCTTGGCGGGGCAGATCGCGACGAACGGGCAGTCGCGGCAGTGCTGGCCGGCCACTGCCGGGAAGGTCTCGTCGCGCACGAGCTGGGCGGCGCGGGCCAGGCCGGTGCGCAGGACCAGGCGCTCGGGCCCGGCGTCGTCGTGGGCAGCCTGCCCCTGCACCTTGGCGACCGCGGAGTCGTCGTCGATCCCGAGCTGCACCAGCTCCGCGCCTCCGGACGCGACCGGCCGGCCGGCCGCGTCGTCGACGGCGCCCGCGTCGACGGCGTACTGGTAGAGGGCGAGCTGGAGGTTGGCCGCCACGGCCGGACCGGTCGGCGGGGTGCGGGCGCTCTTGAAGTCGACCACGACCACCCGGCCGGAGTCGTCGATCTCGAGCCGGTCGGCGAAGCCGGTGAGCTTCACCGGGCGGCCATCGACGTCGACGACGGTCTCGAAGCGCTGCTCGGCGCCGAGCAGCTCGCGCGGGTTGGCGGCGTGCCACTGGACGAACCGGCCGACCGCCTTGCGGATCCGGGCCAGCTCGCGCTGCCGCGACCACGGGGTGCGGAAGGCCAGCCGGTCCCAGATGGCCTCGACCTCGGCCATCAGCGGCTCGGTCTCGGCCGGCAGCTCGCCGTCGGCGACCCGCTCGGCGAGGGCGTGGAGCACCTGGCCGAGGTTGGCCGACTGGTGGACCGCGGAGACGCCGCCGGCCTCGCGCTCGAAGAACCACTGCGCCGGGCAGACGAGGATCGACTCGAGCATGCTGGCCGAGATCGGCACCGGCCGCTCGGGGTCGCGGATCGGCGCGACCGCACGGGTGGCGCTGCGGGTGCCCCACCAGGTGGCGGGGTCGGCGGCCGGCACCAGCTGGCGCCCGCCGACCTCCTCGGCCGCC
The DNA here is from genome assembly GCA_963791365.1 of uncultured Actinomycetota bacterium. GTDB lineage: Bacteria > Actinomycetota > Actinomycetes > Propionibacteriales > Nocardioidaceae > Nocardioides. The sequence goes on along the minus strand of CAWBSG010000004.1, from coordinate 375,986 downwards.
AACGCGGCGAGCCGGCGGGCGGCCGCCTCGCGCAGCGCGGGCGAGACGGCGGGATCGGCGGCGTTGCGGCGGAGCTCGGCGACCAGTCCGCCGAGCGACAGCGGGCGCGGCGGCCGGCCGTCCTGGTGGTCGATGGTCACGCCGAGCTCCTCGAGGAAGCGCGACGGCTGCTCGCCGTCGTCGTCCGGCGACTGCACCGCGGTGACGACGAGACGACGGCGCGCACGGGTGCAGGCGACGTAGAACAGCCGGCGCTCCTCCATGAGCAGGGCTCGCGAGGTGACGGGCGGGACGAGGTCGGGGTGACCCGCTGGGTCGACGCCGATGCGGTCGGCGCCGAGCAGGGTGGCGCGGCGGCGCAGGTCGGGCCAGCCCTCCTGCTGGACGTGGGCCACCACGACGAGGTCCCACTCGAGACCCTTGGAGCGGTGGGCGGTCAGCAGCCGGACGGCCGAGCCCCGCACGCCGCGCTCGGCCAGCGTGTCGGCTGGGAGCTGCTGGGCGACGACGCTGGCGAAGAACGCGGCGACGCCGACGTGGTCGCGCTGGTCGACGGCACGCGAGGCGAGGTCGAAGAGGGCGACGATCGCGTCGAGGTCGCGGTGGGCCCGCCGCGCACCGGCCCCCGCGTGGTCGACCTGGCGGCGCAGCCGCTCGGGCCACGACGTCGACGACCACAGGTGCCAGAGCAGGTCCTCGACTCCGGCGCGGTCGGCCAGCATCCCGGCGCCGTCGCGCAGCAGCGCGGCGAGGGCGGCGGCGCGCTCCACGTCGGGTCCTTCCATGCCGTCGAGGAAGCCCCGCTCGACGACGGCGAGCCGCAGCAGCTCGCGCGACGTGCGGCGCGCGTCGGGGTCGGCGAGGTCCTTCTCCCGCGTGCGGAGGCGGCGCACGAGCGCGCGGAGGTCGGACGCATCGAGTCCGCCGAGCGGCGAGAGCAGCAGCGACTCGACCCGACCGGGGTCGAGGAAGTCGGGCGAGTCGGGGTCGTCGTTGTCGAGGTTGACCACGGCGCGCAGTGCGTCGAGCAGGGGCAGGACGGCGGGGTCCCGGACCAGCGGGAGGTCGTCGGAGGCGACCTCGACGGGTACGCCGGCGGCGGCCAGCGCACGGCGCAGGGGCGGGATGCTGGTGCGGCCCGACCGGACCAGGACCGCCATCCGCTCCCACGCGATGCCCTCCTCGAGGTGGGCGCGGCGCAGCAGGTCGGCCAGCCGCTCGGCCTCCGCGCGCTCGGTGTCGTAGGTGATCACCTCGACGCGGCCGTCGCCGTGCGGTCCGGGCACGGCCTCCGGGGAGAGGAACGCCGCGCGCGCATCGGTGGTGATGCTGCCGGTCAGCGTGAGCCGGCTCGCGACCCGGCCGGCGGCGAGCAGGATCCGGGGGCCGAACCGACGGCTCCGCCGGAGCACCACGACCGGCGCCGGGGCGCCGGTGCTGGTCGGGAAGCTCGCCGGGAAGTCGAGGATGCCGCGCACGTCGGCACCGCGGAAGCCGTAGATCGACTGGTGCGGGTCGCCGACCACCGTGAGGTTGCGCCCGTCGCCCGCGAGCGCGCGCAGCAGGGCGACCTGCCCGGGGTCGGTGTCCTGGTACTCGTCCACGAAGACGTGGCTCCACCGGGCGCGGAGCTCGTCGCGGTGGGCCTCGGCCTCGATCACCGCGCGGCGGATGAGGTCGGAGTAGTCGGTGGCGCCGAGGTTGTCGAGGACGGTGAGGTACTGCTCGAGGAACAGCCCTGCCGCGATCAGCTCGGGCAGGTCGTGCTCGATGCCGAGCGCGCGGAGACCTGCGGGATCGAGGCCCTTCTCGCGGGCGCGGGCCAGCACCGCCTGCACCTCGCGGACGAAGCCGCGCGTGCCGACCGCGCGGCGCAGCGCCTCGGGCCACACCACGGACTCGGGGTTGTCGCGCAACAGCTCCCGCAGCACCACGTCGGCCTCGGGCGCGGACAGCAACCGGATGGCGCCCTCGTAGAGCTCGGCGGGCGCGTACGTGCGGACCAGTGCATAGGCAAAGGAGTGGAAGGTCGAGCACGACCCCGCCGACGTGGTGCGGGCGACGCGGGCAGTGACCCGGTCGCGCAGCTGCTCGGCCGCCTTGCGGGAGAAGGTGAGCGCGAGCACCGAGTCGGGCGAGGCGCCGCGGTGCTCGATGCGGTCGACGATCGCCTCGACGAGGGTCGTCGTCTTGCCGGTGCCGGGTCCGGCGAGCACGAGCAGCGGGCCGCCCTCGTGGTCGACCACACGCTGCTGGTGCTCGTCGAGCTCGGGCACCACGACCGAGCGGTCGGGGGCCACCAGCCGGTAGCGCGTCGTCGTACTCACAGCAACACCCCATCACGCGGGACCGACAGTTGCCTGCCGGCCCCGCGGAGGGTTGTGGACGAAGCTCAGGACATGTCGACGATCGCGGCCACCGGGCCGCCACCCTCGGGGCCCTGGTGCGCCGCGGAGACGGACACGAAGACCGCCGGGTCGCCGGTCACGGCTGCCGTGACGCCGCCGACGCAGGCCTTGATCTGGCGGTGCCAGTGCACGTCGGAGTCGTCGAGCATCGCGTTGCGGCGACCGCGGACCATGCCGTCCTGGCTGGCCTCGCACTTGAGGAAGACGTTGACCAGCTTGCCGTCGAGGTCGCTGGTGCGCGGGCGCTCGGGCAGGTCGAGGCCGGCCGAGCGGATGGCGTCCCAGATGCCGTCGGCATCGAGCGCGTCCTTCATCACCGAGTGGCCGATGCGGTAGCGACCGCCGACACCCGTGGCGTTGCCGACGACCACGATCTGCGCCACGTCGAGCTCGACGCCCGAGGAGCACGAGGCCACCGACGAGAAGAGGTCGCGGTTGTGCATGACGTCCTCGTCGGTCGGCATCTCGATCTCGCCGAGGGCCACGGCGATGCCGAGTCCGGTGGTGCCGTTGGAGAGGTCCATCGACTCGTGGGTGTGCTCGGTCCACACGGACCTGCCGCGCGACTTGGCGTCGCGGATCGTGTGGATGGTGAGCAGCGGGGTCTTGGTCTGCACGTAGTGCACGTCGGCGGGGTCGGTGATGCCCGCGCGCTCCATCGCCACCTTCACGCCGGCGGCGACCTTCTCGATCATCGCGACGTAGCCGATCTCCTCCGGCAGCAGCGGCTCGCTCATCGCGAAGCCGGCGGTGAGGCGCATCTCCTCGCGCGACGGGTCGTCCTCGGGGACGTCGGTGGTCGCGAAGATCGTCGCGTGGGGGCTGATCACGCCGTCAGTGCCGCCCGACCACACGATCGGGACACCCTTGACCTGCTCGGGGTCGGCGCCCTTGGCGACGAGCGCCTCGCGGAACGCCCGGTCGGCGATGATGCGGGTGTAGTCGTTGACGCCGCCGTTGCCCTCGGTCTTGCCGATGATGGCGAAGACGCGGTCGGCAGCGATCGCGCCCTCGTCGATGAGCTTGGTGAGCTCCGAGGCGTCGGCGACCGAGTGGATGGGGACCTTGCGGACTTCGATGGCGCTGGGCATGCGATTCCTTTCAGGCGGGTGCAACAGGGAGTACGACGGTGCCGGCATCGCCGGCGACGGCTGCGGTGATCTGGTCGAGGCTGGTGATGACGCCGGTGCGGCCGGTGGCCTCCACGAAGCGGCACACGGCGTCCACCTTGGGGCCCATCGAGCCGGACGCGAAGTGGCCCTCGTCGGCGTACGCCCGCAGCTCTGCGACGGTGACCCGGCCGAGCGGCTCGGCGTCCGGCTCACCCCAGCGGATCACGGCGTTGGGCACGTCGGTGGCGATCACGAGGACGTCGGCACCGGTGGTGTCGGCGAGCAGGGCTGCGCCGAGGTCCTTGTCGATCACGGCCTCGACACCGGAGAGCGATCCGTCGCGGCGGCGTACGTGCGGGATGCCGCCACCACCGTTGGCGACCACGACGAAGCCGGCCTCGATCAGCGCGAGGACGGCCGGGGCGTCGAGGATCTCCCGCGGCTCGGGCGAGGCGACGACGCGCCGCCAGCCCTTCTCGCCGCGGTCCTCCCACGTCTCACCGTGGCCGATGAGCAGCCTGGCCTCCGCCTCGGGGAGGTGGCGCCCGATCGGCTTGGTGGGCGTGGTGAACCCCTCGTCGTCGGCATCGACGAGCGTGCGCGTCACGACCGCGGCGCTGCGACGCTGGACGGACCGGGTGTCGAGCTCGCGGTCGAGCGCGTCCATCAGCACGAAGCCGAGGGTGGCCTGCGTCTGCGCACCGCACCAGTCCAGCGGCACGGGGGGTACGACGCCCGCGGCCAGCTCGTTCTTCACGAGGAGGTTGCCGACCTGGGGGCCGTTGCCGTGGGTGATGACGACCTCGTGGTCGTGCTCGAGGAGTCCGGCGACCGCGGCCATGGCGACCTGCGCGGCAGCGATCTGGTCCTCCGGACGCGCCCGCCCGTCGGCGTTCGTCATGGCGTTGCCGCCGAGTGCGAGCAGGACCCTCATGGCGCAACCGTAGTGTCGCCGCTCACGGCCTCCCCACGGCAGATTCGGCCAACAGCACCGACGTTCGCTGGCAATACTTGATACTGGGCCCGTGGGGGTGCGCAACTACCTGGTCGAGGGCGTCTCGACCTCCGGGAAGACCACGGTCGCCACCGAGCTCGAGCGGCGCGGCCACCACGTCGTGCACGGCGACCGGGTGCTCGCCTACCAGGGCGACCCGGCGACCGGAGCTCCGCTGCCGGGTCACCACCACGAGCACCACGTCTGGGACGTCGACCGCGTCCGCGAGGTCGTCGCCGACCGCACCCGGCCCGTGACGTTCCTGTGCGGCGGGTCGCGCAACCACGCCCGCTTCGTCGACCTCCTCGACGGGGTCTTCGTGCTTGAGGTGGACCTGGTGACGCTGACCGAGCGGCTCGACGCGCGACCGGCCGACGAGTTCGGCGCCTGTCCGGACGAGCGCGCGCTCGTGCTGCGGGTCCACGGGACGCGCGAGGACCTGCCCGACGGCGTGCCGGTCGACGCGACCCGGCCGGTGGCGCAGGTCGTCGACGAGATCCTGGGACGCGTCGGCCTCTGACCGGAGTGTCGGGCAGGAGGAGGTCCCGCACCTCGACGCGCGTACGCCCGGTCCGGTGCCGCCCGGCTGACTCCGTCCTGTCCGACGCGCCGTGCGTCTAGCGACCGCCAGCGACGCGCAGGGTCGTGCCGGTGACGTAGGACGCCTCTTCGGACAGCAGCCAGGCGACGGCGTTCGCCACCTCGTCGGCCCGCCCCGCGCGACCGAGCGGGACGAGCGGGCCGACACGGGCGATGCGGCCGGGCTCACCGGCGTCGGCGTGGATCGTGGTCTCGATGATGCCGGGAGCGACCCCGACCACCCGCACGTCGTCGCTCGCGACCTCCTGGGCGAGACCGATGGTCAGGGCGTCGACGCCCGCCTTGGCAGCGGCGTACTGGACGTACTCCCCCGGCGAGCCGAGGGTCGCGGCACCGGAGCTGATGTTGACCAGCACGCCGCCGGAGCCGCCGCGGGAGCGGCCGAGGGCGCGCACGGCCGCGCGTGCCACCAGCAGCGCCGCGGTGAGGTTGAGGTCGACCGTCGCTCGCACCACGCCGGGCGGGGTGTCGGCGAGCGGGCCGACGTGCAGCGTCGCGCCGGCGTTGTTGACCACGCCGGTCAGGTCGCCCGCGGCGGCGAAGAGGGACTCGATGCCGTCGTCCGTGGTCAGGTCGGCGCGCACGCTGGTGCAGTCGGCCCCGAGGTCCCGGCACGTCGCGGCGGTCTGCTCCGCCGACGCGTCGTCGCGGGCGTAGCCGAGCACGAGGTCGTGGCCGTCGGCGGCGAGACGCCGGGCGACCGCCGCGCCGATGCCGCGGGTGCCGCCGGTGACGAGGGTGCGCATGGTGCCTGTCTACCGGAGGACCGGCTCGACGTTCCACCAGGTGTCGAGGCGCGCGACAGCGGGCGCCGTACGCCCCTCGCGGAGCACGCGGGCCAGGCGCAGGAGGTACGCCGCGATGCCGGCGGTGCCCTGCATCCAGCCCACGCCGGGCGGGAGGAGGGGGTCGTCGTTGCGGTGCTCGGTGAAGCGCCAGCAGGCGCGGTCCCCGTCCACGATCGACCGCTCGACCAGGGCGTCGCCGAGGACCTGCGCGAAGGCGAGGTCGTCGTCGACGCCGCGACGCTGCCACGCGTCGAGGAAGACGTCGCCCACACCCGCGGTGCCGCAGCAGCGGCCGTCGTTGTCCCAGAAGCCCGGGCGCAGCCGCTCGGGGATCCCGGAGGTGCGGAGGCTGTGCAGGCAGCGCCGCTGCCACTGCTCGGGGGACTCCCCCGCCACGTCCTCGACGCCCGCGTGCTCGAGGGCGGTGAACAGCAGGGACGTGCCCGTCGGGCCGTGGCACCAGGTGAAGGTCACCTCGTCGAAGTCGTCGACCGGTGGGACGAAGTGCGGGACGACGAAGCCGTCCTCGCGGGTGTCGCCGAGCGTGACGAGGTGCTCGGCGCCGGCGCGGGCCGCCTCGACGAGGTCGGGCCTGGCGAGCTCTGTCCCGGCCACCGCCAGCGCTGCGGCGATGCCGGCGAGCCCGTGCGACCAGTTGGGCATCAGGCGGGCCGGACGCTCGGGCGGCAGGTCACGGGTGAAGCGGCGTGGCACGAACGGCCAGTCGGTGCCGGCGGTGGTCGGCTCGCCCTCGGCGAGCAGGATGTCGGCCGTACGGTGGGCCAGCGCCGTGGCGCCCTCAGAGCCGCGCCGGTGGACCCAGATCGCTCCCAGGAGGTTGCCGGCCGTGCCGAGGGTCGCGTCGTTGATCCGGGCGTGCGGAGCGAACGGCGGTGACTCCAGCCAGGGCTGCTCCCAGCCGTCGTCGTCGGCGATCTCGGCCAGGCGGAAGATGGCTTCCTCCGCGCCGTCGGCCTCCAGCGCCGTCAGGACGCCGAGGTCGCTGACCAGCCCGTCGAAGTAGGAGTACGCCGTCGTGGTCGCCAGCCCTGCTCGGACCTGCGTCGCGATGCCGTCCGCCAGCGCCTGCTCCTCCTCGGTCCACGGCCGCGCCTCTCGGATCTCTGCCAGGACGTGTGCGAGCCCGCCGATCCCACTGTGCATCCCGTCGCGGTCCTCCGGCGGCACGCCGTCGTGCGGCACGGACTCGGGGATCCACGGCCCTTCGTCGTCCCACCGGACCTGGTCCAGCACCCAGCGCCAGGCCGCCTCGCCGAGGTCGGCGTACTGATCCGAGGTGGTCACGCGACGATCATGCCAACAGCCCCGCCAGCACGCGCGTGCCCACCGGCAGGCCGTGGTCGTCGTAGTAGGCGAACATCGCCGACAGCCAGGGGTGGGTGGCCGGGTCCGGCACCCGACGCACCTCCACGCCGGCCTCGGCGGCGAGCTCCCGCACCGTCGCGACCCGGGTAGCGAGCTCGTAGGTCGCGCCGACGTGACCCTCCTCGGTGAGCACCCGGGCCGCGACCCGGCCCAGGTCGGTGAGGTCGAGGAAGCCGAAGGGCACGTCGAGGGAGTACGGCACCTCGACCGGGCCGGTGAGGTCGAGGTTCTGGAGGTAGGCGCCCGGCTGGAGGACCGTCCAGTGGAGGCCGGACCTCCGGACGAGGTCCTCGCTGACCGCCTTGCCGAGGTGGTGCGGCATCGCGGGGACGTAGGGCGAGGCGACCGAGTGGTAGACCACGCGCCCGACCCCGGCGTCGGCCAGCGCGCGAAGGGCCGAGTCGACGTACGCCGGCTCGTCGGGGTGCAGGTTCGGCGCGATGACGTACGCCGCCTCGCACCCGGCGAGCGCATGAGCGAGATCCGCCCAGTCCGCCCGCCCCAACGGCACCGGGTCGTCGAGCGCAGCGCAGACGGCCCGCCCGGTCTTGCCGTGACCTCCCAGGACCGCGACGCGCGCCATGTCAGATCCGGTCGACCTCGGCGCAGGCCGCGCCGTCGGCGAGCGAGGCGTAGCCCGGACCGCGGTCGAAGAACGCGTCGTCCTCGCGGCTCCACGCGGCCCGCGAGCCCCGCTCGGCGGTCGTCGCGTGCTCGTCGAACGACAGGTCACCGGCGTCACGCGACCCGGTCAGCACCACGCCGTAGTCGCGCAGCGCGGCCGCGGCCGAGACCTTGCCCCAGACGACGTCGCGGACGACGGACTCCGGGGCGCGGGCGAGCGGGTCGCCCCAGCCGCCGCCGCCCGTCGTCCGGATCCGCACCAGCTGGCCGGCCTTGATCTCCTCGGCGTCGGCGAGCGCGTCGACCTCGCGCTCGTCGGGGCCGCCCGGGTCGATGACGACCTGGAACGGCATGCCGGCCTTGCCGCCGCGCACGCCCCAGCAGGCCAGGATCGAGCGGTCGGCGATGGACATGAAGTGACCGTCCTTGAGCATCCGGATGTGCTTCTCGTAGCCGAGCCCGCCGCGGAACTCGCCCGCGCCGCCGGAGTCGACAGCCAGCCCGAGGCGCTCGACGATGAACGGGAAGCGCGACTCGGTGAACTCGGTCGGCAGGTTCCGCGAGTCGGGCACGACGTGGATGGTGTCCTCGCCGTCGGCGTAGTAACGCCCGCCGGAGCCGCCGCCGAGCACCTCTCGCATGAGGTAGTCGTTGCCGTCGAGGTCCTTGCCGTAGACGCCGGTGTAGCGGATCGTCTCCTGGTCGGCCGGCATCTTGCCGTCGACCGCCTTGGCCACGACGCCCGCGAGCACGCCGAGCAGCCGCAGGATCACGAACGTGCGAGCGTTGGTGGGACCGGGGTGGATCGGCGTGAGGAGCGTGCCCTTCTCGGGGAAGCGCATCTCGATCAGCGGCACGATGCCCTCGTTGACGTCGAGCTCGGCCATCCGCTCCGGGGTGTCGGCGAGGTTGCGCAGGATCGGCGCGAGCCACTTCTTGAGGAAGTTGCCACCGACGTAGTCGCCGCAGTGGTTGATCGGTCCCCGGGCCTGCTTGCTGGTGCCGGTGAAGTCGATGATCAGCCGCGGACCGGCCGGCCGGCCGTTCTCCGGGTCGGCCGGGGCGTCGCTGACCTTGGTCAGGGTGATTCGCTGCGTGTGCAGTTGCGGCTCGTCGACGCCGTCGTGCTCGGCGTAGTCCTCCCAGACGTAGGTGCCGTCGGGGATCTTGGACAGGATCTCGCGGCGGTAGGTCTCGGTCGTGGTGTCGAGGATCGCGTCGAACGACGTCTCGATCGCCTCACGCCCGTAGCGGTCGAAGAGCTCGCCGAGGCGGCGCGCGCCCATCAGGCAGGCGGAGCACTCGGCATCGAGGTCGGCGGCGAGGCTGTCGGGCATCCGCGAGTTGCGCGTCATGATCCGCAGCGCGGACCTGTTCGGCACGCCGGCGTCCCACAGCTTGATCGGCGGGACGGCGAGCCCCTCCTCGAAGACCGTGGTCGCGTTGCTGGGCATCGAGCCCGGCACCGCGCCGCCGATGTCGTCGTGGTGGCCGAAGGCCTGCACGAAGGCAACGACGCTCTTCACACCATCGGGGGCCCGGTGGAAGACCGGGACGGTGACGCAGAGGTCGGGCAGGTGTCCGATGCCGCCCTCGGACTCGTAGACGTCGTTGTGGAAGAAGACGTCGCCCTCGACCATCTCCTCGATCGGGAAGTCGCGCACGATCGGGTGCACGAGCGCGCTGTAGGAGCGGCCGGTGAGCTTGCGCAGCTGGCGGTCGTGGATGCCGGCGCGGAAGTCGTGGGCGTCGCGGATCATCGGCGAGCGGCTGGTGCGACCGATCGCGGTCTCGACCTCCATCTCGACGCTGGCCAGGGTGCCCTGGACGATCTCGACGAGGATCGGGTCCACGCTCGAGCCCTCGGCCGTCAGCCGGCCGCCGTGCTCGTAGGCCGTCGGCAGGCCGGCCGGGTTGACCGGCCTGGCGGTGACGTAGGCGGGGTCCACGGCAGCCATCACGCCACGACCTTTCGGATCACGAGGTTGGCCCAGTCGTCGACCACGACCGCGAAGCCGGGGTGGACCGGGATCGTCGAGCCGAACTCCTCGACGATGGCGGGGCCGGTGAACGTGTCGCCGGCACCGAGGTCGGTGCGCCAGATGACGGGGGTGTCGACGTAGCCCTCGTCGGGGTCGAAGCAGACCGGTCTCGTGACAGGACCACCGTTGGTCGAGGAAGGCGCGCTGGCACCTGTCACGAGACCCGACTCCTCGACCAGCGGACCACCGTTGGTCGAGGAAGGCGCGCTGGCGCCTGTCACGAGACCCGACTTCTCGACCAGCGAGTCCCCGTTGGTCGAGGAAGGCGCGCTGGCGCCTGTCACGAGACCCGACTCCTCGACCAGCGGATCCCCGTTGGTCGAGGAAGGCGCGCTGGCGCCTGTCACGAGACCGGACTTCTCGAGCGTCGGTATCTCCGGCCGCGTGATCGGCCCGATGCCCGTCACCCGGAGGTTGACCCACTCCACCTGCTGGTCCCGGTCGCCGCGGAAGTCGTAGCCGTAGAGCTGGCGGTGGTCGGCGTGGAAGGCGTCCGCGACCTGCTCGACGTACGCCGCATCGACGCCGCCCTCGGGCGCGGCGACGCGCACCTCGTAGGCCTGCCCGACGTAGCGCACGTCGATGGTGCGCTGGAAACGGTGCTCGGCGGCGGCGAAACCCTCCTTGGCCAGCGCATCGCGGGCGCGATCGGTGAGGTCGTCGAGGATGCCCTGCACGGCCGCGTGGTCGAGCACCGACTCCTTGGCGACGTGGGTCTGGACGTAGTCGTTCTTCACGTCCACGGTCAGCAGGCCGAAGGCGCTGACGTTGCCCGGGTTGGGGGGCACGACGACGCCGGCGAGGTCGAGGATGTCGACGAGCCGGCAGGCCAGCAGCGAGCCGGAGCCGCCGAAGGTCGTCAGCATGAAGTCGCGGACGTCGAGGCCGCGCTTGACCGAGACCTGGCGCAGCGCGTTGGCCTGGTTCCACGCGGAGATCTCGAGGATGCCGGTGGCGCACCGCTCGAAGTCGAGCCCGAGCCGGTCGGCGAGCTCGGCGATGCCGGCGCGCGCCGCCTCCACGTCGAGCGGGATCTCGCCACCGAGCAGGTGCGGAGGGATCCGGCCGAGGACGACGTGCGCGTCGGTGATCGTGGGCTGCGTGCCGCCCTTGGCGTAGCAGAGCGGGCCGGGGTCGGCGCCGGCCGAGTGCGGGCCGACCTTGAGCGACCCCTCCGGCGAGAGCCACGCGATCGAGCCGCCGCCGGCACCGACGGTGACGACGTCGATCATCGGGATCTTGCTGGGGTAGGCACCGACGGTGCCCTCGGTGGTGAGGGTCGGCTCGCCGTCGAGGACGACGGACACGTCGGTCGACGTACCCCCGCCGTCGCAGGTGAGGATCTTCGGGAAGCCGGCGACGGTGGCGATGAGCGCGGCACCGAGCGCACCGGCCGCGGGACCGGACAGCACGGTGGTGATGGGCTGGTGGACGACCTCGTCGGCGGACAGCACGCCGCCGTTGGACTTCATGACGTAGAACGGGATGACGTTGCCGGTGAACCCGAGCAGCCGCTCGGAGATGTTGGTGACGTAGCGGCTGACGTTGGGCTTCACGGCCGCGTCGACGAGCGTGGTCATCGCGCGCTCGTACTCGCGGTACTCCCGGAGCACCTCGCTCGAGATCGAGACGATCGCCTCGGGGTGCTCGCGGCGCAGGATCTCGCGCATCCGCAGCTCGTGGTCGTCGTTGGCGTAGGCGTGGATCAGGCAGACGCCGATCGTGGTGATGCCCTGGTCCCGGAACCACCGGGCGGCGGACACCGCGGCGTCCTCGTCGAACGGGCGGATCTCGGCGCCGGTGAAGTCGAGGCGCCCACCGACGGTGCGGACGCGGTCGGCCGGCACGATGCGGTCGGGCTTCACCCAGAAGTAGGAGTTGCCGTAGCCGTCGGGCACGGACTGGCGGGCGATCTCGAGCATGAACTCGTAGCCCTCGGTGGTGATGAAGCCGAGGGCCTCGACCTTGCCCTCGAGGAGCTTGTTGGTCGCCACGGTCGTGCCGTGCGAGACCGCGGTGATGTCACCGCCCTCCGCCCCGACGATGCCGAGGATCTTCTCGATGCCCGCGATGAAGCCGTCGGCCGGGTTGCCCGGCGTGCTGGGGGTCTTGGTGGTGACGAGCTCGCCGGAGTCCTCGTCGAAGGCCACGACGTCGGTGAACGTGCCACCGGTGTCGATGCCGATCCTGATCCGCCGATTGCTCATGGACAGCATCCAATCTTTCGCGATCAGGCGGCGACCACGGCGAATCCTGCCGACGAACGGGCCGTTCGTTGTCAGGTGCTGCGCACCTTCGGGATCGGAGGCGTGAAACCCCGGAGAACGGGAGACACTCACGCCATGACCGACCACATCGTCGTGTCGCGGGCGGGGATCAAGGCACTGATCCGGCTCACGCGGCAGCAGCACGAGCACCACCGGGCCATCTGGGACTTCACGCGCGACCTCGATCTCTACGAGGGCCGCTGGTTCGACAAGGGGTTCCTCTCGCTCTTCCAGGGCGACTACGACGCCGCCACCGACGACGTCTTCTCCGGGATGAGCGAGGCGAGCACCGGGACCTCGCAGCTCGTCGACCGGATCGAGCAGGCCCGTGACGACCTCGAGCACGCCGACATCCAGGTCGACCTCAAGATGAACAGGCTCAACGAGGTGGAGGAGGCCGTCGAGGTCCCCGAGTTCATGAAGCGCTACGGCGGGGTGATGAACCTCGGCGGCACGGAGACGCCCGGCAAGCACCGCGCACCCACGCGCGAGGGCTCGGCCACCAACGCGATCGACGCGGCCAGCAGCCTGCTGTCGATGGCCCACCACACCGACCAGGTGGTCGACGGGATCACGACCGACGACGAGCTCGACGACTTCGTCGAGGAGCACAAGGACGACGTGGCGGACGTGGAGGACAACGATGACTGACATCGCCATCGACCTGCTCGACCCGCGCTCGTCGCTGGTCGCGACCACCGGCAGCGGCGGCAGCTACATCGACCAGCTCCGCGACGACTGCGGCTACGTCATCCAGGGGATCGACTGGGTCGTGCGCCAGATCAACTCCAGCTGGGACCTGATCGCGCTGATCTTCGACCCGATCGCCGGCGACTTCGACGGCGTGCGCTCGGTCTCGGCCAACTGGCGCGCGACCGGTGACGCGCTCGGCGACCTCGGCGCCAACTACGGCGCCCTCTCCCAGGCCGTCCCCCACGTCTGGGAGGGCCGGGCCGCGGAGAGGGCGGCGGGACGGATGCTCGAGATGGGCCAGGCCTTCGACCTCCAGCGCGAGACCTGCCACATGATGTCCGAGGCGCTCGACTGCATGCTGACCGCGACGCAGGCCGTCTGCGAGACCGTCGCATCCCTGCTGAGCCTGGTCGACGACGCGGTCATCAAGCTGCTCGCCAGCTTCTGGGGCGTGGCGAAGGAGATCCTGTCCGGGGGCGCCACCGTCCGCAAGATCATCCGTCTCATCGACCAGACGATCGGCGTGATCAAGACCCTCGACACCCTGGTCCCGAAGATCATCGCCGTCCTCGGCGACCTGCGGATGCTCTTCAAGACCCTCGACGCCGTCTTCGCGTTCGGTGCCGTGGCCACCAACACCACCCCCGGCCACAAGATCGACGACGTCGCCGAGGTCGGGTTCTGATGGGCGCTGCGCCGGACGGGCCACCCGACGCCGCCGAGCTCCGCACCCTCGTGGCACGGCTGCGCCAGGAGACCGAAGCGATCCGGCTCGAGGCCGAGGCCACGCGGGACGCCGTCCGGGCCGAGGCCGCACAGAGCCGTGCCGAACGCGACCAGGCCCTCTCCGACCTCCAGCGTGCGGCCCGTGACGGCGAGCTGGGCGACGTGGGTCGCCGGCTGGCGCGTCGGGTCGACGACGGCGATGCACGCTGGGTCGACGTCCTCCACGAGCGCGACCCCAGCCCCGAGGCAGCCGCGTTGCGCCGCGACGCGGCATCCTCGGTGGGCCGCATGGTCGACGAGCTAGCAGCGCAGGACCCCGACCTTGCGCGGGCCACCGGTCGCGACCGGGGCGAGGGTCGCGGCGACCCCACCGATCGAGGAGGATCTCCGGGTGCCTGACCGACGTGAGTCCCTCGCCCAGCTGCGCGCTCTCCCCTTCCGTACGGCCTTCCGGCTCGCGACCACCCACGCGCCGGTCTCGTGGAACAGCGTCACCACAGGTCTCGCCGCCATCGCGACGATGCTGCTCGTCCACGGCTGGCTGCTGCTGAGCCAGGACAACCCGCCCTCGCTGCTCGGGGTCGTGCTGCTCCCGGTCGGGGCCGCCCTCGTCGTCTGGGGCTGGGTCTACTGGCGGGTCGCAGTGATGCTGCTCGGCGTCGCCGTCGCCTTCGCCGGTGCGGCCGGTCCGTTCTGGATCATGAACGCGTCCTGACCCGGAGCCGCTGGGGTCAGTGGGGCAGGCGCCGGAAATGGACGAAGGGCCCTCGGCGGTATGAGCGTCAAGGGCCCTTCGTTGATGTCCGGGTCGCCGAAGCGTCCAGGTCATCGGGTGATCTCTCTGGTGATGTCGTGATCGATCGCTCCCTCTGTCCGGTCCCAGTCACCGCATCACCCGGTGTCTGCGACTCCTCCCCAGCAAGCTGGTTCGTCGTCGTGTGGATCGTCCTTCCGGAGCCATCCCGCTTCCCCTTGCGGGGCTGCGTAGGGAGAGTTCTATGCCCTCGCCGACGGGCCGCACAAGGCCTTGCGGCAGGGATTTCCCACATACTTCGGGTTCCGGCGCGTCGTCCCCAGACCCGCCCCGGTCCATCCCCAGCCGGGCCTCGGTTGTGCACACCTCGTCCACAGGTCCGTACACACCCCGGCCGGGGTAGTCCGCTGCACATGGCCGGTCCCGGACCCGCCTGGACCGGCTGTTTGCAGCGGACTATCCCGAGGGGTCATGTGGAGGAGAGGAGCGCCTCGACGGCCGCAGCGACCTCGAGCAGCTGCCGGTCGGCGCCGTGGCGGGCGACCAGCTGGACACCCACGGGCAGGCCGTCGGAGGTGTGGCCGGCCGGCACCGAGATCGCCGGGCAGCCGGTGACGGAGATGAAGTACGCCGAGCGCATCCAGGCGAGGTAGTCCGGCATCTGCTGCCCGTTGATCGTCTCGGGGAACTCGTGCTCCACCGGGAACGGCGGCACCTGTGAGGTCGGCAGCAGCAGCACGTCGTGGTCGCCGAAGAAGAGGCGCATCGTCTCCGAGAGCGCGGTGCGCTGGGTGTAGCCGCGCGCGACGTCGGCGCCGGTCAGCGGCTCCCCCGCCCGGATGTTGGCCTCGAGCGAGGGCTTGAACGACGTCGGGTGCTCGGCGAGCAACCGGCCGAGCCTGGCCTGGAAGTGCCACGCCCGCAGCGTGCGGAAGGTGTCGTCGGCGAGGGCGAGGTCGGGGTGTGACTCCACCACCGATGCACCGGCCTCGGACAGCCGCGTCGCCGTGGCGCGTACGACGTCCGCGACCTCGTGGTCGACCACGAGGGCCCCGCCGAGGTCGACGCTCGTCGCCACCCGCAGCCCGGCGAGCGGGGCCGGCGTGAGCGGCGGCGCGAACGACGCGCCCGGGTCACCCAGCGCCTGGGGTGCGCGCGGGTCCGGACCGGCGATCACGGAGAGCAACAGCGCCAGGTCGCCGACGTTGCGCGCCATCGGGCCGCCGACCGAGGTCGACTCCCACTGGTTGTAGAGCGGCCACTCGGGCACCCGGCCGAGCGAGGGCCGCATCCCCACGACCCCGCAGAACGACGCAGGGTTGCGCAGCGAGCCGCCCATGTCGGACCCGTCGGCGAGCGGCACCATCCCGGAGGCCAGTGCGCACGCCGCTCCCCCGCTGGACCCGCCGGCCGAGCGCGACGGGTCGACCGGGTTGCGGGTGACGCCGAAGACCGTGTTGAACGTGTGTGAGCCGGCCGCGAACTCCGGCACGTTGGTCTTGCCGATGAACACCGCTCCGGCGGCGCGGATCCGCTCGACGAGGAGGTCGTCGCGGTCGGCGACCGCGTCGGCGAAGATCGGCGATCCGTACGTCGTCCGCCACCCCTCGAGCGCGTGGGTGTCCTTCACCGCGAAGGGCAGGCCGTGCAACGCACCGAGCTCCTCGCCCGACGCCTGCGCCTGGTCGGCGACGGCCGCCGCCGCTCGGGCCCGCTCGGCGTCGAGCGACACGATCGCGTTGAGGTCGGGGTTGCGCTCCTCGATCCGGTCGAGGTGCAGCTCGAGCAGCTCGGCCGCCGAGATCTCCCCGGCCCGGACTGCCGCGGCCTGGGCTCGGGCGGTGGAGTCGACCGTCAGGTCGTTCACCGGCGGCGTCCGAAGATCCCGCCGATGACCACCCCGAGCACGACGAGTCCGGCGCCGACGGCGACCCCGGTGAGGAACTCCTGCTTCGAGCCCGCGCCGGAGACCTTGGCGGGAGCCGTGAAGACCGTGCCACCACCGGTCGCGGCGGGCGCGCCGTCGGCGGTGGGAGCGACGGCCGGGGCGGCCGGGCCGCCCGCGATCGCGGCGTCGACGTTGCCGAAGAACTCCCCGGCCATCCGTCGCGAGACGCTGGTCAGCATCCGCTGGCCGACCCCGCCGATCATCCCGCCGACCACGGCGTCGGCGTCGTAGGAGACCCGCGTCGTGGAGCCCTCGGGGATGAAGCGCACGTGGACCGTCGCACCGATCGTGCCGGGGGCGCCGGCGCCGTCGAGCTTCATCACGAGCGACTCGTGCTCGACGAGGTCGCGCAACTCGCACGAGCCGGCGTACGTGCCCTTGATCGACGCGACGCCAGCGGTCACCGTCATGGCGTAGGCGTTCTCACCGGTCGCCTCGAGCCGCTCGCAGCCGGGGATGGTGCGGACCAGCACGGCCGGGTCGAGCAGCGCGTCCCACGCCTGCTCGACGGGCGCGTCCAGGACGTTCTCGCCGGTGAACTTCATCTCAGATCTCCTTGGGGCTCGTACCTAGGGACGTACTGGTAGGTGAACTGGACGTCCGACCTACCAGATCGTCCCTAGATACCGGGTGGGAAGGCGTTGTCGGCGTGCGCGAGGCGCAGGTCGAAGAGCTCGGACGGCGAGATCGGCATCGCGGTGATCGGGAAGCCTTCGGCGTCCTCGATGGCGGCCGCGAAGACGGCCGCCGACGGGATCACCCCGGCCTCGCCCGCGCCCTTGATGCCGAGCGGGTTGAGCGGCGACGGGGTCTCGAGGTGGTCGATGTCGATGGTCGTCGGGACCTCGGTGACGTAGGGCATGAGGAAGTCCATGAACGAGGCGTTCAGCAGCTGACCCGACTCGTCGTAGGCCATCCGCTCGTAGAGCGCTCCACCGACGCCCTGTGCGACGCCGCCGTGGATCTGGCCCTCGACGATCATCGGGTTGATGAGGTGGCCGCAGTCGTGGACGACGGCGTACTTGAGGATCGTGATCTCGGCGGTGTCGGGGTCGGTCTCGACGATCACGGCGTGCATGCCGTTGGCGAAGGTCGAGCGCTCGGGCGAGTAGAAGTCCTTGCCCTCGAGGCCGGGCTCGTCGTCCTCGGCGACCGGCGGCTTGCCGGGGTCGCCGACGGAGAACTGGGTGGCGGCCTTGGACGCCTCGTCGAAGGCGTAGCGGAGCGGGTTCGAGAGCACGGCGACCGTCCCGAGGTCGATCGAGGCGTCCGTGCCGCGGACCGTCACCACGCCGTCGGCGATCTCGAGGTCGTCCTCGGACGCCTCGAGCGCCTCGGCCGCGATGCGGAGCGCCTTCTCCCGGGCGCGCAGCGAGGCGAGGTGGATCGCCGAGCCGCTCATCACCGCCGCGCGCGAGGCGAAGGTGCCCACGGCGTACGGCATCTTGCGGGTGTCGCCGGTGGTGATCTCGACGTCCTCGAACCGCACGCCGAGGGTGTCGGCGACGATCTGCGCGAACGCGGTCTGGTGCCCCTGCCCCTGCGTGGTCAGGCCGGTGGCGACCTTGACCTTGCCGGAGGTCTCGATGTGCACGTGCGCGCCCTCGTACGGCCCGACACCGGTGCCCTCGACGTAGCAGGCGAGACCGATCCCGACGCGCCTGCCCTGCGCGGCCATCTCGGCTCGGTAGTCCTCGAACTCGTCCCAGCCGACCAGCGCCTTGAGCTTGGCCAGCGACGCCGGGTAGTCGCCGGAGTCGTAGGTGAGCGGCCGGCCGTCCTGGAAGGTCAGGCCGTGCTCGTAGGGGAACTCGTCGGGCTGGATGAAGTTGGTGCTGCGCACCTCGGTGCGGTCCTTGCCGAGGTAGGCCGCGATCGCGTCCATCGTCCGCTCCATCACGAAGCAGCCCTGCGGCCGCCCGGCGCCGCGGTAGGGCGTGACGATGACCGTGTTGGTGTAGAGCGACTCGAAGACGACGCGGTAGTTCTGCGGCTTGTAGGGGCCGAGCAGCTGCGTCGAGGTGATGATCGGGACGATGAGGCCGTAGGGCGTGTAGGCGCCGTGGTCGTGCCAGAACTCGACGTTCAGCCCGAGCACCCGTCCCTCGTCGTCGAAGCCGACCTCGACGTGGTGCTGCTGGGCGCGCTCGTGGGCCGAGGAGATGAAGTGCTCGCGGCGGTCCTCGGTGAACTTCACCGGCCGGCCCAGCGTCATCGCCGCCAACGGGACGAGCAGCTCCTCGGGCCACGGGTGGTTGATCTTCACGCCGAAGCCGCCACCGACGTCGGGCGTGATCACGTCGACCTTGGCCAGGTCGAGGCCGAGCTTCGCGGCCACGCAGCCGCGCACGCCGGTCGACGTCTGGGTCGACGACCACACCGTCAGGCGGGACGTGTCGGGGTCCCACCTCGCGACCGTGCCGCGTCCCTCCATCGGCGTGCAGGCCGAGCGCTCGACGTCGAGCTCGAGGGTCAGCACGTGCGGGGCGTCGGCGATCGCCGCGCGGGCGTCACCGTTCTCCTGCTCCATCCGCGCACCGACGTTGCCGGGTACGTCGTCGTGGACGAGACGGTCCGCGGCCCGGGCCGCGGCGATGCCGACGACGGGCTCGAGGTGCTCGTAGTCGACACGGATCCGCGCCACCGCGTCCTCGGCGACGTAGCGGTCGACCGCGACCACGAAGGCGATCGCCTCGCCGACGTAGTTCACCTCGTCCCTCGCCAGGGCGTACTGGGTGCGGCCCTGGGTGAGGCTCGGGTGCGGGATGAGCAGCGGCAGCGGCTCGGCCATCGCGTCCACCAGGTCGTCGTAGGTCCAGACGGCCAGCACCCCGTCGACGTCGAGCACGCCGGAGACGTCGATGTCGGTGATCCGGGCGTGCGCGTGGGGCGAGCGCAGCACGGCGGCGTGCAGCAGCCGCGGGTCGTCGTGGAGCAGGTCGTCGACGTAGCGACCCTGGCCGCGGAGGAAGCGCTGGTCCTCGACGCGCGCGACCTTGGTGCCGAACAGCTTGGTGGTCACTGCGGCCCCCTCTGCGGCTGCTCCCGCTGGATCTCGCTGGCGCGGAGCACGGACTTCACGATGTTCTGGTAGCCGGTGCAGCGGCAGAGGTTGCCGGCGATCATCTCCCGCGCCTCGTCCTCGGACGGGTCGGGGTTGTCTCGCAGCCCGGCTGTGATCGTGGTGAGGAATCCGGGCGTGCAGAAGCCGCACTGCAGTCCGTGGCAGTCGGAGAAGCCCTGCTGCACGGGCGACAGCGAGCCGTCCGCCTCCGTGAGTCCCTCGACGGTGGTGATCTCGGCGTCGACGGCCGACACGGCGAACATCAGGCACGACCGCACCGGCGCCCCGTCGACCAGGACGGTGCACGCGCCGCAGACGCCGTGCTCGCAGCCGACGTGCGTGCCGGTCAGCCCGCAGTCGTGGCGCAGCGCGTCGGAGAGCAGGCGCCGTGCGGGCACCTGCACCTCGTGCACCGAGCCGTTGACGTGCAGCCGGACGTCGTGGAGCTGCTCGCTCATGCAGTCGTCCTCTCACGCGCGTGGTGGATGGCGTCGGCCAGGACGCGGGGGGTGAGCACCTTGACCAGGTGGGCACGGTAGGCCGCGGTGGCGTGGATGTCGGCGGCGGGATCGAGCTCGGCCAGGGCCGCCGCCGCAGGGTCGTCGAGTGCGTCGGTGACGTCGACGACGACGGGGACGTCGCTCACCGACACGTAGCCGAGGCGGGCGCGGGTGACCTCGCCGCCGTCGGTCTCGACCATCGCGGCGACGCCGACGAGCGCGTAGTCGCCGTGGCGGCGCGCGATCTCGGCGAACGCGACGCCCGCACCCGCGGGCAACGCCGGGAAGAACGCCTCCACGGCGATCTCGTCGTGCGCGAGGGTGGACTCGAGGGGACCGGCGAACAGCTCGTCCGCCGGGACCGTACGCCGCCCGCGCACCGACGCGACGTCCACGGATCCCTCCAGCAGCCGGAGCACCATCGGCATCTCGGCCGCCGCGTCGGCGTGCACGATCGAGCCGACGGTGGTGCCGCGGTTGCGGATCGTGGGGTGCGCCACGTGGGACAGCGCCAGCGCGAGCAGCGGCTGCACCTCGGCCGCCTCGGCGGACGCGAGCACGTGGGCGTGGCGGGCGAGGGCCCCGACCCGGACACCGGCGGCGTCACCCGTCGAGGTGCAGGTGACGTGGCCGAGGTCCGGCAGGGCGTTGATGTCGACGAGCATCGAGGGTGCCGCCAGCCGCATCGAGAGCAGCGGGACGAGCGACTGACCGCCGGCCAGCACCTTCGCCCCCGGTTCCCCCGCGAGCGCCACGAGGGCTTCCTCGAGGGTGGCCGGACGCCGGAAGGCGAAAGGTGCTGGCTTCACGGGCTACTTCGTCTCGTCGGTGTGCGGGTGGTCGTGCGGGTGGTCGTGGTCGTGGTCGTGCGTGTGGTCGTGGTCGTGCGTGTGGTCGGGGTGGCTGAGGTTGCGGGTCACCGCTCCGGCGCCCGCTCCCCCGCGACCGTTGACCATGTGGAAGAAGACGATGACCAGGATGGTGCCGAGGGCGATGCCCCCGAGCTGGAAGTTGTCACCGAAGGTGAGCGTCACGCCGCCGATGCCCGCGATCAGGCCGGCGGCGAGGCCGACCATGTTGACGGGATGGCCGAAGTCGACGTTGTTCTCCACCCAGATCTTGGCGCCCACGAGTCCGATCATCCCGTAGAGCACAACCGTGATCCCACCGAGGACGCCGCCGGGGGTCGCGTTGACGATGGCTCCGAACTTGGGGCACAGCCCGAGCAGGATGGCGACGGCCGCCGCGACGTAGTAGGCCGCGGTCGAGTAGACCCGCGTGGCGCCCATGACGCCGATGTTCTCGGCGTACGTCGTGGTCGGCGAGCCACCGAACGCGCTGGCGAAGGCGGTCGCGATGCCGTCGGCGCCGATGGCGCGGCCCATGTAGGGGTCGAGGTCCTCGCCGGTCATCTCCGCGACGGCCTTCACGTGGCCGGTGTTCTCGGCGACGAGCGCGATGACGCCGGGGAGGACGAGCAGGATGGCGGTCAGCGAGAACGACGGCCCGTGGACCACGGAGACGCCGTCGGCCAGGGTGCCGCTCGGCAGGCCGATCCAGTCGGCGGCCTGGACACCGGCCCACGAGACCCGGTCGTGCTCGGTGGCCTCGGTGGCCCCGCCCAGGACGGACGTGATCGGGCCGAGGACCAGGTCGGCGACGAAGGACAGGACGTAGCCGAAGATGAGCGCCAGGAACACCGCGATGCGCGACCAGAAGCCGGGCAGCGCGACGGCGGCGAAGACCATGAAGGCGGCCGTCAGGAGGGCCACCCACTGGTCCTGTGGCCAGTAGATGCCGGCCACGACGGGCGCGAGGTTGAAGCCGATGAGCATGACGACTGCGCCGGTGACGGCGGGCGGCAGGATCCGGTGGATCAGGTCCGCGCCGGCGAAGTGGATGAGCACGCCGACCGCGGCGAGCACGAGGCCACCGACGAGGATGGCGCCGGTGACGTAGGAGGAGTCGTTGCCCTCGTCGAGCGCGCGGATGGCCGCGACGGAGGCCACGAAGGACGCACTGGTGCCGAGATAGCTCGGCACCCGGTTCTGCACGATCAGCAGGAACAGGATCGTGCAGAGACCCGAGAACATGATCGCCAGGTTGGCGTCGAGCCCCATGACGAGGGGGAAGACGAAGGTGGCGCCGAACATGGCCACCACGTGTTGCGCGCCCAGCCCGATCGTCTTGCCCCACGGCAGTCGCTGGTGCGGGAGCACCGCCTCGCCGGGAGCGGGCTCAACCACGTCCCACTTGAACATCGACATCTTCAGGCCTCCAGATTTCGCAGGGGTGGTGTACCCGAGAAGCCACAAACTAGTGCGCCACATCACACACCCTCACTGGCGAGATCTGCCGAAGGAACGCCGGGGCCGATGACAAGTTCTTCGGCGGGTCCGGGTCCTCCGTAGGCTGCGCGCATGGCTGCGCCTCTCATCGTGGACGACTGGCCGGTCGCCCCGATCCGCACGGCTCGCCTGGTGCTGCGGGCACCCGAGGCGCGTGACCGCGAGGCGATCCTCGACCTCGGATCGGACGACGAGGTCAACCACCACCTCGGCGGTGGTCGAGACCGCGCCGAGCTCGACGCGGAGCTGCCCGCCGTGCCGGCCGACCGGCCAGGCCAGTTCGTGGTCGAGCACGACGGCGCCTTCGTCGGCTGGGTCGGGCTGGGCCGGCGAGACCCCGACCGTCCGGGGCGGAACGAGGCAGGCGGCGCCGACCTCGAGCTCAGCTACGTCACACCGGTGTCGGCCTGGGGCCACGGCTACGCCACCGAGGCCGCCTCCGCCGTGCTCGCGTGGGCCGACGAGGTGCTCGGGGAGCCCGTCGTCCTCTGCACCCAGGGAGCCAACCTCAGGTCCCTCGCCCTCGCCGACCGCCTCGGCTTCACCGAGGTCGCGCGGTTCGAGGAGTTCGGGGCCGAGCAGTGGTTCGGCGTACGGCAACCGGAGAATCACCTCAAGCAACAATCAAGATTTCTCCAAGATCGTCCTCGCTGGCCGTAACGGACGGGTCCGTCGCGGCGCTGAAGGTCTGTCGAGGCGTGGCGAGGGAGCCATGCCGCAACCCCGTGAGGACCTCACATGTCCCTCCCCATCCGCGTCGCCGGCCTCACCGCGACCGTAGCGATCTCCCTGGCCGGCGCCCTCGGCGCCGCCGCCCACGCAGACGACGCCCCGGTGACCGACCCGTGCGCCCAGCAGCAGACCAAGGTCGACAAGGCCGAGGGCGCCCTCGAGCGAGTGACGGCCGTCTTCGCGCGCCAGCAGGAGCGCGTCGCGAAGGTGAAGAAGGTCGTCGCTGCGGCCGACACGGGGCGTGAGAAGGCCGCCGCCAGGCGCGCCCTCGCCGCTGCCAAGCAGGACCGCAAGGAGACGAAGGTGACCAAGCGCGCGCAGCAGCAGCGTCTGGCCAAGGCGCAGGAGCGCCTGACCACCTGCCAGGCCGCGCAGACCACCGAGGCTCCGGCCCCGGCCTGACCGATCAGCCGACGATCTCCAGCGCCCGGAGCGCAACCGCGACGTCGAGGCGCAGGTGCGGGTCGGTGGCCACCGGGCCGAGGAGCCGCTGCAGCTTGCCGACGCGGTAGCGCATCGTGTTGTAGTGGAAGAACTGGGCGCGCGCGGCCTCGGCGACGTTGAAGTTCGTGTCGAGCAGCACCTGGAGCGTCTCGCGCAGGTCCGCCGCCTCCGGGGTTCGCTCGGCGAGCGGGCCGAGCACGTCGGAGGCGAACGACGTCAGCTCGGCGGGGTCGGGCACCAGGGCCAGCAACCGGTGGAGGCCGAGCTGGTCGAAGCGGGTGATCGATCCGCCCCCGTGGACCCGGCGACCGATCTCGACGGCGCGCTGCGCCTGCCGGAAGGCCTCGGGCAGCTCGCTGAGGTCGCCGGCGACGCGGCTCACTCCGGCGGAGAAGGCGATCCGGCCGCCGCCCCGGTCGCCGCGGACGGCCTCGGTGATGCGGTCGACCGTCGCATGTCCGGCGGTGTCGCTCGCGTCGGGGTCGACCGGGACGAGGGTCACCACCTCCCGGCTGAAGTCGACCGACGCGATGCTCGGGTCGACCGTGGCGGCCACCTGCCGCCACGCGTGGGCGAAGCGGTCCTGCCACGCCCGCCGTTCCTCCGGCCCCGGCGCCAGGACGGCGATGGCGTCGGGGTCGAGCACGGCGACGACGACCATGACCGGCCGGTCGAGCTGCCACCCGAAGGCCTGCGCGTGCTCGGCGACGTAGACCTCCTCACCGGCGCGGCCGAGGAACACGTCGCGCAGGAAGTCACCGCGGTACTTGTTCTCCACCGCCGTGATCGCCTCCTGGCGCGTCACCAGCAGTGCGGCCACGATCGCCGCGCGCTCGAGCGCCTGCGCGTCGGAGGAGTGGATCGTGCCGTCGGGTCGCAGCGCCACGAGCCGCGCGAGGTCGACGCCGGCCGCCACCACGCGACGTACGAGCGCCTCGCCCGTGCCGACCGGCGTGCCCTCGGGATCGATCCGCTCGACCCGGAGGCGACCGCTCGGGTCGAGCAGGGCGGCGGCCGCGAGGGCCGCTCGCTGGGCGTCGTCGAGGTGGGCGGCCCGCTCGCGACCGTCGGTCGAGGTGAAGACCACGCCGCAGTCGAGTGCGTCACCGACCGCCTCCGCGATCGCGGCCAGGTCGCCGCCCTCGAGCACGATGTGCGTCAACGCCGTGTGCAGGGCGTCGGCCCGCTCCAACGCCCGCAGCGCCTCGGGATCCCTTATCAAGTCTTGGCCCACTTCTGCTTCCTCCCTGTCAAGAAGTCACATCGGCCGAGTGTGTCACGGCCCGATAGCGTCTGACGAGTGATCCCCCGCCAGGTCCCGGTGGCCGCACCGACCCGTGTGCGCCAGCGGCTGGTCGAGGCCGCCGACGGGCCGCGGGCCGTGCTCCACGCCAGCGCGACGGCGATCTACGTCGACCTGGACGGCTGGTGCCTGGGGCTGGTCTCCTCGACCGCGACCCGCGTGCCGTGTGCGCTGTGGTCGAGGCTCCCGGACCTGGGTGCGTACGCCGACCGCCCGGTGACGGTGCGCGACCACACGCTCGTCATCGGTGACGACGAGCTGCGGATCACCCGCCTCGCCGACCCCCGCGCCACCACGATCGGACGCCATGGGACTCCCCGGTCCGGACCGACGACTCCCCTGACGTCGGCGTTCGACCTGCCTGCCGACGGCCGGCTCACCACCGCCCACCTGGACCGCCTGCTCGGTCGCGGCCCCGGTCTGACCCCACTGGGCGACGACGTGCTCGCCGGCTGGTTCGCCACCCGGGTCGCGCTCGGAGCGCCCGACGCGGCGCTCGCCGGAGCCGTACGCCGACGCCTGGGCGTCACGACGCTGCTGTCCGCCACGCTCATCGACTGCGCGCTGCACGGCGAGGTCCTCCCCCAGCTCGGCGCGTGGCTGGCCGACCCGGGCCCGGCCACCCGCGACACGCTCCTAGCCGTCGGCGCCACCTCCGGCGCCGGGCTCCTCGCAGGCGCCTCGCTCGCGCTCACCTCCGTCTCCGCCAACCGTCCCAGGAGTGCTGCATGAACACACCCCACGACCTTCTTCTCCTCCGCTCCGCTCCCCCGAACAACGCCGCGGGGACTCCGTGACCACGGACCACGTCGAGCTCCGCAGCGGCGCCTACGCCGACTCGGTGACCCTGCTGCAGGTCAGCCGGGCCGTCCAGGCCACACCCGGCGTGGTGGCCGCGCAGGTCGCGATGGCCACCGGGCTCAACCTCGAGGTGCTCGAGGCGATGGGCTTCGCCGTGCCGGCCTCCTCCCCCAACGACATGGTCGTCGCGCTCCGCCTCGACGACGACGCCGACCTCGCGACCGCCCTGGCCGCGGTCGACGCGGCCCTCACCCCGACCCGGCCGGCCTCCGGCGACACCACCGTCGCCGCCGCCCGCACGACCGGATCGGCCCTGCGGCGCAGCGGTGCGGGAGCGATCGCGCTCGTCTCCGTGCCCGGCGCGAGCGCCACGGTCGAGGCGATGGACGCCCTCGAGGCCGGGCACGACGTGATGGTCTTCAGCGACAACGTCCCGGTCGCCGAGGAGGTCGCGCTCAAGACCTACGCCGCCTCCCGCAACGCCCTCGTGATGGGACCCGACTGCGGCACCGCCGTGATCGACGGCGTGGGTCTCGGCTTCGCCAACGCCGTCCGGCCCGGGCGGATCGGCATCGTCGCCGCGTCCGGCACCGGCTGCCAGCAGCTGCTGAGCCTGCTCCACCTCGCCGGTGCGGCGTACGACGGGGTCGGGGTACGCCACGCGCTCGGCGTGGGTGGTCGCGACCTGTCGTCGGCGGTCGGTGGGATCTCGACGCGCGAGGCGCTGCGCCGGCTCGACGCCGACCCCGAGGTCGACCTGGTCGTCGTGGTCTCCAAGCCACCCGCCGCCGAGGTCGCGCGCGACCTGGCGTCGTACGTCGACACGCTGTCCACCCCGGTCGAGCTCGGTCTCCTCGGTCGCGGCCAGCGCGACCTGACCGCCGTCGCCGAGGCGGTGCTCGCCCGGCTCGGCCACGACGCACTCCCGTGGCCGGTGGCGGGCGACAGCGGGCCGGCGACCGGTCCCCTGCTGCGCGGGCTCTTCGTCGGCGGCACGCTGTGCGACGAGTCGATGCTGATCGCGACCGAGGTGCTCGGCCCGATCCGCAGCAACATCCCGCTGTCCCCCGACCTCGCGCTCGCCCCCGACGAGCTGAACGACCTGCCCGCCGGCGACCACGTGATGATCGACTTCGGCGACGACGCCCTCACCCAGGGCCGCGCCCACCCGATGATCGACCCGACGCTGCGCAACGAGCAGCTGGCCCGGGCGGCCGCCGACCCGGCGACCGGCGTGATCCTGCTCGACCTCGTGCTCGGCCACGGCGCCGAGCCCGACCCGGCGGCGCTGCTGGCGCCGGCCATCGCCGAGGCCCGCGGGGACCGCGCGACCCCGGTGGTCGTCAGCCTCGTCGGCACCGACCTCGACCCGCAGGGCCTGGCCGCGCAGCGCGACGCGCTCGTCGCCGCCGGCGCCGAGGTGCACGTCTCCAACGCGGCGGCGACCCGCCGGGCCCTCGACCTGCTCAGCCACTCCAGCAAGGGAGCGTCCCAGTGACCGAGACCTCAGTCGTCACCTCCGGCGCCACCGACCCCCTGGTCGTCACCTGCGGCGCCGACATGTTCGCCGACGCCGTCGCCGGCCAGGCCGTCGAGGTCGAGCGCGTCGACTGGCGACCGCCGATGCCCGGCACCGAGGCGGACCTCGCGACGGTCGCCACCGACCCCCGCCGGCGCGACGCCAACACGCGCGCCGTCGAGGCGATGCTCGGCGTCACCGCACACCTCGTCGACGTCGCCCCGGCCTCCGAGGTGCTCGGCCTCGAGCCCGGCCAGTTCCTGCACGCCGGACCGCCGATCGAGTGGGAGCGCGCGTCGGGTCCGCTCCGCGGGGCGCTCATGGGCGGCGCCGCCCTCGAGGGCCTCGTCGACGACCCCGAGGACGCGGTCGCCCTCTTCGAGTCCGGCAGCAGCGTCAGCCTCGAGCCGTGCCACCACCGCAGCGCGGTCGGCCCGATGGCGGGCGTCGTCACGCCGTCCATGTGGATGTGGGTCCTGGAGGACCGCGCCACCGGTCGACGGACGTACTGCTCCCTCAACGAAGGCCTCGGCAAGGTGCTCCGCTACGGCGCGTACGGCCCGGAGGTGCTGACGCGACTGCGCTGGATGGGCGACGTGCTCGGCCCGCTGCTGCAGGCCGCGGTCCGCGGCACCCCCGAGGCGATCGACGTCACCGGCGTCCTCACCCAGATGCTGCAGATGGGCGACGAGGCCCACAACCGCAACCGCGCCGGCACCCTGATGCTGCTGCGCGACCTCTCCCCCGCCATGGTGAGCGCCGGCTCCGACGCGGGCTTCGATGGCACGGACGTGGCCGAGGTGCTGCGCTTCGTCGGCGGCAACGACCACTTCTTCCTCAACCTCGCGATGCCCGCCTGCAAGCTCGCGCTCGACGCCGGTCGCGACATCCCGGGCTCGACGATGGTGGTGGCGATGGCGCGCAACGGCACCGACTTCGGCATCCAGGTCTCCGGCACGGGCGACGAGTGGTTCACCGGGCCCGCGCAGGTCGCGGAGGGCCTCTTCCTCGGCGACTTCGGCCCCGACGACGCCAACGCCGACATCGGCGACTCGGCGATCACCGAGACCGCCGGCATCGGCGGCTTCGCGATGGCGACGGCCCCGGCGATCGTCCGACTCGTCGGCGGCTCCGTGCCCGACGCGCTGGCCACGACGCGACGGATGCACGAGATCACGTTGGCCGAGAACCCGCGGTGGTCGGTGCCCGTCCTGGAGTTCCAGGGCACCCCGACCGGCATCGACGTGAGCAAGGTCTGCCGCACCGGCGATCCTGCCGCAGATCAACACCGGCATGGCCGGCCGCGTCGCCGGCGTCGGCCAGGTCGGCGCCGGCCTCGTCACCCCGCCCGCGGAGATCTTCCCCAAGGCGCTTGCGGCGCTGGCGGCCCAGGTCCAGCCGGCGACATAACGGCGTACTGGGTGGGCGAGTCCGACACTTGGGGGCCTTTGCAACCCCCTCCAAGTGTCAGACTCCCCGCACGTGCGGGGACTCCGACAATGCAACAGGCTCAGGCGTCGCCCGGGCGCTCGTTGTAGACGCCGGCGAGCTCCTGGCCGGTCAGCCCGGCGATCGAGGTCATGATCCGGTCGGTGAGCTCGCGCCGCGCGCGGCCGGTCGGCACGCCGTCGTACTCCCCCGCGACGGTGATGGGCTCGCCGAACCGGACGGTCACGTCGACCCGGCCGAGGCGGGGCCGGTTGGCCCCGACGGGCTGGATGTCCTCGGTGCCGATCAGCCCGACCGGCACGACCGGGGCGCCCGAGGTCAGCGCGAGGTGTGCGACGCCGGTGCGACCGCGGTAGAGCCGGCCGTCGCGCGAGCGGGTGCCCTCGGGGTAGATCCCGAAGGCGTCGCCCTTGCCGAGCACCTCGAGCGCGGTGTCGAGGCTGGCGATCGCCGCCTTCGTGTCGTCGCGGTCGACCGGCAGCATCCCGAGCCCCTCGAACCACGCCCGCACGAGCGTGCCCTTCACCCCGGTGCCGGTGAAGTAGTCGGACTTGGCGAGGAAGACGACGTTGCGGGGCACCACCACGGGGATGACCACGCTGTCGAAGAAGGACAGGTGGTTGCTCGCCACGATGACGGGGCCCGACGACGGGAGGTGGTGCAGGCCCTCGACCTTCGGGCGCCACACGGCACGCGCGACAGGGGGGATGACTCCGTGCGCGACCGTGTAGAGCATGGGGCTCATTGTGCCCGGAGGGTCGGCTGGTGGAACGCACGTCCCAGATCGACCGACCCGCTCGGGCGCAGCGGGGTGCCCTCCTCGAGGTAGGCCCGGCGCGCTTCCTCGTCGTGGGACGGCGGCAGCGACCCGTCGGCACGGACCACCCGCCACCACGGCACCGCGGCCCCGTGGGTGGCCATCACGTTGCCGACCAGTCGGGGCCCGCCGCGACGGAGCCGCTCGCCGACCACGTCGGCGATCGCGCCGTACGTCGTCGCCCGGCCGCGCGGCACCGACTCGGCGCACTGCAGCACCAGCTCGGCGTACAGCTCGCGCGTCGTCCGCGGTCGTGCTCACGTCGTCCTCGTCTCCCCGGTCGAGGCCCGGGTGCGGGACGAGGAGTCGACGGGCTCCCAGGCGGGCTGCATCAACCGCGCCGTCACGACCAGCAGCACGCCGGTCGCCACGGCCGCGGTCATCCAGAGCCACGGAGGGGCGAGGTCGGCGTCGAGGCCACGCAGCGCGAGCCAGGTGATCGGGAGCGGCACCAGCGCCATCAGGCCCCGCGCCAGCCACAGCCTGGCCAGGTGCGGGTCGAGCGGAAGCGCGTCCGGCCCGTAGGACAGCAGCGTCGACACCACGTGGGCGACGAGCAGGAGCACGGCCACCACCAGGATCCGCCAGTCGACGACGTCGTGCGCGGTCCACCAGGCGGCGACGAGCGCCAGGGCGACCGCTCCGGAAAGGTGGTCGGGCACGCGCGCCCACCAGGCCGAGCAGAGCACCACCAGGACGATGACGAGGCCGTGCGGACGCTCCGGCAGGGCCATCGCGAGCGCCGCGCACGGGAGCACCAGGAGCAGCGACCGCACCGCGAGGGACGTCAGGGTCATGCCCGGCGGCAGCAGCCGGGTGAGCCCGGTCATCGCGCACGCACCTTCGGGACCTGCGCCCGTCGGGCCAGCTGGTGCAGGACGGTGTCGAGCGTGCCGGGCCCGCGCCACGGCACGACCGGGCACCCTTGGGCGGCCAGCTGCTGGAGCCGGTCGTCGCGCTCGACCTGCTGCATGCGCAGGGCCAGGCTCGACAGGGCGAGCGGGTCGGCCGCCGGGTCGCGCTCGGCCAGCGTGTCGATGACGACCACGGACGCGCCGCTGCGCTGCAGGCTCGCAGTGGCGGTGACGAGCGGCGTGAAGAGCATCGGCGACAGGACGTAGACCACGCTGCCGGCCCCGGCACCGAGGTCGAGCCGGTCGGGGGGCACGCTCCGTGCCTCGGTGCGGACCCGGGCGAGCGTGCCCTGCAACCGGTGGAGGTGGCGCGCGCCGGAGCCGAGGCGTACGCGGGCGCCGTCCGAGGCGACCACGAGCAGGCCGACGCGGTCACCGGTGCGCACGTGGTGCTCGGCCAGCGCGGCCGCGGCTCGCACGGTGAGGTCGAGCGTGCTCGCCGCGCCGTCGATGCCGCCGGACACGCCGATGTCGCGCAGCCCGTCGACCACCAGCCACACCCCTGCGTCCTGCTCGGCGCGCGTCGTGACCACGTGCAGCTCGCGGGTGCGCAGCGACACCGGCCAGTTGATCTTCTTGAGCCGGTCACCGGTCGCGAAGGGCCTGATTCCCTCGAACTCGGTGCCGCTGCCGAGTCGACGCGAGCGGTGCCGCCCGACCAGACCGTCGGGCTGCGGCACCTCCGCGTGGCTGTCGTACGGCGCCGACTGCGGCAGCACGCTGAGCCCGTGCTCCGGCATGTCGACCGGCCCGTAGCGCCAGCCGGCCCAGGAGCTGGTCAGTGCCACGCGCTCGGCGCCGATGACCCGCCGCCCCCAGCGGCGCGGGCTGAACTCGATCGCCGGCAGGCCGTCGGCGACGAGCGACCCCGCGGCGCCGTAGGTCGGACGGGTGGCGACGTGCGGTGCCGGAGCAGCGACCCGAGTGATGTGCTCGACGCGGCCGAGGTCGTCGACGACCAGCCGGGACACCGTGCCCTGGCCCTCGTGGAGGCGGTGGTGATCGATCTCGCTGCGGACGGTCGGGGTGTGGCGCGGGCGGCCGAGCAGTCCCATCACGCCGAGCACCACGAACGGGGCGGCCAGCACCACGAGCGTGTCGGCGCCGGCCACCACCCCGCCGGCGATGCCGGCGAGCGCAAGGAGGCAGGCCCGGACCAGCGAGGGTGTCGGAGACCAGGAGGTCACCGCCGCGACTCCAGGGTGTGTGGCGTCTCGACGGAGGTGAGCACGGCGTCGACGACGCGCGCACCGGACGCCTGGGTCATCCAGAGCTCGGGCTTCACCGTGATCCGGTGCGCCAGCACGACCCGGGCCACGACCTTGACGTCCTCGGGCACCACGAAGTCGCGACCACGGATCGCCGCCCAGGCGCGGGCCGTGAGGACCAGACCGAGGCTGCCTCGGGGTGACGCGCCGGTGAGCACGTCGGCGTGGCTGCGGGTGGCGGCCACCACGTCGACGCAGTAGCGGGCGACCGAGTCGTCCACCGCGACCGCCTCGACCGCGGCCTGCATCGCCGCCAGTCCGGCCGCGTCGGTGACCTGCTGGATGTCGACCTCCTCGCGGCGGCGGTCGAGCCGGCGCCGCAGGACGTCGTGCTCCTCACCCGCCGACGGGTAGCCGAACGCCACCCGCAGCAGGAAGCGGTCGAGCTGGGCCTCGGGCAGCGGGTAGGTGCCTTCGTACTCGACCGGGTTGGCGGTCGCCAGGACGTGGAACGGGCTCGGGAGCCGGTGGGTCTGGCCCTCGACGGTGACCTGGCCCTCCTGCATCGCCTCGAGCAGGGCGGCCTGGGTCTTCGGCGGCGTGCGGTTGATCTCGTCGGCGAGCAGCAGGCCGGCGAAGATCGGGCCCGGCCGGAAGTCGAACTCGGCACGCCGCTGGTCGTAGACGTACGACCCGGTGAGGTCCGCCGGCAGCAGGTCGGGGGTGAACTGTGCGCGGGCGAAGTCGAGGCCGAGCGCGCCCGCGAAGGAGCGCGCGGCCAGGGTCTTGCCCAGCCCGGGGAAGTCCTCGAGCAGCACGTGGCCCTTGGCGAGGATGCCCGCCAGCACCAGCGTCAGCGCCTCCCGCTTGCCGACGACGGCCCGTCCGACCTCGTCGAGGACGCGCTCCGCGAACTGCGCGACGGACTCCGGGTCGGGCGCGGACTCGGTGCGGTGATCAGCTTCGGTCACGGAGTTCCTCTATTCGGGTCAGGATGCGGTCGATCTCGGCCGGCGAGAGCCGGCGGGTCGGGGTGAGCTCGTGCCGCAGGGTCGCGGCGAGGTCTGCGTCGCGGGTGCGTGCCAGTGCGACGAGCCGGTCGCGCACGGCCTCGGACGGGACGCTCGCCTGCTGGTGGCTGGAGAGGATCCGCAGGTCGGAGGTCGCCTCGTCGACACGGTCGCTCACGTGGGGCAGCACGGGGGTCCACTCGGCGGGCTCGGACTCGACGGTGTCGAAGACCAGCCAGACCAGCATCAGGACGACGGACGACATGGCGACGTACGGCACCGGCTCCGGGCCCAGCTTGAGCCAGATCGCGAGCGGGTAGCCGACCGCGGTGATCGTGGCGCCGGTGAGCAGCCGACCGCGCCACGCGCGCGAGATGGACGGGCGCCTCATGTGCGGGCTCCGAGGCTGCGACGGATCCCGGCCAGGGCCTCGAGCGCCCGCGTGCGATGGTCCTCGGTGAGCGGGTGGTCGGAGAAGCGGGCCTCGCGGTAGAGGCCGGCGAGGCGGTTGACCGCGCCCGAGTCGGCGGCCACGAGGTCGAGCATCCGGATGGCGTACTCGGACGAGGTCTCCCACGACCTGCGGCCGATCCCGACGGACGCGCCCTGCACCTCGAACCGCTGCCAGGCGGCGACGATCGCGTTGCGCGGGTCGCCCTCGCGCAGCAGCGCCTCCTGCTGGCCCGAGTCCTCGGTGATCGCCTCGGCGAGCCGGCTCGGTCCGTCGAGGGTCGTGAACTCGACGACCGGGCGAGCCTCGCGCCTGGTGCGTGGCCCCCTCTGGTCACGGATCAGCCTGAGGAAGAAGACGATGAGGGCCACGATCGTGCCGAGCACGGCGAACACGAAGGTCCACGCCAGCATCGTGACCCACAGCGGCGGTGCGCTCCGGGTGGTCGGCGGCCCGGACTCCTCGGGCGCGGCCCCCTCCTCGTCACACAGGGGCAGGTTGCGCGGGTTGTCGGGGCGGATCCGCTCCGTGGTCCCGTCGGGGTGGGTGGTGACGACCTCGAGCGGGACACAGGTGGGCCCCGCGGTCCGCGCGGTCCGCTCGACGACTCCCGGTCCGGTGAAGACCTCGTCGGGACCGATCAGCGTGGCCCACGCCGCCAGCACCATGAACAGGCTGCTGGCGGTCACCGCCACCACTGCGCGCGCAGCCGGCGGCCATTCCCCGAAGGCACGCATGGCGCGACCCTAGGTGAGCGGGTCGCGCCATGCGAGGGGGGTTGCGGGGGTGTTGCGAGGTTGTTGTGTCCCGACCTCAGAGGAGGGGGCTGAACGGCTCCGTGCCGGGCACCAGGCGCAGGCCGGCGATGCCGCCGTTGGCCTGGGCGTACGACAGCTCGTGGGCGAGGTCGCCCACGCCGTTCGAGCCCGCGAGCGGGGCGATCGCCAGCGTCGACAGGGTGCCGAGCGCGTTGCCCTCGGCGTCGAGGAACGCGCTGCCCGAGTCACCGGGGACGCCCGGCGTCACGGTGTAGACCGGGTGGCTCCAGCCGCTCGGGTCGGTGCCGACGCTGACGCCCTGCTTGGGCGAGAGCTCGGTGATGCCGCCGCGGAGGCTGGAGTTGCCGTAGCTGTAGACGGTCTCGCCGGCAGCGGTGCCGCCGGTGTTGATCCCGACCGGGCCGCCCCAGAACGGGACCGACGGGTTGACCTTGCCGGCGTCCGCGGCGTCGACCTTGACCAGGGCGAGGTCGTTGTAGGCGCAGGTGTCGGCGTCGGTCTCGCCGAGCTTCTGCATGGTCAGCCACGACGAGTACACGAGCGTGCCGCCGCCGACGCGGGTGCCCCGGGAGACGAGCGAGCCGCCCTCGACGAAGTCGACCTTGGTGCCGAGCGGCAGCGAGCCCGAGGTGCAGCCGTCGGTGTCGGTAGCCTCACCGAGCCCGGCGCAGTGAGCGGCGTAGCCGACGTACGTCGCGCCGGCGCCGTCGGTGTAGACGAAGTTCGCCGTGCACTGGGCGCCGTCGGTGTACATCTGCACGCCGGGGTGGATCGTCGCGGTGTCGGCCGGCGCGTAGGCCGCGCGCACCGGCTTCTTGGCGGCAGCGGTCGCCGGGACTGTGGTGGCAGCAGCGGCCACGAGGCCTGCGGCTGCAGCGAGGGTCAGGAACCGAGTCTGAAGTCTCATACCCCTCCCAACGAGAGGCGTCGGGAGGGGTTACGCCTCAGTACGACGGCTGGCTGGGGTCGATCTGGTTGACCCAGGCCACCACGCCGCCGCCGACGTGCACGGCGTCGGAGTATCCGGCGCCCTTGACGATCGCCAGCGTCTCGGCCGAGCGCACCCCCGACTTGCAGTGCATGACGACCTGCTTGTCGCTGGGCAGCTGCGAGAGGGCGTTGCCGTTGAGGAACTCGCCCTTGGGGATCAGCACGGCACCGGGGATGTGGTTGATCTCCGCCTCGTTGGGCTCGCGCACGTCGACGAGCACGAAGTCGCGCTCCCCCGCCTCGCGCTCGCCGAGCATCTGCTCGAGCTGCGTGACCGAGATGGTCGAGCCGGCCGCAGCCTCGGCGGCCTCGTCGGAGACGGCGCCGCAGAACGCGTCGTAGTCGATGAGCCCGGTGACGGTGGGATTGTCGCCGCAGAGCGCGCAGTGGGGGTCCTTGCGCACCTTGAGCTTGCGGTACTCCATCTCGAGGGCGTCGTAGATCATCAGCTTGCCGGCGATCGGGTCACCGATCCCGGCGAGCAGCTTGATCGCCTCGTTGACCTGGATCGAGCCGATGGCCGCGCACAGCACGCCGAGGACGCCGCCCTCGGCGCAGCTCGGGACCATGCCCGGCGGCGGCGGCTCGGGGTAGAGGCAGCGGTAGCAGGGCAGGTCCTCGCCGAGCGACGGCGCGAAGACGCTGGCCTGGCCGTCGAAGCGGTAGATCGAGCCCCACACGTAGGGGATCCGGAGGAAGTACGCCGCGTCGTTGACCATGTAGCGCGTGGCGAAGTTGTCGGTGCCGTCGACGATGAGGTCGTAGCCCTCGAAGACCGACATCACGTTGTCGTTGTCGAGCCGCTCCTCGTGGAGCACGACCCGGACGTAGGGGTTGATCTCGGCGATCGACTCCTGTGCCGAGAGGCCCTTGGGCTTGTCGATGTCGCTGACGCCGTGGATGACCTGGCGCTGCAGGTTGGACTCGTCGACCGTGTCGAACTCGGCGATGCCGAGCGTGCCCACGCCGGCGGCGGCGAGGTAGAGGAGCGCGGGCGAGCCGAGGCCGCCGGCGCCGATGACGAGCACCTTGGCGTTCTTCAGGCGCTTCTGCCCACTCATCCCGACGTCGGGGATGATCAGGTGGCGGCTGTAGCGGCGCACCTCGTCGGTGGTGAGCTCGGCAGCCGGCTCGACGAGCGGCGGGAACGACACGGGGTACTCCTTCGTGGGACGACCTGGCCAGGTGCAGCAATGGGCACAACCAGTGGGACCGCATCCATGTTCCCGCCGGACGCGGAACCGGTCGTACGACGTCCCGCCATCCGGACCCCGGCGGCCACTGCAGGATCGACGGTTCGCGGTCGGTTGACCGGGAGATCCTTGCCAGATCGCCTCACCTGGGGTGAAGTAGCGCGGTGGTGGTCCTACAAGACCAGGAGAACCTGGCCCCGGAATGACCGCATCGCCCCCTCACACCAGGAGTTCATCACTCGTGAAGAAACTGGCAACCGGCATCCTCGCCGGCACCGCCGCGCTGGCACTGAGCGCAACCGCGCTCCCGTCCGCCGTGGCCGTCCCGTCCAACGACGCACCGCAGTCCGGCCGTCCCGCGGCGTCCAAGCCCGACAACCGACCTGGTCCGCTGACCAAGCGGGAGAACAAGCGCAAGGCCAAGGCCCTCGCGTTGCTCCGCAACGGCAGCGCTCGCCTCAAGCAGCAGCCGGGCGGTGGCGCGACGGTCTCCCTCGGCCCCGACGCTGCAGTCGATTTCCCACGCGACAGGGAGGACAAGATCTGGACGGTCCTCTCGGAGTTCTCCGACCTCGCCCACAACGAGATCCCCGAACCGGGCGCCGACGACAACTCCACCTACTGGGAGCCGTCGTTCGACATGGCCCACTACGAGGAGCTCTTCAACGGCGAGGGTGAGTCGATGAAGAACTACTACGAGCAGCTGTCCTCGCAGCGCTACTCGGTGACCAACACCGTCGAGGACTGGGTCACCGTGCCCGGCACCCAGGCCTCGTACGGCGCCAACGACGTCGAGGACGACGGCGGCTCGTGGGCCTACATCGCCGACACGGTCAACTCGTGGTACGCCGCCGAGGTGGCGGCCGGCGCGTCGGAAGCCGAGATCAACACCTATCTCTCCTCGCTCGACGAGTGGGACCGCTACGACTGGGACAACGACCAGGACTTCAACGAGCCGGACGGCTACATCGACCACTTCCAGGCCGTGCACGCCGGAGAGGGCGAGGAGGCCGGTGCCTCCGCTGACGCCATCTGGTCGCACCGCTGGTACGTCAACGGTGACGACTACGGCACCACCGGCCCCACCGTCGGTGGCACCCAGAACAAGTTCGGGGGCGCGCGGATCGGGTCGTCGGACCTCTGGATCGGCGACTACACGGTCGAGCCCGAGAACGGCGGCCTGGGCGTCTTCGCCCACGAGTTCGGCCACGACCTCGGCCTCCCGGACTACTACGACACCGCGGGCGGCGAGAACGGCACGTCGTTCTGGACGCTCATGAGCTCGGGCTCGTGGCTCGGTCACGGCGAGGCCGCCGGCGACGGCATCGGCACCACGCCGGGACTGATGGGCCCGGAGGAGAAGTTCGAGCTCGGCTGGCTCGACTACAGCACCCTCGAGTCGGGTGAGAGCGGCACCGTCACCCTCGGCCCCTCGCAGCACACCTACGAGGGCGCCGACCAGGCCGTGAAGGTGAACCTGCCCGACAAGACCACCACGACGCCGTACGTCACCTCCGTGCCCGAGGGCTCGAAGGCCTGGTGGACCGGCCGTGGCGACGGCCTCAACAACACCCTCACCCGCGCCGTGACGGGCGCCGGCAGGGTCACCGTCACCGCCAAGGCCTGGTACGAGATCGAGGCCGGCTACGACTACCTCTACGCCGAGTACTCCACCGACGGCGGCGAGAACTGGACCAAGATCGGCGACGGCATCGACGGAACCTCGAGGGGGAGGTGGAAGGGCCTGCGCTACACCTACACCGCGCCGGGCGACTCGCTGTTCCGCTTCCGCTACCAGACCGACGGTGGCGTCAACGAGGCCGGCGCGTTCGTCGACTCGATCGCGATCAAGTCCTCCACCGGCACCGTCACCGACGGCGCCGAGGACGGCGACAACGGCTGGACGGTCGAGGGGTGGAAGACCTCCACCGGCACCGAGGTGACGGTCTCGCAGCAGTACTACCTGATCGAGAACCGTCAGTTCGTCGGGTACGACGCCACCATGGCGACCGGTCCCTACCAGTTCGACAAGGGCATCACCGCCCCCAACCACGTCGAGTTCTTCTCGCTGCGGCCGGGCATGCTCGTCTGGCTCGTCGATGGCGCCTACGCGGACAACAACACCTCCACCCACCCCGGTGGTGGTGCGGCGCTCCCTGTCGACGCATTCGCGGAGCCCTTCACCTACAGCGACGGCACCAGGCCGAGCAACCGGCGACAGCCCTACGACGCCACGTTCGGCCAGGGCACCAACCCGGCGCTGTGTCTCCACAAGGAGGCCCTGGTCGGCAAGGGCAAGAAGGCGACTGTGCAGACGTTCGAGGCCTGCACCCCGGCTCGCGCCCAGCTCGCCACCTTCGACGACACCGACCCCGAGGCGTACTGGTCCGCGGCCAACCCGCAGAACAGCGTCAAGGTCGCCGGTGTCGGTGTGAAGGCGACGGTCACGGACAGCAGCGACGGGTTCCTGACCGTGGAGGTCACCAACCCGGCCGGGCAGCCCACCCCGTGAGCTGACGCACCACGGCACGACACGCAGGGAGGGACCCCGGGAGACCGGGGTCCCTCTCCGCGTCCGGGGGGCCGGATAGGCTCGGCCCTCACTACTCAGCAGTACAACACCCAGCAGCAGGAGCACGACGTGACCGCAGGCAGCCCCGAGACCGACCTCCCGCGACCGCGCGGCGGCCGGATGCCCCGGCGCGAGCGGCGCGCCCAGCTGCTCGAGTCGGCGCTCGAGGTCTTCGTCGCCCAGGGCTACCACGCGGCGGCGATGGACGACATCGCCGAGCGGGCCGGCGTCTCCAAGCCCGTGCTCTACCAGCACTTCCCCGGCAAGCTCGACCTCTACCTCGCCCTGCTCGACACCTCTTGCGACCTGATCATCGACAACTGCCGTGCCGCGCTGGCCTCGACGAGCGACAACAAGGACCGGGTCGCGGCCACGATGCAGGTCTTCTACAGCTATGTCGCGTCCGAGGAGGGTGCGTTCCGGCTGGTCTTCGAGTCCGACCTCACCAGCGAGCCCGACGTGCGCGAGCGCGTGGACCGGGTGACCACCGAGTGTGCCTCGATGATCGCCGACGTGATCCGCACCGACACCGGGCTGCCCGACGAGCCGTCGGAGCTGCTGGCGGTCTCGCTGGTGGGAATGGCGCAGGTCTCCGCACGGTTCTGGCTCGCGGGCGGTGGCAGCATCCGCCAGGAGGACGCCGCGGCCCTGATCGCCGGTCTGGCGTGGCGCGGCATCCGCGGCTACCCGATGACCGACGAGCACTGACACCTCACCCGACCCAGCACGTCAACCCAGCACTTCAACCCGGCACTTCAACTCAGCAAGGAGCACCACCGTGGAGGTCAAGATCGGCGTGTCACAGGCGCAGCGAGAGCTCGTCGTCGACACCGACAGCACGCCCGAGGACATCGAGGCGCGACTCGCCGAGGCGATCGCCGGCAACGGCGTGCTGCGGATCTCGGACGTCAAGGGCCGCACCGTCGTCGTCCCTGCCGAGAAGATCGCCTACCTCGAGCTGGGCTCCCCCACCTCGAGCACCGTCGGCTTCCGCTGACACGCCCCACCCTTGTGGGGGCGCAGTCGTTGAACGCGCGGCATGCGCCGGACATGATTGAAGGGATCCATCACCCGGCACCGAGCCGGGGGTGAAGCGAAAGGTGGAGCGCCATGCTCTGGACCATCATCTTCTACCTCGTGGTCGGCACCATCGTCGGCCTGCTCGGCAAGTTCGTCGCGCCGGGCGACAAGGACAACATCCCCCTGTGGCTCACGGTCGTCTGCGGCATCGGCGGCATGATCCTGGGCGGTGTCATCTACAGCGCCTTCGGTGGCGACGGCAGCCGTGGGCTCGACTGGACCCAGGGCATCGTCGCGATCCTGACGGCCGCCGTGCTCGTCGTGGTCGCCTCGACGCTCACCGGTCGCAACAGCGGCAGCCGTACGCGGGTCTGACGACCCCAGCAACCTCCGTACGAGGCCCCGCACCCACCCCGGGTGCGGGGCCTCGTCACGTCAGGAGTCGAGCCCCAGCTCGGCCATCCGCGCCGCGTGCAGCTCGGTGAGCCGGGTGAACATCCGGCCGAGGGCAGCCAGGTCGAGCCCGGGGCGGTCCACTCCCCCGGCGAGCAACGCGGTGAGGGAGTCGCGGTCGCCGGCGACGCGCTGCGCCTGGGTCAGCGCCTCGCCCATCAGCCGGCGGCCCCACAGCGCCAATCGGCCACCGAGCCGGTGGTCGTGGGCGATGCCTGCGCGCACCCGCTCGACGATGAACGCGGTCTGCCCGGTGTCCTCCAGCGAGCTGATGATCACCTCGCGGGTCTCGGGGTCGAGGTAGGCGGCGATCTCGCGGTAGAAGTCCGCGGCGAGGCCGTCGCCGACGTAGGCCTTGATCAGGCCCTCGTAGTAGTCCGAGGGCGCCGTGTGGGCGTGGAAGCCGTCGAAGCTGGCGCGGAACGCCTGCATCGCCTCGGCCGGATCGGCGCCGAGCTCCTCGAGCCGGGCGACCAGCTTCTGGAGGTGCGCGAACTCGGCCGTGGCCATCGCGCCGATCGCGATCTTGTCGCCGATCCCGGGCGCCATCTTGGCGTCCTCGACGAGCCGCTCGAAGGCCGAGAGCTCGCCGTAGGCGATCGCACCGAGGAGGTCGACGGCAGCGCGGCGGTAGTCCTCGTCGGGCGATTCAGTCATGCTCGCAGCCTAGCGATAGCATGAGGGTGACCGAGCCCCGGTGAAACCTGCCGGTGGCCGCCTGTATGTGCGCGGTTGGCAGAGCCTGCAAGAGGACCTTTCGAGTGGCTGACCGCATACGCGTGGGACATCCATACCTCTTGACGAAAGCGACAACCTCGTGACGACCACCTTCCGTGAACTGGGCGTGCATGCCCAGATCTGCGACGCGCTCGACCGCGCCGGCATCACCACCCCCTTCGCCATCCAGGAGATGACCCTCTCGGTCGCGCTCCTCGGCACCGACCTCATCGGCCAGGCCCGCACGGGCACCGGCAAGACCCTTGCGTTCGGCATCCCGGTGCTGCAGCGCAGCGTCGCGCCCAGCGACCCGGCGTACGCCGACATGCCGCAGGGCAAGCCGCAGGCGTTGATCGTCGCCCCGACCCGTGAGCTCGCGCTCCAGGTGTCCAGCGACCTCGCGCTCGCCAGCAAGGACCTGGGCCTGCGCGTCCTCACCGTCTACGGGGGCGTCGGCTACGACACCCAGCTCGAGACCCTCGAGGCCGGCGTCGACATCGTCGTCGGCACCCCCGGTCGCCTGATCGACCTTGCGAACCGCCGCGCGCTCGACCTGTCGCACGTGCACGCGCTCGTGCTCGACGAGGCCGACGAGATGCTCGACCTCGGCTTCCTGCCCGACGTGATCACGCTGTTGTCGAAGACCCCCGAGACCCGGCAGACCATGCTGTTCTCGGCCACGATGCCGTCGGCGATCGTCGCGCTGGCCCGCACCCACATGCGTCACCCGATGAACATCCGCGCCGAGTCGTCGTACGACACCACGATGGTGCCGGCGACCGCGCAGTTCATCTACCTGGCCCACGACCTCGACAAGCCCGAGATCATCGGACGCGTCCTGCAGGCCGAGGACGCCGAGAAGATCATCGTCTTCACCCGCACCAAGCGCCAGGCGCAGCGGGTGGCCGACGACCTCGCCGAGCGCGGCTTCAGCTCCTCGCCCCTGCACGGCGACATGGCCCAGGTCGCGCGCGAGAAGGCGCTCGCCAAGTTCCGCGAGGACAAGATCCGTGTGCTCGTCGCCACCGACGTCGCCGCCCGCGGCATCGACGTGCGCGGCGTCTCCCACGTCATCAACTACACGTGTCCCGAGGACGACAAGACGTACGTCCACCGCATCGGCCGCACGGGTCGCGCGGGCGCCTCGGGCATCGCGATCACCTTCGTCGACTGGGCCGACCTGCACCGGTGGAAGATGATCAACAAGACCCTCGACCTGCCGTTCCCCGAGCCGCAGGAGACCTACTCG
Organism: uncultured Actinomycetota bacterium; assembly: GCA_963791365.1. Classification (GTDB taxonomy): domain Bacteria; phylum Actinomycetota; class Actinomycetes; order Propionibacteriales; family Nocardioidaceae; genus Nocardioides. Next base: position 334,111 of record CAWBSG010000004.1, on the reverse strand, counting down.
ACGTCCGAGCACCTCTTCCACGACCAGGGCATCCCCGAGGGCACCAAGGGCCGCATCGTCCCCCCGGCGCCCGTGGAGAAGAAGGAGCGCCCGGCCCGCGAGCGCGGCTCGCGTGACGGCGGCTCGCGTGACGGCGGCTCGCGTGACGGCGGCACCCGCGAGAAGGCTGCCGGTGACGCCCCGCGGCGCCGCAACCGCAGCCGCAGCCGCACCCGCGGTGGCTCCCCCGTCAAGGACTGAACGCTAGCGGGCCGCCGTCTTCTGGGCGGCGGCCTTCTTCGCCGGCTTCTTCTTCGCCTTCGGGCGAGCCGCACGCTCCACCAGGTTCTTCGCGACCTCGCGGTAGGCCTGCGCGCCCTTGTTGCTGCGGCTGGTCGCGAGGATCGAGCGACCGGCGGCCGGCGCCTCGGCGAACTTGATCGTCTTGGGGATCGGCGGCTCGATCACCTCGAGGTCGTAGGTCTCGCTGATCGTCTCCAGGACGGTGCGGGCGTGGTTCGTGCGGCCGTCGTAGAGCGTCGGCAGGACGCCCCAAACCTCGAGGCCGCGGTTGGTGAAGCGGCGTACGTCGTGGACGGTGTCGAGCAGCTGGCCCACCCCGCGGTGCGACAGCGTCTCGCACTGGAGGGGCACGAGCACCCCGTCGGCGGCGGTGAGCGCGGCGACGGTGAGCACGCCGAGGGACGGCGGGCAGTCGAGCAGCACCCAGTCGTACGCTCCCTCCTCGGTGTCCGCGAGGTCGTCGGCGAGCTGCTCGAGCGCACCCTTGATGACGTGCTCCCGCCCGGTGCGGGTGAGCAGGTCGGCCTCGGCGCGGGCCAGCTCGATGGTCGCCGGCAGGAGGTCGACACCGTCCTCGGTCGCGATGATGATCTCGGCCGGGTCGACGCCCTGGGTCAGCACGTGGTGCACCGACACCTCGAGGTCCTCGGGATCGATCCCGAGCGAGAAGGTCAGGCAGGCCTGCGGGTCGAGGTCGACCAGCAGCACGCGGTGGCCGAGCTCGGCGAGGGCGGCCCCGATGGAGGCGACGGACGTCGTCTTGGCCACGCCGCCCTTCTGGTTCGCGACGGCGAGGGTGACGGGGGCCGGGGTCTGGGTGCTCATCGTGGCCCATTGTGCAGGACAGGGTCGCGGACCCGGCCGGCGTCCTGAAACGCTGGACCCATGCCTCCCTCCCGGACCACTGCCCTCATCACCGGCGCCACCGCCGGCATCGGCCACGAGTACGCCGTGCAGCTCGCGGCGCGCGGCCACGACCTCGTCCTCGTCGCCCGCGACTCCACCCGGCTCGAGCAGGTGGCCGACGACCTGCGCCGCGCCCACCAGGTCGAGGTCGAGGTGCTCGTCGCCGACCTCGTCGACCGTGCCGATCTCGCCCGCGTCGAGGCACGCCTCGCCGACCACGACCGGCCGGTCGACCTGCTGGTCAACAACGCCGGCTTCGGGCTCAAGAAGCGCTTCCTCGACAACACCGCCGACGAGGAGACCGCGATGCTCGAGGTGCTCGTCACCGCGGTGCTGCGGCTGACCCACGCCGCCCTCGGCGCCATGGCCGAGCGCGGCCACGGCGGCATCATCAACGTCTCCAGCGTCGCCGCCTTCCTTCCGCGCGGCTCCTACTCCGCCGCCAAGGCGTGGGTGAACAGCTTCAGCGAGTGGGCGCACATGGAGTACGCCCCCCGCGGCGTCAAGGTGATGGCGCTGTGCCCGGGCTTCACCAAGACGGAGTTCCACGAGCGGATGCAGGTCAAGCGGGGCGACGGCTTCCTCTGGCTCGACGTGGACTTCCTGGTCCGCAGGTCCCTCGACGACTTCGACAAGGGTCGCGCCTTCTCCATCCCCGGTGCGCAGTACAAGACCATCACCGCCCTCACCAAGGCGGTCCCGAACCGGCTGCTGCGGCTGACCCAGTCGCTGGGGCGGAAGTAGGGGTGCGGCTCGCGCCGCCGCGCGTGGAGGACGCCGAGGCGCTGACCGACCTGCACCTCGACGTCTGGGAGGACGCGTACGCCGGGCTCATGCCGGCAGCGGTCTTCGCTGAGCGGCGTTCTCGTCGCGCCGAGCGGGTCGAGAGCTGGCGCGGGATCATCGCTGCCGGCTCCAGCGCGAACCTGCTGGCGTGGTCCGCCGACGGCCGCCTGCTGGGGTTCTCCAGCACCGGACCGGGGCGTGACGTCCCCGCCGACGGCCTGCCACCGCTCGAGCTGATGGCGCTCTACGTCCGTGCGTCGTCGTACGGCACCGGGGTCGGGCATGCCCTGTGTGAGGCCGCGATCGGCAGCGCGCCGGCGTACCTCTGGGTCCTCGACGGCAACGAGCGCGCGATCAGGTTCTACGAGCGGCAGGGTTTCGACTTCGACGGCACGACGAAGCCCGAAGACCTCGGGCTGCACCGGCGGATGGTGCGCCGGGCATGATGCGCCCATGACCGCCACTCTTGCCGCCGTCCTGTGGGACATGGACGGCACCCTCATCGACAGCGAGCCGATCTGGATCGCGCAGCAGTTCGTCCTGGCCGACCGGCATGGCGCACCGTGGTCGACCGAACAGGGTTTGGCGCTCGTGGGTGCGGACATGCATGACACCGCGCTGGCGATGCAGGCGGTGGGCGTCGAACTGGACTCGGCCGAGCTGGTCGCGACGCTCGAGCGCGCAGTCATCGACTCGCTTCGCGAGACCGTGCCATGGCGCCCAGGTGTGCTCGAGCTACTGGCAGAGCTGCGCCGGCAGGACATCCCGTGTGCCATCGCGACCACCTCGAGCCATGAGATGGCCGACCTGGTGGCGAGTGCCGCGCCGGACGGCGCGATCAGCGTGGTCGTCGGGTCCGAGGACGTCACCCGGACGAAGCCGTCGCCCGAGCCGTACCTGCGCGCGGCTGAGCTGCTCGGCGTACCCGTCGAGCAGTGCGTGGCGGTCGAGGACTCGCCCAACGGACTCGCCTCGGCGATGGCGTCAGGTGCCGCGACCCTCGCTGTGCCGAACGATGCGGTGCTACCTCGTGCCGGGGCCTTCACGACCTGGCAGACCCTCGAGGGCCGATCGGTCGCGGACCTTGCAGCGCTCCTGACCGCGTCTACCTCTGGCATCGGCCACCCGCACCGGCCGGCGCCGCGCACGAGCAGGTGATGTGGCACTGCGACGAGTACCGGTTGACCCACGTGGTCGACGTCGAGGAGGTCCTTGACTGGGCACGGAACAGGGCCCGGCCGGACCAGCGGTTCGTCATCTACGTCGAGCAGCGCGACGCAGGACGGAGCGGACTCGTGCGCCTTCTCGGAGTGGACCCCCACCGCGCTGGATAGACGCCGCCTCCACGTGCGGCGACCGGTGCGGTCACGAGAGTCATTCGGGGGACGCCCGGAACTCGCCGAAGGCGTGCCTGTGGCCCGATCACCTGTCGGTGTCGGGCTGTGGGGCGGTCAGGGTCTCGGTCGTCGTCCGGGTGGGTCGGTGGTGACGATGGTTGCGGACGGGAGGGTCCATTCGTAGGACCCGTCTGGCAGGCGTCGGTAGGCGAAGTGGCCGAAGGTCTTCGCGCGGTGGTGCCGGCGGCACAGGGGCGCGAGGTTCGCCGGCCGGGTCTGGCCCGGTGGCCCGCCCTCGCTCGGTGGGACATAGGCGTCGGTGTGGTCGAGGTCGCACGCCCGCGAGGGTCGCCCGCAGCGGGGGTAGACACACGTCTCATCGCGCAGTCGGACCATCGCTGCCATCCGGGCCGGCGGATCGTGGGCGTCGACCGGCGGGTGCGCTGCGGGGTCCAGGTCGACGACCGGCGCGATGCTCACCTTCCCCGCGCACAGCAGCCACGACCGCAGCCGCCCGACCAGCACAGGACCGAGGGTGGGCGAGTGCGCCACACCGTGGCGCTCCTCGAGGAGGTCGCGGTCGGTGACGTGGAAGACCAGCACCACCTCGCCACCCTCACCGGACGGTGTGCGGAACGGGTTGGCCGGCTCGTGGGCGACGTCCTCTGCGACACAGACCGCAGGATCTGCCTCCGGGTCGACGGCTCGGTCGGGGTCGGCGATGTCGGCTGCGGCCAGCAGGTCGAGCGCGGCCTGCGGGTCGGCCAGCAACCCGACCGCGTGGGCACGCCGCACCTCGACCTCGCCCTCGTGTCCGAGGGAACGCATGGTCGCCGCCATCGTCGAGACGGTGTGGTCGAACGCGACAGCGTCGGCGGTGTCGAGCCTCATGAACACCTCGCTGGTGCCTGGTGCACCGTCCTCGTGGCGCACCTCGACCCGACGCGAAGCCAGAGCCTCGTCGTGGTCGGCGATCGCACGGTCCGGGTCGGCGTACAACCGGGCCTCGTGGACCAGGGTCTCGATCCGGTGTGGGTTGAGACGGCGCGGCTGCCAGGCCAGCAGCCGGTCCGCATGCCCCACCGCGGCCACCGACAGGTCGCGCGACTCACCGGCAGCCAACCGGGCCAGGTGCACCGGGACCCGCAGGCCACGCACCAGCGCCCACAGACGCGGAAGACGGTGGGCCAGGTCGAGCACGTCGCCCAGCAGCGCCAGCGTCGCCTCGTGGGAGAGGTCGAGCACGGCTGCGAGCTCCGGCACGCAGAACTCCGCGACCAGCGGCGTTCCGACACCCGCGATCGGCAGCGCCTGCTCACCGAACAAGAACCCCGGGGACCCCACCGGGTGGATCGCGTCCGAGCGCCAGCCGGCAACCTCCCCCGGATCCGCATCGGGGGACACCACGTGCGCGTGCGCCCACGCCAACGCCGCCTCCAGCACCTCGACCTCGACGCGGCGCTTCGCGGTCATCGCCGCCGCCGCACGATCCAGCGCCACCCGGTCGGTGACCCGGGCCCCGAAGGCGACAGTGGTGGTGGACATGCATCCATTCTCCCAGAGCCCACCGACACCGTGACCTGCGAGAACGGATCTGTGGAGAACTATTTTCGAACAGGTGTCAGGACAGGTGCGTGACCCAGGGATGACCGGGGTGCGCCACCTCAAGCCTCGTCGACCTCCCACAGGATCTCGGTGAGCGGGAGGCTGATCCGGGCGAGCCACTCCTCGAGCGCGCGCGGCCGGCGGTGTGGGAGGCGCAGATCGGCTCCCGGGTGATCACCCGCGACACCGTCCGCCGGATCGGGCGCGCGAGCGAGAGCCACCGCGGGTAGTCCAGCCCGACCACCAGCTCGGCGCGCGGGAGCACGAGGTCGAGCTGCGCGCCGTACGCCGTGTCCAGCACCCAACGCTCGACGAGGACCCGATCGGGCAGCACCTCACGCACCGAGCGGGCTCGCCGCCAGCGAGACCAGGCGCTCGTACTGCTCCGGGTCGGTGGTGTTGATCCCGAGGTCGTGGTCGACCTTGCCGAGGCCGTGGTGGTCGCTGCTGCCGGTGACGACGAGGTCGAGGTCCGCTGCGATGCCACGCAACCGAGCTCGGAGATCCACGGGGTGGTCCTGGTGGTCGACCTCGATGCCGGCGAGCCCGAGGTCCCGGAGCGTGGCGAGGGCAGCGGCGTCCAGCACCGTCCCACCCCGCCGGCCCCACGGGTGCGCGATGACGGGGACACCGCCGGCGGCGACCACGAGGGGGATCGTCGCCTCGAGCTGCGGCGCGTAGCGGTTGACGTACCCCGGCTGCCCCGGGCTGAGCAGCGTTGCGAACGCCTCGGTCCGGTCCGCCACGACGCCCAGCGTCACCAGCGCGTCGGCGACGTGCGGGCGCCCGGCGGCGACGGAGCCGCCCGCCTCCCGGCGCACGTCGTCCTCGGTGAGGTCGATGCCGTGCTCGCGCAGGGCGGTCACGATCGCGGGGGTGCGCGAGGTGCGGCCGTCGAGGACCTTGTCGAGCTCCGCGACGAGGGGTGCGTACGCCGGGTCCGGGAGGTACGCCAGCAGGTGCACGCCGCGGTGGCGGAACTTCGTCGAGATCTCCAGCCCGGGGACGAGCCTGATGCCGACCTCGTCGGCGGCCCGCTGCGCCTCGGCCCAGCCGGACATGGCGTCGTGGTCGGTCAGCGCGACCACGTCGAGACCGGCGGCGGCGGCCTCCCGCATGAGCTGTGCGGGGGTGTCGGTGCCGTCGCTGGCGGAGCTGTGCGTGTGGAGGTCGATCCGCACGTCAGCTGTTCCACTTCAGCAGCACCGGGGTCTCCCGCTCGAAGCCCAGCACCGACACGGTCGAGGTGTCGAGGCGGAAGAACCGGCCCTCGTCGGCGGGCTGGTCGAGCCAGCGGGCGGTGAGGACGCGCAGCGAGTGGCCGTGCGCGAAGGCGAGCGTCCGGTCGTGCTCGCGGGCCCGCTCCACGACGCGGTCGAGCCGCGCGGACACCTGGTCGGCGCTCTCTCCGCCAGGGGACGGGTGGGTCCAGACCGACCAGCCCGGCACGGTCTCGCGGATCTCGTCGGTGGTGATGCCCTCATAGTCGCCGTAGGCCCACTCGGCCAGGTCGTCGTCGACCTCCGCGTCGACGAAGCCCGCCAGCTCGGCCGTACGACGGGCGCGCTGGCGCGGGCTCGTCAGCACCAGGTCGAACGACACGTCGGCCAGCCGCGGCGCCAGCGACGTGGCGGCCTCCTCGCCGATGTCGGTGAGGGGCAGGTCGGTCGTCGACGTGTGCCGTCCGTCGCGGCTCCAGTCGGTCTCGCCGTGGCGGACGATCCACAGCTCACGACCCGCTCCGGAGGACATGCCCGCGAGTCTGCCACGGGTGGACCGGCGGCCTGCCCGGTGCTCGCCAGGACGGCAGACCTGCCCCGGCGCTCAGCGGTGAGGCTCAGGCGCCGCCGCCACCGGCCTTGCGTCGGTGCATCGGCTTGGCGACGTTCTTGTCGTTGACCTCCGAGCCGTGCGCCTTCTCGCGCGCGTCGGCGCTGTCGTCCGGGTGGTGATGCCCCTTCTTGCGATCGAGGGCCTCCCGCATCTTCGCCTTGATGTCTGCGTTGGGGTCCTGGTCAGCCATGGGGTCCTCCTGGATCCGAGCGGTTCGCGGTTGCGGTGCCACCCTGCCAAACCCGTCAAGCCGGGTCGAGGTGTTTATCGCCTGCCGGGTCGCCGCAGCACGTCGATGCGACCGGCGAGCTTGCCCAACATCTGGAAGACGTGCCAGCGGCAGTCGCCCACCATCACGTCGTACGCCGCGTCGCCGAACTCGGCGCGGTAGCGCCCCGGATCGCGCAGCAACCGCGCCAGGCGGAGCAGCGAGCGGCCGGCCCGGCCGTCCTGCTCCTGGGCCCACTCGCCCCACTCGCCGGCGAGGTCGATGGTCTCGACGACCTCGAGCCCGGACGCCGCGATCGCGTCGTCGAGCACGCGCGGGTCGGCCGAGCCGGGCACGACACCCATCACGCCGAAGAGCTGGTCGGCCTCCTCCGGGGCGAGCAGGTCGGTGGCGACCATCGAGTAGCCGACGACGTACGCGCCCGGGCGCAGCACTCGGGCGAACTCGAGCATCGCCTCGGCCGCGTCCTCGACGTGCACCATCACGTCGCGGCACCAGACCAGGTCGAGCGAGGAGTCGGGCGCCGGGATGCGGGTCGCGCTGCCGCGCTCGAAGGAGACGCGAGCGGCGATGTCGCCGACCACCTCGCGGCGCGCCTCGCGGGCCAGGTCGAGGTGGCGCTGCACGGGGTCGATGCCGAGCACGCGGAAACCGAAGTGTGTCGCAAGCCGGAAGGCGTGGGCGCCCTCGCCGCAGCCGACGTCGACCACCCGGCTGTCGGGCGGCAGGTCGAGCTCGCGCACCACCTGGAGCAGTACCGACGGACCGCGCGGTGACAGGCTCTCGTCGAGGCGGGCGCCGAACGCCTCCTCGATGCGCGGATACATGTCGTAGAAGAAGTCGCGATCCCAGTCCACGGTGGAGAGTCTGCCCGCTCGATGTCCTCCTAGGATCAAGGCATGGCCCGACGCGCGTTCCTCCACGCCGGGACCGCGAAGTCGGGCACGTCCTACCTGCAGGACCTGTGGTGGCGGCACCGCGACGAGCTGCGCTCACGGGACCTCCTGCTGCCGGGACGGGGACGCCGCGACCACTTCACCGCGGCCGCCCTGGTCAAGGGCATGAGCGCCGTCGTCGACGAGCTCGGGGATCGCGACCGCGGCGTCTGGGACCGGATCGTCCGGGAGACCCGCGACTGGACCGGCGACGTCCTCATCAGCAACGAGCACTTCGCCGACTCCCCCGCCGAGGCGGCCGCCGCAGCGCTCGCCGACCTCGCGTCCGCGGCCGACGAGGTGCATCTCGTGGTGACCGCCCGGGACCTCGGCCGCGTGCTTCCCTCGGCGTGGCAGCAGCGGGTCAAGATGGGCGCCCGGATGCCCTACCGCAAGTTCCTCGGCAGCGTCCGGCGCGAGGACGGCGACCAGAAGTTCTGGCGCTACCAGGACATCCTGGGGATCCTCGACGTCTGGGCCGTCGGGCTTCCGCCCTCGCGCGTGCACGTCGTCGTCGTGCCCGCACCGGGGGCCGCCCGCGACGAGCTCTGGCTGCGCGTGGCGTCCGTCCTCGGCCTCGACATCGCCGGCCTCGACACCGAGGCGCAGCGGCCGAACGACTCCCTCGGCGTCGTCGAGGCCGAGCTCCTGCGACGGGTCAACGACTCCGTGCCCCGCGAGCACCGCTCGGCGGCGTACTCCCGGCACGTGAAGCGCTCGTTCGTACCCGCCGCGCTCGTGGGGAGCGCACCACGCGACTCCTTCGCCGTCCCGGACCACCACGTGGCGTGGATCGAGGAGTCGGCGGCGGCCGTCGTCGCCGCGCTGGGGGCCAGCTCGTACGACGTCGTGGGCGACCTCGACGACCTGCTCCCCTCGCTGGCAGCCGACGGTCGTACGCCCGACCAGGTGAGCGAGGAGGAGCTGCTCGCGGCCGCCACGCTCGTGCTGTCCCGGCTCGAGCTGTCGTCGCCGGACTCCCTCGACGCGGCCCTGGACGCGATCGCCGCACACCTGATGTCCCGGACCGTCGGCGAGAGCGGTGAGTGAGGGGCATTTCGAGGCGGCGGGTTCCCCCTCACGCACCGCCCGAGCGCGCGTCGTACGCCGACTCGCCCGGGGGCGGTGAGCCAGGAGGAATCCGGACCCGGGAAATCCCCGTCACACACCGCTCCGGGCGGCGGCAGACCGGGACGACCGCGCGAGCACCTGCTCAGCGCGGGATGAGCGCCCAGTAGTCCAGGTCGAGCAGGACCCCGTCGGCGTACGTCCCGTCGTCGGTCCGCAAGGTCATCGACTCGTCGCGGCCGCGGGTGGCGACCAGGCGGAGCCGCAGCGCACCGACGCCGGGGGCGTCGAGGACGGCCGTGTCGAGCACCTCGGACCATGCGTGCACGGTGTCGTCGGCGAACGCCGGGGCGACGTGGGCGCCGGCGTTGATCGCGGCGACGAGCTGGGCGTTGGCCAGGCCGTTGAAGGACAGGGCACGCGCCAGCGAGATCACGTGGCCGCCGTAGACGAGCCGCCGGCCGTCGGGGCGCGCGTCGGTGTTGAAGTGCACCTTGGCGGTGTTCTGCCACAGCCGCGTGGCCATCATGTGCTCGGCGTCGGTGAGGGTCACGCCGTCGACGTGGTCGATCCGCTCGCCCACCTCGTAGTCGCCGAGCCGGTGCGGCGAGCCGGCGGCGGCGGCGTCGTACGACGAGAAGTCCAGGCCGGCGGGGACGACGAGGTCGGCCGGGTCGACCGCGGTCGCGAGCGTGGGTACGACGGTGTCGGGGGCCGGCGAACCGGCCGAGCGCTTGTGCACCATCACCCAGCGCGCCCAGTCGATCGCGACCTCGCCCCGCTGGTTGGTGGCGGTCGAGCGGACCCACACCACGCCGGTCTTCCCGTTGGAGTTCTCCTTGAGGCCGATGACCTCCGAGCGCGTGCGCAGCGTGTCGCCCGGCACGAGCGGGAGGTGGAAGCGGCACTCGGCGTAGCCGAGGTTGGCGACGGCGTTGAGCGAGACGTCCGGAACGGTCTTGCCGAAGGCGACGTGGAAGCCGATCAGCTCCTCGACCGGGTGCCCGCCGCCATCGGGCCCGGCCAGGCCGACCGACGCGGCGAACTCGGCGGACGACGGGACCGCGAAGCGGGTCGGGTAGATCGCGCCGTAGAGCGCCCGGTCGCCGTCGGTGATCGTGCGGGGCGTGGCGTGGTCGATGACCTGCCCGACGGTGAAGTCCTCGAAGAAGTTGCCGGGATTCGTCTTGGCAGCAGTCATGCCGCTCATCGTGCCGCAGCGCCGCCGCTCGTGGACCGCTCCGGCGGCGTGGGATCGGTCACGGCTCGTAGGGGAACGCGCGCACGACGTCGCCGGACGGCGTGGTCTTGAGGTAGCCGCTCTCGTTGAACTGGTTGCCGATGTAGATGTTGACCGACGCCTGGTCGTCGAACCAGCGGTTCACGAGCACGTGGGTGAGCTTCCCGCGCTGCACGCGCAGGGTCTTCCGCGCGGTGTCGATGTTGGCGAAGAGGCGGCGTACGTCGACCGTCCCGAGGTCGACGATGCCGTCGGGCCCGGTCACGCGCGAGGCCTCGCTGTCCTGGCGCCACTCACCGGTCCACGACCACCGCTCCATGCGGGGGCGCGACCCGCGCACCGGCACCATCACGCCGACCCGCCCGGGGTAGAACCCCGCCTCGTAGACGTCGAGCGTGCCGAACTGCTCCTCGTAGGCCCGCAGGAACGTCCGCACCCGGCGGGCGGTCATCTCGAACGACGGCGCCGCAACCTCGCCGTCGACGGAGATCTCGGGGTCGGCCGGGTACGACTCGATGATGGTCCCGGAGTCGAAGCCGGAGTCGAAGCCGGAGTCGGAGTCGGAGGACGACACGCTGCCCAGGGTGACGAACAACGTCACGGCGACCGCACCGACGAAGATCGCGACGCCGACGAAGGAGAGGGCGAAGAACCCCCCGAGGAGGCGAGGGAGCAGGGAGGGCCGGGGTCGCGGCACCGGCGCGGTCGCCGGTGCGGCGCCTGACGGCAGCTGCAGGTCGCGGGTGAGCGTCGTGAGCTCGTCGAGCGTCTCGGAGGAGAGCGCCCGTCCCACCCGCAGCTCACGGTCGGCGTCGCTGAGCTGGCCGTCGACGTACGCCGCCTCGATCAGCTCGACGAAGCGGTCACGATCCGCGTCCTTGGCCCGGAAGCTCCCCATGCGCCGGAGTCTAGGCCTACTCCTGGGTGCTGAAGGCGGCGTCGAAGGCGGCGTCCGGAGCATCGAAGGCCAGGCGCCGCACGAGCTCCAGCGCCTCCGGCGCTCCGACGAGCCGGTCCATGCCGGCGTCCTCCCACTCGACCGAGATGGGTCCGTCGTAGCCGATGGTGTTGAGCATCCGGAAGCACTGCTCCCACGGGACGTCCCCGTGCCCGGTCGAGACGAAGTCCCACCCGCGACGCGGGTCGGCCCACGGCAGGTGTGAGCCCATCCGACCGTTGCGGCCGTTGCCGACCTGCTTCTTCGCGTCCTTGCAGTCGACGTGGTAGATCCGGTCCTTGAAGTCCCAGAGGAACCCGACCGGGTCGAGGTCCTGCCACACGAAGTGGCTGGGGTCCCAGTTGAGCCCGAACGCCTCCCGGTGGTCGACGGCCTCGAGGGCTCGCACGGTGGTCCAGTAGTCGTAGGCGATCTCCGAGGGGTGCACCTCGTGCGCGAACCGGACGCCCTCGCTGTCGAAGACGTCGAGGATCGGGTTCCAGCGGTCGGCGAAGTCCTGGTAGCCCGCGTCGACCATGTCCTGGGTCGCGGGCGGGAACATGGCGACGTACTTCCAGATCGAGGAGCCGGTGAACCCGACGACGACGTCCACGCCGAGCCGGCGCGCGGCCCGGGCGGTCATCTTCATCTCCTCCGCGGCGCGCTGGCGTACGCCCTCGGCGTCGCCGTCGCCCCAGATCTTGTCGGGCAGGATGCCGCGGTGGCGCTCGTCGATCGGGTCGTCGCACACCGCCTGGCCCTTGAGGTGGTTGCTGATCGCGAAGACCTGAAGTCCGTGCTCGGCCAGCACCTCCAGCTTGGCGGCGACGTAGCCGTCGTCCTCGACGGCGGCCCACGGGTCGAAGTGGTCACCCCAGCAGGCGATCTCCAGGCCGTCGTAGCCCCAGCCCGAGGCGAGCCGGCAGACCTCCTCGAACGGCAGGTCGGCCCACTGGCCGGTGAACAGGGTGACAGGGCGAGTCATCAGGTGTCCCTTCTCTGGCGATGTCCGTGCTGGAGTCGTGCCGGTGTCATGCGGGGATGTCCTGCCAGGCCGAGCTGAGCGAGCTGGCCTCGACGGCTGCGAGGACCCGCTGGACCTGCAGTCCGTCGGCGAACGACGGCGCGGGGTCGACGCCCTTCGCGATGTCGGTGACGAGGTCGACGACCTGGTGGGTGAAGCCGTGCTCGTAGCCCAGCAGGTGGCCGGGTGGCCACCACGCGGCGACATAGGGGTGCTCCGCCTCGGTGGCGAGGATCCGGCGGAACCCGGCGGTCGCCGAGTCGTCGTCCCCGTCGTAGAAGTGGAGGACGTTCATGTCCTCGAAGTCGAAGGCGAGGCTGCCGCGCGAGCCGTTGATCTCGATGCGGATGGCGTTCTTGCGTCCGTTGGCGAAGCGGGTCGCCTCGAAGACCCCCAGCGCGCCTCCTCGGAAGTGCGCGAGGAACGCCGCCGCGTCGTCGACGGTGACCTCACCGCGGTTGGTGGCGTCCGCCGTGCCGGAGAGCCCGGTGTGGGCCTCGGCGGGGAGCGGTCGCTCCTTGACGAACGTCTCGAGCCGTCCGGTGACCGTGGCGATGGTGTCACCGGTGATGTACTGGGTCAGGTCGACGATGTGCGCGCCGATGTCGCCCAGCGCCCCGGACCCGGCCCTCGACTTGTCCAGGCGCCACGACAGGGGAGCCTCGGGGTCGACGATCCAGTCCTGGAGGTACTGCGCGCGGACGTGGTGGATCGTCCCGATCCGGCCGGCGGCGACCAGCTGCCGGGCGAGCCCGATCGCCGGCACCCGGCGGTAGGTGAAGCCGACCATCGAGCGGACTCCGGCGGCCCTGGCCTTCTCGGCGGCAGCCACCATGGCCTCCGCCTCCTCGACGGTGTTGGCCAGCGGCTTCTCGCACAGCACGTGCTTGCCGGCCTCGAGGGCCGCGATGGCGATCTCGGCATGCGTGTCGCCGGGCGTGCACACGTCGATCAGGTCGATGTCGTCACGGGCGACGAGCGCCTGCCAGGACGTCTCGGTCGACTCCCAGCCCAGCCGGGTGGCCGCTGCGGTGACGTTGGCCCGGTCGCGGCCCGCCACGGCCGTCATCCGCGGTCGCAGCGGCAGGTCGAAGAAGCGCGGGGCGTTGCGCCACGCCTGGGAGTGGGCCGCTCCCATGAAGGCGTAGCCCACCATCCCCACGGACAGCGTGTCGTGCTCGGAGGTCATCAGGGATCCTGTTCTGTCGTCGACCGGCTCGAGGGTGGCCCGTCCGGCGCCCCGGTGTGGGAGCGCCGGACGGGGATCGACCTCAGGACTCGAAGGCGGAGTCGATGTACTGGTCGACGTTGTCGCCGGTGACGACCGGCGCGTACAGCTGCACCAGGCGCGGGACCTCGACCTCGACGAGGTCGGTCATCGCCTTCTGCTGCAGGATCAGGCGGGCGAGCTTGACGCCGTCGGCACCCTGGGTCGAGGGGTAGATGACCGTCGCCTTGAGGACGCCGCTGTCGTCCTGGATGTCTCGCATGGCGTTGGCCGAGCCGGCGCCGCCGACCATCACGAACTCGTCGCGACCGGCGTTCTCGATCGCGGCCAGGACGCCGACGCCCTGGTCGTCGTCGTGGTTCCACAGGAAGTCGATCTTCGGCTCGGCCTGCAGCAGGCGGGCCGCGACCTCCTCGCCGCTCTCGACGGTGAACTCGGCCGCCTGGCGGGCGTCGACGTCGAGGCCGCACTCGGACAGCGCGTCCTCGAAGCCCTGGCTGCGGTCCTGGGTCAGCGGCAGCGAGTCGATGCCGGCGATCTCGGCGACGACGGCGTCCTCGTTGCCGCCGGCCTGCTCACAGACGTACTGGCCGGCGGACACGCCCATGCCGTAGTTGTCGCCGAGCACGGTCACCCGGGCGGCGTTGGGGTCGTCGAACTCACGGTCGACGTTGATGACCGTGATGCCGGCCTCCATGGCCTCGAGGGCCACCGGAGTCATCGCCGCTCCGTCGAAGGGCAGCAGGACGATGGCGTCGACGCCGTCGTTGATGAAGGTCTCGACCTGGCTGATCTGGAGGTTGACGTCGTTGGTGCCCTCCGCCACCTGCAGGTCGATGTCGGGGTACTGGTCGGCCAGGTCGCGGACGTTGTTGGTGATGGCTGCCATCCAGCCGTGGTCGGCGGCCGGCGCCGAGAAGCCGATGGTGACCGTGTCGCCGGCCTCGTCGTTGCCGCCCTCGGCGCCCGCGGGGGCGGAGCCAGAGGAGCTCTCCTCGTCGTTGGCGGCGTCCTCGGCGCTGCCGGTGCAGGCGGTCAGGGCGAGGACGGCGACCGCGCCGACCACGAGGCCGGGGTAGCGGCGGCTCTGCTGCCGTGAGGTGGTGGTGCGCAGTCGCATGGGATGTGCTCCTTGTGTCTGGTGTGGGTGCTGTGCGTCAGGGTTGGTGCGGATGCGGATCGTGCGGACGTTTCCGAGTGCGGGGTGGACCCGACGCCTAGGTCGTGGTCGAGCGTCGGGCCAGGCGCTGCTGGAACAGCACGGCGACGACGATGATCAGGCCCTTGGCGACGGCCTGGGTCGAGCTGTCCTGGTTGTTGAGGACGAAGACGATGCTGAGGGTGCTGAAGATGAGCACGCCGATCACGGTGCCCACGATCGTGCCGCGCCCGCCGGTGAGGAGGGTCCCGCCGATGACGACGGCGGCGATCGCGTCGAGCTCGAGCAGCGTGCCGTGGGTGGAGCTGCCGGTCGAGGTGCGCGCGAGGTACATCAGTGCGGCGAGGCCGCAGCAGAGCCCGACGAGGACGTAGAGCATGGCGGTGTGGCGCTTGACGTTGATGCCGGCGAGCCGGGCCGCCTCGGGGCTGCCGCCGACCGCCAGGGTACGACGCCCGAAGGTGGTCCGGTTGAGCAGGAACCAGCCCCCCACCGCGACGAGGGCGAAGATGACGACCAGGAGCGGGACGCCGAGGACGTCGGCGGACCAGAAGTCCTTGAACCCGTCGACGCGGACGATCTGCGTACGCCGCTCGGAGATGATCTCGGCCAGTCCGCGCGCGGACGCCAGCGTGGCCAGGGTCATGATGAAGGGAACGACGTTGCCGTAGGCGACCAGCACGCCGTTGACGAGCCCGCAGGCCCCGCCGACCGCGAGGGCGACGAACACCATGACGATCCAGTGGGTGTCCTCGGCCATCGTCTGCGTGGCGAAGGTGGTCGCCCAGACCGACGAGAGCGCCACGATGGCGCCCACGGACAGGTCGATCCCCCCTCCGATGATCACGAACGTCATGCCGATGCTGACCACCCCGACGATGGAGGCGAGCCGCAGGATCGTCACGAGGGTGTTGACGCTCGCGAAGCGGTCGCCCGCGGTGGCGACGCCGACGACGCAGATGATCAGCAGGGCGAGCACCAGGCCGAGGTTGCGGCCGAAGGGTCCGCTCATCAGGCCGGGACCTCGCGGCGTCCCCTCGGACTCCGCTGCAGCGTGCTCCGCCCGGACGCTGTCGCCCGAGGTGGCCACGGTGTTCTGGACGGCGCTCAGGTCGGGTCCCTGATCCGTCCCGGGGGTCGTGCGGTGGTCGCTCATGCGGCGCTTCCTTCCATGACGAGATCGAGGACGCGGGACTCGTCGATCTCCGTTGCGGGTCCCTCGTGGACGACGCGGCCCTCGCGGACCACCAGCACCCGGTCCGCCAGCCCGAGCACCTCTTCCACCTCGCTCGACACGACCACGACGGCGACGCCGGAGTCGGCCAGCGCACGGACGACGGAGTAGATCTCGGCCCGGGCGCCGACGTCGACGCCGCGGGTGGGCTCGTCGAGCAGGAGCACGCGGCACTCGCGGAGCAGCCACCGCGCGAGGACGACCTTCTGCTGGTTGCCTCCCGAGAGGAGGCGGACGAGGCGGTCGACCCCGGCCGGGCGTACGTCGAGCGACTCGGTGGCCTCCGTGGCGCGACGGCGCTCCTCGCCGCTGTCGAGGAAGCCCAGGCGCGCGAAGCGGCCGAGGGTGGAGACGGTGACGTTGCGGTAGACCGCCTGGTCGAGCAACAGTCCCTGGCTCTTGCGCTCCTCGGGCGCGAGGCCCAGCCCGGCCTTCACGGCTGCCGGGACCGATCCCCGACGCAGGTCGCGCCCGTTGACGCGTACGGTGCCGGCGGACGGGCGGCGAGCGCCGTAGACCGTCTCGAGGATCTCGGAGCGGCCGGCGCCGACGAGGCCAGCCAGCCCGACGATCTCCCCCGCGTGGACCGTGAGGTCGACGCCGGAGAAGACCCCCGCCAGCTCGAGGCCGGTGACCTCGAGGACGGGCTCGCCGGACGTGGCCACCGTGTCGGCGCGGGGCGGGAAGACGTACTCGATCGAGCGGCCGGTCATCAGCGTGATGAGGTCGGCGGTGGGCGTGTCGGCCGCCGCGAGCCCCGTGGCGACCGTGCTGCCGTCCTTGAGCACCGTGATGCGGTCGCCGATCTGGCGGATCTCCGCCAGCCGGTGGGAGATGTAGACCACTGCCACGCCCTCGGCCGTGAGGTCGCGGATGACGCGGAACAGGTTGTCGACCTCGCCCTGGTCGAGCACGGCCGACGGCTCGTCGAGGACGAGGAGGCGGGTGTCCTGCGAGAGCGCGCGGGCCATGCTGACGATCTGCTGGGCGCCCGGGGTGAGTCGCCCGACCTCGCGGGTGGGCGAGATCTCGCCGTGTCCGAGGCGGGCGAGCAGGTCCGCGGCCGCGCGGTTCGTGCGGCCGCGCTGACTCATCCCGGCCGAGGACAGCTCGTGGCCGAGGAAGATGTTCTCCGCGACGGAGAGCCCCGGCACCAGGTCGAGCTCCTGGTAGATGGTCGAGATGCCCAGCTTCATCGCGGACTGCGGCGTGGGCAGCGCGACGGGCTTGCCCTCCCAGAGGATCTCGCCCTCGTCGGGCTGGTAGCTGGCGGAGAGCACCTTGATCAGCGTGGACTTGCCGGCGCCGTTCTGCCCCAGGAGGCAGTGGACCTCTCCCGGACGGACGTCCAGGTCGACGCCGCCCAGCGCGAGCACGCCGGGGAAACGCTTCACGATGCCGCGCATCTCGAGGAGAGGGGCAGTGGTCGGCTGGGGCGTCACGGGGGGAACTGTGGCATGCGTCACGCACTTTTGTCGAGTGTCTGCACAAAGTCATTCACTTGGTGTGGAAAGTCCGCGCATGTGCTTGACTCCACCCGTGCGTACCGGCGAGCTCTTCGAACTGCTTCGCGACGGAAGGCCCTGGACCCGGGCCCAGCTCGCGGACGCGACCGGGCTGGCGCGCTCCACCGTGACCACCCGGATCGACACCCTGATGCGGCTCGGACTGGTGGCGCCCTACGGTGGAGCCCGCTCCACCGGCGGGCGGCCGCCGACGCTCTTCGCGCTCAATCCCGGCGCCAAGCTGGTCGTCGGCGTCGACATCGGTGCGACCCACGCACGCGCAGCGCTCACCGACCTCGACGGCAAGATCCTGGGCGAGGCCGACGCGCAGATCGAGGTCGCGGCCGGTCCAGCCCACGTCCTCGGGTGGGTCGTGGAGACCGTGCGCGAGCTCGTCGAGGCGAGTGGACGCCAGCTCGGCGACCTCGCTGCGATCGGCATCGGGCTCCCCGGGCCCGTGGAGCACTCCACCGGGCTGCCGATCAACCCGCCGATCATGCCGGGCTGGGACCGCTACGACGTGCCCGGCCACCTCCACCAGGCCTACCCCGTGCCGGTGCTCGTCGACAACGACGTCAACATCATGGCGCTCGGTGAGCGCCGCGCCTACCTGCGTGACGTCGACGACCTCGTGCTGATCAAGGTCGCCACCGGCATCGGTGCCGGCATCGTCTCCGGCGGGGTCCTGCAGCGCGGCGCCCGCGGCACCGCGGGTGACCTCGGGCACGTCCGCGTCCGGGGGGCCGACGACGTGATGTGCCGGTGCGGCAACACCGGCTGCCTCGAGGCGGTCGCAGCGGGCCCGGCCCTGGCCGCGGCCGTGCGCGCACAGGGTGAGGACGCCACGACCGGTGGCGACGTGGTCGACCTCGTGCGCGCCGGCAGCCTCGTCGCCATGGCGGTCGTGCGCCAGGCGGGTCGCGACATCGGTGAGGTCGTGGCGACCATGACCAACCTCGTCAACCCGTCCGTCGTCGTGATCGGCGGCCAGCTCGCCGGGGCGGGCGAGCACCTGCTCGCGGGCATCCGCGAGTCGGTCTACCATCGTTCGCTTCCCCTGGCCACCGAGCACCTGCGCATCGTGACCTCACGCGCCGGTGGTGCGGCCGCCGTGCTCGGCGCCTCCGCGCTCGCCATCGAGCACGTGCTCTCCCCCGACGTCGTCGAGGCGGCCTGCGAGGCGCTCGCGGCGGCCGACGCCGCCGCCGAAGCCGCGCCGGCCTGATCCTCAGCGGGGCGAGTCGCGCAGGCGCGCGAGGTCGGGCCTCACCGCAGCGCGTAGTCCTTCAGCAGGCTGCGGCCGATGATCATCTTCTGGATGTCGGAGGTGCCCTCCCCGATCAGCATGAAGGCCGACTCCCGGTAGAGGCGCTCGATCTCGTACTCCTTGGAGTAGCCGTAGCCGCCGTGGATGCGGAACGACGCCTCGACGACCTCGTTGCAGTACTCGCTGGCGAGCATCTTGGCCATGCCGGCCTCGACGTCCATGCGCTGGCCGGAGTCCTTGAGCCGGGCGGCCTTCACCATCATCGTGTGGGCGGTCTCGACCTTGGTGGCCATCTCGGCGAGGCGGAACAGCACGGCCTGGTGCTCGGCGATCGGCTTGCCGAACGTCTCGCGCTGCTGGGCGTAGGCGATGCCGAGCTCGAAGGCGCGGTTGGCGATGCCGCAGGCGCGGGCGGCGACGTTGACGCGGCCGACCTCGACGCCGTCCATCATCTGGTAGAAGCCCTTGCCGGGCTCGCCACCCAGGACCTGCTCGGCAGCGATCTTGTGGTTCTCGAAGATGGCCTCGGTCGTGTCGACGCCCTTGTAGCCCATCTTGTCGATCTTCCCGGGGATGGTCAGGCCGGGCGCGGTCTCGCCGAACCCCGGCTCCTTCTCCACCAGGAAGGTCGTCATGTTCTTGTAGACGCTCTCGGCGCCCTCGTCGGTCTTGGTCAGCACCGCGATCAGCGTCGACGAGCCGCCGTTCGTCAGCCACATCTTCTGGCCGTTGATGACGTAGTCCGCATCGGGGTCGTCACCGTCACGCGTCGCCTTGGTGGAGATCGCTGCCACGTCGGACCCCAGGCCGGGCTCGGACATGGAGAACGCACCGCGGACCTCACCCGTGGCCATCCGAGGCAGGTACTTCTTCTTCTGCTCCTCGGTGCCGTGCTGCATCAGCATGTAGGCGACGATGAAGTGGGTGTTGATCACGCCGGAGACACTCATCCAGCCGCGGGCGATCTCCTCGACGCACAGGGCGTACGTCAGCAGCGACTCGCCGAGACCGTCGTACTCCTCGGGGATGACGAGGCCGAAGATGCCGAGCTCCTTGAGACCCTCGACGATGTCGGTGGGGTACTCGTCGGCGTGCTCGAGCTCGGTCGCGACAGGGATGATCTTCTCGTCCACGAAGTGGCGGACCGCCTTGAGGATCTCGGTCTGGTCCTCGGAGAGGCCTTCGGTCTGGCAGAGGCGAGGCATGTGCGGGAGTCTAGTGAGCGGCACTCGGGCATTGCAGGCCCGAGCGGGAGACAGTCGTCACACCCTGCCGAGTGAGGTGCGGCGTGCGACACTGGAGTGCATGCGAGCCACCCGCTTGACCGTTCCGGCCCTCGGGGCATCCCTGGTGTTGCTGGCGGGCGCCTGCGGCGACGACTCGTCGCGAGCCGAGGACCCGGCCGCCGACGCCTCGACGTCCGAGACGCCCTCCGAGACCGCCTCCGAGACCGCGGACGCCACGGAGACGCCGGCGCCCGTGGTGCTGATCGACTTCGGTGACGAGCCGGCTGTGGACGCGAACTACAAGAAGGCCGCACTGCAAGGTGTCGGCGACAAGCTCATCACCATGGTGCCCTCGACGCTCCCGGACGGCTGGACCACGGTCGGCGGCGGCTACCGCCCCGACCCGCAGTGGTGGCACATGGAGTACACCGCCCCGACCGGCGATGTCACGCTCGACCAGTTCCCCGGCGACACCTCGGCGGTGCTCGGGGACCAGAAGGGCCTCGCCACCACGGGCGACGTCGACCTGTCCGCCTGGGGCATCGGCACCTGGTCCGCGTGGGACCACGACGGTGCCACCGTGCTGACCCACGAGCTCAAGGGCAGCACGGTCGTCCTGCAGGGCGCCGACCAGGACACGGTCTCCGACCTCGCGAAGTCGTTGCTCCCCGCGGAGGACGCGCCCGCCCAGGAGGGCTGAGCGTCAGTCGTTCTCCCACGTGGAGCCCGGCACCAGGTTGTCCGGTTCGATCGTGGTGCGCGGCGACATCCGCCGTCCGCTGGCGCTCTTCCACTCCGAGTACGTCGTGGTGTAGGCGTTGCGGCTGTAGGGCTCCTTCCACATCAGGTCGAAGTTCGCGAGGTAGTCCCGGACGTTGCCGCGACCGTGCATCGTGAAGAGGATCTCGTCCTGAGGGGTGCCGAGGCTCGACCAGTTGGTCGAACCGGTCCACACCATGTGGGCGTCGATGTTGCCCTTGTAGGAGCCCTGGAGCACGAAGTACTTCTGGTGCGTGTAGCGCTCGATGCTCTCCGGCATGTCGTCGATCTCGGGGTCACCGGTCGGCACGTCGTCCTTGAGGTTGAAGCCGGTCGAGCGCAGCGGGAGCCGGCCGCGGTCCGTCGGGGCTCCGATGTGCTTCTTGGTGTGGAAGCCCATCAGGCCGTAGTTGACCCTCAGGTCGCAGCCCTGGGCGTACAGCACACGCAGCCTGTCGGCGATGTAGTTGCCGCGGTTGCCGCGCATCGTGTGCATCGAGAGACGCAGCTTGGTGCGCTTCTGGTAGCCCTCGGCGGCGGTGTAGACGCACTGGACGTTGTCGAGGATGTCGAGGATGACGTCCTTGTCCTTCGTGGTGTGCCGCGGGAACACGAAGGTGTGGTACTTCTGCAGGTCGCCGGCGGGGCAGACGAGGCCGCTGTCGCAGAACTCGTAGGTCGCGCGACGCCTGTCCCAGTCGGGGCGCATGTCGTTGAAGAGCGCCTCGAACTGGTCGTAGAGCGTCGTCTTGCCCACCGTGGTCCAGAGGTCGTTCCACTGCCAGCGCACGGCGTTGAGGGTCATGTTGTGCGAGCCGAGCATGACGACGTTGCGGTTCCGGCCGGTGCGGCTGAACAGGTAGAACTTCGAGTGGAGGTTGTTGAACTCGTTCTCGTCGGCGCGGCAGCCGGACCGGCAGCGCTTGAGGAAGCTCGACTTCTTCGTGTTGTGGCCGAGCACCCGCTGGACCCGGACCTGGGCGTTGGGCACGAGGTGGTCGTTGAGCAGCACCTGCACCTTGACGCCGCGCTTGTGGGCACGGATCAGCTCGTCGGCGACGACCTGACGGTCGAGCGAGTAGGCCGAGATGATGATCTTCTCGCCGCGGGGCGTGTTGCGGATCGCGCGCAGGATGTGGCGCTCGATCACGAAGCGGTCCTTCTCGACCATCGGGTTGTTGAACTTGGCCCCGGCCGGGACCTTCCACTTCTTGTTGGGCTTGCCGGGCTTGAGCGCCAGCTGCGAGCTCGCTGCGGCGGGGGTGCCGGTCGACGGAGCCGCGTCGGCGCCCGGTGCGCCGAGGGCCGGGACGAGCAGCGCGGCACCGAGGCCGAAGGTGGCAAGGACAGCAACAAACGTGGAACGCACGTCAACGACTCCTACGTGGCACCTGAGGCACCCGAATCAGGATTTCCCTCGGAAGCGTGGCGGCACATCACCTGTGCTCGCGCGGACGTCCGCCACGATATCAGCGACCAGACGGACCGCCGATTCAACGAGTTCGTCCGGTCGGACGGTCCCCGGCTCGCGTCCGCCGGCGCTCGTGGACTCCTCGGGCGCCAGCCCGGACAGCTCCCCCAGCACGTGGAATCCACGCTCGACGATGAGCTCGGTGGCCGCCCGGTCGAGATCGGCGAACCGGGCGAGGTGCTCCGCCGGCATCCCGCCGCGCTCCTTCGGCTGGCCCGCGAGCAGGTCCTCAGCCAGGTAGCCGCGGATCCAGACGCCCCGGTCGCGGGCGGAGTACGCCGGCAGCTGGGCGTTGACCTGTCGCAGCAGCTCGATCTGCACGATCCCGAGCGCCGGGTTGACCGCGTCGGTGGGCAGGTCGTAGGCGTCGGGGTCGACGCCGAGCACCTCGGCGAAGTGACGCCAGTGGAGGTCGTGCGGCTGACCCCTGCCGGGCATCACCAGGACGTGCACCCGGTCGCCGGGGAGGGCGGGGGTCCAGCGCTCGAGGACCCCTGCGAGGTCCCACGTGCGCATGCTGAACTCGGGCCCGCCGGCCGCCTGGCCCGACATGACGGCAGCGAGGTCGACCGTGCCGCCGTTCTTGACCGACTCCTGCCAGCCCGCCGACACCACGCTCGCCGCGTCGCGGGCGGTGACGACGAGGTGCACCTCCGAGTCCGGGAACGCCTCGATCGCACGGGTCGCCTGCTCCGCGCTCGCGCCGCAGAAGAACTCGTGGGTCAGGAGCACGTCGCGCGACTGGCGCGCGGCCTGCTGGACCAGGCGCTCCCACGAGCCGGGAGCGTCCTTGTGCCGCTTGGCCAGGCGCGGCCGCTCCTGGAGGTCGAGCGCGGCCCAGAGGTGCTCGCGGTGCCCGAAGCCGGGCAGGAGCACGCCGTCCGCCGCCAGTCGGTCGCGGTTGCCCCACACCACCTGCTGGAGGTACGTCGTCCCGGTCTTGGGGAGGCCGATGTGCAGCAGCACCCGGCCCGGGCTCACGAGAAGTCCCCGCGGTACTTCTCGAGGAGCGCCTCCAGCTTCTGCTCGTCGCGGGCGGCGACGGGGAGCAGGAGCTCGGTCACCACGTCGGTGAGCTCGGCCAGCCGCACGTTGAGCGCGCGGTTGTCCTGCACGGCCTGCTCGAGCGCGGCCACCCGGTCGGCGAGGTCGCCGGCGGCCGAACCCTGCGTGATGCGTCGTCCGAACATGTTGGTCTCCCTAGGATTCCGGGTGCCTGAAATCTGAATGGGCACGGAAGTCGATGGTCATGCGGCACACCTGCGAGCTGTGCGGGTCGTCCGAGACATGCTCCCTGACCAGCTCGAGCACGCGGCCACCCGACTCGGCGACCTCGGCCAGCACCACCTCGGGCGCCAGCGGCTTGCGTGCGCCCGTGCGGCGGGCGTAGTGGTCACGCCCCTTCTCGCTCAGGAACTGCAGGTGCAATGTGCCGGACGTGCCGGCCACCATCATCCGCGCGGAGCGCAGCACGTTGAGCCGGCCACGGTGACCGAGCCGCTCGACCACGTGCACGCAGCCGACGGCGCGCGGGCCGGGCATCCGCGCCACCCACGCCGACACGGCCAGCACGTGGCGGAGCTCGAGCAGGTTGAACAGCTGGAAGGCGACGCGCGGGTCGTCCTTGCGTCGCTCGGCCTCCGGCTCGTAGGCGTAGGGCTGGAAGTCCAGCCCGACCGCGGAGGTGCCGCGGTCCGCGAACCATGCCACGTCGGTGCCGCGACCGCAGCCGATGTCGACGTACGTCGCCAGGTCGGGGTGGCGCTCGGCCGCCTCACGCGCGACGGCGGAGACCGAGCGCGGGTGGTCGACCGTGCGCTTGTGGTAGCCGTGCCAGCCCGCGCGTCCCGTGCGCATGCCCCGGAACCAGCCGTTGAACAGCTCGATGGTGCTGGCGGGCGTCGTGAACTTGTAGGCCGGGTCGGGCGTGCGCCAGCGCGGGCCGTAGGTCGCGGTCAGGAACCGGTCCTTGTCGGCCGGCACCGGGAAGACCCGCCCCTCGAGCGTGGCGCTGCCGAGGGGGTAGATCCACGAGCGCTCGAACGGGACGGCGATCTCACCCATCAGGTAGAGCTTGCCGTCGCGCATGAAGCCGCCGAAGACGTCGAGGCCGCGGTCGAGGCCGTCGCTCTCGAGCACGTGGACCTTGAGTGCGATCGCGGAGTAGCGGGTGACCCGGTAGCCCATGTCGGTGAGCGCGCGCTGGATCCGGAAGGACTCGCGGATCACGTCGACCGGGTGGTCGTGGTCGCTGACGTAGCCGAGGTCGGCGTCGCTGTCGTGGCCGATCAGGCCGCCGTCACGGATGGCGCCCAGCGCGGTGCCGTAGGCCAGGAACGCGCGGACGCCGACCTTGTCGAGCGCGCCCAGCACCTCCTCGATGGCGTCGAGCAGCGGCTCGACGTGCGCGGCGTCGCGGGTGTCGAAGGTCTCGACGAGCTTCAGCGACTTGTCGATGGCCAGCGGGCGACCCGCCGGGTTCACGATGTCGATGCGCGCCGATCCGTCGCCGAAGTGGACCGTCTCGGCGAAGAGGACCGTGTCGTTGCCGGGGTCGCTGAGGGTGAGGTCGGTGACGCCGTCGAGGAAGGGCCGCAGCGGCTTGGGCCAGGTCAGGAGGACGCCGTCGTCCGTCTTCTCCCCGTCACGCATCAGCCAGAAGCTCCAGATGCGCCGGCCGTCGAAGGAGACGTCGACGAGCCGGTCCCGCTGGCTGCCGAGCAGCAGACCCTCCACGCCCACGCGACGGACGTCCAGAGGACCGGTGCGTCGCAGCTGGGACAGGGCCTTCACGCGCGCACTATATCGAGCGGCGACCGGCTCACTCGACGGCGACCAGCGTCGCCCGGGCGTGCACCATGCTGTGGTCGCTGGCCCGGCCGGTGCCGGTCACGGCGTAGCTGTCGAAGGCCACGCCCGTGGAGCCGAAGATCCAGTCCACCTGCATGCTCGGGGGCGGTGCGCAGCCGCCCCCGCTGCTGCCGCCCGCCGCGGCGGAGAAGACGCCGGCGGCGGTGAAGCGGCAGAAGATCTCGGCCCGCTCGTTGAAGTCCCCGGTCACCAGCACGGGTACGCCGTCCTGCTCGTGCAGCGCGGTCAGGTGGGCGATCTCGATGCCCGCCGCCTCGGCCCGCCAGCGGGCGTTGTTGCCGAGGTTGGGGGTGTCGGCCGGGTTGTGGAAGTTGGCGAACCACGCCCGCCGCTTGGTCGCGACCGACTCCAGGAGCACGACCGGCATCTCGATCCGGCTGCCGCCGGCGTACGGGATCGAGATCGAGTGCGCCTCCACGAGCCGGAAGACGCTCGAGCGCCACGCGATGTTGAAGCGCACCGACTTGTCGCCCAGCGACAGGCCCGGGTAGAGCGAGTACTCCCCCGCCCGGGCGGCGAACATGCCGTACTGGGCCGCCTCGAACTCCTGGAAGCCGACCACGTCGATGCCGTTGCCGCGCAGCACGCCGATGGCCATGTTCATGCGGGCCGACGCGTCGGGGTAGTACGCCGGCTTGTTGCCGCCGGCGCCGGTGTGCGAGGCACCGAGCACGTTGAAGGTGGCGATCCGGAACTCGACGGGCTCGCTGCGGCGCGCGAGCTGCTGGGACACGCGCTGGGCCAGCTTGCGCTGCGCGGCCCGGAAGCGGCGTACGGACTTCTCCAGCGCCTCGTCGCCACCCTCGCCCGCGCTGCCCTCGCCGCGCCACCCTCGCCGCTGCCCTCGCCGGGGTCGTCGCCGTCGGTGCCCGGGCCGGCGTCGTCCCCGCCGCCGGACGGCTGGGTCCCGGCCTCCTGCCTCGCCGTGGGCCGGTCCTCACCGTCGCCGGTGACCGCCCAGCTCGAGGCCCACGCCAGCAGGGCGACGAGCACGACGACCAGGATCGAGGCCAGCACTCCGACGCGCGGCACCGGGACGGCACGCATGCGCTGGGGAAGCTTCCTGTGATTCACGGCCACCTTCGAAAGAGACGTGAGCCGACGTTCACCGCGGACTGCTCGACGTGGGTGGCTCGAAGGTCCAGCCTAACCGGCGATCACGATCCCGGCACGAGGAGCGGGTCGAAGACCTGGAACCGCTGCTCCGAGTCCTGCGTGGAACCCGGGATCGGGGGCAGGCCCAGCGTGCGGGTGACCAGGTTGGCCAGGTCGCCGACGCGCAGCGGCTGCGGGCCGGAATATCCGACCTGCGCCTTGCCCGGGTAGGCCAGCGACGGGTTCAGCCCGTAGAGGTCCGCACCCGCCGGCACGCCGGGGCCGGTGACGAACATCGGCACGCGGTAGCTCTCGACCCACTTGCGCGAGGACCCCTTGGTCTTCTGGGCGCCGCTGGTGCCGGTGACCACGAGGAGCGTGGTGCCCTTCATCTCCGCCTGGCGCTCGATGCCGCGCCGGATGGCGGCCACGCGGCGCGAGACCTTCTTCACGGCCTTCTTGTAGGCGTCGCTGGTGTAGCCGTCCTTCGCGCCGGCGACCACGGCGCCCGACAGCTCGACCACGCTGAGCGAGGCGGGGCGGGTCGCCGTCTTGCCCTTCCACCAGCTGACGGTGGCCGCGTCGTCGCGGAGCGTCTTGACCTGGTCGAACTTGGCCGTGCCGTCGTTGATGCCGTAGGGGTCCTTGCCGCCGGACCGCTTGTTCCAGCTCCCCCGCACGAGCTTGCTCTGCGGACGGCTGGAGACGAAGCTGGTCCGCCGCGACATGTTGTGCGCGAGGTCGTAGACGCTCGAGACGTACTGCCCCGCGGACTCGTGGACGGTCTTCGGCAGGGTCGACTTCGAGCCCACGCCGTGCCCGCCGGCCTTCGGGTAGACCCGGCGGCCGGTGAGGAGCGAGGCGAGGTTGGCGTCGGGCGAGGTCGACTCGGTGGCGGTGCGCGCGTTGCGGGTCGATGCGCCGCCCTGCACCATCCGGTCGAGCTCGCTCAGCTCCGCGCCCATCTTGCGTACGACGGTCGAGGTCAGGCCGGGGACCGCGACGATCACGACGTGGTCGACGCCGACCGGCCGCGACGCCGGCACGACCGCGTTGGCGTAGTAGAGCGGGTGGTCGCTGGTCTGGGCGACGAAGTCGTTCCAGTAGCGGGTGTAGCCGTTGAAGAAGACGTTCTTGGTGCCCATGACCCAGTCGATGGCACCGCCGCTCGGGGCCGAGCAGGTCGCGCCGTCGGTGTAGCCGCCGCTCGCCGACCACATGTCCGCGACCGGCGCGACCGAGCAGTAGTAGCGGGCGCGGTCGTTCTTGTCGCCGAAGGAGATGAACGGTGCGTCGGGGTAGTTGGTGCGCAGCTCGTTGGCGAGCGCGGCCTCCATCGCGAAGCCCGCGTCACGCCACTGCTGCGCCGGCCCGCGCACGTCGGCGGGGTTGTGGGTGTTGAAGAACCACACCCGGCGACCCGTCTGGACGTTCTTCAGCAGGACCGCCGGCATCCGGCTGGGCACGCCGTCGAAGTACGGGATCGGGATCGTGCGCGCCTCGAGCAGCTGCCAGACGTCGGTGCGCCACCCGATGGAGTTGACCGAGGGCCCTGCCGGGTTGTTCACGCCGGGGTAGGTCTGCCACGAGGTGCCGACGATCTGCTGGAAGCGCGTGGCCTGCGACGGCTGGAACTCCTGGAAGCCCACGACGTCGAGGGAGTTCTGGGTGATGATCTGGACGACCCGCTCGATGCGCACGACGCCGGAGTCCCAACCCTTGCGGTTGCCGCCGGGGGCGGTGTGGTCGGCGCCGAGCACGTTGAAGGTGCCGGGGCGGAAGAAGGTGGCCGGCGTCGTCTGCGGCACGGTGGCGGCGGCCGCCTTCGCAGTGGCCGCCTTCGCGGGGGTCGCGGAGGCGGCGGTCGCGGCGGCGGCGGTCGTCGCGGGGCCCACCGGCTCCGGGCCCGAGGCGACGGCGATGGTGGCGGCGACCGCGAGTGCGGCGGAGATGGCACCGACGCGGATGATCAGGCGTGGGTTCCGGGTCGTGGCGGAGCTGGCGGACATGGGCTGCGGCCTCACAGTCGTCGGGGAAGTGTCAACAGGTGGGGGCGTCGTGGAGCGGGCGCGACCGCGGCCCCTTCGGACGTCTGTCCCGAACCCGATCGATGTGACAGGAGTGACTCCTGCGATTCGAGGGTACACCAACCACCCTCGTCATCCGGCCTTCGCGACCACTGCGCGCCCGCCGGGCGTGGAGCGGCTCGCACGCTAACGTTGCGGCCGTGAGCACCACCCCGACCCGTGTCTTCGTGGCCCGGCTCGTCGGCCTGCCGATCTTCGACCCCCAGGGTGACCAGGTGGCCAAGGTGCGCGACCTCGTCGTCGCGCTGCGGACCGAGACGAGCCAGCCGCGCGTGCTCGGCATGGTCGCGGAGGTCTTCGGCCGCCGCCGGATCTTCGTGCCGATGACGCGGATCACCAACATCGACGCCGGCCAGGTGCACACGACGGGCCTGCTCAACATGCGCCGGTTCGAGCAGCGCTCCACCGAGACGCTGGTGATGGGCCAGATGCTCGACCGCACCGTGACCATCAACGACCCGGCCAAGGAGGGTGGGGTCACCGGCGTGGTGTACGACGTCGCGATGGAGCAGGCGCGCACCCGCGACTGGGTGCTCTCGCGGGTCGCGATCCAGGAGCCCAGCAAGGGCTTCCGCCGGCGCGGGCAGACCCACGTGGTCGAGTGGCGCGACGTGACCGGCCTCACCCGGCACGAGCCGACCCAGGGCGCCACGCACCTGATCGCCGCGCTCAACGACATGCGCCCCGCCGACGCGGCCAACATGATCCACGACCTGCCCCGGGAGCGGCGCAAGGCCGTCGTGGCCGCCCTCGACGACGAGCGCCTCGCCGACGTGCTGGAGGAGCTGCCGGAGGAGGACCAGGTCGAGATCCTCGAGCACCTCGACTCCGAGCGCGCCGCCGACATCCTCGAGGAGATGTCGGCCGACGACGCCGCCGACCTCATCGCCGACCTCAACCCGGAGACCGCGGCGACGCTGCTCGGGCTGATGGAGCCCGACGAGGCCGAGGACGTCCGGCGCCTCATGTCGTACGACGACAACACGGCCGGCGCGATGATGACGCCCGAGCCGGTCATCCTCTCCCCCGACGCCACGATCGCGGACGCGCTCGCGCACGTCCGCAACCCCGAGCTCACCCCCGCGCTGGCCGCCCTCGTCTACGTGTGCCGTCAGCCCCTCGAGACGCCGACCGGCAAGCTGCTCGGCGCGGCGCACATCCAGCGCCTGCTGCGCGAGCCGCCGTCGACCCTCGTGGCCGCCGCGCTCGACGACTCGATGGACCCGCTCCGGCCCGACGCCTCGATGGACGAGGTGGCGGCCCACCTGGCGACCTACAACCTGGTGGCGGCTCCGGTCGTCGACGACGAGGGTCGCCTGCTGGGTGCCGTCACGGTCGACGACCTGCTCGACCACATGCTGCCCGAGGGCTGGCGTGACCGCGCGCCCCGGCCCGGCAGGATCAACGGCGGACCCTCTGCCGGGAGGGCCGGATGAGCGAGAGCCGTCGCCCGCGCCTCGACACCCCGCGCGACACCCGCCGCACCCTCGTGCGCCGTCCTTCCATGGACGCGGACGCGTTCGGCGTCTTCGCCGAGTCCTTCGCGCGCTACATGGGCACGGCGAAGTTCATCTTGTGGATGACCTTGTTCGTCATCGTCTGGTTCGCCTGGAACACCCTGGCGCCGGCCGAGCTGCGCTTCGACCAGTTCCCCTTCATCTTCCTCACACTGATGCTCAGCCTGCAGGCCTCCTACGCCGCACCGCTGATCCTGCTCGCGCAGAACCGGCAGGAGCAGCGCGACAAGGTGGTCGGCGAGCAGGACCGGCAGGCCAACGCGCGGGCCCACGCCGACATGGAGTTCCTCGCCCGCGAGGTGGCCTCGCTGCGCATGTCGGTCGGCGAGGTCGCGACCCGCGACTTCCTCCGCTCGGAGCTGCGCGGCCTCCTCGGTGACATCGAGGAGCTCTCGCGCCAGGAGCAGGCCGACGAGACGCCGCCCACACCCGACCATCCCGGACCCCGGTCGACCGCGTAGTCCCACGGGGCGGCTCGTAGACTTCCCGACCATGAGCACCCCCACGCAGCAGCAGGTGATGGACGCCCTGGCGACCGTCAACGACCCGGAGATCAAGCGGCCGATCACCGAGCTGGGGATGGTGGACTCCGTCGAGGTCGCCGGCGACGGGTCGGTCTCGGTCCACGTGCTGCTCACGGTGTCCGGCTGCCCGCTCAAGGACACGATCAACCGCGACGTGACCGCGGCCGTCACGGCCGTCGAGGGCGTCGCCTCCGTCGACCTCACGCTCGGCGTGATGACCGCCGAGCAGCGTGCCGGACTCAAGGAGATCCTCAGCGACGGTCGCGCCCAGCGCGAGATCCCGTTCGCCCAGCCGGGCTCGCTGACCAAGGTCTACGCCATTGCGAGCGGCAAGGGCGGCGTCGGCAAGTCGTCCGTCACCGTCAACCTCGCCCTGGCGCTCGCCAAGGAGGGCCTCAAGGTCGGCATCGTGGACGCCGACATCTACGGCCACTCGGTGCCCGCGATGCTGGGCATCGCCGACTCCCGGCCGACCCAGGTCGACGACCTGATCATGCCCGTGCCGACGGCGAGCGGTGTCTCGGTGATCTCGATCGGCATGCTCAAGCCGCGCCGCGACCAGGTCGTCGCCTGGCGCGGCCCGATGCTGGACCGCGCGCTCGTCCAGATGCTCGCCGACGTCTACTGGGGCGACCTCGACGCGCTGCTGCTCGACCTGCCCCCGGGCACCGGCGACGTGGCGATCTCGCTGGGCCAGCACCTCCCCAGCGCCGAGGTCGTGGTGGTCACCACGCCCCAGGAGGCGGCAGCGGAGGTCGCCGAGCGTGCCGGCACCATGGCCTCGATGATGCACCAGCGCGTCATCGGCGTCGTCGAGAACATGAGCTACCTCCCCTGCCCCCACTGCCCGGCCGAGGACGACCACCGTCTCGAGGTGTTCGGCACCGGCGGCGGCGCGCGCGTGGCGAAGACGCTCTCCGAGCGGTTCGGGTACGACGTGCCGGTGCTGGCGCAGGTCCCGCTCGACATCTCGCTGCGCGAGGGCGGCGACGTGGGCAAGCCGATCGTGGAGGCCGACCCCGCCTCGCTCGCGGCACGCGAGCTCACCCGCGTGGCGCAGACGCTGTCGGGCCGGGGTCGAGGACTCGCCGGCATGCAGCTCGGACTGACCCCCTCCAGCACGTTCTGACCAGTAGGTTCTGAGCCATGTTCGACGTCGGTCTCCTCGAGCTGGCCGTGATCGCCCTCGTGGCCGTCATCGCGCTGGGGCCCGACCGCCTGCCCGACCTCGCCCGTCAGGCCGCCCAGCTGCTCCACCGCGCCCGGGGCATGGCCCACAACGCGCGCGACGAGCTCCGCAACGAGCTCGGCCCCGACTACGCCGACCTCCAGCTCCGCGACCTCGACCCCCGCACGATCGTGCGCAAGCACATCTCCGAGGCGATGGCCGAGGTCGACCGCGAGCAGGCCGACCAGTTCGAGGCCGACAAGCTGCCCCCGGGCCAGGTGCCCCCGTACGACGTCGAGGCCACCTGAGCCGCTGACGTCCCGAGTCAGTCGCGGCGCTGGACCGCGACGAGGCCTGCGTACGGCAGCAGCAGGCGCTCGCCCGCCGCTCCGCGCACCTCGAGGAAGTCGGCGCCCACACGGTGGACGTGCGCCTCGTGTCGGGAGCCGTCGGCGAGGTGGAGCAGGCAGCGCTCCTCGGCGTCGGCCAACCGCCGCAGCGCCGAGCGCAGGCCGAGCCGGTCGATGGCCGACCACGCCACCTCGGGCACCGAGCGCCCGCTCGCACCGTGGACGAGCGAGACCGCATGGAGCGGGACGATCCAGTCCTGCCCGGCGCCGCTGACGAGGCACCAGCCGTCGCCGACGCGGTCGAGGCTGCCCTCGACGCGACCGACGTGCGGGAGCTCCAGCGCCACCGCGCGCCCCCGCGAGGCCATCAGCCGGCTCGCGAGCGTGACCGAGGCGTACTCCGCCCGGGCACGATCGGCCAGCTCGGCCTCGCGGTCCTCCTCCCACGCCGCGGCCGCCTGGCCCTCCAGGTCGTCGAACAGGGCGAACAGGTCGTGCTCCCAGGACATGGCTCGACCCTAGGCGGCCACCGTCCACAGCCTGCCGGCCACCCGTTGACGACAAGCACAACCCGACGTTGAATGATGCAAACGCACGCAAACGAAAGGTTCGTGTGGTGTCTCGGACTTTCGGCTCTCCCCTGCGACCGTGCCTCGTCTGGCTGCTGGTGAGCGGTGCTGCGGCTGCCGCCGTCGTGTCGGTGCCGGCCGCATGGACGGCGGCGCGCTCGACGTCGGGCGCCAGCGCCGTCAGCGAGCTCGTCGTCGCGACGTGCGCCACGGGGCTCGCGCTGGCCCTCACCTGGCTGTGGCTGGTCACCACGACCACCGTGCTCGGCATCCTGCGCGGCCGGACCGCAGCCAGTGGCGCGACCCGGCGACTCGTGCTCCTCGCGTGCGGCGTCGCGGTCGCCGCAGGCACCAGCGTCGCGGCGCACGCCTCCGGCGGCGACGGCCGCGAGCTGCTCGTCGGGCTCTCCCTCCCCGAGCGCGCGGTGGCACCCGCCCACCACCGCCGGGCACCGGTCGAGCCGCCCACCCAGTCCTCTCCGGGCCTCACCTACGTCGTACGCGCCGGCGACTCGCTCTCCTCCATCGCGCTCGCCCATCCGGGCGCGGGGTCGCTCGAGGACCGGTGGCGCGCGATCTGGCGGGCCAACCGCGACGTCGTCGGCGACGACCCCGACCTGATCCTCCCGGGCCAGGCGCTGCGCCTCCCGGGCACCACACCCAGCACCCAGCAGGACGGAGACCGATCATGAGCAGTCCCGAGCAGGCACGGGTGATCCCGCTGCGCACGCCGGCACCGGTGGCGAGCGTCCAGGGATCGCTCGCCCTCGACCTCACGCCGCGCACCGCTCCGCCGCGCCCGCGGCTGCGCAGCACCCGCACGCTCGACCTGGTGCCGGTCGCGGCGGCCGAGCGCGGACAGGTCGACGCGTTCGTCGGTCGCTACCTCCAGGCAGTGGTCGAGATCGCCGCCGGCGACCGCCCGGTCTCGCAGGTCCTGCGCCACACGGTCGCCGAGGTCTACGACGACCTCTCCGGGCGGTCCCGCGCCATCGCCACCGCCCTCGGCACCGCGCCGGGCCGGGTCCGCGGACCGAACCCGGCCCGCCCCGTCGTCATCGGCGTACGGACCGCGATGGTCCGCGGCGACGCCGTCGAGGCGAGCGCCCACGTCCGCTACGGGCGACGCTCACGCGCGGTCGCGGCCCGCTTCGAGGTCGTGCGGGACCGCTGGCAGTGCGTCGCGATCAGCTGGGGCTAGTCAGCCGCCCATGGTGGCGCGACCGCTGGCCCCACCCGGGGCGCCGTGGCAGCGCTTGAACTTCTGGCCCGAGCCGCAGGGGCAGAGCGAGTTGCGACCGACCCCGGCGAACTCGTCGTCCACCGCGATCGCCGCACCCCGCACCTCGGCCTCGCCGTCCTCGGACGGCGCGCTGTAGGAGAGGTTCTGCGGACGCCGCTGCTTCTCCAGGCCCTTGGCCCGGATCTGCGGGGCGGCGTGCGCCTGCGCCTGTGCGAAGTCGATCTGCGGGGTGGCCGCGGACACCTGCGGTGCCTGTGGCGTCGCGGCGACCCCGTCGGCGCCGGCCGCGGGCTCGTCGGTGTCGTCGTCGACCTCGACCTGGAGGTTGAAGAGGAAGCCGACGGACTCCTCCTTGATGCCGTCCATCATCGCGGCGAACATGTCGAAGCCCTCGCGCTGGTACTCGACGAGCGGGTCGCGCTGCGAGTACGCCCGGAGGTAGATGCCCTCGCGGAGGTAGTCCATCTCGTAGAGGTGCTCGCGCCACTTGCGGTCGAGCACGGAGAGGACCACGCGACGCTCGAGCTCGCGCTGGACCTCCTCGCCCATCTCGGCCTCGCGGCGGTCGTAGGCCTCCTGCACGTCCTGCTGCAGGTCCTCGATGAGCTTCTCGCGGCTGAGGTTCTCGAGGCCGCCGGCCTCCTTGATGACGCCGTCCTTGGTCAGCCCCACCGGGTAGAGCTGGCCGAGGGCCGTGAACAGGGCATCGAGGTCCCATTCCTCGGCGTAGCCCTCGGTGGCACCGCGGACGTAGCCGGCGACCACGTCGTCGCTGAAGCCGCGCATCTGCTCACCGAGGTCGGCGCCCTCGAGGACGCGGCGACGCTCGGCGTAGATGACCTCACGCTGCCGGCTCATCACGTCGTCGTACTTCAGGACGTTCTTGCGGGACTCGAAGTTCTGCGACTCGATGTTGGCCTGGGCTCCGGCGATGGCGTTGCTGACGCGCTTGGCGTCGATCGGCACGTCGTCGGGGACCTTGAGCACGGTGAGGATCCGGTCGACCCACTCCGACTTGAACAGGCGCATCATCTCGTCCTGCAACGAGAGGTAGAACCGGGACTCACCCGGGTCGCCCTGACGGCCGGACCGACCGCGCAGCTGGTTGTCGATGCGCCGCGACTCGTGACGCTCGGTGCCGACGACGTAGAGGCCGCCGAGGTCGCGCACCTCGTCGTGCTCGGCCGCGACCTGCGCCTTGATGCGCTCGACCATGGCCGGCCACGCGGCGTCGTAGTCCTCGGGCGCCTCGACCGGGTCCAGGCCCTGCTTGCGCAGCTCCTGGTCGGCGAGGAAGTCGACGGAGCCGCCGAGCATGATGTCGGTGCCGCGGCCGGCCATGTTGGTCGCGACGGTCACCGAGCCCTTGTGGCCGGCGAGGGCGACGACCTTGGCCTCGTCTGCGTGCTGCTTGGCGTTGAGGACGGTGTGCGGGATGCCGCGCTTGCGCAGCAGGTTGGAGAGGTACTCCGACTTCTCGACCGACACCGTGCCGATGAGGATCGGTTGACCCTTCTCGTGGCGCTCGCGGATGTCGTCGGCGACGGCCTCGTACTTCGCCTCCTCGGTGCGGTAGACGAGGTCGACGTTGTCCTGGCGCTGCATCGGCCGGTTCGTCGGGATCGGGACCACGCCGAGGCCGTAGATCTTGTCGAACTCGGAGGCCTCGGTCATGGCCGTACCGGTCATGCCGGAGAGCTTGTCGTAGAGGCGGAAGTAGTTCTGGAGGGTGATCGTGGCGAGGGTCTGGTACTCCTCGCGGACGGTCACGTTCTCCTTGGCCTCGATGGCCTGGTGCAGGCCGTCGTTGTAGCGACGCCCGGCCAGGATGCGGCCGGTGTGCTCGTCGACGATCAGGACCTCGCCGTCCATGACGACGTACTCCTTGTCGTTGCGGAACAGCTCCTTGGCCTTGATGGAGTTGTTCAGGAACGAGATGAGCGGGGTGTTGACCGAGTCGTAGAGGTTGTCGATCCCGAGGTGGTCCTCGACCTTGGTGATGCCGGGCTCGAGCACCGAGATGGTGCGCTTCTTCTCGTCGACCTCGTAGTCGACGTCCTTGACGAGGGTGCGCGTGAGCTTGGCGAACTCGGCGTACCACTTCACCTCGTCCTGCGTCGGGCCACTGATGATCAGCGGGGTGCGGGCCTCGTCGATGAGGATCGAGTCGACCTCGTCGACGATGGCGAAGTTGTGGCCGCGCTGCACGCACTCCTCGACGGAGTCGGCCATGTTGTCGCGGAGGTAGTCGAAGCCGAGCTCGTTGTTGGTGCCGTAGGTGATGTCGCAGGCGTAGGCCTCGCGACGCTCCGCCGGGCGCATCGACGGGAGGATCACGCCGACCGTCAGGCCGAGGAAGTGGTGCACGCGACCCATCTGCTCGGACTGGAACCTGGCGAGGTAGTCGTTGACCGTGACGATGTGGACGCCCTTGCCGGCGAGGCCGTTGAGGTAGGACGGGAGCACGGCGACGAGGGTCTTGCCCTCACCGGTCTTCATCTCGGCGATGTTGCCGAGGTGGAGCGCCGCGGCGCCCATGACCTGTACGTCGAACGGGCGCATCCCGAGCACGCGCTTGCTCGCCTCGCGGACGGTGGCGAAGGCCTCCGGCATGATGTCGTCGAGGGTCTCGCCGGCCTCGAGGCGATCCTTGAACTCGGCGGTCATCCCACGCAGCTCGTCGTCGCTCATCTTGACGAAGTCGTCCTCGACGGCGTTCACCGCCTTGACGATGGCGTCGAGCTCTCGAAGGATCTTGCCCTCGCCGATGCGGAGCAGCTTGTCGATGATGGCAGGCACGAGTGGTAACTGTACCTACCGTCCCAACGCGGCTCCCAATGCGTGCCGAAGGGGCCCGGACAGGTCACCGCGGCTGCCCACGACGACGTCGTCGAGGTCGAGCCACGCGGCGAGCCGGCGCAGCTCTGCGGCCAGCTCGTCGGCGGTCTCGGCCGGCGCGTCCGCCTCCGCGAACGCGCCCGGGACGAGCAGCACCCGGGCGGCGCGGTCGGCCTTGAGGTCGGCGCGCGCGACCAGCCGGTCGCCCAGGAGGAACGGCAGGACGTAGTAGCCGTGGAGCCGCTTCTCGACCGGGACGTAGATCTCGATGCGGTAGAAGAAGTCGAACAACGCCTCGGCGCGGTCGCGCTCCCACACCACCGGGTCGAACGGACTGAGCAGCGTGCGTGCGCTCACCTTCCGCGGCAGCCGGGCCTCGTGGTGGAGATAGGCCTGACGCTTCCAGCCCTGCACCCGCACCGGGGTCAGCTCACCGGCCTCGACGAGCTGGTCGATCGCGACCTTCGCGCTCGGCCTGCCCGGCGCGGGCTGGAGCCGCAGGCGGTAGTAGTCGGCCAGGTCGGGCCCGCTCGCCACGCCGTGCGAGCGGGCGGCCCGGCGGACGAGCTCGGTGACCGCCTCCTGCGGCGTCGGCGTGGGCGCGTCGAGCACGGCGGCGGGCAGCACCCGCTCGGGCAGGTCGTAGAGCACCTCGAACTGGCTGGTGCGGCCGGCGATCGCGACGTCGCCGACGAGGAAGAGGTAGTCGAGGACCTTGCGCGCCTCGGACCAGTTCCAGCCCCAGTTGTCCTTGGCGCGCGGCCCGGTGCTGAACTCGCCCTCGAGGTCGCGGGCGGTCACCGGCCCTCGGTCGCGGACCGCGTCGCGCACGCGTGGCTCGAGGTCTGCGTCGGCGGTGAAGCCCCACTTGCCGCGCTCGGAGCGGTACTTCTCCATGCGGTGGCGCATGAGCGGCCACAGCTCGACCGGCATCAGGGCCTGGACGTGCGCCCAGTACTCCACGAGGTGACGCTCCCGGCGGCCACCCGTGGTCGACGCCCGGCGCAGCAGGTCGACGTCGTAGGGCCCCATGCGCGAGTAGAGCGGCATGTAGTGCGCGCGCTGCAGCACGTTGACCGAGTCGACCTGGAGCACGCCCGTGCGGGCCACCGTGCGCTCGAGCGTGGCGAGGGCAGGCGTGGCGTGCGCACGGTCGGTGAAGCCCTGCGCGGCCAGCGCGATGCGGCGGGCCTGGAGCCGGGTCAGCTGGTCCACGGCACGCACTCAACCAGAGACGTACGACACCGCGTCGCGGTCAGGGCAGGTCGAGCAGCTTCTCGCGCATGGCGTACATGACGGCCTCCATGCGGGAGTGGAGCTGGAGCTTCTCCAGGATGTTGCGGACGTGGTTCTTCACGGTGTTCTCGGAGATGAACAGCTCCTTGGCCACCTCGCGGTTGTTGAGGCCCTTGGCCACCAGCCGCAGCACCTCGAGCTCGCGCTCGGTGAGGCGGAGGGCCGGGCCCTGCTCGCGCTCCGGCTTCGACATCTGCTTGAACTCGTCGATCAGCTTGACCGCCATCGACGGGCTGATCAGCGACTGGCCCTCGTTGACCACGCGGATCGCCTGGGCGACCTCCTCGATCGAGGAGTCCTTGAGGAGGTAGCCCGACGCGCCGTTCTTGACCGACTCGTAGAGGTCGGCCTCCTCGTCGGAGACGGTGAGCATGATGATCTTGGCCGACGGGACGGCCTCCTTGATCCCGCGGCAGGCCTCGACGCCGGTGCGCCGCGGCATGCGTACGTCGAGCAGGATCACGTCGGGCGCGGTCTTGACCGCGAGGTCGGTTGCGGTGATGCCGTCGGAGGCCTCGCCGACGACCTCGATGTCGGTGTCGCCGCTCAGCAGCATGATCAGGCCGCGGCGGAACAGCTCCTGGTCGTCGACGACCAGGACGCGGACGGGCTCTGTTCCTGCGGGGGTTCCTGCTACCTCGGTCACGCGCGCATCATGTCATGCGCGCGCGACCGATCTGCGGCAGCAGCGCGGACCTCAGGTCGTCGGTTCGCCGTCGACGTCGAGCGAGATCACGCCGTAGTCGTAGCCGCGCCGGCGGTAGACGACCGACGGGCGCTCGCTCTCCTTGTCGACGAAGAGATAGAAGTCGTGTCCGACGAGCTCCATCTCGTAGAGCGCCTGGTCGAGCGTCATCGGGCTCGCGCCGTGCGACTTCTCCCGGACGACGAGCGGACCGTCGCCGGTGACGGTGATCGGGCCGACCTTGCGCTCGACGACACCGTCGTCGTCGACGGCGTCCTCGATCTGCGGCATGCCGGCCAGCGCCTCACCCACGGAGACGTGGTCGTTGCGGCCCTTGTGCACCCGGCGGCGGTCGGCGGCACGGCGCATCTGCGCCTGCATCTTGTCGACTGCCAGGTCGAGAGCACCCATCTTGTCCTCGGCGGCCGCCTCGGCCCGGATCACCGGACCCTTGGAGAAGGCCGTGAGCTCGACCTTGGTTGCGCGGTCGTGCTGGCGAGGGTTCTTCTCGAGCTCCACCTCCACCTGGACCCGCATGATGCGGTGATCGTGCTTCTCCAGACGGGTGAGCTTCTCCGAGACATGCTCGCGGAACCGATCGGACACCTCGCAGTGCCGTCCCGTGACCACAACCTCCATGTGAACCTCCTCAACTAGCGAACGTCCGCACCCTTCCATGATCCCGGGCGCACCGCGCCGGGGCGGGGTGGGATGGAGCCCGCCCGGCCGACCTGGTCTTCGACCCCACAATCGCCTGCTGAGGCGTTCGCAGCTTCTCCGCCACTACTGGCCTTCTCCCGGCATCCGTCGCATCTGACGACGGAGACGGGGCAGGACTTACTTCTAAGCCGCACCGTGATCGTCCTCCGGACCCCGCGCTGGTGAACAACGCAGTGCCCGGGGACTTACGTGGACCGTTTCGCCTGCGACTGGCATCGGCTTGCCGCGAGGAGTTCATCCTCGTGACGCAACCACGGACCCAGGCGGACTCCATGACAAGACGCTAGCCCCTCGTGGCTCACGGGCCAACCATCGGGACCATTCCACGGTCCCGGCGACGGGTGGCGGCCACCGCCGCGATCGCGACCGGCCGCAGGCCGACTGCCTCGAGCGCCCGCTGCGCCTCGCGCGCCGTCGAGCCGGTGGTCACGACGTCGTCGCAGACCACCACGCCGGCCGTCGGCCACCGCCGCGCGGCCCGGGCCAGCGCCGTCGAGGGACAGTGCATCGAGTGGCTCACGTTGCTCGCCCGCCGGCGCGCGTCGAGGCCCGCCTGGTCCGCGGCGCCGCGCGAGACGAGCAGGTGCGCCGCGGCAGCCGGTCGCTCGCGGCGTACCCGCCCCGCCGCGGTCCGCACGAGGGCGGCGGTCGCCTCGTAGCCTCGCTGCCGCCCGGCTCCCGGACGCGACGGCACGGGCACGAGCAGGACGGGCACGTCGGGGTCGAGGTGCGCCGTGGCACCCAGCACGGCAGTCGCCAGCAGGTCGCCGAGCACGCGACGGTGCCCCCACTGGCCGCGGTCCTTGTGCCCCACCACGAGCGCGCGGACCGCACCGTCGTACGCCTCGGTGGCCCAGGGCGTGACCAGCCCGTCCGGGACCGGGCTGGGCCAGACGACACCCGCCCGGGCCGAGAGCGAGGCGCGGCAGCGGGTGCAGAGCATCCGTCCGGGTGCCTCGCAGCCGACGCACCTGCTGCCGAGGAACAGGTCGAGGGCCTCGTCGAGCACCCGTCCATGCCAGCAGCCGCAGGCGTACGCCGGCAACCCGGCGCGAGCGGCCTGTGGATCAGCCGACGTAGGTGAGCGAGGACAGCCCCTCGGGGAGGGGCGGAAGGGTGCGCTCGGGGTGGGTCACGCTCGCGACGATTCCTCGCCCGAGGGCGAATGCCTCGTTGGTGAGGACCGGGGCGGAGACGAGGGAGCGCATCCGGCCACGGACGATCGTCGAGCCGACGGTCTCGACGTCGCCGGGAGATCCGTCGACCGAGACCGTGCGCACCAGGGAGAGCTCTTCGTTGAGGTTGCGCAGCACCGAGATCGACGTCGGCGTGCGCCAGCCGATGTCGCGGATCCGCGGGCTGCCCTCGGCCGGCACCGGAAGCACCTGCGGCGGGGTGAACCCGAGGATCCCGCCGGCGGCGTCGTGGAGGACGCGGGTCGACACGACCCGATCGGTCTTCGGTCCCCTCACGACGGCGACCAGCCGGCTCCCGTCGCGCGAGACGAGGAGCCTGGTCACCGTCCGGCCGGTGACGCCGGGGACCTGGAGCGGGGTCGCCACGCCGTCGACGACGACGACGACACGCGCCTGGCCGGCATCGCGGTCCAGCACCCACACCCGGTCGCGGTAGTCCCAGCCGGGCGCGGCCAGGTCCACCGCCCCCGCGACCGGTCGGGAGACCTCGCCGTCGGGCGCCTCGGTCGGCGCGACGTAGAGCTCCGTCCCGCCCGCCGACACGGCCGCGACGTGCGAGGACGAGATGCTGACGCCGACGGAGCGGACGTCGTAGTCGCCCGTGCCGAGCGGGCCGAGGGTGTCCACGAACGCACCGATGCCGCCGGTCACGACCCGGCCCTCGTCGAGGGCGTAGAGGTCCGGGTCCGGGCGCAGGCCGTCCGGGTCGTACCTGTCGCCGGCGTCGAGGTAGCCCCGCGACGAGCCGTCGGACGGGTTGATCGCGCGGCCGCCCACGCTGAGCTGGATCGCGCGCACCTGCTGCTCCTGCCCCAGCGTGCGGGCCAGCTGCGCGAGCATCCGCCCCCCGGTCTCCTCGTCGACGGTGGCGGGGTCGCCGGACAGGGACACGGCCGCGATGCCCCCGACGATCGGCACGGAGAGGCCGTCGCGGGTGCCGGCCGGGAAGTAGCTGAGGACGACGCCCTGCAGGGCCGGGGGCAGCGGGGACACGAGGCCGCGGACGAGGGAGGAGGCGGACTGGTCGCCGCGCGGCACGAACACGGGCTCGGCGACCAGCACCTCGGAGGTGGGGTCGAAGTAGTAGAGCGAGCGCCGCTGGTACCAGTCGTCGAACCACGACTCGGGGACGATGAGCGCGTCGGGCACCGAGTCGATGCGATACTCCCCGTCCTCCTGGACGAGACCCACCTCGAGGACCTGCGTGGTCTGCGCGCGCTGCCAGGCGCCGCGCTCGTCGTAGAGGTTGACGTCGGTCATGGTCATCCGGACCGACGTCTCGCCGGACGGGGTTCCGGGCTCGGCGTAGGTGACGATCTGCTGCTCCGGCGCCCACGTCCCGGCCGCCTGCTGGGAGAGGAACTCGCGCGCGACGGTCAGCCGGATCGGGGTGGCCTTCATCGCCTCGAGGAATCCCTCGACGATGTCGGTGGCCGACTCACCGTCCCGCGGCGGGCGCGGGTCGAAGGAGATGCCGGGCACGTCGTCGGTGGCCGCGGAGACCTGGGGCTCCCGCACGGGCCCGTCGGTCGGCATCGAGACGCACCCCGCGAGGAGCGCGCAGGCGGCGATGAGCAGGAGGCCCTTCGTGGACTTCCGGTGGAGGATCACGCCGTCTCCCGTGCGTCGTCGGGGACCAGCGGGAGCGGAGAGTGCCGCAGCTGGGTGGCCAGGTGGCGCGGCAGGGTGAGCCGGAACTGCGCCCCCTCGCCGGGGCGTCCCCACGCCTGGAGCCAACCGCCGTGGAGGTGGGTGTCCTCCAGCGAGATCGACAGGCCCAGGCCGGTGCCGCCGCTCGTACGGGCGCGGGCCGGGTCGGCGCGCCAGAACCGGTTGAAGACCATCGCCGACTCCCCCGGCCCGAGCCCGACCCCGTGGTCCCGGACGGCGATCGCGGCCGCCTGCCGGTCGGCGGCGATGAAGATCTCGACGTCGCGGGACTCGGCGTGGTCGATCGCGTTCGTCACCAGGTTGCGCACGATGCGCTCGACGCGTCGTACGTCGGCCTCGGCGACGCAGGCCACGCCCGGGTCGTGCACCACGACGCGGGTGTTGCGCTGCGCGGCGAGTGCCGACGTCATGTCGACGACGCGGCGGGCGACGTCGACGAGGTCGACGTCCTCCGCCTCGAGCACGGCGGCGCCGGCGTCGAAGCGGCTGATCTCGAGCAGGTCGGCGAGCAGGGTCTCGAAGCGGTCGAGCTCCTTCTGGAGCAGCTCGGCGGCGCGGCCGGTGACCGGGTCGAGGAACGGCCGCGCATCGTGGATGACGTCGCTGGCCATGCGCACGGTCGTGATCGGCGTACGCAGCTCGTGGGAGACGTCGGAGACGAACCGGCGCTGCAGCCGGCTGAGCTCCTCGAGCTGGCGGATCTGCCTCTGGAGGTTGGAGGCCATCTGGTTGAACGACGTCGCGAGACGGGCCAGGTCATCCTCGCCGCGCACGCGCATGCGCTCCTGGAGCTGACCGGCCGCGAGCCGCTCGGCGACCCGGCGCGCTATCCGGATCGGCGTGACCACCTGCCGCGTCACCAGCCAGGTGAGGCCGGCGACGAGGAGCAGCAGCGGGACGCCGGCGACCAGCATCGCCCGGGAGACGAGCGCGAGCGTGCGCTGCTGCTCGTCGAGCGGGTAGAGGTAGTACAGGGTGTAGACGTTGTTGTCGGCGGGGAGGCGGACCTGGCTGCCGACCACGACCCCTGGACCCTCCGGCAGCCCGGCGACCTCCTCGCTGGTCCGGATGTCGGTGTAGGTCCAGGCCGTCGACGAGATCGAGTCGAAGCGGGCCTGGAGCGCCTCCGGCACGCTCGCGAGGTCGAGGCCCTCGGTGAACTTGGCGCCGCCGTCAGCCAGGCGTA
This sequence comes from uncultured Actinomycetota bacterium, assembly GCA_963791365.1. Classification (GTDB taxonomy): domain Bacteria; phylum Actinomycetota; class Actinomycetes; order Propionibacteriales; family Nocardioidaceae; genus Nocardioides. Next base: position 291,064 of record CAWBSG010000004.1, on the reverse strand, counting down.
CGCCGTCGCTGATCGGTGGGGACAGCACCACGGCGAAGCCGCGGGACGAGCCCCGGTCGATGATCGGCTCGACCAGCGCCTGCTGCTGCCGGGACTCGTCGACCTCCACGCCGAGGACGGCGTCGAGGTTCTTGCGAGCGGTCTCGGTCTCGCCCTCCGCCTCCTGCACGACCGCCTCGACCCGGCTCTCGAGCAGGCCGTCGCGCGTCTGGTGGATGAGGAAGGCGCCGACGACCCCGACGACGAGGGCGGAGAGCAGCATCGTGCTGAGCACGACGCGCGCCTGCACGGACCGTCGCCAGAAGGTCGGCCCGTGGCGGAGGACCGGCGGCAGCCGGTCGAGCCCGCTCACCTGTTGCTCATCGATGGCTCACCCGTGCTGCCTACGACTTGCCGGCCTTGTAGCCCACGCCGCGCACGGTCACCACGACCTCGGGGTTCTCCGGGTCGTGCTCCACCTTGGAGCGCAGGCGCTGCACGTGCACGTTGACCAGGCGCGTGTCGGCGCTGTGGCGGTAGCCCCAGACCTGCTCCAGCAGCACCTCGCGCGTGAAGACCTGCCACGGCTTGCGGGCCAGGCACACCAGCAGGTCGAACTCGAGCGGCGTCAGGTTGATCCCCTCGCCGTCCCGCGTGACGGAGTGCCCGGCCACGTCGATGGCCACGTCGCCGATCGTCAGGCCCTCGTCGTGGCTGACGTCGTTGCGGCGTACGCGCGCACGGACGCGCGCGACGAGCTCCTTGGGCTTGAACGGCTTGACGATGTAGTCGTCGGCGCCGGACTCGAGGCCGACGACCACGTCGATGGTGTCGCCCTTGGCCGTCAGCATCACGATCGGCACGCCGGACTCGGCGCGGATCTCCTTGCAGACGTCGATCCCGTCCTTGCCGGGCAGCATCAGGTCGAGCAGCACCAGGTCGGGCTTGTAGTCGCGGAACGCCTCGAGGGCGATGTCACCGCGGCCCACGATCCGGCTGTCGAACCCCTCCTGGCGGAGGACGATGGAGAGCATCTCCGCCAGGGAGGCGTCGTCGTCGACGACGAGCACGCTTCCGCGTGCCGGTTCGGCAAGGTCGGTCATGGTGCCCAGTCTAGGGACAGCGTGGTCCCCGACAGGCGTATCAGTAGCGGTACAGGTCCGACTTGTACGGACCCGCCACGTCGACGCCGAGGTAGGCGGCCTGCTCCTTGGTGAGCTCCGTCAGCTCCACGCCGAGGGCGTCGAGGTGCAGGCGGGCGACCTCCTCGTCGAGGTGCTTGGGCAGGACGTGCACGCCGAGCTCGTAGTCGTCGGCCTTGGTGAACAGCTCGACCTGCGCCAGCACCTGGTTGGTGAAGGAGTTCGACATGACGAACGACGGGTGGCCGGTCGCGTTGCCGAGGTTGAGCAGGCGGCCCTCCGACAGCACGATGATCTTCTTGCCGGGCTTGTCGTCCTCGGCAGGGAAGATCCACTGGTGGACCTGCGGCTTGATCTCGTCCTTGACGATGCCCGGGATCTTGGCCAGGCCGGCCATGTTGATCTCGTTGTCGAAGTGGCCGATGTTGCCGACGATCGCCTGGTGCTTCATCTTGTGGAAGTGCTCGACGGTGATGATGTCGAAGTTGCCGGTCGTGGTGATGAAGATGTCGGCGGTCTCGACGACCGACTCGAGGCGCTTGACCTCGTAGCCGTCCATCGCGGCCTGGAGGGCGCAGATCGGGTCGATCTCGGTGACGATGACGCGCGCGCCCTGTCCGCGCAGTGACTCGGCCGAGCCCTTGCCCACGTCGCCGTAGCCGCACACGACGGCGACCTTGCCGCCGATCATCACGTCGGTGGCGCGGTTGATGCCGTCGATGAGCGAGTGGCGGCAGCCGTACTTGTTGTCGAACTTCGACTTGGTGACCGAGTCGTTGACGTTGATCGCCGGGAAGAGCAGCGTGCCCTCGCGGAAGCGGTCGTACAGGCGGAGCACGCCGGTGGTGGTCTCCTCGGAGACGCCCTTGACCATCGGGGCGCGCTTCGTCCAGCGCTGCGGGTCGTTCTCCAGCGAGCGGGCGAGGACGCGCAGCACCTCCTTGAACTCCTCGTTGTCGGTGGAGTCCTGCGACGGCACGGCGCCGGCCTTCTCGTACTCGACGCCGAGGTGCAGCAGCATGGTGATGTCGCCGCCGTCGTCGAGGAGCATGTTGGGGCCGCCCGGCTCGCCGTTCTCGCCCGGGAAGTCGAAGACCTTCTCCGCCTCGTCCCAGTACTCGGCGAGCGACTCGCCCTTCCAGGCGAAGACCGGGACGCCCTGGGGGTCCTCCGGGGTGCCGTCACGGCCCACCACGACGGCCGCGGCCGCGTGGTCCTGGGTCGAGAAGATGTTGCAGGTGGCCCAGCGGATGTCCGCGCCGAGAGCCGCGAGGGTCTCGATCAGCACGGCGGTCTGGATCGTCATGTGCAGCGAGCCGGCGATGCGGGCACCGGCGAGGGGCTGCTCGTTGCCGTAGCGCGCACGCATGGCCATCAGGCCGGGCATCTCGTGCTCGGCGAGCTCGATCTCCTTGCGGCCGTAGGCGGCGAGGGTGAGGTCAGCGACCTTGAAGTCCATCAGTTGTCTCCTGGTGCGGAAGAGGCCGTCTGCGCCGCACATCTGTGCGTAGTCGGGATCTCCCGCGCGGACACCACGAGAGTAAATCTGGGGTCAGCGATTCGGAGAATCCTCGTGAGCGGCGTCACCGTGCTCGGCTCCGTGCTCGGCTCCGTGCTCGGCGCCGTGGCCGCCGCCGATCCCGAGGGCGCGCAGGACGGCCAGGACGATGCCGCCGACCACGAGGCCGACGATCGCGGAGAGCACCGTGTTGAGCACCCAGCCGGCGCTCGCGCCGAGCACCCCGCCCAGGGCGTCGTGCACGTCGAGCTCCCAGTGGTGCACGAGGTCGTACGGCGCGTGCAGCACGTCGCCGAGCCCGGTGCCCTCGAGCAGTCCGTCGTGTCCGCCGATCTCGTAGAGACTGACCAGGAAGATGTGGCCGCCGACCCAGAGCATCGCGAGCGTGCCGATCAGCGAGATGGCCGCGAGCAGCCGTGGCATCGCGGAGACGAGCGCGAGGCCGACGCGTTGCGAGCCCTTGGACGGCTTCTCCGCGAGGTGGAGGCCGACGTCGTCCATCTTCACGATCAGCGCGACCACGCCGTAGACGAGCACGGTGATCAGGACGGCCACCACCGCCAGCACGATGGCCCGCATCCAGATGCTCGCGTCGACGTCGGAGCTCACGACCTCCTTCAGCGCGATCACCATGATCTCGGCGCTGAGGATGAAGTCGGTGCGGATGGCCTGCGAGATCGTGCGGGCCTCGTGCTCGGGGGGCAGCTCGCCGCTGGGCGAGATCTCCTCCTCCGCCTCGGTCGCGTGGCCGGTGAGCCTCTCGTGGACCTTGTGCGCGCCCTCGTAGGCGAGGAAGGCGCCACCGAAGATCAGGATCACCGGCAGTATCTGCGGCAGGAACTGCCCGAGCAGCACGGCGGCCGGCAGGATGAAGAGCAGCTTGTTGCGCAGCGAGCCGATCGCGATCTTCTTGATGATCGGCAGCTCGCGCGCCGCGGGGGACCCGTGGAGGTACTGCGGCGTCACGGCAGTGTCGTCGACGACCACGCCGGCCGCCTTGGCGCTGGCCCGCGCTGCGGCTGCACTGACGTCGTCGACGCTGGCCGCGGCGATCCGAGCGAGTGCGGCGACGTCGTCGAGGAGGGCGAACAGTCCGCCGGCCATGGGGATCCTTCGGGTCGTGGGGTCGGGGCCGCAGCCTATCGGCGCCTCGGAGACCACCGGCCGGCGCGCACCGGCTGCGGCGCGCCGGACACGTAACCTCGCCGGATGACCTCGCCCTCCGACGTCGCCGACCACGACTGGCACGTCGAGGAGCGGGAGTACGCCCGCCACGAGGCACGTCGCGGCCGGCGGCACGCGTACGAGCACCTCGATCCGACCCGGACCGCGCTCGTGGTGGTCGACCTGGTGCCGTTCTTCGTGCGCGAGTCGGCGTACGTCCGCGGGATCGTGCCGCGGGTCAACGCGCTCGCCGCGGCGCTGCGGTCGGCGGGAGGCACCGTGGCCTGGGTGGTGCCGGGCGACACGGAGCCGACGGCGAAGGACCGGGAGTTCTTCGGTGACGAGGTGGCCGAGGCCTACGCACGATCAGGCGGCTCGGGCCCTCCGGCGGCGCGCCTCGCCGCCGGCCTCGACGTGCAGGCCGACGACCTCACCGTCGAGAAGACCGCCCGAGGAGCCTGGACACCGGGCTCGTCCGACCTGCCTTCCCTCCTCGCAGCGCGCGGCATCGACACGATCGTCGTGACCGGCACCGTGACCAACGTGTGCGTCGAGGACACCGTCCGTGGCGCCAGCGCCGCCGGGCTTCGCGTCGTGCTCGTGGCCGACGCGTGCGCCGCGATGCGCGACGAGGACCACAACGCGACCCTCCACGTGGTCTACCGCTCCTACGGCGATGTCCGTCCGACCGACGAGGTGCTGGGGCTCATCGAGGCTGGAGCGGCTTCTCCAGGATGAGCTGCTCGGCATGCGGCGGCATCGGGCCGCTGCGCCGCTCGCCCGTGTCCGGCTCGGCGATCTCGGCGAGCCACCGGTCGGCGAGCACGTCGCGCGGGAACGGGAACTCGTCCTGCGGGAACACCCCGGACAGCCCGGCTATCGACGCCGGCTCCTGGACCGCCATCACCGCGGGCACGTCGGTGCTCCGCATCTCTCGCAGGACCGGGGTGGGGTGGGGCACGCGGTCAGGCTACGAGCCGGTGCGGGCGCCGTGCTCAGGTCGTTCGCCCGATGCCTGTGGACCGAGCCCCACTGTCGGTGCCATCACCTATAATCAAACGCATGATCGAGACGCTGGGACAGGTGCCGGAGGCAGGTGAGGCAGACGGCCCCACCGCCGCCGACCTCCTCGCGCTCGCTCGTGACCGCAAGGCCGTTGAGGACCAGGCCGCAGCCGAGCTCCTCGAGATCGCCGCCCAGTGGGCGGACCTCCACCCACCCGAGTCCCTCCACTCGGCAGCGTCGTTCGCGGTCGCGGGCCACGAGCACGAGGAACCCCTCGCCGGACCCGGCTGCCCCCTGGTCGCGGAGTTCTGCATCGCCGAGCTCGGCGCCACCCTCGGGATCCCCACGACCGCCGCGAAGAAGCTCATCGGGCACGCCCTCGAGCTGCGCCACCGCCTGCCGCGGCTGTGGGCACAGGTTCACGCCGGTCGCGTGCCGTCGTGGCGAGCGCGGCTGGTCGCCGAGACCACGATCCACACCTCCCCCGCCCTCACTCCCGAAGCAGCGGCATGGGTCGACGCGCAGGTCGCCGCGGTGGCCGGACGCATCGGCACCGCCCAGCTCGACCGCCTCGTCGCCGAGACCATCAAGCGCTACGACCTCGCCGCCACCGATCCCGCCACGGATCCGGAGGACGGCTACCTGTCCGTCGACCCCCGCCACGCCACGCTGCACGACGACGACGTCCACTTCGCCGGCACCATGCGGTTCGAGGCCGAGCTCGACATCGCCGACGCCCTCGACCTCGACCGCGCACTCGTCCACGGCGCCGCGACACTGAAGGCACTCGGGTCCACCGCATCGCTCGACGTACGCCGCTCCGAAGCGCTCGGCGACCTCGCCCGCACCCAGACCGCCCTCGAGCTGGCCGGCGCCGATGCGGACCCCGACCACCTCCCCGCCGCCCGTGAGGTCTTCCTGCACGCCCACTTCGACGCCGCCACCTTGGGCGAGCAGACGATGTTCGGTCCCATCGGCCGCATGGAGGAGGGCCAGCGGCTGGTCCTGCTCGACCAGGTCCAGTCCTGGTGCGGTGACTCCCGGACGAAGGTCACCATCAAGCCCGTCATCGATCTGAACGCCGACCTGTCGACACCGGCGTACGAGATTCCCGACCGGATCCGCGAACAGGTCGTTCTGCGGGATTGCACGTGCGTGTTCCCGTGGTGCACCCGCCCCGCGCGTGGCTGCGACATTGACCACGTCACCGAGTTCGACCACGACGCAACAGCCGAAGGCCGATCCCAACCCGGTCCGACCACGACCTCGAACCTCGCGGCCCTCTGTCGCTACCACCACCGACTCAAGACCTTCACACCATGGCGCTACCGCATGGTCGAGCCAGGCGTGTTCGAGTGGACCTCGCCTCACGGCCACCGCTACCGACGCGGCAGGACCGGCACCACCCCCGTAGACCAGCCCGAGCCACCCGAACGACCTTGACCCCGCCCCACACCCCGCCGACCTGACGCCGGCGGGGCCGAAGTGGTGTCCAAACGCCGCAACTTCGCCCTACCCTCGACTGGACACTCGTGCCGTGCCCCAACGAGGACATCGCCTGTGCGCGGGCTCGCGGCTGCCGTCGTTGCAGCACGACCGCCCATGACATTCCCGCTGATCGACTACGGTCGGCGTCATGGCATCTCCGGAGGCGAAGTTCGCACCTGTCGGGGCTTTGCGGGGCGGACTGGCCCTGATACTCCTCGGCGCACTGATGGCCTGGGGCCCCGTCGACTCGATCCCCGACTGGGCTTGGATCGGGACACTGTCCGTGGGCGCGATCGTGTTGGCGGTCGCCCTGGGCATCCGGACGCTACGCATGTAGTAGCGGCGGGCCACGTCGGACAGGATGACGGCGTGAGCAACGTGGACGCCAGCCGTGAGGCCGACTTCGACCTCGCCCTTCGTCAGCACGCGGCGGCGCTGGCCGGTGCGGGAGGAGGAGCACCATGCCCGCCTTCGTGAAGTCCGTGACCTTCGACTGCCACGACCCGCTGGCGGTCGCGGCGTTCTGGGCCGCCGCGCTCGGCTCGAACGTCGACGAGGACAGCACGCCCGAGCGGGCGTGGGTCGAGCCCGCGGGGTGGGGCGGGCCGAACCTGTGGTTCCAGGAGGTGCCCGAGGACAAGGTGACCAAGAACCGCCAGCACTTCGACCTGCGCGCGATGGGATCGCTCGAGGACGAGCGCGACCGCCTCGTCGCCCTGGGCGCGCACGTCGTGCGCGAGGACGGTGACCTGATCGTGATGACGGACCCCGAGGGCAACGAGTTCTGCCTGGAGACATGACCATGGACACGCTCACCCTCCTCACCCGCCTCGCCGCCGTCATCGACGCCCACGACTGGTCGGGCCTGCCCGACCTCCTGCACACCGACTTCCACTGTCGGCTGGTGCACACCGGTGAGACCTTCGACCGGGACGCGTGGGTGCGGCTCAACGCCGACTACCCCGGCTTCCAGCGGATGCTGGTCGACGACCTCGTCGTCGATGGCGATCGCGGGGTCCTCCGAGCGACGGTCGTCGGGACCGACGCGGCGGGCGACGACCTGGTCTTCGCGGTCGCGAGCTTCGCGACGGTCCGGGACGGGCTCATCGTCGAGCTCGTCGAGGTGTGGGCCGACGTCGGCCAGGAGCCTCCTGCGGGGACCAGGCCGCTAGCCTGATCCGGTGCTGCCCGAGCCGACCGAGCGCCTGCGGTTCCGCAGGATGGAGCTCGCCGACCTCGACGACATGGCCGCCGTGCTGTGCGCACCCGACCCCTATCCCCATGATCGCCCCGGCAAGACCCGGGACGATGCGGTCCGCTGGATCGAGTGGCAGGAGCGCAACTACGCAGAGCACGACTTCGGACTGTGGATCGTCGAGACCCACGCCGGCGAGTTCGTCGGTGACTGCGGCCTGACCATGCAGGACGTCGAGGGCACCCCGCACGTCGAGGTCGGCTACCACGTGGTGCCGGAGCAGCGCCGGTTCGGTTACGCCAGCGAGGCCGCCCGGGCCGTACGCGACTGTGCGGCGGCACACGGCGTCGAGCACCTGATCGCGCTCATCCGCCCGGAGAACACCCCGTCGCAAGGCGTGGCACGCAAGCTGGGCATGGAGGTCGAGCGCACCGCGTTCGTCCACGGAGTCGACGCCCTGGTCTTCGGTTGCCGGCTGTCCCCCGAGGAGTGACGACGCTCCGTCACGGGACGCGCGTCGCCACGTGCACCGTCAGGTCGGCCGCGAGGGTCACCCGCTCCGGCAGCACCGCCAGGATCCTTCGGAGCACGGTCTGCCTGTCCTCGGGCGACAGCTCGAGGTAGGCCGAGACGGTCGACAGGTGGTTGACGTAGTCGAGCGACGACATGGTCATCCGTCGCTCGATGGTCGACTGGCGGACGTCGCTGAACCAGGAGGACGCGACCAGCTCGGTCCCGGGCCACTTCAGTGGGCTGTCCGCCGGCGTGCCGTCGGGCGCCGGGAACCCGTCGTCCGGCAGGAGGTCCTCCTTCGCGCGGAGCACGGCCGTCTCGAGGGCGTCGTCCGCCAGCGACATCGGTCCGCCGAACGAGGCGAACAGTCCTCCGGGCTCGAGCAACGCGGCCACGCGGGACCATCGCCCGGCGGGCTCGGTCCAGTGGAGCGACGCGGCTGCGAACACCAGGTCGTAGGTCGAGGTCAGCGGCAGGTCCTCGAAGCCGCCCAGCACGGTGTCGACCGTGGCAGGGACCCGCTTGCAGAGCTCGCCGAGCATGGCCGCATCGGGGTCGGTCGCCGTGACGGCGATCCCCCGCGCCGCGAAGACACGCGTGGCCTTCCCGGTCCCGGCGCCGATCTCCAGGGCCGTGCGCACCGGCCGACCGGCCGCGACGAGGACCTCGTCGACGAGCTCGTCGGGATACCCGGGCCGGAACTTCTCGTAGGCCTCGGCGACGGCCCCGAAGCTCGTTGCCCGTCCGGCCACGCGCTCAGTCCTCGACGAGACCGACGCGCAGGTACTCCGCGGCGTAGGTGCCGGTCAGGAGCAGCGACGCGTAGCGCGCCACCTCGGCGTCCGCGTCGGTGTCGAGCGTCTCGACGCGTACGCCGTGCCGCGCCGCCGCGGCGCGCAGCTCGCCCGCCTGCTCGCGGACGACGGGGTCGTCCGAGCGGTCGTCGAGGATGAGCAGCAGCGGACGCAGGTCGGCCGGCTCCTCCGCGAACGGGTCGGCGAACACGTCGTGGGGCCTGGTCGCCTCGATGACCGGCAGCAGGTGCTCGGCGTCGCCCGCGATCGCGGAGCGGCCGCTGGTGCGGCGCAGCGACTCCGCGAGCCGGCGGGCGGCGCGGGCGGCGAGCACCGAGCCTCCCCACACGAGCGGGTTGGTGTCGGCCATCGCGATCGCGAGCATCTTGGCCGGGTTGACTGCGAGGTCGCGGTGCGGCGAGCAGTCGGTGGCGACCCGGTCGAGGGACTCGGCGACCGACTCGGCGTCGGCGCGCGGGCCGAGGTGCACGTGGGCGAGGTAGTCGAGCATCACCACGGCCGTGGCGAGCTGGTCGCCCGTCGCCGTCGGCAGCACCGTGACGTGGCGTCCGGCGGCGTGCTCGCCGACCAGCGACCGCTCGGGGCAGGCGACGACGACCTGGCAGCCACGACGTACGGCCTCGGCGACCGCCGAGGCGGACCCGTGGTCGTTGCCCGCCGGCGCCAGCATCACGACCAGGTCGAGCGAGCCGGCCCAGCCGGGCAGCCCCGGGTTGGGCCACGCGACGAACGGCACCGGGCACCACGGCTCGAGGACCGCGCGCAGCAGGCGCGAGTCCGGCCCGGCGGCGATCACCGCACGCGGCCGCTCCCCGTCGCGACCCTGCGCGATCAGCTCGGCGGTCGCGGCGGCCGCCTCGTGGCCCTCGCGCCGCACCCGCGCGCCGCTCTCGGCGAGCGTGCGCAGGCGCAGGTCGACCGTCTCCAGCACGCCGGGGTCATCGAGCCGGGCCTCGTCGAACCACGCCGCCATCTGCCCGCCTCCTCGATCGAGTGGTCAGGCCGGCTTGCGGGCCTCGTCGACCAGCAGCACCGGGATGTCGTCGCGCACGGGGTAGGCGTTGCCGCACCCCTGGCAGAGCAGCTCGTCGGCGCCGTCGACGACCTCGGGCACGAGCGCTCCGTGGCAGGCCGGGCAGACGATGATGCTCAGCAGCTGGGGGTCGATGTTCACGTCGCTGATCCTAGGTCAGTCGGTGGGCGTGAGGACGCGCAGGTGCCCGCGCTTGGCGCCGCGGCTCGGGTCGTCCGTCGAGTGGAGCGGCACGGGTGCCGGGGCCGGTCGACCGGCCTCGCGCACGGCGTCGGCCAGCGCGAGCAGGTCGTCGGTGCTCGGGCCCTGGGCGCGCGGGTCCGGAGCCAGCCGGAGCACCTCCCAGCCACGCGGTGCGGACAGCCGCTCGCTGTGCAGCTCGCAGAGGTCGTAGGCGTGCGGCTCGGCGTACGTCGCCAGCGGGCCGAGGACGGCGGTCTGGTCGGCGTAGACGTAGGTCAGCGTGTTGACCGCAGGACGGCCACACGCCGTCCGCGAACAACGACGGGCAAGGCTCACGGCGGTGACGCTACCCGCCGGGTGCGCGCACGGCGCTTAGGCTCGCGGCGTGGAACAAGGGGTGGACGACCAGGTGGACGAGGCGAGGCGACGGACCCGTGACCGGAGGGGTCGCGGCATGCGTGGTCCCGGCATCCTCCCGGCGGATCCGGGCACGCCCGCCCTGCGGACCGCCCGGCAGAAGTTCGACCAGCTCGTCCTCGACGTGGTCACGCCGCTCGACGAGCGCTGGCAGCGCCACCTCGGCCTCGTGGAGTACGCCGTCGAGGACGCGCCGATGCTGCCCGACGACTGGGGCGACGAGACCGTGCCGCTGTCGTCGCTGGTGCGCGGCAAGGGACAGGCCCCCACCCGGCTGGTGATCTTCCGCCGGCCGATCGAGCACCGCTCGACCAACCGCGACGAGCTCGAGGCGATGGTGCACACCGTGGTCGTCGAGCAGCTGGCGGAGCTGCTGAACCTCACGCCCGGCCAGGTCGACGAGAGGTACGGCGAGGAGCCCTAGGGTCCGGGTCAGCGCTGGGCCGGACGGACGTCCGCGACCTCTCTGGTCGACTGCAGCGGGACGAGCGGCAGCACGGACAGCCCGCGGTCGCTCACCTCGAGCGACATCACGGCACGGGTGCGGTCGAGCCGCACCAGCGCGAGCACGGCGTCCTCGGGTAGCCGGATCCGAGCGGCGGTCGAGGGGTCGAGCTCAACCCGCCGCTCGCGCACCACCTCCCGGCCGTCCTCGTCCCAGGCCTGCAGCGTCAGCACGCCCGGCGCCGTCGCGCCGACCACGACCAGGCGCTTGGCACCGGCCGGGAGTGCGGTGGCGGCCTCGTCCGCGACGACCGGACCCGCCGCGGAGAGGGCGAGGTCGTCGGCGACCCGGATCCGGAGCGAGGCGGTGACCGGTCCGGTGGCCTCGACCCGGAGCGCCTGCACGCCCTCGGCCCGCTTGCCGCGCAGCACGCCGGACAGGTCGACCTCGCTCACCGACGCGGGGGCGAGCGCGATCTCCTCCAGCCCGGACGGCGCGAACTCGCTCTCCTCGCTCACCAGCTCGAGGGTCACGCGTACCTCGCTGTCGCCGGGGTTCGCCAGCGTCAGGGTGCGGTCGGCGGCAGCCGTGCCGACGCCCGCGACGTACGACGTCGTGGCGGGCGCGTCCTGCGACGGCAGCCACTCGCGGACCGGCCGGTCGCGCCCCACGGGGTCGACCTGGTCGACCACGCTGGAGGCCAGCCGGCCGCGGGACACCTGCACCCGGAGGGCCAGCGCGTCGCGGTTCGGGGTGACCTGGGCGAGCTCGAAGGACGTCGAGCCGCCGCCCGGGACCCGGACGCCGCGCAGGGCGGGGACGTCGACCAACGCGCTGCCGTCCCACACGGTCACGTCCGCGACCGCCGGCCCCTTGTCGGGGTTGATGAGCGTGAGGGTGGAGGAGTGCTCGGCCGACGCGCCGACGCCGGTGAACCAGCGCTCCGGCACCGGCCGGTCGCAGTCGACTGCGGACCCGGCGCCCGACCGGGTCACGACGAGGCCGGCGGCGAGGTCGCCGCTCCCGTTGACGACCACGGGCTCGCGCTCGGTGCGGGACCCGACACCGCCGTCGAGGGTGGCCGTGTCGTCCTCGCGGCCCACCCGCAGCGCGAGGTCGCCCGAGCCGAGCCCCGTGCTGCCGAGGCGCAGGTCGTCGGCTCCCGGGAGCCGCGCCGGGCAGACCGCGGTCGCCCGGTCGAGCCCCGCCGCCGTCGGCGCGTACGTGGCGGGGGGCGTCGCGGCCGGACGGACGATCGCGAGCGCGGCGACCGTGAGCAGCGGGATCGCCACGGCCAGCAGCGTCAGCGGCGACGGGCGGCGCCCGGCCGCCTCGGCGACGCGCCGACGGCCGGTGGGCACGGGCGACTGGTCAGACATCGGACCGCTCCTCCCTCCGCTGCCGCACGGTCGGCGCCGCCAGCACGAGGGCGGCGAGGATCGCCAGCCCCTGCAGGACGAGCAGCCCCGTGCGCCACCACGAGCGCGAGCGGTGGAGGGACGTGGGATCGAGCGGGCGGTCCACGCGCCACGCACGGGTGCTGCGGTCCTCCGCGCTGGCCTGGTCGAGACCGGCGGTGGCGTCGAGCAGCGAGGAGACCTGCCCGTCGGCGGGCGAGGACAGCACGACGTACTCGATGCCGCGGTCGCCCAGGGCCGCGACCACCGCCGGCGTCGGCGACGACACGAGCGTGCGTACGTCGTCGGTGAGGGCGGTGTCCTCGGCGGCGAGCGTGAGCACCTCGTCCTCACCGACGGTCGTGCCGTCGTCGCGCCGGATGCGGTAGGTGATGCCGTCGTCGACCGACCCGCTGACCACCAGCACGCCGTGCTCCTGGCCGAGCAGGGAGCTCTGCTCCATGTAGACCGGGACCGCGCTCGCGGCGTCGCGCGCGAGGACGTTGCCGGGGGTGGTCAGCCACCAGCCGAGCCCGCCCAGCGGCACCAGGGCCGCAACGACGGCCAGCGTCGTGGCCAGCCCGCGCTGCCACCAGGGGTGGTGCTCGTCGAGTCGGCGCAGGTAGGCGTCGGCGCCCAGCACGGCGGCCACGACCGACGTGCCCTGCAGGATCACGACGAAGAGCCCGAGGCTCGGGCGGGTGGTGACCGACGGCAGGTCGAGGGTCACGTGCGACAGCACGCCGGACACCACGGCCGCGGCGAGCGCCACGATCCAGCAGATCACGACGGGCACCCGGGTACGCCGCGGGGCGAGGGCCGAGAGGGCCAGGGCCCCCAGCACCGCGCCGAGCCAGGCCGGGGCGCCGAGGTCGTTGAGCCGTCCGGTCAGCAGGCCCCCGAACGTCACCTGGTCGACGGTGAGCCCGCCCGCCTCGAGGAGCAGCCCGGACGCCGACCCGGTCGTGACCAGGGGGACGAGCCACGGCGCGAGGAGCACCGGGGTGGCGGCGACCGCCACGACCGGTGGTCCCCAGCTGTCGCGCTCCCGCAGCAGCCGCGGTGAGATGACCGCAGCGGAGCCGAGGACGACCGCGGTGGCGAGGAGGGCGAAGAGCCACAGGCCGGGGACGAATGCGGCACCGAGGGCGAGCAGGAGGGCGGTGCGCCAGGCGGCGCGCCAGCGCCGGTCGCGGTCGGGATCGACGAAGCCCAGCGCGGCGTGCGCCGCCCACGGCAGGAGGGCGGCGACCGCGACGACGCCGAAGCGACCCTCGGCCCAGGCGCCCGATGCGACCGGCACGAGGGCATACGTGAGGGCGCCCCACACGACCAGCCAGCGCGGCAGCCCGAGCGGGTCGACGAGCCGGCCCACCACCGTGAGCAGGCGCCAGGCGCCCCACGCGGCGAACGGCACGGCGAGCAGCATCAGCGCCGACACGACGGCACCCGTGTGGCCCAGCATCAGCCACGCGGCCGCGGCGAAGGGCAGGACGTAGGCCGGCGCGGGTACGTCGGTGCCGGTGCCGAGCGGCAGCCAGGTCGCGGCGTGCAGCGACCACCAGTCACCGGCCGCGGACGGCACCGGTGACAGCGCGCCGCCGACGATCGCGCCGAAGGCCTCCCGCGCGGCGACCAGGGACAGGACGCCGAAGAGCACCAGCGCGACCGCGACCGGGTTGGTGAAGAAGCGCGCCACGAGTCCGCTGTCGGTCAGGTAGGCCTCCTCGTCGTCCTCGGCCGCCGCGGACCCGCGGCGCTCCCGGACCGCCGACGCGGCCTCCGGCGTCCGCGCCGCGCGCCGCCGCTCGGCGACGTCGGCGGCCTGGCCGGTCAGTGCCGAGGCGAGGTCGGTGACGAAGTCGAGGCCGTGCCGGTAGGGCAGCCACACCGGTGCGAGCAGGTGGCGTACGTCTGCGGGCTCGCCCACGCGGCGCCGGGCCCGCTCGCGGCGGGCGGCCAGCACCTGGCGCGGACGTCCGTGCACGGACAGGACGGCCGCGAGCTCGTCGAAGGCCTCCCCCACCGACCGCACCGCGAAGAACCCGAGCACCCGCAGGAGCGAGCCGACGAAGAGCCGGACGTAGTGCCAGGCGAAGCTGCGGCCGGACACGTTGGCCAGCGAGGTCAACAGCGCGGCCCGCCGCTCCTGGTAGTGCGTGTGGCGGCCGGTCAGGGGCGTGCGACGGATCCCGCGGTGGGCGGCCTCGGCGTGGAAGACGACCGCCTGCGGCACCACGATGGTGCGGTGCCCGGCCAGCGCCGCGCGCCACCCGAAGTCGATGTCGTTGCCGAAGATCGGCAGGTCCTCGTCGAGCCCGCCCAGCGACTCGAGCACCTCGCGGCGCACGAGCATGCCGGCGGTGTTGACCGCGAGCACCTCGCGGACCTCGTCGTGCTGGCCCTGGTCGTACTCACCGCGCTCCAGGCCGGTCTCGCGCCGGCCGGTGCCGGTGATGGTGAGGCCGACCTCGAGTAGGCGGCGCAGCGAGGGCCACTCGCGCAGCTTGGGGCCGAGGATCGCGGCGTCGGGGTGCTCCCGCGCGGCCGCGAGCAGCTCGGCGAGGGCGGTGGGCTCGGGGTTGCTGTCGTCGTGCAGCAGCCACACCCACTCGTCCGGACCGGTGGCCGGGGCGAGGTCGAGACCACGGCGGACGGCCGCGGGATAGCTGGTGGATCCGTGGACCACCTCGACGACCAGGTCCAGACCAGCCGTGCCCGGACCAGTGGCGCCGAAGGTGTCGCGCACGAGATCGACGCTGTCGTCGCGGCTCGTGGTGTCGACGGCGACGACGCGGTCGACCGGGAGGGTCTGCCCGATCAGACCAGCGAGTACTGCCGGCAGCCACCGCGCCCCGTCATGACTGACGAGAAGCGCTGTGACGGACACCGGAGCACCTTAGCGAGGCGCTCCACGCCGCCAAAAACAGCGAGTTGAGGGCCAGGAAGGTGCCTCAGACGGCGCGCTTCTTGAGCTTGCGGCGCTCACGCTCGGACAGCCCGCCCCAGATGCCGAAGCGCTCGTCGTTCATCAGTGCGGACTCGAGGCACTCGTCGCGGACCTCGCACGTGAGGCACACCTTCTTGGCCTCGCGCGTGGAGCCGCCCTTCTCCGGGAAGAACGCCTCGGGATCCGTCTGCGCGCACAACGCGCGGTCCTGCCAACCGAGCTCCTCGCCCTCGGGCTCGAGGAGAAACAGTTCTGCTCTCATGGTTGTAGCCCTTTCGACCCTGGCCCAGAAATCCGACACTGGAGAACTAACGACACTGTCGGAATTACATGCCTGTCGTACCCCGCAAGTCAAGCCCGGATCTGATATGGCCAAAGTCCGTACGGCAGGCTGTTCCTGTGCCATCATCCGCGCTCGCGCTCAGCCGTATCACCGTCCTCTCCGGAGGTGTCGGCGGGGCAAGGTTCGTCCAAGGCCTGTTGCACGGCCTGCGTTCCGGCGCGGTGCCCGGCGGATCCGCCGACACGCAGGTCACCGTGGTCGCCAACACCGCCGACGACTGGTGGATCCACGGCCTCAAGGTCTGCCCCGACCTCGACACCGTGATGTACACCCTCGGCGACGGCATCGACGCCGAGCGGGGGTGGGGTCGCCGCGACGAGTCGTGGAGCGCGAAGGCCGAGCTCGAGGCGTACGGCGTCGAGCCGACGTGGTTCGGTCTCGGCGATCGCGACATCGCCACCCACCTGGTGCGGACGCAGATGCTCGAGGCCGGGTTCTCGCTGTCGCAGGTGACCGAGGCACTGTGCCGCCGCTGGCTGACGCCGATCCACGGGGCGGGCGTCACCCTGCTGCCGATGAGCGACGACCGCGTCGAGACCCACGTCGCTATCGCCGACCCCGACAGCCCGAGCGGCCGGTCGGTGGTGCACTTCCAGGAGTACTGGGTCCGCCTGCGTGCCGCGGTGCCGGCCGAGACGGTCCTCGTCGTCGGGCAGGACGCGGCCACCCCGGCGCCCGGCGTGCTCGACGCGATCGCCGACACCGACCTCGTCGTGCTGCCGCCGTCCAACCCGGTCGTCTCCGTCGGCACCATCCTCGGCGTCCCGGGGATCCGCGACGCCGTGCGCGCGACGGCCGCACCGGTGGTCGGCCTCTCCCCCATCGTCGGTGCGTCCCACGTGCACGGCATGGCCGCACAGATGCTGACGAGCATCGGGGTCGAGGTCAGCGCCGGCGCGGTCGGCGCCCACTACGGCGCCCGGTCGGCCGGCGGTGTGCTCGACGGGTGGCTCATCGACAGCCGTGACGCCGACCAGCTGCCGCGGCTCGCGGAGGCCGGCGTGCTCGCCCGCGCGGTGCCGCTGATGATGGGCGACCCCGACGCGACCGCCGCGATGGCGGCCGCCGCCGTGGCCCTCGTCGGCGGCACCACGCCGTGAGCAGGATCGAGGTCTGGGCGCCCGACGGCGTCCCGGAGGTCGTCGCCGGCGACGACCTCGCCGGCCTCGTGCTGACGGCCCTGGCCGACGGCGCCGACCTGGCCGACGGCGACGTGGTCTCGGTGACCAGCAAGGTCGTGAGCAAGGCCGAGGGCCGGACGCGGCGGGGCGATCGCGACGCGGCGGTCGAGGAGGAGTCGGTCCGGCTGGTCGCCCGCCGCGGCGCCACCCGGATCGTGCGCCACCGGCTCGGGCTGACCATGGCCGCCGCCGGCGTCGACGCGTCCAACGTGGCCGTTGGCTCGATCGCCCTCCTCCCCCTCGACCCCGACGCCTCGGCCCGGTCCCTGCGCCGCGAGATCCACGCGCGGGCCGGGGTCAACGTCGGGGTGGTCGTCACCGACACCGCCGGTCGCGCCTGGCGCGAGGGCCAGACCGACATCGCCATCGGCGCCGCCGGACTGGTCGTGGCGGAGGACTTCGCCGGTCGCACCGACCCCTACGGCAACCCGCTCGCCGTCACCCTTCCCGCGGTGGCCGACGAGATCGCGGGCGCGGCCGAGCTCGCGCAGGGCAAGCTCTCCGGTCGCCCCGTCGCCGTCGTCCGTGGACGTGCCGACCTCGTGCTGCCGTCCGGCCAGGACGGGCCCGGCGCCGCCTCGCTCGTGCGCCCCGAGGGGCACGACCTCTTCGGCTGGGGCGCCCGCGAGGCCGTCGTACGGGCCCTGGCCGGGACGGCCGACGACCGGATTCCCTTCGGGGCACCAGTCCCCGAGGAGGAGCTGCACGCCGCGCTCGACCGGCTGCCCGACCGGGGCGACCGCACCGCCGTCGAGGCGGTCTGCTTCGCGCACGGCTGGCGGGTCGACGCATGGGAGCCGGAGGCGTCCGACGACGGGACAACCGACGTCGTGTGCCACGTGTCACCCGTGACTACGTAGACTCTGCCAGCGCAGCCCCATCGGCTGCCCCTCCAGCAGTCGACCGAGAGACCCAGAGCACCGTGGCCAAGCAGGCAAAGACCGACCGTCAGGCGGTCATCGACTCCATCCGCTCCCAGCAGTCGAAGTCGGAGAACCGGCGCGGCTTGGCGATCGTGGGTGTGTGCGTCCTCGTCGCCGTCCTCATCGTGGGCGCCGCCGCCTTCAAGCCGGTGAAGGACTGGTACGACCTCCGCGCCTATGCCTCCGACTCGCTGGGCGAGATCGGTGCGAAGGCCTCGGTCTGCCAGAAGGTCGAGACCGTGGCCGCCGAGGGCAACCAGGACCACGTCGAGGTCGGCACGCCGATGAGCTATCCCGACGCCCCGCCCGCCTTCGGCCAGCACTGGAACATGTGGGACAGCATGGACCGCAAGCTCTACACGACCTCGGACCGTCCCGAGCTCGGTGAGCTGGTGCACAACCTCGAGCACGGCTTCACGATCCTCTGGTACGACGAGACCATCGCCGACAGCGACGCCAAGATGGACGTGCTGCGCGGCATCGCCTCGAAGCTCCAGGGCACCACCAACCTGCGCGACAAGTTCAAGGCCGTGCCGTGGACCTCCGAGGACGGCGAGGCCTTCCCGGAGGGCCAGCACGTCGCCCTCACCCACTGGTCCGTGGGCGGCGCCGGCGAGACCGACCCGAGCAAGCAGGTCGGCGTCTGGCAGTACTGCTCCGACGTGAGCGGTTCCGCGCTGGAGACCTTCATGCAGGACTACCCCTACATGGACTCCCCGGAGCCCAACGCCGTCTGACCGGCGCCGGTCCACCTGCCTGATGGCCACCTTCGCCGAGGTCCTCGCCGCCCAGCTGCGGCGGGAACCCGGGCGACCGTTGCTGACGTTCTACGACCACTCGACCGACGAGCGCGTCGAGCTGTCCGTGACGACGTACGCCAACTGGGTGGCCAAGGCCGCCGGCCTCCTCACCGACGTGGCCGACCTCGAGCGCGGCATGTCGCTGCGGATCGACCTGCCGCCGCACTGGCTCTCGCCGGTGTTCCTGGGCGCCGCGTGGAGCGTCGGCCTGCGAGTCACCACGGACGACGACCCCGACGCCGTCGTGTGCGGGCCGGAGACCCTGGACGGATGGGCTCCCCGCGCCGCCGCGCTGCCGGTGCTGGCGTGCAGCCTGCGCCCGCTGGGCGTCCGCTTCGCCGATCCGCTACCGGCCGGCGTGCTGGACGTGGGCGTCGAGATCTGGTCGCAGCCCGACGGCTGGACCGCCTGGGACCCGCCGACCCAGGACGACCTCGCGACGGACACCCTGACCCAGCGGGAGGTGAACGACCTGACGGCCGCCGTCGGGAGTTCTCTCACCGACGGCGGCCGTCTTCTGTCGGTGGCCGACCCGGCTTCCCCACCAGGAATGGCCACCTTCACCGAGCCCCTCACACGAGGAGGCTCGCTGGTCCTTGTCCGCAATCCCGACCCGGACCGCCTCGACGGCGTCTACGACGCCGAGCGGGCGACCGCCCGAGCCTGACCACGGCCCTTCCCTCTCACCCCGCCAGGTCGAAGGCCCCCATCCCCTCGCCCAGCAGTCGCGGCGCGGAGACGCCCGACTTGCGCCCGCCGAAGACGTACGCCACACCGCTCCGCCGGTCGCGCACGATGTAGTCGGCCTTGCCCTTGAGCGTCATCGGCTGCACCTCGAGCACCCAGTCGAAGCCGGACAGGTCGGACGGCAGACCGGCCGGCGACGGGACCGCGCCCTTGATCGGGACGGCGGCGCTGAAGCCGCCGTTGCTACCCGCCCACACCGAGAGCTTCCCGCCCGCCGGGGTCCCGATGAGGTCCGGCTGGCCGTCACCGGTCACGTCGCCGACGGCGACCAGGCCGGCGATCCCGGCCCAGCCGCTGCCCAGCAGCCTCGGCTGGGCGAGCGCGCCCGTGCCGTTGCCGGCGTAGAGCCACAGCTCGCCACCGGGGTTGCGGGCCAGGACGTCGCCGAACCCGTCGCGGTTCACGTCACCTGCGTTGAGCAGGGTGTCCATGCCGGTGAAGTTCACGCCGGTGTCGATCGCGGCGCCGAGCTCGAAGGTGTCGCGGTTCCCGACGACGACCAGCTTCTCGCCGGCCACGCCGACGAGGTCCGCGCCCTGGCCGCCGGTCATCTGCGCGCCGGTGATCCACCGCATGGACTTGAGGTTGGTGGCAGGGCCGAGCGCGGCGCCGTACGTCCCGTCACCGCGGCCCGGCAGCAGCATCATGCTGCCGTTGAAGGTGCGTGCGACCAGGTCGGGACGGCCGTCACCGTTGAAGTCGCCGGCGATGTAGCGGTTGTAGCTGCGCCACGAGCCGGCGAGCTTCCGCGGCGCGGCGAAGCGGCCGGTGCCGTAGCCGGTCTGCAGGAGCAGGCGGTTCTTCTTGCGCACCAACAGGTCGGCGCGGCCGTCGCCGTTGACGTCACCGGCTCCGATCAGCTGCCGGTAGTTGCCGTAGCCCTTGCGGGTGACCTTGCGGTCGAAGCCGCCGCGACCGGTCGCGATGAGGGTGGTGAGGCGTCCCTTGAAGCGGGCGACGAGGTCGTTGCGGCCGTCGCCGTTGATGTCACCGACGGCGGTGATGAGCGAGTAGCCGCGGAGCGACAGCTTCTTGGCGGTCTTGCCGAACTTGCCGTTGCCGGAGCCGGCCCGGATCCGGACGGCGCCGTTCTTGTCGACGGTCACCAGGTCGGAGACCCCGTCCCCGGTGAGGTCGGGCGAGACGAGGACGTCCGAGCGTCGGTCCCAGCCCTTCTTGCCGACGACGATGCGCTTCTGGAACGACGTCAGGCCGCCCGTCGGGATCACCAGGCCGGCGCCGTCGGAGGCGCGGCGCACCACGAGGTCCGGGTACGGCGAGGCGTCGAGGTTGTTCTGCGGGTTCGGCTGGGAGACCGCGATCGGGACCACGGTCGGGGTCACCGGGGTCGCGGGCGTCGCCTGTGAGGCGTACTGCCGGATCAGCGGGAGCTGGGCGTAGACGTACTTGCCCGGGCAGGCGGTCGAGCCGGCGTCGCGGTGGCCGTTGATCGCCTGGAAGGTGCTGCGACCGATCTTCTGCGAGGTCGAGGCGGGGTTCACGCCGTGCAGCGAGAGCTTCCACGCGAAGAGCTGGCCGTAGGCCCGCAGCATCGCGTCGGTCGGCTGGACGGTCTCGAAGTTGCCGATGGCCGACATCGCGAAGGAGTAGTCGTTGTAGTTGAGCGTGTGGGCGCCCACGACCGGCCTGTCGATGCCGCCGTAGCGGCCCTCCCAGATCCGGCCGAACCGGTCGACGAGGAAGTTGTAGCCGATGTCGCTCCAGCCGCGGGACTTCACGTGGTAGGCGTAGATGCTGCGCAGGATCGCCGGCACCTGGGCCTCGGTGTAGTCGTTGGCGTTGACCGTGTGGTGCACGAACCCGCCGCTGATCGAGCCGTAGCGCAGCGCGCTCTTGTTGCGGATGCTCTCGTCGGCGCCCCACTGCGCGCGCGAGAAGATCGTCGGCTGGGCGACGGCCTGCTTCATGCTGGTCCGCGCGGACTGGAGGGTGAGGCCCTCTGAGCCGCTGCCCTGCGATCCGCTGCCCTGCGATCCGCTGCCCTGCGATCCGCTGCCCTGCGAGGAGCCCATCATGGAGCCCTGCTGCGCATAGTCCTCGTCGTACGACGTCGAGCCCGTGGCCGCGTCGGCGGCCTTCTCGACGTCGCTCGACCTCGCCGATCCGGGGTCGACCAGCGCCAGCGACAGGTCGTCGGGGAGCGTCGTGCCGTCGGTGACGGCCTTGACCTGCACGTCGTCGACCTCGCCGACGAAGATCGGCTCGGTGCCGGGGCGGGCGTTGGCCGCCTCGCCGCTGCCGGCGTCGGGCCCGTGCTCGTCGTGGTACTCCAGGTCCTCCCAGGCGGTCCACTCGTCGCCGGTCCGGGTGCGCACCTGCACGGCGATCTGGTCCTCGTCGAGGTCCTCACCGTGCTGCCACGTCACGCCGATCGCGGCGAAGCCCGCGACGGGCCGCGGCTTGCTGGTGACCCGGGCGTCGGTGGCGCCGCCCGCGACCGTACGACCGCGCAGGCCGGAGAACCCGCCCTCGGTGCTGGTGAGCGACACCTCGGTCACGTGCGGGGTGACCGGCTTCGTCGGCACGGTCGCCGACATCAGCTCGGCCGGGAGCGCCTGGCCGCTGCGTGACGCGGGCACGCTGGCCCGGGTGTCCGCCGACGATGTCGAGGGAGACCACACCGGAGGCAGGCGTGAGGACGACGAGCACGACACCGAGGGCCAGCACCTGCTGGCAGAGGGTGACGAGACGGGCCTGAAGAGGTCGCATGAAGATCTACTCCTGTGTGGGGGAAGGTCACACAAGGCAGGAGTTTCACACCAGTCACACCAGTCACGGAAGGGTTTCTGAGTAACTACAAACGTGTAATTTCCACTCGACACGCCGTTACATGGGTGTAATTCTTTTGAGATTGTGGCACACAGCGCCGGAATCCGCCCGGGGTGGCGGCATATCGCAGCCCCCGAGCCTCCCCCGATGTCATCTGCCGCCACCCTCCACGGCGTACGGCTCAGCGGCTCGCGGGCCAAGGTGACGTCCCCAGGGTGGCGGCAGACCGCACCTCCCTGAGCCTCCCCCGTTGTCATCTGCCGCCACCCTCCACGGCGTGCGGCCCAGCGGCCGGCGGGCCAAGGTGACGCCCCAAGGTGGCGGCAGACCGCACCCCCGAGCCTCCCCCGATGTCATCTGCCGCCACCCTCCACGGCGTACGGCCCCAGCGGCCTGCGGGCCAAGGTGACGCCCCAGGGTGGCGGCACACCGCAACCCCCGAGCCTCCCCCGATGTCATCTGCCGCCACCCTCCACGGCGTACGGCTCAGCGGCCCGCGGGCCAAGGTGACGCCCCAAGGTGGCGGCAGACCGCAACCCCCGAGCCTCCCCCGATGTCATCTGCCGCCACCCTCCACGGCGTACGGCCCAGCGGCCCGCTGGCCAAGGTGACGCCCCAGGGTGGCGGCAGACCGCACCTCCTTGAGCCTCCCCCGTTGTCATCTGCCGCCACCCTCCACGGCGTACGGCTCAGCGGCCCCGGCGGCCCAGCAGCCGCGACCCAAGGTGGCGGCGGAGAGCTACCTAGATGTCGGCGCCGAGGCCGTCGTCGTCGCCGTTGTCCTCGTCGCTCTCGTCGTAGTGGAGGTAGTGGATGCCCTCCTCGACGTCGCCGTCGAAGCCCAGGCGGCCGTCCTCCATCACGAGCACGCGGTTGCAGAGGTTGCGCACGGAGCCGGGGGCGTGCGAGACGTAGAACATCGTCACGCCCGAGGCCACGATCTCGTCCATGCGCTTCTTGCACTTGCGCTTGAAGGGCCGGTCCCCCACCGCCAGCGCCTCGTCGGCGATGAAGATGTCGGCGTCGACGTTGACCGCGACGGAGAAGCCGAGACGCGCCTTCATGCCGGAGCTGTAGTAGGCGACATCGGTGTCGAGGAAGCGGCCGAGGTCGGCGAAGTCGACGATCTCGTCGAACTTGCGGTCCGTCTCCGCGCGCGACATGCCCAGGATCGCGGCGTTGAGGTAGAGGTTCTCGCGCCCGCTCAGGTTGTTGTCGAACCCGGTGCCGGTGGCGATGAGCCCGGCGATGCGGCCGCGGGTGAGCACGGAGCCGGAGTCGGGCCGCATCACGCCGCTGATCAGCTTGAGCAGCGTGGACTTGCCCGAGCCGTTGAGCCCCATCAGGCCCACCGCCTCGCCCTCGTGGACCGAGAAGCTGACGTCGTCGACGGCGTTGAACGTGTCGTGCGTCTTGCGGCCGCGGGCCTTGGCCAGCACGGTCTGCTTCAGCGAGCGCTGGTAGGACAGGGTGAAGGCCTTGGTGGCGTTGTCCACCTTGATCATCGTCGTCATCAGAGCCGCTCCGGGACCCTTGCCTCGAGCCGGGCGAAGATCCGCTGGGCGAGCACCAGCAGCACGATCGACACGCCGAGCATGATGAGACCGCGCGTGAAGAGGTGGTCCGGCATGTGCAGGGCCGCCGTCGCCTCCGGGTCGCTGGTGGTGCCGATCCAGAAACCGCGCTGGATGAGCAGCACCGCCTCCGCCATCGGGTTCAGGAGGTAGTAGCTGGCGATCGGCTCCCCGAACCGCTCGTTCACCAGCGTGTAGGGATACATCATCGGGACGCTGAAGGTGACGAACTGCGTCAGCGTCTGCGCGATCTTGCCGACGTCCCTCATGAAGACGTTGCCGACGCTGAAGAGCAGCCCGAGCGCCAGGCCCAGCGCAGCGGTCAGGCTGAACCCGAGCAGGGCGGCGGCCATCCCCTCGAGGTCGGGCTTCCAGCCCAGCGCCACGCACGGCACGAGCAGGATGATGAGCATCGGGATCGTGTGCCACGCGGCGACCAGCATCCGCGCGACCGGGAACATCTCCCGCGGCACCGGCAGCTTGGTGATCAGCGAGCGGTTCTGGACCAGCGACTGGGTGCCGCCGTTGAAGGTCTCGGTGAAGAAGTGGACGATCACCATCCCCGCGAACAGGTGGATCGCGAAGTTCTCCATGCTGGAGCCGCGGCCGATCATCACCTGGAACAGGAAGTAGAACATGCAGAACCGGATGGCCGGCTGCAGGTAGCTCCAGAGCCACCCGAGCACGGTGCCCTGGTAGCGCGACTTGATCGTGTTGCGCACCAGCATGCCCAGCAGGTAGCGCCGGCGTACGACCTCGCCGAGGCCCGTGGCCGCCGGCGGCGCCAGGGGCAGGGCCTCGAGGGTGCTCGGGGAGTGACGCGCCGGGTCCGCGGGCGTCGAGCTCACGAGCCGCTCACTCATCGTCACCCGCGGGGGTCTCGGTCCAGGGCGCGAAGGTCTTCTCCCAGGCCTCCGGCGACGTGATGTCGCCGAGCGCCTCGCGGTACTGCCGGGCGAGCTCGGGCCACTCCCGGTGGAAGCGGCGGTGGGTCTCGATCGCGCGCTTCATCAGGTCGCGGTAGTGGGCGGGGTCGCGCTTGTAGAGCGCCACCGACGTGCCGTCGTTCATCGACACCACGGCGGAGTCGTACTTCACGAGGTTCCACCACTTGGCGTCCATCGCGGTCAGCTCGGTCTCGGGGAACTCCTGCGACATCTCGCGCACCGGCCGCAGCTGGCGGATCGGCGCGAGGCCGGCGGAGATCAGGGTGCTGAGTCGCCCCGGGATCTCGATGTCGGCCTTGCCCTTCTTCGGCGGCTTCTTGCGCCGCACCGGAGGCAGGTCGTCACGGTCGGCGTGCAGCTGCGCGTCGGAGTACTGCGCGCGGAAGGCGTTGATCTCCGCGAGCTTGGTGGGCAGGTCGCCGTGGAGCGCGTGCGGGCCGCGCAGCACGTCGTCCATCGCCAGCTGGCGCAGCTCCGCGGTGGAGTACTGCAGGGACGCGACGTGCTTGACCTGGTGGTTGAGGCTCTCGCGCACCATCCGGCCGCCGCGCTCGTAGGGCGAGTGCAGCAGCGCGGCGATCAGCCGGTTGCGGTGGTGGAAGTAGGACTGCCAGTCGACGCCGTCGTTCTTGTCGGTCCACGGCACGTGCCACACCGCGGCGCCCGGGAAGGACACCGTCGGGTAGCCGGCGGCCTTGGCGCGCAGGCCGAACTCGGAGTCGTCCCACTTGATGAAGACCGGCAGCGACAGGCCGATCTCCTCGAGCACCACGCGCGGGATCAGGCACATGAACCAGCCGTTGAAGTCGACGTCCGCGCGCTTGTGCAGCCAGCGCGAGGAGCGCAGGTTGCGGGAGCCGAAGTCCCACTGGCTGTAGCCGTCGAGGCGGGTCTGCCACCAGAAGCGCCACGGCTGCACGATCTCGCCGAACGAGTGCAGCTGGGCGCGGCTGTAGAGGTTGAACATGTGGCCGCCGACGATGGTCGGGCGCTTGGCAAGGTCGCCGAACGTGACGGCACGGATGATGCCCTCGGGCTCGCAGACGACGTCGTCGTCCATCATCAGGGCGTACGTCGCGGTGCCCTTCCGGACGCTCTCGAGCTGGCCGCGGGCATAGCCGCCGGAACCGCCGAGGTTGCCCTGGACGAGCACCCGGAGCTTGTCGCCGAGGCCCTCGCGAGCGGCCGGGAAGTAGGTGCTGTCGGTGACCTTCTCCTTGCCCTGGTCCATCACGAAGACCGTGTCGAGGTAGGGCTGGAGCTCGTCGGCGTCGCCGAGCTGGGTGAGCAGCTGCGCGCTCATGTCGGGCAGCATCGTGGTGATGCAGATGTCGACGGTGCCGTGGTCGGCCCGGTCGACGGGCACCTGGGCGCTCCACTCGGCGGTCTCGACCGTCGCGCCGTGGTCGCCTGCGACGACGTCGTACCAGTACCAGCCGCCGTCGACGAACGGCTTGAGCGGGAGCTTGAACGTGAAGGTGCCCGACTCCCCCTCGACCGTCGCGGCGTCGACGCGCTGCGAGTGGCCGCGCGCCATCGACTTGTAGACCGTGACGACCGACCCGACACCGGTGATGTCGACGGTGAGCTCGACGTCGGTCACCACCGTGTGGCGACGCCAGTACGACGCCGGGAAGGCGTTGAAGTAGGTGCCGAAGGAGAGCAGCTGCGACGGCTCGAGCCGCAGCGCGGTGCGCGAGCGGATCTGGTCGGGGTGCAGCTTGCGCCCGGTCGAGGTGGACTGGCGGATCGCGGCGTTGTTGAGGTCCTTCGCCGCGGTGTTGCCGCCGACCTCGAACCGGTCGGTGTCGAGCTTCGGCTCCTCGAGGTCGACGTAGAGCGGGAAGACGTCGGTGTCACGGTCGAGGGGCAGGATCTGCCGCTGGAGCAGGCGGGTGACGGTGTCGGGGGTGGTGCTCATGCGTCGATGCCTCCGCTGGTCAGCTCGGCGCCCTCGGTGAAGTGCGGCTTGAGCTTGTTGTCGTACATCGACAGCGCGGCGCCGATCGCCATGTGCATGTCGAGGTACTTGTAGGTGCCGAGGCGGCCGCCGAACAGGACCATCGGCTCGGACTTGGCGAGCTCGCGGTACTTGAGCAGCTTGGCGCGGTCGTCGGCGGTGTTCACCGGGTAGTAGGGCTCGTCGCCCTCCTCCGCGAAGCGGCTGTACTCGTGCACGATCACGCTCTTGCCCGGCAGGTGGGTCTTCTCGCGCTCCGGGTGGAAGTGCTTGAACTCGATGATGCGGGTGAAGGGGACGTCCTGGTCGTTGTAGTTCACGACGCCGGTGCCCTGGAAGTCGTCGGTGTCGACGACGCTCTCCTCGAGGTCGACGGTGCGCCAGGAGAGGCGGCCCTCGGAGCTGCCGAAGTACTCGTCGACGGGGCCGGTGTAGACGATCGGCACCTTGCCCTTGAACTCGTCGGCGACGGCGAAGAAGTCGGTCTCGAGGCGGATCTCGATGTTGGGGTGGTCGGCCATCTTCGTCAGCCATGCGGTGTAGCCCTCGGTGGGCAGGCCCTCGTAGGTGTCGCTGAACCAGCCGTTCTGGAACGTGTAGCGCACCGGCAGCCGGGTGATGATCTCCGCGCTGAGCTCGGTGGGGTCGGTCTGCCACTGCTTGGCGGTGTAACCCTTGATGAACGCCTCGTAGAGGGGGCGCCCGATCAGGCTGATCGCCTTCTCCTCCAGGTTCGAGGCGTCCTCGGTGGCGATCTCGCTCGACTGCTCGGCGATCAGCGCCCGCGCCTCCTCGGGCGTGTGGGACTTGCCGAAGAACTGGTTGATGAGCGCGAGGTTCATCGGCAGGGAGTAGACCTGCCCCTGGTACTTCCCGAAGACGCGGTGCCGGTAGTCGGTGAACGTCGTGAACCGGTTGGCGTACTCCCACACGCGCTCGTTGGAGGTGTGGAAGAGGTGGGCGCCGTACTTGTGGACCTCGACGTTGGTCTCCGGGTCACGCTCGCTGTAGGCGTTGCCGCCGAGGTGGTGGCGACGCTCGAGGATGAGCACCCGGAGACCCAGCTCCTCGGCGCAGCGCTCGGCGATGGTGAGACCGAACAGTCCGGCACCGACGATGACGAGGTCGGGGAGCGGAGCATCGTGCGTGAGGCCCTGGGACAAGGGAGGAACTCCTGTAGGTGGAAGGGCGCCGTGGTGAGAGGCGCGCTCGAGTCTAGCGAGGGGGGCGGGCCGGTCCGGACACGCGGCGCATGCCCCGCGCGGAGGCCATGGCGCGGATCACGTTGCGCGCCTCGGCGCGACCGCCGCGCACCGGGCTGAGCAGCACCACGGCAACGGTGATCAGCCAGGGCTTGAGCCGGACCAGAGGGTTCTCCCCGTGGCGCAGGTGCACCACGAAGAGGTTGCGATACATGTAGAAGCCCTTCCAGCCGGACAGGTCGTGCTGCTGGTTGAAGTCGAGCTGGCGCACGAGCACGGCGTCGCGGACCGCCCACACGTGACGCCCGGCCTCCCGGGCGCGCACGGCGAAGTCGACGTCGTCGTAGAAGATGAAGAACGCCGGGTCGGGGAAGCCGATCTCGTCGACCACCGTGCGGCGGACCATGAACCCCTCGAAGGCGACGTTCTCCACCTCGACCAGGACTGGCATCGATGCGCGGTCGGCGTACGTCGAGTCGACGGAGGAACGCTTGGGCCGGATCGCCAGCGGGTTGCGCAGGTCGAAGTGGATCGCGGCCTTCTCGACGAGCGCGCCACCGAGGTCCTCACGCACCGCGATCAGGCAGTCCTCGTCGACCGCCATCAGCGCCGCGAGGCAACCGGGCGCCGGCACCACGTCGTCATCCATCAGCCACACGCGGTCCCAGCCGCCGTCGTACGCCGCCCGCACGCCGCGGTGGAAGCCACCGGCCCCGCCGAGGTTGTCCTGCGCGATCACCTCGAGCGGCAGGCCGGTACGTTCCCTCGCCCCGGCGAGCACCTCGCCGGTGTGGTCGGTGCTCCCGTTGTCGACGACGACGACCGCGTCGGGGGCGTGCGTCTGGGCGGCGAGCCCGTCGAGCATGCCGGCGAGCAGGTCGGCGCGGTTGTGGGTGACCACGACGACCGCCACGGTCTCACTCATGCGAGGTACCTCCGGTGGCCCTCGTAGTCGCCGGCGATCCCGGCGCGCATGGCCCGGAGGCTGAGCCGGAGGCGGGCCAGGCTCGGGCGGGTGAACGTGTAGAACCACGCCGTCTTCACCACGAAGGCGGCCGCGTGCAGGGGGCCGCGGTAGTCGCGCAGGTTGACCAGGTTGTTGCGGGCCATGCAGTAGTGCTTGAGGTCGCTCGGCGAGTCGTTGTAGGTCGTCCGACCGAACATCATGGGCGTCCCCAGGTTGCCGACGCTGGGGTGCCGCACGGTGGCGGTGACGACGGTGGCGACGCGGGCCCCGGCCTCCTCCGCCCGCAGCCGGTACTCGTGGTCGTCGCCCCAGATGAAGAACTCCTCGCGGGGCAGGCCGATCCTGTCGACGAGCTCCTTGGTGACGAGCACGCCGTTGAAGGGGATGACGATCCCGTCGATGCGGTCGTGCCGCGCGGCCTTCCGCACGTCGTCGACGGCGTGCACCACGCGGGTGCCGCCGGGGATCCGGATCGGGAACACCAGCCGGCTCGGGTCGGCCTCGTCGACCACGAGGGGTCCCCAGAAGTCCAGGTTGTCGGTCTCCTCGAG
Source organism: uncultured Actinomycetota bacterium (assembly GCA_963791365.1). GTDB lineage: Bacteria > Actinomycetota > Actinomycetes > Propionibacteriales > Nocardioidaceae > Nocardioides. The sequence continues at coordinate 261,834 of CAWBSG010000004.1, read as the reverse complement.
CAGCCGCTCGAGGCAGTCGGCGTCGGGCAGGCCGTCGTCGTCCATCAGCCACACCAGGTCGGCCTCGCGGTCGATGGCCCAGGCCAGTCCGTCGTGGAAGCCGCCGGCCCCGCCGCGGTTGGTGCTCAGGGTGCGCGAGCGGAGCGGGATCTCGCCGGTGTGGCCGCGCGCGTCGAGCCACTCCCCCGTGCCGTCGGACGACGCGTTGTCGATCACGAGCACCTCGCCCAGCCCGTCGATCTCGCCGAGCCGATCGACGAGCTTCTGCAGCAGGCCGAGCCGGTTGAAGGTGACCACGACCGCGACGATGCGGGGCAGTGGTCCGGTGGTCACGGCGTACACCCTAGGGGCCGGACGAGGGATCCCACCGGTCAGCACACCGCGCCGAGGTCCTCCGACTGGTTGGCGGCGTAGCCCTCGGCCATCGAGCCGACCGAGCCGCCGGTGACCGACTGCGGGGCGGCGGGGGTCGCGGGTGCGGCCGGCTGCTCGGTGGGCGCGGTCGCCGGAGCGTCGGAGGTGGGCGCCTCCTCGGCCGGGGCGGCCTCCACCGTCTTCGCCACGGCCGGCTTCTCGCCCTCGGCGCGGGCGATCGCGGCGGCGACCTTCTGCTGCACGAGCGCGATGTCGGGGCGGGCGGTGTTGATCATCGGCGGCACGAGCGACAGGGTCGCGATCTTCTGGCTCTTCGCCCGGAGCGCCAGGTCGACGAAGCGGTCGACCTCGCCGCGCGGGATGTCGGTGGAGACCATCGCCTCGCTCGCGCCGGCGATCTTCTCGAAGTTGCGCAGCGCGACCTGCGGGCTGACCTGCTGCAGCATCGCGCTCATCACGCACTTCTGCCGCGCCATGCGGGAGTAGTCGTCGGAGCCCTCGCGCGCCCGGGCGAACCAGAGGGTGTCGTGCCCGTTGAGCGTGCGCTTGCCGGGATCGATGTAGTGGAAGCCCTTCTCCCAGGGCAGCCCGACGGGGATCGCCTGCCGCACGTTGAGCTCGACTCCCCCGACCGCGTCGACGAGGTCCTTGAACCCCTCGAGGTTGACCATCGCCCAGTAGTTCATCTTCAGGCCGGTGATCCCCTCGACGCCCATGATGGTCGCGTCGACGCCGGGGTTCTTCGAGCCCTTGAAGAGGGCCGCGTGGTCGAGCGCCCACGTGGCGAGGCCGTTGAGGTACATCCCCTCCTCGTCGAACCCGTCGGGGAACTGCTCGGCCATCACCGAGCCCTCGGCGAACGGGAAGTTCTGCATGTTGCGTGGCAGCGAGATCAGCACGGTCTTGCCGGTGTCGGCGTCGATGCTGGCCACGGTCATCGAGTCGGGACGCAGGCCCCAGCGGCCCGCACCGGAGTCGCCGCCCATCAGCAGGACGTTGTAACGGCCCTGGTGGGCGTCGACCGCCGCGCCGTTGCCGAACATCGAGATCATGAAGTCGCGCTGGACGCCGACCACGTGGGCGCCGAAGAGGAGGGCGCCGGCGACGCTGAAGCAGAGGAAGCCGTTGACGCCGACGATCGCCAGCCGGTGCTGGCGCTGCAGGGTGAGGGGCTGGCCGAGGCGCCAGGCGTCGACGAACAGGTAGGCCCAGCCGACGGCGAGCGCCATCAGCCCGATCCGCAGCGCCTGGAGGACCATGGTGTTGGTGCCGGCCCAGAACGCCACGCCGTGCCAGAGGAACGACGCCAGCAGCATGGCGACACCCACGACGACCAGCACGGCCCACGTCCGGAGCGCGAGGCGGCCGGTCCGTCGGTTGCCCGCGACCAGCTGGGCCGAGCCCGGGAGCACGAGGGTCATCAGCATCAGGGTCACCGCGCGGCGGAACCGTACGCGTTGCGCACGGTCGAGCGTGGTGAACCGCGTCTGGTGCGACCCGGGGGACGTGGCGGGCGGCATGGGGGGCCTCTCAGCTGGGGGAAGTCAGCCCGCCCAGTATCACCAGTCACACCCGTCCCACGGGCGCGCGACGCGCCGTGGCCGGCAACCACGGACGCGCGGCCCTCGCGCGCCGCCAGTCCCCACCCCTCGTTCAGCCTTCTCGGCCCTCGTCGATCTCGGTCTTCCGCGCCAGCCGGTGCGCGCGGCGGATCTCGGCCTCGCGCTGGCGGCGTACGTCTCCGGGCGTCTCGGTCTGCAGCGGCGGGACCCGCCGCGAGCGACCTGCCTCGTCGATGGCGACGAAGACGAAGTAGGCGCTGGCCACGTGAAGTGGCGCGTCGGCGGCGTCGCCCCACGGCTGCGCCTCGACGCGGACGCCGATCTCCATCGACGAGCTGCCCGCCCAGTTGACCTGGGCATAGGTCGTGATGATGTCGCCGACGTGCACCGGCTCGAGGAAGGTCATCTCGTCCATCGCGGCCGTCACGGCCGGACCGCCGCTGTGGCGGTAGGCCACGGCTCCCGCGGTGGAGTCGGCGAGCTTCATGATGTCGCCGCCATGGACGTTGCCGAGCAGGTTCGCCTCCGTCGCGGAGGCGATGATGCCGAGGCTCACCCGGCTGTACGACGTGGGACGCGCTTGGGTGATGCCCTCAGTCATGTGCCGCACGGTAGCGTCCCCTCCCATGGCAGATCGTCCGCAGGGCTCCGGCATGCCCGAGAAGGGAACACCGGAGTACGACTGGCTCTACGGAGGCAAGTCGCAGTCCCCGCCGTCCGACGCGACCCAGCAGGTGCCGACCCGGGGCGCGGACTCGTCGCAGCGTCCCGACGAGACCCGGGTGATGCCCGCGGCGCGTCGTGAGGCACGCGGCTCCGGGGGCCAGCCGCCCAGTGACCGGCAGATGGCGGCCGCCAGCGCACCCCCGCCGCAGAAGCCCGCGAAGCGCCGCTGGCGCCCGCGCCTGCGGCTCGGGTTCATCCCGTTGCTGCTCCTGCTCTTCGTGGTCTACCTCGTCGGCGTCCCGCTCTACCACTGGACGCAGATCGACAAGATCGACGCCGAGCCGAACGGCACCAAGCGCCCCGCCGACCAGCCGGGCACCAACTACCTGATCGTCGGGTCCGACAAGGCCGACGACCTCAGCGCCGAGCAGCGCAAGGTGCTCAAGACCGGCGACCGCGGCGGCACCAACACCGACACCATCATCGTGCTGCACACCGGCTCTGGCGGCCGCACGATGATGTCGATCCCGCGCGACACGCTCGCCGAGGTGCCGGGCGAGGGCACGCAGATGATCAACTCCGCGTTCGCCACTGGAGGCGCCCCCCTGCTGGTGGCGACCGTCGAGGCGCTGACCGGCATCCACATCGACCACTACGTCGAGCTCGGCTTCGGCAGCGTGATCAACACCGTCGATGCCTTCGGCGGCGTGGAGATCTGCCCCAAGCAGGACATGCAGGACCCGCTCGCGCGGCTCGACATCAAGAAGGGCTGCCAGGACGTCGACGGCCTCACCGCGCTGGCGTACTCCCGATCGCGCCACGTCACCGCCCTCAGCGACCTCGACCGCGTCGCCCGGCAGCGCGAGGTGATCAGCGCACTCGGCGACGAGGCACTGACGCCGTGGACGTTCCTGAACCCGGTGCGCTACTGGAGGATCAACGACGCCGCCTCGGGCGCCATCCGGGTCGACGACAAGATGAACCCGATCGACCTCGGCCGGTTCGCCCTGGCCATGACGGGCGACAGCCAGACCTGCACGATGCCCAACCTCGCGGCACCCAGCGACCCCAACCGGATCATCGCCGACCCCGACCGCGCCCCGGCGCTCTTCAAGGCGATCATCAACGACACCACGGTGCCGAGGCGCGCCTGCACCCCGACCGGGCGAGCGCGCTAGCTCCGTTCGCGCGCTGGAGCGGTGCGTGAGGGGGATTTCGAGGTCTGGGAATCCTCCTCACGCACCGCTCTTGCCCGTGCCACCTCGTCGGCGTACGCTCACGATATATCGCGATAGACCGGCGATAGATCACGAGTCACACACCGAGGGAGCACGGACATGGGACACCACTGGCCCGGGGCGGACTGGCCCCAGGACGACCGACACGGCCCGCGGCACGGGCGACGACCCGGCGGCCCGCCGCCGTGGCTCAACGACATCCTCGGCTTCGTCGGCTCCGCGCAGGCGCCGCCGCAGCAGCGCGGCCCGAAGGTGCGTCGCGGTGACGTGCGTACCGCGATCATCGACGTCCTCCACCGCGCCAGGACCGCCGACGAGCCGATCAACGGCTACCAGGTGATCCAGGAGATCTCCGAGCTCAGCAACGGCGAGTGGCGCCCCTCGCCCGGCTCGGTCTACCCGACCATCCAGCAGCTGCAGGACGAGGGCCTCGTCGAGTCCGACGACGAGCGTGGCCGACGCACGATCCGGCTGACCGACTCGGGGGCGGAGTGGGCCGAGGCCAACGCCGACGAGCTGGCCTCGGTGTGGGCGCCCTTCGCCCGCACCGAACCGGCCCGGACCGACCACCCCTCGGGCCAGGCCGACATCAAGAGCGAGATCGGCCAGGTCGTCAGCGCCGTCTGGCAGCTCGCGACCCAGGGCTCCGAGCAGCAGAAGAAGGCGGCACTCGACGTGCTCGTCGACACCCGGCGCCGGCTCTACGGCATCCTGGCGGACGGACGGGACGGCGAGGGATGAACGACCCGCAGACCCGCATCGCCGACAGCGACCGCGAGCGCGCGATGGCCGACCTGGCCGGGCACTACGCCGACGGTCGCCTCGACCACGAGGAGTACGACGAGCGGCTCGACGCGATCTGGACGGCGCGGACCCGCGCCGACCTCGCGCTGCTGTTCAACGACCTCCCGCGACCGCAGGCGACCCGTCCCCCGGCGACGGCTCGCCCCGCGGCCCGCGCCGGAGGACCGCGCCGCTTCCCGCTGCTGCCGGTCATCGCCGCACTGGTCCTGCTCAGCGCGCTCACCCACGCCCCGTTCTGGCTGCTGATCTTCCCGCTGATGTTCGTCCGGTCCCGACGCGGGCCGATGGGGTGCGCGCCGTCGCACGGGCAGGGCCACGTGCACGGCGACTACCGACGTCCGGGGCGGTAGCCGGGCTGGACCACCCACCCGGCTCCACCGGGAACCTCTGCGACGATGTCTCCGTGAACGTGGAGGCGAGAGTGGTGCGCGTGCCCGCGCCGCACGTCCTCGCGCGCGCAGTCACCGCGACGGCCGTGGTCGTCGTGGGTGCGCTCTCCGCGCACACCTGGGCCGGGGGCACCGTCCCGAGCGGCCCCGGCCTGGCGCTCGTCGCCGCCGTGGTGCTCGCCGGCGGGCTGGTGCTCTTCACCCGTGACGTGCCCCTCTGGGCACTGCTGCCGGTGGTCGCCACCGCGCAGCTCGGCCTGCACGAGACCTTCGGGCTCGTGGCCGGCCACAGCCATGCCTCGATGCCCGCCATGGCCGAGACGACCGCGGCGCCCGGCTGGACCTGGCAGATGGTCGCCGCCCACCTCTTCGTCACCCTGCTCACCGCGTTCCTGTGGTGGGCGGGACGCCGCGCCGCGTCGTACGTCGTCGCGCTCCTGCTCGGCGCGGCACTGCCGGTCACGACCCGGCCGCGCCCGCGCCCGGTCGACGTACGCCAGGGCACCTCGCTCGTGCACCTGCTGGTCACTCCTGGTCGCGGTCCGCCGCTGGGGGTCCTGCCCACCTGAGTCCCGTCGGGGCCAGGGGGCACACGCGACCCCATGACCCGTACGACCACCCAGGAGAACCCGTATGTCCAGCCGTACCCTGACGCGACCCCTCATCCGGATCTGCGTCCTCCCCGCCGCCACCGCGGCGATCGCCCTGTCCCTCGTGTCCCCCGCCAGCGCACACGTCAGCGCGTCCGTCACCGACGCCTCGGCCGGGGCGTTCACCGTGCTCACCCTGAGCGTGCCGCACGGCTGCGAGGACTCGCCCACCACGCGGATCGAGGTCCAGCTGCCCGAGTCGGTGTACTCGGTGACGCCGACGCGCAACCCCTACTACGAGCTCGAGGCCACCATCGAGCAGCTCGACGACCCGGTGACCGACGCCCACGGCAACGAGATCACCGAGCGCACCTCGACCATCGCCTACACCGCCAGGACGCCGCTGCCGGACGGGCAGCGCGACACCTTCGAGCTCTCGTTCCAGGTCCCGGACGCCGAGGGCGAGACGCTCGCCTTCCCGACGATCCAGACGTGCGAGCAGGGCGAGACCGCGTGGACCCAGGTCCCGACCGACGGCCAGGACGAGGAGGAGCTGGAGAGCCCGGCGCCGTCGTTCACGATCCTGCCGGCGAGCGGGGAGGGCCACCACGGTGACGAGGCCGCCGAGACGCCCGGCGACGAGGCGGAGCACGAGGACGGTGACGAGCCTGCGGCCGCCGAGGCCGACGGCGACGACGGTTCCTCGGCCGTCGGCTGGGCCGGGCTCGGCGCCGGCCTGCTCGGCCTGGTCGCCGGAGGTCTCGCCCTGGCCCGGACGCGCTCGACCACGTGACCTCGAGAGCGCGGCCAGCACGGTGGCGCCGGACCGTCCTCCGGGGACTGGGTCCGGTCGCCGCCCTGCTGGTCGCGCTCGTGATCGTGCTCGCCGGTGTCTCGCCCGCCTCGGCGCACGCCGAGCTCGTCGGCACCGACCCCGAGGAGGGCGCGGTCCTCGAGACCGCGCCCGAGTCGGTGACCCTGACCTTCAACGAGCCGGTGCGGCTCACCTCGCAGGAGGTCGCGGTCTACGACGCCGAGGGCGAGGTGGTGGACTCGTCGGCCTCGGCGGGCGGCGTCGAGGTCACCGTGGCGCTGAGCGGTGCGGCCGACCTCGTCGACGGCACCTACGTGGTGTCGTGGAACGTCCTCTCGAGCGACGGCCACCCCATCTCGGGCGCCCTCACCTTCTCCGTCGGCGCCCCCAGCGACTCGGTCTCGGCGCCGCCCGAGCGGGAGACCTCCTCGCGGCTCGTCGAGGTGGTGCGTGACCTCGTCACGGTCGTCTCGCTCGTCGGGCTGCTGCTGGCCGCCGGCCTCGCGATCTTCCTGGCCCAGGTGCTCCCGCAGGGGTGGGACGGCAGCGACGTACGCACGCGGCTGCGTCGGCTGCTGCGGTACGCCGCCGCGGCGGGCGCACTCGGGTTCGTCCTGCAGGTGCCGGTGGCGGCCGTCTACGGACAGGGGCTGGAGCTGACCGACGTGGTGTCGGCCTTCGACGTCGGCTCCGTCGTCAACGAGCTGGTGAGTGCCGCCCTGGTGCTGCTCGGGCTCGGCATGGTCGTCCGGGGCGCCCGAGTCACGCCACCGGACCCGACCGATCGGGCCCTGCTGATGGCCGGGACCCTGCTGGCGCTGATCGGTCCGTCGCTCGTCGGGCACACCCGCGCCTTCGCCCCGGCGCCGGTCCTCGTGATGTCGGACGTCATCCACGTGATTGCGGGCGCCGTCTGGCTCGGCGGTTTGGTCGGCCTCGTGCTGTCGCTGCGGGCGCTCGCCGGACGCGAGGTGCTCGCCGCGCAGACGCTCGCCCGCTTCTCGACGATCGCGGGCTTCGCGCTCGCCGTGGTCGCGGCCGCCGGTGCCCTCCTCGCCTGGCGGATCCTCGGGTCATGGGCCGGGTTCACGGAGACGGCGTACGGCCGGCTGCTGCTGACGAAGATCGGCATCGCCCTCGTCGTCGCCGGCATCGGCGCCTGGAACCGCTGGCGCACCCTCCCTGCCGTCACGGCCGCCGCCGGCTTCGGCGAGCGCGAGCGCGCGGCGGCCGCCGTCACCCGCACCGTCCGCGTCGAGGCCGTCCTGCTCGTCGTGCTCCTCTGCGTGACCGGCTTCCTGGTCAACCGGTCGCCCCGACCCGCGCCCGTCACCCCGGTGTCGGGCTCGACCGGCGTCGGCGCCGCGGCCGTCGGCGACCTGCGCGTGCTCGCGGCCATGGACCCGCGGCGTACGGGCAGCAACACCCTGCTCGTCCAGGTGCAGGACGCCGCCGGCGAGCCGTACGACCCGCCCGTCAACCCGGTCGTCGCCCTCCGGACCGACGGCCTCGACATCGGCGACGTGACGATGCGCCCGGTCGGCGCCGGCACCTATCGGGGCGAGGTGGTGGTGCCCCGGCCGGGCGACTGGGAGGTGCAGGTGAGCATCCGGTTGAGCCGGTTCGAGAACCCGGTCACGACCGTGACGTTGACGGTGCGACGGTGAGCTCCACCGGCACCGTGTGCAGGAAGCCGTCGACCCGGACCTGCGCGAACAGCCGGTAGTCGCCCGGCTCCGATATGTCGGAGTGGAACGTCAGCTCCGAGCCGTCCTCGGTGACCTCCGGGGCGGCGAGCGGGTGCAGGTGCACCATCGCGCCGGTCTCGGTGTGGAAGCCGGTGACGTGGCTGTAGGCACCGAGGTAGGTGCCGAGTGTGACCGGCTGACCAGCGGCGTCGCGCACGACCAGGCGCAGGAGCCCGTCGGGGCCGGTGGTCGGCGCCCGCGAGACAGTCACGGTGACCAGCCCGTCGCCCGCGACGGTGTCGCCGGGATCGCCGGGCGGGAGGGCGAGCGGGCGGCCGAGCACGACGTGGTCGCCGTTGCCGCCCTCGTCGCGTGCGACGAACTCCGTGACCACGCGGTAGCCGCCGGCCTCGGGCACGTCGAAGGGCGCCGACCAGGTGCCGCTCTCGTCCCGGGTGGGGTGCAGGTGGCGGAAGACGGTGAGGGCGTCGTTGACGACGTAGAGGTGGAGCTCCTTGGTGAGCTCCTCGACGTAGTCGGTGACCGGCTCGCCCTGGTGGTCGTCGATGCGGAACCGCACCTCGCCGATGCCGTCGGGCCGCTCGCGCACCTGCAGCCCGTCGAGGGAGTAGCCCACCTCTGAGGAGGTCGTGCCGTCCCCGACCGCCATCGACACCATCGCGCCGCCGACGTGCGAGTGGCCGACCGCGACCTGCTCGGGCTCGTCGGAGCTGCACCCGGCAGTCACCGCCAGCAGCACGGCGGCGAGGGCCGGGCCGGCCGCGGGACGGGTCACCGCTCCAGTATGCGGGGGAGCTCCCGGCGCCCGGCCAGTGCGCCCAGCGCGTCGCGGATCTGCGGCGACGTAGGCAGGTCGAGTCGGCAGCGCGGTTCGCCCGACACAGGGGCACCCGTCGTGACGTCCATGCCGTCGACGAGCAGTGTCGGAGACGGGTAGTCCCCCTCGACGAGGGAGAGACGGACGTCGGGCGCCACCTCGGCCAGGGTGGATTCGACCTCGGCGCGGAGCCGCTCGACCAGCGGGCAGTCGGGGACGTGCAGGATCTGGACTCGCGTGGATGGAGTCAAGCGCAGGTTCCTTCCTCTCAGCCGGGCGGCGCCCGCGGCCGGGCAGTGGCCCCATCCTCGTCGCAGGACGGCGTCTCTTCTGTGAGCACGCTTACGGAAGGAACGCCCTGGCGAGCGAACACTCGGGTTCCCAGCTCGCCGCGCGGCGGCGACCGAAGACCAGGAGATCATCATGACCAGTGCTGTCCAGACATCCAGGCGCGCCGGTGTGGGTGGAGCCCTCGCGGCCGGCGCCGTGGCCGGTGTGCTCGCGTCGATCGTGATGGGGATGTACGCCATGGTGGCGGGGTTGGTCAACGGGACCGGCTTCTTCACCCCACTGCACCACATCGCGTCACTGTTGGCAGCCCCGGACGCGATGATGACGTCGATGGAGGCGGCGATGGGCGGAAGTGACTTCCGCATCACTGCCGGCACTGCCGTCCTCGGTGCGGTGATCCACATGATGACGGGCGCGATGTACGGCGCGGTGTTCGGCCTCGGCGTCTCCAGGCTGCACCTCGGACGTGGCGCCCTTCTCGTCGCCGGGCTGGCGTACGGCGGGCTGGTCTTCGCGATGAGCGCTTTCGTCGGGCTGCCCCTCGCTGCTGCGGTCTTCGACGCGGGAGACCCGATCAGCAACATGGCCGAGATGGCCGGGTGGACGACGTTCGCGGTGGAGCACCTTCTCTTCGGGCTGGCGCTGGCAGCGCTCCTCTCCCTGGCTCACCGGCATGCCGACGCGCCGGCACAGGGGGCTGCCGCACGCTGAGTCCCCCTCAGTACCTCGTCGGGGGCCGGGTGGCGCACCATCGCCGCCCGGCCCCCCAGCGTGACCTCGCGACCGCCCTCCTCGACAAGGCTGAGACCATGGGACCAGAACCAACCGCTTGCGTGAGCGCTACCAGTCCGGAGGACCTCGCCGGCGGGGGCCGGCCGTGGTCTCCCGGCCGCAGGGAGGAAGACGTGGACATCGATCGGGCCGCCGACCGGCAGCAGGACCGGCTCTGGTGCATGGCCGAGGTCGACATCTTCTGCGACCTCGACGAAGCGGAGATGGGCGCCCTGTCCCAGGCGGCGCCGATGCGCCGCTACGTCTCCGGTGAACTGGTCTACACCCCGCACCAGCCGCTCGAGGCCCTGTTCATCCTCAAGCAGGGCCGGATCAGGATCTTCCGTGTGTCCCCCGACGGGCGGGCGCTGACCACGGCCATCATCTCGCCCGGCACCATCTTCGGGGAGATGGTGATCGTGGGACAGCAGATGCACGACAGCTTCGCCGAAGCCCTCGAGGACATCGTCGTGTGCGTCATGTCCGAGACCGACGTACGCCGCCTCCTGCTGGGCGACTCGCGGATCGCCACGCGCATCTCCGAGACGCTCGGACGACGCCTGGGCGAGCTGGAGCAGCGACTTTCCGACGCGGTCTTCAAGTCGGTCCCCGAGCGCGTCGCCGGAGCGCTGGTGGCGCTCGCCCAGGGCTCGGGCGGCACCTTCGGACGAGACGCCCAGGTCAAGCTCACCCACGAACAGCTCGCCGCGCTGGCGGCCACGTCGCGCGAGACGACGACGAAGATCCTGGGCGAGCTCGCCGACCTCGGACTGATCTCGCTGGGTCGCGGCAAGATCACCGTCCACGACCAGGACCGGCTGCGCCAGCTCGCCGGCTACTGAGCCGGCGGCCGCGGTCCCCCAGCGGCCGTGCGGTTCGGGTGCTCGGGGTCGGACAGGTCCGGGTTCAGGGTCAGAGCTCGGACTGCACCCCGGCGAGCAGCTGGCGGGCCATCACGATCCGCTGCACCTGGTTGGTGCCCTCGTAGATCTGGGTGATCTTGGCGTCGCGCATCATCCGCTCGACCGGGTAGTCGCGGGTGTATCCGTAGCCGCCGAGGACCTGCACGGCGTTGACCGTGACCTCCATCGCGACGTCGGAGGCGAAGCACTTCGCGGCCGCACCGAAGAAGGTGAGGTCGTCGTCGCCGCGCTCGGAGCGGCCGGCCGCGGCGTACGTCATCTGGCGGGCCGCCTCGACCTTCATTCCCATGTCCGCGAGCAGGAACTGCAGGCCCTGGAAGTCGGCGATCGGCTTGCCGAACTGCGTGCGCTCCTTGGCGTAGCCGAGCGCGTAGTCGAGGGCGCCCTGCGCGACGCCGACGGCCTGGGCGGCGATCGTGACGCGCGTGTGGTCGAGGGTCTGCATGGCCGTGGCGAAGCCGCTGCCCTCCTCGCCGATCATCCGGCCGGCGGGGATGCGGACCTTGTCGAAGTAGACCTCGCGGGTCGGTGAGCCCTTGATGCCGAGCTTCTTCTCCGGGGCACCGAAGGAGACGCCCTCGTCGGACTTCTCGACGACGAAGGCGGAGATGCCGCCGCGGGTCAGCTTCTCGCTGTCGGTGACGGCCATGACGGTGTAGAACTCCGACTCGCCGGCGTTGGTGATCCAGCGCTTCACGCCGTCGATGACCCACTCGTCGCCGTCGCGGACCGCGCGGGTCTTCATGCCGCCGGCGTCGGAGCCGGCGTCCGGCTCGGAGAGGCAGTAGGAGAAGCCGCCCTCGCCCGCGGCGAGCTTGGTGAGGTAGGTCTGCTTGAGCTCCTCGGAGCCCGCGATCTGCACCGGGAGCGAGCCGAGCTTGTTGACCGCCGGGATCAGCGAGGACGAGACGCACGCGCGGGCGACCTCCTCGATCACCAGCACGGTGGCGAGCGCGTCGGCCCCGGCGCCGCCGTACTCCTCCGGCACGTGGGGCGCGTGGAAGTCGGAGGCGAGCAGCGCGGCCGCGGCCTCGTGGGGATAGCGGGCCTCCTCGTCGACCTCGGCGGCGTACGGCGCGATCTTCGCGTCGGCGACCGCGCGGACCGCTTCGCGGATGGCCTGGTGCTCCTCGGAGAGGGCGTAGAGAGGGAACTCGCTCATGCCCGGATTCTAGGACGTCCTAGCATTCGTGCGGAGTGCCCCACGGTGTGGCGCTGACCACTCGGCCCGGGCCGACACGACGAGACGCCCGGCCGGTGCCGAGGCACCGACCGGGCGTCAGGGTCGTCGGTCCGGGTCAGCGGACCCGGATGATGACCTTCTTGTCCTTCGACTTCTCGGTGTAGTCGTCACCGAGGTAGAGCACCTTGACCTTGGTCTTGCCGGCCCGCAGCGGCCTCTTCAGGGTCACCTTGACCTTGCCCTTGGCGTTGAGCACGCCCTTGCCGAGGGTCTTCTTGCCGAGCATGACCTTCACCTTGCCGGTGGGCACCTCGTTGGCGGCCTCCACGACGACCTTGAGCTTGGTCTTCGCGCCGCGGCGGGTGACCTTCTTGGTCGGCCTGGCCTCGGTCGTCGACTCGTTCGCCGCCAGGACGATCGAGCCCAGGCTGGTGGGCGAGCCCGCCTTGAGCGTGCACGGCACGTCAGCGAGCATCACGACGTCGCCCTGCTTGGTGGCCGTGAACTTGAAGGCGGACGGCACGACGATGTCGTAGGTGCCCGCACCGGGCAGGTTGACCGGCACCGTCGAGGCCGGGACCGCGCCGGGGCTGGCCAGCGGGTTCGGCGTGTTGAGGGTGAGCGGCGTGTTGGCCGTCGCGGGCACCGCGGTCTGCGGGAACCGGGCGTTCTGCAGCGGCAGCGACGCGGCGTCCGAGGAGGACAGCTCGTCCAGCGTCGCCACCATGTCGTTGGAGAAACCACCGATGGTCGTGGCCCCGAAGAGACCCTTCGCAGCGTCGACGATGTCGCCGGGCAGGGTCACACTGAGGAGCACCGGGATCGAGGGCGCGTCGAGGCCGGCGTTGGCCGCGGCCGGCAGGGTCGCGGTGATGGAGACGGGGATGTCGCGGGCGCCCAGGCTCGGGAACGCGCACGTGTAGGTGGTCGAGGCGGTGGCAGCGGTGGCAGCAGGGGCTGCCAGCGCGACGATTGCGCTGGCGCCCAGTGCGCCAGCAGCAGCGACGGCGCCGAGGCGCCGCGAAGCGGTGTTGAACATGTAGGTGGTCCCTCCGTTGCTTGGGTGTGACGGGGGTCATTCCAGCACACGCCCGAACGTGTCCCACGCGCCCCACGACTACCGTGGTGCCCATGCGCTCCGAGTGGCAGGACACCGCGACCGTCGACCGGATGCTCGACGGGCAGACGTGGGCCGTCGTGGGCCTGTCCGGCGACCCGGCGCGGACGGCGTACACCATCGCGGACCTCCTCCAGGAGCGCGGCAAGCGGATCGTCCCGATCCACCCGAAGTTCGCGGAGCCCGACGCACCCGACGTGCTCGGGGAGCAGGGCTACGCGAGCCTGGCCGACGTGCCGTTCGAGATCGACGTGGTCGACGTGTTCCGCCGCTCCGAAGCGGCGGGCGACGTCGCCGACCAGGCGGTCGAGGTGGGCGCCAAGGGCGTGTGGTTCCAGCTCGGAGTCATCGACGCCGACGCGTTCGCGCGCACGCTCGACGCCGGGGTGCCGATCGTGATGGACACCTGCCCGGCGATCGAGTGGGCCAGACGCAGGCGCTGAGTGCCTCAGAGGTCCACGCTGGACTCGGACATCCGGATCCCGAGCTGGCCGAGCGCCTCCTCCATCACCCACTGGACGTCGAGGGTGTCGGCCAGCGGCATGACCGGGCTCTCGGTGAGCCCGGCGGCCAGGCAGTCCTGCACCTCCTGCGCCTGATGGGCGTAGCCGCGGCCGGTCGCAAGCCGCTCGACGGTCTCGGTCTCCTGCCCGTTGCGGCGTACGACGATCCGGCTGGGGTGGTGGAACGGCGGCTCGAGCTCGATCGAGCCCTTCGTGCCCACCACGAGCGCCCGTCCCGGCGTCTGGGCGGCGAGCGAGCTGGTCAGCGATGCCGCCCGGCCGTCGGCGTACGCCAGGTGGAACGCCGCGGAGGCGTCGGCGCCGTTGTCGTACGTCGTGCCGGTGGCGGTCACGCGGTCGGGGCGGCCCAGGAGGTGCTGGGCGAACGAGATCGGGTAGACACCGAGGTCGAGGACGGAGCCGCCGCCGAGCGCGAGGTCGAAGAGCCGGCTGGTCGGGTCGTAGTCGCGTTGGGCGCAGAAGTCGGCCTGCACCAGCAGCAGGTCGCCGATCGCGCCGGCCGCGATCAGGTCGCGGGCGTGTGCGACGGCCGGCTGGAATCGGGTCCACATCGCCTCCATGCAGAAGACCCGCGCCGCGCGGGCCGCGTCGACCACCTCCTGCGCCCCGGCGAGCGTGGCGGTGAAGGCCTTCTCGACCAGCAGCGGCGTACCGCCCTCGATGGCGGCGAGCGCGAGGTCGTGGTGCTGCGGGTGCGGGGTCGCGACGTAGACGACGTCGACCTCGCCGGCGCGGCCGGCGGCGAGCAGGTCGGCGTAGGTCCCCGATGCCCCGGCTCCGAAGCGTCCGGCGAACCCGGCGGCCGACTCCGGCGATCGGCTGCCGACGAAGGCGATCTCGGCGTCCGGCACGTGGGCGAGGTCCTCGGCGAAGGCCGCCGCCATCCCCCCGGTCGCGGCGATGCCCCAGCGTGTGGTCATGGCGTCACCCTAGGACCCGGTCGACGACGTGCGCGGCGAGCCGGTCCTCCTTCTCCAGCACCACGACTCCGGTGCCGGGGCGGCGACGGACGACCTCGCGGGCGATCGCGACACCGAGGATGCCGCCACCGACGACGCCGATCCTCTGGTCTGCCATGTCGCCGACCGTAGCCGCCGGTGTTGGATGGGCGCGTGCGCGACCTCCACGTCCCGGCCGGACCCGGCCTGCCCGAGGGACTGGTCGTGCCCGCGGCCGAGCTGGTCGAGCGGTTCTCCAAGTCACCCGGCCCCGGCGGGCAGTCGGTCAACACCACCGACTCACGCGTCGAGCTGGAGTACGACGTCGCGGCGTCGGCCGTGCTCACCGCCACCCAGCGGACCCGCGCCCTGCGGCGCTGGCCGGACGGCCGGGTGTCGATCGCGGCCTCCGAGCACCGCTCCCAGCACCGCAACCGGGTCGCTGCCCGGGAGCGGCTGGCGGAGCTGCTGCGCGAGGCCCTGGCCCCGCCGCCTCCTCCCCGGCGGGCGACGCGGCCCACGCGCGGGTCGAAGGAGCGGCGGCTGAAGACGAAGAAGGAGCGCGCGCAGACCAAGGCGCTGCGCGGCCGGGTGCGGGGTCGGCCGGAGTAGGCGCAGGCTAGAACCCGACGCGGCGGGTGCTGCCCCTGGCCGCCTGGCGCACGACGTCGCCCTTCTCGTGCGCGGTCCTGGCCAGCTCGTCGGCGTAGTCGACGAGGCGCTGCTGGAGGTCGGGGTCGCTGGTCGCCAGGATCCGCGCGGCGAGGATGCCGGCGTTCTTGGCGTTGCCGATCGCGACGGCGGCCACCGGGATCCCGCCCGGCATCTGCACGATGGAGAGCAGGGAGTCCATGCCGTCGAGGTAGGCGAGCGGCACCGGCACCCCGATCACCGGCAGCGGGGTCACCGAGGCCAGCATGCCGGGCAGGTGGGCGGCTCCCCCGGCGCCGGCGATGATCACGGAGAGTCCGCGGGTGTGGGCCTGCGTGCCCCACTGGATCATCTCGGTGGGCATCCGGTGCGCGGAGACGACGTCGGCCTCCCAGGCGACGCCGAGCTCGGTGAGGACCTCGCCGGCGGCCTGCATGACCGGCCAGTCGGAGTCCGACCCCATCACGATGCCGACCTTCACGGTGTCCTCAGTCATGTCGTGCTCCTATTCACTGTCGTTGCCCAGGTCGCCGCGGAACCACGCGGCGGCGTGCCGGGCGCGCTCGAGGCAGTCGTCGAGGTCGTCGCCGTAGGCGTTGACGTGCCCCACCTTGCGGCCCGGCCGGAGGTCCTTGCCGTAGAAGTGCACGCGCAGCCGCGGGTCGCGGGCCATCGCGTGCGGCAGGCCGTCGTACAGCCGGCCGGTGTCGGTGGGTCCACCGAGGATGTTCACCATCACGGTCCAGCGCTCACGCGGGGCCGGCGAACCCAGCGGGAGGTCCATGACGGCGCGCAGATGATTCTCGAACTGGGACGTCACGGCGCCGTCCTGGCTCCAGTGGCCGGTGTTGTGGGGGCGCATCGCCAGCTCGTTGACCAGGATCCGGCCGTCGGTCGTCTCGAAGAGCTCGACGGCGAGGATGCCCGTGACGTCGAGCGCACCGGCGATCCGCAGGGCGATCTCCTGCGCCTGACCGGCCAGGGCGGGCGAGAGGTCCGGCGCGGGCGCGACGACCTCGTGACAGATGCCGTCGAGCTGGGTGGAGGCGACGACCGGGTACGCCGCCGCCTGGCCGCTCGGGGACCGGGCGACGAGGGCGGACAGCTCACGGCGGAAGTCGACGAGCTCCTCGGCGAGCACCTCGACGCCGGAGGCCGCGGCGGCGTCGAAGGCGACCTGCGCCTCATCGAGGGCGCGCACCACCCAGACGCCCTTGCCGTCGTAGCCGCCGCGGGTGGTCTTGAGGACGCACGGCAGCCCGAAGGCGGCGACGTCATCGGTCGCGGTGACGACCGCGTTGCGCGGGCACGGGACGTCGAGCTCGGCGAGGCGCCGGCGCATCACGGCCTTGTCCTGGGCGTGCACGAGCGCGTCCGGCCCGGGGCGTACGGCGACGCCGTCCGCCTCCAGTGCGTGGAGGTGGTCGGTCGGCACGTGCTCGTGGTCGAAGGTGACGACGGCGGCACCCTCGGTCACCCGCCGCAGCGTCGGCAGGTCGGTGTAGTCCCCGACCAGCTGGTCGGGGATCACCTGGGCGGCGGAGACGCCCTCGGCCTCGGCGAGCAGCCGGAGCGGGAGGCCGAGCGCGATCGCGGGCTGCGCCATCATCCGCGCGAGCTGCCCACCCCCGACGACGGCGAGCGTGGGTGCGCGGTGCGAGCCGGTCGAGGACACGTCCGCGAGCCTATAGAAGCCTCAGCTGGCGATCCTCGCCGCCGTCTCGAAGCGGAGGCCGCGGCCCCGGTGGGTGGTGATCAGCGTCGGGTTGCGCGGGTCGTCGTCGAGCTTGCGACGCAGCCAGCCGAGGTGGACGTCGATCGTCTTGGAGTTGGTGTAGAACGACGTCTGCCACACGTCCGCCATCAGCTCGCCGCGGGTCACGATGTCCCCGGGGCGCGCCATCAGAGCCTGCAGGAGCTGGAACTCCTTGCGGGACAGACGGATCTCGCGTTCGCCCCGCCACACCTGTCGTGTGCCCGGGTCCAGTCGCACGTCTTGCACAGCCAACACGCGCTGAAGGTATGGATCCGGCACCCCTGGGGGTGGCTGAATGGGTGAAAAATGGCCCAGTGGTCTGGTCCACCCTGAGCGTGGAGAGTCCCCTCCGGAGGCGCCTCAGCGGCGGCGTACGGCCACCGGCTCGACGAGGCCGAAGCCCCGGACCGGACGTGCCGGAAGGCGCCTGCTCTCCCACTCGGTGGGGGCCAGGAGGTCCGCGGTGTTCTGGTCGACGATGAGCCGGTTGCGGCGCGCGACCTGGGTCAGCCGGGCCGCGAGGTTGACCGGCGGACCGAAGATGTCGCCGAGCCGCTGGATCACCGGTCCGCTCGCCAGCCCGAGGCGTACGTCGGGCATCTTGGTGTCGCGGCCGATCACGTTGATGATCCCCTCGGCGACCGCGATGCCGTCCTCGGCGCCTCCGGTGACGAACAGCACGGAGTCACCCAGGCTCTTGATGATCCGCCCGGCGTAGCGCGCGACGACGTCCTGGCACCGGCTCTCGAAGACCTCGACGAGGTCGCCGATCTGCTCCCGGTCGAGCGTGTTGGACAGGGCGGTGAACGACACCAGGTCGGCGAACCCGACGGTCACGTCGATGGTGTGCAGGTCCTCGTCCTTGGCGCCCATCGCCTCGATCCGGCCGACGGCCGCGGCCAGGTGGCGGCGCCAGGCATAGATGAGCAGCGACTCGAAGGGCGGGTTCACCTCGTCGATCAGGCGCAGGGCCGACCCGATGCGCGAGCCGGTGGCCTCGCCGCCCGCCTCCATCTCCTCGACGCGGCTGACCAGGGTCGACACCTCCCAGTCGGCGAGGCGCGCCATCGTCTGCCCGACACCCCGGGTGAGGTTCACGGCCATGTCGAAGTCGACGGCGCCCGCGTCGACGAAGCCCATCAGCGTCGCGACCGCCTCGACGTCGGCGGCGGTGTAGGCCTTCTCGCCGACGAACTCGGGGAAGCCGAGCGCCCGCCAGAGCCGCCGGGTCTCCTCGATGGTCACACCGGTCTCGGCGGCCACCTCGAGCGCGCTGAGCTCGGGCTTGCTGCGCAGGATGGCGTCGTCGAGCTGCTCCCCGGGTCGCCGGGTCGTGGCCGAGGGCCGGGCCTTGGTGGGCCGGGGCTTGGCGGCCCGGGGCTTGGCGGTGCGGGGCTTGCCCTTCTTCGGCGTGCGCTCAGGTGCCATCGTCGCGACGGTCACCGCCGCCGAGGCGATGGAGCTCGGCTGAGACCTGGAGCTGGACCTGCTCCACGTCGGGGATGTCGTGGAGCTCGACGCGGCCGTCGGTGCTGGCGTCGGAGACGACGAGCGTGCCGCAGCCGAAGATCCGGTCGATCACGCCGATCTCGAAGTCGACGCCGCTGATCCGGTTGAGCGGGATCGTGCGACCCTCCTTGGCGATGAAGCCGGAGCGCTTGATGAAGCGGCGGTTGGTGAAGGTGTACGTCGTGGTGAGCCACCGCAGGAACGGGCCCACGAGGAACCAGGCCAGCACCGCGAGGAACAGGATCCACACGACGAGCGAGCCCACCGAGCTGTCGACGAGGCGGTCGACGAAGATCGCGACGGCGAGCGCCAGGAGCACGACGAGCCCCGGCAGGATCAGCGCCTTGATGTGGGTGCGGGTGGAGACGACGACGTGTTCGCCCTCGTTGAGGAGCTTGGTCGGAAAGGCCACGCAAGGATCATGTCACCCGGTGCACCCGACTACTAGGAGGCGGGTTCCGGGAGGTCGCTAGGTCGGACGTACGTGCACCACGTCGCCGGCCGCGACGGTGAGGGTGCCATCGTCGGTCCCGACCACCAGCGCACCGGACGCGTCGATGTCGAGCGCCTCCCCGCGGCGTACGTCGCCGGCGGGCAGGTGCACGTCGACCGTGCGGCCCAGCGTGACGCAGACGTCGGCGTACGCCCGGCGGAGCGACTCGGTGTCGTCGAGCAGGCCCTGGAGGCCGTGCAGCGAGCCGAGCACCTGACCGAGCAGGCCGGTGCGCTCGACGGGCTCACCGGTCTCGAGCGCGACCGACGTGGCGAGCGCGATCGGCAGCTCGTCGAGCGTCTGGTCGACGTTGATGCCCACGCCGACCACCGCGAGGGGGCCGGATGCGGCCTCGATCCGCTCGACCAGGATGCCGGCGACCTTGCGGCCGGTGCCGAGGTCACCGCCGTCGACCAGCACGTCGTTGGGCCACTTGAGCGAGATGTCGGGCAGCCGGTCGGCGAGCGCGGCCTGGACGGCGTACCCGGTGAGGAGCGGCAGCCAGGACCACGACTCGGACGGCACGCCCGGGCGCAGGAGCACCGAGAAGGTCAGCGACGAGCGCGGCGGGGTCTCCCAGACCCGGTCGAGCCGCCCGCGTCCCGCGGTCTGGTGCTCGGTCACCAGGACGAGGCCGGGCTCCTCGCCGTCACGGGCGCGGGCCGCCAGTGCGGCGTTGGTCGAGGGCGTCGCCTCCTCGACCTCGATCCGCCACCCGGCGGGCGCGACGAGCCGGTCGGGGTCGATGGGTGCGCGCGACGGAGGTCGCGATGGAGGCAGATCGGTCATGGCACTAGATTGCCGGATGGACCACGGACCGAACGACCAGGGAGCCACCGCGTGAGCGCACAGCCGGGCGAGGAAAGCCAGATCGACCTGCACACGACCGCCGGAAAGCTGGCCGATCTCGAGCAGCGCCTCGACGAGGCGGTGCACGCCGGGTCGGCGAAGGCCGTCGAGAAGCAGCACGCGAAGGGCCGCAAGACCGCCCGCGAGCGCATCGAGATGCTCTTCGACGAGGGCACGTTCGTCGAGCTCGACGAGCTCGCGCGGCACCGCTCGACGGCGTTCGGCCTCGAGAAGACCCGCCCCTACGGCGACGGCGTGGTGACCGGCTACGGCGAGGTCAACGGCCGCATGGTGTGCGTCTTCAGCCAGGACTTCACGGTCTTCGGCGGGTCGCTCGGCGAGGTCTACGGCGAGAAGATCACCAAGGTGATGGACCTCGCGATCAAGACCGGCTGCCCGATCGTCGGCATCAACGAGGGCGCCGGCGCGCGGATCCAGGAAGGGGTCGTCAGCCTCGGCCTCTACGGCGAGATCTTCCGGCGCAACGTGCACGCCTCGGGCGTCATCCCGCAGATCAGCCTGATCATGGGCAACTGCGCCGGCGGCCACGTCTACTCCCCCGCGGTCACCGACTTCACCGTGATGGTCGACCAGACGTCCGCGATGTTCATCACCGGCCCCGACGTCATCAAGACCGTCACCGGCGAGGACGTCACGATGGAGGACCTCGGCGGCGCGCGCACCCACAACACCAAGTCGGGCAACGCCCACTACATGGCCACTGACGAGGAGGACGCCATCGAGTACCTCAAGGCGATGCTGTCCTACCTCCCGCAGAACAACCTCGATCCGGCGCCGGAGTACGACGAGGCGCCGGACATGTCGTTCACCGACGGCGACCGGGCGCTCGACACCCTGATCCCCGACGGCGCCAACCAGCCCTACGACATGCACGACGTGATCACCGCCGTCCTGGACGACGAGGACTTCCTCGAGGTCCAGGAGCTGTTCGCCCCCAACATCCTCGTGGGCTTCGGCCGCGTCGAGGGCCGCTCGGTCGGCATCGTGGCCAACCAGCCCATGCAGTTCGCCGGCTGCCTCGACATCGACGCCTCCGAGAAGGCTGCCCGCTTCGTGCGGTTCTGCGACGCCTTCAACATCCCCGTCCTGACCTTCGTCGACGTGCCGGGCTTCCTGCCGGGCACCGACCAGGAGTGGCAGGGCATCATCCGCCGCGGCGCGAAGCTCATCTACGCCTACGCCGAGGCCACCGTCCCCCTCATCACCGTCATCACCCGCAAGGCCTACGGCGGTGCCTACGACGTGATGGGCTCCAAGCACCTCGGCGCCGACATCAACGTCGCCTGGCCGACCGCGCAGATCGCGGTGATGGGCGCGCAGGGCGCGGCCAACATCGTGCACCGCAAGACGCTCAAGGCCGTGCAGGACGCGGGCGGCGACGTCGAGGCGAAGCGGGCCGAGCTGATCGATGCGTACGAGACCACGCTCGCCAACCCCTACATCGCCGCCGAGCGCGGCTACGTCGACGCCGTCATCGCGCCTCACGAGACCCGCATCGAGATCATCCGCTCGCTGCGCCTGCTGCGCTCGAAGCGGGAGACCCTCCCGCCCAAGAAGCACGGGAACATCCCCCTCTGATGGCCGCTGTGAGCGACGAGCAGGCACCGCCTCCCCTTCTCAGGATCGTCAACCAGGACGCCACGCCTGAGGAGGTCGCGGCGCTCGTCGCGGTCTTCTCCGCCCTCGGCTCGGCCGGAGCCGACGCCCCGAGGCGCCCCCGCACCGCCTGGGGCAACCCGGCCCGCACGGTCCGCGAGACCCACCGCCACGGTGGTGGCGCCTGGCGCGCGAGCGGCCTGCCCCGCTGACGTACGCCGACAGTGGAGCACCGTGCCGGACCTAGCGGCCCGGGGCTCCACCGTCGGACGCCTTGTCCACAGTCCTGCGCCGGGCGGTGGCGGAGCACGTCGGCCGACGGCCATCGTTGGGAGGTGCCCAGACGCTCGCCGAGCCGGCTCGACGCCCGGATGATCGCTCGCCTGCTGGTCCGGCAGGACGGCGTGGTCTCGCGGCGGCAGCTGCTCGACCTCGGCGCCACCCGAGCCGACGTACGTCGGATGCTGGACCGCCGCGAGCTGCACGTCGTCCACCCAGGGGTCTACGTCAACCACTCGGGTCGCCCCACCCGCCACCAGCGCGAGTGGGCGGCGGTCCTGGCGTGCGCACCGGCGGCGCTCCACCGGGAGTCCGCGCTCGACGCGCACGGGATGACACGTGACCGTGCCGGCACCGGCACCGGCACCGGCACCGGCACCGGCTCGACGGTGCACCTCGTCGTGGACCGCGACCGGCGACTGGCGCCCCCGAGTGGCGTCAGCGTCGAGCGCATCGCCGACCTGTCGAGGTGGGTCGAGGAGCGGCGTCCGCCGCGCGCGCGGTTCGACTTCGCCCTCCTCAAGACCGCCTCGAGCCGCGGAGAGGCCGACGCGGTGGCGCTTCTCTCCGATGCCGTGCACCAGGGCCTCACAACTGCCGATCGTCTGCTCCGGACGCTGACGTCCCTGCCGCGCCTGCACCGACGAGCGGAGCTCTGCGAGATCCTCGAGGACGTGGCGTCTGGCACGCGGTCGGTCCTGGAACGCCGCTACCTCCGCGAGGTCGAGCGCGCCCACGGCCTTCCACGTGGCGAGCGCCAGCTGCGCGAGAACACCGCGAGCGGCGCAGTGCACCGGGACGTCCGCTACTCCCCCCACCGGACGCTGGTGGAGCTCGACGGCGCCTTCGGTCATCGTGACGCCGTCGACCGGTGGGCCGACCTCCAGCGCGACCTCGATGCCACCAGGGACGGCCAGCTGACGCTACGGGCCGGCTGGGCACAGGTCCTCGAGCCCTGCCGGCTCGCCACCGTCGTGGGCGACATCCTCCGGCGACGCGGATGGGACGGACGGTTCTCTCCGTGCGGACCGACCTGCCCCGACGGCGACAGTGGAGCACCGGTCCGGACCTAGCGGCTCAGGGCTCCACTGTCGGATGCCCACACCCCCGTCTAGGGTCGGCCGCGTGATCCAGACTCCGTTGGTGCTGGCCTCGGCCTCGCCCGCTCGTCGTACGACGCTGCGCGCGGCCGGGCTCGACCCGATCGTCGTCGTCAGCGGCGTCGACGAGTCCCAGGTCGTCGACGTGACCCCTGCCGAGCTCGCGCTGCAGCTGGCCGAGCTGAAGTGCGCCGCGGTCGTCGGGCGTGCGGAGGTGCCGGCCGGCGCGCTCGTGCTGGGCTGCGACTCGGTGCTCGAGCTCGACGGCGAAGCCCTCGGCAAGCCGCGCGACGCCGCCGAGGCCGCCCTGCGGTGGCGCGCGATGCGCGGCCGGTCGGGCGTGCTCCACAGCGGGCACTGCCTGCACGACGTGGCGAGCGGGCGGGTCGCCGCGGCCACCGGCTCCACGACGGTGCACTTCGCCGACGTCACCGACGACGAGATCGACGCCTACGTCGCCACCGGTGAGCCGCTCCAGGTCGCCGGCGCGTTCACCATCGACGGCTTCGGCGGGGCCTTCGTGGCCGGGATCGAGGGCGACCACCACAACGTCGTCGGCGTGAGCCTGCCGCTGCTGCGTGAGCTCGTGCTCGAGCTCGGACACGCATGGCCCAGCCTCTGGTCCGAGGCCTGACCCGCTAGCATCCCGACCGTGGGGAGCGGGGTTCGTGGCGGAGTGCAGGCCCAGCCCGTGGCCGACCCCGACGACCGGTACGGCATCCGGGACGAGCGGCTGCTGACCGGCGCCACCGTCATCACGGCCGTCCGCACGATCGCCTCGGTCGTGCTCGCCGCCGTGGCGGCCCACCAGCAGAGCCTCGAGCTCCTCGTCGCCGCCCTCGTCGTCTACTGGGTCGGCGACATGCTCGACGGCTTCTACGCCCGCGTCCGCGACTGCGAGACCCGCATCGGCGCGGTGCTCGACATCATGTGCGACCGGCTCAACGCGGGTGCCTTCTACATCGGCCTCGCCTGGCTCCAACCCGACCTGTCGCCGGCCATCTTCGTGTACCTCGCCGAGTTCATGGTGGTCGACTGCTTCCTCTCGATCGCGTTCCTGGCGTGGCCGGTGCGCAGCCCCAACTACTTCTTCGTCGTCGACCGGCCGATCTGGCTGTGGAACTGGTCCAAGCCGGCGAAGGCGGTCAACAGCGCGCTGTTCGCCGTGCTCCTGCTGGTCACCGGCTGGATGTGGGTCGGGCTGGTGATCGCCACGGCTCTCCTCGTGCTCAAGTGCGTCTCGCTGCGCCGGCTGGTGCGGATCGGGCTGCCCGTCCCCGGGGCCGCGGGCTGATGCTCGTCTGGAGCGTCCTCGGCGCCTCGATCGCGTCGGCGCTGCTGCCGCTGATCAACATCGAGGCCATCCTCGCGGTGTCGATCAGCCAGGCGCCGAGCCACGTGTGGGGCCTGATCATCGCCGCGACCGTCGGACAGATGATCGGCAAGATCCTCTGGTACTGGGGCGGGATGCACCTCGACCGCGCGCCCTGGGTGGCCCGGCAGCTCCGGAAGCCCAAGGCCCAGGCGTCGCTCGACCGGTGGCACGAGCGCGCCGAGGGGCGCCCGTGGTTCACCGCCGGCCTGCTCCTCGTGTCCGCGGCCATCGGCTTCCCGCCGTACGCCATCACGGCCGTGCTGGCGGGTGTCCTGCGCGTGCCGTTCTGGGTCTTCCTCGTGACCGGGCTCGTCGGCCGCGGGCTCCGGTTCTGGGCCGTGGTGTTCGGGACGTCGTCGCTGCTCCACTTCCTCTGAGCGGCCACCTCCGGGGGCTCACTCCGCTGCGGACCACGCCTGGCGCAGGCTCACCCGGCCACCGGTCTGCAGGAGCGCGCGGCGGTAGAGCCGCTCCCCCACCCACACCGTGCCGGCGGCGAAGCCGGCGAGCAGCCCGAGGGCGACGAGCGGCTCCCACCACTCGACACCGCCGGCGAGGATCCGCTTCGGCATCACGACCGCGGAGACCGGCGGGACGAACGACGCGATGACCTGGCCGCGTCCCTCGAGCGAGAGCCCGCCGAAGAACATCACGAGCATCAGCATCGTCAACGGCGTCGACGTCGCCTGGAGGTCCTCGGTGCGCGAGGCGAGCGAGCCGGCCACGGCCCACAGGCACGCCAGCGCGATGAATCCGGCGAGGAAGAAGCCGATGAACCACGCCGTCGGTCCGGACAGCGCCGGGACGTAGGACTTGTACGAGGTGAACGACAGGCCGACGAGGCCGACCACGAGGTAGACCAGCAGCTGGATCACCGCCAGCGCGGTGTTGCCGAGCACCTTGCCGGCGAGCAGGTGCCGCAGCGGGATCGCGGCGGCGATGATCTCGACGATCCGGCTCTGCTTCTCCTCGATCACCGACGAGGCGAGCTGCATGCCGAAGATCAGCGCCGCGAAGTAGAACAGGAACACGAAGGCGAAGCCGACGATCTCGGCCACGGCCGCCTTCTCGGCGTCTCCGCGCAGGAAGTCGGTCGACACCGTGCTGCCGGCCTGGAGCGCCTCGACGGTGGTGCCGACGCCCGCGGCGTTGTCGGCCAGCACCTGCTGGCGTACGACGACCTGGACGACGCCGGTCAGCGACTCCTGCTCGCTCGACTCGGAGGTCAGCTGCCACCCGTCGTCGGTCGGGTGCAGCCAGGCGTCGACGTCGTCGTCGTTCAGCGCGGCCTCGGCGGCCGACTCGTCGTCGAGCTCGACCACCTCGACCCGCAGCTGGTCGTCGACCTGTGCGGCGCCGTCCTCGATCGCCGCCGCCATCGCGACGGCGTCCGGGGTCGCGCCGAGCGTGACGCTCTCGGTCGCCTCGTCCTGCCAGGCGGTGAACCCGAGGAAGCCCACGATCATCGCCACCATCAGCACGGTGCCGATGAGGAACGACTTGTCGGTGATGCGGGAGACCACCTCGCGGCGGGTGACCAGCACCCAGGCGGGCTCGGTGGCCTTCTCGGCGTTCTTGACCGTGCTCATGCGGTGGCCTCCCGGTAGATCTCGCTGAGCGCCGGGCGGACCCGGACGAACTCGTGGACGGGGCCGCGGCGCGTGGCCTCGGCGATCAGGTGCTGCTCGGCGCCGTCCTCCCTGACCTCGACCAGCGCGGTCGCGCCGTCGAGGTCCAGGACGTCGAGGCCGGAGTGGCCACGAACCCAGCCGGCATCGCCGCCGAGGACGAGCCGGAAGCGCGGCACCCCCGCGTCGCGCAGCTCCGACACCGTCCCGGCGGCGACCCGGCGTCCGTGGGCCAGCACGACGAGGCGGTCGCACAGTCGCTCCACCAGGTCGAGCTGGTGGCTCGAGAAGAGGACCGGGATCCCGTCGCGGGTGTACTCGCGCAGGAGGTCCACCATCGAGTCGACGGCGAGGGGGTCGAGCCCCGAGAACGGCTCGTCGAGGATCAGCGCGGCCGGCTTCGGCAGCACCGAGGCGATGATCTGCACGCGCTGCTGGTTGCCCAGCGACAGCTTCTCGAGGTGGTCCTTGGTCCGCTCGCCGAGGCCGAACCGCTCCAGCAGCTCCTGCACCTGCGCCCGTGCCTCGAGCCGCCCCAAGCCCTTGAGCTGGGCGACGTACACGAGCTGGTCGAGGATCGGCTGCTTCGGGTAGAGCCCGCGCTCCTCGGGCATGTAGCCGAAGGTGCGGCGGTCCAGTCGGGTGATCGGCGTGCCCTGCCAGAACACCTCGCCCCCGTCGGTGCCCAGCACGCCCATCACCATCCGCATGGTCGTGGTCTTGCCGGCGCCGTTGGCGCCGACGAAACCGGTCATCTGACCGGTCGGCACCTCGAACGACACCTGGTCCACGGCGGTGGCGTCACCGAACCGTCTGGTCAGCTCCCGGATCTCCAGCATGCGTCGACGCTAGGGGGCCGGAGCGCCGCGCGGATCCGTCGCGCCGGTGACTCACTCCTCCGTCGGGAGGATGAGACCCGCCTCGTAGGCGTAGATCACGGCCTGCACGCGGTCGCGCAGGTGGAGCTTGGCCAGCACGTTGGAGACGTGCGTCTTGACCGTCGCCTCGCCGAGGACGAGGTCGGCGGCGATCTCGGCGTTCGACAGGCCGCGACCCAGCAGGACCAGGACCTGGCGCTCGCGGGCGGTGAGGTGCGCGAGCGCGGCGGGCTCGGGACGTTCCCCGGCCCTGCCCTCACCCGTGGACGCAGCCTCGCCCGCCATCCGGCCGATCACCCGCCGCGTCACCTCGGGGGCGAGCAGGGCGTGACCGCGACCGGCGGCGCGTACGGCGTCGAGGAGCTGCTCCGGGCCGGCGTTCTTCAACAGGAAGCCGCTGGCCCCGGCCCGCAGGGCGTCGAAGAGGTAGTCGTCCCGGTCGAAGGTGGTCACGATGACGACGTGCCCGAGGTCCTCGGCCACCAGGTGCCGGGTGGCCTCGATGCCGTCCATCCGCGGCATCTGGACGTCCATCAGCACGACGTCGGGACGCGTCGCGCGGGCCCGCTCGATCGCCTCCAGCCCGTCGGCGGCCTCGCCGACGACCTCGATGTCATCCTCGACCGAGAGCACCATCGCGAAGCCCGAGCGCACCATCGCGTGGTCGTCGACGAGCAGCACCCGGAGCGGCTCGCTCACGTGGCGGCCCCCAGCGGGTAGCGGACCCGGACGCGGTAGCCCCCGGTGACCCGCGGTCCGATGTCGACCTGTCCCCCGTGGGTGGCGGCGCGCTCGCGGATGCCGAGCTGGCCGAGCCCGCTGCCGGACGTGCCGTGGCGCGGACGGCCGTTGTCGACCACCTCCACCTCGGCGTACGCACCCGGCGCCGACTCGTCGACCCGCACCACGACGGAGACCGTGTCGGCGCTCGAGTGGCGCCGGACGTTGGTCAGGGCCTCCTGCACCGTGCGGAAGACCGCGAGCCCGACGCCGCGCGGGAGCCGGGATGCCGCGCCGGCCTGCTCCTCGACCACGTCGAGGCTGACGGCCAGGCCCTGCCCGTCGACCTCGGCGACCAGGCGCGGCAGGTCGTCGACGCCCGCGTCGGTCGTACGCGTCCCGCTCCGGTCCTCGGCCCCCTCTCGCAGGGTGCCCAGCAGGCGCCGCATCTGGGTGACGGCGTCGCGGGAGGCCTCCTCGACGTGGGACAGGGCGGTCCGGGCGGCGTCGGGGTCGCGGTCCAGGACCCGGCGTGCAGCGCCCGCCTGGATGCCCATCGCGGAGACTCCGTGGGCGACCACGTCGTGGAGGTCGCGCGCGATCCGGAGCCGCTCGTCGACGACGGCCTGCTCGCGCAGCCGGCCGGCCTGCGCGGCGATGGTGGCCGCCTGGTCCTGGAGGCGGGCCCGCTGCCGGGCGGCACGCCACGAGACGCCGCCGCCGGCGATCGCTCCGCCGAAGTAGATGACGTTGACGAGCAGCGTGATGGCGATCGCCGCCGGGATGGGCGCGAAGGCGCCGGTGCGGCCCTGGAAGTCCTCGTCGTCGAGCCACTCCTGCACGGTCGAGCCGAGGGCGAACTGCCAGGTGATCCAGGCGAACATGAACAGCACGATCGAGCCGACGACCAGGGCCATGGCCCGGCGGTCGCGCGCCCACGCGACCCCGGACAGGAGCGCGACGAAGTAGACGATCTGCAGCGAGAGCTGACCCATCACCTCGGGCATCGTCACGCCGGCGACGAACATGTGGAGCGCCGCCAGCAGCGCGACCGACAGGGGCCACCTCCGCCTGCCCAGGAGGAGCACGGCCCCCGTCGTCACGGCCAGCCACTCGGTCCAGACGGGGACGTCGGTGTTGGCGAAGCCGCCGGAGCTGCGCACCAGCTCCAGCGCCAGGAGGCTCACGGCCCCGACGCTCCCGGCCAGCACGACGTCCTGCCGCCCGATCTCGGGTCTCGGCCGCTCCCACTCGTCGTCCACGCCGAACCACTCGAGCACGCGCGCGGTCGGACGGGGCATGGTGGCGAGGGTAGGGCTCCGGTCCGTCGACCGGATCCATCGGGAGGAGGAGATCAGCGCGTGGCCACGGGGTGGGTCACCCCTCTCACCTGACGGCGGAGTCCTCGAGGGCGACCGACTCGGACGGCGCCCGCGAATCGCGGCTGGCCCAGACGTAGTACATCGCCGCCGGCACCAGCAGGCCGATGATCCACGAGATGTCGGCACCACCCAGGGCCTCGGTCACCGGTCCCGTGTAGAGCGCCTGCGCGAGGAACGGCACCTGGACCAGCACGCCCACGGCGTACGTCGTGAGCGCGACGACGTTCCAGCCGCCATAGCGGCCCTGGGGGTCGTAGAGCGCCGGCAGGTCGACCCGCTCCCTGGAGACGAGGTAGTAGTCGGTGAGGTTGATCGCCGACCACGGCGTGAAGACCATCAGCAGGAGGAGCACGAAGTTCTTGAAGTTGTCCAGGAAGTCGGCGCTGGCCCACAGGGCGATCCCCATCGATGCCGCCAGCATCGCCAGCACGAAGACCGCGCGGGCACTGCCGCCCATGGTCCTGCGCCCGGTCACGGCCGTCACGATGGTGGCGGCGCACATGAAGCTGCCGTAGGCGTTGAGGCAGGTGACGGTGAGCTTGCCGATCACGATGAGGGCGAAGATGAGGCTCGCCACGAGCGCCCCGGAGGCGAGGTCGCCCAGCCAGCCCACCTGGTTGGTCAGGAAGGCGTCGCCTGCGACCGCGGCGACGATCGCGCCGAAGGTCATCGAGAGCTGGGAGCCGAGGACGCTGCCGGCGTAGGTCCACCAGAAGACGCTGCGGGGCGACGTGGTCGCAGGGAGGTATCGCGAGTAGTCGGCGACGTACGGGCCGTAGGTGAGCTGCCACCCGGCGGCGAGCGAGACGGCGAGGAGGAAGGTGACGACATCGAACTGGTTGCCCTCGAACGCGGCACCCACGTCGTGCTGACGCACCAGCTGCACGGCGAGGTAGGCAAGACCCAGCACGCCGAGCGCGCTGGCGACCCGGCCGACGGCGTGGATCCAGCGGTAGCCCACGATCGCGATGACCGCCACGATCGCGACGAAGAGGACGATGCCGACGGCGGCCGTGTCGACGTGCAGCAGCTCGTTGATCGCCTGGCCGGCGAGGACGGTGCCGGTCGCCGTGAAGCCGAGGTACATGACGATCACCAGCACCAGCGGGACGATGGCGCCGTAGACGCCGAACTGCGCCCGGCTCGAGATCATCTGCGGCAGACCGAGCCGCGGCCCCTGCGCCGAGTGCAGCGCCATGACGATGCCGCCGAGCAGGTTGCCGACGAGCAGTCCGACGATCGCCCACAGGGCGTCGGCGCCGAAGACGACCGCGAGCGCGCCGTCGACGATGGCGGTGATCTGGAGGTTGGCCCCCAGCCACAGCGTGAACTGGTTGAGTGGCGTGCCGTGCCGCTCGTCAGCGGGGATGACGTCGATGGTGCGTCGCTCGACGCCGCGCACGGCAGCAGGTGTCTCGTTCGGGGTCATGGGTCTCCCTTCGCAGGTGTGCCGTCCATGACACGCCCCTCACCGCGGCCGGCGACACCCCCGAAGGGCAGCAGCCGTCTCGCATCCGAGACGGTCTGCCCCTGTCCGTGCCGGCTTCACTCGACCGGCAGGCCGAGCCCCCGGGCGATGAGCATCCGCTGGACCTCCGAGGTGCCCTCGCCGATCTCGAGCACCTTGGCGTCGCGGTAGAACCGCACGACCGGGTACTCCTCCATGAAGCCGTAGCCGCCGAAGACCTGCGTGGCGATGCGGGTCGCGGTGACGGCGGACTCGGTGGCGTAGAGCTTGGCGACGGCGGCGGCCTGCTTGAAGGCGCCCATCGACACGTCCTGCCCGGCGTCCATGGCGTCCTTCATCGCGGCGGCCTTGTAGGTGAGCAGGCGCGACGCGTCGAGCATCACCTGGAGGTCGGAGACCTGGAACGCAACGCCCTGCTTGCGCCCGATCGGACCGCCGAAGGTCTGCCGCTCACCGGCGTACTGCAGCGACATGTCCAGGCAGGCCTGGATGCAGCCGACCGCGAGGGCGGCGATGGCGACGCGGCCGTCGTCGAGCGTGGCGAGGAACTGGGCGTAGCCGCGGCCGCGCTCGCCGAGGAGGTTCGCCTCGGGGACGCGGGCGTCGGAGAAGGAGAGCGGGTGCGTGTCGGAGGCGTGCCAGCCGAGCTTGTCGTAGGCCTTCTCGGCGGTGAAGCCGGGCGTGTCCGACGGGACGATGATCGTGGAGATCTCCGGCCGGCCGTCCTCGCGCTCGCCGGTGCGGGCGGTGACGGTGACCAGCGAGGTGATCGACGAGCCCGAGTTGGTGATGAACTGCTTGGCGCCGTTGACGACCCACTCGCCGTCGTCGAGGACGGCCTTCGTCTTCGTCGCACCGGCGTCGGACCCGGCGCCCGGCTCGGTCAGGCCGAAGCCGGCGAGCTGCTCACCGGCGACGAGCGCGGGGAGCCAGGTCTGCTTCTGCTCGTCGGTGCCGTAGGTGAGGATCGGGTTGATGCCCAGGCCGACCGCGGCCTCGAGCGTGATGCCCATCGACTGGTCGACGCGGCCGATCTCCTCGATCGCCAGGCACAGCGACGTGAAGCCGCCGTCCTCACCGGCCATCCCGGCGCCGCCGAACTCCTCGGGCGCGGTGAGCCCCATCAGGCCGAGCGCGCCCATCTTCTGCACGACGTCGGTCGGGAAGTGGTGGTCGCGGTCCCACTGCGCGGCGTGCGGCGCGATCTCCTTCTCGGCGAAGTCGCGGACGCTGCGGCGGAACTGCTCGTGCTCGGGGGACAGCTCGAAGGTCATACCCGCAGACTAGCGCCAGAGGTTAGCGATCGCTAACCATGCGGAGCGCGGACGTCGTACCCTCACGCGGTGAACCGGCTCCCCCTCGTGACCCTCGCGATCGGCACGGCACTCGGCCTCGCCCTCGGGGTGACGACGACGCTGGCGTACGACGCCGGGCGCGACGACGCCGACGGGGCGGGTCCGGACGCAGTGGCGACCGCCGAGCCACCGACGAGCGTGATCCTGCTGATCGGCGACGGCATGGACGACTCGATGATCACGGCGGCGCGCAACTACTCCGTCGGCGCGGCAGGCCGGCTGGTGCTGGACGGACTGCCCGCGACGGGCTCGATGACGACGTACGGACTGGTGCCGGGGCCGGGCCCCGACCACACGATCGACTACGTGTCGGACTCCGCGGCGACCGCGAGCGCCTTCTCGACCGGCCGGAAGACCATCGACGGCCGCATCTCCCAGGGACCCTCCGACGCGGCGGGCGTGCCCGGCGAGGACCACGAGACGGTGCTCGAGGCGTTCGCCCGGACGGGCAGGCGGACCGGCATCATCTCGACCGCCGACATCACCGACGCGACCCCGGCGGCGGCGGCAGCACACGTCAACCACCGCTCCTGCCAGGACCCGACGACGATGGCCGCCTGCCCCACCGCGCTGAGGTCCGCGGGAGGACGCGGCTCGATCGCCGAGCAGCTCCTGGACGCGGGCGTCGACGTCCTGCTCGGCGGCGGCCAGCAGCGCTTCGACCGGATGCTGGAGGACGGCTCCGCCAGCCTGCTCGACCACGCCACCACCGACCGCGGCTACCGCGCCGTCGGCACGGCCGCGGAGCTGGCCGAGGTCGACGACCTCGACGGAGGACGGCTGCTGGGGCTGTTCAGCCCGGTGCACCTGACGCGGAGGTATGCACCGCTCGTCGCGGCACCCGGTGGCGCCACCACCGACGATGGCCGGTGCGTCGCGCAGGACCGCGGCACCGAGCCGTCGCTGGAGCAGATGACGGCGACGGCCATCGACCTCCTCGACGACCCCGACGGCTTCTTCCTGCAGGTCGAGGGCGCGAGCGTCGACAAGGCCGAGCACGCGCGCGACATCTGCGGCGCCATCGGCGAGCTCGAGGACCTCGACCTCGCCGTGCAGGTGGCCCTCGACCACCAGCGCACCCACCCCGGGACGCTGGTCATCGTCACCGGCGACCACGCCCACTCCACGCAGATCGTCAT
The DNA here is from genome assembly GCA_963791365.1 of uncultured Actinomycetota bacterium. Classification (GTDB taxonomy): domain Bacteria; phylum Actinomycetota; class Actinomycetes; order Propionibacteriales; family Nocardioidaceae; genus Nocardioides. Next base: position 228,924 of record CAWBSG010000004.1, on the reverse strand, counting down.
GGACGACACCGGCGGCGTCGCGACCGCGACGGTCACCACCGCCGACGGCGACCCGATGACAGTGGCGTACTCGACGACGTACCGCGACGCGGACGACAGCAAGGCCACCCACACGGGGACCCAGATCCGGGTCGCGGCCGTCGGCCCGGGTGCGGACCGGGTCACCGGCGTCATCGACGAGACCGACCTGCACGGGATCATGCTCGGCGCGGGCATGTGACCGACGCAATTGCCGCATCGCCCTCGACCGGGTCTAGAGTTAGGTGAGCCTAAGCAAAGTAAGGACGCCCTGTGACGACCCACCCCCGCCGCCACCCCCGCCGCCACCTCCGCCTGCCCGTCGCGCTCGCCGCGACCCTGCTGACCGCCTCGACCCTGTCGGGATGCGGCGTCTTCGGCTCCCCGGACCTCGTGATCTACAACGCGCAGCACGAGCAGCTGCTCGACGAGATCGTCCCGCTGTTCGAGGAGGAGTCGGGCCTCGACGTCGAGCTGCGCAGCGGCAAGGACCTCGAGCTCGCCAACCAGATCGTCGAGGAGGGCGAGGACTCGCCCGCCGACGTGTTCCTCACCGAGAACTCACCGGCGATGAGCATCGTCGACAACGCCGGCCTCTTCGCCGAGCTGCCCGAGTCGGCCACCGCGACCATCCCGGAGCAGTACGTCCCGGCGGACCGCACGTGGACCGGATTCCTCGCCCGCTCCACCGTCGCGATGTACAACACCGACACGATGACCGAGGCCGACATGCCCGCCTCGATCCTCGACTTCGCCGAGCCCGAGTGGCAGGGCCGCGTGGCCTTCTCCCCCACCGGCGCCGACTTCCAGGCGATCGTCTCCGCCGTCCTCGAGCTGGAGGGCGAGGACGCCACCGCCGCGTGGCTGCAGGGCCTGAAGGACAACGGCGTGATCGTCCAGAACAACCTCGTCGTCATGCAGTCCGTGGACTCCGGCGAGGTCGACGCCGGCATCGCCTACCACTACTACTGGTACCGCGACCGCGAGGAGAACGGCACGGACTCCGACAGCTCGGCACTGCACTTCTTCGGCGACCAGGACCCCGGCGCCTTCCTCAGCGTCTCCGGCGCCGGCATCCTCGCGAGCAGCGAGCACCGCGAGGCCGCCGAGGAGTTCATCACCTGGCTCACCGGCACCGACGCGCAGCAGGCGATGGCGGAGTCGTACGCCCTGGAGTACCCGCTCAACCCCGACGCCGGACTCAACCCCGACGTCAAGCCGTTCGACGAGCTCGAGCCGCCCCTGGTCGACGTGGCCAGCCTCAACGGACCCCAGGTCACGGACCTGATGACCGCGGCGGGGCTCCTCTGACCACGGGCTCGGCCACCACAGGGCGACGTACGCCGCCCCTGCTGCTCGCAGCCGGGGCGGCCGTCGCCGTCCTGGCGCTGGTCCCCCTCGCCTACGTCGCGACGTACGTCGTGGTGATCGGTCCCGTCGACCTCTGGCAGCTCCTCGCGCGGCCCCGGATCGTCGAGCTGCTGCGCAACACGATCACGCTGGCCGTCGCCTGCATGGCGGCGACGGCCGTCCTCGGCGTCGCCCTCGCGTTCCTCGTCGAGCGCACCGACCTCCCCGGTCGCCGGGTGTGGCACGGCCTGCTGGTCGCCCCGCTCGCCGTGCCGGCCTTCGTGAACGGCTACGCCTGGGTCTCGCTCGACCGGAGCGTCCACGGGTTCGCCGGTGCGTTCGGCGTCGTCACGCTGTCCTACTTCCCGCTCGTGTACCTCCCCGTCGTCGCGGTGCTGCGCCGCCTCGACCCGGCCCTCGAGGAGTCCGCCTGGTCGCTCGGCCACTCGCGCGCGCGGACGTTCCGCACGGTCGTGCTCCCCCAGCTGCGGCCCGCGCTCCTCGGCGGCGCCCTCCTGGTCGGCCTGCACCTGCTCGCCGAGTTCGGCGCCCTGTCGCTGCTGCGCTTCCCGACGTTCACCACCGCGATCTACGACCAGTACGGCTCGACCTTCAACGGTGCCGCCGCGACCGCGATGGCCGGCGTGCTGGTCCTGCTGTGCCTCGTGCTGCTGCTCGCCGAGCTGCGGCTGCGCGGCGACCGGAGGTACGCCCGCGTCGGCCGCGGCGCCGCCCGCACCACGACCCTGATCGAGGTCGGCCCCTGGCGCTGGGCGCTGCTCGGCACCGTGGGCGCGGTGGTGGCCCTGGCCGTCGGCGTGCCGGCGTACTCGCTGGTGCGGTGGCTGGTGATCGGCACCTCGACCCAGTTCCCCCTGGCGGAGCTGGGCGCGGCACTCGTCGCGACGATCATGCTGGCCCTGGCCGGTGCCGTCGTCACGACGCTGGCCGCGGTGCCGGTGGTGTGGCTCGCCGTGCGCCACCGGGGCCGGGCCTCGACCCTCATCGAGCGCAGCACCTACGTCGCGAACGCCCTGCCGGGCATCGTGGTCGGCCTGGCGCTCGTCGTCGCCTCGCTGCGGCTCGTACCGGTCGTCTACCAGACCGCGACCCTCCTCGTCGCGGCGTACGCCATCCTCTTCCTGCCCCGCGCCGTCGTGACCGTGCGTGCCGGGCTGGAGCAGGCGCCGGTGGTGCTCGACGACGTCGCCCACAGCCTCGGCGTGGGCCCGCTGCAGACCGCCCGGCGCGTCACCCTGCCGCTGATCGCACCCAGCCTCGGCGCGGGCGCCGCGCTGGTGTTCCTGGCGATCTCCACCGAGCTGACCGCCACCCTCATGCTCTCCCCGATCGGCACCCGGACCCTGGCCACCGAGTTCTGGTCCGCCTCGTCCGAGCTCCGTTACGGCGCGGCCGCGCCCTATGCGCTGCTCCTGGTGCTGGTCTCCATCCCCGCGACCGTGCTGCTGATGCGCACCGACAGCCCCGCAGCCCAGACCGAGAAGGTCCCCGTATGAGCTCGCTGACCGTCTCCGGAGTCACGAAGTCCTTCGGCGCCACCCGCGCCGTCGACGACGTCACCCTCCACGTCCCGCACGGATCGTTCACCACGGTGCTCGGCCCGTCGGGCTGCGGCAAGACGACCCTGCTCCGCCTGATCGCGGGCTTCCTCGTGCCCGAGTCGGGCAGCGTCGCGTTCGGCGACACCGTCGTCGCGGGGGACGGCGTACGACCGATGCCGCCGCAGACCCGCCGGGTCGGCTACGTCCCGCAGGAGGGCGCGCTGTTCCCCCACCTCGACGTGGCGGCCAACATCGCCTTCGGCCTGGGCCGGGCGGCCCGCGAGTCGCAGGGCGACGACCGGGTCGCGGAGATGCTCGACCTCGTCGAGCTGCCCGCCGACTTCCGGCACCGGCGTCCCGACGAGCTGTCCGGGGGCCAGCAGCAGCGGGTCGCGCTGGCCCGCTCGCTCGCCCCGCAGCCGGCGGTGGTGCTCCTCGACGAGCCGTTCTCGTCGCTCGACGCGAGCCTGCGCGGCAGCACGTCCCGCGCCGTGCGCCGTGCGCTCGCGGCGAGCAACACCACCGGCGTGCTCGTCACTCACGACCAGAACGAGGCCCTCTCGCTGGCGGACGAGGTCGCGGTGATGCGCGGGGGCCGGCTCGTCCAGTCGGCGACCCCCAGCCAGGTCTACCTCTCGCCGAGCGACCCGCAGGTCGCCGAGTTCGTCGGCCGCGCGGTGGTGCTGCCCGGCACGGCCGACGCCGCGCGCGCGTCGTGCGCGCTCGGGACCGTGGTGCTGACCGAACCGGCCGAGGGCGAGGTCACGCTGATGATCCGGCCCGAGCAGGTCTTCGTCGACATGTCCCACGACCAGGGCGTCCGCGGCACCGTCGAGGAGGTCAGCTACTACGGCCACGACTGCGCCGTGCAGGTCCGCCTCGACGACGGCACGTCGGTCCTGTCGCGGATGTCCGGGGTCCTCCACCCCGCCCCCGGGGACACCGTCCACCTGCGGGTGACCGGCCTGGTCCGCGCCTACCGCCCCGCGGGGACGTCGTGACCCTCACCTCCCACCAGCCGGCGGTCCGCCGACCGGCGGCGCCGGTGCTCGACCACGCCCGCTTCGGCGACGCGCCGGCCGTGGTCGTCGGCGACAGCGTGCTGAGCCACGCCGCGCTGGACCGTCTCGTTGCCGACCGCGCCCGCACCTGGGGACCCGAGCGCCGCCTCGTGGTGGTCGAGGGCGCCAGCGGCCTCGGCTCGCTCGTCGCCTACCTCGCCGCGCTCCAGCACGGCCACGTCGCGCTGGTGGTGCCCGACGGCCGAGCCGCCCAGCGTGACGCGATCGTCGCCGCCTACGACCCGGACATCGTCTGCTCGGCCGACGCCCCGGACGACGTACGCCGCGCCACGTCGGCGCACGACCTGCACCCCGACCTCGCCCTCCTGCTCAGCACGTCGGGCTCGACAGGCTCGCCGAAGCTCGTGCGCCTCTCCCGCGACAACGTGGCGAGCAACGCCGGGGCCATCGCCGACTACCTCACCCTGACCCCCGCCGATCGCGCGATCACGGCGCTGCCGCTCCACTACTGCTACGGCCTCTCCGTGCTGCACTCGCACCTCGTGGCCGGCGCCAGCATCGTGCTGACCGACCTGAGCGTGGTCGACGAGTGCTTCTGGGAGCTGTTCACCCGCGCCGGCGCCACCACGCTGGCCGGTGTCCCGCACACCTTCGACCTGCTCACGACCAGCGGCTTCGAGGACCGGCAGCTGCCGACGCTGCGCCAGGTCACCCAGGCGGGCGGGCGGCTCGACCCGGCGGACGTACGCCGCTGGAGCCGGTTCGGCCGCAGCCGCGGCTGGGACCTCGTCGTGATGTACGGCGCGACCGAGGCGACCGCGCGGATGGCCTACCTTCCCCCGCACCTCGCCGAGGACCACCCCGCTGCCGTCGGCATCGCCGTGCCCGGCGGCCGGCTGCGCATCGACGCGTCGGTCGACGAGCGACCCGGCGTCGGCGAGCTCGTCTACTCCGGGCCCAACGTGATGCTCGGCTACGCCGAGACCCCCGCCGACCTGGCCCGGCCGCGCGACACCGACGAGCTGCGGACCGGCGACCTCGGCCGTGAGGTCGACGGCCTGTTCGAGGTCGTGGGCCGGCGCGGCCGGCGCGGCAAGGTCTTCGGACTGCGCCTCGACCTCGACGGACTCGAGCGCCACCTCCGGTCCGACGTCGAGCGCCGCGCCCGCGTGGTGGCGACCGACCGCGCCGTCCACGTCTTCCTTCCCAACGGCCGCGGCAGCGGGGCGGCCCGGGCGCTGACGACCAGCCACTGCGGCGTACCCGCACATGCCGTGCACGTCACGGTGCTGCCGCAGGTCCCGGTCACCGCCAGCGGGAAGACCGACTACGCCGCGCTGGGCGACCTCGCCGACCTCGCCGAGCGGGCCGAGATCCCGGACACCGCCCCCGACCGATCGGTCCGTGACGCCTTCGTCCGCGTGCTGGGCCGCCCGGACGCCCGTGACACGGACTCGTTCGTCGACCTCGGCGGTGACTCGCTCTCCTACGTCGAGCTCGCGACCCGCCTCGCCCAGGTGTACGACGGTGCCGTGCCCGGGGGCTGGCACACGCGCAGCATCGCCGAGCTGGAGCGGCTCGCGACCGCGCCCCGACCGGACACCGCGAGCCGGCGCCGCGGCGCACGCCTCGACACGGTCGTCGGTCTGCGTGCGCTCGCGATCCTCTTCGTCGTGGCCAGCCACGTCGACCTCGTCGCCCTCGAGGGCGGCGCCCATCTCCTGCTCGCCCTCGCCGGCTACAACTTCGCCCGTTTCCAGCTCTCCGCCGCCGGCGATGCCACGACGCGCCTGCGGCACGGCCTGTCCGGGCTCGCCCAGCTCATCGTCCCGTCCGCGCTGTGGGTCGGGGCCGTCGCGGTCGCGCTCGGCAGCTACGACCTGACGACCGCGCTGTTCGTCCGCGAGCTCCTCAACAGCTCCGAGTGGGACGACCAGTGGCAGCTCTGGTTCCTCGAGTCGCTGGTGTGGATCACGGCCGCGGCCCTCGTGCTCACCTGCCTGCCCGTCCTGCACCGGCTCGAGCGACGTGCGCCGTTCCGGTTCGCGCTGGTCCTGCTCGCGGTGACCGCGACGGCGCGCTTCGCCGACGTCGGCCTGCGCGCAGGACCGACCCAGCGCTACACCACCGTCGTGGTCGCCTTCGTCTTCGTGCTGGGCTGGCTCGCCGCGCGTGCCGACACCCGGCGGCGCCGCCTGCTCGTGTCCGCGCTCGCAGCCGCACTGCTGGTCGGGTTCTTCGGCCAGCCCCAGCGCGAGGCCATCGTGCTGGGTGGCTTCCTGCTGATGCTGTGGCTGCCGCACCTCCCGGCGCCCGCGTGGGTCGCCCGGGCCGCCGGCGTGCTCGCCAGCGCCAGTCTCTTCATCTACCTCACGCACTGGCAGGTCTACCCGCCGCTGGAGGACTCGGGGCACCAGTGGCTCGCACTCGCCGCCTCGCTCGCCGTCGGGATCGCCTACGGACGCGTCGTACGCCCTCTGCACAAGGCTGTCGGCCGGGCCGTGCTCGGCTCGCGGTAGCCTGCCGGACGGTACTTTTCCCGGCCGTCGACCCAGGAGTCCCGCGTGAGCTTGAAGAAGGTCCTCATCGCCAACCGCGGCGAGATCGCCGTGCGCGTCATCCGCGCCTGCAAGGACGCCGGCATCGGCTCCGTCGCGGTGTACGCCGAGCCCGACCGTGACGCGGTGTTCGTCCGGCTCGCCGACGAGGCCCACTCCCTCGGCGGCGCGACGCCGGCCGACTCCTACCTCGACATCGCCAAGATCATCAAGGTCGCCGCCGACACCGGCGCCGACTCGGTGCACCCCGGCTACGGCTTCCTCGCCGAGAACGCCGACTTCGCCCAGGCCGTCATCGACGCCGGGCTGATCTGGATCGGTCCCCCGCCGGCGGCGATCGAGGCGCTGGGCGACAAGGCGAAGGCCAAGCACATCGCCGACCGTGCCAACGCCCCGCTCGCGCCCGGCACGAAGGACCCGGTGAAGGACGCCGACGAGGTCGTCGCGTTCGCCGAGGCCAACGGCCTGCCGGTCGCGATCAAGGCCGTCTTCGGCGGCGGCGGTCGTGGCCTCAAGGTCGCCCGCACGATCGAGGAGATCCCCGACGCCTACGAGTCCGCGGTCCGCGAGGCGATCAGCGCGTTCGGTCGCGGCGAGTGCCTGGTCGAGAAGTTCCTCGACAAGCCGCGCCACGTCGAGACCCAGTGCCTGGCCGACCAGCACGGCAACGTCGTGGTCGTCTCCACCCGCGACTGCTCGCTGCAGCGCCGCAACCAGAAGCTCGTCGAGGAGGCGCCCGCGCCGTTCCTCACCGACGAGCAGGTCAGCGAGCTCTACGAGTCGTCGAAGCGGATCCTCACCGAGGCGGGCTACTACGGCGCCGGCACGTGCGAGTTCCTCGTCGCGCAGGACGGCACGATCTCCTTCCTCGAGGTCAACACCCGCCTCCAGGTCGAGCACTGCGTCTCCGAGGAGGTCACCGGGATCGACCTGGTGCGCGAGATGTTCCGCATCGCCGCCGGCGAGGAGCTCGGCTACGGCGACCCCGAGATCCGCGGACACTCCATCGAGTACCGGATCAACGCCGAGGACGGCGGCCGCAACTTCATGCCCGCGCCCGGCACCCTGTCGGCCTGGTCGCCGCCGAGCGGTCCCGGCGTACGCCTCGACGGCGGCTACGAGAACGGCGAGACCATCCCGGGCTCGTTCGACTCCCTCATCGCCAAGCTCATCGTCACCGGTACGACCCGCACCCAGGCGCTCGAGCGCTCCCGCCGCGCCCTCGACGAGTTCGTCGTCGACGGCATGCCCACGGTCATCCCGTTCCACCGCGCCGTCGTCCGGGATCCGGCGTACGTCGGGTCCTCGACGCCGTCGGGTGAGGGCGAGTTCACCGTCTACACGCAGTGGATCGAGACGGAGTTCGACAACCAGATCGAGCCGTACGCCGGGGACTCCGCGGAGGCGGACGAGGCCGGCGAGCGGCAGAAGGTCACCGTCGAGGTCGGCGGACGCCGGCTCGAGGTCGTCCTCCCCGCCGGGCTCGGCGGTCTCTCGACCGGCGGTGGGTCCGCCGGCGGCGCGAAGAAGGCCAAGCGCTCGGCGAAGAAGGCCGGCGCCGCCGCCTCCGGCGACGCCGTCACCTCGCCCATGCAGGGCACCATCGTCAAGGTCACCGTCACCGACGGCGCCACGGTCGCCGAGGGCGACGTCATCGTCGTGATGGAGGCGATGAAGATGGAGCAGCCGCTCAAGGCGCACAAGGCGGGCACCGTCACCGGCCTCCAGGCCGAGGTCGGCGCGACGGTCACCAACGGCGCCGTGATCTGCGAGATCAAGGACTGACGGAGCGAGTCACTCCTACGTTCCCCAGCGGCCGCCTCTTCCCCGGCCGGGCCGCCGGGAGGGCGCTCGCTCGACCCGTGTGATGAGTTCTGCGGCCCTCCGCCGTCATATGTGCACCCCGGGATCACCGGCCTGCGCGGCGTCGCGACCGCGGTGAACCGGCAGCCGGCCGTCGGCTACTACGTCTGGCACGAGCAGGAGTCGGCGTACCTCCCCCTGTCCATCGACGTGCTGCGCGTCAGCGCCGGCTCGATCACCGAGGTCACCATCTTCGGTCCCGAGCAATTTCGCGCACCTCGGCCTGCCGGCACGCCTCTGCGAGGACGGTGCCCGGTGATCCGGCTCGCGCGCACCGGGCTCCTCGCGGCCGGCGTCAGCCTCGAGGTCGAGGGCGGCACGCTGCCCCCGTCGGGGATCGCGTTCGTCACCGGGGTCTTCTCGCTCGTCGGCGTGTCCTGGCCGCCGCGCTGCGCCGGTGGTGCGGCCGCCCCGACGTCCTGTTCGTACGCCTCACCCTCGGGCTGACCGTCCTGTCCCTCGTGCCGCCGGTCGTCTTGGCCGACGATGCCGCCACGACGTCCACCCTGGTGATGCTGCACCTCGTGGCCGCGGGGATCGTGATCCCCGCTTTGGCCGGAGGCCCGCGCAGTCAGCAGGAGCGACCGAACCGCCAGGAGCGCGTCCCGGCCTGAGCGCTGACCGGGCACTTCCTCGCGCCCAGAAGGCGTGACCGGGCACTTCCTCGCGCTGTAGCGCGAGGAAGTGCCCGGTCGGCCTGTTCCAGCGCGAGGAAGTGCCCGGTCGGCGTCAGGTCAGTCCGACGGCCTCGGCCGTCACCCAGCGCCGCCTCGTCGAGCTCGTCGCGGAGGCGGGCGGTGTCCCTGTTCCGCGCGCGTCGACGATCCCCGTGCCGGTCCTGCGCGGAATGGGCCTCGTCTCCCGCGAGATGCGCGAGCTCGCCGAGACGGGCTACATGTTCAGCGACCCGTTCGTGCTCGACTCGACCCTCAGCGAGCAGCGACTCGGGCTCTCCCCCACGCCGATCGAGGCCGGGCTCGACGCGACGGTCGCGTGGTGGCGGCAGCAGGAGCGCGTCGCGGCCTGACCGGCGTACGGACGAGTAACCCACGTCACAGCCGTCCCTCGATAGCGTGCGGGTCATGTTCTCCAAGGTCCTCATCGCCAACCGGGGTGAGATCGCAGTCCGTGCCCTCCGAGCCGCGCGCGAGATCGGCTCCAAGACCGTCGCCGTCTTCCCGCACGAGGACCGGTGGTCCGAGCACCGGATGAAGGCCGAGGAGGCCTACGAGATCGGCGAGGTGGGTCACCCGGTGCGGGCCTACCTCGATCCCGACGCGATCGTCGCGGTCGCCGTGCAGTGCGGTGCCGACGCGGTCTACCCCGGCTACGGCTTCCTGTCGGAGAACCCGGCTCTGGCCGAGGCGTGTGCCGCCGCCGGGATCACGTTCATCGGCCCGAGTGCCGAGGTGCTCACGCTCACCGGCAACAAGGCGCGCGCGATCGCCGCGGCCAAGGCGGCCGGGGTACCGGTGCTGGAGTCGGTGCCGCCGTCCACCGACGTCGAGGAGCTGCTGGTGGCCGCCGAGGCGATCGAGGCACCCCTCTTCGTCAAGGCCGTCGCCGGTGGCGGCGGTCGCGGCATGCGACGCGTGGACGACCGCGCCGGTCTGCGGGAGGCGATCGAGACCTGCATGCGCGAGGCCGAGGGCGCGTTCGGCGACCCGACCGTCTTCATCGAGCAGGCCGTGGTCGACCCGCGCCACATCGAGGTGCAGGTCCTCGCCGACGGCACCGGCGCCGAGGGTGGCGTGATCCACCTCTACGAGCGTGACTGCTCCGTGCAGCGCCGCCACCAGAAGGTCGTCGAGATCGCCCCGGCGCCCGGGCTCGACCCCGCGATCCGGGAGCGGATGTGTGCCGACGCCGTCCGGTTCGCCCGGGAGATCGGCTACAAGAACGCCGGCACCGTCGAGTTCCTGCTCGACCCCCACGGTCGCTACGTCTTCATCGAGATGAATCCGCGCATCCAGGTCGAGCACACGGTGACCGAGGAGGTCACGGCCGTCGACCTCGTGCAGTCACAGATGCTCATCGCGGCCGGCGCCACGCTCGCAGATCTCGGGCTCACCCAGGACTCGGTGGAGCCGCGCGGCTTCGCGCTGCAGTGCCGGATCACCACCGAGGACCCGGCCAACGGATTCCGCCCCGACACCGGCAAGATCACGACCTACCGCTCCCCCGGCGGGCCGGGCGTGCGCCTCGATGGCGGGACGACGTACTCGGGCGCGGAGATCAGCCCGCACTTCGACTCGATGCTCGCCAAGCTCACGTGTCGCGGGCGCACCTTCGAGTCGGCCGTCCAGAAGGCGCGGCGCGCGCTCCTGGAGTTCCGCATCCGCGGTGTCTCCACCAACGTCGGCTTCCTCCAGGCCGTGCTCGCCGACCCCGACTTCGCCGCGGGTGGCGTGACCACGTCCTTCATCGAGGACCACCCACAGCTCCTCAAGGCGCAGGTCGGCGGCGACCGCGCCTCGCGCCTGCTCACCTACCTCGCCGACGTCACGGTCAACCAGCCGCACGGTGAGGCACGGGTCTCGGTGTCGCCTGCGAGCAAGCTGCCGTCGCTCGACCGGTCGCAGCCCGTCCCCGACGGCACCCGCCAGCTGCTGCGCGAGGTCGGGCCCGAGGAGTTCGCCCGCCGGCTCCGCGCCCAGGACCGGGTCGCGGTCACCGACACCACCTTCCGCGACGCCCACCAGTCGCTCCTCGCGACGCGGGTCCGCTCCCGCGACCTGCTGGCCGTGGCCGAGCACGTCGCCCGCACCACCCCCGAGCTCTGGTCCGTGGAGTGCTGGGGCGGGGCGACGTACGACGTCGCGCTGCGCTTCCTCGCCGAGGACCCGTGGGAGCGGCTGGCCGCCCTGCGCGAGGCGATCCCCAACGTCGGCCTCCAGATGCTGCTGCGCGGGCGCAACACCGTCGGCTACACGCCGTACCCGACCGAGGTCACCGAGGCCTTCGTGCAGGAGGCGGCCGAGACCGGCATCGACGTGTTCCGGATCTTCGACGCGCTCAACGACGTGTCCCAGATGCGGCCCGCGATCGACGCCGTCCGCGCCACGGGCACGTCGGTGGCCGAGGTCGCGCTCTGCTACACCGGCGACCTCTCCTCGCCCGGCGAGGAGCTCTACACCCTCGACTACTACCTCCGCCTCGCCGAGCAGATCGTCGACGCCGGTGCCCACGTGCTGGCGATCAAGGACATGGCCGGCCTGCTCCGCGCCCCCGCCGCGCGCACCCTGGTCACCGCTCTCCGTGAGCGCTTCGACCTCCCCGTCCACCTGCACACCCACGACACCCCGGGCGGCCAGCTCGCCACCCTCGTCGCGGCGATCGACGCCGGCGTCGACGCGGTGGACGCGGCCTGCGCGGCGATGGCGGGCACCACCTCCCAGCCGGCCCTGTCGGCGCTGGTGTCGGCGACCGACCACTCCGCACGGGAGACCGGTCTCTCGCTCGCCGCGGTCAACGCGCTCGAGCCCTACTGGGAGGCCACCCGTCGCGTCTACGCGCCCTTCGAGTCCGGGCTGCCGGCCCCGACCGGCCGGGTCTACCGCCACGAGATCCCCGGCGGCCAGCTCTCCAACCTGCGCCAGCAGGCGATCGCGCTCGGCCTCGGCGAGAAGTTCGAGCAGGTCGAGGACATGTACGCAGCGGCCAACGACATCCTCGGCAACGTCGTCAAGGTGACGCCGTCGTCCAAGGTCGTCGGCGACCTCGCGCTGGCCCTCGTCGCCGCGGGCGCCGACCCGGCGGAGTTCGAGGCCGACCCGGCGTCGTACGACGTCCCGGACTCGGTGATCGGATTCCTCAGCGGCGAGCTCGGCGACCCGCCCGGTGGCTGGCCCGAGCCGTTCCGCAGCAAGGCGCTGGCCGGTCGCACGTGGAAGCAGCCGGCCGCGTCCCTGACCCCCGAGCAGCAGGCCGGCCTGGCCTCCGACCGACGGACGACCCTCAACGAGCTGCTGTTTCCCGGGCCGACAGCGGCGTTCGTCGAGTCCCGCGAGGCTCACGGCGACCTGTCCGTGCTGCCGACCATCGACTACCTCTACGGCCTGCGCGCCGGCGGCGAGCACCCCGTGGAGCTGCGCGAGGGCAAGACGGTGCTCTACGGCCTCGAGGCGATCGGCGAGCCCGACGAGCGGGGCTTCCGCAACGTGATGGCGACGATCGACGGCCAGCTCCGCCCGGTGCAGGTGCGCGACCGCAGCGTCGCCGCCGAGGTCGCCTCGGCCGAGAAGGCCGACCCGAACAACAGCGGCCACGTCGCGGCGCCGTACGACGGCGCGGTGACCGTGACGGTCGCCGAGGGCGACACCGTCGAGGCCGGCCAGACGGTCGCGACGATCGAGGCGATGAAGATGGAGGCCTCGATCACCGCGCCCGTGCGCCGGCACGGTGTCGCGCCTCGCCGTCCGGGCGACGCAGGGCGTCGAGGGCGGCGACCTGGTGCTGGTGATCGGCTAGCTCCGCAGCGCGCCCAGGACAGCGGCTCGCACCCCGACGTGGGCGGGCGGCGGCAGCTGCCTAGCGTGCCGCGAGCTACCCCGCAGACTGGAGCGCCTTCACCTCGTCGCGAGCCGCGACCACCGCGGCGTGCTGGCGGGTGACGACGTCGCGGAAGCCCGCGCTGAGGTCGAGCTCGAGGGCCTTCTCGTACTCCGAGACCGCGTGGTCCTCGCCGGTCGCGGCGGCGCCGAGCACCGCACCCGCGTCGTCACCGGTGAGGGCGTCCTTCAGCGAGATCCAGCCGCGGTGCACGGCGGCTGCGACCGTCCCGCTCTCGTCGACATCGTCGCCGTAGGCGTGTCCCATGTCGACGATCTCGCGGGCGAAGCCGGCGCGCTGCGCCGACAGGCGCTGCAGCGCCTCGGCCCACTCGGGGTGCTCGCCGTCACGCAGCTTGTCGGCAGCGTCCGCGAATCCTCGCTCGCCGTCCTTCAGCGTCTCGACCAGTTCCTTGGCTGCCTTGGCGTCGTCCGACATGCGTGCTCCTTCGTCTCGGGATGTCCTGCCATGCTCGCCCAGGAGGTGGTCGCAGCGGACCACCCGGGAGGATGGCGAACCGCATCAGGACTCGTTGAGCACCACGACGTCGGGGTCCGGCTCGGCGTACTCGGTGACCTCGGGGTCCTCGCCGGTGATCTGGCGGAACGCCTCGGTCGCCACCGCGCGCATGCCGTTGATCTTCGGGTGGAACGGCGCCGCGATCCCGGCCCGGAACCGCGGACCGTTGACCCACGCGCGGCCCTTGGCGCACACGTCGTGACCGTCCGAGACGGCCTCCATGTCGACGTACGACGCTCCTGCCGTCTCCGCGCCCTCGCGGAGCGAGGCGTTGAGGAGCCCGGCGACCTCGGTGACCGGCCCGAGCACGTCGGCGGAGACGCCGACGGCGTTGCAGGTGCCCTCGGTCGGCAGGATGTCGGGGTAGCCGACGACGTAGACCTGCGCGTCCGGGGCGACCTTCCTGATCCGGCGCACCGCCTGCTCGATCCGGCCGGCGACCTTGCCGCTCCTGGCGCGGAGGTCGTCGACGTCGCAGACGGCGACGCCGGGCTTCTGGCACGTGATGAGCGAGTCGTAGATGCCGAAGTCGTTGCCGCCGATGCCGATCGTCACCAGGTCGGTGTCGGCGGAGACGGCGTCGATCTGCGGCGTCGTGGTGCCGCCGTCGAAGAGGGTCATCGGTGCGTAGAGGTCGGCCGTCGTGGCCGCCGAGCACGTGACGTCGGTGTAGCTCGCGACGTCGAGCCAGTCGGCGAGGAACGCCGGGTAGTTGTCCTTCGAACGCGCGCAGCCCTGGGGGTCAGTGCGCATGGTGCCGATGAACGGGCCGGCCGAGAAGGAGTCGCCCATCGCGACGTAGTCGATCGAGGTGGTCACCTCGGTGTCGACCACGACGTCGGGCAGCCCGCCCTCACCGGCGTCGTCGCTGCTCGCACCGTCGGCGCTGCAGCCGGAGGCGGCGAGGGCCACGGCGGCGAGCAGGAGGGCAGGTCTCACTCGCGCGCCTGCCCCTTCTGCCGCGGCGCGACCGAGAAGGTGAACCAGTCGGAGTTGAGCCCGAAGTAGTCACGCACGGTGTCGCCGTCGACCCGCGCGGTGCCCGTCGTCCCGATGAAGGCCATCTGGACCACGCGGCCGCCCCAGTCGCCGTTGCCGTCGCGGGTGGTCACCTCGATGCTCGTCAGGTCACCGATCGCGGGCCAGTGGCCCTCGACCTGGGTGTCGTCGATCCCCTGGGTCCAGGTGGAGTACTTGGCGTTGGCGACGCCGTCGTACGGGTCGGGCTGGGCGACGAGGTAGGGCATCGAGCCGGCGGCGGAGAAGCCGCCGTTGCTCGCCGAGAACTGCGTGAAGGCGGGGCGGCCGCCGTGGAAGAGGCCCTGCTTGGCCGTGGCCTTGATCGCCGCCGTCGAGGCCGGGTGCTCGGCGTCCTCCCCGCCGTAGACCTGGCAGGCGCTGGTGTCGCAGAGGTCGTAGTGCGCGGCCGAGGGGTGCGAGCGCTCGAACGCGGCGTAGGTCCGGGCAGCCACCGACTGCGCGCTCACCGCGTCGGGCTCCCACAGGGCGGGCACCTCGAGGGGGACGACGCCCCGGAGGTAGGCCTCCATGCCGAGCTTGTTGACGGTCTGACGCCTGGTGCCCTGGCGCGGGGCCACCGACTGCAGGGTGCCGCGGTAGTCGCGGCGGCCGGCGGGTGTGACGAGGGTGAGCAGGCCCGTGGCGGAGGAGAACTCCGCCTCGCCGCGCACCTTCTTCCACGTGCGCCAGGCGCCGCCCTTGGTGTACTGCACCGAGGTGTCCCTGCCGGCACCGATGAGGCGCCACTTCCTCGCCGCGATCGGCGGGACCCGCCTCGTGCGACCGCGCGTCAGGCTGGTGACCTTGAGGCCGCGCCGGGCGACCACCTGGACGTCCTTGCCGGTGTCGGCCGTGATCAGGACGCGCACCTTGCCGCCGATCCGGCCCCACGTGGTGCCGGGGTAGTAGAACTCGTCGATCTGGTGCCAGGTGAGTCCCTGCGTCGCGGCACCCAGCGCGCCGTACTGCGAGAGACCCTTGCCGTGGCCGTAGCCGTGCCCGGTGATGGTGATCGCGGTGCTGCCGGGCGTCGCCCAGGTCTCGACCTTCTTGCGCGCCTCGGCACTCGAGGCCCCGGCCGTCGCCGCGGGCAGGACGAGCAGCAGCAGCGCAGTCGCCAGGGCGGCGAGCAGGGTGCGGAAATGGGTCATGGCGTGGCTTCTCCCCCGAGAATCGACGAACAGAACCACCGAGCGTACAGGCGCACGACGAACGTCCGCAGCGGGTCACGAAGGACTGCATCGGTGGCATCATGGTCGCATGCTGGGGCGGCGACGTCGGGACAGGAAGCAGCAGGAGCTCGCGGAGCTCGACGCCTTCCGGCACGTGCGCCGCGCCGCCGACGAGGACGTCACGCGCTTCGGCGAGGAG
Organism: uncultured Actinomycetota bacterium; assembly: GCA_963791365.1. Taxonomy (GTDB): domain Bacteria; phylum Actinomycetota; class Actinomycetes; order Propionibacteriales; family Nocardioidaceae; genus Nocardioides. The sequence continues at coordinate 213,090 of CAWBSG010000004.1, read as the reverse complement.
CTCACCGGTCTCCACTTCGACACCCTCGGCACCGACCTCGACGAGGCGATGCGCACCGACTACCAACGGGCCCTCGACGCGTACGAGGACGCCAAGGCGGCGCTCGTCCGGGCGGCGACCACGCAGCACGTCACCGACGTGACGCGGACCCTGGCGGACGGACGGTTCTCCCACGCGTGCGTGCTCGCCGCGCAGGCCGGGGGGACGCGCCCGGAGCGACGTGCCCCGTGCTTCTTCGACCCGGCCCACGGGCCGGCAAGCCGCGACGTCGAGTGGGCGCCGGTGGGCGGAGTGCCCCGCGAGGTCCCGGTCTGCTTCCGCGATGCCGAGCGCCTGGCCCGCGGCGACCAGCCCGAGGTGCGGCTGGTCCGGCTCGGCGATCGCCGGGTCGCGTGGTTCGCCTCGGGCCCCATGTATGCGGCGTGGGCCGGCGGTTGGTACGCCGAGCTGGTGCGTGACGGACGCATCGAGGCCGAGCGGCTGACCATGGCGTACGCCGGGACGCTGCCGGGTCGGGGCGGCATCCAGCTGCCGCTCGCCGTGGCCTGGACCGACCCCGGAGCCTGGAGCGACGGCGGCATGATCGGTGGCCAGGACTACTCGGGCTTTGACGGCCACGGCGGGGGTGACTTCGGCGGGGGTGACGGCGGAGGCGGGGGCGGCGGCGGCGACAGCGGTTGATCGACCCTGAAGAGGACGGTCGTGACAGTCTGTCCCCATGTTCCGGGGACGACGCAGACGCCGCGAGGAAGAGCTCGCGGCCAAGGACCGCTGGCGCGTCGCGCGCAAGCTGATGGACGAGGACGTGACCGTCCTCGGCGAGCAGGTGGCCGGGCTGCACCTCGACACCCTGGGCGATGACCTCGACCCGGCCGCCCACGACCACTACCGCCGCGCCCTGGAGAGCTACGACCAGGCCAAGCAGCTCCTGGCCGTCAGCGAGACCGCCGAGGACGTCGTCGCCGTCGAGCAGGTCGTCGCCGATGCGCGCTACCACCGCGCCGCCGTCCTCGCGGTCATCGCCGGCGAGCCACTGCCCGAGCGCCGCGAACCCTGCTTCTTCAACCCCCAGCACGGTCCCTCGATGCAGGACGTCGAGTGGGCGCCCCCGAACGGCACCGCACGCATCATCGCGGTGTGCGCGGCCGACGCCCGCGCTCTGGCGGCCGGCGACGAGCCGCTCGTGCGGATGGTCCGGGTCGGCGACCGCTGGGTTCCCTGGCACCAGGCCGGCAGCATCACCGGAGCGATCGATGCCGGAACCCAGCTGGCCAGGTCGTCGAGCCACGGCGTCCATGGCCAGCAGAACCTCGCCCAGGCCTACCTCAACCAGACGACGGGCGGCTCGAACAGCACGGGCGGCTTCGGCATCTGACCGGGGTCCCGCTCGTGGACCTCAGACCCCGTGCAGCCGGCGGGCGGCCTCGGCGACCGACCCGCTCATCGAGGGGTAGACCGTGAAGGCGTGCGCCAGCTGGTCGGCCGTCAATGACTCCGCCACGGCGACCGACACCGGGTGGATGAGCTCGGAGGCCCGCGGCCCGACGACCACTCCCCCGACGACGATGCCGGTGCCCGGACGGCAGAACAGCTTGACGAAGCCGTCGCGCACGCCCTGCATCTTGGCGCGGGCGTTCCCGGCCAGCGGCAGCGTCACGACCTCGGCGTCGATCTCGCCGGCGTCGACGGCCTGCTGCGACCAGCCGACCGTGGCGATCTCGGGCGCGGTGAAGACGTTGGAGGAGACCTTCTTGAGGTCGAGCGGCGCGACCGCGTCGCCGAGGAAGTGCCACATCGCGATCCGGCCCTGCATCGCGGCGACCGAGGCGAGCATCAGCACGCCGGTGCAGTCGCCGGCGGCGTAGATCCCGCGCGCCGACGTGCGGGAGACGCGGTCGACGGTGATGAAGCCGCCCTCGTCCGTCGTCACCCCGGCGTCCTCGAGCCCGAGGTCGGCCGTGTTGGGGATCGAGCCGAGAGCCAGGATGCAGTGGCTGCCGGAGACGGTGCGCCCGTCGGTGAGGGTGACCGTGACGGTGTCGCCGTCGCGCGTCACCGACTGCATGCGCGACTGGGAGAGCACGTGCATCCCACGCCGCGTCGACACCTCCTCGAGCACTGCGGAGGCGTCGGCGTCCTCGCCGGGCAGCACGCGGTCGCGGCTGCTCACCAGCGTGACGTCGATGCCGAGCGCGAGGTAGGCGCTGGCGAACTCGGCACCGGTCACGCCCGAGCCGACCACGATGAGCTTCTCCGGCACCTCGGTCAGGTCGTAGACCTGCTCCCAGGTGAGGATGCGCTCGCCGTCGGGCTGGGCGCTCGGCAGCGTCCGGGGCGCGGCGCCGGTCGCGACGATGATCGCGTCGGCGTGCAGCGTCTCGCCACCGCCGTCGGAGGCCACCGTCACCGTGAGGTCCGGGCCGAGGCGGCCGCGGCCCGTCACGACGCGTACGCCGTCACGGTCGAGGCGGGCCGCGATGTCGCTCGACTGGTCGGCCGCGAGCTTCTTCACCCGTTCGTTGACCCGACCGAGGTCGACGGAGATGGACGTGGCCGCATCACCCTCGTGGTCGCGGAAGTTGACCCCGAGCTCCTGGGCGGTGGTCATGTCGGCCATCAGCTCGGCCGTCGCGATCAGCGTCTTGCTGGGCACGCAGTCGGTGAGGACGGCCGATCCACCGACACCGTCGGTGTCGACGATCGTGACCTCGGCGCCGAGCTGCGCGGCGACGTGGGCGGCCTCGTAGCCGCCCGGCCCGCCGCCGATGATGACGATGTGGTCAGCCATGGGGTCCGAGCCTCAGAAGTTGATCATGTGGCCGGCGATGCCGTGGACGGCCTCCTTGACGGCCTCACCGAGGGTGGGGTGCGCGAAGACGTTGCGGGCCACCTCGTCGGCCGTGAGGTCCCACTGCTGCGCCATGGTCAGCACGGGCAGCAGCTCGGTGACGTTGGGGCCGATCATGTGGGCGCCGATGATCTCGTTGTGCTCGGCGTCGGCGACCACCTTGACGAAGCCGATCGGCTCGCCGAGACCCATGGCCTTGCCGTTGGCGCTGAAGGGGAACGACGCGGTCTTCACGTCGTAGCCCTTCTCCTTGGCCTGCGCCTCGCTGTAGCCGAAGGACGCGACCTGCGGGTTGCAGTAGGTCGCGCGCGGCACGAAGTCGAACGCCACGGGCATGGTCTCGGCGCCGTTGATGGTCTCGGCGGCCACGATGCCCATCGCCTCGGCGACGTGGGCGAGCATCATCTTGCCGGTGCAGTCGCCGATGGCGTACACGCCGTCGACGTTGGTGCGACCGAAGTCGTCGATCTCGATCGCGCCGCGCTCGGAGACGTTCACCCCAGTGTTCTCGAGCCCGTAGCCCTTCACGCGCGGGGCGAAGCCGAACGCCGCGAGGAACTTGCCGGCCTCCAGCACCTGCTCATCGCCACCGTCGGCCGGGGCGACGGTGACCTTCACGCCCGAGCCGGTGTCCTCGACGTTCTTGACCGCGGTCGAGGTGAGCACCTTCACGCCGAGCTTCTTGTAGTGCTTGGCGAGCTCCTTGGAGATGTCGGCGTCCTCGGTCGGCACCATCCGGTCGAGGAACTCCACGATCGTCACGTCGACCCCGAAGTTGGCCATCACGTAGGCGAACTCGACGCCGATCGCGCCGGAGCCGCCGATGATGATCGACTCGGGAAGGTGGTCGGTGAGGATCTGCTCCTCGTAGGTCACGACGTTGTCGCTGAGCTCGACCCCGGGGACCAGGCGGACGGTCGCGCCCGTGGCGATGATCAGGTTGTCGCACGTGTAGCTGGTGGTCTGGCCGTCCTTGTCCTTGACGTCGATCCCCTTCGCGCCGGTGAGGGTGCCCCAGCCGTCGATCTCGGTGATCTTGTTCTTCTTCATCAGGAAGTGGACGCCCTTGACGATGCCCGCGCTGACGTCGCGGCTGCGCTTGTGGGTCGGACCGAAGGCCATCGTGGCGTCGCCCTCGATGCCGAACTTCGCCTTCTCGTGCTGCAGCGTGTGGGCCAGCTCGGCGTTCTTCAGCAGCGCCTTGGACGGGATGCAGCCCACGTTGAGGCAGACACCTCCCCAGTACTTCTCCTCCACCACGGCCACCTTCTGGCCGAGCTGGGCTGCGCGGATCGCGGCGACGTAGCCACCGGGGCCGGCGCCGAGGACGAGGGTGTCGAAGTGCGTGTCGGTCACGGTCCCACCCTAGTTGTCCGCCTCACGAGGGGAACACCGGGACCGCGGCTCGGTAGCCTGTCGCTCGTGACGCTGTACGCCGCCTACGGGACGAACCTCGATCCCGCCCGGATGAGCGAGCGCTGCCCCCACTCGATCCTCCAGTCCACGGGCTGGCTGGCCGGCTGGCGGCTGACGTTCGGGGGCGAGGAGCACGGCTGGGACGGGGCACTGTCGACGATCGTCCAGGACCCCTTCGAGCAGGTCTTCGTGGCCGTCTACGACGTCACCCCCGAGGACGAGCGCGACCTCGACGGCTGGGAGGCCGCCGACAGCGGGCTCTACCGCAAGACCAAGGTCCGGGTGCAGACGATGACAGGTCCGATGGTCGTGTGGGCCTATGTCCTCGACGCCTACGAGGGCGGGTTGCCGTCGGCGTCCTACCTCGGCGTGCTCGCCGACGCCGCCGACGCGGCCGGGGCACCCGAGGACTACGTCCACGCGCTGCGGCGCCGCGCGTGCCGCTCGACGGGCCTCTGACCGGCCCTCCTCCCGCCTGCCGGCTGGCCCTAGAGTGCGGCCCATGAGCGAGACGAACCCGTACGACAACGCCCAGGCCGCGGCCGCGAAGCTCGCCGAGCTGACCGGCGTGGAGCGCCACGACATCGCCCTCGTCCTGGGCTCGGGCTGGCTGCCCGCCGTCGACGCGCTCGGCGAGGCGACCGCCGAGATCGACACCACCGACCTGCCCGGATTCAGCGCCGCGGCCGTCGTCGGGCACAGCGGCAAGATCCGCTCCATCCGCCAGTCCACACCGGCTGGCGACAAGTTCCTGCTGGTCTTCCTCTCGCGCACGCACTTCTACGAGGGCAAGGGTGTCGCCGCGGTCGTGCACCCCATCCGGACGGCGGCCGCGGCCGGCTGCTCGGCGATCGTGCTCACCAACGGGTGCGGCGGCCTCAAGGAGGGCTGGCAGCCGGGCCAGCCGGTGCTGATCTCCGACCACATCAACCTCACCGGCACGAGCCCGATCGTCGGCGCCACCTTCGTCGACCTCACCGACCTCTACAGCCCGCGCCTGCGCGCGATGTGCAAGGAGGTCGACCCGAGCCTGGACGAGGGCGTCTACGTCCAGTTCCCCGGCCCGCACTACGAGACCCCCGCCGAGGTCCGGATGGCCGGGATCCTCGGCGGCCACCTCGTCGGCATGAGCACCACGCTCGAGGCGATCGCGGCCCGGGAGGCCGGCATGGAGATCCTCGGCATCAGCCTGGTCACCAACCTCGCGGCCGGCCTGAGCGGCGAGCCGCTCGACCACGCGGAGGTCCTCGAGGCGGGCAAGGCCGCGGCCAGCCGGATGGGCGGCCTGCTCAGCCAGGTCGTCTCGAAGATCTGATGCGCGTCCTCGTCACGGGGGCCGCCGGCAGCCTGGGCCGGGTGGTCACGGTCGGCCTCGCGGGCCTCGGCCACGACGTGGTCGGTCTCGACCTGGTGCCGGGCCCCGAGGGCACGCCCTTCGCCTGGCACGAGGCCGACTGCACCGACGCCGACGCCGTCGCGGCGGTCTTCGCCGAGGAGCGGCTCGATGCGGTCGTGCACCTCGCGGGAGTCCCCGAGGAGCTGTCGCTGCCCGACGAGCTCACCTCGCACGTCATCACGACCGCTGCCCTCCTCGACGCGATGGTCGCCCACCGCGTGCACCGGATCGTCTACGCCTCGTCCAACCACGCGGTCGGCCGCACCCCGGCCGCCGACGGCGAGCTCACCGCCCAGGCCCTCCCCCGGCCCGACACCTACTACGGCGTCGCCAAGGTCGCGGCCGAGGCCCTGCTCCAGCTGTTCTCCGACCGGCACGGGATCGACGCGATCTCGTGCCGGATCGGCTCGTTCCTCGAACAGCCGACCAGTGTCCGCGGACTGTCGACCTGGCTGTCGCACGCCGACGGCGTACGCATGGTCGAGGCCGGGCTGACGGCTCCGGCTCCCGGCTTCGCGGTGCTCTACGGGATCAGCGCCAACACCCGCGGCTGGTGGGACCTCGAGCCCGGTCGCCGGCTGGGCTACGAGCCCCAGGACGACGCCGAGGACTTCGCCGACCAGGTCGAGCCGGGTCCCGACGACGAGGCGGAGGCCGAGTTCCCCGGCGGCCCGTTCGCCCTGGCGCGCTTCCACCGCCCCGCCCTCGAGCGCGCTCGAACGCGACGGGTGGGGGCATGACCGGACCAGACATCGGACAGCGCACCCTCGGCACCGCCTCCCCGCTCACCGTGAGCACCCTCGGCCTCGGCTGCATGGGGATGTCGGAGTTCTACGGCACCGCCGACGAGCGGACCGCGATCGACACCATCCAGCGTGCCCTCGACCTGGGTGTCACGTTCCTCGACACCGCCGACATGTACGGCCCCTTCACCAACGAGCAGTTGGTCGGGGGCGCGATCGAAGGTCGCCGCGACGAGGTCCAGCTGGCCACCAAGTTCGGCGGCGAGCGCAACCCGGACGGCAGCTGGGTCCGGATCAACGGCACCCCTGAGTACGTCGCCCGGGCGTGTGACGCCAGCCTCCATCGGCTCGGCGTGGACCACATCGACCTCTACTACCAGCACCGCGTCGACCAGACCGTCCCGATCGAGGAGACCGTCGGGGCGATGAAGGAGCTGGTCCAGGCCGGCAAGGTCAGGCACCTCGGCCTGTCCGAGGCCGCCGCCGACACGATCCGCCGGGCCCACGCCGTCCACCCGATCACCGCCCTCCAGACCGAGTACTCCCTCTTCACCCGCGACCTCGAGGACGAGATCCTCCCGGTACTTCGTGAGCTCGGCATCGGCCTGGTGCCCTACTCCCCGCTCGGGCGCGGGATGCTGACCGGCGCCATGAGCCGCGAGTCCCTCGAGGCCGACGACTCCCGCGCCACGGGCGGCTTCCCCCGCTTCTCCGGCGACGCGCTGGACGCCAACCTCGCGTTGGTCGAGAAGATCCGCGAGATCGCCGCCGTCAAGGGCTGCCCGCCCGGACAGCTCGCGCTGGCCTGGGTGCTCGCCCAGGGCGAGGACGTCGCCCCGATCCCCGGCACCAAGCGACTGACGTACCTCGAGGAGAACGTCGGTGCCGTCGCCGTCGGGCTCGACGCCGACGACCTCGCCGCGCTCGAGCAGGCCCTGCCGCGCGACGCGGTCGCCGGCGACCGCTACGGCGACATGTCGCACATCGACGCCTGAGGACGTCTCCGCGACAGGTCAGGTCGCGGCGATGCCCACCTGGCCCTCGCGGAAGGCGTCGACGAACAGCGCGTGGTCCTCGCGGACCCGGACGGCGTAGTCGTTGCCCCAGTCGCACAGCCACTGGACGAACTCGTTGCGGCGCCCCTCCAGCGACCGGGCGATCGCCGTCTCCACCTGGAAGTCCACGAGGTCCTGCTGGCTGTCCTCGTCGGAGGCGCAGTGGATCTTGGCGGTGGCCCGACCGAGCAGGTCGACCACGGCGCGCATGTCGGCCGGCTCGTTGATCTCGCCCCAGTCGAGGTCCACCTCGTAGGGCGAGACCTCCGAGACGACGTACCCGACGCCGCCGATGCTCGTGTGCCCGAGCAGCGGGTCGGTGTGCACCTGGAGCGCGCGCTGGCTGACGGCGGTGCGGTGCCCCTCGTGGTCGAAGTAGGCATCGACCTCGCTGGTGTCGACGAACCGGCTCACGGCCGGGACGTTGGCCTGCTTCATGCTCAGCACCACGTCGTTGTCGAGGGCCTGGCTGTATCCCTCGACCAGCACGTTGTACGCCGGCAGGCCGGCGCTCCCGATCCCGAAGCCCGACTTCCCGACCACGTCGCGCAGCTCGTAGAAGAGCTCGCGATCGAAGCGCTTGGACTCCGGGATCGTGTCGAGGTAGTGGCCGAACGCGGCCACCACGTCGGCCCGCTCCTTGCGTGGCAGCCGGCGGGTGCTGCCGTCCTCGCGGAAGCGCCGGACCCCCTTCTGCATGAGCGTGGTGTCGTCGAGCAGGTCCGCCCGGCGCAACGAGCGCGCCTCCTCCAGCGCCGCGAGCACCGGCCCGTCGGCGGTGTCGAGCGTGATCTCGAAGTCGTCGTCGGAGGCGGACTCGAGGTAGTGGTTGACCTGCGTGAGGTAGGAGCGCGCGTAGCGCGCGATGAGCTTGCGGACGGCGTCCTCGGGGAGCGCCTTCTGCCAGCCCACCAGGGCCAGGCTGGCCGCGAATCGTTGGAGGTCCCAGGTGAAGCGGCCGAGGTAGGCCTCGTCGAAGTCGTTGATGTCGAAGACCAGGCGACCGTCGGAGTTGAGGTACGTCCCGAAGTTCTCGACATGGAGGTCACCGTGGATCCAGATCCGCTCGGCCCCGTGCCGCGACCAGTCGTCCGTCTCGGAGGTGACGTCGTTGTAGAACAGGCACGTCGTGCCCCGGTAGAACGCGTGCGGGTCGCGGGCCATCTTCCGGTACTTCGCGCGGAAGGCGACCGGATCGGAGCGCATCAACGGCGCGAACGCGTCGCGGAGGACGTCGACGATGACGGTGGTCCGGTTCCGGGCGGCCATGGGGCGACTCTAGGCGTGCCCGCCACCCGGATAGGTTTGGCCGCATGGCAACCACACAACTCGGAGACAACACCGTCAGCACCGTCGGCGAGCTGCCCGCGGTCGGCTCGCAGGCACCCGGCTGGAACCTGGTGGGACCGAAGTTCCAGCCGGTGACCGACGCCGACTCGTCGGGCAAGCGCGTGGTGCTCAACATCTTCCCGAGCATCGGCACCGGGGTGTGCCAGGCGAGCGTGCGCACGTTCAACGAGCTGGCCGGCAGCCTGGACAACACCACGGTCGTCAACGTCTCGGTGGACCTCCCGTTCGCGCAGGCCCAGTTCTGCGGCGCCGAGGGCATCGACGACGTCGAGGTCGGTTCGGCGTTCCGGTCCTCCTTCGGCCAGGACTACGGCATCGCGATGGCCGACGGCGGCTGGCAGGGCATGCTCGCCCGCGCCGTCGTGGTGCTGGACGCCGACCGCACGGTCCTCCACACCCAGCTGACCGACGCGATCGGCGTCGAGCCCGACTACGACGCCGCGGTGGCCGCGCTGTCCTGATCGGCGCTTCAGACCCGCGAGGCGAGCCACTCGTGCTCGACCTGCGGGAGGACCTCGGCCCGGAGGAACTCTCCGGCGAGCTCCTTGTCGCCCATGGCGGCCCGGAAGAACATCGGCACCGTGAGCCCGTGGCCGGGCCGGTGCTCGACCTCGATCGGGTCGCCCGGCTCGATCACGCCGGGCACGCGCACCGCGAGGTAGGCGCCGGTGCGGCCGCGCTCGGCGAAGCGCCTCACCCAGGCCCGCTCGCCCATGTGCTTGGCGAACGTCGCGCACGGCACGCGAGGTCCGCACACCTCGAGCAGGGTCTCGCCGACCCGCCACCGCTCCCCCACCTCGGCGGCGTCGACGGCGAGGCCGCTCGTGGTGAGGTTCTCCCCGAACATCCCGTCGGCCAGCTCCCGGTCGAGCTCGGCGCCCCACCAGTCGAGCTCCTCGCGAGCGACGGCGTACACCGCCTGCGTCTCGCCACCGTGGTGCCTGCGGCTGCCGATCGCGTCGCCGACGACCCCGCTGCCGAGCCCGCCACGCTTGGGGCCGGGGTCGCGCACCTCGATCCGGTCGACCGGGCGCTTGCGGATCCCGCTCGGCCGCTTCAGGCCCGGGACCGCCTCGGCCTTGCCGGAGCTGACGGAGCGGACGAGGGCTGGCACGCCCCACACGCTAGCCCGGCGGCGCTGGCCCTCGCCTCCGGATATCAGCCGTCGCCGGTGTGGCAGACGGCCTCGATGTTGTTGCCCTCGGTGTCGCGGACGAAGGCGCCGTAGTAGGCCGGGTGGTACTCCGGCCAGAGGCGCGGCTCGTGGAGCGACTCGGCGCCGGCGGCCAGGGCCTCGGCGTGCCAGGCGCGCACGGTCGCCGCGTCGGGGGCACTGAAGGCGACGTGGATCTCGCGGTTGGGGCCGACGTCGTCGAAGGTGCCGATCCAGAAGTCCGGCCCGTCGGTGCCGTAGCCGATGGCCACACCGACGTCCATGACGCGGCGGTGGCCCAGCACGCCGAGGACCCGGTCGTAGAACGCGGCGGCGCGCGCGAGGTCGGTGCAGTTGATGCCCAGGTGATCGATCATGGTCAGATCCTGACAGCGTCGACCGACATCGGCGCGGGATAGCGTGCGCCCATGACCGCCGACAACGAGCTGATCGAGCAGGCCCGCGCGTGGGCCGCCGAGGACCCCGACGACCAGACCCGCGGGGAGCTCGAGGCGGTCGTCGCCGCCGCCGAGCGTGGCGAGGACACGGACCTGGCCGACCGCTTCGCCGGCACGCTCGAGTTCGGCACGGCCGGCCTGCGCGGCGCGCTGGGCGCCGGTCCCAACCGGATGAACCGCGTCGTGGTCACCCGCGCGGCTGCCGGCCTGGCGGCGTACCTCCGCGACACCGGGCACAGCGGCGGCTCCGTCGTGATCGGCTTCGACGCCCGTCACAACTCCGACGTCTTCGCGCGCGACACCGCGGAGATCATGACCGGCGCCGGCCTCAAGGCGCTCGTCATGCCCCGCACGCTGCCCACTCCGCTGCTGGCCTTCGCGATCCGCGAGCTCGGCTGCGCGGCCGGGGTGATGGTCACCGCGAGCCACAACCCGCCGGAGGACAACGGCTACAAGGTCTACCTCGGCGACGGCAGCCAGATCGTGCCCCCGGCCGACAGCGAGATCGCCGACCGGATCGCGGCCGTGGGAGCACTCGCCGACCTGCCGCGTGGCGACACCGGCAAGCTCGTCAGCGAGGAGATCGTCGACCGCTATCTCGACACCGTCGCGGGGCTCGCCGAGGACGGTCCGCGCGACCTGAGCATCGTCTACACCCCCTTGCACGGGGTCGGGGGCACGACGGTCGCGCAGGTGCTCGAGACCGCCGGTTTCGACGCCCCGCACGTCGTCGAGCAGCAGGAGCACCCCGACCCCGACTTCCCGACGGTGTCCTTCCCCAACCCGGAGGAGCCGGGTGCGATGGACCTCGCGATGGCGCTCGCGGCGGAGCACAAGGCCGACATCGTGGTCGCCAACGACCCCGACGCCGATCGCTGCGCGGTCGCGATCCCCGACGCGCACGGCTGGCGGATGCTGCGCGGCGACGAGGTCGGCGCCCTGCTCGCCCACCACCTCATCGCCCGCGGCCGCACCGGCGTCTATGCCAACTCGATCGTGTCGTCGAGCCTGCTCGGCAAGATGGCCGCGGCCGCCGGGCAGCCGCACGAGGAGACGCTGACCGGCTTCAAGTGGATCGGCCGCGTCGAGGGCCTCGCGTTCGGCTACGAGGAGGCGCTCGGCTACTGCTGCGACCCGGAGAACGTCCGCGACAAGGACGGCGTCTCGGCACTGCTGCTGGTCTGCGAGCTCGCCGCCGCGGCCAAGGCCGAGGGCCGCGGCCTCACCGGCCTCCTCGACGACATCGCCCACGAGCACGGCCTCCACGCCACCGACCAGCTCTCGGTGCGCTTCGACGACCTGGCGCAGATCCCGGCCACCATGGAGCGGGTGCGCACTACTCCCCCGACGACGCTCGGCGGACTCGCGGTCGAGAAGGTCGAGGACCTCTCGCAGGGCTCGGCGCAGCTGCCGCCCACCGACGGCCTGCGTTACACCCTGGCCGAGGGCGCCCGCGTCATCATCCGTCCGAGCGGCACCGAGCCGAAGGTCAAGTGCTACCTCGAGGTGGTGATCCCCGTCGGCGGCGACGGCGAGGGTGGCGTGGACGCCGCCCGGATCTCGGCCGCCGGCCGGCTCGACGCGATCACCGCCGACCTCCGGGGCGCGGTCTTCGGGGGCTGAGGGCACGGGTCGCGGACCACCACCACGTCGGCGGCCATCTCGGCGTGAGCGCCCATCCGCGCCCCGGTCATCCCGCAGACCTCGGCGCCGACGGCGACACCGGTCACGCCCGCGCCCACTGCCTCGACCACGCCGGAGTAGGCCACCCCCAGGACGGGCCGCCGCGGACCCCGCCAGCCGAGGGCCAGCCGTCCGGGCACCGCGAATCCGGGGGGAAAGGTGCAACCCCGGATGCGGGCATCGCCCGAGTTGAGGGTCGTGGCGTGCACGCGCACCAGCAGCTGACCCTGGCCCGCGACCGGGTTCGGCACGTCGACGACCGACACCACCTCGGGCGGGCCGTACCGTTCCACCGCTGCTGCCTTCACGTCATTTCCTCCTGCCGCCTTACACCTGTAAGCCTGTCGCCGGACACCGTCGCCTTACGTCCGTAAGTCAGCCACCCCAGGAGCGACCCGTGTCCAGACCACCTCCCCCTCGACCAGCACGACCAGCACTGTCGACGCAGCGCGTCATCGACGCGGCCGGCCGGGTCGCCGACGCCTCGGGGCTGGCCGGGGTGAGCATGCGCAGCGTGGCCCGCGAGCTCGACGTCGAGGCGATGTCGCTCTACCACCACGTCGCCAGCAAGGACGCGTTGCTCGACGGCCTGGCCGACTGGGTGTTCGAGCGCATCGACATGCCGTCGGCCTCGAGCCCGTGGCGCTCGGAGATGGAGCGGCGCGCGCACTCCGCGCGCACCGTCCTGGCCGCGCACCCGTGGGGTCTCGGACTGATCGAGTCGCGCCGCTCCCCCGGACCCGCGACCCTCGGCCACCACGACGCCGTCATCGGCTGCCTGCGCGGGCGGGATTCACCGTCGCACTGGCCGCACACGCCTTCTCGGTGCTCGACGCCTACGTCTACGGCTTCGTCCTCACCGAGGTGAACCTGCCGTTCCAGCCCGGCGAGTCCGCCGAGGACTTCGTCGACGACCTCGGCCCGATCGCGGAGCTCTACCCGCACCTGGCCGAGATGGTCGCCCAGCAGATCGTCGGGCGTGACTACCAGTACGGCAACGAGTTCGACGACGGCCTGGCGCTGATCCTCGACGGGCTCGAGGCCAGGTTCGGCTGATCAGCCCGAGTGGGCTCGCCCCAGCGCCCAGTCGCCGCCGATGCCTTCATCACCGGGCATGAGGGGCGCATCCCGTCGGCCGAGCACCCAGTTCCCGTCGACCACGGAGCAGCAGGACCCGTGCCGTTGCTCAATGATCCACCCGGTAGACGCATCGAGCGACGGCGAAGGTTGAGCGGCCGGGCTCAGAGGAAGAACGACACCACGAGCAGCGCCACGGCTGCCGCGAGCAGCGAGGTCGGCAGCCAGTCGCGCTGACGGCGCACGGCGTCGGGCAGGGCCAGCTGCTCGGTCGAGCCGGGGCGGACGCCGGCCCGCGAGCGCGCCGTGTCGACCAGGTCGTGGAGCCGGTTCTCCACGAAGTCTGCGTAGTGCATGCCCTCGGTGGGGGCCAGCGCCGCGCCGGTGTCCGTGCCGCCCGGACGGTGGCGCGACTGGAGGGTCTTGCGCCACGTGCGCCCCACCACGGTCGAGACGAAGCGTCGGTCCGCAGCGCGCACGGCCAGCACCTGGCGTACGGCCATCTCCTCGACGGCGGCGAGCCGGATGTGGACGGTGTCGGCGAGGTTGCGCATCACCAGGTGCTCGCGGGTCGCCCACAGCGCGGGGCGCAGCATCGCCGCCCAGGCCAGGACCCCCATCAGCAGCCCCCCGGCGGCCACCCACAGCGGGAACCCGTCGTCGGCGTAGGCCACTCCGGTCACCACCAGGATCGCGGCGAGGACCACGGTCATCCAACCGGTCACCCGGCCACTCGTCGGGTGGAAACGTTCGACCACCTCGTCGGGGTCGTCCTGCAGGGGTGCCATGTCGTCCTCGTCCATTTGGGCAGTGTTTGGCCCTCTGGGGATTGTCGGGCTCATCTCGGCCAACTCTATGCTGGGTGGGTGACACCGACTCCCAGCTCAACGGCGAGCGCCCCCACGGAGCACGCAGCGACGCACGGGCCGTTCGACGACACCGTGCGCTCCGACTCCACGCTCCGCCGATTCCTCCACGGCCTCCCCGGGGTCGACCAGGTCGGGTGCGAGGCACGCGCCGCAGGCCTGGGCACCCGGTCCATCAAGACGACGTCGAAGGCCTTCGCCATCGACCTCGCCATCCGCATGGTCGACCTCACGACCCTCGAGGGCCAGGACACCCACGGCAAGGTCCGCGCGCTCGCCTCCAAGGCGATGCGCCCCGACCCGGCCGACCCCTCCTGCCCCGCCACCGCGGCCGTCTGCGTCTACCCCGACATGGTCGCCACGGCCAAGCAGACCCTCGGCACCAGCGGCGTCAACGTCGCCGCGGTCGCCACCGCGTTCCCGAGCGGCCGCGCGGCGATGGACATCAAGCTCGCCGACACGCGCGACGCGGTCGAGGCCGGCGCCGACGAGATCGACATGGTCATCGACCGTGGCGCGTTCCTCTCGGGTCGCTACCTCGAGGTCTTCGAGGAGATCGTCCAGGTCCGCGAGGCCTGTGCCAGGCCTGACGGAACGAGCGCCCACCTCAAGGTGATCTTCGAGACCGGTGAGCTGCAGACCTACGACAACGTACGCCGCGCCAGCTGGCTCGCGATGATGGCCGGCGGCCACTTCATCAAGACCTCGACCGGCAAGGTGCAGCCCGCCGCGACGCTCCCCGTCACGCTGATCATGCTCGAGGCCGTGCGCGACTTCCGTGAGCAGACCGGTCAGATGGTCGGCGTGAAGCCCGCGGGCGGCATCAAGACCACCAAGGACGCCATCAAGTACCTCGTGATGGTCAACGAGATCGCCGGTCCCGACTGGCTCGACCCCGACTGGTTCCGCTTCGGTGCGTCCACGCTGCTCAACGACCTGCTGATGCAGCGGACCAAGATGACGACCGGTCGCTACTCCGGTCCCGACTACTTCACGCTGGACTGAGGTTCTTCAGATGAGCACTGTGTTCGAGTACGCCCCCGCACCCGAGTCGCGCGCGATCGTCGACATCAAGCCGTCCTACGGCCTCTTCATCGACGGTGAGTTCGTCGATGGCTCCGGCACCGCCTTCAAGACGGTCAACCCGGCCACCGAGGAAGTCCTCGCCGAGGTCGCCGAGGCCAGCGACGCCGACGTCGACGCCGCGGTCAAGGCCGCCCGTCGGGCCTACACCCGGGTCTGGTCGAAGATGTCCGGCTCCGAGCGCGCCAAGTACCTCTACCGCATCGCGCGGATCATCCAGGAGCGCGGCCGCGAGCTCGCCGTCCTGGAGTCGATCGACAACGGCAAGCCGATCAAGGAGTCGCGCGACGTCGACGTGCCCGTCGTCGCGGCGCACTTCTTCTACTACGCCGGCTGGGCCGACAAGCTGAAGCACTCCGGCTACGGCGAGACGCCGCTGGGCGTCGCCGGCCAGGTCATCCCGTGGAACTTCCCGCTCCTGATGCTGGCGTGGAAGATCGCCCCCGCGCTGGCGTGCGGCAACACGGTCGTGCTGAAGCCGGCCGAGACCACCCCGCTGACCGCGCTGCTGTTCGCCGAGATCTGCCAGCAGGCCGACCTCCCGCCGGGCGTCGTCAACATCGTCACCGGTGCCGGCGAGACCGGGCGCGCGATCGTGTCGCACCCCGACGTCGACAAGGTCGCCTTCACCGGCTCGACCGACGTCGGCAAGGCGATCGCCCGAGCGGTCGCCGGCAGCAACAAGAAGGTCACGCTCGAGCTCGGCGGCAAGGCCGCCAACATCGTCTTCGACGACGCCCCGCTCGACCAGGCCGTCGAAGGCATCGTCAACGGCATCTTCTTCAACCAGGGCCACGTCTGCTGCGCCGGCTCGCGCCTGCTCGTGCAGGAGTCCGTCGCGGACGAGGTCATGGAGCGCCTGAAGCGCCGGATGGCCACGCTGCGCGTCGGCGACCCGCTCGACAAGAACACCGACGTCGGCGCGATCAACTCCGCAGAGCAGCTCGCCAAGATCCGCGAGCTCTCCGACATCGGCGAGTCCGAGGGCGCCGACCGCTGGTCGGCCCCGTGCGAGCTGCCGTCCAACGGCTACTGGTTCGCCCCGACCGTCTTCACCGGCGTGACGCAGGCGCACCGCATCGCCCGCGAGGAGATCTTCGGCCCCGTCCTGTCGGTGCTGACCTTCCGCACGCCCTCCGAGGCGATCGAGAAGGCCAACAACACCCCGTTCGGCCTCTCGGCCGGCGTGTGGACCGACAAGGGTTCGCGGATCCTCTCGATGGCCAACCGCCTCCGGGCCGGCGTCGTGTGGGCCAACACCTTCAACAAGTTCGACCCGACCTCGCCGTTCGGCGGCTACAAGGAGTCCGGATACGGCCGCGAGGGCGGCCGCCACGGACTCGAGGGCTACCTCAAGGGAGAGGACAGCTGATGTCCCGCATCGACGTGCGCAAGACCTACAAGCTCTACATCGGCGGCCAGTTCCCCCGTTCGGAGTCCGGTCGCTCCTACATCGTCAACGACGCCAAGGGTCGCCTGCTCGCCAACGCGGCACAGGCCTCCCGCAAGGACGCGCGTGACGCGGTCGTCGCCGCCCGCGCCGCCTTCGGTGGCTGGTCCGGCAAGACGGCGTACAACCGCGCCCAGGTCGTCTACCGCATCGCCGAGGTCCTCGAGGGCCGCCGCGAGCAGTTCGAGGCCGAGCTCCGAGCGTCCGAGGGCCTGTCGCAGGCGAAGGCTCGCGCCAGCGTCGACGCCGCGATCGACCGCCTCGTCTGGTACGCCGGATGGGCGGACAAGATCACCCAGGTCGTCGGCAACGCCAACCCGGTCGCCGGACCGTACTTCAACCTGTCCACCCCGGAGCCCAGCGGCATCATCGCCGTCGTGGCACCGCGGGACGCCCTCCTGGGCCTGGTCTCCGTCGTGGCACCGCTCATCATCACCGGCAACACCGTCGTGGTGATCGCCAGCGAGGACAGCCCGCTGACGGCCATCACACTCGGCGAGGTCATGGCGACCAGCGACCTGCCCGGCGGAGTCGTCAACGTGCTCACCGGCTCGGCGGCGGAGATCGCCCCGTGGCTGGCGTCCCACATGGACGTCAACGGCATCGACCTGACCGGCATCGAGGACGACGAGCTGGCGAAGGTGCTCGAGGTGGCCGCGGCCGACAACCTCAAGCGCGTACGCCGTCCCGCCCCCGACACCGACTGGCTGACCGAGCCCGGGCTCGACCGGATGACGCGGTTCCTCGAGACCAAGACGGTCTGGCACCCGATCGGCGTCTGACCAGTCGGCGCGGTGGGTCAGCGGTTGAGCAGTGCCTGCGCCAGGATCCCGAGGATCTCGTTCGGGTCGTTGACGACGTACTTCTGACCGCCCGTCGCGGTCGCGATCTCGTCGAGCTCACCGGTGTCGGACTCCTGCGAGAGCCGGAGTCGTCCAGACTCATGAAGTTCCTCCCACAAGGAATTTCGATCAGGGGTCTGCGCGAGGCTAGTCTCCAGCCCTTACCGCCGTGGTCGAACGACGAGATGAGTGGGTGACACGTGAGCGCTGCCCAGGTGGTGGTCCTGGCCGGGCCCAGCGGGGCTGGCAAGTCACGGCTCGCGGAGCGGCTCGGGCTCCCGGTCCTCCGGCTCGACGACTTCTACAAGGACGGCGACGACCCCTCGCTCCCCCGCATCACCGTCGGCGCCAACGCCGGCCTCGTCGACTGGGACGACCCCGCCTCGTGGCACGAGCAGGACGCCCTCGCCGCCCTCCGCAGGCTCTGCTCGACCGGACGCTGCGAGGTGCCCGTCTACGAGATCGCGCAGAACGGCCGGGTCGGCTCCCGACCGGTCGACCTCGACGGCAGCCCGCTCTTCGTCGCAGAGGGGATCTTCGCTCCAGAGGTGGTCGCTGCGTGCCGGGACGAGGGCCTGCTTGCCGCGGCCTACTGCATCACCCAGCACCCGCTCGTCACCTTCTGGCGGCGGCTCACCCGCGACCTGCGCGAGCACCGCAAGCCGCCCGTCGTCCTCGTCCGTCGCGGCCTGGCCCTGATGCGCGACCAGCAGCGGGTCGTCGCCCACGCGGTGCGCCAGGGCTGCCGCAGGGCCACGGGCGACCAGGCGTACGCCGAGCTGGCCGCGTGAGGCTCCAGCAGCCCGACCGCCGCTCGTGCGGCGCCGCGGCCCTGGTGATGGCCAGGAGACTCGTGCGCCCGCGCTACGCCGGGCTGGTGTCGGACCAGACGACCTTCGCCCACGAGGCGGCCACGCTCCACCGCCGGCTGACCTCGCTCGCAGACACGGGCGGCGGCTGGCAGGTCCCCTGGCCGCGGGCGCTCGGCACGCCGCCGTGGGCGGTGGCCCGCGAGCTGCGCCTGCTCACCGGGGTGGCGTACGCCGTGCGCCCGGTGCGGCTGGGCCGACGGGTCTGGCCGGCCCTCGTGCACGCGACCGCGACGCGACCGGCCGCGGTGTTCGTGGGCGACCGCTACCTGCCTCGCCACGTCGTGCTCGTCGCCGGCGTCGAGGACCACCGGGCGCGCACCTACGAGCCCGCGTCCGGGCTCGTCGTGTCCGTGCCACGCGCGCGATGGGAGGCGGGCGACCTCGCGCTGGCCGGCTGGGACCGGCCGTGGCTGGTCGTCAGCGCCCGGTGATCACGCCCCAGCGCTGAGGGCCGCGTAGCCGGGCTTGACGATGTCGTCGATGATCGCGAGGCGCTCGTCGAAGGGCAGGAAGGCCGACTTCATCGCATTGATGGTGAACCAGCGCAGGTCCTCCAGCGAGTAGTCGAAGGCCTCCACGAGGCCGAACATCTCGTCGGTCATCGAGGTGCCGCTCATCAGCCGGTTGTCGGTGTTGACGGTGACCCGGAAGCGCAGCCTGGTCAGCAGGCCGATCGGGTGCTCGGCGAACGACTCGGCGGCCCCGGTCTGGATGTTGGAGCTCGGGCACATCTCGAGCGGGATCCGCATGTCGCGGACGTAGGCCGCGAGCCTGCCGAGCTCGACCGAGCCGTCGTCGTTCACCGTCACGTCGTCGATGATCCGCACGCCGTGGCCGAGCCGGTCCGCACCGCACCACTGGATCGCCTGCCAGATCGAGGGCAGCCCGAAGGCCTCGCCGGCGTGGATCGTGAAGTGCGAGTTCTCGCGCTGCAGGTACTCGAACGCGTCGAGGTGGCGGGTGGGCGGGAAGCCCGCCTCGGCGCCGGCGATGTCGAAGCCGGCCACGCCACGCTCGCGCCACGCGACGGCCAGCTCGGCGATCTCCATCGACCGGGCCTGGTGCCGCATCGCGGTCAGCAGCTGGCGTACGACGATCCTGCCGCCGCTCGCGGCCACCCCGGAGTCGAAGCCCTCCTGGACCGCCGCGACCACCTCGTCGAGCGTCAGGCCACCGGTGACGTGCTGCTCGGGTGCGTAGCGCACCTCGGCGTAGACCACGCCGTCAGCGGCCAGGTCCTCGACGCACTCGCGGGCGACCCGCGCTATGGCCGGGCCGGTCTGCATGACTGCGACGGTGTGGTCGAACGTCTCGAGGTAGCGGACCAGCGAGCCGGAGTCGGCCGCCTCCGCGAACCACTGGCCGAGCGACTCGGCGTCGGCGGCCGGCAGCTCGTGGCCGATCTCCGCGGCGAGCTCGATGATCGTCTGCGGGCGCAGGCCGCCGTCGAGGTGGTCGTGGAGGAGCACCTTGGGGGCTCGGTGCACCTGGTCGCGGGTGGGAGTGCTCATCGGCACATCCAAGCACCCCCTGCCATCCCTCACGCACTATGTTCGGCCCCATGCGCACCTTCACCACCCTCGACGACGTCGCCGCGGCAGCCGGCTCGGAGATCGGCACCAGCGACTGGCTCGAGGTCGACCAGGCCCGGATCGACGCCTTCGCCGACGCCACCCTCGACCACCAGTGGATCCACGTCGACGTCGACCGGGCCGCCGCCGGGCCGTTCGGCACGACGATCGCGCACGGCTTCCTGACGCTGAGCCTGCTCCCCCGCTTCGCCTCGCAGGTCTTCCAGCTCGAGACGCCGGGCGCGCGGCTCAACTACGGCCTCGAGAAGGTCCGCTTCCCCAGCCCGGTGCCCGTGGGCAGCCGGCTGCGCTCCCACGTGCGCTTCGGCGAGGTGCGCGACCTGCCCGCAGGCAAGCAGCTCATCGTCGAGCACACCGTCGAGATCGAGGGCCTCGACAAGCCCGCCTGCGTCGCCCAGCACGTGGTGCTGCTGCTCAGCTGATCCGCCGGGCCGTCGCGATCCCCGGGTACCCGGGGAAGCTGGAGCCTCCACCCCGAAACTTCGGGGGTGAGGCTCCACTTTGGATATGGAAGCTCAGCTGATCCGGTCGAGCACGATCTCCGCGGGCGTGTACGACGCGCCGTCTCCGATGTCGTACCCACCCTCGAGCGAGGCCAGCGCGCGGTCGAAGCGCTCGGGCTCGTCGGTGAGGAGCGTGAAGAGGGGCGCGCCCTCGGTGACCTGGTCGCCGGGACGTGCGTGCCAGACCACTCCTGCCCCGGCCTGGACCGGGTCCTCCTTGCGCGCCCGGCCGGCGCCGAGGCGCCACGCGGCGAGGCCGACGGCCATCGCGTCGAGCCGGGTGAGGGTGCCGCTGGCCGGCGCGTGCACGACGTGCGACTCCTTCGCCTCCGGCAGCGCCGCGTCGGGGTCGCCGCCCTGGGCGCGGATCATCGCCTTCCAGGAGTCCATCGCGGAGCCGTCGGCCAGCACGTCGGCGGGGTCGACGTCGTCGCGGCCGGCGCCGGCGAGCATCTCGCGGGCCAGGGCGAGGGTCAGCTCGACCACGTCGGCGGGACCGCCGCCGGCGAGCACCTCGACGGACTCGGCGACCTCGATCGCGTTGCCGGCGGTGAGGCCGAGCGGGGTGGCCATGTCGGTGAGCAGTGCGACCGTGTGCACGCCTGCGTCGGTGCCGAGCGCGACCATCGTCTCGGCAAGCTCGCGGGCTGTCGCGAGGTCCTTCATGAAGGCGCCGCTGCCGACCTTGACGTCGAGCACGAGCGCGCCCGTGCCCTCGGCGATCTTCTTGCTCATGATCGAGCTCGCGATCAGCGGGATCGCCTCGACCGTGCCGGTCACGTCGCGCAGGGCGTAGAGCTTCTTGTCGGCCGGTGCGAGGCCGTCGCCCGCGGCGCAGATCACGGCGCCGACGTCCTCGAGGATGGCGAACATCTCCTCGTTGCTCAGTGCCGCGCGCCAGCCGGGGATCGACTCGAGCTTGTCGAGCGTGCCGCCCGTGTGGCCCAGCCCGCGGCCGGAGAGCTGCGGCACGGCCACCCCGCACGCCGCGACGAGGGGCGCGAGCGGGAGCGTGATCTTGTCGCCGACGCCCCCGGTCGAGTGCTTGTCGGCAGTCGGGCGCGAGAGAGCGGAGAAGTCCATCCGCTCGCCGGAGGCGATCATCGCGCCGGTCCACCGCGCGATCTCGCTGCGGTTCATCCCGTTCAGCAGGATCGCCATCGCGAGTGCCGACATCTGCTCGTCGGCCACCTCGCCGCGCGTGTACGCGTCGATCACCCAGTCGATCTGGGTGTCGCTGAGCTCGTGCTTGTCGCGCTTGGCGAGGATCACCTCGACGGCGTCGTGTGCGGGCATCAGTGCGTTCCTTCGATCTTCGTGAGGTCATCGGGTCCGAAGGCGTCGGGCAGCACCTCGGACATGGGCTTGATGCCGGAGACGGTCCAGAGCTCGAGGTCGCGCCCACCGTGCTCGAAGAGCAGCTGGCGGCAGCGGCCGCACGGCATGATCACGTCGCCGTCGCCGTTCACGCACACGAAGTGCGTCAGCCGGCCGCCTCCGGTGGCGTGCAGCTGCGAGACCACGCCGCACTCGGCGCACAGCACGACGCCGTACGCCGCGTTCTCGACGTTGCAGCCCACCACGGTGCGCCCGTCGTCGGTCAACGCGGCCGCGCCGACGGGGTAGTGCGAGTAGGGCGCGTAGGCGCGTCCCATCACCTCGACGGCGGCCTGCTTGAGCTGGTCCCAGTCCATCTGTTCCACGGCGCAACTATGGCGCATCGGGCGAAGAGAGGGTCTTTGGCAGGTTTCGCCGAAAGATGGCCCGCAGGTTTTATGTCTCAAACGCATTTCGGTAGTCCCGATCCGCGTGACCTGTGGCACGCGGGCAGGGCATCATGACGCCCGAACGTTGACCCCACCCCGGGGTGCACGAATTTGGAGGCATTGTGAAGAAGTCGAGGAAGGTCGTCTCGAGCGGCATCGTGGCGCTGCTGGCGGCCGCGACCCTGGCTGCGTGTGGTGACGCGCCCGAGGAAGAGACCAACACCGGCGGGAGCGGCAGCGAGACCCCCGCCGCGAGCGACTTCCTGCCCTGCATCGTGTCCGACGCCGGTGGTTTCGACGACAAGTCGTTCAACCAGCTCGGCTTCGAGGGCGCCAAGCAGGCTGCCGACGAGCTCGGCGTCGAGCTGAAGTCCGTCGAGTCCAACAGCGAGAACGAGTTCGGCCCCAACCTGGAGAGCCTCGTCGGCGAGGGCTGCGACGTCATCGTGACCGTCGGCTTCGCGCTGGCCTCGGCCACCAAGGAGTCCGCCACGGCGAACCCCGACATCGAGTACGTCCTCATCGACGACTCGGCTGACGGTGGCGACGACGGTGCGACCTTCGACGGCAAGGCCGACGTCGAGAACATCAAGCCGCTCCTCTACAACACCGCCCAGGCCGCGTTCCTGGCCGGCTACGCCGCCGCCGACTACACCAAGACCGGCAAGGTCGGCACCTACGGCGGTCTGCCCTTCCCGACCGTGACGATCTTCATGGACGGCTTCAAGCAGGGCGCCGAGTACTACGCCAAGGAGAACAAGAAGGACGTCGAGGTCGTCGGCTGGGACGGCAAGGACGGCTCCTTCACCGGTGGCTTCGAGGCCAACGAGGCCGCGACCAGCACCGCCAAGCAGATCCTCGACCGGGACGTCGACGTGATCCTTCCCGTCGGTGGCCCGATCTACCAGGGTGCCATCACGGCCATCGAGGACTCGGGCAAGGACATCGCGATGCTCGGCGTCGACGCTGACCTCTACGAGACCGACCCGTCCACGCAGCCCTACGTCATGACCTCCATCCTCAAGGGCATGAAGGTCTCGACCTACGAGGCCGTCCTGGCCGCGGGCAACGACGAGTTCGACTTCTCTCCGTACGTCGGCACGCTCGAGAACGACGGCGTCGGCATCGCCCCGTTCCACGACTGGGAGAGCAAGGTCTCGCCCGACCTGCAGGGCAAGCTCGACGAGGTGAAGGCCGGCATCATCGACGGCTCCATCGAGGTCACGTCCTACCTGGGCTGATCCACCACGCACCACCCTGCTCCACGTGAGGGAGGCCGACGTTCTCGTCGGCCTCCCTCTCTGTTGCCAGAACCTCTGCGCCACCTTTGGCAGGTCTGTGACCAGACCACCCGGCCCCTCGGCAGATACCCTTCCCGCGCCCCTGTGCGGGGGCTCCTGCGCGCCAGACCGGGGCTGACCCCCCGCCCGTCCCGACCCCTAGGATGCGATGCCATGAGACTCGTCCTGCGAGGCATCACCAAGCGCTTCGGCAGCGTGGTGGCCAACGACTCGATCTCCCTCACCGTCGAGGCCGGCGAGATCCACTGCCTGCTCGGCGAGAACGGTGCCGGCAAGTCGACCCTGATGAACGTGCTCTACGGCCTCTACAAGGCCGACGAGGGCGAGATCGAGCTCGACGGCGTGGTGCAGCACTTCACCGGCCCCGGTGACGCGATGGCCGCCGGCATCGGCATGGTCCACCAGCACTTCATGCTCATCCCCGTCTTCACGGTCGCCGAGAACGTCATGCTCGGCAACGAGACCACCGGCTTCGCCGGCACCCTCGACCTCAACGCCGCCCGCGACCGCGTCACCGAGATCTCCGACCGCTTCGGCTTCCACGTCAAGCCCGAGGCCGTCGTCGAGGACCTCCCGGTCGGCGTGCAGCAGCGCGTCGAGATCATCAAGGCGCTCTCCCGCGACGCCGAGCTCCTCGTCTTCGACGAGCCGACCGCGGTGCTCACGCCCCAGGAGACCGACGAGCTGATGGACATCATGCGCCAGCTCCGTGAGGCCGGGAAGGCCATCGTCTTCATCACCCACAAGCTCCGCGAGGTCCGCGAGGTCG
This sequence comes from uncultured Actinomycetota bacterium, assembly GCA_963791365.1. GTDB lineage: Bacteria > Actinomycetota > Actinomycetes > Propionibacteriales > Nocardioidaceae > Nocardioides. The sequence goes on along the minus strand of CAWBSG010000004.1, from coordinate 188,867 downwards.
CCGACCGGATCACGGTCGTGCGCCACGGCAAGATCGTCGGCGAGGCCGACCCCAAGGCCAGCAACGCCGAGCTCGCCTCGATGATGGTCGGCCGTCCGGTCGAGCTCGTCGTGCACAAGGACGAGCCGTCGCTCGGCGACGACGCGCTGGTGGTCAAGCGCCTCCGCGTCATCGACCCGGTCGGTCACCAGCAGGTCGACGACATCAGCTTCACGATCCGTGCGGGCGAGGTGCTCGCCGTGGCAGGCGTGCAGGGCAACGGTCAGACCGAGCTCACCGAGGCCCTCCTCGGCCTGCAGGACGACGTGAGCGGCTCGATCGTGCTCGACGGGGTCGAGCTGGTCGGGAGGTCGACGCGCAAGATCCTCGACGCCGGCGTCGGGTTCATCCCCGAGGACCGTCAGGTCGACGGCCTCGTGCCCACCTTCACCATCGCCGAGAACCTCATGCTCAACCGCAGCTTCAAGTCGCCGTTCGCCCGGAACGGCAGCCTGCGCATCGCCGCCCTGCGCGAGTTCGCGCAGGAGAAGCTCCAGCAGTACGACGTCCGCGCCCGCGACATCGACTCGCTGGCCGCGACCCTCTCCGGCGGCAACCAGCAGAAGGTCGTGGTGGCCCGCGAGCTGTCGCGCGACCTGCGCCTGCTCGTGGCCGCGCAGCCCACCCGCGGCGTCGACGTGGGCTCGATCGAGTTCATCCACAAGCAGATCGTCGCCACCCGTGACCGCGGCATCCCGGTGCTGGTGGTCTCCACCGAGCTCGACGAGGTCGTCGCGCTCGCGGACCGCATCATGGTGCTCTACCGCGGCAAGATCGTCGGCATCGTGCCGGCCGACACCCCCCGCGAGACCCTCGGACTGATGATGACCGGCGAACGCCCGAAGGACCTGAAGGACGTGGTCGCGTGAGCACCCCACGAAACTGCTCGCTTCGCTCGCACTTCCGAGGGGACCCCGCATGACCGACACCGACAAGCCCCAGCCCGACGACGAGTCCACGGCGAAGCCCGCGGCCACCGAGCCGGAGTCCGGCACGGACACCGTGACCGAGGAGGCCCCCGAGGACGTCGAGCCGAAGGACGACTCGCGCTCGCGCGGGCTGCTGAAGGAGATCGCCTCCGGCGACGCCCTGTCCGGCGTCCTCGCCGTGCTGCTCGCCGTGTTCGTCGGCTCGGTGATGATCGCCGCGACCGACGAGGGCGTGCGCGACACACTCAGCTACATCACGGCCCGCCCGTCCGACTTCCTCTCCGCACTGTGGGAAGCCATCTCCGGCGCCTACAGCGCGATGTTCCGCGGCGCGATCTTCAACTACAACCTCACCGAGGCCGCCCAGCAGTGGCGGCCGCTGACAGAGACGCTGAAGTTCTCCGGACCGCTCATCCTCGGCGGACTCGGTGTCGGCATCGCGTTCCGTGCGGCGCTGTTCAACATCGGCGGTCGCGGCCAGATGCTGATCGCCGGCGGCGCGGCGGGACTGGTCGGCTCGCAGGTCCAGCTCCCGGCCGGCATCCACCTGCTGTTCGCGATCCTCGTCGGGATGGCGGCGGGCGCCCTGTGGGGCGGCATCGCCGGCCTGCTGAAGGCCCGCACGGGCGCGCACGAGGTGATCGTGACGATCATGCTCAACTACGTCGCCTTCTACCTCCTCTTCTACGCCCTGGCCGACGACTTCCTCTTCAAGACCCCGGCGTCGAACAACCCGAAGTCGCTGCCGATGAAGGAGACCGCGATCCTGCCGAAGGTGCTGGGCGACAAGTTCAACCTGCACCTCGGCTTCGTGCTCGCCCTCATCGCCGTCGGCGTCGTGTGGTGGCTGCTCAACCGCTCCACCCTCGGCTACCGGATCCGCGCGGTCGGGGAGAACCCGCACGCCGCGCGGGCGTCCGGCATCAACGTCGGGCGCACGTACACGACCGTGATGCTCATCGCCGGCTCGCTCCTCGGCCTGGCGGGCGTCAACCAGGTGCTCGGCACCGTGAGCAGCGGCGTCTCGCTCGACCTCGACGCCTCGATCGGCTTCGACGCCATCACCGTGGCGCTGCTCGGCCGGTCGCGTCCGCTCGGTATCCTGGCCGCCGGGCTCCTGTTCGGCTTCCTCAAGGCCGGCGGCTTCACGATGCAGTCGTCCGAGAACATCTCGGTCGACCTGGTGCTCGTGGTCCAGTCGCTGATCGTCCTGTTCCTCGCCGCACCTCCCCTGGTGCGCGCGATCTTCCGGCTCCCCGCCCAGGAGGCCAAGTGAGCACCGTGACCAACCCGACGCCCGCCGACCAGGGCGGACTCTCGCCCGACCCGGCGGTCACGCCCACGAAGTCGGCCGGCGCCAAGAAGCTGCCGATCATCTTCGGCGTGATGGCGGTGCTGCTGGCGTTCCTGCTCCTGCGCTCGTCGCACGAGGGCGACACGACGTTCCAGCTGTCCGCCGACACCGACTTCGTGACGCTGCCCGACATCACCGTCCCGTCGATGGTGACGGCGTGGCTGATGGTCCTGGTGTGCGCAGTGGTCACCGCCGAGTCCCTGCGCCGGCTGCTGACGCACGTCCGCCAGCCGACGTGGCTGCCGATCGTCTTCGCACTGGCGTGGATGACCGGCTTCCTGAGCTGGGCGGCGGCCGACGGCCGGATCCGCGTGGTCAGCCTCTTCGCCGGAGCGGTCGCACTCGCCGTCCCGCTGGTCTTCGGGGCACTGGGCGGTGTGCTCGGTGAGCGCGCCGGCGTCGTCAACATCGCCATCGAGGGGCAGCTGCTCTTCGGTGCGTTCGCCGCGGCCGTCACCGCCTCGCTCACGGGCTCGCCGTATGCCGGCCTGGTCGCCGCCATGGTCGCGGGTGCGCTCATCGCGCTGATCCTCGGCCTGTTCGCGATCACCTACTTCGTGGACCAGGTCATCGTCGGCGTGGTGCTCAACGTGCTGGTGGTCGGCCTGACGAACTTCCTGTTCCGCCAGGTGCTCACGCCCAACGCCGACGCCCTCAACTCCCCCGACCGCATCCGCGCCTTCCCGATCCCGGTGCTGGGCGAGATCCCGCTGATCGGCCCGATCCTCTTCCGCCAGACCCCGCTCGTCTACCTGCTCTACGCCGTGGTCGCGCTGGTCGCCTACGCGCTCTACCGCACCCGCTGGGGCCTCCGGGTCCGCGCGGTCGGCGAGCACCCCAAGGCGGCCGACACGGTCGGCATCAAGGTCATCCGCACCCGCTACCGCACGGTCCTCCTCGCCGGCGCGATCGCCGGTCTCGGTGGCGCGTACTTCAGCCTCGTCTCGGTCGCCGGCTTCAACCGCGAGATGACGGGCGGTGCCGGCTACATCGCGCTGGCCGCGGTCATCTTCGGCAAGTGGGATCCGATCCGCGCGACCCTCGCGGCGCTGCTCTTCGGCTTCGCGACCAACCTGCAGGGTGTGCTGTCGGCCATCGGCTCGCCCGTGCCGAGCCAGTTCATGCTGATGCTGCCCTACCTCGTCACGATCTTCGCGGTGGCGGGCCTGGTCGGCCGGTCGAGGCCGCCTGCCGCCGACGGGGTGCCGTACAGACAGCAGTGACGGCGCGGGCTCAGCCCGCGTCGAAGAACCGCCAGGTCCCCCCGGACACGACCTCGACCGCGCCGTCGACCACGACGAGCGCGGTCTGGTCGTCCATGGCGTACGACGGACCGTCGAGGGTGGCGGCCCACTGCTCGGCTGCTGCCATCGTGTTGTCGGGCATCAGCTCGTGCCCGACGTGCGGGAAGATCGAGAAGTCGACGACGCCCAGCGTCCGGTCGTCCGGCGCTCCGGGCCAGGCGACGAAGTCCTCGCCGATCCGGGGCGTCATCACCATGCTCCCCGCACTGAGCCCCGCCCAGACGGTGTCCAGGACCGGCACCAGCTCGGCCAGTCCGGACTCACGCATCCAGTGGCACAAGTAGGTCGCGTCGCCGCCGTCCACGAGCAGGATGTCGGCCTCGCGCACCCACGGCTCCCAGCGCTCCCGCCCGATGGTGGGGAGCGCGCAGAGCTCGAGGACCCCGACCGAGGCCCAGCCCATCGTGGTCATGTCGCGCCCGGGGCCGCCGGCGACAAAGCTCCGCACCGACTCCGGGCCGAGCATCGGGTGGCCCCACTGGGCCGTCGGGATGCAGAGAGCATGGCTCTCCGCCACCGGCTTGCCCAGCAGCTCGACCATCGCGGCCTCGATGCTGGGGTGGGTGATCCCACCGGAGGTGAGCAGGAGCTTCATCAGCTGCTGAGCGCCGTGACCGCGACCTCCGCGAGCACGCGGGCGGCGATCCCGGTGGCGGCCTCGTCGATGCGCAGGTTGCCCTGGTGGAGGTCGTACGTCGGCCCACCGGGCGTACGCGTGCCGAGCCGGGCCATCGCGCCGGGCACCGAGTCGAGGTACCACCCGAAGTCCTCGCCGCCGAGGCTCTGCGTGGTCGTGACGTGCCCGTGGGGGCCGAGGACCTGCTCGAGCGCCGCGCCGAGGAGCGCGGTCGACACCTCGTGGTTGACCACCGGCGGCACACCGCGCTGGTAGGTCACCTCGGCGGTGACGCTGTAGGGCGCAACGATGGCGGTGATCAGCTGACGGATGAGGTGCTCGGCGTCGGCCCAGGCGACGGCGTCGAGCATCCGCACGGTGCCGGCGGCGACACCGCCGTGCGGGATGACGTTGTGGGCCGAGCCCGCCCGGACCATCCCCCACACCACGCTGACCCCGGCGCGCGGGTCGAGGCGGCGGCTCAGGATCGCGGGCAGCTCGGTGATCACCTTGCCGAGGGCGAAGGTCAGGTCCTCGGTGAGGTGCGGACGCGAGGTGTGGCCGCCCTTGCCGATGAGCCGCACGGTGAGCGCGTCGGCCGCGCCCGTCAGCGGGCCCTCGCGCAGCCCGATCCGACCGACGTCGAGGCTGGGGTCGCAGTGCAGCCCGAAGACGTGCGAGACCCCCTCGAGCGCGCCGCTGGAGATCAGGTGGAGTGCTCCCCCGGGCATGACCTCCTCCGCCGGCTGGAACAGCAGCCGCACCCGCCCGGGCAGCAGGCCGCGGGTCGCGACCTCCGCGAGCGCGAGGCCGGCACCGACCAGGCCGCTGGTGTGCACGTCGTGGCCGCAGGCGTGCGCGACGCCGGGGACGGTGCTCCGCCAGGGGTCGGAGATCAGGTCGTCGATGGGCAGCGCGTCGAGGTCGGCGCGCAGCGCGATCAGCCGGCCGCCGTGGCCGAGCTCGGCCAGCACGCCCCCGCCCTCGGGCCGGGTGATGGCCCACCCGGCGTCCTCGAGCGTGGTGGCGACCGCGTCGGAGGTGCGGGTCTCGGCCCAGCTCAGCTCGGGGTGGGCGTGCAGGTCGCGACGCAATGCAACGAGGTCGTCGGCGTACTTGTCGACGACCTCGGCGATGACGGGTGTGGCGGCGGTGGGCTTGTTCACTGAGGGGGGCATGACCGGCCCAGTCTAGGCGGTTTCCCCGTCGTAGGCGGCGAGTAGCCGGTCCGCGGCGAGGGGTGCCGGCAGCTCGCCCGCCAGCACCGCACGGCGTACGTCGTCGCGCACCGCCGCTACCCCGGCCGACGACCTCAGCCGTTGGGCGAGCTCGTCGCGCACGAGGGCCCAGGTGAACTCGAGCTGCTGCTCCGCGCGCTTGCGCGCCAGGCCGTCGGCGCCGAGGTGCTCGCGATGTGCGCCGACGCGCTCCCACACCTCGTCCACGCCGGCACCGGTGAGCCCGGAGCAGGTGATGACGGGAGGCGCCCACTCGGAGTGCCCGCGCACCAGCCGCAGGGCACCGGCGAGCTCGCGCGCGGCAACCCGGGCACCGGCCTCGAAGTCGCCGTCGGCCTTGTTGACCGCCACCACGTCGGCGATCTCGAGGATGCCCTTCTTGATCCCCTGGAGCTGGTCGCCGGTGCGGGCGAGGGTGAGGAAGAGGAACGTGTCGACCATCCCGGCGACGGTCACCTCGGACTGGCCGACCCCGACGGTCTCGACCAGGACGACGTCGTGACCGGCCGCCTCGAGCACGAGCATCGCCTGCGTGGTGGCCCGCGCGACGCCGCCGAGGGTGCCCGCGGCGGGCGAGGGCCGGATGAACGCCTTCGGGTCCACCGACAGCGCGGCCATCCGGGTCTTGTCGCCGAGCACCGAACCGCCGGTGCGGATCGACGACGGGTCGACGGCGAGCACCCCGACCGTGTGCCCGGCGGCCGTCAGCCGGGTGCCGAGGGCCTCGATGAAGGTCGACTTCCCGACGCCCGGCACACCGGAGATGCCGACCCGCGTGGCGGGCGGGAGGTCGAACGACGCCAGCTCGGTCAGCAGCTCGCGCGCCGCGCCGCGGTGCTCGGCGCGCGACGACTCGACGAGCGTGATCGCGCGGGAGACGTCCGCCCGCCGTCCCGCACGGATCCCCTCGACCAGCGTCGCGACGTCGACCGGGCGCGCCATCAGGCTCGCAGCCGGGCCAGCAGGTCGAGCGCGGACTCGGCGATCACGGTGCCCGGCAGGAACACCGCGGCCGCGCCCATCTCCTGGAGCGTCGCCACGTCGTCCGGTGGGATCACGCCGCCGATGACGATCATGATGTCGGGGCGTCCCTGGTCGGCCAGCGCCTGCTTGAGCGCGGGCAGCAGGGTCAGGTGTCCGGCGGCCAGCGAGGAGACGCCGACGATGTGCACGTCGGCGTCGATCGCCTGCTGGGCGACCTCCTCGGGCGTGGAGAACAGCGGGCCCACGTCGACGTCGAAGCCGAGGTCGGCGAAGGCGGTGACGACGACCTTCTGGCCGCGGTCGTGGCCGTCCTGTCCCATCTTGGCGACGAGGATGCGCGGACGGCGCCCCTCCTCCGCCTCGAACTCCTCGGTGGCCGCGAGGACGGCGGCGACGGCGCTTCCCTCGGGGGCGCCTGCCTCGTCGCGGTACACGCCGCTGATCGTACGGATCACGGCCTGGTGGCGGCCGTAGACCTTCTCCAGCGCGTCGGAGATCTCGCCGACGGTGGCCTTGGCACGCGCCGCGTCGACGGCCAGCGCGAGGAGGTTGCCCTCGAGGGAGCCGCCGCCGACCGGACCGCGCTCGGCGCTGGCGGTCAGCGCCTCCAGCGCACGGCGTACGTCGTCGTCGTCGCGCTCGGCGCGCAGCCGCTCGAGCTTGGCGACCTGCTGGCGGTAGACGTCGTCGTTGTCCACGCGCAGCACGTCGAGCTTGTCCTCGGCGGCGAGCCGGAAGGTGTTGACCCCGATGACCTTCTGCGCGCCGGAGTCGATGCGCGCCTGGGTGCGCGCGGCCGCCTCCTCGATCCGCATCTTCGGGATGCCCTGCTCGATCGCCGCGGCCATGCCGCCGGCGCGCTCGGCCTCCTGGATGTGCGCCCAGGCCCGCTCGGCGAGGTCGTGGGTGAGCTTCTCGACGTAGTACGAGCCGGCCCAGGGATCGATGATCTCGGTCGTGCCGCTCTCCTGCTGCAGCAGCAGCTGGGTGTTGCGGGCGATGCGGGCCGAGAAGTCGGTCGGCAGCGCGATCGCCTCGTCGAGCGCGTTGGTGTGCAGCGACTGGGTGTGGCCCTGGGTGGCGGCCATCGCCTCGATGCAGGTGCGCCCGACGTTGTTGAAGACGTCCTGCGCGGTCAGGGACCACCCCGAGGTCTGGCTGTGGGTGCGCAGCGAGCGCGACTTGGGGTTCTGCGGGTCGAAGTCGTCGACCAGTCGCGCCCAGATCGCCCGCGCCGCGCGCATCTTCGCGACCTCCATGAAGAAGTTCATCCCGATCGCCCAGAAGAAGGACAGCCGCGGTGCGAACTGGTCGATCGTCATCCCGGTGCCGAGGCCGGCCCGGATGTACTCCACGCCGTCGGCGAGGGTGTAGGCGAGCTCGAGGTCGGCCGTCGCTCCGGCCTCCTGGATGTGGTAGCCGGAGATCGAGATGGAGTTGAACCGCGGCATCTTCTGAGAGGTGAAGGCGAAGATGTCGCTGATGATCCGCATGCTCGGCGCCGGCGGGTAGATGTAGGTGTTGCGGACCATGAACTCCTTGAGGATGTCGTTCTGGATGGTCCCCGCGAGCTGCTCCGGCTGCACCCCCTGCTCCTCGGCCGCCGCGATGTAGAGAGCGAGGACCGGCAGGACCGCGCCGTTCATCGTCATCGACACCGACATCTCGTCGAGCGGGATGCCGTCGAAGAGGGTGCGGGTGTCGTAGATCGAGTCGATCGCCACGCCCGCCATGCCGACGTCGCCGCGCACCCGTGGGTGGTCGGAGTCGTAGCCGCGGTGGGTGGCGAGGTCGAACGCGACGCTCAGGCCCTTCTGCCCGGCCGCCAGGTTGCGGCGGTAGAACGCGTTGGACTCCTCCGCGGTCGAGAAGCCGGCGTACTGCCGGATCGTCCACGGCTGGGTCGTGTACATCGTCGGGTACGGCCCGCGCAGGAACGGCGCGATGCCCGGCCACGTGTCCAGCCCGTCGAGGCCCTCGAGGTGCTCGGGGCCGTAGACCGGGAGGATGTCGATGCCCTCGGGGCTGCCCCACGGCTCGCCGCCTGCTGCACCCCCGCTGGTCGAGGAAGGACGGAGTCCTGTCTCGAGACCATCGTTCAGTGCCACGTCCGCGAAGTTCTCCGGAATGCTCATCGGCCGAGCTCCTCTCGCACCCGCCCGAGGAAGGCGAGCGCATCGACTCCCACCGCACACGAGTCGTCGACGTCGGTCACGGTGCGGTCCCCCGGCGTGCCCGCCAGCACGACGTACGACGCTCCTGCCGCGCGCAGCGCCGCCACGAGGTCGGCGCCCCACCCGGCGTACGCCGCGTCGGTGCCGGCGAGGCACACGACGGGCTGGCCGGCGTAGGAGGCGACCACGGACGCAGCATCGGTCGTGGCCCCGGCGGCCTCGACGGCCACGCCTCCGGCGGCGAAGATGTTGGTGGCGAAGGTGGCGCGCGCGGTGTGGGCCGAGATCGGTCCCATCGTGGCCAGGAAGACCGGGCGGGACGCGGGTTCGGACCGCAGGTCCTCGAAGGCCCAGCCGTAGTGGTGGACGCCGCCGCGACCCCACGGGGCTCGCTCGGGCAGCGTCTCCCCCAGGTTCGGGAACTCCGAGATCCCGGTCAACGGCCGCGAGCGGTCGGCGACGCCCGCGTCTCGCGTGGCACGGACCGCGCGGACCCGCTCCTTGACACCGGTCGCGGCCCTCTCCCCGAAGCCGCCGTCGGACTCGATCCGGCCGAGCTCGGCCCAGCCGGCGGCGGCGAGGTCGTCGGTGAGCTTCTCCACGGCGTAGGAGCCGCCGGCGGGGTCGGCCACCGTGGCGACGTGGGCCTCCTCGATCAGCAGCGAGGAGGTGTTGCGGGCGATCCGGCGGCCGAGGGCGTCGGGCAGCCCGAGCGGTTCGTCGAACGGGATCACCGTGACGGAGTCGGCCCCACCGGCACCGGCCGCGAAGGCGGCGATGGTGCCGCGCAGCATGTTGACCCAGGGGTCGACCCTGCCCATCATCGCCCTGCTGGTGACGACGTGCTGGCGCTGCGGCACGACCCCGGCACCGCTGGCCTCGAGCACCCGCGCCCACAGCCGGCGCGCGGCGCGCAGCTTGGCGATCGTCGGGAACTGCTCGTCGGTCGCGCTGTAGCGGAACTCGAGGAGCCCCGCGGCCTCGTCGACCGAGAACCCGGCCCCGGTGAGCAGCCGGAGGTAGTGCACCCCGACGGCCATCGTCCAGCCGAGCTCCTGCGCGTCGCTCGCGCCGCGGTCGTGCAGCGCGGTGCCGTCGACGACGGCTCCGAGCACGCCCAGGTCCTTGGCCCGTCGGACCGTGTCGACGAACGACTCGAACGGCGTCCGGCCGTCGTCGGCGACCCGGTGCCCGAACATCTCGGCCGTCGCCGGGTCGGCCGACAGGTTGTGGCCCGGGTGCGGGTCGTTCGCGGTCTCCTCGAGGAGCCCGGCCAGCGCCTCGGACTGCTCGGCGTCCGGGCGGTCCAGGGTGACCGGCGCGAGGTCGAGCAGGACGCCCCGTAGGGCTGCGTCGAGGTCGACGGAGCGGGAGAGGTCGAGGTGCAGGGACGTCGCGCCGTTGTCCAGGTCGACCAGTGCCGCCTCGTTGATCGCCGCAGCGTCGTCGCCGACGAGCGACGTACGCACGTCCCAGGCGCCGGCGCGCTCGGGCCGACCGGCCGTGGTGAGGCCGTCGAGGTCGGACCGCTGCCCGATCGGCGCGACCTCGATGCCGTCGAGCGTGGCGCGGGTCAGCGCGGCCCACACGTCGGAGTCGGGCGCGTCCTCGCCGAGCCGGCGGGCCTTGCGGAGCACGGCCGCGGTCGCCGCCTCCCATGCCGCGACGTCGTAGGTGTCGTCGTCGCCGACGAGGCGCAGCGAGCCCTCGGCGGGCTGCAGGTCCGCGGGCTCGTCCAGTCCACCTTCAAGGTCGGTCATGAGCGCAGGATAGGACGGGGGCCGTGGGGCTGGCACCGTGCGGACCTATGGGATAGGTCTCACACCTCGGTGCGGCCGTCGGCGTCCTTGTTGCGGAGGCCGATCTTGTTGCCCAGCCACACGAGCGGGTCGTACTTCTTGTCGACGACGCGCTCCTTCATCGGGATGATCGCATTGTCGGTGATGTGGATGCCCTCCGGGCAGACCTCGGTGCAGCACTTGGTGATGTTGCACATGCCGAGGCCGGCGGCGCCCTGGGCCAGCTCGCGCCGGTCGTTGGTGTCGAGGGGGTGCATGTCGAGCTCGGCGTAGCGCAGGAAGAAGCGCGGTCCGGCGAACGCCTCCTTGTTGTCCTCGTGGTCGCGCACGACGTGGCAGACGTCCTGGCACAGGAAGCACTCGATGCACTTGCGGAACTCCTGGCCCCGCTCGACGTCCACCTGCGCCATCCGCCGCTTGCCGTCGGCGTCGCGCGGACCCAGCTGCGCGCCGGGCAGCTGGCGCGCCTTCTTGTAGTTGAACGACACGTCGGTGACCAGGTCGCGGATGACCGGGAACGTGCGCATCGGCGTCACCGTGATGACGTCGGTGGTCTCGAAGTCGGAGAGCCGGGTCATGCAGAGCAGGCGCGGGCGCCCGTTGATCTCGGCGCTGCACGAGCCGCACTTGCCGGCCTTGCAGTTCCACCGGATGGCGAGGTCGCCGGTCTGGGTCGCCTGGAGCCGGTGGAGCGCGTCGAGGACGACCTCCCCCTCGGACACCTCGACGGTGTAGTCGGCGAGCTCCCCGCCGGCCTCGTCGCCGCGCCACACCCGCATCTTGAGGTCGTATCCCATGTCAGCTCCCCTCGAAGTACTTCTTGAGCTCGGCAGGCATCTCCGGCAGCTGCTGTTCCTCGAGCGTGACCCCGGTGCCCTGGTCGTCGAGGCGGACGACGAGGTTCTTCGTGCCCCACTCGGGACTGGTCTTCGGGAAGTCGTCGCGGGTGTGGCCGCCGCGCGACTCCTCGCGCGCCAGCGCGGCCTTCGCGATCGACTCCGAGACCAGCAGCATGTTGCGCAGGTCGAGCGCCAGGTGCCAGCCGGGGTTGTACTGCCGGTGGCCCTCGACGGCCATCACCTTCGCCCGTTCCTTCAGCCGCTCGATGCGCACCAGCGCGTCCTCGAGCTCGCCGGCGGTCCGGATGATGCCGACGAGGTCGTTCATCGCCTGCTGGAGCTCCTGCTGGATCGTGTAGGGGTTGTCGCCACCCTCGACCTGGAAGGGCACGAGAGCCGACCACTCGCCGGCGCGCACCTTCTCCTCCGAGACGTGCGGCCGCTCGGCCAGCCCCGAGACGTACGCCGCCGCGGACTCGCCGGCGCGCCGGCCGAAGACCAGCAGGTCGGAGAGGCTGTTGCCGCCGAGGCGGTTGGAGCCGTGCATCCCGCCGGAGCACTCGCCCACGGCGTACAGGCCCGTGACGGAGCTCAGCTCGGTGTCGGGATCGACCTCGATGCCGCCCATGACGTAGTGGCAGGTCGGCCCGATCTCCATCGGCTCGGCGGTGATGTCGACGTCGGCCAGCTCCTTGAACTGGTGGTACATCGACGGCAGCCGCTTGCGGATGAAGTCGGCGTCGCGCCGCGAGGCGATGTCGAGGTAGATCCCGCCGTGCGGTGATCCACGGCCGGCCTTGATCTCGGAGTTGATCGCGCGGGCGACCTCGTCACGCGGCAGCAGCTCGGGGGGCCGCCGGTTGCTCTTCTTGTCGTCGTACCAGGCGTCGGCCTCCTCGACCGTGTCCGCCGTCTCCGCCTTGAAGAACTCGGGGATGTAGTCGAACATGAAGCGCTTGCCCTCGGAGTTCTTGAGGATGCCGCCGTCGCCGCGCACCGACTCCGTCACGAGCAACCCCTTCACCGAGGGCGGCCAGACCATGCCCGTCGGGTGGAACTGCACGAACTCCATGTTGATGAGCGACGCCCCGGCACGCAGGGCGAGCGCGTGTCCGTCGCCGGTGTACTCCCAGGAGTTGGACGTCACCTTGAAGGACTTGCCGATCCCGCCGGTGGCGAGGACGACGGCGGGGGCCTCGATGGTGACGAAGCGGCCCGTCTCGCGCCAGTAGCCGAAGACGCCGGAGATCGCGTCGTCCTCGTCCTGGAGCAGCTCGGTCACCGTGCACTCCATGAAGACGTCGATCCCGATCTGGACCGCGCGCTGCTGCAGGGTGCGGATCATCTCCAGGCCGGTGCGGTCGCCGACGTGGGCGAGCCGCGCGTACTTGTGGCCGCCGAAGTCGCGCTGGCTGATGAGCCCGTCCTCGGTGCGGTCGAAGAGGGCGCCCCAGTCCTCGAGCTCCATCACCCGCTCCGGCGCCTCCTGGGCGTGGAGCTGGGCCATCCGCCAGTGGTTCAGCATCTTGCCGCCGCGCATGGTGTCGCGGAAGTGGACCTCCCAGTTGTCCTCCGGCCACCTGTTGCCCATCGCGGCCGCGATGCCGCCCTCGGCCATCACCGTGTGCGCCTTGCCGAGCAGCGACTTGCACACGATCGCCGTCTCGGCGCCCGCCTCGTGGGCGGCGATCGCCGCCCGCAGCCCGGCCCCGCCGGCACCCACGACCACCACGTCGTACTGGTGCCGCTCGATGCCCCCCTCGGCGTAGTAGGACATCTCGTTGCCCGTCATCGGGTGCCGTGTCGTGCTCAAAAGATCCTCACGTCCTGGATGGTGCCGGTGGCGAGCAGGAAGATGTACAGGTCGACGAGCGCGACCGAGAACAGCGAGTACCACGCCCACCGGCCGTGGCTGCCGTTGAGACTCGAGACCCAGGTCCACAGCCGGTAGCGGACCGGGTGCTTCGAGAAGTGCCTCAGCCGCCCGCCGACGACGTGGCGGCACGAGTGGCACGAGAGCGTGTAGAGCCAGATGAACACGACGTTGGCGATCATCAGCAGGGTGCCCAGACCCATGTGGACGCCGCTGGTCTCGCCGTCGCCGACGGCGTACTCCGCCGGCATCGGCCGGAAGGCCAGGAAGACGTCGTAGGTCAGCACCAGGCCGACGACCACGGCGGCGTACCAGAAGTAGCGGTGGACGTTCTGCAGGATCAGCGGGAGCCGCGTCTCGCCCGAGTAGGCGCCGTGCGGCTCGGCGACGCCGCACGCGGGCGGGCTGAGCCAGAACGCCCGGTAGTAGGCCTTGCGGTAGTAGTAGCAGGTCATCCGGAAGCCCAGCGGGAAGATCAGGATGATCAGCGCCGCGGAGAGCGGCCACCAGCCGAACGGCTGGCCGAAGTCGGAGGCGCCCTCGACGCAGTCGCCCAAGCAGGGCGAGTAGAACGGCGAGAGGTACGGCGACGCGTAGTAGTCGCGGCCCATGAACGCGCGGACCGTCGCGTAGACGACGAAGGCCGAGAACACCACGAAGGTCGTCAGCGGCGCGAGCCACCATCGGTCCTCACGGAGCGTGCGCACGTCGATGCGCGCCCGGCCCGGACTGGTCACACCGCGATCCGTGGTTGCCATGCCCGGCACTATGTCTTGTGTCACACCTGAGCGGAAGGCAACGCGCCAAGCAATACGTCACACGGACTCGGCGCGTCGGGCGTCCGTGCACCGCGATACCGTGCAGGCGTGGCAACCCAACTCAAGACTCCCACCCTGGTGAAGGGCGCACGGGCCTCGCGTACGACCGTGGCGCTCAAGATGGGCATGGCGCTGAGCGGATTCGTCTTCCTCGGATTCGTGCTCGCCCACATGTACGGCAACCTCAAGGCCTTCTCGGGCCACGACGCCTTCAACGAGTACGCAGAGCACCTCCGTGAGATCGGCGAGCCGATGCTCCCCCACGAGGGCGTGCTCTGGATCCTCCGCGTCGGCCTGCTGGGCTCCCTCGTGCTCCACGTCTACTGCGCCGTCGTGCTCTGGCGCCGGGCCGCTCGCGCCCGCACCACGAAGTACGTCATGAAGAAGCAGACCGGAGCCACGCGGGCCAGCCTGATGATGCGCTGGGGCGGCGTGACGATCCTGCTGTTCCTCATCTGGCACCTCCTCAACTTCACCGTCGGCAAGGTCAACGTGCAGGGCGGGGCGACCAACGACCCCTACAACCTCCTCGTCGACACCTTCGACGTGTGGTGGCTGACCGTCCTCTACATCGTGGCGATGCTCGCCCTCGGCGCGCACCTGCACCACGGCATCTGGAGCGCCGCCCAGACGCTCGGCTGGACCGGCACCGCGGCCAAGCGCCAGCGGGCCAAGACGATCGGCTTCGTCCTCGCACTGATCGTCACGGTCGGCTTCTCCCTCGTCCCCCTCGCCGTCCTCGCCGGCATCATCACCAAGTAAGGGGTCACCTCTCGTGAGCCACGACATGGACATGCCCGACACCGTCACCGCGGCGGAGGCCTCGCAATCCGGGGTGCTCGACGGCGACTACGACGACGCGGCCGGCTACTACACGCCCGGCGAGCCGCTGGCCGACGCCAAGTCACCCGACGGCCCCGTCGCGGAGCGCTGGCAGAACCGCAAGTTCGAGGCCCGCCTCGTCAACCCGGCGAACCGCCGCAAGCTGTCGATCATCATCGTCGGCACCGGCCTGGCCGGCGCCTCGGCCGCCGCCACGCTCGGCGAGGCCGGCTACCAGGTGAAGTCCTTCTGCTACCAGGACTCCCCACGCCGTGCGCACTCGATCGCCGCGCAGGGCGGCATCAACGCCGCGAAGAACTACAAGGAGGACGGCGACTCGGTCCACCGTCTCTTCTACGACACGGTCAAGGGCGGCGACTACCGCTCGCGCGAGTCCAACGTCTACCGGCTGGCCGAGGTCAGCACCAACATCATCGACCAGTGCGTCGCACAGGGCGTCCCGTTCGCCCGCGAGTACGGCGGCCTGCTCGACAACCGGTCGTTCGGTGGCGTGCAGGTCTCGCGCACGTTCTACGCCCGCGGCCAGACCGGCCAGCAGCTCCTGATCGGCGCCTACCAGGCCCTCGAGCGGCAGGTCGCCGCCGGCACCGTCTCGATGCACACCCGCCACGAGATGCTCGAGCTGATCGTGGTGGACGGCAAGGCCCGCGGCATCGTCGCGCGTGACATGGTCACCGGTGACGTGCAGACCCACCTCGCCGACGTCGTCGTGCTCGCCTCCGGCGGTTACGGCAACGTGTTCTACCTGTCGACCAACGCGATGGGCTGCAACGTGACCGCCGCATGGCGCGCGCACCGCAAGGGCGCCTACATGGCGAACCCCTGCTACACGCAGATCCACCCCACCTGCATCCCCGTGTCCGGCTCGCACCAGTCGAAGCTCACGCTGATGTCGGAGTCGTTGCGCAACGACGGCCGGATCTGGGTGCCGAAGAACCAGGCCGACTGCACCAAGGACCCGCGCGAGATCCCCGAGGAGGACCGCGACTACTACCTGGAGCGGATCTACCCCTCGTTCGGCAACCTGGTGCCGCGCGACATCGCCTCGCGCGCCGCGAAGAACGTCTGCGACGAGGGTCGCGGCGTCGGGCCCGAGGTGGACGGCGTACGCCGCGGGGTCTACCTCGACTTCGCCGACGCCATCGACCGGCTCGGCCGCGACGCGGTGGCCAACAAGTACGGCAACCTCTTCGACATGTACGCCCGGATCACCGGTGAGGACCCCTACGCGGTGCCGATGCGGATCTATCCCGCCGTGCACTACGTGATGGGCGGCCTCTGGGTCGACTACGACCTCCAGTCGACGATCCCCGGCCTGTTCGTGACCGGCGAGGCCAACTTCTCCGACCACGGCGCCAACCGCCTCGGCGCCTCGGCGCTGATGCAGGGCCTGGCCGACGGCTACTTCGTGCTGCCGCACACCATCCGCGACTACCTGGCCGACGGGCCGTTCGAGGCGGTCGCCGAGGACCACCCGGCGGTCGTCGAGGCACGGGAGTCGGTGGAGAAGCGCATCGAGCACTTCCTCACGGTCAACGGCTCGCGCAGCGTGGACTCCTACCACCGCGAGCTCGGCAACATCATGTGGGAGTACTGCGGCATGGAGCGCAGCGAGGACGGGCTCAAGAAGGCCATCGACCTGATCCGCGGCCTGCGTGACGACTTCTATCGCAACGTCAAGGTGCTCGGCTCCGCCGAGACGCTCAACCAGTCGCTCGAGAAGGCCGGCCGGGTGGCCGACTTCTTCGAGCTCGGCGAGCTGATGTGCATCGACGCGCTCAACCGGCGCGAGTCCTGCGGTGGCCACTTCCGGTCCGAGTCGCAGACCGAGGACGGCGAGGCACTGCGCCACGACGACGAGTTCGCCTACGTCTCCGCGTGGGAGTGGGCGGGCCTCGACGAGCGGCCCGTGCTGCACAAGGAAGACCTCGTCTACACCGCCATCGAGATGAAGCAGCGGAGCTACAAGTGAACCTGACCCTGAAGATCTGGCGCCAGGCCGGCCCCACCGCCGACGGCGCCATGCACACCTACCAGCTGGCCGACGTGTCCCCCGACATGTCGTTCCTCGAGATGCTCGACGTGCTCAACGAGCAGCTCAACGAGGAGGGTGAGGAGCCGATCGCGTTCGACCACGACTGCCGTGAGGGCATCTGCGGCCAGTGCGGGTTGATGATCAACGGCGACGCGCACGGACCCGAGGTCACCACGACCTGCCAGCTCCAC
Organism: uncultured Actinomycetota bacterium; assembly: GCA_963791365.1. Classification (GTDB taxonomy): domain Bacteria; phylum Actinomycetota; class Actinomycetes; order Propionibacteriales; family Nocardioidaceae; genus Nocardioides. The sequence continues at coordinate 171,831 of CAWBSG010000004.1, read as the reverse complement.
ATGCGCTCGTTCACCGACGGCGAGACGATCACGATCGAGCCGTGGCGCTCCGACGCGTTCCCGGTCGTCAAGGACCTCGTCGTCGACCGCGGCGCCTTCGACCGGATCGTCCAGGCCGGCGGCTTCGTCTCGGTCAACACCGGCTCGGCCCCCGAGGCCCACTCGGTGCCCGTGCCCAAGGACGACGCCGACCGCGCCTTCAACGTCGCGACCTGCATCGGCTGCGGCGCCTGCGTCGCCGCCTGCCCCAACGGCTCGGCCTCGCTCTTCATGGGGGCCAAGGTCACCCACCTCGGCCTGCTCCCCCAGGGCCAGCCCGAGCGCGACGAGCGCGTGGTCAGCATGGTCGCCCAGCACGACCACGAGGGCTTCGGCGGCTGCACCAACATCGGCGCCTGCACGGCCGCCTGCCCCAAGGAGATCCCCCTCGACGTGATCTCCCAGCTCAACAAGGACCTGCGCACCGCGATCAAGCACGGCCACTGACCTTCCCCTCCCCCTGAGCCCCCTTCCCGCCCCGAGCGGTGGTCCACCCACAGTTCGGGCTCTCGGATTGTGGTTCGGCCACCGCTCTCGGCGTGTCGCTCGAAGGCGCGCCGGTGAGCGGTGGTGCACCTACATTTCGAGTCTGCGCAATGTGGCCCGACCACCGCTCGCGGGCGTGGCCCACGCCGCACGTCGCGGACGTACGACCTCCGCCAAAGGTTCGAACAGCGTCGACCACAAGCCGTCGAAGTCCGGGGGCGGCCCGTCGTACCCACGCTCGACGAGCGCACAGTGGATCAGGCGCACGGCCGATTTCGGTGATCGCATCCGCTCCTTGGTGACGAGCTCGTAGGCGACCTTGCCGCGGCGGTAGGACCGATAGCGGTCGATGTCCGCGTTGTACTGACCGCGTTCCTCCTGGTGCTGGCTTCCTTCGTACTCCCCAGCAAGACCGAACTCGGCGAACCAGAGGTCCGGTGTGATCCAGGTGTTCGGGATGACCTCGATGCTGACGTTGACCTCGGGCATCGGCAGCCCGGCACACACGACGTACGTCAGCAGTTCTGCTTCAGGCAGCGACCGACATCTTCCATCGAGGAACGGCAGCACGTACGTCGTCTCGGGGACTCCGCGTCGCCACTTCTCTTCCGTCACCAGCTGGTCGAGAAGGTGCAGGTCGAGCTGTCCTCGGTGGAGCAGGACACAGCCGGCCGTGATCGCATCGATGGTCCTCGCCTCGGCGCAGAATGCGACGAAAGCAGCCTCGTTGCTCACTCCCTCGCTGCAGTGGGGTGGCATCTTCACGGTCCGATGGAGGAACACCCCGTCCAGCTCGAGGTGGAGGTCACCCTCCACTACGAAGTGCAGGGGCCTCTCGCTGCCCACCGCGAGCCCGAGCTGCCGCAGCCGGGTCGCTCCCGTCGTACGCGCCGTGTCCGGCAACGCCAACCTCGCTGCCTCGACGCGGTCCCTCCACGACATCGTGTGGTCGCGGTGGCAGTAGACCCCCTTGTGAAGGCGTCTGAAGCGCCTGCCCTCCAGCACTCTCGCGGGCATGCCTGCACCGAGAGCCGCCTGCCTCACGAATGGACCGTGCAGGAGGTCGTCAGGGATCGGAAACATGCGCTCATCGCGCCACACGCACCACCGCGTGGCGACGTACTCGACGCGAGGCTGTGGAGAGACGGTGCTCCGGCGTGCCTGTGGAGAGGTTTTGGCTACGACAAGCGGTGGCCCACCCACCCTCCGCGGCCCAGGAATATCGCTCCACAACCGCTCCGACCGTGTCCCGCACGACACGCCCGAGGAGCGGTCCTCCGCCTCCATTCGGCGGCTGGAGAATGTGGCTCGACCACCGCTCGAGAGATGCGGTCAGCGGCGGCGGCGGACCGCGGCGACGACCCCGAGCATCGCCGCCGCCCCGGCCGCGAAGGCGGCCTTCGGGGAGGACGACGCGGGTGACGACGAGGCCGGTACGAGGTCCGCCGCGGCGGCGAGGTCGATCTTCGGACCCTCGACGGTCTGCTCGGCGACGGTACGAGCCTCCCGGGCGGCGCGGGCCGCCGGTGAGGTGTGCGCCCATGCGGCGGCGAACACCACGACGCGCGAGAAGTAGTTGATCCAGACCACGAGGATCAGCGCGATGCCGAAGGCCTGGAAGGCGTCCGAGTTGGCTGTGGTCTTCAGCAGGTAGGTCGACAGCTGCTTGAGCAGCTCGAAGGCGATGGCCCCGAGCAACGCACCGGACCACAGCGAGCGGGTCGGCACCTCGGGTGCGGCGAGCAGGCGGAAGAAGGCGAAGAAGAGCAGCGTGTTGGCCGCCAGGCCGAGGACGACGGCCAGGATCGCCAGGAACACGCCCGCGACGGGTCCGAGCTGCAGCCAGTCCAGGATGGGGGTGATCAGCTTCGTCGTGACGCCGGAGATCGCGACACTGACGACGAGGACCGAGCCGAGGGCGAGCAGCGCGAGGATGTCGCGGACCTTGCCCGTGACGAAGCTGGGCTGCTCGCGCGGGGGCTCCTCGAAGACCTCGACCAGCGCCTTCCGCATGCCCGAGAGCCAACCCAGCCCCGAGTAGAGCGTCAGCAGGATGCCGACGCTGAAGATCCCGGGCGCCGCGGATTGCAGGGTGTCGAGCGGGACGCCGTCGGGAGGACCGACGAGTCCCGGGAGCACCGAGTTGGCGGCGTCGACGAGCGTGTCCTGCGCGTTGTCGTAGACCTTCGTCACCTGGCCGAAGATCGCGAAGGCCAGCGCGAGGATCGGGAAGAACGAGAGGAACGCGAAGTACGTCACCGCGCCGGCCAGCGCGCTGCCGTTGACCTTGCCGTAGTGCTCGACCATCCGGACCAGGTGGTCGACGAACGGGCGTCGCTCCCGCACCTTCTGGATGCGCGCCTTCACCTTCGAGACGATCGACATCAGCCCAGTCCGAACTCGTGGGTGGGGACCCAGCCGGCGTCGTCGTCGTGGACGTAGAGGCTGAAGGTCGCAGCGTCGAAGGAGCACTCGAAGCCCTGGAGCTCGCCGTAGGCGCGGTCGAGCGTCGCGTCGTCGAGGTGGTGGGCGATCGTGACGTGCGGGTGGTAGGGGAAGTGCAGGTCGATGTCGAGCGGCCCACTCCGTACGGCGTCGGCGAGCCGCTCGCATGACGAGATGCCCTCCGCAACGGTCACGAACACCACGGGCGAGACCGGCCGGAAGGTGCCGGTGCCGCGCAGGTGGATGTCGAACGGCTCGACCGACGACGCCGCCGAGGCGAGGTGCTCGGCCACCGGCTCGATGCTGTCGGTGTCGAGCTCCGTCGGCGGGATCAGCGTGATGTGCGTCGGGATCTGCGACGCCGTCGCGTCACCGATGGAGGTGCGGTAGTCCTGCAGCTCGCTGGCCCAGGGCTCCGGGATCGCGATGGCTACTCCGATGGTGGGCACGACTACGACCCTAGCCGCCGGACCTCGACAGGAATCCCACCCGTTCGTAGACGTCGCGCAAGGTCGCCTCTGCCACGCCGGTGGCGCGCTCGGCGCCGGCCTCAAGGATCGACTCCAGCTCGGAGCGGTCGTCGAGCAGCTCGTGCACCCGGTCACGGAAGGGCGTCACGAAGTCGACGACGACCTGCGCGACCTCGGCCTTGAGGTCGCCGTAGCCGCGGCCCTCGAACGACGCGACGAGCGCGTCGATGTCCTGCCCGCTCAGCGCCGAGTGGATGTTGAGCAGGTTCGAGACGCCCGGCTTGTTCGAGGGATCGAAGCGGATTTCGGTCTCGGAGTCCGTCACGGCAGAGCGGATCTTCTTCGCCGACACCTTCGGGTCGTCCAGCAGCCAGATGCAGCCGTTGCCGCCGATGCTCTTCGACATCTGCTTCTCCACCAGCTGGAGGTCGTAGATCTTGGCGGTGCTCGCCAGGATGTAGGGCTCCGGGAGGCGGAAGGTCTTCTTGAAGCGGCTGTTGAAGCGCCCGGCCAGGTCGCGGGTGAGCTCGAGGTGCTGGCGCTGGTCCTCCCCGACCGGGACGTACTGCGGCCGGTAGAGCAGGATGTCGGCGGCCTGGAGGATCGGGTAGGTGAACAGGCCGACGCTCGCGGCGCCCTCGCCCCCCTTGGCCGACTTGTCCTTGAACTGCGTCATCCGGCGCGCCTCGCCGAAGCCGGTCAGGCACTCCAGCACCCACGACGCCTGCGTGTGCGCCGGCACCTGGCTCTGGACGAAGATCGTCGCCCGGTCGGGGTCGACGCCTGCCGCGAGCAGCTGCGCGACGGAGACGAGCGTGCGCTCGCGGAGCAGCTTCGGGTCGTGCGGCATCGTGATCGAGTGCAGGTCCGCGATGAAGAAGAACGGGTCGAAGTCGTCCTGCAGCGCCACCCACTGCTTCAGCGCGCCCAGGAAGTTGCCGAGGTGGAACGAGTCGGCTGTGGGCTGGATGCCGGAGAGCACCCGGGGCCGGGACGTCCCGGCTGCGTTCGGCGTGGAGGCGGACATGCGCGCGATTGTGCCAAAGCGGCCCGGGGTGCAACCGGTCAGCCCTCTCGCGAGTCGTGCAGGTGGAGCAGACCGACAACAGACTGACCACGTGGAGAGGCGGACGATGGGCCTGAGGAGTCGTACGCCGACCTGCCGCACCAGGTCGCCGAACGCACGCCGCAGCCCGGCTTCGAGGCCGACGTACCTCACCACCGGGTCGCACCACCTGGTGCGCGTCGACGACGAGGGGCTGTCGACCCCGATCCAGCTTGTCGGCAGCCGACAGCAGCGTGTTCACCTCCGGCGACGAGGTGTACGCCACGTCCTCGTCGAGCGCGGCCGCTACGACGCGTCGGCGTGCTCCCCCGACGGGCTCATCGAGTACGCCGACCAGCCGCTTCCGGGACTCGGCTGATCGGCACCCACGACTCGGTGGCCCGCCGGGGTCAGACGATCCAGCCGACGTTGTCGGCGAGCAGGTCGGCCATCGGGTAGACCCCGCGCAGCTCCTGTCGCCGTTCGAGCAGCTGCACCACGTTGCTCACGTTGCGGTCCGCGAGCTCGCGGCGCCGCTCGATCGCCCGGGCCATCGCACCTTCGTCCATGCTGACTCCCCATTGCCAGACGGGCGGCCGGTCCGCCCCCACGTATTGGATCGTTCCAAAGCAAGGCTACGCAAGCGTTCCCGGAGTGTTAACAGCAGGAAAACTCAGCCGCTGGCGACGGCCCGGCCCCGCACGTGGAGACGTGCGGACACGAGCAGGATGACGACCCCGGCGAGCGACAGCACCAGGCCGACGAGCGCCGGCGCGCGCAGGCCGTAGCCCGCCGCGATCACCAGGCCGCCGAGCCACGCGCCGAGCGCGTTGGCGATGTTGAGCGAGGCGTGGTTCATCGCCGCGCCGAGGGTCTGCGCGTCGCCCGCGACGTCCATCAGGCGCAGCTGGAGGTTCACGACCAGCACCGAGCCGAGCACCGTGATCAGGAAGACGACGGGCAGCGCCGCCCAGCCGTGCGGCGCAGTCAGCCAGAAGGCGAGCATGGTGGCCGCCATCCCGACCCCGCCGATGATCAGCGAGCGGAAGATCGACCAGTCCGCCATGATCCCGGCGACCCACGTGCCGGCCACCATGCCCAGGCCGAAGACGAGCAGGTAGACCGGCACGGACCGCTCCCCCAGCCCGGACACGTCGGTGACGACCGGCGCGATGTAGGAGTAGACGGCGAACATCCCGCCGAAGCCCACGGCGCCGGCGAGGAGGGTGAGCCACACCTGCGGCACCTTGAAGGCGCTCAGCTCGCGTCGACCGCTGGCCCCGGCATCACCCGGGCACGACGGCACGAACCAGGCGACGAGGCCGAGAGTGACGACGGCCAGCGCGGCCGCCGCCCAGAAGGCCGCGCGCCAGCCGAGCTCCTGGCCGAGCACCGTCGCGGCGGGTACGCCGATCACGTTGGCGACCGACAGGCCGAGCATCACCTGCGAGACCGCGCGCCCCTTGCGGGAGGGCCGGGCCATGCTGGCCGCCACGAGGGAGGCCACGCCGAAGTACGCGCCGTGCGGGAGGCCGGCGGCGAACCGGGCGAGCATCAGCTGCTCGTAGGACGTCGCGAGCGCGCTCACGCCGTTGCCGACGGCGAACGCGGCCATCAGGGCGATCAGCAGCGCCCGGCGGGGCAGGCGCGCGCCGAGGAAGGCGAGCAGCGGGGCGCCGACGACGACACCGACGGCGTACGCCGAGATGACGTGGCCACCGGTCGGGATCGTCACGTCGACTCCGCGCGCGATCTGCGGCAGCAGACCCATCGTGACGAACTCCGTCGTGCCGATGGCGAAGCCGCCCATCGCGAGGGCCACGACGGCGAGGCCGAAGTGGCGCGCGGTCACCGACGGGACGTCGAGGTCGACGGCGGTGACATTGGTGGCGGCAGTCGTCATGGTCATCACAGGATGCAAGACAGGGCCCCCGGGGAGGTATTCCCCGGGGGCCCTGGCTGTGACGCGTCACTCGTTGACGCAGCAGCGCCGGACTCAGAGCGAGGCGAGCGCCTCGTTGAAGGTGGTCGACGGCCGCATCACCGCGGCGGCCAGCTCTGCGTCGGGGCGGAAGTAGCCGCCGATGTCGGCGGGCTTGCCCTGCACGGCGAGCAGCTCCTCGACGATCACGTTCTCGTTCTCACGCAGCGTCGAGGCGAGGGACGCGAACGCCTCGGCGAGCGGGGCGTCCTCGGTCTGCTGCGCCAGCTCCTCGGCCCAGTAGAGCGCGAGGTAGAAGTGCGAGCCGCGGTTGTCGATCGTGCCGAGCTTGCGGCCGGGCGATCGGTCCTCGTTGAGGAACGTCTCGGTGGCGCGGTCGAGCGTCTCACCGAGGATGCGCGCACGGGCATTGTCGTCGTAGCCGGCCAGGTGCTCGAGCGAGGCGGCCAGCGCGAAGAACTCGCCCAGGCTGTCCCAGCGGAGGTAGTCCTCCTTGACCAGCTGCTGCACGTGCTTCGGCGCCGAGCCGCCGGCGCCGGTCTCGAACAGGCCGCCGCCGTTCATCAGCGGAACGATCGAGAGCATCTTGGCGCTGGTGCCGAGCTCGAGGATCGGGAACAGGTCGGTGTTGTAGTCGCGCAGCACGTTGCCGGTCACCGAGATGGTGTCCTCGCCCTTGCGGATCCGCTCGAGGGAGTACGTCGTCGCCTCGGCCGGCGCCATCACCTGGATGTCGAGGCCGTCGGTGTCGTGCTCCTCCAGGTAGGTCTGCACGAGCGCGATCAGGTTGGCGTCGTGGGCACGGGTCTCGTCGAGCCAGAAGACAGCGGGGGTCCCGCTGGCGCGCGCACGGGTGACGGCGAGCTTCACCCAGTCGCGGATCGAGGCGTCCTTGGTCTGGCAGGCGCGCCAGATGTCACCGGGCTGCACGTCGTGCGACATCAGCACGTCACCGGCCGCGTTGCGGACCTCGACGGTGCCGGCGGCGGGGATCTCGAAGGTCTTGTCGTGCGAGCCGTACTCCTCGGCCGCCTTGGCCATCAGGCCGACGTTGGGCACCGAGCCCATCGTCGACGGGTCGAGGGCGCCGTGCTCCCTGCAGTCGTCGATCGCGGCCTGGTAGACGCCGGCGTACGACGAGTCCGGGATGACCGCGAGGGTGTCCTGCTGCTCGCCCGCGGAGTTCCACATCTGGCCCGACGTGCGAATCATCGCCGGCATCGAGGCGTCGATGATCACGTCGGACGGGACGTGGAGGTTCGTGATGCCCTTGTCGGAGTCGACCATCGCGAGCGACGGGCCGGAGGAGAGGCCGGCCTCGAAGGCGGCCCGGATCTCGGCCCCGTTGTCGAGGGCGTCGAGCCCGGCGAGGATGCTGCCCAGCCCGTCGTTGGCCGACAGTCCGGCCGCGGCCAGCCGCTCGCCGTACTGCGCGAAGACGTCGGCGAAGTAGGCGCGCACCACGTGGCCGAAGATGATCGGGTCGGAGACCTTCATCATCGTGGCCTTGAGGTGGGCGGAGAACAGGACGCCGTCGGCCTTCGCCCTCGCGACCTGCTCCTCGAGGAACTCGTCGAGCGCCGCGGCGCTCATGAAGGTGCCGTCGACGACCTCGCCCTGGAGGACCTCGAGGCCCTCCTTGAGCACGGTCTCCTCCCCGCCCCCTTCCGAACCGGCACTCGCGACGTGCACGATCGAGAGGGTGTCGTCGGCGTCGAGGACGACCGACAGCTCGTTGCTGCGGAAGTCGTCGTGGCCCATCGTCGCGACCGACGTCTGCGAGTCGCTGCTCCACGCGCCCATCGAGTGGGGGTGCGACTTGGCGTAGTTCTTCACCGATGCCGGCGCGCGACGGTCGGAGTTGCCCTCGCGCAGCACCGGGTTGACCGCGGAGCCCTTGACCTTGTCGTAGCGGGCGCGGGTCTCACGCTCCTCGTCGGTCTGCGGGTTCTCGGGGTAGGCCGGGAGGTCGTAGCCCTGCGACTGGAGCTCGGCGATGGTCGCCTTGAGCTGCGAGATCGAGGCGGAGATGTTGGGGAGCTTGATGATGTTGGCCTCGGGCTTCGTCGCCAGCTCGCCCAGCTCGGCGAGGGCGTCGTCGACGCGCTGCTCGGCCTCGAGTCGGTCGGGGAACTGCGCGAGCACGCGTGCGGCAAGGGAGATGTCACGCGTCTCGACCTCGACACCGGCGGTCTTCGCGTACGCGGCGATGATCGGGAGGAACGAGTACGTCGCCAGCAGGGGCGCCTCGTCGGTGTGGGTGTAGATGATCTTGGCCATGGGTAGGACAACTCCTGTGGATCGCGGTGTGTGATCGCCAATAACTCTTGACGTCAAGATACCTGACGCGGCGGAGCGAGGCGACTCGCCTACCCTCGCACCCGCTTCCACCCGCCGCTAGAGTGCCCGTGGCCTACGCGGGGTACGGCCATCACGACTGGGAGGACTGCTCGAGATGAGCGACATCATCGACACACCCACCACCGGCCAGAAGTTCACGGCCGAGGCCCTGGGCACCTTCGTGCTCGTCTTCTTCGGCTGCGGGGCGGCCATGCGCAGCGGCGGCGACTACGTCGCGACCGGCCTGACGTTCGGTCTCACCGTCGTCGTGATGGCGTACGCCGTCGGGCGCATCTCCGGCGGCCACTTCAACCCGGCCGTCACGCTCGGCGCGGTCCTCGGCGGCCGGCTCCCGTGGAACCAGGTCGGCATCTACTTCGCCGCCCAGCTCCTCGGCGGCCTCCTGGCCGGAGTGTCCCTCCTCGGCCTCAACCAGGGCTTCGAGGGCTTCAGCGCCGAGGGCAACATGGCGCAGAACTTCTTCGGCGACCAGGGCACCGGCTTCGCCTGGTGGGCTGCACTCCTGCTCGAGATCCTGATGACCGCCGTCTTCCTGTGGGTGATCCTCGCGGTCACCGACGAGCGCAACGAGGTCAATGCCGCGATGGGCCCGCTCGCCATCGGCCTGGCGCTCGCGATGATCCACTTCGCCTCGATGAGCGCCACCGGCACCTCGGTGAACCCGGCCCGCTCGATCGGCGTGGGCGTCTTCGCCGGCACCGACGCGATCGTCCAGCTCTGGCTCTTCGTCGTCGCCCCGCTCGTCGGTGCGGCGATCGCCGGTCTCACCTATCCCGTCCTCTTCGGCCACGGCGCCGACGCCGTCGCCGGCTCGGGCCTGAGCTTCGGAGGGGGCCGCAAGGACCAGTTCGTCCCCGGCAGCTACGAGGCCCAGTGGAACCAGGGCCAGCAGGGCGGCTGGGGCCAGCCCGGCGCCGCGTGGGGGGCTCCGCCGCAGCAGCAGTGGGACCAGCCGCAGCAGCCGCAGCAGCCGCAGCCCGACCCGTACTCGACGCCCCAGGCCCAGCCTGCTCCCGGCCAGTGGGGCCAGCCGGCTCCGACCGGACAGCCGCCGCAGCAGCAGCCGCCGAGCCAGCCCGGCCAGTGGGGTGCTCCCCCGCCGCAGCAGCAACAGCCCGGTCAGCCCGGCCCCGGCGCTCCCGGTCACTGGGGCAATCCCGACGGCGACGACGACGGCCGCACCCAGGTCCGTCGCCCCGACCAGCCCTGACCGGCTAGTCCGGCCGGTTCGTCACCAGTACGGCGATCCAGCCGGCGCCGATGTCCTCGACCGACACGAGGCCGACACCCTTCTCGTACGCACTGCGGGACTCGGCGTCGTCGGCCTCGTCGAGCATCTGCACCTGCGCGCTCGACAGGTCCTCGACCCGCCTGCTCGCCTCGGGCAGCGTCGGCACGGCGTAGGCGAGCCAGCCGTCCCCGAGCCGCGGCTGGGCGGGCATGGCGAGCCCGGCCTCGGCGCCGTCGGTGCCGGCGCGCCACGAGGTCTCATCGGACTCGACACCGACCAGCCACACGTTGCCGTCGTCGTCCTGGGCGTAGAGCCGGGTGGCGACGGTCGCCGTTCCGTCTCCGGCATCCGTCGTGGTCTCCACGGCGGTGGCGGGCAGGTCGCCCACCGGGACCTGGTCATCGCGCACGTCCACCACCAGCGTGCCGGCCGGGGCTCCGTCCCGGCTCACCTCGTAGGTCCACCGGGTGCCCGGCGCGAGCGGCAGCCAGGGGTTGTCGACCACGTCGACGAAGTCGTCGGCGTCCGGCGAGGGGGTCGGGATCACGAGCCCGTTGATCCCCGGCTGGTCGTACACCGCCGGCTGGCCGAGGCCTGCGCAGCCCGCCAGGGCGGCGAGCGGGACGAGTGCGGCGACCACGCGCAGACGGCGTACGGGCATGGGCGCCAGCATGCCAGCCGCCCACCAGCCGCCTCGCGGGACGGCGCTGCTAGCGTCAGCAGGGCAACCCAGACCACCCCTCTCGAGGAGAAGAACCGTGACCTCCGAACCCCTCAAGGTGGCCGTCACCGGCGCCGCCGGCCAGATCGGCTACAGCCTGCTCTTCCGCCTCGCGAGCGGCGCGCTGGCCGCGGACCGCCCGATCGAGCTGCGGCTCCTCGAGATCGAGCCCGCGCTCAAGGCGCTCGAGGGCGTCGTCATGGAGCTCGACGACTGCGCGTTCCCGAACCTCGCCGGCGTCCAGATCGGCGCCGACGCCGAGAAGATCTTCGACGGCGTCAACCTCGCCCTGCTCGTCGGCGCCCGCCCGCGCGGCCCCGGCATGGAGCGCGGCGACCTGCTGTCGGCCAACGGCGCGATCTTCACCGCACAGGGCAAGGCCCTCAACGCGGTCGCCGCCGACGACGTACGCATCGGCGTGACCGGCAACCCGGCCAACACCAACGCCCTCATCGCGATGACCAACGCGCCCGACATCCCGCGCGAGCGCTTCTCCGCGCTGACCCGGCTCGACCACAACCGCGCGATCTCGCAGCTGGCCGCCAAGACAGGCGCGAAGGTCACCGACATCAAGAAGATGACGATCTGGGGCAACCACTCGGCCACCCAGTACCCCGACCTCTTCCACGCCGAGGTCAACGGCCAGAACGCCGCCGAGGCCGTCGGCGACCAGGCCTGGCTGGAGAACGACTTCATCCCGACCGTCGCCAAGCGCGGCGCCGCGATCATCGAGGCACGTGGTTCGTCCTCGGCCGCGTCCGCGGCGTCGGCCACGATCGACGCCGCCCGCGACTGGCTCTTCGGCTCCGCCGCCGACGACTGGGTCTCGATGGCCGTCGTGTCCAGTGGCGAGTACGACGTGCCCGAGGGCCTGATCTCGTCGTTCCCGGTCACCACGTCGGGCGGCGACTGGTCGATCGTCGAGGGCCTCGAGATCGACGAGTTCTCGCGCTCGCGCATCGACGCCTCGACCGCGGAGCTGGCCGACGAGCGCACTGCGGTGACCGAGCTCGGTCTGATCTGACGACCTGACGCACCGAGCGGTGCGTGAGGGGGATTCCGCCGCCTGGAAGTCCTCCTCACGCACCGCTCGCGCGATTTCGGAGGCCTAGAAGCCGCCGGGCTGGTCCGGGATCGAGCCGGCCAGGAAGATCAAGAGCCCGCCGAGCACGAGCAGGATGACCGCGTCGAGCACCTTGTGACGTACGGCGAGCATGCCGGCGTCGCGGGCGCGGAGGGCCAGGCGGACCAGGGCGGCGAAGACGAGGGCACCGCCCATCACCCGGATGCCGGTGCGCCACTCGTCGACGGCCGCGACCGCCAGCCCGACGCCGACGACGGCGAGGACGAGCAGGTAGAACATCCCGCCGATCGTCGAGGGGTAGCGGCGCTCCTCCTCGACCGGCGCGGCCGAGTCGGGGACGACGTGCTCGGGATCGGTCATCAGGACCCGACGGACCTCTCGGCGATCTCGACGATGTTCGACAGCAGCATCGCGCGGGTCATCGGGCCGACACCCTTGGGGTTGGGCGAGATCCACCCGGCGACGTCCCAGACGTCCGCTGCGACGTCGCCGGTGACCTTGCCGTCGACGCGCGAGACGCCCACGTCGAGGACGGCGGCGCCCGGCTTGACCATGTCGGCGGTGATGATGCCGGGCACGCCGGCGGCGGCGACGACGATGTCGGCGGTGCGCACGTGGGCGGCGAGGTCGCGGGTGCCGGTGTGGCAGAGCGTGACGGTGGCGTTCTCCGAGCGCCGCGTCAGCAGCAGGCCGAGCGGCCGGCCGACCGTGATCCCGCGGCCCACGACCACGACCTCGGCGCCGGCGATCGCCACGCCGTGGCGACGGAGCAGCTCGATGGCACCGACCGGGGTGCACGGCAGCGGTCCGGACTCCCCGAGGACGAGCTTGCCGAGGTTGGTCGGGTGCAGGCCGTCGACGTCCTTGTCGGGGTCGACGCGCGAGAGCAGGGCGAACTCGTCGAGCCCGGTCGGCTGCTGGACGATGAAGCCGGTGCAGGCGTCGTCGGCGTTGAGCTCGTCGATGACCGCCTCTACCTCCGCCTGCGTGGCCGTCGCCGGGAGGTCGCGGCGGATCGAGGTGATGCCGATCTCCGCGCAGTCCTTGTGCTTCGCCCCGACGTACCAGTGCGACCCGGGATCGTCGCCGACGAGCACCGTCCCGAGACCGGGCACGACGCCCTGCTCCTCCAGCACCGCGACCCGCTGCGCGAGCTCGGCCTTGATGGTCCGCAGGGTGGCTGCGCCGTCCAGGGTCTGTGCCGTCACGCGGGCAGTCTAGACACCGAGCGGGGCGCCGATCCGCACGAGGTGACGCTCGGCGGCACGCGCTGCGGGATGCGCAACAACGGCCGCCGTGACGCCGATCAGCGCGATGACGACCCAGCCGGGCGTGCCGACCTGCAGCGCCAGGAACGTGTAGAGCGCGGGGAACACGATCGGCTCGATCTGGTAGCCCAGACCCCACACGCCCTGGTAGTCGCCGAGGCGACGGTGGTCGGACAGCTCGCTGGTGAAGCACCAGTCCGCGGCGGACTGCCACAGCTCGGCGCCGGTGATCGTGATGTGCCCGATCCAGATCAGGAGGATCGAGACCCAGCCGACGGTCTCGTGGGTCCACGCGATCAGCCCGCACGAGACGATGAAGGCCCACCCGGACCAGCGCACCGCCCGCAGCGAGCCGTCGACCGAGTCGGCGACCCGGCTGGCCCGCACCTGCAGCGCCACCGCGAGCACGGTGTTGGTGCCGAAGAGCCAGGCGAGCAGCGTCGGCGGCGCGTCCGTGCGCTCGACGAGCCAGAGGGGCACCACGACGTTGAGCAGCACCTGGTTGGAGGAGAGCACCCCGTTGCAGACGCTGAGGACCACGTATCCCGGGTTGCGCCACGCCGGCGGTGCTGCCGTGGTCGGGTCGTCGCCCGCCACGACAGGCACCCGACGGGCGATCACCGGCAGCACGACCGCGATGAGCAGCGCGTTGAGCACGAGCAGGCCACCGGTGACGAACGGGATCATCCGGACCGCGTCGGTGCCCAGACCGAGCGCGACGCCGCTGGCGCCCGCTCCGAGCGTGTAGCCGACGTTGCGTGCGGCGCGCATGTAGGCCAGGGCACGGACGCGTACGTCGCGGGGGAAGACCGCGATCCGGTAGACGTTGCGCGCGTTGCGACTGGCCGTCTCGAAGATCGCCAGCACGCTCAGCATCAGGACGAACGTCACCATGCCGCCGATGAGCGGCCACGCGAGATAGAGCGCCGCCTCCACCGCGCTCGCGATCGCCCACAACGGCTTCGCGCCGATCCGGTCCGCGAGCCGGCCCATCGGCAGCTGGAGGAGCAGGGTCACGGCGGCCGCGATCGACATGCCGAGGCCGACCTCGGCACCGGAGAGCCCGACGACCTTCGTGAAGTAGACCGCGGTGCCGGTGAGGAACGTCCCCGTCGCGAACGCGGAGAGCACGCACTGCCAGACCAGGTCCCGCTCGAGCTTCGTCGGCGGGAGGACCCGCTGCCACCATCGCACGTCGTACCTCCTCGGCGTTTATCTTGACGTCAAGATATCAGCCGACGAGCTGCATCAGTGGAAGAAGTGCCGTGCTCCGGTGAGGTACATCGTCACCCCGGCCGCTTCGCACGCCGCGACGACCTCGGCATCCCGCACGGAGCCGCCGGGCTGGACGATCGCCTGCACGCCCGCGTCGATGAGGATCTGCGGCCCGTCGGCGAACGGGAAGAACGCGTCGGAGGCGGCGACCGCGGAGGTGACCCGGTCCCCCGCTCGCTCGACCGCGAGCCGGCAGGAGTCGACGCGGTTGACCTGGCCCATGCCGACACCGACCGACGCACCGTCGGCAGCGAGGAGGATCGCGTTGGACTTCACCGCCCGGCAGGCACGCCAGGCGAAGGCGAGGTCGGCGAGCACCTCGGCGGATGCGGCCTCGCCGGTCGCGAGGGTCCAGGTCGAGGGGTCGTCGCCCTCGGCGGAGAGCACGTCGCGGTGCTGCAGCAGGAGTCCGCCGGAGATCGAGCGCGTCTCGGCGCCGCCCGGGGCGAGCGGAGGGCACTCGAGGATGCGGATGTTCTTCTTGGCCTGCAACGCCTCGATCGCGCCGTCCTCGTAGCCGGGCGCCACGATGACCTCGGTGAAGATCTCCGCCACCTGCTCGGCCATCTCGACCGAGACCGGCACGTTGGTCGCGATCACACCGCCGAACGCGCTGACGGGGTCGCACTCGTGGGCCTTGCGGTGCGCCGCCGCGACGTCGCCGGCCACGGCGATGCCGCACGGGTTGGCGTGCTTGATGATCGCGACGGCCGGCTCGTGGAAGTCGTACGCCGCCCGCCGGGCCGCGTCGGCGTCGACATAGTTGTTGTAGGACATCTCCTTGCCGTGGTGCTGGGTCGCCTGCGCGAGACCGGGACCGCCGGGCAGGAAGCCGTTGCCGTACAGCGCGGCGCCCTGGTGGGGGTTCTCGCCGTAGCGCAGCACCTCCTCCTTGTTCCACGTCGCACCCAGCCAGGCCGGGAAGCCGGAGCCCTCGGAGGTGTCGGTGAGGACGTTGCCCATCCACGACGCCACGTGCACGTCGTACGTCGCCGTGTGCACGAACGCCTCGGCCGCGAGGCGCTGCCGCTCGGCCAGCGTGAAGCCTCCGGCGGCCACGGCGGCCAGCACGTCGGCGTACGCCACCGGCGAGGTGACGATGGCGACGCTCGGGTGGTTCTTGGCGGCGGCGCGCACCATCGACGGGCCACCGATGTCGATCTGCTCGACGCACTCGTCGGGGCTCGCTCCCGACGCGACGGTCCGGGTGAACGGGTAGAGGTTGCTCACGACGAGGTCGAACGGCTCGACGCCGAGCTCCTCGAGCTGCGCGACGTGGGAGTCGAGCCGGCGGTCGGCCAGGATGCCGGCGTGCACGCGCGGGTGCAGCGTCTTGACCCGGCCGTCGAGGCACTCGGGGAAGCCGGTGAGGTCCTCGACCTTGGTGACGGGCAGGCCCAGCGACTCGATGAGCGCGGCGGAGCCGCCGGTGGACACCAGCTCGACGCCGGCGTCGTGCAGGCCGCGGACCAGGTCGTCGAGGCCGGCCTTGTCGTAGACGGAGACGAGCGCGCGCCTGATCGGGATGCGTGGCTCAGCGATTTCGGGGGACACGGGGACTCCTCGTGGTTTCTCGAGTCGAGGGCACCCAGGCGTTCGATCCCCTCGCGCGTCACTCCCTGGTGGTTGCCCACCTGCGCCAGTCGTGTGGCAGCAGACTACTGACTGGCGCGCCCGATGCGAACCCGGCGGCCCTCGACCGTGATCCCGTCGCGCGCGATGCGGCCGACGGCATCGACGAGCATCGCCCGCTCGGCGGTCTTGATCCGCTCGTGGAGCGAGCCGACGTCGTCGTCCTCGGCCACCTCGACCGGCACCTGCGCGACGATCGGGCCGGTGTCGACGCCCGCGTCCACCACGAAGAGGGTCGCGCCGGTGACCTTGACGCCGTGCTCGAGGGCGTCGCGCGGACCGTGCATCCCGGGGAACGCCGGGCACAGCGCCGGATGGGTGTTGAGGGTCAGGAAGCGCTCGAGGAAGTCCGCCGAGAGCAGCTTCATGAAGCCGGCGGACACCACGATGTCGGGCTCGAAGCGCTCCACCACCGTGGCGAGGGCGGCGTCCCAGCCCTCGCGGGTCTCGAAGTCCGACACCGACCGCGTGAAGGTCGGGATGCCGGCCCGATCGGCGCGCGCCAGGCCCTCGATCCCGTCCCGGTCGGCGCCGACAGCGACCACGCGGGCGCCGTACGCCGGATCGGTGCAGGCCTCGAGCAGGGCCTGGAGGTTGGTGCCGGATCCCGAGACGAGGACCACGAGGCGGGCGGGACGGTTCACGAGCCGTGAGTCTAGGCGCGGTGCGAGGGCACCGGCTCAGCCGTCCGCTCCCGGACCAGCCGGCTCGCGACGAGCGCGGCGATCGCCGTGGTGACCGGCACGGCGGCGAGGATGCCGAGGCCGCCGACGAGCCCGCGCACCACCTCCTGCGCAACGATCTCCTGGCTCACCGCGATCCCGAACGGCAGCTCGAGCGCCGAGAAGACGAGCATCAGCGGCAGGGTCGCTCCGACGTAGGCGAGCACGAGGGTGTTGACGGTGGACGCGGCGTGGGACCGACCGATGCGCATCGCCCGCACGAACAGCGAGCGTGTGCTGGCCTCCGGGTCGAGGTCGGCGAGCTCCCAGACCGCCCACGTCTGGGTGACCGTGACGTCGTCGAGCACGCCGAGCGCACCGATGACGAGGCCGGCGAGCAGCAACCCGCGGAGATCCACCTGCGCGGCGATGCCGGAGATGTACTGGCTGCCCTCGTCGACCTGCCCGGTGAAGTGGCCGACGCGCGTGAACGCCCAGCCGAGGAGGCCGATCGCCACGAGCGAGACCAGCGTGCCGAGCATCGCCACGGTCGAGCGCACGTCGAAGCCGTGGGAGAGGTAGAGCGTCACGAGCATGATCGCCGCCGCGGTCACCACGGCCACGGCGAGGGGTGAGGAACCCTCCATGATCGCGGGCAGCGTGAACGACGCGATGAGGACGAGTGAGTACGCCAGGCTGGCGAGCGCCCCGATGCCACGCCAGCGCGACAGCAGGAGGACGCCGACGGCGAAGAGGATCGTCAGCATGAGCAGCGGCGGACCGCGGTCGAAGTCCTGGAAGGCGTAGCGCTCCCCCTCCGGCGCCTGCGGGGCGTACGACACGACGATGCGGTCGCCCACTGCCACCTCGGGAGCGCCGGGGCCGTACGGCATGAACGCCTCGACCTCTCCCGGTGCGCCCGGACCGCTGGCCAGGTCGACCTGCGCGAGCCGGCAGCCGTCCACGTCGTTCCGGCACTCGCCGACGGCAGTGACGACCGCCTTGCCGCGCACGACGTCCGTGCCGATGCCGGTGACCTGGAGGTCGCCGTCGGGCCACAGCGCCACCAGCCCGACGACGGTGGCGAGGACGAGGGGTCCGACGAGGAGCGCGACCAGAACGCGCAGCCGCTGCGGGGCAGGACCGAGCGACGGCCCGTCGCCGTGGCTGTGACCAGCGCCCACGTCAGTCCTCGAGGGGTTCGGCGGCCTCCGGGGTGACCGGCCAGGCGCGGTTGGAGCGCCACACCAGGAGCGCCACG
This sequence comes from uncultured Actinomycetota bacterium, assembly GCA_963791365.1. Lineage (GTDB taxonomy): Bacteria > Actinomycetota > Actinomycetes > Propionibacteriales > Nocardioidaceae > Nocardioides. Next base: position 153,909 of record CAWBSG010000004.1, on the reverse strand, counting down.
ACCGACGCCCCCAGCAGCGCGCCGACGCCGCAGGCGGTGACGGCGTGGACCAGCACGTCGCGGGTGAAGGGGCCGATGAACCGCATCCGGCCGGGCCCGGCGGCGCCACCGGAGAGCGAGGCGAGGACGGCGAAGCCGAAGCCCGCGACGAGCCCGCCGCCGCACCCGGCGAGGACGACCTGGTCCCAGGTCAGCGCACGCGGGCGGAGCGTGCGGTGGGCGGCGACCCCGGCAGCGAGGGGCGGAAGCAGCATCAGGCTGCCCACCCAGCCGGCCGGCGTTCCGACGGAGGGCAGCGCGGCGAACAGCGGGACGACCGGCAGCGGGCCGATCACGACGGCGGCGGGTGAGACCAGCGTGGCGCCCCCGACCGCGAAGCCGGGACCGAGCAGGAACGAGCCGGCGAGGAGGGCGGCGTTGGGTGCGAAGGCGGCGTTGACGACGGCGTAGAGACCTGCCTCGGCCGGGCTCGGGTGCAGGCTCGAGGTCATCGTCGCCGCGTCGCCGAACGACAGGGCCAGGGCGATGAGGAAGGTCACGATCGAGACCGCGAGCAGCGTGCCGAGCACAGCACCGGCCACGGCCGCGCCGGCCCGCACGGTCGCCGGCATGAAGGTGGCCCAGATCGCGGCCCGGCCGGAGCCGATCGCGATCGCCGGTGCCGCGACGAGTGCGGTCATCGCGATCGTCCAGGCCAGCACGCGGGGCACCGACGGGTCCGCGGTCGTGCCGGCCGCGAGCGTGGCGACGACGACCGCCACCACGGCGTAGCCGGCGCAGAAGGTCATGATCGCGATCGGGACGGTGAGGTCGCGCTCGCCGTCGGAGATCCGGTCGGCGTCGGGACCGTGCCCGGACACCGCGTCGCCGACGCGGTGGCCGAGGCGCCACATCGACCACACGCTCAGCGCGGTGACGCCGAGCGGCACGATCGTCACCCGGGCGCCCATCACCGTGAAGCCGGAGCCGTGGCCGGCCAACCAGGCGAGCGCGCCCATCTGCATCCCGTCGCGCGGAGCGCCGTGGACGCCTGCGTCGGTGACGAACCAGCCGATCACGCCGACGGCCAGCAGGACGACCAGCGGAGCGAGGGCCGCGGACACGCCGCCCAGCGTGGCGACCAGGACGAGCGGCCGCTGGCGGGCAGCCACGGTCCGGGCGGTGTCGGGACGGGTGAGGAGCGACGTCATGGCCGATCCATCATCACCCGGTGCCCGGCGAGGACGGCGCTGCCACGCCGCCGGCGAGCGATGTGCGCACCGTGTGCCGCTCCCGTACCGTGGAGCGGGCCATGAGGAGCCCCGAGACCTTCGACGCCTACTACGCCGAGACACGCACGCGCCTGCTGCACGAGGCGTACGCCCTCACCGGCGACGCGCCGGCGTCCCGTGCCGCGGTGCGGGACGCGTTCGTCGTCACCTGGCACCACTGGCGCAAGGTCGGCGGCCTCGACGACCGCGACGGCTACGTCCGTCCCCTCGCCTTCCGGCGAGCCAGGCGCAAGCACACCGCGCGCATCTGGCGCCGCGACAAGTCCCTGGACGCCGAGGTCCGCACCACCCTCGACTCGCTGTCGAAGCTGACCCCGCGCCAGCGCGAGCTGCTGGTCCTCAACGGCCTGTCCTCGCTGTCGCTCACCGAGCTCGGCCGGATGGTCGGTCTGCCGCGCTCCGACGCGGAGCGCGAGCTGCAGACCGCCACGTCGCAGTTCGCGCTCGCCCGTGACGTCCCGACGACGGACGTACGTCGCCTGCTCGACGACCTCGCCGCCCCGCTCGAGGAGATCCGGTGGCCGCGCGCGACGGTCATCCGTCGCGCGGGCGCCGCGCGACGTCGTACCCACACGGTCATCGGGGCCGGCGTGGCGGCCGCCGCGCTGGTGGTCTCGGGCTCCCTCGTCGCCACGGGAGCCGACGCCGAGCCGACGAGCCTGCGCGAGGAGAAGGTGTCGGCCGGCGTCACCGTCCACGCGCCGGAGCCGACCGGGGCGACGGGCGAGCCGATCATCGACGAGGCCGCCCTGCTCGCGCCCACGCAGATGGCGCGCTTCGGCTCCGGCCTCGACTGGTCCGAGACCGCCACCACCGACAACCTCTCGGGCGACGGCCTGCTCGCGCCCTGTCAGCGCGAGCGGTTCGCCGACCCCGAGGGCCTCACCGCCCTCGCCCGCACCTGGAAGGGCTCCGCGACCCGCACCGTGCGCACCAAGGTCGGCACGGGCGACAAGCGCAGCCGCACGAGCACCGAGCCGCGCGTCGAGTCGACCGCCGTCCAGATCGTCGAGATGTCGCGCGACGCCGACCAGGCCGCGGCGACCTTCCAGACCGCCTCGGCCTGGTACGCGGGCTGCGCCGACCCGCGCACCCAGCTCATCGACACGTGGACGGTCAAGCGCGTCGGCGACGAGGCCCGCGCCTTCCGGCTGCGGTCGTGGCGCAAGCAACCGGCCACGATCACCGTCGGCGTGGCCCGGACCGGGAGCCTCGTCGTGACCACCGTCGTGCGCAGCACCGGCCGGCCGGCAAGCGACAAGTCGACGCTCACCGGCCTCTCCGCCGCCGTGAACGCCCTCTGCGGCTCCGACGGGGCCGCGGCCTGCGCCGGCCGCGCGCGCTCGAACGCGACCGCTCCCCTCGACATCGGCACGCCACCCGGCTTCCTCGCCGTGGTCGACCTGCCGCCCGTCGCCTCGGTGCGCGGTCCGTGGGTCGGCATCGATCCCGAGCGGGCGAGGACCAACTTCGCCGCCACCCGCTGCGACCGCACGACCTTCGCCGGCAAGGGCATCAGCCGCGCGCAGACCCGCACCTACCTCTTCCCCGAGACGTCCGACGCGTCCCAGCTGGGGCTCACGCAGACGATCGGCTCGATGTCGCAGGGCAAGGCGCGCGACTTCGTCGGACAGGTCCGCAACCGGATCAAGCAGTGCGCCCAGGCCAACCTCGGCACGAGCGTCACCCAGCTCGCCTCGTCCTCCTCGAAGAAGGCCGACATGAGCGTGTGGGCGCTGTCGATCGAGCTCAACGACCGGCAGTCGTTCCCGTTCCTGATGGCGATCGTGCGCGACGGCACGGCGGTCTCGCAGCTCGGGTTCGCGCCCGTGCGTGACATGACCATGGCGCGCGACGACTTCGTCGACCTGGCCCGGCGGCTCATGCAGCGACTCGAGATGCTGCCGCGCTGACGCAACCTTTTCGCCGTCCGCGGTGTCTTAGGTGTCATGAGGTCTTCCGCACGACGCCCGGCGGCGGTCCTGGCGGCGGTCCTGGCGGGCACGCTGGCGCTCGCCGCGTGCGGCAGCCAGCCGTCGGGTGAGGCGGCACCGCGGGACGCCTCCGCCGTCGACCGGACGTCCGAGCAGGACACGCGGGCACCGGAGCAGGCGACCGGCATCCCGGACGACTTCCCGCTGTCCGCCGGGATGGGCGGACCGGAGGACACCATCTCGACGTCGCGATCCGGCACCGGCCTGCGGAGCCTCGAGCTGTGCGGCACTTCCCCGTTGCGCGGACTGGGCACCCGGGACCGGATGGTCGCCGACAACAGCGGCGGCGAGGCCCTCGACACCCGCGAGCTGGTGCTCCTCGGCAGCCCGGACGAGGCGAGCGCCGTCGCGCAGGCCTTCTCCGACCTGACCGACGAGTGCGACCTGCGAATCACCGGGAACGGCATGGAGACCACGACCGAGGCGCGTGAGTCGGTGTTCGGCCCGGCTCCCGCCGCCGTCCTGGTGCAGGGCTACGTGTTCGACGGCGAGCCCGGCCCCGGCCACCTCGTCGTCCACGTCGTCCCGGTCGGCGCGGCCCTGCTGGTGAGCGAGACCTACGGCGAGTGGCCCGACGTCGCCGAGGGCATCACCCGGGCAGCCGCCCGCCTGGCGGAGGTGGTCGACGCCATGGCCGTCTTCGCCGACGCCACCGCCACCACCGCCGCCACCGCCGCCGGCGTGACCTCGATCCCCGACGACTTCCCGCTCGCCGTCGGGCTGCCGGCGGACGACGGCGAGACCCGGGTCTCGCCACCCTCCGCGGACGGCGACGGGATCGGCCTCGTCGAGATGTGCGGCCAGGAGGTGTGGCCCCTGGGCGGCACCGCCGGCGGCAGCCGACGGCTCGTCACCGCCGCGCACGGGCCGGAGTGGCTCGACGCGCGCGAGCTCGTCGCGCACGCCGATGCCGAGGTCGCCTCACACGCGATGGCGGTCCTCCGGGACGCGGCCAGGACGTGCCACACGATCGACCACCAGGTGTGGACCGTCCTGGACCGCGACACCGGCTACGACACGGTGACGGTCGGCCTGACGTACGACGACGGCCTGGGGAGCTCGGTCTTCCAGGTGACCCGGGTCGGTTCGGGGAGATTGATGGTGCAGACGTACGGTGAAGGCTCGCTCGCATCGCTGGACGAGCAGGCCGACGGGGTCACGGGGACCACGGAGCAGATCCTTCCGGCGATGTGTGTGTTCACGAAAACGGGGTGTTAACAGTCATGTCCATTCCTTCGACGCTGGCCAGCTCGGCCTGCCCGACCCTTCCCTCGCCGCGCCGCCTCTCCGCGGTGGCGCCGGTGCGCCTCCTGGGCGCGCACGTCGTGTGGCGGATCCTCTGGGAGGCGCAGCGGCCCGCTCGCCACCCGCAGCCGAAATCCGCGACGGCCCCGCAGGTGGACCCGCGGAGCCGTCTGGAAGGCCGCTTCGACGGCCCGGTGGATCAGAGGTTCTGAAGCACCTCGCGCATCAGGCCCGCGGTCTCGGACGGCGTCTTGCCGACCTTGACCCCGGCTGCCTCGAGGGCCTCCTTCTTGGCCTGCGCGGTGCCCGACGAGCCCGAGACGATGGCGCCGGCGTGGCCCATGGTCTTGCCCTCGGGAGCGGTGAAGCCGGCGACGTAGCCGACGACCGGCTTGGTCACGTGGTCCTTGATGTAGGCCGCGGCCCGCTCCTCGGCGTCGCCACCGATCTCGCCGATCATCACGATCGCCTTCGTGTCGGGATCGTTCTCGAACGCCTCCAGGGCGTCGATGTGCGTCGTGCCGACGATCGGGTCGCCGCCGATGCCGATGGCGGTGGTGAAGCCGAAGTCCTTCAGCTCGAACATCATCTGGTAGGTCAGCGTGCCCGACTTCGAGACCAGGCCGACCGGGCCCTTGCCCGCGATGGTGTGCGGGGTGATGCCGGCGAGCGACTCGTCCGGCGTGATGATGCCGGGGCAGTTGGGGCCGATCATCCGGGTGGACTTGCCCTCGAGGTACTGCACGACCTCGGCGGTGTCGAGCACCGGCACGCCCTCGGTGATGACCACGAGCAGCGGGATCTCGGCGTCGATGGCCTCGATGCAGGCGTCCTTGGTGAACGCCGGCGGCACGAAGGCGACCGAGACGTTGGCTCCGGTCTCCTTCATCGCCTCCTCGACGGTGCCGAACACCGGCAGCTCCTTGCCGCCGAGCTCGACCGTCGTGCCGGCCTTGCGGGCGTTGACGCCGCCGACGATGTCGGCGCCCGACTCGACCATGAGGGTGGTGTGCTTCGCGCCCATCCCGCCGGTCATGCCCTGGACGATGATCTTGGAGTCCTTGTTGAGGTAGATGCTCATCTGTTCAGTTCTCTCTCTCAGGCCTGGTGGGCGAGCTCGGCGGCCTTGTCGGCCGCGCCGTCCATCGTGTCGACCTGGGTGACCAGCGGGTGGTTGAGCTCGTCGAGGATCGCGCGACCCTTCTCGACGTTGTTGCCGTCGAGGCGTACGACGAGGGGCTTGGTGGCGCTGTCGCCGAGGATCTCGAGCGCGCCCTTGATGCCGCTGGCGACCTCGTCGCAGGCGGTGATGCCGCCGAAGACGTTGACGAAGACGCTCTTGACCTGCTCGTCGTTGAGGATCACGTCGAGGCCGTCGGCCATCACCTGGGCGTTGGCGCCTCCGCCGATGTCGAGGAAGTTGGCGGGCTTCACGCCGCCGTGCGCCTCACCGGCGTACGCGACGACGTCGAGGGTGCTCATCACGAGACCCGCGCCGTTGCCGATGATGCCGACCTGGCCGTCGAGCTTGACGTAGTTGAGGCCCTTGTCCTTGGCCTTCGCCTCGAGCGGGTCGGCCTCCTCGCGGATCTCGAACTGCGCGTGGTCGGGGTGGCGGACCTCGGAGGCGTTCTCGTCGAGCGACACCTTGCCGTCGAGCGCCTCGAGCTTGTCACCCTCGAGCCGGGCGAGCGGGTTGACCTCGACGAGGGTGGCGTCCTCCTCGACGTAGACCTTCCACAGCGCCTGGACCATCTCGATGGCCTGGTCACGCAGCTCGGCGGGGAACTTCGCGTCGTCGACGATCGCGGCGGCCTTCTCCGGCGTCACGCCCTCGATCGCGTCGATGCGGATCTGCCGGACGGCCTCGGGGTTGGTCTTGGCGACCTCCTCGATCTCCACGCCACCCTCCACCGACGCGATGCACAGGTGCGAGCGGTTGGAGCGGTCGAGCAGGAACGAGAAGTAGTACTCCTCCACCGGCGGCGTGGCCGGGGTGACCAGGACGCGGTTGACCCGCAGTCCCTTGATCTCCATGCCGAGGATGTCGCGGGCGTAGGACTCGGCCTCGTCGGCGGTCTTGGCGATCTTCACGCCGCCGGCCTTGCCGCGACCACCGGCCTTGACCTGCGCCTTGACGACGGTGACTCCGCCCATCTCCTCGGCGGCTGCGCGTGCGGCCTCGGGGGTCTCGGCGACCACGCCCAACGTCGTTGCGACTCCGTGCTTCGCGAAGAGCTCCTTCGCCTGGAATTCCATCAGGTCCACGAGGTGACCGATCCTTTTCGTCTTGCGAACAGTGGCGGGTTTTCCCTCTCGGCACCCTAGACCTCTGCACGGGGGTCGCACGAGGTCGGGTGGACGTGGTGGTGGTCACCCGCGGGCTACGTTGGACGGCATGTCTTCGGGCTCGGCGGTCATGTGGTTCCGGCGCGACCTGCGCGTGCGCGACAACCCGGCGCTGCTGGCGGCCCTGGAGGAAGGCACCGTCACCGCGCTCTTCGTGGTCGACCCGGCCATCTGGTCCGGCGCCGGTCCCGCCCGGCGCGCGTGGCTCGCGGCCAACGTGCTGGCGCTCGCCGAGAAGGTGCCGCTGACCATCCACCACGGAGATCCGCGCGACGTCGTGCCCCGCGTCGCGGGCGGCCGGCGGGTCCACGTGTCGGCCGAGACCACACCCTACGGCCGTCGCCGGGACGAGGCGGTCGGCGAGCGGGTCGAGCTGGTCGCCACGGGGTCGCCGTACGCCGTGGGGCCGGGGCGGGTCCGCAACGGCAGCGGCAACCCCTACCAGGTGTTCACGGCGTTCGCCCGGGCCTGGCGCGAGCACGGCTGGCCCGAGCCCGCGCACACGCCCCGCTCCCCCGACCTCGCGCCGGCCGACTCGCACGAGAGGGCGCTGGACCTGCTGGAGAAGGCCGTCGCCGACGCGCCGTTCGAGCTGCCGGGGGCGGGCGAGGACGCCGCCCTGCGCCGCTGGCGCTCGTTCCGCGACGACGGCCTGCGGTCCTACCCGCACGAGCGCGACCGGCCCGACCACGACGGCACCTCCCGGCTCTCGCCCTACCTCCACCTCGGGGTGCTGCACCCCCGCACCCTCCTGGCCGACATCGACACCCGGTCGACGTACGCCGACGAGATCGCGTGGCGCGAGTTCTACGCCGACGTGCTGTGGCACGAGCCGGCCTCGGCGTGGACCGACCTCAAGCCGGCGCTGAAGGGGATGAGGTACGACGAGCCCGAGGACGCCATCGAGGCGTGGCGCACCGGGACGACGGGCTTCCCGATCGTCGACGCCGGGATGCGACAGCTGCTGCACTCGGGGTGGATGCACAACCGGGTGCGGATGATCACCGCGTCGTTCCTCACCAAGGACCTGCACGTGTGGTGGCCGGTCGGTGCCCGGCACTTCCTCGACCTGTTGATCGACGGCGACGTCGCGTCGAACAACCACGGCTGGCAGTGGGTCGCCGGCACCGGCACGGACGCCTCGCCGTACTTCCGCGTCTTCAACCCGATCACGCAGGGGATCAGGTTCGACCCCCGGGGCGACTACGTGCGCCGCTGGGTCCCCGAGCTCGCGCACCTGCCCGGCAAGGCCGCCCACGAGCCCTGGCGCTCGGACGCGGGCTACGAGCACGACTACCCGCTGCGGATCGTCGATCACGCCGATGAACGGGCTCAGGCGCTCGAGCGCTACCAGGCCGCACGCTCCTGACCTGCGATTATGCGTTAATTTTGCCCCCGATGCCCTTTTCCGTGATCTTTCCGTTACAGTCGTGCGCGGTCTCGCCGACCTCAGACCCCCCTATGACCCGGCAGATTGGTAACCACCCCTATGGGCAACCACCGAGCGGAGCGCGCTCCCAAGCGACGCACCTCCTCGGCATCGGATGCACCCCTGACTGGCAAGCGACGTGCGACCACGCCGCAGCGCCGTTCGGTGTTGCGCAGCGTGCCGTCCCTGCCCCTCGTGGCTGGCGTCGCCGTGCTCGCCATCTCCGCGGGTGGGGCCGTCACCGCGTCGGGCGCGGGTGTCACCGCGCTGACGTCGTCGGACTCCTCGCTCGACGCCTCCGGCTCGATCGGCTCCGTCGCCGGCCGGGCGCTCTCGCGCCGCGGCGTCGTCGTCAGCCGTGACGGCTCGCGCAGCTCCACCGGCGAGGAGACCGACCCCGAGCTGGTCGCCCTCGCCGAGACGCAGATCGCCGAGCGCGAGGCCAAGCTCGCCGAGATCCGCAAGGCCGCCGAGAAGCAGGCGGCGAAGATCAAGGAGAACAAGTGGGTTCTCCCCCTCGCGCACTACGGCATCACCGCCACCTACGGCCAGTACGGCCTCTGGGCCAGCTACCACACCGGCCTGGACTTCAACGGCAACTCGGGTGACCCGATCCTGGCCATCGCCAACGGCACGGTCACCTCGACCGGCTACGACGGCGCCTACGGCAACAAGACCGTGGTGACCCTCGACGACGGCACCGAGATCTGGTTCTGCCACCAGACCGAGATCTACGTCTCGGTCGGCGAGCGCGTCAACGGCGGCGAGGTCATCGGCACCGTCGGCGCCACCGGCAACGTGACCGGCTCGCACCTCCACCTCGAGGTCCGCCCCGGCGGCGGCGGCCCGGTCGACCCGTTCCAGGCCTTCGTCGAGCACGGCATCGTTCCGTGACCGTCACCGCCTGAGCCACGCGACCCGCGGCTGAGCCACGAAGCCGCGCTCGACCACGATCGATGCTCTTCGGCGCTTCGCTCTCAGAGCTTCTCGACCGGGGCGTAGCGCAGCAGCAGACGCTTGACGCCTTCGGAGCCGAAGTCGATGGAGGCGACCGACTTCTCGGCGACGCCGTCGACCGCGACGACGGTGCCCATGCCGAACGAGTCGTGCACGACACGGTCGCCGGGCGAGAGGCTCGGGATCTCGCGGGCCGGCTTGGCCTTGGCGGCGGCGTCGGCGCGCAGCGCGGCCGATGAGAAGTTGCGGCGACCTGCGTCGGTGGGAGTCCCGAGGCGGGTCGAACCACTGGTGAGGTCCTGCCGGCCCCAGCGGGTCTGCTCGGCTGCCGTACGTCTCCAGTCGACGAGGTCGACCGGGAGCTCGTCGAGGAAGCGGCTGGCCGGGTTGTGGCTCGGCGCACCCCATGCGGAGCGAACGAGGGCGCGGGAGACGTAGAGCCGCTTCTCGGCCCGGGTGACGCCGACGTAGGCCAGGCGGCGCTCCTCCTCGAGCTCCGGCTGGTCGCCGAGCGAGCGCTGATGGGGGAAGACGCCGTCCTCGAGCCCGGTGAGGAAGACGACCGGGAACTCCAGGCCCTTGGCGGTGTGGAGGGTCATGAGCGTCACGACGCCGGAGTCGTCGCCGTCGGGGGCGTCGGGGATCTGGTCGGCGTCGGCCACCAGCGCGACGCGCTCCAGGAAGTCGCCCAGCCCGACCGAGACGGTGCCCGCCTCGACCTCGGCCGGATCGGCGCTCGGGCCGGGCTGCGGGTCCTCGGCGAACTCGCGCGCGACGGCCACGAGCTCGGCGAGGTTCTCCACGCGGGTGCCGTCCTGCGGGTCGTCGCTCGCCTCGAGCTCGGTGAGGTAGCCCGAGCGCTCGAGCACCGACTCGAGGATGACGTCGGGCCGTTCGTCGGCCTCGACCATCGACTGGATCTCCTGCACCATCGCGACGAATGCCTCGATGTTCCTGCAGCTGCGCGTGGCCAGGCCGGGCGCCTCCGCGGCGCGGGTCAGCGCCTCCCAGAAGGTGATCCGGTCGCGTTCGGCGAGCGCCGCGATGCAGGCCTCGGCCCGCTCGCCGATGCCGCGCTTGGGGGTGTTGAGCACCCGCCGGAGCGAGATCTCATCGGCGGTGTTGACCAGCATCCGGAGGTAGGCCAGCGCGTCCCGGACCTCCTTGCGCTCGTAGAAGCGAACCCCGCCGACGACCTTGTAGGGCTGGCCGGTGCGGATGAACACCTCCTCGAAGACCCGCGACTGGGCGTTGGTGCGGTAGAACACGGCCACGTCGGCGGGGCGTACGCCGGCCTCGTCGACGAGCGTGTCGATCTCCTGGCTGACGAAGCGGGCCTCGTCGTGCTCGTCGTCGGAGACGTAGCCCACGATCCGTGAGCCGTCGCCGGCATCGGTCCACAGCCGCTTGGGCTTGCGTCCCCTGTTGTTGCCGATCACCGAGTTGGCGGCGCTGAGGATGGTCTGGGTCGAGCGGTAGTTCTGCTCGAGCAGGATGGTGGTGGCGTTGGGGAAGTCCTGCTCGAAGTCGAGGATGTTGCGGATGTCGGCCCCGCGGAAGGCGTAGATCGACTGGTCGGCGTCGCCGACCACCATCAGCTCGCTCGGCTCGACCACCTCGCCGGCGACCTCGGTGCCGGGCTCTTCGAAGGACTGTCCGCACAGCTGCTGGATCAGGCTGTACTGGGCATGGTTGGTGTCCTGGTACTCGTCGACCAGGACGTGGCGGAACCGGCGGCGGTAGTTCTCGCGGACGTCGGGGAAGGCCTGCAGCAGGTGGACCGTCGTCATGATCAGGTCGTCGAAGTCGAGGGCGTTGGCCTCGCGGAGTCGGCGCTGGTAGGCGGTGTAGGCCTTGGCGTAGGCCTCCTCGAACGAGTTGCGCGCCTCCTTGGCGGCGTCCTCGGCATCGCGCAGCTCGTTCTTCTGGTCGGAGACCCAGTGGAGGACGGCGTTGGGCTGGTAGCGCTTGGGGTCGAGCTCGAGGTCGCGCAGCACCAGCGTCATCAGCCGCTTGGAGTCGGCGGCGTCGTAGATCGAGAAGTTGGACTTGAGGCCGACCCGGTCGATCTCCTTGCGGAGGATGCGCACGCACGAGGAGTGGAACGTCGAGACCCACATGATGCGGGCCCGGTTGCCGACGAGCTCCTGCACCCGCGCCTTCATCTCGGCGGCGGCCTTGTTGGTGAAGGTGATGGCCAGGATCGACCCGGGGTGCGCCTTGCGCTCCGAGATCAGCCACGCGATGCGCCGGGTCAGCACGCGGGTCTTGCCCGATCCGGCGCCGGCCACCACCAGGAGGGGCGCGCCGGAGTGCATCACGGCCGCCCGCTGGGGGTCGTTGAGGCCCTCGAGGAGGGGGTGCTCGAGCAGGGCCGGGTCGGAGGGAGGACTCATCTCGTCCCAACCCTATGTGGCCGGTCCGACAGGCGCGTCAGGCGTGCACAGGTGACCAGAAGACGGCCACCGCGATGTTGACGACGGTCAGCACCAGCAGCGCGAAGTAGAGGCCGCGGGGGATGGTCGACTTGCGCATGTTGACCATCACGAGGACCAGGATCACGAGCCCGATGGCGAACTTCACGGCGATCTTCGCGTGGTCCGGAGAGCCCAGGCTCTCGAGCACGCCGACGAGCAGCAGCCCGGCGAGGAAGGCCGTCCCGATCCCGTCGCGCATGAGCGCGCTGACCTTCTTGGTCTCGTCGCGCACCTGCACCAGCAGGCCGCCCAGCAGGGCCGCGTAGCCGAGGATGTGGACGAAGAGCAGCACCAGCCGCAGGGTCTCCATGCGGACACCCTAGGTCTGCGGCAGTGCTACTTCTTCTTGCGGGGCGCGGGACGTACGACGAGGACCGGGCAGGGCGCGTAGTGCTGGACGCGTTGCGCGGTGCTGCCGACGAGCACGACGTCGCTGAGCCCGCGACCGCCCGCGGCCACGACCACCAGCCCGGCGTCGTACTGCTTGGCGGCCTTGATGATCTCGTTGGCCGCGGAGCCGCTGCGGACCCGCTTGCTGACCTTGGGACCCCAGCCGTCGAAGACCTTCGCGATCGTCTCGACGGCGTTCTCGGCGGCCTCGCGGAAGGATCCGGTCGGCCACGTGTGAGATCCCTCGGACACCTCGTCGGCGAAGGCGACCGACGCGAGCGGTCGGACCACCGCGACCACCGAGATCTCGGTGATCCTGGCGGGGTCGGCGAAGGACTTGAGGTGCTTGGCGGCGGCCAGCGACTGCTTCGAGCCGTCCGTGGCGACGACGACGTGCATCAGTGGTCTCCTTCGGGGGTGCGTGAGACGGTGCCGGGACGTGGCTCGGAACCTCTGTCGAGGAGCTGCTCCGCGAGGTAGAGCACGACCCCTACGGCGAGCAGCCCGGCACACCACCACAGCGAGGCCGGGTCGTCGTAGATGGCGTAGTAGAGGATCGCGAGGTTGCCGATCAGCCCGAGGACCAGCAGCGGGGTGCTCGCCCTGAACGCGCGCTCGTCCTCGTCGTGTCCTCGCAGCTTGAGACAGGTCACGATCACGAGCGCGTAGATGGCGAGCAGGAAGACCACCGTCACCAGGGCCAGCCGGTTGACGAGGTCGAGGTTGCCGCCGGCCTCGGTGACGAGGGTGCCGGTGACGAGCAGTCCGCCCACCACCAGACCGCTGAACAGCAGGCCGACCCACGGGCTGCGCCGCGTCGCGTGGACCTTGGCGAACACGCCCGGGACGACGTCCTCGCGGGCCATGCCGTAGAGGATGCGCGGCTGGGTCACCAGCGTGACGAGCGTGGTGTTGGTGATGGCGACGAGCGCGATGACGGTGAAGATCGTGGTCATCAGGTCGGTGGAGAAGGGGAGGATCCCCTGCTTGACCACCTCGAGGAGGGCCACGTCGGAGCCCGCCAGCTGGTCGGTCGGCACCGTCAGCGCGGCTGCCATCGAGACCAGCACGTAGACCACCCCGGCCACGATCATGCCGCCGATGAGGGAGCGCGGGAACGCCGTGTAGGGGTCGATCGTCTCCTCGGCCACGTTGGCAGTGTTCTCGAAGCCCGTCATGGCGAAGAAGGACAGCGCCACTCCCGCGAGGACGGCGAGCGCCGGGTTGCCGGAGACGCTGATGTCGGTGAGGATCGCGAAGTCGGCGTTCCCCTGCGCGATGTAGTAGATCCCGATGATCATCACGATGATCAGGCCGCTGAGCTCAATGAACGTCATCAGCATGTTCATCACGACCGACTCGGTGATACCGATGTAGTTGATCAGCACCAGGACGGCGACGAACACCAGTGAGACGAGCAGCGCCGGCGGTCCCCCACCGTCGAAGAGCTCACCGAAGTACGACGCGAACCCCGCCGCCAGCGAGCCCGAGGCGGCGAAGCTCGCCGACAGGAACGACACCGTCACGAGGAAGGTCAGGGCCTTGTTGCGGAAGGCCTTCTGGACGTACAGCGACGAGCCGGCCGCCTGGGGGTACTTGGTCACCAGCTCGGCGTACGCCGCCCCGGTGATCGCCGCGACCGTGACACCCGCGGCGAACGCGATCCAGAACGCCCCTCCGACCGCGGCGGCCACCAGCCCGATGAGCACGTAGATGCCCGACCCGAGGACGTCGCCGAGCGTGTAGAAGAACAGCTGCAGCCCGGTGATGGACCTCTTCAGCCCGCCGTCGTCATCGGTCGTCGGCGGGACGGTTGCGGTGCTGTCGGCCACGGTGCGGCCCTCACTTCCGAGTGGAGTTCGTGCGTCGAACCCCACCGGTTGCGCCCCGCGTTGTCAACGTCCGCCCACCCTCGCGGAGGGCCTCTCCGACTAGAGCAGCCGGCGGTCCGAGGCCCACTTGGTGAGCTCGTGGCGGCTCGAGAGCTGGAGCTTGCGCAGCACCGACGACATGTGGGTCTCCACGGTCTTCACCGAGATGAAGAGCTCCTTGGCGACCTCCTTGTAGGCGTAGCCGCGGGCGATCAGGCGCATCACCTCGCGCTCGCGCTCGGTGAGCCGGTCCAGGTCCTCGTCGACCGCCGCGACGTCGATCGAGCCGGCGAAGGCGTCGAGCACGAACCCGGCAAGTCGCGGTGAGAACACCGCGTCTCCCCCGGCGACCCGGGTGATCGCGTCGACCAGCTCGGGACCGGTGATCGTCTTGGTGACGTAGCCGCGGGCGCCGCCGCGGATGGTGCCGATGACGTCCTCGGCGGCGTCGGAGACCGAGAGCGCGAGGTAGAGCGCGTCGGGCGACGGCTGGCGGCGCATCACCTCGATGCCACCGCCGCCGGGCAGGTGCACGTCGAGCAGCACCACCTGGGGCTGCAGCTCGTGCACGGCCGCGATGGCCGCATCAGCGTCGGCAGCCTCGCCGACCACCTCGACCCGCCCCGCACCGGCCGCGGCCAGCTCGGCCCGGACGCCGGCCCGGAACATCGCGTGGTCGTCGACCAGGACCACTCGGACAGGTCCGGACGGACTGGTCTGGGTCATCGGTTCTCCTCGTCCTTGCTTCGGTCGGTGCGGGTGCGGGGCATGTGCAGGTGGATCTCGGTGCCCCCACCGGGAGCAGAGCGTACGTCCGCCCGTCCGCCGTGGCGGTCCATCCGGTCGACGATGCTGCTGCGCACGCCATGGCGGTCACCTGCGACGCCCTGGACGTCGAAGCCGGCGCCGCGGTCGCGGACGAAGACGTCCACCGCGGAGTCCGAGGTCTCGGCGTAGACGTCGGCGCGCTGGGTGCCGGCGTGCTTGGCGACGTTGACCACCGCCTCGCGCGCGGCGTGCACGACGGGTCGCAGCGCCTCGTCGAGGGTGCAGTCACCGACCGTGACCACGTCGACCACGACGTTGTGCTGCGTCTCGACGTCGGCGGCCATCTCCTTGAGGGCGCCGGCGAGCGTCGTCGAGTCGGCGGTGTCGGCCTCGAAGAGCCACTGGCGCAGGTCGCGCTCCTGCGATCGCGCCAGCCGGGCGACGGTCGTGGCGTCGTGGGCGTTCTTCTGGATCAGGGCGAGGGTCTGGAGGACCGAGTCGTGGAGGTGGGCGGCCATGTCGGCGCGTTCCTGGGTGCGGACCCGCTCGGCGCGCTCGGCGCCGAGGTCGTTGACCAGCCGCAGTCCCCACGGTCCGACGACGATCGCCAGGCCGAGCAGGCCGAGCAGCCCGGCGACCAGCACCGGCACCGCGAACGCGGCCTGCCCGGCGGCCACCGCGAACACGATCATCGCCGTGACGATCAGACCGAGGCCGGCGGCGATGCGGGCGTACGCCGCCCAGCCGCCGTTGCCGAAGACCGCGCGGAACGGGTCGATCCGCCCCGTGGTGTCGGTCCAGCGCTCGCGTTGCGCCTCGTCGGCCTGGCGCCACAGCAGCGCGATGCCGGCGACGCCGAGGACGACCGGCCAGAACAGCGCGCCCTGGCCGAAGATGCCCTCCACACCCAGCACCACGCCGAAGAACAGCGCACCGAGGGCGATCGCCGGTCCGGCGTCGCGGAGCCTCGAACGACGACGCGGCCGCCTGCCGGTCCGCGAGGCACTCTCCAGGCCGGGCGAGCTCACCTCGAAGAACTGGTCGGCGGGCAGGAACATCCAGAGACCGGCGTACAGCATCAGGCCGAAGCCACCGAGGAACGCCGTCGCGACGAAGAACCCCCGCACCCACAGCACGGGAACGGCCAGGTGGGTCGCCAGGCCGGAGGCGACGCCGCCTGCGATGGGCGCCGAGAGGTCGCGGTAGGCCCGGCGGGACCGACCGGGTGGAGGTGGCTGTGTCTGGCTCATCGTGCGTCCATCGTCGCAGGCAGGCGGAGCACGGACCATGAGGACAGACCCCGAGCCGACCCTGAGTCCCACCCCGGCGAGATGCGCGGGAATCAGGGCTGTCCCCGATGGTGGTGGCGGGTCCCGGCGGTCAGAGTTGAGCCATGGACAACTCCAGCCCCTCCACCGAGCACCCCACGCCGCCCTCCGGCGGTGAGCAGCCGCCCTCGCCGACCGGCGGCCCCCGCGTCAGCCGCGACGAGATGACGGACCTCGGCCGCCTGCGTCGCAGCGTCACCGACCGGCACATCGCCGGCGTCGCCGGCGGCATCGCCCGCCACCTCGACATCGACACGATCATCGTGCGCGTGGCGCTGGTCGTCGGAGTCTTCTTCGGCGGCGCCGGCCTCCTCCTCTACGTCGGCGCGTGGCTCCTGGTGCCCGAGGAGGGCACCGCCGACGAGCCGCTCGGCCTCGACCGGCGCAGCCGCTCGATCGCCATCGCAGGCGTCGGGATCCTCGCGCTGCTCGCCGCGGTGGGCGACTGGGCCGGCGCCTTCTGGTTCCCCTGGCCGATCGCGATCGTCGCCGCCATCGTCGTGTGGTTCCTGCACCGCAAGGAGAGGAACGCCTCCCGGCCGCAGAGCGGGTACGGCTACGCCGAGCCCACCTACGCCGATCCCACGTACACCAAGCCCACGTACACCGATCCCACGTACGCCGTGCCCGAGTACACCGATCCCACGTACACCGTGCCCGCGTACACCGAGACCTACAGCCGCGACCCGCGCCGCCCGCGGAACCCGCGCAAGCGCGGCCCCAAGCTGTTCTTCTTCACGCTCGCCCTGATCGCGCTGGCCGAGGGGGTCCTGGGCGTGGTCGACCTCGCGGGCGTCGACGTCGCGCCGAGCGCCTACCCCGCGCTCGCCCTCGCCGTCATCGCCACGATGCTCGTCGTCGGGTCCTTCTGGGGCCGGGCCGGTGGGCTGATCGCCCTCGGGCTCGTCGCTGCCGTGGTGACGGCCGCCGCTACAGCCGCCAGCAGCTTCCCCGAGGACAGGCTCGCCTACGCACCGACGAGTGCCGACGAGGTCCGCGACTCCTACGACCTCGGCGGCGGTGAGCTGGTGCTCGACCTCTCCGGCGTCTCCGACGTGGACGAGCTGGACGGGCGTGACATCTCCGTCGACGGTGTCGGCGGCCGTGTCGAGGTGGTCGTCCCCGACGGCATGGACGTCACCGTGCGGACCGACCTGGTCGCCGGCGACAGCCGGGTCTTCGACGAGCACCGCGACGGTTTCGACGTCAACGTCGACGGCTTCCGCGACGGCGGGGACGGAGTCCCCGACCTGACCCTCACCATCGACCTCGCCGTCGGCGAGATCATCGTCCGCGAAGCAGCCTGAGGAGACCGACATGACTGACGACAGCAGCTACGACACCGACATCTACGGCTACGACGAGCCGATGACCGGCCCGCTCGACGCACCGACGAAGCCGTCCGGGTTCCACCCGGTCAACATCACCCAGCTCGTGCTGGGCGTCGCCTTCGCCGGCATCGTGCTGGTCTGGGCGCTGGTCCAGGGCGACGTCGTCGAGAGCGGCGAGCTGCGCTGGCTGATGCCGATCCCGTGGATCGCGGCCGGCGCCGCCGGCCTCGCGGCGACGGTGTGGCCGGGCCGCCGCGCCTGAGCCGGATCAGCCCAGCGAGCAGGCGGGCAGGGCGAACCACCGGAGGTCGTCGAAGTCGGCGCCGAGGTGGGCGGCGTCCGACCAGTCGGGCGGCGACGCGGCGGCCATGATGGCGCGGCCCTCGTCGAGGTGCTCCTCGAGCACCGAGACGGGGGCCGTCGTCGCGTGCGCCGGCCAGGTCATGGTGCCGTCGTCGGCGTACGTCACGTGGGCCAGGCGCATCGGCGGCTCCACCGCACCCGTCCGGTGGTGCCACAAGCCGGTGCCCGGGTCGAACCGGTAGTCGCCGAGCAGCCGCCAGCCCTCGCGGGCGACGAGGCGGACCGCCTCCACGACGTAGGTGAACACGTCCTCGTCGACGAAGTAGTTGAAGTTGACCCGCACCCAGCCGGGCTTGATGCCCTCACAGCCGGTCGCGATCTGGGCCTCGAACTGGTGGCTGCGGTCGAGGTCGATGTCGAGCAGCCGGTGGCCGTAGGGGCCGGCGCACGAGCAGCCGCCGCGCGTCTGGATGCCGAAGAGGTCGTTGAGCAGCGCGACCACGTAGTTGTGGTGGAGGTAGGTCCCGTCGGGCGCCTTCACCACGAACGAGACGATCGAGAGACGCTGCGAGTCGAGGTTGCCGAGGATCTGGATGGTCGGCTCGGCCACCCACGCGTCGACGGCGCGCTTCAGCATCTCCTCCTCGTGGGCCTGGATCGTCTCGACGCCGACCGCCTGCTTGAGCTGGAAGACCAGCCCGGCGCGGATCGACTCGACGATCGCGGGAGTGCCGCCCTCCTCGCGGTGGGCCTTGTCGTCGAGGTAGCGGTGCTCGGTCGGGTTGACGTACATGACCGTGCCGCCGCCGGGCACGACCGGCACCCGGTTGGCCATCAGCTCGCGGCGCACGACGAGGACGCCCGGCGTGCCCGGGCCGCCGATGAACTTGTGGGGGCTGATGAAGATCGCGTCCTTGCGGGAGCTGCCGGGGCCGTACATCTCGATGTCGACGTAGGGCGCGCACGCGGCGAAGTCCCAGAAGCTGAGGGCGTCGTGCTCGTGGAGCAGGTCGGCGACGCCCTCGGTGTCGGTGACGATTCCGGTGACGTTGGAGGCAGCCGAGAACGAGCCGATCTTCAGCGGCCGACCGGCGTGGCGCTCGAGCTCCTCGCGGAGGTGGTCGAGCGAGACCCGGCCGTCGGCGTCCTCGTGGATCGTGACGACGTCGGCGATCGTCTCGCGCCAGCTCACCTCGTTGGAGTGGTGCTCGAAGGGACCGATGAAGACCACCGGTCGCTGGTCGGCGGGGATCGCCGAGCTGAGGTCGTACTGGTCGTCGAGGCCGGCCGGGATCCGCAGGCCGAGGATGCCGATCAGCTTGTCGATCGCAGCGGTGCTTCCCGAGCCGCAGAACACGACGATCGTCTCGTCGTCGCCACCGACCGCGTCCCGGATGATCCGTCGCGCGTCCTCGCGCAGCCGCGTCGTCTGCAGCCCGGTGCCGCTCGCCTCGGTGTGCGTGTTGGCGTACGCCGGCAGCACCTCGTGGCGGATGAAGTCCTCGATGAAGCTCAGGCTGCGCCCCGACGCCGTGTAGTCGGCGTACGTCACCCGGCGCGGGCCGTAGGGGCCGTGCATGACCTGGTCGTCGCCGATCACGGACGCGCGGATGCGCTCGAGGAGGGTCACGCACCCGAGGGTACGCCGGTCAACGGCTCCGCCTCTCACCGTGCGTCGGGCACTCGGGTCCACTCGGGTCGACTCGAGTCCTTACGGACCTGTGACGGCTCGCGACGCGGCCCGGGATCACGGGGTGGGGATGGGAGGATGACGCCATGCCCCGCACGACGATGGTCCCCGCACCGGCGATCGGGCTCCTGGTCGTGGTGACGCTGGTGCTCGGAGGCTGCGCGGGCGGCGGTGACGACCTCGCCAGTGAGCCGACGTCGACCGCGTCGACCACGTCGGCCGAGTCCCCCACGTCGCCCCCCACGTCGAACGCCTCCCCCGCCCCGGAGGACAGCCAGGCCGGGGACCCGGTGCCGGCGACCCTCGACTTCACCGGCACCACGGTCGCGGGCGAGGCGTTCGAGGGAGCATCGCTCGCGGGTCGCCCGACGCTGCTGTGGTTCTGGGCGCCCTGGTGCCCGACGTGTCGGGGCCAGATCCCGCAGGTCGAGGGCCTTGCGGCCGAGCACGCCGGTGAGCTCAACGTGATCGGGGTCGGCTCGCTCGACAGTGCCGCGGCGATCGAGGGGTTCGCCCGGGACGTCGACGACGTCGTGCACCTCGAGGACGTCGACGGCGAGCTGTGGAAGCGGTTCGGCGTGACCGAGCAGTCCTCGTTCGTCCTCCTCGACGCGGGCGGCACCGTGGTGTTCGAGGCCGGTTACGGCGGCACCGGCGACCTCGACGCACAAGTCGACGACGTCCTCGGCTGACCGTGTCCGAATCCTTGGCGCTGGCGCTCGCGGCCGGCATGCTCGCAGCCGTCAACCCGTGCGGGTTCGCGCTGCTGCCGGCGTACCTCTCCGTCCTGGTGATCGGTGACGACTCGCCCGGCACGGCGCGCGCGGTCGGACGGGCGCTGGCGCTGACGGCCTGGATGACCGTCGGTTTCATCGCCGTCTTCGGCGTCTTCGGGCTGGCGATCTCGCCGGTCGCCTCGCAGGTGCAGCAGTACCTCCCGTGGTTCACCGTGGCGTTCGGCGCCCTGGTCGCGGCGGCCGGGGTGTGGCTGCTCGCCGGACGGGACCTGCCCACGTGGCGCCCGGGCGCGTCCCGCAAAGGGGCGCTGACCCGCTCCGCTCCGGCCATGGTCGGCTTCGGCGCGTCCTACGCCATCGCGTCGCTGACCTGCTCCATCGCACCGTTCCTCGCCCTGGTCGTCACCAGCTTCCGGGCCGGGTCGACCGTCGAGGGGATGCTCCTCTACGTCGCGTACGGGATCGGCATGGGTCTGCTCGTCGGGCTCGCCGCCGTGGCCGTGGCGCTGGCCCGCCGCGGGCTCGTCACGCGGCTCCGCCGCACCGGCCGGTGGGTGCCACGGGTCGGCGGAGTGCTGCTCCTCGTGGTCGGTGCCTATGTCGCGTGGTACGGCGCCTGGGAGCTGCGTGTGCTCGGCGGCGATGACCCCGCCGACCCGATCATCGAGGCCGCCGCCCGGATCCAGCGGACCGTTGCCGGTTGGGTGAAGGCGCTCGCCCCGTGAGGGTTCGGGCCCCTCAGTGCTCGCGCAGCACCGCGAGGGCCTCCTCGGGGTGGTCGGTGATGACCCCGTCGACCCCGGCCGCGAGCAGCGCCCGGACGTGGCCGGCCATGTCGCCGCGGGCGTCCGGCGCCGGGCCGTGGCGGAGGTTGGTCGGCAGGAACCGGTTCTCGCCGCGGACGGTCCACACGTGGACGGTCAGGCCGAGCCGGTGCGCATCGCGGACCACGGTCGACGGCGTGCCGATCGCTCCCCCGGCGTCGCGCGGCAGCACCAGCGAGGCGTGCGGGCCGATGCCGTCGGCGTACTCGTCGACGGCCTCGAGCCCCTCGGGCGTCAGCAGCCCGCGCTGGGCGACCTCGACGAGCTGGATGATCGGCAGCCGGGTGCGCCCGGCGAGGCGGCGCAGGATCGACGGCTCGAACGACATGAGGGCGACCCGCGCCCACGCGTGGTCGAGGCCGTGGCGGGCCAGGATCCGCAGCAGCGATGCGTCGAGCGGCAGCCCGATGACGTCGTGGTGGGCCGCGTGCTTGAGCTCGAGCAGCAGTCCGACCGGACGGCCCCGGCGGACCGACTCGGCGCCGACCATCGCCAGCACCTCGGTCAGCGTCGGCACGCCCTCGGCCCCGTCGTACGCCGTGTTGCCGGGTCGGGTGCGCGGCATCCGCTCGCGGGTGGCGAGCGTCTTGAGCTCGGCCAGCGTGAAGTCCTGGACGAACCAGCCGCGCTGGGCCACCCCGTCGACGACCATCGTGCGGCGGAGATGGGCGAAGTCGGGACGGGTGGCCACGTCCGTCGTGGTGCTGAGCTCGAGGTCGTGGCGCGCGACCAGCACCCCGTCGCGCGTGGCGACGAGGTCGAGCTCGATGTCGTCGACGCCCATCCGGATGGCCGTCCGGTAGGCGTCGAGGGTGTGCTCAGGACGGTGCCCGCTGGCGCCGCGGTGCGCGACCACGGCGGGCGTGAGGACCAACGACGAGGTCCGGCCGAGCGCCTCCCTGGTCACCGTCACGACCACAGGCTGCACCGCCCCCGGGACCGGAGGATGGCGCGCAGGTGAATGCCGCATGATGTCGACGTGACACTCCCGAGCTATCCGACCCTCACCTCCCTGCCGGCGACCGACCGCCCGGACCTGGTCGCCGCCCCCGTGGCCGCCGCGCTGGCGGCGTGGCCGGGCGCCGCCGAGATCGCCGTGGTCGAGATCGATCCCGACCTCGCCGACACGGCCGCGATGAGCGAGGCGTACGACATCCCGATGACCGCCGGTGGCAACTGCGTCGTCGTCTCTGGCGCCCGGGCGGGCGACGAGCGGATCGCCGCCTGCGTGGTGCGGGCCGACACCCGTGCCGACGTGAACACGCTGGTCCGCAAGCTGCTCGACGTCCGCAAGTGCTCCTTCCTGCCGATGGACCGCGCGGTGGAGGAGACCGGCATGGAGTACGGCGGGATCACGCCGCTGGGGCTGCCCACGGCGTGGCGGATCCTGGTGCACGACGCGCTCCTCGACGAGCCGGTCGTCGTCATCGGCAGCGGCGTACGCCGCTCCAAGCTGCTCGTGCCCGGCCGGCTGCTCGCCGACCTTCCGGGGGCGGAGGTCGTGGCGGGCCTCGGGCGCTGAGCGGGCATGGAACACGGTGACCCGGGTACGGGCCGCGGACCATGACGAGTCCCCGCCTCATCCCCGTCCGCACGCCAGACTCGCCGGAGGGCGTGGTCGTCGTGCTGCACGGCGGTGCCGGCCGGGGCGAGCGGATGATGGTCAACCCCGCCCAACTGTCGGTGCTCCGGATGATCCCCGTGGCGCACCGCATCGCCCGGGCCGGGAGGTCACGACTCGCCGTGCACCGGCTGCTCAACTCCCACCGCGGCTGGGACACGACGACGACGCCCGCGATGGACGCCCGCTGGGCCATCGCGCAGGTCCGGGATCGGCACGGTGACCTCCCGGTCGCGCTCGTCGGCCACTCGCTCGGCGGACGAGCCGCGCTGCTCGCCGGTGACGACCCCCACGTGCGCTGCGTGGTGGCGCTCAACCCCTGGGTGCTGCCGACCGACCGGGTCGACCTGCGCGGGCGGCGCGTGCTCGTCGTGCACGGCACGGACGACCGGATCGCGCCGCCGTCGCGGTCGGCCGACCTCGTGCGCCGCCTCCCGCCGGGCTCCGACGTGGAGTACGTGCTGATCCCCGGCGGCAAGCACGCGATGCTGCGCCACGGACGTGACTTCGAGGACTGGGCGACCGACTTCGTCGTGTCGACGCTGCTGGACTGAAAAGGGTTCGTCGGCGGCCCGAGCCCGTACACAGGACCACCGCTCAACCGGCCGGATCCTGTGGCGCGGCTGCAGCGTCCGGCGGTGAGTGAGGAGGCTGTCCCATCGCCCCGATGCCCGTCACACACCGCTGGCGGGCGCGTCGTACGCCCACCACGGGTGGGCGGTGAGTCAGGGGGATTCCGAAGGCCCGCAACCCTTTTCACACACCGCTCCGAGCCGACCCACCACCCTTGCCGTTGTGACAGTGAAACTGTCACGATTGCTGCATGCGCCTCGCCACCCTCCTGATGTACGACGGCAACCCCCGCAGCGCGGCCGACCAGGTCGTCACGCTGGAGAAGGCCGGGCTCGACAGCGTGTGGGTCGCGGAGGCGTACGGCTTCGACTCCCCCACGCTCATGGGCTACCTCGCGGCCAAGACCGACACGATCCAGATCGGGTCGGGGATCCTCAACATCTACTCGCGTACGCCGGGCGCGCTGCTGCAGACCGCAGCGGGCCTCGACAACGTGAGCGGGGGTCGCGCAATCCTCGGGATCGGGGTGAGCGGGCCGCAGGTGATCGAGGGCTTCCACGGCGTGCCCTACCGCAAGCCGATGGCTCGGACCCAGGAGGTCGTCGAGATCATCCGTCGCGGGCTCAAGCGCGAGCCGCTGACCGCGAGCGGCGAGTTCCACCTCCCACTGAGCAAGGACGACGGCGCGGTCACCGGGCTCGGCAAGCCGCTCAAGCTGCTCACGAAGCCCGAGCGCGACACCATCCCGATCTGGATCGCGGCGCTCGGTCCGAAGAACGTCGAGCAGACCGCCGAGATCGCCGACGGCTGGATCCCCCACCTCTTCCACCCCGAGCGGGCACACCTGGTCTGGGGCGACGCGCTCGCGGCCGGCAACGCCAAGCGGCAGGAGGGCCTCGCCCCCCTGCAGGTGATGGCCGGCGGCATGGTCGCGATCGGCGAGGGCCCGGAGACCAAGGCCCTGCTCGACTTCGCCCGGCCGATCTTCGCGCTCTACGTCGGCGGGATGGGCGCCAAGGGCAAGAACTTCTACAACGACGTCGCCCGTGCCTACGGCTACGAGAAGGAGGCGGAGGAGATCCAGGACCTCTACCTCTCCGGCAAGAAGAAGGAGGCCGAGGCGCTCATCCCCGCCGAGTGGCTCGAGGCCGCCAACCTCGTCGGCCCCGAGTCGTACGTCAAGGAGCGCATCGCCGCGTTCCGGGAGGCCGGCGTCACCGACCTCAACATCACCCCTGTCTCCGACGACCCCGCCGCCACCGTCGCGCAGATCAAGGAATGGGTGTCCTGACCCCGTGCACGTGAGGTCACCAAGGACGGTCGAGCAGCCCAGCCGCGCCGCGCTGCTGCTCGCCGAGCTGGGCGTCCAGCACGAGCAGGGCGCCGGTGAAGGCAGGCGTCGCCCACTGCAGCCAGGCGAGCTTGCCGCGCGCATCCTCGGCAACCTCGGGATCGCGCGGGTGGCCGTCCTCGCCGGACGCGTCGCCGAGCCTGGCGCCGTACACGTAGGCCGCAGCCGAAGATACGATCGCGGCGCCCGTGATCGCTGTCTTCGCGACCACCACGGCGGTGGTCGGCGGGTGCGCCACCACGCGATGGCGGTTGTCGGCGAGGATCGCCAGTCCGCTCAGCAGGTGCAGGCCGACGGCCGCTCCCTGCACCGTGCCCCAACGCTCCCAGCCCGTGCTGGAGACCTCGGTGCGCTCGCGCTCGGTGTCCGGTCGACGCGCAGCCGGGTTGAGGGCCACGGCCCCCATCAGCGAGCCACCGAACCATGCTGCGTTCGTCACCAGGTGGGTCGCACGGACGGCTGTGCTGACAAGGCTCATGCCGCCAACGTAGGCGCGCCGAACGGGCGTCGCCTCACCCCGTCGGGGAGGCCCACCACCCCGACCGATCGGAGGACCCATGCCTGACCGCCCGAGCATCCTCGAGCAGGAGCACGAGGACTTCCGCGCCGTCGCGCGCGCGTTCTTCGACAAGGAGGTCGTGCCGCACCACGCAGCGTGGGAGGAGGCCGGCATCGTCGACCGCGAGATCTGGCGCAGGGCCGGCGAGCGC
The DNA here is from genome assembly GCA_963791365.1 of uncultured Actinomycetota bacterium. Classification (GTDB taxonomy): domain Bacteria; phylum Actinomycetota; class Actinomycetes; order Propionibacteriales; family Nocardioidaceae; genus Nocardioides. The sequence continues at coordinate 128,690 of CAWBSG010000004.1, read as the reverse complement.
GGGCTGCTGTGCTTCGACGTGGCCGAGGAGCACGGCGGTCCTGGCATCAAGGACTTCCGCTACAACATGGTGCTCGCCGAGGAGTCGGCCCGTGCCGGTGCCTCCGGCCCGGGATTCGCGGTGCACAACGACATCATCGTCCCCTACATCTCCTCGCTCGGGACCGACGAGCAGAAGCGGCGCTGGCTGCCCGGCTGCGTCTCGGGGGACATCGTCACGGCGATCGCGATGACCGAGCCGGGTGCGGGGTCGGACCTGCAGGGGATCCGTACGACGGCGGTCGACGCCGGCGACCACTACGTCCTCAACGGCTCGAAGACCTTCATCTCCAACGGCATCCTGGCCGACCTGGTGATCGTGGTCTGCCGTACGGACCCCGACGCCGGCCACCAGGGGATCTCGCTGCTCGTCGTCGAGCGCGGCATGGAGGGCTTCGAGCGCGGCCGCAACCTCGACAAGATGGGCCTGCACGCGCAGGACACCGCCGAGCTGTCGTTCACCGACGTGCGTGTGCCGAAGGAGAACCTCCTGGGCGCCGAGGGCTCCGGCTTCGTCGCGCTGATGGAGAACCTGCCGCAGGAGCGGATCTCCATCGGCTGCATCGCCGTCGCCGCGATCGAGCACGTCCTCGACCTGTGCCTGTCGTACGCCAAGGAGCGCGAGGCGTTCGGCAGGCCGATCGGGACGTTCCAGCACAACCGCTTCCTGCTGGCCGAGATGGCCACCGAGGCCCACATCGCGCGGGTCTTCATCAACGACTGCGTGCTCCGGCTCAACGCCGGCGAGGTCGACACCGCCCTGGCGTCGATGGCGAAGTGGTGGACGACGGAGCTGCAGAAGCGCGTGGTCGACGCAGGCGTCCAGCTGCACGGCGGCTACGGCTACATGAACGAGTACCCGATCGCGAAGGCCTACGTCGACTCGCGCATCCAGACGATCTACGGCGGCACGACCGAGATCCAGAAGGAGATCATCGGTCGGATGCTGGGGTTGTAGCCGCCGTCAGTCGCGGAGCACCTCGCGCAGTCTCGCCGCGAACTCCTCCGGCTTGCCGGTCTGGCCGAACTCACCGCCCAGGAAGCCGTTGTGGCCGCCCGGGAAGACGACGGGCTCCAGACCGAGCGCCTGCGCGACGGCGTGCGCCGACCGACCGGCGATCTCGCCGTCGGACGGGCCGCCGGATTCCTCGCCCACCGCGATGACGACCCGCGTCGGTGCGCGGCGTACGGCGTCGAGGTCCGGCAACCCCGTGACGCCCTGGCCGCGCATGTTGGCCATCAGCGGGTCGTTGCGCGAGCCGTCGTCCTCGGTCGGCAGCCCGAACATCGCCGGGTCCGGCGCGGGCTCGTCGCCGGTGACCTCCCCGCGGTGCATGACCAGTCCGATGAACCTCGCCATCGCCGGGCCGTGTCCGGAGGCGTCGTAGGTCGCGACCATGTCGTCGCAGACATTCGCGATGGCTGCGGCGTCGGGTAGCAGCCCGGTCATCGGCGGCTCGTGCGCCACCAGGATGCGTACGTCGCCCGGGTGCGCGGCGACGAGGTGGAGGAAGTTGACCGCCGCGCCGGAGGAGGCGAACACGTCGACGGGAGCGACACCGAGCGCACCGATGAGGGCGTGCAGGTCCTCCGCGTGCTGGTCGGGCGTCACCGCTGCCGTGTCCTCGTCGCGGGTGCTCCGACCGGTGTTGCGCGGGTCGGTCAGCACGAGCACCCGGCCGTCCGGCCCCGACGGGATGCCGGCCGCCAGGCTGCCGAACCCGGTGCTGTCCATCGGGGATCCGGCCAGGATCAGCGGCGGCGCGTCGGGAGTCGCGTCGGCGAGGTCGCCGCGCACGGAGAAGGCGAGGACGGCGCCGGGAACGGCGACGGTGCCGGGGGTACGGGTGTCTGTCATGCGCCCATGATCGATCCGGTCGCCGAACGTCCGCAACGCCTCCTAGCCTGTGCTCATGAGCGACTTCAGCGAACAGGACCTCTCGGGGTCGAGCTTCCGGCAGGTCGACCTGTCGGGAAGCACGTTCCGCCAGGTCGACATGAGCGGCCTGGACGTCCGCGAGGTCGACCTCAGCAACACCCGCGTGCGGGCGGCCTACTTCGACGGCGTCCGGATGACCGGCGTCGAGGTCCCCGACATGGAGATCTACGGCGAGGTCGTGCGGCTCCTCGTCAACGGCGTCGACGTGGTGCCGCTCGTGGAGGCCGAGCTGAACCGCCGGATGCCGGAGCGCGCGCTGATGTCGCCGACCGACGTGGCCGGCTTCCGGGAGGCGTTCGCGACGTTGGACCGGTTGTGGGGCGAGACGATGGGGCTCGCCCGGACGCTCCCGGCCGAGAAGCTCCACGAGCAGGTCGACGGCGAGTGGTCCTTCATCGAGACGCTGCGTCACCTCGGCTTCGCGCACGCCTGCTGGGTCGGCGGTGTCGTCCTCGCGCAGCCCTCCCCGTGGCACCCGCTCGACCTCCCGTGGGACGAGGCGCCCGTCTTCGACGGGGTGCCGTGGGCGCGACGGATCCGCCCCGAGCTCCACGAGGTCATGGCGCAGCGCCAGGAGAGGCGCCGGACGGTGGCGGAGGTGCTCGACTCGCTGACCGAGCCCGGCCTGGCCCGGCCCGTCTCCTCGGCCACGCCGTTCCTCACCGACGCCACCGGTCTCACGGTCGCCGACTGCCTCCGGGTCGTCCTCAACGAGGAGTGGGAGCACCGGCTCTACGCCGAGCGCGACCTGGCCGCGCTGGCGGTGGCCTGACCTGCCGACGCACACCGAGACGATCGACTACCTGCGCGTCCACTGCTCGGGCTACCGCAGGCGCTGACCCAGCTCGCGTCCGAGGCGGGTGCCGGAGAGCCAGGCGGTCTCGACCTTGGGCGAGGGGCCCCAGCCGTCTCCGCACACCGCCACCGGGCCGCCCGGACCGTCGACGACGGCGTACGACGCCTCGCGCCGACCGACCGGCCGGGCGTAGGTCCACCTGTGGAGGTGGACGTCCTGCGGCTCGTCGAGGTGGAGGAGGCGACGCAGCCCGGCGACCATCTCGGGCGCCGCGGCCGACGGGTCGGCGAGGTGCCGCGCGGCCAGCTCGGGCGTCGAGTGCGCGACCAGGACCGGCGCGTCGTCGCCGCGGCGACGGCCGTCGTCGGCGATCCAGCCGATCACCGGGTCGTCGTTGACGAAGGCGCCCTCGAAGCGCCCGGACGGGCTGACGCCGTCCCACGTGCGGGAGGGCCACCGCGCCGCGAGGGCCAGGACGGGCTCCCACGAGCGGTCGAGCACGTCGGTCACGGGATGGCCGTCGATGAGGCGGCGCGCCTGAGGGTCGGGCATGGCCAGGACGACGACCTGCGCCGTTCGACGGATCTCGTCGACGCTCGAGACCTCGACCCGCTCCACGTCGAGGTCGCGCGCCAGGTCCTCGACCAGGGAGCGGAGCCCGCGAGGCGCTCCCCACCGCATCGGACCGTCCTTGTCGGCCGCCTCGGCGTCGCCCAGCACCGTGAACGTGTCGGTCCACGGCGCCGCCAGGCCGCGGGCGGCCCAGTCGTCGACGACGGCGCGGAACTCCGGGTCGGAGACGGTGAGGTAGCTCGCCCCCAGGTCGGTGGGCCGGTCCCACAGCCGGCGCGCGGCCATCCGGCCGCCGGCGCGGCGCCCACGGTCGATCACGCGTACGCCGACGCCGGCCGCGCGCAGCCCGCCCGCGCAGGCGACCCCGGCCAGCCCTGCTCCCACGACGACGACGTCTGCGTGCACGTGACGACCCTAGAGAGCGGCGCCCAGCTCAGACCTAGTCAGTGGGGACCGTCCGCGTGGTGACGATCTGCTCGGCCAGGCTCCGGAGCTTGACGTTCTTCTGCTGCGACATCCGGCTGAGCACGGAGAAGGCGCGGTCGGGGTCGAGGTCGAAGCGCTCCATGAGGATGCCGGTGGCCTGGCCGATGACGGTGCGGCCGCTGAGCGCCTTCTCGAGCTGCTCGACCTCCTGGGCCGCGGCCAGCGCGGCGCCGACGTGCGCGGCGAGCGCGAGCCCGTCCTGGATGTCCTCGGCGGTGAAGGCGTCGGTGGTCGTGCCGTAGAGGTTGAGGGCGCCGAGGTCCTTGTCGTTGGAGTAGAGCCGGTAGCTCACGCTGCTGCGCATCCCGAGCCGCTCGACCACCTCGGGACCCCAGGTGGGCCACCTGTCGTCGGTGGTCAGGTTGTTGCTCACGACCGTGTGGTCCTTGCGCAGGGCCTCGAGGCACGGGCCCTCGTCGAGCTCGTGCTGGAGCGCGTCGACCTGTCGCAGGTCGTCGGTGCTGGTGGCGTGGGTGTCGATGCGATCGCCGCGGTAGACGACGCACACCCCGGCAGCGTCGCAGCCCGGAATGATCTTGGTGGCGACGATGACCGCGCGGTCCATGGCCTCCTGCGGACTGCCGTCCTCCTGCATCTCGCGCGCAGCGGTGGCGAGCTCGTCGCGGAAGTGGTCGTTGGGAGGCACGGAAGAAGCATGACCCACGAGGTCAACCCCGTGTCGACCCGCCCATCACGCGACCAGCTCGAAGGTCGCCCGGCCGTCGGCTCCGTAGCCTGCTGGCGCAGGTGGTGGCATCAAGAACCAGGAGCACGAACCTTCAGGAGGAGCTCTAGTAGGTGAAGCTCCGGTCTGCCTCGAAGGCGAGCTGCACCAGCCGAGTGGGCATCGCGAACTCCGCGGGCTTCCCCTCGAGGTCGTCCTCGGTCACCCCACGCGCCTTGCTGGACATGCCAGACACGTAGAAGCGTCCCCCGCCGCTTGCGATCGCGTCAAAGGACTCGCGCAGGGAGCCCGTCCCGAGTCCGGTCAGGGAGTCGAGGACCGCATCGCGGATCAGTTGGACGGCGTCACCGGCGAGGAACACGCTCACCGCATGACCCTCGTCGATACCCGCCTTGGCCACCAGTAAGCCGAGTGCCGCACGGGTCGGCGCCTCGGGGCCGGAGGTGAAGTGGACCAGCAAAGTGCCCATGGACGTGGCCTTTCGGAGTCTGTACGACAACTGTGCCGGGGAATGCGCTGGCGAGCAACGCCATTGCGTGGCTTCGTCTCCTGCTGGCGCGGGTCATGTCCCGTTCGGAGACGCGTCTGTCCGCCGCGAGCGGCCCGAGGCTCGACCTCGCCTGCATGAGCTCGATCCGAGTCACTGCCAACGGCGACGTCGCGGCCTGACCGCACAGCCGATCATGCGTAGGGCGGCTTGCTGAGATAGCGAAGACCGGAGTCCACGGCGAGGGTCACGACCCGGGCCCCGACGGGCAAAGTCTCGGCGACGCGCAGGGCCGCGATGACGTTGGCTCCGGTAGACGTACCGGCGAAGATCCCTTCCTCGGCCGCGAGCCGGCGGGCCATCTGTTGTGCGTCGTCGCTTCGGACCTGCTCGATGGAGTCGACGAGCTCCGGCTGCCACAGCGGCGGGATGAAACCGATGCCGATCCCTTCGATGCGGTGCGCGCCGGTGGGGGCGCCCGACAGCACTGCGGACTCAGCGGGCTCCACCGCCACCACCCGAACCGGCGCAGCGGTCTCGCCGAACCCGCGCGGCGCGCCATGGATCGAGTGGGCAGTGCCGACGGCATGCACGAACGCGTCGACACGCCCTCCGGTCTGTCTCCAGATCTCCTCGCCGAGGGTGAGGTAGCCGCGCACCCCGTCATGGTTGTTCAGCTGGTCTGACCACCAGTGCCCGGGGCGCTTGCTGATCTCCTCGGAGGTGGCGATCATCCGCTTGATGAGTTCCTCGGTGATGCGGCCGCCGTCGCTGGGTTCGTCGGTGATCTCCGCGCCGAGGGCGAGCATGGTCTTGCGCTTCTCGACGCTGAACGCGTCCGAGAACACCACGTGCAGCCGGTACCCGAGCGCTGCGCAGACCAGCGCGAGTGAGATGCCCGTCGTCCCGGCGGTGTACTCAACGACGGTGCCGCCAGGTTTCAGCCGGCCGTCCGCCGCAGCGGATCGGACCACCTCGACCGCCATCCGGTCCTTCATGGAGCCGGTCGGGTTGGCGGGTTCCCACTTCACAAAGATGCGCGCCCCCGAGCTCGGCACCAGACGCTGGAGCTCCACCATGGGTGTCCCGCCGACAGCGGCCAGGACTCCGGCTGGCCGGGCGGCCGGAAAGGTTGCCATCGCACCAGTGAACACCCGTGGAACCACCAACACCATCACTGCTGTCGGCGTGAACGCGAATCCACTCAACCGCAGGACCCCGACCCCGCCATCGCCGTGTCGACAGGCCGGTCGACAGCGCCATGACGCGTCCAACCGCCGCCTGTCGGGGACCTCCGAACCCGCACCGATGATCACGCACATCGCATCGCGATGGCACGTAGGTTGAGCGAATGGCAGTGGGCAGGCTGACTCAACTGATCCTGGAGTGCGACGACGCCGAGCGACTGGCCGCCTTCTGGCAGAAGGTCCTCGACCTGCCCGAGCCCGAGGGGAACCCCGACTGGCTGACTCTTCGTTGGGAGCCCGTCGGCCGCTTCTCATTCCACCGTGTGCCTGGTTATCGGCCGCCATCGTGGCCGGGCGAGCGCGGCGAGCAACACGTGCACTTCGACCTTCTGGTCGACGACCTCGGTGATGCCGGCCGTGCGGTTGAGAAGGCGGGTGCCCGCCCTTTGACCGAGGTGTTGGATCCCGGCCCGAAGGCGTGGCGAATCTATGCCGACCCCGCTGGGCACCCCTTCTGCCTCGTGTCGGCGCCCGAGTAGCTCCGCGGATCTGTCGCGACGCGAGCGTCCGTCCCCACCGCCGTGCGGAGGTTCGTCGACCTCAGTGGCGATACGACCTGTGTCGGGATCCTGGATGCGTCTGATGACACCAACGGCCATTCAACTCTCTGAGTCACTGGCGGATCGGCACCGCAGGAAGGATGCTCGTGTGATGACATCACGAATAATCCGGGCCGGAGAAGGCGAGATCCTTGGTGCGCCGCTCGGGTGCCGAGACCGCTTCCTCGTGGACTCAAAGGACTGGGGTGGGAATCTGGGGGTGGTCGAGCACCTGCTCGCGCCGCGCTCGATCGCTGCCCCCATGCATCGCCACACCAAGGAGGACGAGTTCAGTCTCATCCTGGAGGGCCGGGTCTGGTTCATCGCCAACGACGAGGAGCACATCGCCGAGGTCGGCGACCTGGTCTTCAAGCCGCGCGGCGAGTGGCACACGTTCTTCAACGCCGCGGACGAACCTTCCCGCTTGCTGGAGCTGATCTCCCCGGGTGGCCTGGAAGAGGCTTTCAGGCTCATCGACACGTCCGCCGATGACTTCGGCCCTGATTTCGACCTTGGTCCCTACCTTGCTCCGTACGGCCTCGAAGACGACTTCGAAGCCACCACTCCCATCATGGAGAAGTACGGGCTGACCTTCGGGTAGAGCAGCCACGCCTCCTGTCGGACGCCAGCTGTGCGATCAGCGCGGCCCCTTGGTCGACGTGAGCGCGTGAGCGCAGGTCAGTGCGGCCTTGGCGTCGACCATGCCGAGCCCGGAGTGGATGTCGAAGCCGGGGGTCATCATGTCCACCGCCGTCGAGAGCAGGCACTGCTTCGCCTGGGCCGGCGTTGCGTTCGGGTTCGCCTGGAGCATCAGCGCCAGGACTCCAGAGATGTGAGGCGACGACATCGATGTACCGGAGATGCAGAAGTAGCCGGGTGTCTGCTTCTCGGCACACTCGGTGAGCGGAGCGAGAACGGACGGGGACAGGGCGGCCATGATCGCGTCGCCGGGTGCCACGACGTCGACCTGGGGGCCTGTGCCGTCGGCTTCGCCTCGGCTTGAGAAGTCGGTGATCTGCTGCCCTTGCTCGCACTGCGAGTCCACGGACTTGCAGGCCGCGCCCACCAGGACGGCACCGTTGGCCGGGTCGTGGTAGCCGCCGATCGTGCCGGGCTCGGGGCCGGCATTGCCGGCCGAGAAGACGACGTGCACGCCGCTGTCCACGACCGACCCGATCATTTCTGACATGGCGTCGAAGTCGGTCGGCTCTCCGCAGTCGAGGCCGAGACAGTTGGGCTCGGTCGGGAGCAGGCCCCAGGAGTTCTGGGTGATGTCGATGCCGAACTCCTCGTGGTGTCGGATCGTCCAGTCGAACGCCGCCAGAGCGGCCTCCTCCCAGTCGAGATCGTCGACGATCCCGAAGCCAGGCGTCGCGACCCGCATCGAGATGAGGGAGACGCCGGGAGCGACGCCGGCGAGGTCGGGCCCACCCTGCGACTCCGACATGCTGCCGTCGCCGCCCACGGTGCTCGCGACGTGCGTGCCGTGGCCGATCTCGTCCTGGAGCGCCAGCGCGCCGGTCGATTCGGCGTACGCATCCCATTGAGCGGCCGAGAAGCCCGCCTGCTGGGCGGCCTCGGCATAGGAGAAGTTGAGTCCCTTGACCACCCGGTCACCGAAGTCCGGGTGAGCGGCGAAGATGCCGGAGTCGAGCACGGCCACGGTCACACCCTCACCGGACACCCCCGGACGAGTCCCCGTGACCCGCTTTCGACCGACCCGAGTGGTGTAGGTCGAAGGCTGATCGACGCCGAGAGCGTTGATCTGCTCCTTCGAGGCGTAGAGATGCGACACCAGCTGGCGCTGCGGCTCCACCGCGACGACCCCCGGGACGCTGCTGAGCAGGTCCACGACCGGAAGGTCCGCCGTCACCGCGACAGCTCCGATGGACGGCAGCTCGATCGCCCGAGTCACGCCGAGGTTCCGCAGCGCGACGCCGGTGCCCGTCGGGACCACGCCGTCGGCGAAGGCCAGGATGACCTTCCCGCGCCCTGCCTCGTCGACCGGCACCGTCTGCCCGGTGATCGCTGCCAGCTCTGGGCTCGCTCCGGCGGGTACTGGCCCGATGAGCGCAGCGGCGGCGGTCGTCAGAACAGCGGCGAGCGCCGCGAGACGCCGAGTGGGTCGAACCATGGTGAACCTCCGTAGGCGGGTCGTCAGAGGTCCAACGACGGACGCGAGCGATGGTTACCGTGTGGCCGGGATGTCCCAGTCCCCGCGGCCGGCACCGATCACGGGCGGTACGGCTTGTCCTCGTGCCGCGGGTCCAGCTTGGGATATCCCGCCTTCGGCACCACTCCGTGCGGCTGCGGTTCCTCGCCACCCGGGCTCTGCTCCGGCGGTCCGTCGACGGGGGTGTCCAGCTCGGTCGTGTCCCGCACACCGTCGGATGCCACCTGGCCCCTGCCGGTCGGGCCCACACGCTCGCTGCTCGAGCCCATGCCTCCTGCTGCTCCCTCCGGACCGGACGAGTTCGGCGTCGCGCGCCGCTCCTCGGTCGCGGGCTTGGCTGTCGGGTCGTCGGGGTTGGTCATGGAGTCGTCCCTCGGTCGTGGATGGCCCTCGTCCTGTTCCCCGGTCGCCGCTCACCATGTGCCTCGCACGCGGGCAAGCGCTCATCGTGCCCGGCCAGGGAGTGCAGAGGGCTGCTCGCATCTGAACCCGAGGGTCGGGTAGACATGGGTCATGTCCTCACTCCTCGTGCGTCCCCGCAAGGGCAAGATCATCGCCGGCGTCTGCGCCGGCCTCGCCGACCGCTTCGGCATCTCCCGCGGCCTGGTCCGGCTCGGCTTCGTGATCTTCGGACTGGTGGGCGCGGGCGAGGTCGCCTACATCATCGCGTGGATCGTCATGCCCAAGGGCGACTGACGTCCCCCACTCCGACCCGTCAGCCCTCGCGCCTCTCGTGCAGCCTCTGCTCCGCCTCGGCGCGGAACGCCAGGCACGGGGCGTCCTCGTCGGGGTGCTTCTCGACGAGGTGGAAGATCCAGCGGTCCGTCGCGGCCATGAAACCGTTGTCGGCGCCGGCGCGGTGGGTCGACCAGGCGCTGTCACCGCGGGCGACGCAGGAGGTGCAGCTGATCCGGTAGAGGAACTGCTGCTCCCCGTCGAGGTCGATCTTCACGCGCGCGAGCGGACCTGCCTGCGCGGCAGCCTTCCTCTCCCGGGCCGAACGGCTCGCCACCATGAGTCCTCCTCGGGTCAGCTGGGACGCCCGACCGTACGCCGCTCGGCGCCGCTCGTCGCGATCGCGGCGCCGACGCCGACCAGCCCGATCACCAGGAGGGCATCGCGGCGGTCGTCGGCCCGCTCCTGCTGGGTGGAGATCAGATCGAGGTGCTCGAGGGCGGTCGCGCTCGAGGCGCGGGTCTCCGCGTAGGGCTCATCGGGCGCCATCGCGAAGAACGTCGTGAGGGCCGCGGCCGCCAGCAGCACGCCGATGACCAGCCGCGCCACCGCGACCGGGCGCACGGTGATCGTGCCCCGTCGAGCGGCAGCCTCGGCGCGTTCGCGCTCCACCTGCTCCCACGCGGCGGCCTGCGCGGGCGTCCTCGAGCGAGCGACGTGCGGCGAGGCGGACTGCTCGAACGGGTGCTGCTGCTCGGTGGACATGGACTCCCCCGGTGCTCGGTGTCGACGGATGTCGCGCGACACCCATCGTCCCAGCCTGACGCCGTCGGCGGGAAGGGGCGCCTACCCTGACCCCATGGCGGTCGACCGGAGCCGACGGGCGCGGGCCTCGCGTCGTCGCCAGCGCCGGATGGCCGCCGTCGCGCACGACCTCAGCCCGGCCGAGTGGTCGGCCCTCGTGGCAGCGTGGGGCGGGTGCGCCTACTGCGGCGCGACCGGCCGGCCGCTGCAGAAGGACTGCGTCCTCGCGCTGTCCAGGGGCGGGCGCTACACGTTCCTCAACGTCGTCCCGGCGTGCGCCTCCTGCAACGCGAGCAAGTGCAACGACGAGGTCACCGGCTGGCTGCGCCGCAAGCGGCTCGACGAGCGGGCCTTCCTCGTGCGCCTGGGCGAGATCCAGGCCCGGATCACTGCGGCGGAGAGCCCTCCGGCGCCACGCTCCCCCGACGACCTAGCCAGCGACGGCCCCCGGCCACGATGATGTGACCCCCGCCACACCCGATCGTCAGGAGAGCCGATGACCCAGGACATCCCTGCCGACATCGCAGCGAAGTACGTCGACGTCGTCGACGCCCTCTACGCGTGAGCTTCGACCTGCAGGCCCATCGCGGGGGCGCCGGGCTCTGGCCCGAGAACACCCTCGAGGCGTTCGGTCGCGCCCTCGCGCTCGGCGTCTCGACGCTCGAGCTCGACGTCCACCTCACATCGGAGGACGACGTGGTCGTCGCGCACGACGCGGCACTGGCCGACGCCCGGCTGATCCGACAGCTGACCCGCGCCGACCTCCCGCCCACGATGCCGCTGCTGTGCCAGGTCGCGGCCCTCCTGCGCGAGCGCGGCGCCGACCCGGTGCGGATCAACCTCGAGATCAAGTACGACGCCCTCGACGCCGCACAGCTCACCACGCGCGGGGCGTTCGTCGCCAAGGTCGTCGAGGCGCTGCGGATCGACGGGCTCGTCGGGAGCACCAGCATCCAGTGCTTCGACTGGGGCGTGCTCGCCCGGGTCCACGAGGCCGAGCCGGCGCTCGATCGCATCCTGCTCGTCTCGCCGAAGTACCTGCGGTCGACCGCCGACGCGCCCTCCCCCTGGTTCGACGGGCTCGCCGTCGACGCCAACTTCGTCCGCACCGCGGCGGCCGAGGGATTCACGGCGATCTCGCCGATCCACGGCTCGCCCTTCGCGTCCGGCGTCGACGATCCGGCGTACGAGCCGTTCGCGACCGGGGCGCTCGTCGACGAGGCGCACGAGGCGGGTCTGCGCGTGATCCCGTACGTGGTCGACGACGAGGCGACCATGCGCCACTTCGTGCGGCTCGGCGCAGACGGCCTGATCACCAACCACCCCGAGCGGTTGCGCGACGTCCTCGCGAGCGAGGGACGCCCGCTCCCACCGGCATTTCCTCGCGATCGAGGCAACCACGGCACCCCCGTCGGCGTCTCCTGAGCATGACCATCGTCCGGACCGTCGTCCTCGCCGCGACCACCCTCGCGCTCGCCGCGCCCCTCGCCCCTGCGACCCAGGCGAGTCCGGTCCCCGGCTCCTCGGCCAAGGTCGCGCGCACCCTGCTCGACGTGTCCGACCTCGAGCGGGGTGCCCCGCCGGCGATCGCCTGGTCCGAGCGACGGTCGGGCCGGACCGTCATCCACGGCACCAGTGGGACCAGGACGCCCGCGGCCAACCGGCTCGACCGGTTCGCGCCGATGGGCTCGGGCTACGTCGTGCAGACGATCGGCGGCCGGGCGACCACCCGATGGATCGGCGCCGACGGCAGCCCCGGACGCGGCGAGTGGCGCACCGGCTACGGCCTCGCCGTCTCCCCGCGGGGCCGGGTGGTCGCGTTCGCCGGCCGCGCCGGCCGGGTCTGGAGCATCGACCGGGAGGGCGACCGGGTCCTCCGGTTCAACCGGCCGCCGGTCACCGGCACCGCCCGTGCGGCCGCGGTCACCGGCGAGAACTGCAAGGAGGGCGAGGGCGACCCCGGCTTCGGGTGCTCGATCGCCGTCAACGGGCCGCGCCGCGCGTTCTACACGTCCTCGCACGGCATCGTCGACACCGTCCCCCACCTGCGCCAGACCTCGACCGGGCGCGGCCGATGGCTCGGCGGCATCACCTCGATCACCGACTTCGGCTCCTGCAGCGCGATGCTGCGCAGCTGGCGCGTGAAGTGGCGCACCTGCGACCACCAGCTCTCCGACATCTCCACCGACAACCGCCACGTCCTCGGCACCCCGGCCTACGCCGACGGCTTCGGCCCGCAGGACCTCGACCTGCTGGCGACGGCCGACGGCTCCGTGGTCCGCTCCTTCGCCTCCGCCCGCGACGGCAGCTCCGCGACGTACTTCGACGAGGTCTGGGAGGACGCCGACCACGTGCTGGTGGTGACCTACCAGGACGGCGAGTGGGCGGTCGTGCGGCTCGGCGTGGACGGCTCGATGGAGTACGCCGTCGCGCCCCGGAGCGGCTCGATGGACACCCGGTCGCCGTTCCGGCTGCAGACCCGCTGACCCCGACGGCACCCGCAGGGGCTCGCCTGGTCGTCCGGTCCGTCCCGCTCACCGAGGCCGAGGCGCGGGCGCCGTTGGAGACGGTGCACTAGCCCCTAGCTCGACGGCAGGGTGAGGATCTCGGCGCCGTCGTCGGTGATGGCGATCGTGTGCTCGCTGTGGGCCGTCAGGCAGCCGGTGACGCTGCGGAGCGTCCAGCCGTCGTCGTCGGTGACGAGCTCGTCGGTGTCGGCCATGATCCACGGCTCGAGGGCCAGCAGCAGGCCCGGGCGGAGCTGGTAGCCGCGGCCGGGCCGGCCGTCGTTGGAGACGTGCGGGTCCTGGTGCATCGTCGTCCCGATGCCGTGGCCGCCGAACTGCATGTTGATGGGGTAGCCGTCCTCGTGAAGGACGCTGCCGATCGCGTGGGACAGGTCGCCGATCCTTGCGCCCGGCCCGGCCGCGGCGATGCCGGCGGCGAGCGCACGCTGCGTCGTCTCGATCATCTCGACGGCGCCGGGCGGCCGGCTCTCCCCCACCACGAAGCTGATGGCGGAGTCGGCGGCGACGCCGTCGAGGCGGACGGCGAGGTCGAGGGTCAGCAGATCGCCGTCGGCGAGCCGCTGGTCGCGGGGGCGGCCGTGCAGCACGGCGTCGTTGACGCTGGTGCACACATAGCGGCCGAAGGGCCCGCGACCGAAGGCGGGCGCGTAGTCGACGTAGCAGGACTCCGCACCGGCGTCGCGGATCAGCTCGGCGGTCCACCGGTCGACCTCGAGGAGGTTGGTCCCGACGAGACTCCGCCCGCGCAGCGTGGCGAGGATGTCGCCGACGAGCGCGCCGGTCCTGCGGGCCTTGTCGACCTGGGCCGGGGTGAGGATCTCGATCATCGCTTGCCCGTCATCGTGGGGTCATCATCGCAGGCCGAGCCTCGTGCAGCGCTTCTCGGTGCTGCCGCTGCACAGCTCGTCGAGGGTCACCACGCCCTGGCCCACCAGCACGGACGTCAGCTCGTCGATCGTGACGTCCTGGCCCTCGTAGAGCCAGGACTCGACGCCGTCGACCTCCTGCGAGTCGGTGACCGGGGTGTCGGCGATCAGCGCCACCGCGACGTCGGCGGCCCGCTCGCTCATCGCGCGGGTCGGGACGTAGGTCATCGACTTCTCGTCGCCGAGCAGCACGTCGCGCGCGGCCTGCAGGTCGGAGCCCTCCTGGGTCAGCACCGCGCCGCCCTCGAGCCCGACGAAGCGGTCCGATCCCGGCACGAGCTCGCCGAGCGAGACGACCGGGAGGTCGGGATCGGTCAGCGACGCGAGGTCGTCGACGTCCACCGGGACCACGACGACCACGTCGGAGTTCCGCGCCTCGGCCTGGCGGGCCTGGCTCTTCTGCGTGCTCGCGTCGCCCTCGGCGTCGTACACCACGACCCGGCACTCGTCGCAGGTCGCCTCGACCCGGTCGGTGAACTGCTCGACGTCGACCGCGCGTGAGGTCGGGTCGGACGCGTCGGCAACCAGCAGCGCGATGGTCGGCTCGTCGCCGTCGCACCCCGCGAGCAGGGGCGCGAGGACCACGAGGGCAGCGCAGGTCAGCAGTCGGGCTCGCAGCACCGGCCGAGGCTATCGTGACCGGCATGACCGTCCTCGACGTCCTCGCCCCTGCCGTGCCGCGGTCCGAGGAGGTCCTCACGCCGGAGGCGCTCGCCTTCGTCGCCGACCTCGACGAGCGGTTCCACGACCGCCGCGACGCTCTGCTCGCAGCACGACGGGCACGACGGGGGTCGATCGCCAGCACCGGGACGCTTGACTTCCTGCCCGAGACCGCCGACGTCCGCGCGGGCGACTGGACGGTCGCACCCGTGCCGGCCGACCTGCGCGACCGGCGAGTCGAGATCACCGGGCCCACCGAGCCGAAGATGGCCATCAACGCCCTCAACTCCGGCGCGCGGGTGTGGCTGGCCGACCTCGAGGACGCCAACACGCCCCACTGGCGCAACGTCGTCGGGGGCCAGCTCACGTTGTTCGACGCCGTGCGCGGACAGCTCGCCTTCACCTCGCCGGAGGGCAAGGAGTACGCCGTCGCCGACCCCGCGTCGACGCCGGTCGTGCTGCCGCGGCCCCGCGGCTGGCACTTCGACGAGGCGCACCTGCTCCGCGACGGCCGCCCGGTCGTGGCGGCCCTCGTGGACTTCGGCCTGCACTTCTTCCACAACGCCCGCGAGCTCCTCGCGGGCGGCAGCGGGCCGTACTACTACCTGCCCAAGCTGGAGTCACACCTCGAGGCGCGGCTGTGGGACGACGTCTTCTCCCACGCCGAGGAGGCGCTCGGGGTGCCGCACGGGTCGGTCCGCGCGACCGTGCTGATCGAGACGATCACGGCCGCGTTCGAGATGGACGAGATCCTCTACGAGCTCCGCGACCACGCGGCCGGCCTCAACGCCGGCCGCTGGGACTACCTGTTCAGCATCATCAAGAACTTCCGCGACGCGGGTCCGGGCTTCACGCTCCCCGACCGCAACGCGGTGACGATGGCGGCGCCGATGATGAAGGCCTACAGCGACCTGCTGGTGCGGACCTGCCACCGGCGCGGTGCCTTCGCGATCGGCGGCATGGCCGCGTTCATCCCGAGCCGGAGGGACCCCGAGGTCAACGAGCGCGCGTTCGCCAAGGTGCGCGAGGACAAGACCCGCGAGGTCCGGGCGGGCTTCGACGGGTCGTGGGTCGCCCACCCCGACCTCGTCCCGCTCTGCGCCGAGGTCTTCGACGGCGCGCTGGGCAGCCGCGACAACCAGCTCGACGTCACGCGGGACGACGTGGCGGTCGGGGCGGCCGACCTGCTCGCGGTCGGTGCCACGCCGGGCGAGCGGACCGAGGCGGGGCTGCGCGGCAACGTCCGCATCGGCATGCAGTACCTCCACGCCTGGCTGTCCGGCAACGGCGCCGCCGGGATCGACAACCTCATGGAGGACGCGGCGACCGCCGAGATCTCCCGGTCGCAGGTCTGGCAGTGGGTCTACAACGGCGCCACCCTCGACACCGGCGAGACCGTCACGCGCGACCTGGTCGAGCGGATCGTGGCCGAGGAGTTCGCAGCGCTCGACGGCACCGTCGACGACGACGCCCGTCGGCTCTTCGTCGACTGCGCGCTCGGCGAGGAGTTCCCCGACTTCCTCACCCTGCGTGCGTACGACGTCCTGCTGGCGCGGGGCGACTGACCGGCCGCACGAAGCCGCCGGAGGCGATCTGCTCACCGCCGACCCACACCTCGGCCACGTCGGCGTCACCCGCCAGGGCGAAGACCTTGCCGAGCGCACCCTCCGGCGACTCGGCGTGGCGCAGGCCGATGTCGAGCGCGGTGCCGGCCGGCGGCCGGACCAGTACGGCGTCGAACTGCTTGCCCACGGACAGGTCGCCGACCGTGTCCGCGAGGCCGAGCGCCGCGGCGCCCGCCGAGGTGCTGAGGTGGAGCAGGTGGGCGGGCGTCAGCGGCACGCCGTCGTCGCCGAGCAGGTGCTGGAGGAAGTAGGCCTGCAGGCCCTCCTTGAAGATCGAGAACCCGGTGCCGGCGCCGACGTCGCTGCCGAGCGCGACGCGGACCCCTGCCGCGAGGTGCCGGCGCAGCGGGAACAGCCCCGACCCCAGCGCGGAGTTGCTGGTCGGGCAGTAGGAGACCGACGACTTCCGCGCGGCGAGGACCGCGAGCTCGGGGTCGGTGGGGTGCACGTCGTGCGCGAGCACCGACAGGGGGCCCAGCAGCCCGTGGTGGTCATAGGTGTCGACGTAGTGCGTCCGGTCGGGGAACTGTCCGGCGACGGTGGCGACCTCGGCGGCGTTCTCGTTGACGTGCGAGGTGAACACCGCGTCGTCGACCTCGGCCAGGACCGCCGCGCAGGCCGCGAGGATCGGGTCCGACGCGGACAGCGAGAAGCGGGGCGTGACGGCGTAGCGCAACCGCCCGCGTCCGTGCCAGTGCTGCGCGAGGTCGAGGGCCTCGGCGTACGCCCGCTCCGGCGTGGTGAGCAGCGGCTCGGGGAGCACGCGGTCGCTGACGACGAGCCCGCTCGTCACCCGCAGCCCGTAGCGCTCCGCCTCAGCGAAGAGCAGGTCGACCGCGGACGCGAAGTGTGACCCGAACACCAGCGACGTCGTGGTGCCCGCGGCGATCAGCCCGGCGACGAACTCGTAGGCGATGGTGGCGGCGTAGTCGGGCGAGGCGAGGTGCTGCTCCTCCGGCAGCGCGCACCGGTCGAGCCACTCCAGCAGCGGCATGCCCAGCGCGCCGATCACCCGGACCTGCGGGAAGTGGACGTGCGTGTCCACCAGGCCCGGCAGCAGGATCCCGTCGCGCAGGTCGAGGACCGGCGCAGCGGGGCGGATCGACACGACCTCGGCGTACGGGCCCCGGTCGACGATCACCCCGTCGTCGGAGACGACGATCCCGAGGTCGTCGTCGTGTCGGAATCCGGCCCCGGTGGTGAACGGGTCCTCGGGGGTGTCGTAGGCGCGGGCGCGGTAGACGACCTCGGTGGCGAGCATGGGTCGTCAGGCTCCTGCGCGGGCGCGGTCGGAGGCGAAGATCTGCAGCAGCTCGGCGGCCACCGACACGGCGATCGCGGACGGCTCCTTGCCGGGCAGGCCGGGCAGCCCGATCGGGCAGCGGATCCGGTCGACGGTCGCCTCGTCGTGGCCCTCGACGGCCAGCCCGGTCCGGAAGCGCGCCCACTTCGCCGCCGACCCGATGAGCCCGACCGTCCCGAGGTGGGTGCAGCGCAGCGCCGCGTCGCACAGGGCGAAGTCCTCGGCGTGGTCGTGGGTCATGACGAGGACGTGGGTGCCGGGCGGGACCGAGCCGAGGGCGAGCTCCGGGACGGGCGCGCGGTGCACCCGGACCCGCGCCTCACCGGCGAGCACGGGTGCCAGCCGGTCGTCGTCCAGCTGGCCGGCGCGGGAGTCGACGAGGTGGAGGTCGAGGTCGTGGCCGGCCAGCACGCGAGCCAGCTCGAGCCCGACGTGCCCGACCCCGAAGACGGCGACGGACGGGACCACCGCCAGCGGCTCGAGGAGCAGCGTGACCTCGCCCCCACAGCACTGGCGACCGTGGTCGGTGCGCGCCTTGTCGCTCAGCCCCACCGTGAGCTGCTCGGGATCCACGACGCCCGAGACGAGCATCGTCCGGGCCCGGGCGACGGCGGTCTCCTCGAGGTTGCCGCCACCCACGCTGCCCCAGGTGCGCGCCTCGGCGACCACCATCTTCGCGCCGGCGTCGCGCGGGGCGTGGCCGCGTACGTCGGTCACGGTGACGAGGACACCGGCCGTGCGCTGCTCGCGCAGGTGCTCCACCGCGGTCAGCCAGTGCACGTCAGGTCCTCCGCTCGGACGTCGGGTGCAGCGCGGGCGCGGCGGGGTCGGGCGGCTCCGGGGGCAGTCCCGGCAGGCCGGCGACCACCCGGTCCGAGCCGGACCTCCGCGCGGTCTCCACGGCCCAGTACACGGCCTCCGGCGTGGCCGGCGAGGCCAGCGGGACGCTCGTCCCCTCCGGACCGAAGGCCCCGGCGGCCTCGCGGAGCGCCTCACGCACCGCGAAGGCCAGCATCAGCGGCGGTTCGCCGACCGCCTTGGAGCCGTAGACCACGCCGTCCTCGTGGGCCTGCTCGAGCAGCGCGACGTGGAGCTCGTCGGGCAGCTCGCCGATGCTCGGCAGCTTGTAGGTGCTCGCGGCCTGCGTCGTCAGCCGGCCCCGCCCGGGTCCGTCGGTCTCGTCCCACCTCAGGTCCTCGAGCGTCAGCCACCCGACCCCCTGCACGAAGCCACCCTCGATCTGGCCGAGGTCGACGAGCGGCGACAGGCTGTCGCCCACGTCGTGGACGATGTCGACGCGGCGGGTGCGGTAGGCGCCGGTGAACCCGTCGACCTCCACCTCCGCGGCGGCAGCGCCGTAGGCGAAGTACTTGAACGGGTGGCCCGTCATCCGGGTGGAGTCCCAGTGGATGCCCGCGGTCCGGTAGAAGCCGGCCGCCCAGAGCTGCACCCGGCTGAAGTACGCCTCCCGCACCACCTCGTCCCACGGCAGCCCGCGGCCCGCGTCGACCTCCCGCAGCCGGGCGGTGATCTGGTCGCACGCGTCCTTGACGGCGCCGCCGTTGAGGTCGGCGCTGGAGCTGGCGGCCGTCGCGGAGGTGTTGGGCACCTTGTCGGTGCGGGTCGGCGCGAGGCGTACGCGGTCGAGCGGGATCCCGAGGCTGGTCGCGGCCACCTGCAGCATCTTGGTGTGCAGGCCCTGGCCCATCTCGGTGCCGCCGTGGTTGATCAGCACCGAGCCGTCCTTGTAGACGTGCACGAGTGCCCCGGCCTGGTTGAACGCCGTGAAGTTGAACGAGATGCCGAACTTCAGCGGCGTCACCGCCAGCGCACGCTTGGTGTGGTCGTGGGAGGCGTTGAAGGCGGCGATGTCCTCGCGCCGACGGGCGACGTCGCCGGTCGCCACGACCTGGTCCCACGCCGCCCCGGCACGCGCGGGATGGCGTACGACCTGCCCGTAGGGCGTGGCCTGCCCCTCGACGTAGAAGTTGCGCCTGCGCAGCTCGACGGGGTCGATCCCGAGCAGCGGAGCACACCGGCCGAGGACGTCCTCGATGACCAGCATCCCCTGGGGGCCGCCGAAACCGCGGAAGGCGGTCTGCGAGGTCTTGTGCGTGCGCGCCACGCGTCCGTGGAGGAGGACGTGAGGGATCCAGTAGGCGTTGTCGACGTGGCACAGCGCGCGGGCCAGCACCGGCTCGCTGAGGTCGAGGCTCCAGCCGCCGTCGGAGGTCAGCGTCGCCTCCACGGCCGTGAACCGCCCGGCGTCGTCGAAGCCGACCCGCCACTGCGCGTGGAAGCCGTGCCGCTTCCCGGTCATCGTCATGTCCTGGGTGCGGGTCAGCCGCAGCCGCACGGGACGACCGGTCAGGGTGGCGCCGAGCGCCGCGACGGCCGCGAAGCCGTGGGGCTGCATCTCCTTGCCGCCGAAACCCCCGCCCATCCGCAGGCACTGGACGGTGACCTCGTGGGCCTGCCGACCGAGCACGTGGGCGACGATCTCCTGGGTCTCGGTGGGGTGCTGCGTGCTGCTCTGCACGAAGACCTGGCCGAACTCGTCGACGAGGGCGAGTGAGGCATGGGTCTCGAGGTAGAAGTGCTCCTGGCCGGCCATCTCGGTGACGCCGCTGAAGACGTGTGCGGCGGCGGCCAGTCCCTCCTCGACGTCACCTCGCGAGACCACCGGCTGACCGCCCTGGAAGCTCTCCGCGTCGATCGCCTCGGTCAGCGCGACGATCGCGGGCAGCGGCTCGTAGTCGACCTCCACGGCGAGGGCGCCGAGCCGGGCAGCCTCGAGCGTGTCCGCGAGGACCCAGCAGACCGCGTGGCCGACGAACATCACCTCGTCGGGGAAGAGCGGCTCGTCGTGCTTGACCCCGGCGTCGTTGACGCCCGGCACGTCGTCGGAGGTGAGCACGCGCACGACGCCGTCCACGGCCAGGGCAGGCGTCGGGTCGAGACGCGTCACCCGGGCGTGCGCGTGGGGCGAGCAGACCGGGTGCGCGTGCAGCACGTGCGGAGTCCGGTGCACCAGGTCGTCGGTGTAGAGCGCGTGCCCGGTGACGTGCTCCGCCGCGCTCTCGTGGGGCAACGCCTTGCCGACGCTCATCCGGTGGTCCTCATGCCTCGGCCCACCAGGCCCGCAGGGCGTTGCCGAGCATCGCGGAGCGGTACGCCGCGCTCGCCCGCTGGTCGTCGATCGGGGTGCCCTCGGTCGCCAGGACCGCGGCCGCCTCCTCGACGGTCGCCGGGCTCCACGGCCGACCCTCCAGCGCGGACTCGGTGGCGAGCGCCCGCAGCGGGGTGGCCGCCACGCCGCCCAGGCCGATCCGGGCCTTCACGACCGTGCCGTCGACCACCTCGAGGGCGCCAGCGACGGCGACGCTGGAGATGTCGTCGTAGCGCCGCTTGGCGATCTTGCGGAACGTCGTCAGCGGCGCGAGCGGCGTCGGGACCCGGACGGTGCGGATCAGCTCGCCGGGTCGCAGCGCGGTCTCGCGGTAGCCGGAGAAGAAGTCGGCCAGGGCGACCTCTCGGTCCCCCTCCACCGAGGCCAGCACCAGCGTCGCCTCGAGCGCCAGCAGGGCCGGTGCGAGGTCGCCGATCGGCGACGCCGTGCCGAGGTTGCCCCCGATCGTGGCGCCGTTGCGGATCAGGCGCGAGGCGAAGAGCGGCCACACCTGCGCCAGCAGGGGGACCGCGTCGCCGAGGCCCGCCTCGACCTCGCTCAGGGTCAGCGCGGCGCCGATCTCGACGACGTCGCCGACGGCGAGGCCTCGCAGCTCGGGGAGCCGGTCGACAGCGACGGCGTACGACGCCCGGCGGCCGCGGAGGTTGACCTCGACCCCCCAGTCGGTGGATCCGGCGACGACCGTCGCGTCGGGGTGCTCGGCCAGGAGGGCGAGCGCGTCGGCGAGGTCGACCGGCCGCGCGAAGCCGTCGAGGCGGGTGGGCACGCTCGCAGGTGCCGCGCTGGTCCGGCGCTCGGCCAGCGGGTCACCCGCGGGGACCGTGCCGAGGGCGGCGGCCGCGTCGCGGATCGGGCGGTAGCCGGTGCACCGGCAGAGGTTGCCGGCGATGGCGTGGAGGTCGAAGCCGTTGGCGCAGCGCTCGGCGTCGGGCGAGTCGGTGGGGGCCCGGTCGGGCCGGTAGTACTCGGCGGCCATCGAGCAGACGAACCCGGGCGTGCAGTAGCCGCACTGCGAGCCGCCGCGCTCCGCGAGCTCGGCCTGGACGGGGTGCAGGCTGGCGGGACTGCCCAGCCCCTCTGCCGTGACGACCTCCTGGCCGTCGAGGGCGGCGGCCGGCACGAGGCAGGCGTTGACCGGCGTCCACCGGCTGCCGTCGCCGTCCGGTCGGGCGACCATCACGGCGCACGCGCCGCACTCCCCCTCGGCGCACCCCTCCTTGGCCCCGGTCAGCCCGACGCCGCGCAGGAAGTCGAGCGCGTTGGTGTGCGCGGGCACGCCGACGAGCGGTCGTGGACGACCGTTGACGGTGATGTGTGGCTCGGACATCAGAGCCGAAGCCTGGGGTGCCGGTTGACGTCCTTGTAGAGCAGGTAGCGGAACTTCCCGGGCCCGCCGGCGTAGCAGGCCTGCGGGCAGAAGGCGCGCAGCCACATGAAGTCGCCCGCCTGCACCTCGACCCAGTCCTTGTTGAGCAGGTAGACCGCCTTGCCCTCGAGGACGTAGAGACCGTGCTCCATCACGTGGGTCTCGGGGAACGGGATCGCGCCGCCGGGCTCGAAGCTGACGATGTTGACGTGCATGTCGTGGCGCACGTCGAGCGGGTCGACGAAGCGCTGCGTGCCCCAGGCGCCGTCGGTGTCGGGCATCGGCTCGATCGCGACGTCGTGCTCCTGGACCACGAACGCCTCCGGCACCTCGACACCGTCCACGCGCTCGTAGGCCTTGCGGATCCAGTGGAAGGTGGCCGTCTCCGACGTGTCGTTGCGCAGCGTCCAGGGCGTGCCGGGCGGGAGGAACGCGTAGCCGCCGGTGCCGACCCGGTGGGCGACGCCGGCGATCGACAGCTCGACCGTGCCGCCGACGACGAAGAGCACCGACTCGGCGTCGGGATCGTCGTCGGGGCGCTGCGAGCCCCCGCCGGCCGCCACCTCCGTGACGTACCAGGTGAAGGTCTCGGCGAAGCCCGACAGGGGCCGCGCGATCACCCAGAGCCGGGTGTCGTCCCAGTGGGGCAGCCTGCTCGTGACGATGTCGCGCATCGTGCCGCGCGGCAGCACGGCGTACGCCTCGGTGAAGGCCGCACGGTCGGTGGTCAGCTCGGTCTGGCCGGGCAGGCCACCCCTCGGCACGTAGTAGGTCATCACTCCCACCTTCTCAGCAGCAGGCCGCGCGGCTCGGCGGACAGGTCGATCGGCGCGCCGCGGAGCCACGTCGACCGGACGGTGCCGGTGAGCGTACGCCCGGCGTAGGGCGAGACGGGGTTCTTGTGGTGCAGCCGCGCGACATCCACGGTCCAGGCCTCGTCGGGCGCGAACACGCACAGGTCCGCGTCGGCACCGACGGCGATCTCGCCCTTGCCGGCGAGCCCGACCCGGCGGGCGGGGGCGGTCGACATCCACCGGACCACGTCGGTCAGGGGCACCCCGCGCTCGCGGGCGACGGTCCACACCGCCGGCAGGCCCAGCTGGAGCGAGGCGATCCCGCCCCACGCGTCGGCGAAGTCGCCGGTGTCCTGCCGCTTCAGGTCCGCGGTGCAGGGCGAGTGGTCGCTGACGACCATGTCGATGTCGCCGTCGCCGAGGGCCGCCCACAGGGCGTCGCGGTTGGCGGCGCCGCGGATCGGCGGGCAGCACTTGAGCTCGGTCGCGCCGTCGGGGATGTGCTCGGCGTCGAAGTGCAAGTAGTGCGGACAGGTCTCGACGCTGACGTCGACGCCCGCGGCACGGGCAGCCCGCAGTGCCGGGACCGCTGCGGACGCGCTGAGGTGCACCACGTGGGCGCGGCCGCCGCTCGTGCGCGCGGTCGCGACGACCAGGTCGATCGCGCGCTCCTCGGCCGCGTCGGGGCGGCTCGCGAGGAAGTCGGCGTACGACGCCCCGTGGGCGCAGTCGCCGACCGCCTCGCCGTCCTCGGCGTGCACGATCATCAGCGCACCGAGCCGTGCCGTCTCGGCCATCGCGGCCGCGAAGCCCTCGGGTGGCAGGTGCGGGAACTCCTCGACGCCGGAGTCGAGGAGGAAGCACTTGAAGCCGAACACCCCGGCCTCGTGCAGCCCCGCCAGGTCGTCGACGTTGCCGGGCACCGCGCCGCCCCAGAACCCCACGTCGACCCACACCTGGTCGCGAGCCACCTGCCGCTTCACGTCCAGCGCGGCGACCGTGGTGGTCGGCGGGACGCTGTTGAGCGGCATGTCGACGATCGTGGTGACACCGCCGGCGGCGGCCGCGCGGGTGGCGCTCGCGAAGCCCTCCCAGTCGGTGCGGCCGGGCTCGTTGACGTGCACGTGGGTGTCGACGAGACCGGGGAGCAGCACCTCGTCGGCGGCCAGCTCGTACGACGTCCGCGCCGTCGGCGGGGGCGTCGAGCGGTCCGACCTCGACGATGAGCCCGTCGCGGACCCGGACCGAGGCGGCACGCTCGGCACCGTCCACGACGGCCCGCGCGGCGCGCAGGAGGGTCTCGGCCGCCACCCTCAGCTGCCCCGGTAGGTCGAGTAGCCGAACGGGCTCAGCAGCAGCGGGACGTGGTAGTGCTCGTCCGCGCCGACGGTGAAGGTCACCACGACCTCGGGGTAGAACGCGGTCGTGTCGCGACCGGCGAACCAGGCCCCCGTGTCGAAGCGGAGGACGTGGTCGCCGGGGGCCAGGTCGCCGGCGAGCGAGCCGACCCGGCCGTCGTCGTCGGTGGTCGCCTCGGCCAGGACGCTGCCGTCGGCGGACTCCAGCGTGACGCGCAGGCCCGCGGCCGGGCGGCCGGTGGACACGTCGAGGACATGGCTGCTCAGCGAGGTCATCAGGACAACGCCTCCTTCATGCGCAGGACCGCGATCTGGGTCAGCTGGTCGATGGTCGCGGCCCGCTCCGCCTCGTCGGTGTTGTCGAGCCGGTGGCGCAGGTGGTCCAGGATCTCCGGCCCGCTGCGGCCGGCCGCGCGGACGATGAAGACCCGTCCGAAGCGCTCCTCGTAGGCCCGGTTGCCGTCCTCGAGCCGGCGTACGACGTCGGCGTCGGCCCGGTCCACCCCGGACTGCTCGCGGCTGGAGTGCTCGGCGTCGTGCTGCGTGGCGTCGGCGCGCTCGCCGATGCGCGGGTGGCGGGCGAGTGCCTGCTCCAGCTCGTCGTCGGTGAGGGTCGCCGAGGCGGCGACCATCGCCGCCTCGAGCTCGCCGACGTCGGCGTAGGGCCGTCCCGTCACGACGTCGTCGGCCCAGCGCGGTACGTCGAGGCAGACCAGCAGGCGGCGGCGTGCCTCGTCCGCTTCGAGCGTGTTGAACGGTGCGAGGCCGCTCATCCCTCCTCCTGGCGGATCACGGTGGCCTCGATCAACCCGTAGGGCCGGTCCGCGGCGACGAAGACCTCGCCCGGGTTCTCGAGACCGAACGGCGCGAGGTCGACCTGGAAGTGGTGCTTGTTGGGCGCGGCGAAGGAGATCTCGTCGATCTCCTCGTGCGCCTCGAGCACGGCGGTGCCCATCGCGTAGAGCGTCTCCTGCAGCGCCCGGCTGTAGGTCGTGGCGAAGGTGGCGAGCAGCAGCGCGCGCACGGCGTCGTACGTCGCGTTCCAGTCGGTCTCCACCGCTCCGGGTCGGTAGGTCCACTCGGCGCGCAGCGCGGTCGCGAGGATGCGGTCGTCGGCGTCGGGGAGCGTCGTGTACTCGTCGCGCAGGAACCCCTTGAACTCCGACCCGGTCGACTTCAGCACGACGAGGTCCTGGAGGCCGGACGCGACGGTGGCGCCCTCGGCCGTCACCTCGACGCGCGTCGTGCGCACCTCTCCCCCGCGGCGCACGAAGGAGTGGTCGTGGCCGGCCCCGTCGACCTCGATCCGGTCCCAGGCGTACTCCTCGACCGCGACGGTCGCCCCGGTCGCCGCAGGCGTCGCCTCGAGCAGCCGGGCGCCCAGGGCGAGCGCGTAGTCCTCCGGCGACGTCACCCCGTGCTTCTTGGCCCAGGCGAACGCCGTGTTCTTCTGGGTGTCCGTGGGCAGCACCTGCGACTGGTCGCCGTCGGTGTGCGCCGCGGCGAAGTCGCCGCGCAACGACGTGGAGACGTTGAGGTCGCGGATCTCGTGGCGCGGTGTGTCGCGCACGATCCGGACCACGCGCGACTCCGCCTTGCCGTAGCGGTTCGGTCCCAGCACGATGCCCATCCGGTCAGCCTGCCTCTCCGCCGGTGCGGTGCGCCAGTGCCATCACCGACCGCGTGTCGAGCCCGGTCGCGTCGGCGACCTCGGCCGCGGAGAGGGCTCCACAGTCGATCCCGCGCAGCAGGAAGTCGGCGAGTGCCCGCGCGGTCGCCGGCTCGTCGAGCACGCCGGACTCGCGGCGCTCGACGTAGCCGCGCAGCCGCGTGGCGGCGGCGGTCCAGCCCTGCCGGTAGAACGCGAACGTCGCCGCGAAACGGGTCGGCAGCTGTGCGGGGTGCAGGTCCCAGCCCTGGTAGAAGCCGCGCTCGAGCGAGCGGCGTACGAGCCGGAGGTGGTTGGCCCACGCGGCCCCGACCTCGTCCCGGTCGCCGACCGGGAGCACGTTGGTGGAGCCGTCGGAGAGGCGGACGCCGGTGCCGGCCGCGGCGGCCTGCATGATCGCCTTGGCGTGGTCGGCGACGGGGTGCTCGAGGCTCTGCTGGGCGGCCGCGATGCCGCAGAAGGCGGAGTAGTCGTAGGTGCCGTAGTGCAGGCCGGTGCAACGACCGTTCGAGGCGTGGATCATCCGCGCCACGAGGGCGGTGCCGTCGGGGCCGAGGATCGACTGGGGCGTCTCGATCTGCAGCTCGAACCGCAGCGCACCGGGCCCCAGGCCGAGATGGGCCTCGAGCCGCTCCATGGCGTGGACCAGCGCCTCGACCTGCTCGACCGCGGTGACCTTGGGCAGGGTGACGACGAAGCCGTCGGGCAGCGGGCCACCCTCGGCGAGCCGGCCCAGGAACAGTGCGAGGGTCCGGAGCCCGCGGCTCCGGGTCGGCGCCTCGAAGCCCTTGAACCGGATGCCGGTGCCGGGGGGCGCGACCCCGGCATCGACCGCAGCCCTGAGCTCGTCGGCCGCCCGCCTGGCGTCGGCGTCCTCGGTCTCGTCCGTCGGCGTGCCGTAGCCGTCCTCGAGGTCGATCCGCACGTCCTCGACGGGTTCGCGCCGCAGCTTCTCGCGCACCCGGTCGAGCAGGTCGCGGTCGCCGTCGAGGACCTCGAGCAGCAGGTCCTCGTGCTCGTCGGTGGCCGCCAGCGCGGTCGTGGCGAAGTCGGCGACGAGCCCGGCGTGGAACCGGTCCGCGGGGACGTACACCGTGTGCACGGGCTGCCGGCCCGGACGAGCGCCCGGGTAGTGCACGGCCAGCGCGGCGTCGACGTCCGCGAGGCGTACGTCGAGCTCGGCCCCGAGCGCTGCGACCAGGCTCTCCATGCGGGAGACCCTAGACCCGGGTCAGTGGACGGGCGGGCGCTTGCGCTGCGGGGCGGGGCGCGTCGGGTCGTCGTCGGGCGCGTCGACGTGCTCCGGCACGACGATGGGCCTGATGCGTGCCCACCCGATGAACAGGGCACCGACGACGAGCAGCGCCAGCCCGGTCCACAGGTTGGCGTTGACGCCGCCCGTCTTCTCCGGCTCGTGCTCGCCGAGCAGGCCGGCCAGGGTCAGGATCACGCCGTAGACCGCCATGAGGGCGCCGATGATGTTGCGGATGTCGAAGAGGCCCGCCTTGTGCTGCTTGTCGCCGCTGTCGTTCGTGGCTGTCGTGTCGGACATGATGACCCTCTCAGAAGGCGAAGTTGAGGACGACGACCATCGCGAGCGCGATGCCGGCGAGTGGGAGCGTGCGCTGGTACCACGGCATGGCCGCCTCGTCGGGATCGGTGCGGTCCTCCTTGGGCGTCTCGGAGTAGACGAGTCCGCGCAGCTCGGACGCGGGCTTCGGCTCGGTCACCAGCGAGACGATCACGCTGAGCACGATGTCGACCACGAAGGCCGTCGAGGCCGCGACGAAGGCGGCCCCCTGGCCCGGCAGGTCGATCACGCCGGCCGCGGCGAGCCGGTCGATCGCGATGGCCGACAGGGTGCCGGCGACGAGGCCGACCCAGCCGGCGGTGGGCGTCATCCGCTTCCAGAACATGCCGAGGATGAACGTCGCGAAGAGCGGCGCGTTGAAGAACCCGAACAGCGTCTGGAGGTAGTTCATGACGTTGTCGTAGCCCATCGCGAT
Source organism: uncultured Actinomycetota bacterium (assembly GCA_963791365.1). Taxonomy (GTDB): domain Bacteria; phylum Actinomycetota; class Actinomycetes; order Propionibacteriales; family Nocardioidaceae; genus Nocardioides. The sequence goes on along the minus strand of CAWBSG010000004.1, from coordinate 100,823 downwards.
CTGGGCGGTGAAGATCGCGATGACGGTCGCCCCCACCGTGGCGAGGCGGCCGATGCGCAGGTAGTAGTCGTCGCTGTGGTCCTTGCGGATGTAGCGCTGCCACAGGTCGTAGGAGAACACCGTGTTGAAGGCCGAGATGTTGGCCGCCATGCCGGCCATGAAGGCGGCGAGCAGACCGGCGATCGCCAGGCCCAGCAGGCCGTTGGGCAGGACGTCGCGCATCAGCAGGAGCAGGGCGTCGTTGTACGTCACGTCGCCGGAGGCCCCACCCGACGGTGTGCCGCCGGCCTTGAGGTCGACCATCTCCGACACCAGGACCGCCGAGACCATGCCGGGGACGATCACGATGAACGGGATGAACATCTTCGGGAAGGCCCCGATGATCGGCGTCTTGCGGGCCGCGGAGATCGAGTTCGATGCCATCGCGCGCTGGACCTCGACGAAGTTGGTGGTCCAGTAGCCGAACGACAGCACGAAGCCGAGGCCGAAGACGATCCCGATCACCGACAGCAGTCCGGAGTCGAAGCCGGCCAGCGCCTGCCCCGGCCACGAGTTGAGCTGCTGCTCCGCCGACGCGACCTCCGCCTCGGCCGGCGCGCTGTTGGCGGCTGCGGCGACCTTGTCGGTGAGGCCGTTCCACCCGCCGACCCGGTGGAGCCCGATCAGGGTGAGGGGCGTCAGCGCCGCGACGATCACGAAGAACTGCAGGACCTCGTTGTAGATCGCCGCGCTCAGGCCGCCGAGCGTGATGTAGGAGAGAACGATGACTCCGGCCACGATCAGGGCGATCCAGATCGGCCAGCCGAGGAGGGCGCTGACGATGCCCGCGAGCAGGGCCAGGTTGACGCCCGCGATGAGCAGCTGCGCGACCGCGAAGCTGATCGCGTTCACGAGGTGGGCGCCGGTCCCGAAGCGCTTGAACATGAACTCGGGCACCGAGCGGACCTTGGAGCCGTAGTAGAACGGCATCATCACGACACCGAGGAACAGCATGGCCGGGACCGCGCCGACCCAGAAGTAGTGGACCGTCGGCAATCCGATCTCGGCCCCGTTGGCCGACATGCCCATGATCTCGACGGCACCGAGGTTGGCCGAGATGAACGCCAGGCCGGTGACCCAGGCGGGCAGCGAGCGCCCCGACAGGAAGAAGTCGATCGAGTCGGACACCGAACGACGTGCCATCACGCCGATGCCGAGGACGAACCCGAAGTAGATCGCGACCAGCAGGTAGTCCAGCCAGGATGCGTCGATCAGGGTGTCGGAGCTCATGCGTCCTCCCGGGGATCAGTTGGGCCACGCAGCAACCTAGACCCGGGTCTGGGGCGGCGCGACCACCCCTCTGGGGGGTCAGTCAGGCATGGCGAACTGGCTCGACGTGAGCTCGGCCCCCACGGATCGAGCGCAGGGCGCAGGGCATGCGCGCGCCAACCTAGACCGGCCTTTCTCGGACACCGGCGCGGTGGGATCCTCGAGGAGGAGAGGCTTCGACATGGACTACCGGGACTCGCACCGCGCACTGCAGGACGCCTTCGACACCCGACGGCTCGCCGACCGGCTGGCCAGTGTCGCCGGGGACGACGTGTCGGGGTTCCGCGACTTCATCGAGGCGCGCGACATGTTCTTCCTCGCCACCACGGACGCGTCGGGCCAGCCGCAGTGCTCCTACAAGGGTGGCGATCCCGGATTCGTCCGCGTCATCGACCCGACGACGCTCGCGTTCCCGGTGTACGACGGCAACGGGATGTTCCTGAGCGTCGGCAACATCACCGAGAACACGCAGGTCGGGATGTTGTTCATCGACTTCTCCCACGGCTCGCGGCTGCGGATCAACGGCGAGGCCTTCGTCGACCCCGAAGATCCGCTCGTCGACGAGTTCCCCGGCGCCAAGCTCGTCGTACGCGTGCGCGCCCGGGCGGTGTTCCCCAACTGCCGCCGCTACGTCCACACCCACGGCCTGACGCAGCGTTCGGTCTTCGTCCCCGTCGCCGGCGAGAGCCCGCCGGTGCCGGACTGGAAGCTCGACGAGTGGTTCGACGGCACCCTCCCGGCCGGCGACCCGGCGCTCGACGCCTCCCACCCGAGTGCCCCGTCGATCCCCACGTTCTGAGCATGACGTCCGACCTCGCGCACCTCAGCCGCGGCGCCGCGGGGCCCTGGGTCTGAATCGGCTCGTCCGTCCTCGCTGTCCTCCGGGGTCGACGCGGCGATCGGCCTTCGCCATGCTGGTGGCGTGTCTCGGCGCCCCGTCCCCTTTGCGGCCGTCTTCGTGGTCCTCGGGATCGCGCTGGCGATCGCGCCGGCCCTCTACGCCTCCTTGGCGATCTGCGGCATCTCGGGCTGCACGGGTGGCGGCTTCGGCCGCGCCACGGACCCCGGACTGACGCTGATCGCACTGGGCGCGACGGGCATCATCGCGGCCCTGCCCCTCGGGGTCTACGCGCTCGTGCGTCGCAGCGGTCGGCTCGCGGCGTACGCCCTTGCGCTCGCCGTCGTCGCGACGTTGGTCACCGGCGTCGTGATCGGCTCGGACCTCCGCGGCTGTCCGCGCAACGTCGACAGGGACACCTGCCTCGACGAGTCACGCTGAACGAGGTCTCACTCCCACTCGATGGTGCCCGGCGGCTTGGACGTGATGTCGACGGTGACCCGGTTGATCTCCTCGACCTCGTTGGTGATCCGCGTGGAGATCCGCTCCATCACCTCGTAGGGCAGCCGGGCCCAGTCGGCGGTCATCGCGTCCTCGGACGTGACGGGCCGGATCACGACGGGGTGGCCGTAGGTGCGGCCGTCGCCCTGGACGCCGACCGAGCGGACGTCGGCGAGCAGCACGACCGGCATCTGCCAGATGTCGCGGTCGAGCCCGGCGCGGGTCAGCTCCTGGCGGGCGATCGCGTCGGCGCGGCGCAGGATGTCGAGCCGGTCGGACGTCACCTCGCCGATGATGCGGATGCCGAGGCCGGGGCCCGGGAACGGCTGACGCCACACGATGTCCGCCGGAAGGCCGAGCTGCTCCCCGACGAGGCGGACCTCGTCCTTGAAGAGCGTGCGCAGCGGCTCGACCAGCTCGAACTCGAGGTCCTCGGGCAGGCCGCCGACGTTGTGGTGGGACTTGATGTTGGAGGTGCCGGCGCCGCCGCCCGACTCGACGACGTCGGGGTAGAGCGTGCCCTGCACGAGGAAGCCGACCTTGTCGCCGACGTCGGCGGCCTCGCCGAGCACCTGCACCTCGGCGGCCTCGAAGGCGCGGATGAACTCGCGGCCGATGACCTTGCGCTTCTCCTCGGGATCGGTCACCCCGGCGAGCGCGGCGAGGAAGGTCTCCCGGGCGTCGTACACGTGGAGGTTGACGCCGGTCGCGGCGACGAAGTCGCGCTCGACCTGCTCGGCCTCGCCCTCGCGGAGCAGGCCGTGGTCGACGAAGACGCAGTGCAGCCGGTCGCCGATCGCACGCTGCACGATGGCGGCCGCCACCGCGGAGTCGACACCGCCGGAGAGGCCGCAGATGGCCAGGCCGCTGTCGCCGATCTGGTCGCGGACGCGCTCGATCTGCTCCTCGGCGATGTTGAGCATCGTCCAGGTCTGACGGGCTCCGGCGATCTGGTGCAGGAAGTGCTCGAGCACCGTCTGGCCGTGCTCGGTGTGCAGCACCTCCGGGTGCCACTGCACGCCCGCCAGGCCGCGGCCGACGTCCTCGAACGCCGCCACCGGGGTGTCCGCCGTCGAGGCCAGCACGGTGAAGCCCTCGGGTGCCTGCGCCACGGAGTCGCCGTGGGACATCCAGACCGTGTGCTCGGCCGGGATCCCGTCGAGCAGGGTGCCCGGCTCGGAGACGGTGACCGGCGTACGTCCGTACTCGCGCGCGCCGGTGTGGGCGACCTCGCCGCCCAGGCCCCTGGCCATCAGCTGGAAGCCGTAGCACATGCCGAAGACGGGCACGCCCGCGGTGAAGACGCCGTCGTCGATCCCGGGCGCGCCCTCGGCGTACACGCTCGACGGGCCCCCGGACAGGATGATCGCCTTCGGCCCGCGTGCCAGCATCTCGGCGACCGGCATCGTGTGGGGCACGATCTCGGAGTAGACCCGCGCCTCCCGGACGCGCCTCGCGATGAGCTGGGCGTACTGCGCCCCGAAGTCGACGACGAGGACCAGGTCGTGCTCTGCAGGCTGCGTCACGTCCGGAGTCTAAATCGTCCCAGGGCCCGACCGGGGAGGGAGGGTGGTCGGGCCCTGGGACTTGAGTCCCCGCCACTGCAGAACAGTGCCGAGATCGAAGGACCCGGCCCTTGGGAGGGAGCATGACTGCCGGACCCCTCATTGGGGCAACGACCCCTGCGTGGGGTGGTTACGGGCGGTGCGAAAGTAAAATGTGGCCGGTCAGCTGACGCCGACGATGGGCAGGCGCAGGGCGCCCGGAGCCGCCTCGGGCACGACCGGGTTCTTCGGCTCGACCGGAGTGAGCTGCCGGTAGGTCGCGCCGAGCTCCGGGCGCGGATCGGCCTCGCCCTTGTTGGGCCAGAACGCCATGGCCCGCTCGGCCTGCGCGGTGATCGTCAGCGACGGGTTGACCCCGAGGTTGGCCGACACCGCGGACCCGTCGACGACGTGGAGCCCGGGGTAGCCGTACATCCGCTGGTAGGGGTCGACCACGCCGGTCTCGGGCGAGTCGCCGATCGCGCAGCCTCCGATGAAGTGGGCGGTCAGCGGCATGCCGAGCGGCTCACCGATGGCGCCGTAGGCCCGCCGCGCACCCATCACGCGCGCGAGCCGGCGTACGGCGTCGTAGGCCACGGGGATGTAGGTCGGGTTGGGCGCACCCTGACCCTGCACCGAGGACATGTAGCCGATGCCACCACGCGTGCGCCACACGGTCGTGATCGAGTTGTCGAGGGTCTGCATGACGAGCGCGACGACCGTCCGTCGCGACCAGGTGTTGAGCGAGTAGAGGTCCTTCAGCCCGTCGCGCTGTCGCCACAGCTCCTTGGCCCAGGTGCGCCACCGCTTCTCACCCAGCACCTCGTCCACCAGCACGGTCGCCAGCAGCGGCAACACGTTGCGCCCGGGGCCGTAGCGGACCGGCTCGACGTGGGTGTGCTCGTCGGGGTGGAAGCTGGAGGTGATCGCCACGCCCTCGGACCAGTCGACGGCATCGTCGTTGGCGGTGGCCCAGAGCAGGGCCTCCGAGTTGGTGCGGGTGAGCACGCCGAGGCGGTCCGAGACGGCCGGCAGCGAGCCCTCTGCCTTGAGCCGGTGGAGCAGCTTCTGGGTGCCGAGCGCCGCCGCGGAGAAGACCACATGGTCGGCGGTGAACGTCTTCACCGCGTCCTTGCGCGAGAGCTTCGCCTTGGTCCAGCGGGACGTGACCTCGTAGCCACCCCCCGCGCGGGGGCGTACGTCGATCACCGTGGTCAGCGGGTGGACGACGGCACCGTTCTGCTCGGCCAGGTAGAGGTAGTTCTTCACGAGCGTGTTCTTGGCGTTGTGCCGGCACCCGGTCATGCACGAACCGCAGTTGATGCAGGTCCGGCGGGTCGGACCGGCGCCGCCGAAGAACGGGTCGGCGACGTCCTCTCCCCCGGGCTGGCCGGGCTCGCCGAAGAAGACGCCGACCGGCGTCGGGTGGAAGGTCTCGCCGACACCCATCTCCTCCGCGACCTGCTTCATCGCCTCGTCGGCGGGCGTCATCGTGGCGTACTCCGTCACCCCGAGCATCCGCTTGGCCTGGTCGTAGTAGGGCGCGAGCTCACTCTTCCAGTCGGTGATGTGCGCCCACGAGGGGTCGCGGTAGAAGGCGTCGAGCGGCTCGTAGAGCGTGTTGGCGTAGACCAGCGAGCCGCCGCCCACGCCGGCGCCGGCCATGATGAAGCAGTCGTGGATCAGGTCGATGCGCTGGATCCCGTACATCCCGAGCTCCGGGCGGAAGAGGAACTTCCTGGCCTCGCCACCGTGCTCGGGCAGGTCCTCGTCGTCGAACCGCGCGCCGGCCTCGAGCACGCCGACCTTGTAGCCCTTCTCGGTCAGTCGCAGCGCGGTGACGGAGCCGCCGAAGCCCGACCCGACGACGAGGACGTCGTAGTGGGAGCTCATGCCCTGCCCAGCTTGTTGAGCAGGCGGAGCGAGGCCGTCAGCACCTTGGCGTTGGTCTCCTCCGACATGCCGAACATCGGCGCGATCGGCACCAGCCGCTGCGTCGCGACGGACTGCGCCTCGGTGTAGCGGTGGATGCCCTCGGCACCCTGGCGGCGGCCCATGCCGGACTGGCGCATGCCGCCCATCGGCGCCCCGACGGAGCCGAACGTGGCGCCGTAGGCCTCGTTGACGTTGACCGTGCCGCACTTGATCCGTCGCGCGACCGCGCGACCGCGTGCGCCGTCACGCGTGTAGACCGACGCGTTGAGGCCGTACGCGCCGTCGTTGGCGCGCTCGACCGCCTCGTCCTCGCTGTGGAAGCGGTAGAGCGAGACCACCGGACCGAACGTCTCGTTGCCGAAGCACTCCATGTCGGCCGAGACGCCCTCGAGGATCGTCGGCTCGTAGACGAAGGGCCCGAGGTCGGGTCGAGCCTTTCCGCCGGTGAGCACGCGGGCGCCCTTGGCGACGGCGTCCTCGACGTGGCGGGTGACCGTGTCGAGCTGGGCCTGCGAGATGAGCGAGCCCATGTCCACGCTCCAGTCCAGGCTCGCGCCGAGCGTCATCGCCTGGGTGCGCGAGACGAAGGCGTCGACGAACCGGTCGTAGACCTGGTCGGCGACGAACAGCCGCTCCATCGAGACGCACAGCTGGCCGGCGTTGGAGAACACGGCTCGTACGGCGCCCTCGGCCGCGCGGTGCACGTCGGCGTCGCGCAGCACCAGCATCGGGTTCTTGCCGCCCAGCTCGAGCGAGCAGCCGATGAGCCGCTCGGCGCACTGCCTCGCGATGATCCGGCCGGTCGCGGTGGACCCGGTGAAGCAGATGTAGTCCGCCTCCGCGACGATCGCGCCGCCGACCTCCGGACCCGGGCCGGCGACGACCTGCCAGATCTCGCTCGGGAAGCCGGCCTCGTCGAGCAGCTGCGCTGGCGAGCAGCGCGGTGAGCATGGTCTGGGCGTCGGGCTTGGCGACGACCGCGTTGCCGGCGAGCACGGCCGGGAGGCCGTCGCACAGCGCCATCGTGAGGGGGTAGTTCCAGGGGGAGATGATGCCGACGACGCCCTTCGGCACGCGGTGCACCTCGGCGCGCGTGAGGACCGGGAACATCCCGCCGACCCGCTGGACGTCGAGGTGCTCGTGCGCGGTGCGGGCGTAGTAGCGCGCCGTCAGCGCGAGGTGGGCGACCTCGAGGTAGGCGTCCTTGCGCGCCTTGCCCGACTCCCAGACCACGAGGTCGATGAGCTCGTCCTGGCGGTCGAGCACCAGGTCGTGGAGGCGCAGCAGGGCGGCGGCGCGCTCGTCGAGGGACGTCGCGGCCCACGCGGCCTGGGCATGGCGTGCCCGGGCGAACGCCTCGGTCACGTCGGCCGGTCCGGACTGCGGGACGTGCGCGAGCGGGGCGCCGCCGATCGGCGACGACACCGCGTGCGTCTCGCCGGTGGTGCTCACGATCCGGCGCGTGAGGGCGGCGACGTACGCGCGGTCGAGGCCGTAGGCCGCGGTGCTGTCGTGCTCGGGGTCCGCGGGGCCGTCGGTCAGGGGATTGGCGCTCTGCTCGCTCATCCTTGCAGCGTAGGACGCCGTCGGCAGCGTTGCTACCGGTCAGTCACTTCCATCCCAGTATTTGACACTTCTGTGACATTTGTCCAACGCCGGGGACGAGCGGGGCTGACCGGCTCAGACGATGTCCGGCGCCTTGACCCGCGCTTCGTCGGCCTCCTGGTCGGTCGGCATCAACTGGCTCTGCCGCTCCGCCTCGACCCGCCGGAGGTAGTGGTCGACCTCGTCCTCGAGCTGCGCGTCGTCCCAGCCGAGCGCCTCGGCCATCAGCTCGGCCGCCGGGCGGGCGGCGGCGATGCCCCGGTCGAAGGTCTCGATCGAGACGCGGGTGCGCCGGGCCAGCACGTCGTCGAGGTGGCGCGCGCCCTCGTGGGTGACGGCGTAGAGCACCTCGACGCACAGGTAGTGCTCGGCACCGGGCAGCGGCTCGGCCAGCTCGGGGCGCTGGTGGATCAGCGCCAGCACCTCGTCGACGAGCCCGCCGTAGCGACCCAGCAGGTGGTCGACCATGCCGATGTCGAGGCCCGCCGAGCGGCTCAGCGCGACGCGCTGGTTGCTCCGCGCCTCGAAGCCCCACGCACCCATCAGCGGCACCCGGTCGGTGATCGAGCGCGGCGTCGTGTCGAAGCCGCGGATGGCGTGGTCGACGGCGTCGCGGGCCATGACCCGGTACGTCGTCAGCTTGCCGCCGGCGACCAGGACCAGCCCCGGCACCGGGTTGGCGACCGTGTGCTCGCGGGAGAGCTTGGTGGTCTCACCCATCTCGCCCTCCTTGCGCGTCGGCTTCAGCAGCGGCCGGAGCCCGGCGTAGACCCCGACGACGTCGCGGTGGTCGAGCGGGTCCTTGAGCAGCCGGTTGACGTGGCCGAGGACGTAGTCGATGTCGGCCTTGCTCGCCGCCGGGTGCGCCAGGTCGAGGTCCCACGGGGTGTCGGTGGTCCCGATGATCCAGAACTGGTCCCACGGGATCACGAAGAGGACCGACTTCTCCGTCTTGGTGATGAAGCCGCACTCGGAACGGATCCGGTCCTTGGGCACGACGATGTGGATGCCCTTGCTGGCGTCGACGTCGAGCTGCGCCTGCCCGCCGATGAGGTCCTGCACCTCGTCGGTCCAGACGCCGGCCGCGTTGATGACGACCTTCGCGCGGACCTCCATGTCGCGTCCGCCCTCGAGGTCGCGCACCGTGGCGCCGACGACGCGGTCGCCCTCGCGGAGGAAGCCGGTCACCTTCGTGCGGGTCGCGACGTGCGCGCCGTTGTTGGCGGCCGTCCGGGCGATCGTCATGACCAGGCGCGCGTCGTCGACCTGGCAGTCGTAGTAGCGGATCGCACCGTGGAGGTCGTCGGTGCGGATGTCGGGAGCCATCCGCGCCAGCTGCTTGCGGAAGACGTGCTTGTGCTTCGGCACACCCACGTCGTACTTGCCGGTCATCGCCATGCCGTCGTAGAGCGCGACACCGGCGCCGACGTAGGGCCGCTCCCACGCGTGCTCGAGCGGGTAGAGGAACGGGACCGGGCGGACGAGGTGGGGCGCGAGCCGCGTGAGGAGGAGGCCGCGCTCCTCGAGCGCCTCCTTGACCAGCGCGAAGTCGAACATCTCGAGGTAGCGCAGTCCGCCGTGGACGAGCTTGGACGAGCGCGAGGACGTCCCGGAGGCGAGGTCGCGCTGCTCGACCAGGCCGACCTTGAGACCGCGGGTCACGGCGTCGAGCGCGGCGCCGACACCGACGATCCCGCCGCCGACGACGAGCACGTCGAGCTCGCCGGCACCGAGCTGCTCGAGCGCGTCGGCGCGCTGGTCGGCATCGAGGGCCCTGGCGATCGTCATGCGGTCAGTGTCGCAGGCAGGCCCGTACGAGGATCACGTCACTGCTGGACGACGACCTCGATGCGCTGGAACTCCTTGAGCTCGGTGTATCCCGTCGTCGCCATCGCACGGCGCAGGGCGCCGACGAGGTTCATCGTGCCGTCGGCCACGCGGGAGGGGCCGAACATGATCTCCTCCAGCGACCCGACGGGCGAGAACTCCACGCGCTCGCCGCGCGGCAGGTCGGCGTGGGTGGCCTCGCTCCCCCAGTGGAAGCCGCGACCGGGCGCCTCGGTGGCCCGGGCCAGCGGCGAGCCGATCATCACGGCGTCGGCGCCGCAGGCGATCGCCTTGGCGATGTCGCCCGAGCTGCCGATCGACCCGTCGGCGATGACGTGGACGTAGCGACCGCCCGACTCGTCCATGTAGTCGCGGCGCGCGGCGGACACGTCGGCCACGGCGCTGGCCATCGGCACCGCGACGCCGAGGACCGTCCGCGTGGTGTGGGCCGCACCGCCGCCGAAGCCGACGAGGACGCCGGCCGCGCCGGTGCGCATCAGGTGGAGCGCTGCCTGGTAGGTCGCACAGCCGCCGACGATGACCGGGACGTCGAGCTCGTAGATGAACTCCTTGAGGTTCAGCGGCTCCGACTGGCTGCTGACGTGCTCGGCGCTCACCGTCGTGCCGCGGATGATGAACATGTCGACGCCGGCATCGACGACCGCCTTGACGTGCTCCTTGGTGCGCTGCGGCGACAGCGACCCGGCGACGGTGACACCCGCGGCGCGCATCTCCTGGAGCCGGGCGGTGATGAGCTCGGGCTTGATCGGCTCGGTGTAGATCTCCTGCATCCGACGCGTCGCCTCGGACCCCTGGAGGCCCGCGACCTCCTCGAGCAGCCCCGTCGGGTCGTCGTACCGCGTCCAGAGCCCCTCGAGGTTGAGCACCCCGAGGCCGCCCATCTGACCGAGGGCGATGGCGGTCGACGGCGACATCACCGAGTCCATCGGGGCCGCGAGGACCGGGGTGTCGAAGCGGTAGGCGTCGATCTGCCAGGCGGTGCTGACCTCCTCGGGGTCGCGGGTGCGCCGCGAGGGCACGATCGCGATGTCGTCGAAGGAGTAGGCACGGCGACCGCGCTTGGCACGGCCGATCTCGATCTCGGTCACCGGCGAAGACTATCGGCCGGGCTGGACCATTCACCCGCGCCCGTTCCGGGATGGCGCCGTACGGCGCTACGGTGCGCGCGTGCCACACGCCGTCATCCTGGGAGGCTCGATCATCGGCGCCGCGACCGCGCTGCTGCTCGATCGCTCCGGCTGGCAGGTCACGGTCGTCGATGCCGAGCACTCGCGCCTGCTCGAGACCGACACCGTGACGCACCGGCCCGGCGCCCCGCACGCCGTCCATGCCCACGGCTTCATGTCGCGCACCCGTGGCGAGCTGGCCACGCGGCTCCCCGACGTGTGGGCCGCGATGCTGGACGCCGGGGTGGAGGAGGTACCGCTGTCCGCCACCATCCCTCCCGTGCTGCTCGACGGTGGCAGGCCTGGGGACGAGGACATCACCTCGGCGAGGATGCGGCGGCACACCGCCGATCGCGCGCTCGCCCGGACACTGGCATCGTCCACGGTCCGCCGCGTGTCGAGCCGGGCCACCGGTCTCGTGGTCGACACGTCGGGGACGCTCCCGCGCGTGCACGGGCTGGGGCTCGCCGACGGAAGCACGGTCACGGGCGACCTCGTGGTCGACGCCGGCGGCCGCCGGTCCCCGGTCTCGGGGTGGCTGCGGGACGCAGGCACGGCCCAGCCCGAGCGGTACGACGAGAGCATCGCGCGCTACTACAGCCGGCACTACCGCATCACCGGGGACCGTCCGCCGCTCAACGTCGGCTTCGCCGACGTGCACGAGTTCACCTGCCACGTGCAGCTGATGTTCCTCGGTGACCGCGACACCGCCATGGTCGCCCTCGCCGCCCACGACGCCGACCCGGTGCTGAAGGCGCTGCGCCACGCCGGGGCGTACGACGCCGCGCTGGGCGCCAACGACGGCTTCGCCGCCTGGCACGCAGTGCTGGAGCCGACGACCGACGTGTTCTGCCTCGGCGCCTTCGACAACCGGATGCGCAGCCTGGTCGCCGACGGCAGGCCGGTGGCCCGCGGCCTGTGGCAGGTCGGCGACGCACTCGCGACGACGAATCCGACGCGCGGCCGCGGGGTGTCGATGGGGCTGATGGCCGCCGGGCACCTGGTCGACGTCCTCGCCGACCACGACGATCCCGACGACGCCGCTCTGGCCTTCGACGAGTGGCGCGACCGCGTGCTCGACCTGGCCTACCGCGAGTGCGCCGCCACCGACGTGCTCGCCGCCCGGCAGCTCGATGCCGGGCTCGCCGGCCGCTCGATGCCCGCCAACGCACCCGCCCTCGAGATCCCTGCCGACCATCCCTTCACCGCCCATGAGCTCGAGCGTGCAGCCGGGCTGGATCCCGACCTGTTCCGGGTCTTCCTGCGGGCCAGCGTCCTGCTCGACGACGAGCGCACCGTGTGCGGACCAGACGTAGCAGCCGACGTACGCCGGATCCTCGATGCGGCCGGCCCACCGGCTCCGCGCCGAGCGCCGCCCACCGACGGTCTGCACGACCGCGAGACGATCACCCGGCTGCTGGCCCCGTGGCAGTGAGCACCGGCAACAGCTCCTGCACAGAATCGCCAAAGCGCCACGCGCGGACCGGACCGTGCCTACCGTCGACCGGGTGGGTACTCGAGCAGGGCGACGACTGGTCGCGCGCGCCCTCGCGGCCGTCTGCCTGACCGGCGGTCTCATGGGGCTGGCCGCCGCGCCGGCGACGGCTGGCGACGACTACCCCTGGGCGTGGCAGGGGCAGTGCCCGATCGTGCCGCAGGAGCCGATCGTCGAGCCCGTCCCGACGCCGACGCCGTCGCCGACGCCGGTGCCGAGCCCCGCGCCGACGAAGCCCGGGGAGCCGCCCACGCCGGTCGAGCCGCCGCCGCCTCCTCCGCCGCCGCCTCCCGTGTTCGACCCCGTCACCGGTCACACCTACGACCCGCGCGGACCGCGACCGACGTGCGCGAGCCGGGTGTGGTCGATCAACGGCTCGATCGGCGACTCGTGGGGCTTCGTGCTGCGCAACTGCACGAGCTTCGTGGCGTGGCGGCTGCAGGAGCGCAACCGGATGGACGGTTTCTCCAACAGCTTCGGCGGCGAGCACTGGGGGAACGCGGAGAACTGGGACGACGTCGCCCGTCGGCTGGGCTACCGCGTCGACCAGGTCCCGGCCATCGGCGCCGTCGCGCAGTCGGACGACGGACGCGTCGGCCACGTCGCCTGGGTGAGCGCCATCGGACCCGGCACTGTCACGATCGAGGAGTACAACCACGCGACCCCCGGCGGCTACGGGACCCGTACGGTCCCGGTCGGCGACTTCCGCTACCTCCACCTCGACGACGTCGCACCGTCGCCGTTCCTCGGGTCGGACCGCGCGATCGTGTCCGTCCCCGACGGGCTGGGCGAGTCGTCGACGGCCCGGGTCGACGACCGGGGCACCCTCTGGCTCTCCCGTCCCGGACGGCCGCTGCGGGTCGCCGGTCCGCGCCGGATCTTCTCGCCGCTGGCGGCTCCCGCGCTCGCGCTCGACCGGTCGGGCATGCCCTGGCTCGCGGCGACGACGCGAGGCGGACGGGTCCTGGTCGGCCGCCTGCGCGAGGGCAGGCTCCGCCTCCACGACGTCGGGTCGTCGGCCACGACGGCAAGCCCCGCGCTCACGGTCACCCGCCGCCTCGCGCCGGTCGTGGCCACCGTGTCGGAGCGCGGCACGCTCACCACCCGCCGCTTCGGCAACGGGCGCTGGAGCCACCCGGAGCGCGTGGGGCGTCCGGGTTCCTGGGCCACGCATGCTGCACCCGTGCTCGGTGCCGATCACACCGGCCGTACCTGGCTGGTCGCGGTGACGCGGGGCGGGTCGACCTTCGTCCGGCCGCTCGAGAGCGGCCGCCTGTCCCGCCTGCCCGGCCGCCCGGGATCCGTCACCTCGACGCCCACCCTCACGGCCACGGCGGACACCACGTGGCTGCACCAGGTCGACGGGTCGGGCCGACTGGGCGTGCTCCGGCTCGCCGGATCGACGTGGCGCCGAGCCGGCGACGTCCGCGGCGTGTGGTCGACGTACGCCTCCCCGGCAGTCGGCGAGGTCGCTGGACGCCTGCTCGTCGCGGCGGTCCGCACCGACGGGACGACGGCGGTCGGCGCCGCCGTCCCGGGTGAACGCTCCCGCCTCGGGCAGCGCACGCTGCCGGGCACCGACCCGACCCGCTCGCCCGGGCTGGTGACCCGACACAACGCGGGCATGTTCGTCGTCGCCGACCGTGGTCGCACCGCGACCGCTCGGCTGCTGTCCCGCCCGGCCTGGGCAGTCGTCACCCGCACCTCACCGACGCGGGCGGGCTTCACGCCCTGACGCTCAGCGCGTGACGACGGCCGCCTCGATCGAGCGTCGGAGCCAGTCGCGATAGCGCTCCGTCGTCCACCCGCGGTGCTCGACGAGGGTCAGGTACGTCTCGGCGCGGGTCAGCACGTAGACCTCGTCCACCGCATCGGGAGCGACCGGACCGTCGGCGACCGCGGAGACCAGCAGGCGAGTGGTCTCGAGGTGTCCCTGCTCCGCAGCCGCGAGGACGGCGCGCATCCGCTCGTCGCGGTCGGCCGCCTGGACGATCACCGGCACGAACGGTGCCATGCGCGCGATCGAGCCGGCCGCGAAGTCGACGACGCGGTCGATGCGCGCCGATCGGTCGGGCTCGTCCTCGAGCCGCAGGTCGGCGAAGGCCGTCGCCAGACCTCCCGGTCGGCCGAAGCTGGCCGCTCGCATGGCAGCCATCAACAGCTCCGGCTTGCCGCCGATGCCCTTCGTGATCGTCTCCGCGGACACGCCGGCCTCACGTGCGACGGCGGCGAGCGTCGTGCCGGCCCACCCCCGCTCGGCGAACATCCGGCCCGCGGTCGCCACGACCCGGTCGCGTCGCTGCTCGGCCGCCGCGCGGCGCCCCGTGGCGTCGTAGGTCCGGCGCGGTCGGTCGGTCGCCGCCGACGGCACGTGGCCGGCGGCGGCGCCGAACGCCTGATCGGGACTCATGGTTCTCACACCCCCGTGGCGAGAACCGGGCGACCCCACATCGGCCCGACCACCCCATTGGTTACACGACGAACGTATCCAATGATGCGCGCGGTCGCACGGGATCCGGAGGTGGTCTGGACCAGCACGCCGCGGCTCTCAGCTGCCGGAGTAGTTGGGCGCCTCGACGGTCATCTGCACGCCGTGCGGGTGGCTCTCCTTGAGCGAGGCGGAGGTGATCCGGACGAACCGGCCCTTGGCCTGCAGCTCGGGGATGGTGCGGGCACCGACGTAGAACATCGACTGGTTGAGGCCTCCGACGAGCTGGTGGGCGACCGCGGACAGCGGACCGCGGTAGGCGACCTGGCCCTCGATGCCCTCCGGGACGATCTTGTCGTCGCTGGCGACCTCGGCCTGGAAGTAGCGGTCCTTGGAGTACGACTTCTTGCCGCGGCTGCTCATCGCGCCGAGCGAGCCCATCCCCCGGTAGGACTTGAACTGCTTGCCGTTGACGAACACGACGTCGCCGGGCGACTCCTCGCACCCGGCCAGCATCGAGCCGACCATCACCGCGTCGGCGCCGGCGACGAGCGCCTTGGCGATCTCGCCGGAGTGCTTCATCCCGCCGTCGGCGATCAGCGGGACGCCGGCCGGCTTCGTGGCCAGGGACGCCTCGTAGACCGCGGTCACCTGCGGGACGCCGACGCCCGTGACGACGCGGGTCGTGCAGATCGAGCCCGGTCCGACGCCGACCTTCACCGCGTCGGCACCGGCGTCGACGAAGGCCTGCGCGCCCTCGCGGGTCGCGACGTTGCCGCCGATGACCTGGACGTGCTTCGTGGCGGGGTCGGTCTTGAGCCGCCTGACCATGTCGAGCAGCAGGTGGACGTGGCCGTGCGCGGTGTCGGCGACGAGCACGTCGACACCCGCCTCGACCAGGGTCGTGGCACGCTCCCAGGCGTCGCCGAAGTAGCCGATCGCGGCGCCGACGAGCAGCCGGCCGTCGGCGTCGTACGACGCGTGGGGGAACTGCTCGCCCTTCACGAAGTCCTTGACGGTGATGAGTCCGCCCAGGCGCCCCTCGCCATCGATGAGCGGGAGCCGCTCGCGCTTGTGGGCGCGGAGCAGCGAGGTGGCCTCCTCGCGCGAGATGCCGATGGCGCCGGTGATCAGGCCCTCGCTCGTCATCACCTCGGTCACCTTGGTGGTGGCCCACTCGGCGACGGGCGTGAAGCGCAGGTCGCGGTTGGTGATGATGCCGAGCAGGTGGTTGTCGACGTCGACGACGGGCAGGCCGGAGACGCGGTACTCGCCGCAGAGCCGGTCGAGCTCCTCCAGCGTCGCGTCGGGTCCGATGGTGACCGGGTTGGAGATGATCCCGGTCTGGGTGCGCTTCACGAGGTCGACCTGCCGGGCCTGGTCCTCGATGGAGAGGTTGCGGTGCAGCACGCCGATGCCGCCCTCGCGGGCCATCGCGATCGCCATCCGCGACTCGGTGACGGTGTCCATCGCCGCACTGATGAGCGGGACCCGGATCGAGATCTCGCGGGTGAGCCGCGTCGTGGTGTCGATGTCGCTCGGCGCGAGGTCGGACTCGCCCGGCAGCAGCAGCACGTCGTCGTAGGTGAGGCCCAGCGCAGCGAACTTCTCGGGGATCTCCACGCGCTCATTCTACGGGCGCGCGGACGGTGCTCTGAGAGGGTGTCGACATGGGGCCGAACCCGACGGGTCTGGGGCGCGTCGTGTGGATCGCCGCGTTCGTGGCCCGCCGTGCCGCACCGCCGGATGCAACCTCTCGTGCCCCTCACCCCGTTTGGTCGGGCATGGAGGAGAACAGTGCGTGACGAGGCGGCGTTCGTCGAGTTCGCACACGCGTCCCGCGACCGCCTGCGCCGCACGGCGTACCTGCTGTGCGGCGACTGGGACCAGGCCTCGGACTTCGTGCAGGAAGGCCTGGTCCGGGTCTACGTCCGGTGGCCGCGGCTGGTGCGCCACGGTGGTGAGCTGGCCTACGCCCGCAAGGCGGTGGTCAGCGCGTACCTCGACCACGTACGTCGTCGCTCGAGCACCGAGCGGCCGCAGGAGATCGACCACACTGCGGCATCCGGCGAGGACGTCGCCACGGCGGTCGCGACCCGGGCGGCGCTGATGTCGGCGCTCGCCGACCTGCCGCCCCGCCAGCGGGCGTGCGTGGTGCTGCGCTACTTCGAGGACCTTCCGGTCGCCGACACCGCCGCGCTGCTCGGCTGCACGGAGGGCACGGTCAAGAGCCAGACGTCCCGTGCGCTGTTCTCGCTCCGGTCCATGTTCGAGGACTCGCCGTTCGGCGAGCTGGCCGAGGGAGCCGTCTCATGGTGAACGACCTGCGCGAGCTGATGCGCGACGCGAGCAGCCACCCGCCCCAGGACCCGAACGACGTCCGTGTCCTGCTCGGCGCCGGGCGGCGACGGGTGCGCGTGCGGCGCACGGGGATCGTCGGAGGCACGGCGCTGGCCGCGGGCGCGATCGCCCTTGCCTCGATGTCGTGGATCAACCCCGGCCCCGCCGACCTGGCTGCCGCCGGGGTGCCGCGGGCTGAGGGCCCGGTCATCAGGCTCACGTCCGCGCGGCCCGCCGTCGAGGGCCGGGACTACCGCGAGCTGGCGGCGTACACCAACGAGGACCTCGAGAGCGACAACGGCGAGTACTTCGACGGCGTCACCGACGACGGCCTCATCCTCTTCCGGGAGGGGCGCACCGCGACGCGCCGGGACGAGCGATATGCGCTGATGGACCCCGCCACGGGCGCGAAGCAGTGGCTGGCCGACCGTCCCGGCGACGGTGAGCAGTCGTGGGCGGTCGACCTGGGCAGTGAGCAGCTCGTCCTGATGCGCTATGACTACCAGGAGCCTGGCGAGAGCAGCCGCCCGGTCCTCGACATCTACGATCGCGGCAGCGGGTCCTGGCGCACCATTCGTTGGCCGGCGCTGCCCACGAACGAGAGTGCGACCGTGCTGCGCCTGGGACCGGACGGACGCGCCTACATGACCGTGGGGACCACTCGGGGCTCGATCCCCGAAGGCGGATGGCCGCAAGGCCCGGACGGCGAGGCGGACGACGCCGACGCCGCAGGTGACACCAGCGCCCTCTGGTCGGCGTCGCTGACGGACTCGTCCGACGTGCGTGACGAGGGACTGCGCGTCGGGCACTTCGGCTTCGATCGCGACCACCTGGTCTGGACCGACTCCGCCAACGGCGCGGCCGGCCGGGTCCACGTGCGCGACCTCGGCACCGGCGAGGAGACGTCGTTCGACCCGCGTCTGGGCGATCGCTGCAACCTCCTGGGCTTCGACGTCGACGGTGGCCGCATCGCCCTGTCGCAGTACTGCGGGACGTACACCGGCGGCATGCGCGACGACCGGGTGCAGGTCATGACCACCGACGGCGAGCTCGTGATCACCCTGCAGGACAGTGGCGTCGACGGTGGCGACCTGATCGGTGGTGGCGACTTCCTGACTGTGGCGGCGTACGCACCCGCGACGGGGGGCACTTACGTCTACGACCTCGAGGACGGGTCCCTGCTCCGCCTGAGCGACTCGCACGCGGTGTGGGCGGTCGGGCAGGGCCCCACACCCGGCGACCAGTTCATGTGGAACGAGCCGGCGGGCGTCAAGCTCGGGCCCATCGGCCGCCGAGGTGCGTCGGCCCACCTGGGCGAGATCATCCGCTGACGCGGCGAGGCGATCAGCCCCACTTCCGGCCCAGGTAGGCCAGATCGGTGTCGACGTCCTCGCGATGCTTGACGTACGCGCGGTTGAAGGGTGTCCGCGCGTGGTAGACGACCAACCAGGGAGCCTGGACGAAGACGAGGCGGCCCGCCGCGGCGCTGAAGAAGTCACGGTGGTCGACCATCCGGATGCGCTCGTCGTAGGGCACCCGGCGCAGCGCCTCGGTGCGTCCGACGTACACCGGCGGACCCTTGGCGACGACCGGTAGACCGTCGATCTCCGTGCCGTGCGGGAGGCGCAGCGGCTGGTGCCCGGGGAAGAGCTCCTGCTCGTCGCCGCTCGTGATCGAGTACCACCGCGGCAGCTCGACCTGGAACGCACAGACCGCATCGACCTGCGGGTGGTCGATCAGGAAGCGCACCGCGCGCTCGAGGTCACTCGCCCGGGTGAACACCAGGTCGTCGTCAGTGACCAGCACGAAGGGGGTGCCCACCTCCGACAGAGCGGCATTGCGGCCCCGGGTCACCCCGGAGTTGAACGGCATGGCGACAACACGGGTCCGTGCGTCAGGCGCGGTCATCGCGACGGGCGAGTCGTCCGCGATGACGACGTCACCGTCGAAGACCCGCCTGAGTGTCCGCACCATCCGTCGCGCCGTCGGCGGACGGAGGAACGTCTTGGCCGAGACGCTCAGCTGGTCGGCCAGCCACGCCCGGTCCCGCGTGTCTCGTGGCCGGGCGGCATCGATGATCGCGACCCCTGCCAGCTGGACACGGACCACGCCGGAGTAGAGCCAGCGCACGGGCGCACCCAGCGGGCTCCCCAGCACCGTGCGGATCCGGTCGACGACTGACATGCGCACATCCTGCCGGATCGGCACGACCCCGGGTTGAGGGAAGCAGCAACACCGACGGCCACGTGCGCACGTCCGAGGGACGCGCACACGTGGCCGTGTGGTTGAGGTGCTGGGTCGATCAGTGACCGTGACCGTGGCCGTGGCCACCGCCGGCAGCAGCCGGCTCCTCGTCCTCGGGCTTCTCGACGATCAGCGTCTCCGTCGTGAGCAGCATCGCGGCGATGGAGGTCGCGTTGACGAGCGCCGAGCGGGTGACCTTGACCGGGTCGAGGACACCCTGGGCGACCAGGTCGCCGTAGGTGTCGTCGGCGGCGTTGTAGCCGTTGCCGACGCCGAGCTCGCGGACCTTGGCGGTCACGACGTAGCCGTTGACGCCACCGTTCTCGGCGATCCAGCGCAGCGGCTCGTCGCACGCCTTGCGGACCACGCGCACGCCGTAGGCCTCGTCGCCGGTGAGGCCGAGGTCGCCGTCGAGCACGGAGACGGCGTGGATGAGCGCGGAGCCACCGCCGGGGACGATGCCCTCCTCGATCGCGGCGCGCGTCGCGGAGACGGCGTCCTCGATGCGGTGCTTCTTCTCCTTGAGCTCCACCTCGGTGGCGGCGCCGACCTTGATCACGCAGACACCGCCGGCGAGCTTGGCGAGGCGCTCCTGGAGCTTCTCGCGGTCCCAGTCGGAGTCGGTGTTCTCGATCTCGGCCTTGATCTGGTTGACGCGGCCCTCGACGGCAGTGCTGTCGCCGGCACCGTCGACGATCGTCGTGTGGTCCTTGGTGATGACCACGCGGCGGGCCTGGCCCAGGACCTCGAGGCCCACCTGGTCGAGCTTGAGCCCGACCTCGGGAGCGACGACCTGCGCGCCGGTGAGGGTCGCGATGTCCTGCATCATCGCCTTGCGGCGGTCGCCGAAGGCCGGGGCCTTGACGGCGGCGACGTTGAACGTGCCGCGGATCTTGTTGACGACCAGGGTCGACAGCGCCTCGCCGTCGACGTCCTCGGCGAGGATGAAGAGCGGCTTGCCGGTGCCGATGACCTTCTCGAGGACCGGGAGCAGATCCTGGATCGAGGAGATCTTGCCCTGGTGGAGAAGGATGTAGGGGTCGTCGAGCACCGACTCCATCGACTCCGGGTCGGTGACGAAGTAGGCCGAGATGTAGCCCTTGTCGAACTGCATGCCCTCGGTGAACTCGAGCTCGGTGCCCATGGTGTTGGACTCCTCGACCGTGATCACGCCGTCCTTGCCGACCTTGTCGAAGGCCTGGGCGAGCAGGTCGCCGATGATGCTGTCGCGGCTGGAGATCGTGGCGACGGACGCCATGTCCTCGCGCGACTCGACCTCGCGGGCGGCCTCGCGCAGCGCGTCGCCGACGGCCTCGGCCGCGGCGTCCATGCCCCGCTTGAGGCCCATCGGGTTGGCGCCGGCAGCGACGGCGCGCAGGCCCTCGTGGACCATGGCCTGGGCCAGCACGGTGGCGGTGGTGGTGCCGTCACCAGCGATGTCGTTGGTCTTGGTGGCCACCTCCTTGGTGAGCTGGGCACCGAGGTTCTCGAACGGGTCGTCGAGCTCGATCTCGCGAGCGACGGTCACGCCGTCGTTGGTGATCGTGGGGGCACCCCACTTCTTGTCGAGGACGACGTAGCGGCCCTTGGGGCCGAGCGTCACCTTGACGGCGTTGGCGAGGGCGTCGACGCCGCGCTCGAGCGCGCGGCGGGCGTTCTCGTCGAACTCCAGGATCTTGGGCATTGCTGTGCTCCTCTAGAGAGTCTTAGGTGTCGCGGGACGTCAGGAGTCCTGACGTGCCTGGCGCCCGGCTGGCAAGGCGCACGCCGCGAAGACGACCTTGGAGCGGAGCGGTCGTCGAGCGGCGTGCAACGCCGCCAGCCGGGATGCCAGGTGCGTCAGGAGACGACGGCGAGGATGTCGCGGGCAGAGAGGATCAGGTACTCCTGGCCGGAGTACTTGACCTCGGTGCCGCCGTACTTGCTGTAGATGACCTTGTCGCCGATGGCGACGTCGATCGGGACGCGGTTGCCGTTGTCGTCGATGCGACCGGGACCGATCGCCACGACCGAGCCCTCCTGGGGCTTCTCCTTGGCGGTGTCCGGGATGACCAGGCCGGAGGCGGTGGTCTGCTCGGCTTCGATCGCCTGGACGACGATGCGGTCCTCGAGGGGCTTGATGTTGACCGACACTTCGGATCAACCTCCACTTTCTCTTGCACGAGATTCTTGGCTGACGTGGGCCCGGGACCTGGTCGGCACGCCGTCGCGGGGGTCGCACCGGGGCCTCGGGCAATTGGCGCTCTCGGGACGAGAGTGCCAGAACTGACGCTAGCACTCTCGCCAACCGAGTGCTAGCGGCGGCCGGGCACGGTCCGCCTGACAGGATGCGCGCGTGGAGATCGAGACGCTGGACTGGCTGCGCACGAGCGAGGGCGAGCGCCTCCTCGTCCACGCGAGCCAGGCCTGGGCCGACCACCCCGGCGACCCGGTGCGGGTCGCGAGCCTCGTACGCCGCCTCGAGCCCGACGCCGAGAAGGCGGCCGCTGCCACCACGCAGGCGCAGCTGCGCGCGAAGGCCGTCGGCAAGTTCGGCGCCGCGGCACCCCTCATGTACTTCACCCCCGACGCGCTCGAGCAGGCGACGCGCAGCCGGGTCGCCGACCACCGTGCAGCGCGGCTGGCGGCGGCGATCCCCGGCGGCAGCGTGATCGACCTCGGCTGCGGGGTCGGCGGCGACCTGCTCGCCTTCGCGCGCGCCGGCCTGGTCGCGGCCGGGGTCGATCAGGACCCCGTGCGGGTGGCGATGGCCGAGGCCAACCTGACCGCCCTCGGCCTCGCGGGCGCCGTGATGGTCGGCGACGCGACCACGATCGACATCGCCGGCTTCGACGCCGCCTTCGCCGACCCGGCCCGGCGCGGTGGCCGCGGCCGGGTGTTCGACGTCGAGGGCTGGACCCCGCCGTGGCCGTGGGTGCTGGACCTGCTGGCACGGCGCTCGCTCGTCAAGGTCGCACCGGGCATCGGCCACGACCTGGTGCCGCCCGGCGTCGAGGCGGAGTGGGTCAGCGACGGCGGCGAGGTCAAGGAGGCCGCGCTGTGGTCACCCGGCCTCGCCACGACGGACCGGCGCGCGACCGTCATCGGCGACGGCGGGCTCGCCACCCTCACCGACGAGGACGACCCGGGGGCGGACGTGCGCGACGTCGGGGCGTTCCTGTACGAGCCGGACGGCGCGGTGATCCGCGCCGGCCTGGTGACGGCGGTCGCGGCCGGGGTCGGCGGCGGGCTGGTGGACGAGCACATCGCCTACGTCACCGCCGACGACGCCTTCCGTACGCCGTTCGCGCGCGGCTACCGCGTGATCGAGCACCTCCCCTACCGCGAGAAGCAGCTGCGCGCGGCCCTCCACGAGCGGCACATCGGTCGACTGACGATCAAGAAGCGCGGCGTGCAGGTCGTGCCCGATGAGCTGCGCAAGCGGCTCGCGCTCAAGGGTGACGAGGAGGCCACGCTCGTCCTCACCCGCGTGTCCGGCCAGGGAACGGCCTTGCTGGTCGAGCCGTTCTGACCCGAGCACGCCCCCAGCCACTGGATCTACGGCGCTGAGACAGTGCCCGCGGGGGCGCCGTGCTCGTCGCGCCGCCGGAACTTACGACTGGTTGCAGATGGCGGCCGGGTTGGCGGGGTTCTCACCGTTGCCCAATGCTCCACAGTGCGGCGGGTCATCGTTGGGCGCATTGCTCGCGTCCTGTGGAGTGCCGCACACCGGCAGGTCATTGACCTGAGTCTTGACCGATCCGGGCACGACAGTCGTGGTGCCGCTCACGACGTAGGTGTAGAAGAGCTCGGCCTCTCCATTGGCGCTGTTGCCGAAAAGACCCGCGTCGACGTACTTGCAGACCTGGATGCCCGCCGGGACAAACACCGTCGTGGGGAAGATCGAGGCACCAGTCTCCGTGTTGACCACCATCTTGGTCAACGTCACCGTCGTGTCGAAGGTGCTGTTAAAGCAGAAGGTGAAGTGGTAGTACTTCGGGTTGCCTGGGTGCTTGCAGGCATTTCCGCTCTGCGTCACCACCAGCGGGGGCGGGGACACAGCGAAAGCAGGCGCAGCCGCAGCAACTGCCACGACCGGCGTGGTCCATGCAATGCCCCGGGTGACGGTGCGACGGGTGACGCGAGTCCCCACGGACTCCGAAATGCGCTCGCGCGCGTCCTTCTTGACCATGCTCGTTCCCCAGTCCTGATGGTGGCTTCTCGCCTGCTGATCCCCAAGAGCAGCGGCGTACCTGTGAACACCCAGCGTGCGGCATGAAAAAGGTGATTCGGGCACTTGGGGCAAGGTGCAGGGGTATATGCGAGGAGACTTGAGAGAACGTTGGTGTATTACGCCGAGTTGGACACTTCTGGTCCAGACGAAGCGCTGGTCGGACGCGGACGTGCCGTGCGCCCGAGCCGTTCTGACGATCAGCAGCCCGCGCGCTCGACCCCGGCCACCTTCACGGGCAGCCGGCCGGTAGCGGTCGCCTTGCCGACGAGCACGTCGACCAGCACCTCCATCGCCGCCGGGGTGTCGCCGTAGGTCGCGATGCGGGTCGGGGCGCCGACCCGGCCCAGCACCCACGGCGAGTCAGTCGCGACCGCCACCGCCCCGTCGACGGGCGCGTCGTGGAAGCCGGTGAACCCGATGCCGGTGCCGACGGCGAGCCGGGCGTCCTCCCGCTGGGTCCAGGCGCCGAGGCGGCGTACGCGGGTGGCCTCTGCCTTCGTCCACGCCCGCACGCGCTTCCTGAAGTGGCGCTTGCCCTCCTTCTTCCTGCGCTCCGGCCGCGGCTTCGGGTCGGCGAGCCGGCTGGGCGGCGAGCGGCGCAGGAGCACCGTGAGCCCGGCCCTGCCGGCGGCCGGAACGAACGTGCCGACCGCGCCGGGGTCGCCGTAGGGATGGACCACGTCACCGACCAGGCGCCCCGAGCAGGCGCCGTCGGTGACGGTGATGGCCGCCGCGGAGAGGCGGCGGGACGCGCGTGCGGCCGAGCCGACGGGCGCACCCTTCGCCCCGGTCGCGGCCAGGTGGGTGAGCAGGGCGATCTGGCGGGCCGCGGACCGCTCGAGCCGGGTGCGCGGGAGGGATCCCGACCTGACGGCCTTCACGAGCGCGGTGCGCGCGGCCGCGGGCGACGGCGGCATGAGCAGTACGTCGGCCCCGGCCCGCACCGCCTGGACGGCCGTCTGACCGGGCGACCTGCCGCGGGCGACGCCGGCCATCCGGAGCGAGTCGGTCACCACCAGTCCGCCGAACCCGAGGTCGTCGCGGAGCAGCCCGGTCACGACCTTGCGCGACAGCGAGGACGGCACGCGCGGGTCGACCGCCCGGACGTCGACGTGCCCGACCATCACCGAGGGGAGCCCGGCGGCGACGGCCGCGCGGAAGGGCACGAGGTCGGAGGCCTCGAGGTCCGCGAGCGACTTCGTCTGCACCGGAAGCGTCAGGTGGCTGTCGGCCGGGACGGAGCCGTGCCCCGGGAAGTGCTTGACCACCGGGAGCACGCCGGACCCGGTGAACCCGCCGGCCGCGGCGACCACGTGCTCGGCCACCGTCGCCGGACGGGACGACACGGACCGGGACCCGATGGTCGGGTCGCCCGGGCCGGAGGTGACGTCGGCGTCGGGTGCGAAGTCCACGGTGAACCCGAGCCCGCGCAGCTCGGCCGCGCCAGCGGCGTACGCCTGCTCCGTGAGGGCCGGGTCGTCGGCCGCACCGGCGCTCATGAAGGTCGGGAACCGGGTGGCCGCTCCCCGCAGCCGCTCGACCACCCCGCCCTCCTGGTCGACACCCAGGAAGAGGGGCCACCTCCGTCGGACCTGCCGGGTGAGGGCGGTGTTCACGGCCCTGATCTGGTCCGCGGAGGCGACGTTGGCGCTGAATGCGATCACACCGCCGAGGTGGAGGTCGCGCACCATCGCGACCGGGGCGCGGGTCCCGCTCCAGTCGGCGACGATCAGCTGGCCGGCCAGGTCGGGCAGTCGCATCCTGCCGGCGATCTTCGCCGCGCGGTCGAGCTCGGCGCGGTCGGGCCCCCAGCCCTCGACCAGCCCGAGCTCCTCCGAGGGCGTGGGCGGAACGGTCGGCGTGCTGCCGGCCGCGGTGCTCCGCGCGTCCTGCTCCTTCTCCGCCGGTGCCTCGTCACCGCTGCACGCCGTGGTCGCCGCGACCAGCGCGAGGGTCGCGACCAGCGTGGTCAGGCGGGCGGGCATCCCGTCATGGTGGCACGGCCGGAGGACACGTCCCAGCCCGCGGAGCACCCGGCGGCGGGCCTCACCTGCCGTGGCGCTCCGGGCGTTGCCACGGCCAGTCGGACGCCAGCCACGCGGCGACGGCGTCCGCCAGGGGTACGTCGAGCTCGGCCCGGTCGGCGCGCACCCAGGACTGCACCTCCACGTCGTGCCCGTCCGCCTTCGTCGGGTACAGGTAGACGCACCCGATGACCTCGCCCGACCCGGGGTCGAGCACGGTGAACGTGAAGCCCTTCCGCGCCCCGAAGTCGGCCGCATGACGGGTCAGGTCGGCGAGGTTGGCCTCCGACGACATCCCGCCCACGGGCGGCCAGCTGCCGTCCGGGTAGCCGGGCGTCGAGCGGATGTGGTCGATGCTCGACGTCCACGCGGCCAGGTCGGACTCGTTGTGCTGGGGCCCGAGCGGCTCCAGCACGAACCGGTCCTCCGCCAGGCGGGTCGGCGGCTCGAAGTCGTCGGGCACGAACGGCTCGGTGCTCATGACTCGACGCTAGGCCGGTCGGCGCGGCCCCACAACGGGATATCCCTCGGCGACCGCGGCCGCGGCGGGGTTCACTGGTGGTGTGCACACCACCGTCCTCGTCGAGGGCCACAGCGACGAGGCGGCGCTGCGCGCGCTCGCGGCCGCCTACGGGTGCGACCTCGCCGGGGCCGGCGTCGCGATACTGCCGCTGGGCGGCATCACCAACATCCGCGAGGTGGCGACACGGCTGCACGCGGCGGGCGAGCGCCTGGCCGGGCTGTACGACGCCCCGGAGGTGCGGTTCGTCCGCCGCGGGCTGGCGGCCGCGGGGGTCACGCCCGGTGCGGACGCCGACCTGGAGGCCCACGGCTTCTTCTGCTGCCGCCGCGACCTCGAGGAGGAGCTCCTGCGGACCCTCGGCACCGCCCGGGTCGAGCGCGTGATCGCCGCTGCCGGCGAGAGCCGGTCCCTGGACCGGCTGGCCCGGATGCCGGCGCAGGAGGGGTGGACGCGCGAGGAGCTCCTCGCCAGGTTCATGACGTCGAGGAGCGGCCGGAAGGAGAGGTACGCGCGTCTGCTCGTCGAGGCGATGCCCCGAGGCGGCGAGCCCGCGCCGCTCCGCGCGCTGCTCGCCCACCTCGACGTG
This sequence comes from uncultured Actinomycetota bacterium, assembly GCA_963791365.1. Taxonomy (GTDB): domain Bacteria; phylum Actinomycetota; class Actinomycetes; order Propionibacteriales; family Nocardioidaceae; genus Nocardioides. The sequence continues at coordinate 74,225 of CAWBSG010000004.1, read as the reverse complement.
CGGCCTGCCGGCTGACGACTCCTCAGACGTTGGCCTTCTCGGCGCCGATGGTGGTGTTCGGCCCGTGACCGGTGTGCACGACCGTGTCGTCGGGCAGGTCGAAGAGCGTCGAGCGGATGGAGCGCACGATCTGGTCGGCGTCGCTGTAGGAGCGACCGGTCGCGCCCGGTCCACCCTCGAAGAGGGTGTCACCGGTGAAGACGCAGCCGAGGTCGTGGACGTAGAGGCAGACCGCGCCCGGCGCGTGGCCAGGGGTGTGGATCACCTGCACCGCGGCGCCGCCGATGGTGAGGGTCATCCCGTCCGAGAGGTCGACGTCCCACAGCTCGGCCCCCTCCTCGTCGCCGCCGTGCGTGAGCTCCCACAGCGGACGGTCGTCGGGGTGCAGCAGGATCGGCGCACCGGTCGCGACCCGCAGGGCCGGCGCCACGCGTACGTGGTCGTCGTGCGCGTGCGTGCAGACGATCGCCTTCACCGCCCGGCCGGCGACGAGGCGCAGGATCGCGTCGACGTCGTGCGGGGCGTCGATGACGAGGCACTGCTCGTCGTCGCCGATCACCCAGACGTTGTTGTCGACCTGGTGGGTCTCGCCGTCGAGGCTGAAGGTGCCGGAGACGACGGCGTGGTCGACCCGCGCGCTCATAGGATCACGACCGAGCGAAGGACGCCGCCGGCGTGCATCGTGTCGAACGCGGCCTCGACGTCGCCGAGCCCGATCTCCTCGCTGACGAAGGCGTCGAGGTCGAGCCGGCCCTGCTGGTAGAGGTCCACGAGCATCGGGAAGTCGCGCGACGGGAGGCAGTCGCCGTACCACGACGACTTCAGCGACCCGCCCCGCCCGAAGACGTCGATGAGCGGGATGTCGGGGACCTTCATGTCCGGGGTGGGCACGCCCACCAGCACCACGGTGCCGGCGAGGTCGCGGGCGTAGAACGCCTGCTTCCACGTCTCCGGGCGCCCCACGGCGTCGATGACCACGTCGGCACCGCCCTCGTGTCCGGTGCCGTCCGGCGGCGGGGTCAGCTCGCGGATCGCCGCGACCGCGTCGACGTCCGTCGAGTTCACCGTGTGGGTCGCACCCATCTTCTTCGCGGTCTCGAGCTTCCGGTCGTCGATGTCCACCGCGATGATCTTCGCCGCCCCGGCCAGCGCCGATCCGGCGATCGCTGCCATGCCCACACCGCCGCAACCGATGACGGCGACCGTCGAGCCGCGACCGACGTTGCCGGTGTTGATGGCTGCACCCAGGCCGGCCATCACGCCGCACCCGAGGAGGCCGACGGCGGCCGCACGCGCCGCGGGGTCGACCTTCGTGCACTGGCCGGCCGCGACGAGGGTCTTCTCCGCGAAGGCGCCGATGCCCAGCGCCGGCGAGAGCTCGGTGCCGTCCTCGAGCGTCATCTTCTGGCTCGCGTTGTGGGTCGCGAAGCAGTACCACGGCTCACCACGGTCGCACGCCCGGCAGCTGCCGCAGACCGCGCGCCAGTTGAGGACGACGAAGTCGCCGGGCTCCAGTCCGCTGACCTCCGGGCCGACGGCCTCGACGACGCCGGCAGCCTCGTGGCCGAGCAGGAACGGGAAGTCGTCGTTGATCCCGCCCTCGCGGTAGTGCAGGTCGGTGTGGCACACCCCGCAGGCCTGCACCTGCACGACGGCCTCGCCGGGCCCGGGGTCGGGGACGTTGATCGTGACCACCTCGACCGGTGCGCCCTTCGCGAGCGCGACCACGGCCTTGACCTGCTGCATGCGATGTCTCCTGACCTCGAGTGACCCGTCGACGTGACCGGTCGTCCCGAGCCTCCCAAACCGATGCAACCTCCGTCGACCGGGATGCGTCCTCACCCCGACACGCCCTGTTCAGGGGCGCCGAGATCAGGCAGGAGGCGGACGGTGGCCGCGACACTCGTGGACATGGGCAGGCACGACAAGTCCGCCGACAAGGACGCCGACTTCTCGGCGTACATGACCGCGCGCCAGCCCGCCCTCTACCGGACGGCGTACCTGCTGGCCGGCGACCACGCCTCCGCCGAGGACCTCCTCCAGAACGCCTTCGCCAAGCTCTACCTGTCCTGGGACCGGATCCGCGACCGCGAGGCGCTCGACGGCTACGTCCGGCGGGTGATGGTCAACGAGAACAACTCGCTGTGGCGGCGCGCCTGGAAGCGGCGCGAGCACTCGACCGACGTGCTGCCCGACACCGGCGCCACCGACACCTACGACGACGGGACGGGCGGGGCGCTCTGGTCCTACGTCCAGACCCTGCCGCCCAAGCAGCGCGCGGTCATCGTGCTCCGCTACTACGAGCAGCTGAGCGAGGCCGAGATCGCCGAGGCGCTCGGCATCTCGGTCGGCACCGTGAAGTCCCAGGCCAGTCGCGCCCTCGCCGGGCTGCGTGCCCGCGCGCCCCGCTCCCTCCGCCCGCACGAGCACCCCCACGAGTCCGGAGACGTCTCATGAACCACACTCCCCTCGAGGACCAGGTCCACGACGCCCTGCACCGCCGGGTCGACCCGATCCAGCACGCGCCGCTCACCGTCACCGACGTGCGCAGCCGCGCCCGCCGCATCCAGCGCCGCCGGGCCGTCGCGGCCGGGGCTGCGGTCGCCGCCGTCCTCGCGATCGCGGTCCCGGCCGGGCTGTCGATGAACGGTCCGGCGCAGCGCAGCGAGGTGCCGCCCGCGACGCAGCCGCCCAGCCCGAGCCCGCGGCTGGCGACCGGCACCGTGCTGGTGGACCCCCGCAGCGCGGAGGTGGTCGAGGAGACCCCCGTCCCGCTCATGGACGTCGACGGTCCCCGCCTGATCACGCCGGACGGAGCGATCGACCTGCCGAAGGTCTACGACACGCTCACCCCGTACCTCGACGGTTGGGTGGGCGTGGCGGTCAACGATGCGCCCGACCTGCCGACGAGCACCATCGAGTTCCTGGACGCCGACCTCCGCGTCGAGGACGGTGGCAGCGCCACTGCCGGTCTGGTCGTCAGCCCGGACGGACAGCGGATCGCCTGGTCGGAGTACACCGGCTCCCGGTGGCAGGTGGTCCTGGCCGATCCCACCAGCGACGCGGAGTGGGTCTACACGACGTTTCCTCCGGCTCCCGAGTCGCACCTGATCGTCCCCGTCGGCTTCATCTCCGAGGAGGAGGTGGCAGTACGGGCCTACGACGACACGACCACCACGACGACGTACTCGGCGGGAGGCGGCGAGCCGGTCGAGATCCCGGGCCTGCTGCAGGTCGACGCGTCGTCGCCCGCGACCGGCGTGGTGGCCGGCCTGTCCGAGCTGCGGCGGGACGCGGCGTGCTCAGCGGTCGTCGACGGGCTGACCCGGTCGGCCGCCGCCATCTGGGACACCTGCGACCACCGACTCGGCCCCTTCAGCCCGAGCGGGGCCTACGTCGTCGGCACCGACCCGCAGGCCGACGGGAACGGCCCGCCCGCCATCACGCTGCTCGACGCGGCAACCGGCCGGGAGGTCGTCACCTTCAAGGCCGTCCTCCCGCGCCGCACGGTCGGTGGGTTCTGGAGCGAGATGGCCTGGCAGGGCGACGAGGCCCTCGTGGTGCGGATGTTCAGCGGGGACGACTACTTCATGATGCGGCTCGGGCTGGACGGTTCGGTGCAGCGGATCGGCATCCCCGGCGCCGGCGTGTCCGGGCTCACGGTGGCCGTGCCCAGCTGAGGCCCGACGGGTGCGTCAGCCGTCGCGTGGGCTCGGGCTCTGGTAGGTCGCGACGATCGAGTCGACGATCTCCGTCTGCCGCTCGGCCGAGAGCGCGTTGGGCAGCTGGATGTTGAGCTCGACCATCCAGCCCGAGTCCCACGTGCCCATCACGTGCTCGGTGAGGAACTTGTTGCCCTCGGCCGTGTAGTAGAAGGCGCTGAGCCCGCCGAGCACCGTCCTCGGCTGCTCCTCGAACCCCCGGGGCTTGGCGCCCGGCTGCCACGACTCGCGCATGGCCCGGGCGATCGACGCCTGCTCGCTCGAGGGGACCAGTCCGAGCAGCATCCCGCCCGAGCGGCCGTCGTCCACGGGCCCGATGGCGGTCGCGGCGACGAGGAACTTGTTGTTGATCCGCCACTTCTTCGGCGCGTTGACCCGGAACCCCTTCAGCTCGATCTCGACCCCTGCGGCCGGTTCCACCGTCGGGGTCGGCTCCGAGGTCTCGGTCGGCGACGGGGTGCTCGACGAAGCAGTCGGGGACGGACTCGTGGAACCGGTGGGCGGGTCCTCCGGTTCGTCGGTGGCGCCTCCGCAACCGGAGACCAGCAGGGCCAGTCCAGCAATGGCGGTTGCTCCACGTCGGCCCATGGCCAGGTCCCCCGAGTCGTCGACTTGCCTACGGCGCGACGGTAGCGGACAGGATCCTGCCGCCTCGTCGGAGGACCGGCGCCGGACACCGGATCGTGCAAAAATGCGCGCGACATCGTGTTTCACCGCCCTCGGGGGCGGGAATGGGGGAAGACATGCTGATGGCAGACATCGGGCTGGTGGCGAATGCCCTGACGGCCCTCAACGTGGACCCGGACATCGTCGCCGACGTGACGGACATGTTGCTCGACAACTCCGACGAGCTCAGGTCCCAGATCGTCACAGACGTGTCGCCGGGCTGGTTCGGCGGCTCGGGCACCGCCCACCGCATCGGCGTCAACACCAAGATGGCCCACCAGGCGGTCGAGGAGGAGTTCCAGAAGCTCGCCGACTCCCTGCGCGGCTACAGCGACGCCATCAACCAGTGGGCCAACGAGGTGCGTGACGTCGACGGGACCAGCAACGCCGAGATGATGATGCGTCAGGCGGCCCTCGAGCAGGTCAACACCACGCTCGACGAGGCCAGGGACGAGTCGTCGTCCGACGACATCGGTGACGGCTCCTACACCGAGCCCGGCACCACCGGGAGCGGTGCCTGATGAGCATCGGCCCCGAGCGCGCGAAGCTGCGCCAGTACCTCCAGGGAGCCCGTCACGACGCCACCGGCGGAGCGGGCATCAACTGGTTCTCGAGCGGCGAGTTCCTCGACACCGTCTCCCGGGCGATGATCGCGGGAGCGAAGACCGCCGCCGGCGACAAGACCGACGGCAAGGGCTTGTCGGGCGTCACCGCCGAGGCGGTGCTCGAGGCCTTCCAGGTGTCTGCTGCGTCCATGCAGGAGAAGTCGGCCAAGATCCGGGCCGCCGGCACGGCCCTGCAGGAGACGGCCGAGGTGATGCGCAAGGCCGAGGAGGCCGAGGCGAAGATGGCCGTGCTGGAGCAGCCCGCCGCCTACTCCCCGCCGACCTACTCCCCCGGCTACACGCCCACGTCCGAGCAGATCACCGCCGAGGGCGACAAGCGCGCCGCGGCCAACGCCAGGATGGACACCTACAACACCCAGCGTGCCGAGCAGGAGGGCGCCGCGTCGGAGTGGTCGCAGAAGATGGACACCGCGTTCCTCGCAGCGATCCCGCCGATGCAGGAGATCCACGGCGAGCCCGACCCGACCGAGCCGCCGCCTCCCGGCCCCGGCGCACCCGGTGCGCCCGGTGCGCCCGGTGCGCCTGGAGCGCCCGGCACGCCCGGCACGCCCGGAGTGCCGACGGACCCGACGGACCCGGATTCCAAGGACCCCGACTCCAAGGACCCCGACTCCAAGGACCCCGACTCCAAGGACCCGGACCAGACGGACCCCGACCCGACGGACCCCGACCCGACGGACCCCAACCCCACTGACCAGGACCCCTCGGACCCGACGCCGATCCCGAACCCGAACCCCCACCCGGGGCCGACCACCACGGTCATCGGGTCGTCGCAGAGCGGCATCACCTACCAACCGAGCGGCGGCTCTCTCACTGCACCCGCCTCGGCGGGCTCCGGCCCGTCGGCCGGCGCGTCGGCCGCGGCCCTCGGCGCCGCGGGTGGCGCTGGCGGCATGGCCGCCGGTGCGATCCGTCCCGGTGCCGTCCCGACGTCCGCGACGCGCGGCGCGGCGCCCGTACGAGCCATCGGCTCGACCGGACGCGCCGGCAGCGCCGGTGCCCTCTCGCGCTCCGCGGGCACTGCCGGGTCCACCGCCTCTCGTGCCGGTTCGGCCGGCAGCCCGGCCTCCCGCGGCGCCGGCTCGGCCGGTGGGCGCGGCGCCTCGACCGGCAGCACCTCCGGACGCGGCGGCGCGGGCGGTCGCGGCAGCGCGGGCGGCCGCAGCGCCGGCTCCAGCGCGGGCTCCCGCTCCGGCGGGCGAGGCTCGAGCGGTGCACGCGGCACCGGTGCCGGCGGCGCCGCCGGCAAGGGCGGCCGCAAGGGCGAGGACGAGAAGGACCTCGATCGTGACAGCCTGGTCTACGACCAGGACTGGCTCGGCGACGACGACGTCGCACCCGGCGTCCTCGACTGAGGCTCACCTCAGGCAGGGCGTCACGATGCAGGTCCCCGCTCCCGGGCGGGGACCTTCGTCATGGCCCGCCCTCGGCGAGCCTCAGGCGACGACGGTGGTGATCGGCTGCGAGGAGTCGGCCGGGAGGTCCAGGAGCGACGGCGTACGTCCGCGAGCGACCAGCTCGGCCCCCAGCGCGGCGACCATCGCGCCGTTGTCGGTGCAGAGTCCCGGCCGGGGCACCCGCACGCGGATGCCCTGCGCGGCGGCGCGCTCCTCGGCCATCGCCCGCAGCCTGCTGTTGGCGGCCACGCCGCCGCCGATCAGGATGTCCTCGATCCCGCGGCTGGAGGCTGCGTCGATCGCCTTGCGGGTGAGGACGTCGCAGACGGCCTCTTGGAACGACGCTGCGACGTCGGCCACGTCGATCGTCACGCCTTCACGCTGCTGGGCCTCCACCCACCGGGCCACGGCCGTCTTCAGCCCGGAGAAGGAGAAGTCGAAGCGGTGCCGCTCGAGGTCACGCCGGCCGGTGAGGCCGCGGGGGAAGTCGATCGCGACGCTGTTGCCGCTGCGGGCCGCCTTGTCGATGTGCGGTCCGCCGGGGAAGGGCAGCCCGAGCAGCCGGGCCACCTTGTCGAAGGCCTCGCCGGCCGCGTCGTCGATGGTCGATCCCATCGGCTCCACGCCGACCGTCACGTCGGTGACCTCCAGCAGGCTGGAGTGACCACCGGAGACGAGCATCGCCAGGCAGGGCTCGGGCAGCGGGCCGTGCTCGAGCTGGTCGACGGCGACGTGCGCGGCCAGGTGGTTGACGCCGTAGATCGGCTTGCCGAGCCCGATGGCGAGCGCCTTGGCTGCGGCGACACCGACGAGCAGCGCACCGGCGAGGCCTGGCCCGCTGGTCACCGCGATCGCGTCGACGTCGTCCAGCGAGATCCCTGCCGTCTCGGCGGCCCGCTCGATGGTGGGGACCATCGCCTCGAGGTGCGCGCGGCTGGCGACCTCGGGCACGACACCGCCGAAGCGGGCGTGCTCCTCGACGCTGCTCGCCACGGTGTCGGCGAGGAGCGTGTGGCCGCGGACGATCCCGACCCCGGTCTCGTCGCAGGACGTCTCGATGCCGAGGACGAGGGGCTCGTCAGTCATTCCGCGTCGCCGTGTCAGCCCGCGCGGCGCCCGGGAGCCAGCGGCACATGACCAGTGCCTCCGACCCGTCGCGGTAGTAGAGGGGGCGGACGTCGATCACGCTGAACTGGCGGGCGACGTAGAACCCGAGCGCCTCGGCGTTGGTCACGCTGACCTCGAGCAGCATCCGCGAGGCATCCTCGGTGTCGACGAGGAGCTCGTCGAGAAGCTGCGAGGCCAGGCCCGAGCGGCGCACGTCGGGGCGTACGGCGATGCGCAGGAGGTCGACGATGTCGCCGGCCGTCATCGTCACCGCGTATCCGGCGAGTCCGCCGGCGCGGTCCTCGGCGACGACGAACCGCCGACCGGGACCCTCGATCTCCTGCCGGACCAGCGACTCGTTCCAGGCGTCGGTGCCGAAGAGCTCGTGCTCGAGCGCGGTGAGGCCGGGCAGGTCGGTCAGGACGGCGGGACGGATCACGAGACCGGCTTTCTGGGGGCTCCGGCGACCGCGTCGGGGCGCCGGAGGTAGAGAGGTTCGGGGTCGAGCAATTCTACGAGCTCGTCGCTGACGCCGTGGGCCAACCAGCCAGCGCCGGGCCGGTCCGGCCCGATGGCGTTCGGGAAGTGCTCGGGATAGAGCAGGGGGCCGGCTCCCGCTACGGGCGCGTCGGTCGCGACCTCCGCGGGCTTGGTCACGACCGGACCCTCCAGGCGGCGACCGTCGGTGTCGTAGGAGGCGAGGTAGACCTCCTTGCGGCGGGCGTCGGTGGCCACGAGGAAGCCGGCCGAGGGAGGCGCGGTCTCGACGACCTGCAGCGCGATCGCGTCGAGCGAGCAGACGCCGTAGACCGGCACCTCCAGCACGAACCCGAGGGTCCGGGCGGTGACGATGCCGACGCGCAGGCCGGTGAACGGGCCGGGGCCGACGCCGACCGCGATCGCGGTGAGGTCCTGCCGCACGATGCCGACGTCCGCCATCGCCCGGGCGACCAGCGGCGCGAGGTGCTCACCGTGCTTCATCGGGTGCTCGGACGAGTGCTCGACGACGACGCGCTCACCGTCGTGGAGCGCGACGCTCACCAGCGGGGTCGCGGTGTCGAGGGCGAGGAGCACGGCGTCGAGGTTACTGTCCGACGACCCAGCGCAGTGAAACCCGGCGGGGGTCGAGCTCGTCGTCGGGCGCGTGGCCGACCGCTCGCTCGATGACGACGTGGAGGTGCGACTCGGCCAGGCCCTCGGCGATCCCGGAGCCCCACTCGACGACGGTGACCGCCGAGTCGAGGGAGGCATCGAGGTCGAGGTCGTCCAGCTCGTCGAGACCGCCGAGGCGGTAGGCGTCGACGTGGACCAGGTCGGGGCCGCCGACGAGCGAGGGGTGGATGCGCGCGATCACGAAGGTCGGCGAGGTGACGCCGCCACGCACCTCGAGGCCGGCGCCGACGCCCTGGGTGAAGGTCGTCTTGCCCGCACCGAGCTCGCCGGTCAGCACGACGAGGTCGCCGGCGACCATGCTGCGCCCGACCCGCTCCCCCAGCCGACGCATCGTGTCGGCGTCCGGGCAGGCGAAGGTGGTGCCGAGCCACGACGCGAGCTCGACGTACGGGCTCGACCGGCGGGTCACCACGAAGTCGTGCCGCTCCCAGAAGCCGACGGTCTCGGGCAGCTCCTCGCGCGCGACGACCTTCACGGCCGAGCGTCCGGCAGCGGCGTCGACGGCCGCCTCGACCAGCGCGGTCGCGACGCCCGTGCCCTGCGCGGCCGGCACGACGCCGAAGCGGCGCAGGACCAGGCCGTCGGGCTCGGGGTCCAGGATGACGCAGCCGACCGGCACGTCGCCGACGGTCGCGAGGAAGCCTCCGCGCCTTCCCAGCAGGCGGGCGATCGAGTCGACGTCCTCGCCCAGCGCGTCGGCCGGCGGGTCGAGGGTGGGACGCGCGCCGAACGCGCTCCGCACGACGGCCAGCACGTCGGCGGCTGCCTCCGGGCCCACCCGGCGTACGACGACGCTCACCGCAGCGCCTGCCCCTGGGCCAGCGAGAGGAGGTCGTCGAGCTCGGCGGTGACCTGCTTGTGGCGCTCGAGCAGCACCATGTGACCGGCCCCCTCGCACTCCAGCAGGCTCGACCCGGCGATGCGGGCGTGCAGCTTGCGGCTGTGACCGACCGAGGTGATCTTGTCCTCGGTGCCGCAGATGATCGAGGTCGGCACCCGCCCGAGCGCCTCGAGGTGCTCGAACTTGTCGAGGGACGCGAAGGCCGGGTAGAAGTCCGCGACCACGGCGAACGGCGTCGCGTTGAGCATCGAGTAGACGAAGTCGACGTGCGAGACCGGCACCTCGTCGGTGCCGAAGGCGTAGCGGTCGGTGACCACGTCGGCGACCGCGTGCCCCCACGCCCGCGCGACGTCGACGACGCGGTGCCCGCGGTCGAGGGTCCGGACCGCGCGGCCGACGAACCGGCCGCCGAGGCCGAGCGGCAGCATCGGGAACAGGATGCGGCCGGGGTCGAGGCCGCCGGCGGTGGTGGACATCAGGACGGCGCCGACGACCTTGTCGCCGAACAGATCGGGGTGGAGCTCGGCGAGCGAGATGACGCTCATCCCGCCCATCGAGTGCCCGACGACGACGCACCGGCCGGGGACGGTGTCCTCGATGACACGGCGCAGGTCGTGGCCGAGCTGGTCGACCGTGCAGTGGTCCTCGTCGGAGCGTGCGGAACGGCCGTGGCTGCGCTGGTCGTAGAAGACGGTGCGTACCTGCCCGCGGTAGGCGGCCCGCTGGAAGTGCCAGCAGTCGAGGTTGAGGGAGTAGCCGTGCACGAAGACGACGGTGAGGTCGTCGTCGGTCGACGCCCGGCCGCCGAAGTCGGCCGGCTCGTCGATCTCGACGTGCAGGTCGAGCGCGTCGTCGGCGACGACGACGCGCGGCGCGCTGTGCAGCTCGCCGAACGCCACCCGTTCCCCGGCCGCACGGTTGCCGATGATCCGGCTCTGGCGCACGATCGCGCCCGCACCGGCGGCGGCGGCCAGGCCGGCCGCGCCGACGACGGTGCCGAAGATCCGGCCCTTGATGCTCATCGGGTGCCTTCCTCGTCGCTGTCCACGTGGCGGCGGGCGAAGCGACCGCCGATGCGCGTCACGATCTCGTAGCTGATCGTCCCCACGGCCTCAGCCCAGTCCTGCGCGGTCGGCTCCCCGTGCTGCCCGGTGCCGAAGAGCACCACCTCGGTCCCGGGTGGCGGCAGCTCGCCGTGCAGGTCGACGACGATCTGGTCCATGCAGACCCGGCCACGGATCGGGCGCCGTGAGTCCTCCACCCACACCGAGGCCGCGTTGCCGGCGGCGCGCGGCACGCCGTCGCCGTACCCGGCGGGCACGAGGCCCACGCTGGTGTCGTGGTCGGCCACCCAGGTGTGGCCGTAGGAGACGCCGTCGCCGGCGGCGAGGGGCTTGCTCATCACCAGCCGCGCACGCACGGTCATCGCCGGGCGCAGCCCCAGCCGTGGGGTGGCTCCGGGCGCCGGGTCGAGGCCGTACGCCGCGATGCCGCAGCGGACGAGGTCGAAGTGCGACGACGGGCGCAGGATCGCGGCGGCCGAGTTCGCGAGGTGGGTGACCTCGGGGTCGAGCCCAGCCGCCTCGGCGAGCCCGAGCGCCTCACGGAAGGCCGCCTCCTGGACGTCGTTCGACGGGTGGGCGGGCTCGTCGCTGGCCGCGAAGTGCGACCAGATCCCGGAGACGCGGATGCGACCGGCAGCCTCGTGCGCCGCGGCCGCCGCGAAGAACGGCTCCCAGACCGCGCGCGAGGCGCCACCGCGGGACAGGCCGGTGTCCACCTTGAGCTGCACACGGGCGCCCTCGACTGCGGCGATCTCGTCCAGCTCCTCGACCGTGTACGCGGTCAGCTCGACCCCGGCCGCGACCGCACCGGCGAAGTCGTCGCCGGGCGCGCTCAGCCAGCACAGCAGCGGCCCGCGGTCGCCGGCCGCGCGCAGGGCCAGCGCCTCGTCGATCGTGGCCACGCCGAGCCAGTCGGCACCCGCTTCGCGGGCCGCCGACGCCGCCTCCACCATGCCGTGCCCGTAGCCGTCGGCCTTCACCACGACCATCAGCTGCACCGGGTCGTCGACCTGCACGAGGTCGCGCAGGATCCGCACGTTGTGCCGGATGGCAGCGAGGTCCACGACGATCTCGGCGCGCGAGGGCACGGGACCGGTCATGGGCGCGATCATCCCAGCCCTGCGAGCGTGTCGCGCACGACCTGCGGGACGTGGACCGCGACGCGGCTCGCGGTCAGCGGTCCGCCGGCGGCGGCCTGCGTGGCGGCCGCGCCGTGCAGCCACGAGCCGGCGGACGCGGCGTCGTACGGCTCCAGGCCGGCGGCGACCAGCGCTCCGACGAGGCCGGCGAGCACGTCGCCCGCACCCGCGGTCGCCAACCACGGGACGCCCGTCGTGGTGACCCGCACCCGTCCGTCGGGCGCCGCGACGAGGGTGTGGTGGCCCTTGAGCAGGACCACGCAGCCCCAGCGGCGGGCGGCGTCGCGAGCGTGGGCGAGCGGTGCCGCCTCGACCTCCGCGCGGTCGGTGCCCAGCATCGCTGCCAGCTCGCCGGCGTGCGGGGTGAGGACCCAGTCGGGCGCTGCGTCACCCAGATGGGCCAGCGCGTCGGCGTCCACCACGACCGGTACGCCGTCCTCACGCGCACCGGCGAGCATCGTCGCCGCGTCGTCGCCACCTCCGGGACCGACGACCCATGCCTGCACGCGCCCGGCGCCCACCACCTCGGGATGCGCGGTGCGGACGGTGTCGGCGACGTGGTCGGGGCCGACGTAGCGGACCATGCCGACCAGGCCGGTGTTCGCGCCCGCGACCGCGAGCAGCGCCGCGCCCGGGTAGGTGCCGGACCCGGCGCGGACGCCGACGACCCCGCGGGCGTACTTCTGCGCCTCCGGACCCGGCCGCGGCAGCAACACGCGTACGTCGTCGGGCTGGAGCGCCTCGACCGCGGGAGCTCCCAGCACCCCGGGGTCGAGGCCGAGGTCGACCAGGTGCAGGGCGCCGCTGGCGACGGAGGCCGGGTCGGCGAGGTGTGCGACCTTGTGGGTGCCGAAGGTGACGGTGAGGGCGGCCCGCACGTGGGGGCCGTCGATCCGGCCGGCGTCGACGTCGACGCCCGACGGCACGTCGACCGCCACGACCGGCACGTCGACGTACGCCTCGAGGGCCGCGACCGCGTCGGGCCGGAGGCCGGGGCGCCCGCCGATGCCGACGATCCCGTCGACGACCAGGTCGGCCGACTCCCCGAGGTCGGCGAGGTCGCGGCTGGCCCGCCCGCCGGCCGCGCGCAGGGCCGCCAGACCCGCCTCGTGGACCTGCTCGGCCAGGAGCAGCGCCTCCACCCGGACCCCGCGACGCGCGAGCCGCGCACCGGCCCAGAGCGCGTCACCGCCGTTGTCGCCGGGGCCGACGAGCAGCACGACGCTCCGGCCGTAGCCGCCGCCGAGGAGGTCGAGCACGGCGGCGGCGAGGCCCGCGGCCGCGCGCTGCATCAGGGCGCCGTCGGGCAGGTCCGCCATCGCGGCGGCCTCCGCGCGGCGTACGTCCTCGACGAGGTGGGCGCGCAGCATCAGCCCTCCAGCACGACCACGGCCGAGGCGATGCCGGCGTCGTGGGAGAGCGAGACGTGCACGTGCCTGACGCCCAGCGCCTCGGCCTGCGCCGCGACGGTGCCGCGGATCTCGAAGCGCGGCCGCCCGGTCTCCTCCGACACGATCTCGGCGTCGTGCCACGCCATGCCGACGGGCGCCCCGAGCGCCTTCGCCATCGCCTCCTTGGCGGCGAATCGCGCCGCGAGCGACGCCGGCGGGCGGGACGCTTCGGCATCGGTGAACAGCCGCCCGCGCAGCTGGGGCGTGCGCTCGAGGGACTGCACGAAGCGGTCGATGTCGACCACGTCGATGCCGACGCCGATGATCGGCACGGTCATTCCACCGTGACGGACTTGGCGAGGTTGCGCGGCTGGTCGACGTCGTGGCCGAGCTGGGTGGCCAGCTCGCACGCGAAGAGCTGCAGCGGCACGACCGCGACGAGCGGCTGGAGCAGCACCGGCACCTGCGGCAGCGTGATCAGCACGTCGGCGTACGGCTCGATGGTCGTGTCGCCCTCCTCGGCGAGGCAGAGGGTGCGCGCGCCGCGGGCGCGCACCTCCTGGATGCCGCTGATCATCTTGTCGTGGAGCTGGTCGCGACCGCGCGGGGGCACGACGCACAGGATCGGCAGCCCTTCCTCGACCAGCGCGATCGGGCCGTGCTTGAGCTCGCCGGCGGCGAAGCCCTCGGCGTGGAGGTAGGCGATCTCCTTGAGCTTGAGCGCGCCCTCGAGGGCGACCGGGTAGCCGGCGTGGCGGCCGAGGAAGAGCACGGAGCGGCTGCCGACGTGGTCGCGGGCGAGGCCGTAGACCTGCTCGGACTTGTCGAGCACCGTCTGGATGTGGGCCGGCATCTTGTCGAGCTGGTCCATCACCTGCGAGATCTCGTCGCCGTAGCGGGTGCCCTTGACCTGCGCGAGGTAGAGCGCGAGGAGGTAGCAGGCGACGAGCTGGGTGAGGAAGCCCTTGGTCGAGGCCACCCCGATCTCCGGGCCCGCGTGGGTGTAGATCACGCCGTCGGACTCGCGCGGGATGGTCGAGCCGTTGGTGTTGCAGATCGACAGCACCTTCGACCGCTGCTCGCGGGCATGGCGGATGGCCTGCAGGGTGTCGGCGGTCTCACCGGACTGGCTGATGGCGACGACGAGCGTGTCGCTGGTGAGGATCGGGTCGCGGTAGCGGAACTCGCTGGCCAGCTCGACCTCGACCGGGATGCGGCACCAGTGCTCGATGGCGTACTTCGCGACCATGCCGGCGTAGAACGACGTACCGGCCGCGATGATGATGATCTTGTCGACGTCGCGGAGGTCCTGGTCGGACAGCCGCATCTCGTCGAGCTGGAGCAGGCCGTCGGCGCCGCGGCGGCCGAGCAGCGAGTCGGCGACGGCACGCGGCTGCTCGAAGATCTCCTTGCGCATGAACCAGTCGTGGCCGTCCTTCTCGGCGGCAGACAGGTCCCAGTCGACGTGGTAGCGGCGACCCTCGGCGGGCGTGCCGTCGAACCCGGACACGGCGACGCCCTCGCGGGTGATCGTGACGACCTGGTCCTGGTCGAGCTCCATCGCCTCGCGGGTGTGCTCGATGAAGGCGGCCACGTCGGAGCCGAGGAAGTTCTCGCCCTCGCCGATCCCGACGACGAGCGGGCTGTTGCGGCGGGCGGCGACGACCCGGTCCGGGTCGTGCGCGTCGACGGCCACGAGCGTGAAGGCGCCGCGGAGGCCGCGGCACACGTTCTGCATCGCGACGGTCAGGTCGACGCCCGTCTCGAGCTGTTCCTCGAGCAGGTGGGCGGCCACCTCGGTGTCGGTGTCGGAGGCCATCTCGACGCCTTCGGACTCGAGGCGATCGCGCAGCTCGGCGAAGTTCTCGATGATGCCGTTGTGCACCAGCGCGACGCGGCGCGCCCGTCCGAGGTGCGGGTGCGCGTTGCGGTCGGTCGGCGGTCCGTGGGTGGCCCAGCGGGTGTGGCCGATGCCGGTGGTGACCTGCGGGAGCGGTGACTCGGCGATGGCCTTCTCGAGGTTCGCGAGCTTGCCCGCGCGCTTGTCGCTGACGATCGAGCCGTGGTCGATGAGCGCGATCCCGGCGGAGTCGTAGCCCCGGTACTCCAGTCGCCTCAGGCCCTCGATCACGACGCCTTCAGCCGGCTTGGCACCCACGTACCCCACGATTCCGCACATGGCCGATGAGTCTATCGGCAGGCCGCCGCACCCCCGGGCCCCGGCGCGGTGCCACAATCGCACCCATGTCCGAGGTCGTGGAGCCGTCCCACGGCAACGAGGCCTCCCCCTACGTCGAGCTCGAGCGGGCCGCCTGGGCCGAGCTGGCCGGCACCGCCGAGACCGTCCTGACACCCGACGAGGTCGTGAACCTCCGCGGCCTCGGCGACCAGCTCGACCTGCGCGAGATCGAGCAGGTCTACCTGCCGCTCTCGCGCCTGCTGAGCCTCTACGTCGCCAGCAACTCGCGTCTCCACCGCGAGCAGGAGGAGTTCCTGCACCGCGTCACCCCGCCGCGTACGCCGTTCGTGATCGGGCTCGCCGGCTCGGTCGCGGTCGGCAAGTCGACCACCGCCCGCGTGCTCCAGCAGATGCTGGCCCACTGGCCCGAGCACCCCCACGTCGCGCTCGTCACGACCGACGGCTTCCTGCTGCCCAACGCCGAGCTGGAGCGCCGCGGCATCCTGCACCGCAAGGGCTTCCCGGAGTCCTACGACCGCAAGGCGCTGCTGAAGTTCGTCATCGACATCAAGTCCGGCCGCGACGACGTCGAGGCACCGATCTACTCCCACCTCGTCTACGACGTCGTCCCCGACGAGAAGGTCGTCGTCAAGAGTCCCGACATCGTGATCATCGAGGGCCTCAACGTCCTCCAGCCGGCGCGGGTGCGCGACGACGGCCGCACCGGCCTCGCGGTGAGCGACTTCTTCGACTTCTCCGTCTACGTCGACGCCGCGCTCACCGACATCAAGCGGTGGTACGTCGACCGCTTCCTGCGCCTGCGCGAGACCGCCTTCCGCGACCCGGCGTCGTACTTCCGCAAGTACGCCGCCCTCTCCCACGACGAGGCCGTCGACCAGGCCACCCGCATCTGGGACTCGATCAACGAGCCGAACCTCGTCCAGAACGTCGCCCCCACCCGCTCCCGCGCCAACCTCGTGCTGCGCAAGGACGCCGACCACTCCGTGAAGTACGTCCGCCTCCGCAAGCTCTGACGACCTCCGCTCGCCGGTGGTGGCGGCCGGCGTGGCGAGCACCGGCACTCACAGCTTCTTCTGCAGCTCCAGCAGCGTCTCGATGGTGCGGTAGCCGAGCGTCTCGTTCACGGCGTTCATGTGGGTGTTCACCTCGGCGTTGCAGGTGTCGAGCGCGGCGAGCTGGTCGTACGTCGCCACCGCGAGGTCGTGGGTGGCGACCTTGAGGGCCAGGCCGAGGCGGTGGCCGCGGTGGGCCGGGTCGACGAGCGTGATGCCGACCTGGCCGTGCTCGTGGTCGGTGTCGTCGATCCGGACGTCGGTGACACCCGCGACCGACCCGTCGGGCGCGATGGCCAGTGCCGTGTGCACGTGCCGCCCCGTGTCGACCTGGCGCTGCTCGGCCGCCCGCAGGCGCTCAGGGGTCCATTCGGAGTCCTCGAGGTCGAGCTCACCGAGCGGGACCTCCGCGACGAGCATGCCCAGCAACCGGCCGAAGGACTCGAGGTGCTCGTCCGGGCAGACGGTGTCGAAGGTGACGATCCGGTAGTCGTCCGGCGCCGTGCCGAGCAGGGCGTCGAGGTCGGGGCGCCGCGCGGCGTAGTCGGCGACGGTCAGCTCCTTCATCGTCTCTCGGTTGGCGACCGCATAGCCCCGTGCGAAGGCGAAGGCCTCCGGCCCACCCGTCTCTCCGGGAGCCAGGTAGACCTCGCCCTGCACCGTCGTACGCCCGTCTCCCGCCGCGATCACCTCGAGCTCGGCGACGAGGGCCGTGCCGATTCCCGCGCGGGTGCGATCGGGGCGCACGAACGCGGCCGCGTTGGCCATGTGGGGGTTCTCCCGCAGCGGTCGCACCAACAGGCCCGCACCGACCATCTCGCGGCCGTCGATCGCCCCCAGCAAGGTGACCGCCCGCTCGGGGTTGTGCGACGGCAACGCGACCCGGCTCTGCTCCCACCCGGGCCAGGGCTTCCCCGGCCGGTAGGACGTGGCGGCGTGCCCGACCTCCCACCAGGCGCGCAGGGCCGCTTCGTTGCGCGGGTTGATCTGCTCGATGTCGACCACGCGGCGACCGTAGTCGCGGGCCCCGGGAGCCGTCATCCGGATATCGCCGGCCGTGCGGCGACTAGGAGCGTGACGCGCGCCGTGCCTCGATCCGGTCTGCTTCCCTGACGACCGCCCTGGCCATCGTGCGCCCGCGCCAGCGCACGATCGCGCCGATCACCAGGGCGAAGACGGGAGCGCCGATCCCGAGCCAGACCCAGGCGGTCCGGGGTGAGGTCGTCTCCACCACGGAGCCGTCCGGGGACACCCACAGCGCCCAGGTGTCACCGACCTCGCGATCGGCTCGCCCGGCGCGGCGCAACGTCGCGGTGCGGACGTCGTCGCCGACCGGCCAGCTCAGGTCGTAGGTGGTCCGCGGCTTGTCGACGTCGCCGGGCACAGTGCCCTCTCGCACGGCGACGACCGTCGTCTCGCGCAGGTCGGTCCCGCCGAACACATGGGTCACCATGCCGGGGGTGACGACGACGAGCACCGCGGCGAGCACCAGCCCGATGCCGATCCCGAGCGCGACGTCCTTGGCGGTCAGCCGGCCGGGGGGCGCGGGCGCGCCCCCGTCGAGCGCGTCGTGCGGCTCGGTCGTCACGACAGCGACAGCTGCTTCTGCACGACACCGGCGAGCCGGGAAGCCACGTCCTCCGCCTCGTCGTGCGTCGGCGCCTCGACCATCACGCGCACGATCGGCTCGGTGCCCGACGGGCGCAGCAGGATCCGGCCGCGGTCACCGAGCGCGGCCTCCTCCTCGGCGACGGCGGCGGCCAGCACGGCGTCCTCGTCCGCGCGCGACTTGTCGACGCCGCGCACGTTGAGCAGCACCTGCGGCAGCCGGGTCATCACGGCGGCCAGCTCGGCGAGCGACCTGCCGGTGGTGGCCATCCGCTCCATCACGTGGAGGGTGGTGAGGATGCCGTCGCCGGTGGTGGCGTGGTCGCTGAGGATCACGTGGCCGGACTGCTCGCCACCGAGGCTGTAGCCGGAGACCTTCATCGCCTCGAGGACGTAGCGGTCGCCCACCTTCGTCTGGCGTACGCCGACGCCGTTGGCGCGCATGGCCTGCACGAAGCCGAGGTTGCTCATCACCGTGGCGACGACGGTGTCCTTGGCCAGCCGGCCCTGCTCGAGCAGCGAGAGGGAGAGGATCGCGAGGAGCTGGTCACCGTCGACGACGTTGCCCTCCGCGTCCACCGCCAGGCAGCGGTCGGCATCGCCGTCGAGGGCGAAGCCGGCGTGCGCGCCGTGCTCGACCACGGCGGCGCGGAGCGACTCCATGTGCGTCGACCCGCAGTTGTCGTTGATGTTGAGGCCGTCGGGGTCGGCGTGGATCGCGATGACGGTCGCGCCCGCGTCCTCGAGGGCCCGTGGACCGGCGGCGTGCGCGGCGCCCTCGGCGCAGTCGAGGACGACCTTGAGCCCCACGAGCGGGTGGGTGATCGTGCTCTCGAGGTGGGCGGCGTACTGCTCGACGGCGGACTCGTAGACCCGCACCCGGCCGACGTCGCCGCCTGTCGGCCGGTCCCACGGCTCACCCATGCGGCGCTCGATGGCGATCTCGATCGCGTCGTCGAGCTTGTGCCCACCGCGGGCGAGGAACTTGATGCCGTTGTCGGGCATCGGGTTGTGCGAGGCGGACAGCATCACGCCGAGGTCGGCACCGAGGCGCTCGGTCATGTAGGCGACGCCGGGGGTGGGCAGGACGCCCAGCAGCAGTACGTCGACGCCAGCCGACGCGAGCCCGGCGACGACCGCGGCCTCGAGGAACTGCCCGGAGATGCGCGTGTCCCGACCCACCACGGCCAAGGGGCGGTGCCCCTCGAACTCGCCGCGGTCGGCCAGGACGTGTGCTGCGCACACGGACAGGTCCAGGGCCAGCTCCGCCGTCAGTGAGGCGTTCGCCAGGCCCCGGACCCCGTCCGTGCCGAAGAGTCGCGTCATGGGACGAGACCCTAGGAGATCAGCGCTTCGAGAACTGCGAGGCCTTGCGGGCCTTCTTGAGGCCGGCCTTCTTGCGCTCCACGACGCGGGCGTCGCGGGTCAGCAGACCGGCCTTCTTGAGCGCCGGGCGGTTGGCCTCGACGTCGATGCCGTTCAGCGAGCGGGCCACGCCGAGGCGCAGGGCGCCGGCCTGACCGGCGGTGCCGCCACCGTGGATGCGGGCGATCACGTCGAAGCGACCCTCGAGCTGCAGCTCGACGAACGGCTCGTTGGCGATCTGCTGGTGCAGCTTGTTCGGGAAGTAGTTGTCGAGCGTGCGGCCGTTGATCGTCCACTCGCCGGTGCCGGGGACGATGCGCACGCGGGCGACGGCCTCCTTGCGACGACCGGTCGCCGCGCCGGGCGCGATCGTGGCCGGACGGGCCGGGGTGTCCGCGGAGGCGTCGCTCTCGGAGGTGTAGGAAACGCCCTCGGCGTCGGCCTCGAAGGTCTCCTCGACCTCGCCCGAGGAGTTCAGGTCGGTGTTCTCAGTCATCTGTGCGTCCTCAGTCGTCACTGGGAGATCTGCGTGATCTCGAAGGGAGTGGCCTGCTGGGCCAGGTGCGGGTGGTCGGGGCCGGCGTAGACCTTGAGCTTCTTCAGAATCTGGCGACCGAGCTTGTTCTTGGGGAGCATGCCCCAGACAGCGTTCTCGATGGCCTTGCGGGCGTCCTTCTCGAGGAGCTCGCCGAAGGGCGTGGCCGAGAGGCCGCCCGGGAAGCCGGAGTGGCGGTAGGCCATCTTGGTGGTCTTCTTGGTCCCCGACAGCGACACCTTGGAGGCGTTCACGATGATGACGAAGTCGCCCATGTCCATGTGAGGAGCAAAGGTCGGCTTGTGCTTGCCGCGGAGGAGGTTGGCGGTCTGGACGGCGAGGCGGCCCAGGACCACGTCGGTGGCGTCGATGACGAGCCACTCACGCTGGATGTCAGCGGGCTTGGGGCTGTACGTGCGCACGGCGATGTCCCGTTCTCGTTCGTTGGACCCGGCCCTCGGTCGAGGTCCGGCTGGTGGAGCTGCGGCTTCTGACGAACACGGCCCGGTTCGCTCCCTCCTCAGGAGGGATGACGTCCGGATCTGCACCCGTCCACTCCCGATGACGAGGGAGGACGGACGCGGCAGGAGTCGCGACCAGCAAGAGTACGGCGCGTGCACGGGGAGGGTCAAAACGGCGACCCTGTGCGGCGCGGGTGATGATGACCCGGTGCGCAACGGCGGTGTGTCCTTCTGGTGGCAGCAGGTCGGGCTGCCGTCCCCGACCGACCGGCTCGAGGGCGACGTCACGTGCGACGTGGCGATCATCGGCGCAGGCCTGACCGGGCTCTGGACGGCGTACTACCTCCGTGCGGCCGACCCCTCGCTGGACATCCGCCTCGTCGAGGCCGAGTTCGCCGGGTTCGGCGCGTCGGGCCGCAACGGCGGCTGGCTGTCGAGCGAGCTGCCGGGCAGCCCGCGGGCGTACGCCGAGGCGGCGGGCGGGGCAGGGCTCGAGGCGATGCGTGCCGCAGTCCGCGGCTCGGTCGACGAGGTGATCGCGGTCGCGAGGCTCGAGGAGATCGAGGCCGACATCGTGCGCAGCGGCGTCCTGCACGTCGCACGCTCCCAGGCGCAGGCCGACCGACTCGGCGGTGAGCTCTCGGCAGCCCAGGTGGCCGAGCGGGTCCGCGTGGCCGGAGCGGTGTCCGGGCACTTCGACCCCGACTGCGCCCGCGTCCACCCGGCGAAGCTGGTGGCCGGCGTGGCCCGCGCCGTGCGGGAGCGCGGCGTACGCATCCACGAGGGCACCCGCGCCGTGCGCATCGAGCCCGGCGCCGTGGTGACCGACCGGGGCACCGTCCGTGCGCCCGTGGTGCTGCGCTGCCTCGAGGGATTCACCGCCGGGCTCACCGGCCACCGTCGCGAGTGGCTCCCGATGAACTCCGCGATCGTCGCGACCGTCCCCCTCACCGAGGCCCAGTGGGCGGAGGTCGGCTGGAGCGGCGAGGAGCTGCTCGGAGACGAGGCGCACGCCTACTGCTACGCCCAGCGCACCGCCGACGGCCGGATCGCGATGGGCGGGCGCGGCGTGCCGTACCGCTTCGGTTCGCGCACCGACGTCGACGGCCGCACGCAGGACGCCACCATCGAGTCGCTGCGCTCGACGCTGACGACGCTCTTCCCGTCGCTCGACGGGGTGGCGCTCGACCACGCGTGGTGCGGCGTGCTGGGCGTGCCGCGCGACTGGAGCGCCAGCGTCTCCTTCGACCCAGCGACCGGGCTCGGGCACGCCGGTGGCTACGTCGGGTCCGGGCTGACCGCCACCAACCTCGCCGGCCGCACCCTGCGCGACCTGGTGCTCGGCCACGACACCGACCTGACCCGGCTCCCGTGGACCAACCACCGCGTCCGCCGCTGGGAGCCCGAGCCGCTGCGGTGGGCCGGCGTGCACGCGCTCTACCGGCTCTACCGGGCCGCCGACCGGCGCGAGGACGCCGGGCTCGGGCGCACCAGCCGCATCGCCCGCGTCGCCCACCGCGTGGCCGGGCGCTGACCCGGGTACTGGACACCGGGTTCGCGCTCGCGCGACCCCCGCGGCTAAGTTGGAGCGACAACCCAAGACGTAGGACAGGAGCCGACGTGACCGACGTAGCGGCCAAGGATTCACTGACCGTCACCGACAACCGGACAGGTCAGCAGTACGACATCGCGATCAACGACAACACGATCGCGGCCAAGGACCTCGGGCAGATCCGTCTCACCGACGACGAGCCCGGCCTGGCGACCTACGACCCCGGCTTCGTGAACACGGCCTCGTGCCGGTCGGCCGTCACCTTCATCGACGGCGACAAGGGGATCCTCGAGTACCGCGGCTACCCGATCGAGCAGCTGGCGGAGAAGTCCAACTTCCTCGAGGTGGCCTACCTCCTCGTGCACGGCTCGCTGCCGACCAAGGAGCAGTACGACTCCTGGGTGCACGAGATCACCTACCACACGTTCGTGCACGAAAACGTGAAGAACTTCATGCACGGGTTCCGCTACGACGCCCACCCGATGGGCATGCTGATGGCCTCGGTCGGCGCGCTGTCGACGTTCTACCCCGACGCCCGCAACATCAGCGACGCGGACAACCGCCACATGCAGATCGTCCGCATGATCGCGAAGATGCCGACCCTCGGCGCCTGGTCCTTCCGTCACGCGCAGGGCAAGCCCTACATCTACCCCGACAACGACCTCGGCTACACCGCCAACTTCCTGTCGATGCTCTTCAAGATGAGCGAGCAGAAGTTCGAGGCCGACGAGCGCCTGGTGAAGGCCCTCGACGTCCTCTTCATCCTCCACGCCGACCACGAGCAGAACTGCTCGACCAACGCGGTCCGCTCGGTCGGCTCCTCGCAGGTCGACCCCTACTCCGCCGTCTCCGCCGGCGTCGGCGCGCTCTACGGCCCGCTGCACGGCGGCGCCAACGAGGCCGTGCTGCGGATGCTCAAGCGCATCGGCTCGAAGGAGAACATCCCCGCCTTCATCGACGGCGTGAAGGACGGCAACGAGCGCCTGATGGGCTTCGGCCACCGGGTCTACAAGAACTACGACCCGCGCGCGAAGATCATCAAGAAGTCCGCCGAGGACGTCTTCGAGGTCACCGGCACCAACCCGCTGCTCGACATCGCCCTCGAGCTGGAGAAGATCGCGCTGGAGGACGAGTACTTCGTCAAGCGCAAGCTCTACCCCAACGTCGACTTCTACTCCGGCCTCATCTACGAGGCCTTCCAGTTCCCGCCGGAGATGTTCACCGTGCTGTTCGCCATCGGTCGTACGCCGGGCTGGCTGGCGCAGTGGGCCGAGCTGGTGCAGGACAAGGACCAGAAGATCGCCCGCCCGAAGCAGATCTACACCGGCGACCGCGAGCTCACCTTCACCGCCGCTTCCGAGCGCTGGGCGTGAGCTGAGGCTCGATCTCGACGGTTCGACGAGGAAGCCCCCGGTCCGCCGGGGGCTTCTTCGTCTCCCCGCGGTCCCGGAATGTCTACACTCCCGCTCACGCGACGGCGTGGGGCGACAGGAGGGGGTGTAGGGGATGACGGGGACGAACAGTCTCGGTGCCCTGCTGCGCCACCTGCGCGAAGGTGCCGGCCTCAGCCAGGAGGAGCTGGCCGAGCGGGCGGGTCTCAGCCCGCACGCGATCAGCGCCCTCGAGCGCGGCACCCGCACGCGGCCCTACCCGCACACGTTGCGATCCCTGGCAGCCGCACTCGACCTGACCGAGGACCAGCGAGCACAGCTCCACGCGGCAGTGCCGGCGCGCTCGGCGCGCCGGGCCGCCGGCACCACGACCTTCGTGCCGCGCGGGTTGCCCACCCCCGCGACACCGCTCGTCGGTCGCGACGACGACGTGTCGCGGGTCGCCGACCTGCTGCGCGCCGGGCGCCTGGTCACCCTGAGCGGTCCCGGTGGCGTGGGGAAGACCCGACTGGTGCTCGCGGTCGCCACCGCCGTGGGCGAGCGCTACGCCGACGGCGTCGTCCTCGTCGAGCTCACCCCGCTCCTCGAGCCGGCGCAGGTGCTCCCCGCGATCGCCGACGCGGTCGACGCCGCTCGCGACGCCAGCCGGACGGTTGCCGACGACGTGGTCGAGCGACTCCGTGGCCGACACCTCCTGCTCGTCCTCGACAACCTGGAGCACCTGCTCGACGCCGCACCCGAGATAGCGGCGCTGGTGGAGGCCGTGCCCGACCTGACCGTCCTCACGACCAGCCGTGCACCGCTGCGGGTGCGCAGCGAGACGGAGTACGGGGTGGAGCCGCTCGACGTCGAGGAGCGGCCCGACGGCACGCCCTCCCCCGCCGCGCGGCTGCTGCTCGACCGCGCCCAGCGGGTCAGCCCGGGCTGGGGGGCGGGACCGTCCGGGGCGGCCACGGTCACCGCCATCTGCGAGCGGGTGTCCGGCCTGCCCCTGGCACTCGAGCTCGCCGCTGCGCGGGCCCGGCTGCTCGATCCCGACGCGCTGCTCGCGCGGCTCGACACGGCCCTCGAGTCCGGCCCGCGCGACCTGCCCCCGCGCCAGCGGACGATGCGCGCGACGCTCGACTGGAGCAACGGCCTGCTCGAGGAGCCTGCCCAGCGGCTCCTGCGCCTGCTCGGTGTGTTCGTCGGCGGCACCAGCCTCGCGGACCTCGAGCAGGTCGCCGAGCGCACGGGCGCGACGTACGACGTCGTCACCCACCTGGAGTCGCTGGTCGAGCACTCCCTGGTCGTCGCCGAGCCGTCCGGGCGCCTGCGGCTGCTCGAGCCGGTCGTCCAGTACGCCCGCGACCTCCTGCACGAGGCCGGCGAGTGGGACGATGCGGGTCGCGCGCACGCCGCCCACTTCCTCGCCGTCGCCGAGGCCAACACCTCCAGCTACCGCAACGGCGGACAGGTCACGGCGCTCACCCGGATCGACCTCGAGCACGGCAACCTGACGGCCGCGGCCGAGCGCTCGCTCGCCTCCGGCGACATCGAGACGCCGGCCAGGATGGCGTGGGAGCTGTGGCTCTACTGGTGGCTCCGCGGCCACCACGACCACGGCCGTCGCTCCGCCGAGAACGTCCTGCGCCGCGCGGACGTGCTGTCCGACGAGGTCCATGCCCGAGCGGCCCTGGGCGCCGCCACGATGGCGTTCGCCATGGACGACGTGGTGGCCGCCGCGAGGTGGTGGCGGCTTGCGCACGAGCACGCCGGCGACGTCCCCGAGGTGCTCGCCAACACCGTCGCAGGGTTGGGACTGGTCGCGCTGGTCGACGGCGACCTGGCCGCGGCCAGGAGCCTCTTCCACGAGGCCGTCGCCCACGCCGACCGCGGTGGCGACGAGGTCGAGTGGACGTGGGCGCTCGCCCACATCTGGCTCGGCACGGTGGCCCTCCTGGAGGGCGAGGCCGACGAGGCCGTGCGCCTGGTCGAGGCGGGCCTCGGCTCCGCCCGGCGCCGGGGCGACCGGCTCACGTCCTACATCGCGCTCTACAACCTGTTCCAGGTCGAGGTCGGCCGCGGCGACCACGCCGCCGCCCGCCGCCACCTGGAGGAGGGCGTACGCCTGTCGCTGGAGACCGGCGACCAGGCCAACCTCGCCTACCTCCTGGACGCCGGCGCGGTGCTCGCCGCCGCCTCCGGCCAGCACGCGCGGGTGCCGCTCCTCCTCGGGGCCGCGCAGGCGATCCGGGAGGCGCTCGGCTCGCGGGGCTACGGCTACTACCGCACGGACCCGGAGACCATCCTGGCCGCCGCCGACGACGCCCGCACCCACCTCGGCACGGACCGCTACGACGACGCCCTCGACACCGGACGCGGCCTCTCGGCCACCGATGCGGCCGCCATGGTCGGCGGCACCGCCACGGCCTGAGCCGACCCCGCCCGACCCGCACACCTCTCGTACACCTGGCACTGTCGGTGGTGCGCACCGCCCGCCGCTCCGAGGGTGGTGCCACGGCACACCTCGTGCCGGCACACCGTCCGCCCAGGAGCCGCCATGAGCACCACGCTCGATCCTTCCTCCTCCTTCGCCGGTCCCGTCACGACCACCACGCCCTCCGACCGCGGCTGGGTCCTCGCCGGACTCGGCGCGGCTGTCCTCGGCATCGCCGGCGGCATCGCCGGCGCGATGGTCGACGCCGTCTACGCCCCCGACGTCGCGGGCGAACCGGCCTCGATCGTCGACCGGCTCTCCGAGCAGGTGCCGCAGATCCTGGTGTTCCACACCGCGACGATGCTCTCGTGCGTCCTGCTGGTGCTGTTCGCCGTGGGCATGCACCGCCAGCTCCGGAGCCGCACGGCGCCCGACAGCCTGGTGCCCGGCGTCGCCGTCGCTGGCCTCGGCCTCGTCGCCGTCGCCCAGCTGATCGGCGCCGGTCTCACCACCGAGTTCGCCTTCGCCCTGCTGGAGGACCCCGACCTGGTGCTCCCCGAGAGCGCGGCGTTCTTCAACCACTGGATCGGCACGATCCCGTGGCTGTGGGGCGGCGCGGGCCTCACCGGCCTGGCATTCTTCCGGGCCGCCCGGCAGGGCGCGTACGCCGCGTGGCTCGGCTGGACCAGCCTCGTGCTCGGCGGCGTGACCGCGCTGTTCCTGATCAGCCCGCTCCAGTACATGGCGGGCATGACCGGACCCGTGTGGCTCGTCGTCATCTCCCTCGGGCTGCTGCGCACGGCGCGCGAGGCCTGACGTGCCGCCCGAGGAGCAGTCGGGGCAGCGGGTCGTCGACTTCGAGGCGTACGTCGCCCAGCGGCGACCCGCGCTGCTCCGCTGGGCGCGGGTCGTCGCCGGCGACCCGCACGCGGCCGAGGACCTGCTGCAGGACTCGCTCGTCCGGGTGCTGCCCCGGTGGGACTCGATCCGGGAGGGCGCCGCCGCCGACGCCTACGTGCGGCGCACCATCACGCGCCAGTACGTCAGCTGGCAACGCCGGCCGTGGCGTCGCGACGAGGTCGCCGTGGCATGGCTCCCCGAGCCGGTGAGCACGGGCGACGCCCTCGCCGACCCGTACGAGGCGGGGCGGGTGTGGCGCCTGGTCCTCACCCTGCCCGCGCGACAGCGCGCCGCCGTGGTCCTGCGCTTCTACGAGCAGCTCAGCGTCGCCGAGACCGCCGCGGTGCTCGGCTGCTCGACCGGCACCGTCAAGTCCAACACCAGTCGCGGGCTCGCCGCCCTGCGCCGGCGCGCCGCCGACACCCCACTGGCCGGATGACCACCCGAGAGGAATCCCCATGTCGTCCCACGACGCCACTCCCACCTGGCTGCCCGCCGGCTTCCGCCACCCGACCCGGGTCGAGGTCCCGTTCGGTCACCATCTCCGACCCATCCGCGCCGAGGACACCGACCTCGACATGATCGCGGTGATGGGCTCGCGCGAACGGCTGTGGAGCATCTACGGCACCGCCTGGGGGTGGCCGCCTGCCGACATGTCGCACGAGGCCGACCGCGCCGACCTGGCCCGGCACGCCGCCGAGATGGAGACGCACGAGTCGTTCAACTACGCCCTGTTCGACACCGACGAGACGGCCCTCCTGGGGTGCGTCTACATCGATCCGCCCGAGAAGGCGGGCGCCGACGCCGAGATCTCGTGGTGGGTCGTCGACGAGTGCGTCGGCACCGAGCTGGAGGCGGCCCTCGACGACCTGGTCCCCCGGTGGATCGCCGAGGACTGGCCGTTGGAGCACCCCCGCTACGTCGGTCGTGACCTGACCTGGGCCGCGTGGATGGCGCTGCCCGACCTGCCCCGCTGACGGTGTCGCGGAAGGTCTCTGCGCCTTCCCAGCCGGTTCTCAGGGCATCCACAGGCTCGCGACGCAGGCTCGAGGCATGAGCGACCCGTACTCCACCCAGCAGCAGCCCCCGTTCCACCAGCCACAGCACCAGCCGCAGCACCAGCCGCAGCCGCAGCAGCCAGAGCCCCGGCGCCGGCGTACGGGACTCGCGGCCGCGGTCGTGGCGACCTCGCTCCTCGTGGGTGGCGGCGCCGGCCTGGGGGGCGCGGCGGTGTGGGACGCCACCCACGACGGTCCCGCGAGCACGCCGAGCGTTTCGGCGGCCCCGACGACGTCGACCGTCGCCAACCAGACGCAGACCCCGCCGGCCGACGGCTCGGTCGAGTCGGTCGCGCAGAAGGTGCTGCCGAGCGTGGTGAAGATCGACGTCTCCGGCAACGGCGAGGTGGGGTCCGGCTCGGGCATCATCCTCACCGCCGACGGCACGATCCTCACCAACAACCACGTCGTCGAGGTGGCCGGCGAGGGCGGCGCGATCAAGGTGTCGTTCTCCGACGGCACCAGCGCGGACGCCGAGATCCTCGGCACCGACCCCCTCACCGACACCGCCGTCATCCAGGCCTCGGGAGTCTCCGACCTCACCCCGGCCACGATCGGCAAGTCGGCCAACCTCGGCGTCGGCGAGGGCGTCGTCGCCATCGGCTCCCCGTTCGGCCTCGACGCCACCGTCACCAGCGGCATCGTCAGCGCCCTCGACCGCCCGGTCAACGTGGGATCGGACGACCAGGGCAACTCGACGACGTACCCAGCGATCCAGACCGACGCGGCGATCAATCCCGGCAACTCCGGCGGTCCCCTGACCGACATGACCGGGGCCGTCGTCGGGATCAACTCCTCGATCCGCACCGCCAGCTCGCAGACCTCGGGGCAGTCCGGGTCGATCGGCCTCGGCTTCGCGATCCCGATCGACGAGGTGATGCCGATCGTGGACCAGATGGCTGCGGGCGAGACCCCGACCCACGCCCGCCTGGGCATCCAGGTCGGCAACCCGCAGACCGGCGACGAGGCCGGCGCGGTCGTGCGCGAGGTGACTGCCGGGTCCACCGCGCGCGAGGGCGGTCTCGCCGCGGGCGACGTGATCACCAAGGTCGACGACCAGCGGATCACCGACGCCGACTCGCTCGTGGCCACGATCCGCTCCTACCGTCCCGGCGACAGCGTCACCGTCACCTGGCTGAGCGGCGGGCAGGAAAGGACCGGCACCTTCGTCCTCGACAGCGACGCCGCGACCGGCTGATCGCGGACAGCTGATCGCCCGCTTGGGCCGGCCGCGCCATGATGGGGCGGTCGGCCCAGCCGTGCCCGCCGGCCGTCCCACCGAGGAGACACATGCAGCTCGAGCTGAGCCCAGCCGACGCGGAGTTCCGCGACCGCATGCGGGAGGCCTTCACCACGAAGGTCCCGCAGGAGATCCGCGACACGGTGCTGGAGGGCCGCCACCTCACCCGGGACCAGATCGTCGAGGCCCAGCGGGCCCTCAACGCCGAGGGGCTCGCCGTGCCGCACTGGCCGGTCGAGTGGGGCGGTCAGGACTGGACCGACCTGCAGCGACACCTGTGGCACGAGGAGATGCAGCGCGCCGGCGTGCCGATCCCGCTGGCCTTCAACGCCTCGATGATCGGACCGGTGCTCGCGCAGTTCGGGACCGAGGAGCAGAAGGAGCGCTTCCTGCCCGACACCGCCAACCTCGACATCTGGTGGTCGCAGGGCTTCTCCGAGCCCGACGCCGGCTCCGACCTCGCCAGCCTGCGCACGACGGCGGTGCGTGACGGCGACGACTGGATCGTCAACGGCCAGAAGACCTGGACCACGCTCGGCCAGCACGGCGACTGGATCTTCACGCTGGTGCGCACCGACCCCGAGGTGAAGAAGCAGGCGGGCATCTCGATGCTGCTCATCGACATGACCACGCCCGGCGTCGAGGTGCGCCCGATCGAGCTGATCGACGGCGGACACGAGGTCAACGAGGTCTGGTTCTCGGACGTACGTGTCCCCGGCGACCTGCTGGTCGGGGAGCCGGGTGGCGGTTGGACCATCGCGAAGTTCCTCCTCGGCAACGAGCGCGTCGGCGTCGCCCCCGTCGGTGCCACCAAGCGGGCGCTGGCCACCCTCAAGGCGACCGCTGCCGACCAGATGGACGACCCGCTGGTCCGCGCCCGCGTGGCCGAGCTCGAGAACGACCTGCTCGCGCTCGAGCTCACCGCGCTGCGCGTGGTCGCCCACTCCTCCGACGGCGAGCCGCACCCCGCGTCGTCCGTCCTCAAGCTCCGAGGCACCGTGCTCCAGCAGGCGGTCAGCGAGCTCGCGCTCGACCTCGCCGGGCCGGCGTCGCTGGCCTCCCGCGCCGACGACGAGTCGCCGCAGGCGGGATGGGCACGCCGTTCCGCCCCGACCTACCTCAACCTCCGCAAGGCGTCGATCTACGGCGGGTCCAACGAGATCCAGCGCCAGATCATCAGCCGCACGATCCTGGGACTCTGAGGAGCAGACGATGGACTTCACCTACGACGACGAGCAGCAGGCGCTGCGCGAGGCCGTGCGCGGCCTGCTCAAGGGGACGTACGCCGACCACGAGACGCGCCGACGCGCGGTGGCCGACGACGCACGGGTTCGACCGCTCCCTGTGGGGCCGGCTGGCCGAGATGGGCGTCCTCGGGCTGCCCGTTCAGCGAGGACGACGGCGGCGTGGGCGCCGGCCCGGTCGAGATCGGGATCGTGTGCCAGGAGCTCGGTCGGGTGCTGGCGCCCGAGCCCTACCTGGCGTGCGTCGTGCACGCCGGCGGCCTGGTGGCAGCGGTCGGCTCGGCCGAGCAGAAGGCCGACCTGCTGGGCCGGCTGAGTGCCGGCGAGCTCGTGCTGGCCGCGGCGGACACCTCGCCCGGCGGGCGCTGGGGGTCGCCGGCCGACGGCGTACGCGCCTCGCTCTCCGGCGACACCTGGACGCTCGACGGCGTGGCCGACCCGGTCGTCGGGGGCGAGGGCGCCGAGCTCCTCGTCGTCACCGCGGCCCTGCCCGACGACGGCGGCACGGGTGTGTTCCTGGTCGCCGCGGACGAGGTGACCCGCACCGGCTACGCCACTGCCGACCTGACCCGCGCGGCCAGCGTCGCCTTCGACGGCAGCGCCGCCACGCCCCTGGGCGAGCCGGGGCGCGACCTGTCGGCGAGCACCGCGACGATCCGCGACGTGACCCGGATCATGGGCGCCAACGAGGCGCTCGGCGTGATGCAGAGCCAGGTGCGCGCGACGACGGACTACCTCAAGAGCCGCCAGCAGTTCGGCGTCACCCTCAACACGTTCCAGGCGCTGACGTTCCGCGCGGCCGACATGTACGTCGAGCTCGAGCTCGCGCACAGCATGGTCGACTGGGCGACGATGACGATCGCCGGCGGTGACCGCGACGTCGTCGCCGACGCCGCCGACCGGGTGGGCCTGACGATCGCCCGCGCCGGACGCCACATCGGCCAGGAGGCGATCCAGCTGCACGGCGGCATCGGGATGACCGCGGAGTACGCCGTCGGCGTCGGCACCGCACACCTCGAGGTGCTCGACCAGTGGCTCGGCAACGCCCACCACCACCTCACCCGGTTGGCCGCGCGGGTGACCGACCACGAGCTGGTGGAAGCACTCTGATGGACCTCTCGCTGAGCGAGGAGCAGCAGGCCTTCCGCGACCTGGCTCGCGACTTCCTCGAGCGCGAGGCCGTCCCGCACCGGATGCAGTGGGACCACGACGAGTCCGTCGACCTCGCGATCGTGCCCAAGATGGCCGAGCTCGGGTTCTTCGGGCTCACGATCCCCGAGGAGTACGGCGGCGTCGGCGGCGACTACGTGACCTACTCCCTCGCGATGGAGGAGCTCGGCCGCGCCGACTCGGCACTGCGCGGCATCGTCTCGGTGAGCAGCGGCCTGGTCGGCAAGTCGATCCTCTTCCACGGCAGCGAGGAGCAGAAGCAGGAGTGGCTGCCGCAGCTCGCCTCGGCGACGAAGCTGGGGTGCTTCGGCCTCACCGAGCCCGGCACGGGGTCCGACGCCGGCAACCTCACCTCACGTGCCGCGCGTGACGGTGAGGACTGGGTGATCAACGGTCGCAAGCTCTTCATCACCAACGGCACGTGGGCCGACGTCGCGCTCGTCTTCGCCCGCACCAGCGACGACGGCCCCCGCGGGGTGACGGCGTTCCTCGTGCCGACCGACTCCGCAGGGTTCGAGGCCCGCGAGATCACGGGCAAGCTCGGGCTGCGCGGCCAGGCGACGGCCGAGCTGTTCCTCGACGACGTACGCATCCCGGACGCGGCGCGCCTCGGCGAGGTCGGGCAGGGCTTCAAGATCGCGATGGGCACCCTCGACAAGGGTCGGCTCGCGGTCGCCTCGGGCTGCGTAGGGATCGTGCAGGGCTGCCTCGAGGCGTCGGTGGCGTACGCCAGGGAACGCACGCAGTTCGGCAGGCCGATCGCGGCGTTCCAGCTCGTGCAGGACCTCATCGCCGACATCTCGCTGGACGCCGACGCCGCGCGGCTGCTCGCGTGGCGCTGCGCCGACCTGATCGACCGCGGCGAGCCCTACGGCGTCGCCGCTTCGAAGGCGAAGCTGTTCGCCTCCGAGGCCGCGGTACGCGCCGCCAACAACGCCGTCCAGGTCCACGGCGGGGCGGGGTACGTCGACGACTTCCCGGTCGCGAAGTACCTCCGCGACGCCCGCGTGATGACGCTCTACGAGGGCACGTCGCAGATCCAGAAGCTGCTGATCGGGCGCGCCGAGACGGG
The DNA here is from genome assembly GCA_963791365.1 of uncultured Actinomycetota bacterium. Classification (GTDB taxonomy): domain Bacteria; phylum Actinomycetota; class Actinomycetes; order Propionibacteriales; family Nocardioidaceae; genus Nocardioides. The sequence goes on along the minus strand of CAWBSG010000004.1, from coordinate 41,832 downwards.
CATCAGCGCCTTCACCTGAGCCGACGGTGTCGTGATCCCCGGGTACCCGGGGATCACGACGACAGTGCGGTGATGGCGACGCGCCAGCCGCACCACCGTCACCGCACAACGTCGCTAGAGTCCCGCCATGCGCATGGCAGCGGGGGTGCAGTTGGTCCTCGGCCTCTGCGCGTCCGGCCTCGTCTTCGCCCTCGGTGCCGGGCACGAGCGACCGGCCCCTGAGGACGGGACCCACGCGGTGCCCAAGGAGCTGGCGGGCTACTCCCACCTCACCGGGAGCGTGGCGGACTCCCCTCCCGGGCCCGCCGTCGCGCTCTTCCAGCACGGCTACGGCGTGGAGTTCCTCGACTCCCCGCAGGCGGTCGTGCTCGGCGCCGGCGGCGACACCTACCGCCGGGTCGACGTCGCGGAGCGCCGGGCCGGCGACGAGACGCAGGGAGACCCTGCGCCGATGCTGCTGTCGCCGGACGGTCGCCACGTCGCGGTCGGGGACCACGACACCGACGAGCCGGACGTCGCGGTCGTCGACCTCACCACCGGCGAGACCACGACCCACCCGCTCCCGCAGGGACGCAGCGTGGTGCCGGTGGCGTGGTCGAACGACGGACGGTCGATGGCCCTCCTGCTGTCCGACGACCCGACGAGCCCCTACTCCGGCGGGCGCATCACGGGAGACGTCGGGGTCCTCGACCTCGACCGCGACACCACCGAGGTGATGAGCAAGGGCGGAGCGACCGCGGTCGCCTTCTCCCCCGACGACACCTCCCTGGCCGTCGAGCGGTCCGGGGAAGATGGCCGCGAGATCGCGATCGTCGACGACGCCGGCGAACGACTGGTCGAGGCGGACGGCCTGCTGGCCGGGCCGTACGCCTGGTCGCCCGACGGGCGGATGCTCGCGATCACCACGGTCGATCCCGCCGGCGCGCCCGCTCCGGTCGGCGGCCCGGGCACCCCGACGGGGCTCGTCCTCGTGGACGCGACCGGCGAAGGAGGCGACGCGCCGGACCCGCTGCCGCTGGACCTCTCCGGGCCCGGACGCGTCCTCGGCTGGAGCGGACCCGATGAGGTGCTGATGCTCCTGAACGAGGCGGGAGGACTGGCCCTGGACCTCGCCGCCGTCTCCCTCGACGGCTCGGAGCCCCGCACGCTGATGCGGATCCTCGACGTGCAGTCCCACGGCGTCGGCCGGTTCCAGCTCGCCGCGGATGCCGCTGCCGACCTGCAGGTGGTCGACCCCGACGACGTGGACCGCGGTCCGTGGCCGATGCTGGTGCGACTCGCACTGGCAGTCCTGGCCGGCCTCCTCACCGGCCTGGTGGCGTGGCTCGCCCTCCGGCGCGTACGGCGCTCCTAGGGTCCGGCCGCGATGATCCGGCGTACGTCGTCGAGGTCCAGGTCGTAGGGCCCGATCCTGGTCAGCACCCACGACGCCCCACTGTCGAGCCACGGCGTCGGATCCTGGTCCGGCTGGAGGTCGACCACCACGTCGAAGCCCGGCTGGGGTCCGTGCTGGGCGAGCGTCCCGGTCACGGTGTCCAGGTCGTCAGGGCCGTCGAGCCCGATCACGAAGAACCCGTCGTACCGCGCGGCGCGACGCATGGGAGCGGGGTTCGGGAACCGGCCGGCCAGCCAGATCGGGACTGCGGGCGCGGGACGGAACCCGCCCCCGAGGTAGCCGGTCAGCGCCTCGAGCCCCTCGTCGAGCATGCGGGCGCGGACCTTCGGGTCCGGCTCGTCGCCGAAGTCGCTGAACTCGCCCACCCAGTCGTCGCCCAGCCCGAGCCCCAGCACGAACCGCTCCCCCGACAGCACCGCCAGGCTGGCCGCCTGCCGGGCCACCACCTGGGGCCGCCTCCGGGCCAGCGGCGTCACCATCGGCCCGAACACCATTCCCTCGGTCCGCATCGCAACGGCCGCGCAGCAGGTCCACACGTCCGCGATCTCGGTGACACGGTCGCCGTACTGCAGGTGGTCCCACAGGAAGAACCCCTCCCAGCCGGCCACCTCGGCCTCGGCCGCGAGGTCGCCGACCACGAGCGGGTCGGCCAGGGCGTCGAAGGGGGCGACGAAGAGTCCGCGGCGCGTGTTCATGCGCTCGATCATGGACCCATCGCACCACCTCACGGAGTTCCCGCCACGTAGCCTCGAGTGATGCTGGTGCAGCTCTCCGGAGTACCCGGGTCCGGCAAGTCGACCCTCGCGCGCGTCGATCCTCGTGGGTGCGCCGGCGTACCTCGGCTAGCGAGATCTGCTGACCGAAGGGCTGATCCGGATCCTGCTCACGTCCGCCGGTTGATCCTCGTGAGCTCGACGCGTCGCTGGCGGGTGAGTGTCCACCGGAAGGCCGGGTCGTGGACCCGATGGTGGTGGTAGGAGCAGAGCAGGATGCCGCGCTCGAGGTCGGTGCGTCCTCCCGCACCCCACGGGTCGAGGTGGTGGGCCTCGCACATCGCGGCCGGCATGTCGCACCCCTCGGCGCGACAACCTTGGTCACGCACGGCAAGGGCCAAGCGCTGGGAGCGCGTGAAGTGGCGCCGCTGGCGCCCCACGTCGAGCACCTCGCTCCGGCCGTCGAGCACCGCCGGCAGGATCCCTGCCTTGCAGGCAAGCCGACGCACCTGGCCGATGCTCAACCCCTCACCACTCGTCGTGGCCGCGGCCCCCACCCCGGCGCGGAGCTTGACCTCGTCGACCAGCACCACCACGGACGTCGCCTTGCCCCCGTGCAGAGGCAGCCGCTCCGGGTCGACGTCCTCGAGGAACGACTCGAACGCACGCCCCAGCCGGACGGCGTACGGCGCCGGGTCGGGCTCCGTGGCCCCGCCGGCGGAGCGAAGATGGCCGGGCGAGGTGTAGGCGTGGAGGTAGGTCAGCAGGCGGTCGGCCGCGACGTCCGCGATCCGCGTGCGGACGATGGTGGTGCCGTCGCCCACGCGGTGCGTCGTCAGCCGCGCGCGGTCACGCGCCCGCGCTTCCCCGGCCTCGAGCGCTTTGCGCTCCTCGTCCTCGCCGACCTCGGGGGCAACGACGTCGAGGACCTTGCGGCCGAGCACGCGCAGCCCTCGCGGCCCGAACGACCGGGCCTGATCGACCAGCCACGCCTCGGCCTTGACGAGCACCTCGTCGCCGACGCCCGCCGGCAACGTCTCCAGCGCACGAACGATCACCTGCGCCTGCTGCGGTGTGATCACCGCCTGCGCGAGCGCGTCGTCCACCGCGCGCCATCGGTCTGTCATGGCGGCCGCGAGCCTGAGATCTCGGCGGACCTCGCGTCCATCGGCTCGCGTCTCGAGGGCCAGCCAGGCCGCCGCGTCGCGAGCGCCGTGCGCGTCCGCCACGTCGCCGCTCACGGCCAGCAGGCGCAGTCGCTCGGCCTCCACCAGCGTCGCCACCCGCGTCCACATCACAAGCGCCGTCTCCTTGTCGGCGGTGCGCATGTAGGCCGGGTCCAGGGCCAGCACCTCCTCGACCTGCGAGGCCACCCGCAACGCCGTCGCCACCGCTGGATGAGGGCCATCCATCAGTGGGATCGGAGTTGCGGATGTGGTCATCCGGTCACGCTACGAACGGCCTGCGACAACGGCAAGCACGGTTGCCGCGGCCTGGGGAGAACCCCGAAGTGAATGGCCCTGTGGACGGAAAGTGGCTCGATGCCGACAACGCCGAGGTGCTGCTGCACGAACGCACCGCGGATGGATCCGCGCGCTCATCGCCAGCCGGTTGAGCTCCCTCACCTCGCTCGTGGAAGGCGTGCTCGACCGACGGATGGGAGTCGAGGACACCGAGGTCATGCGCCTCTCTCCCGCCGCATCCGCCGCTCGCGGGGTGCATCGTCGAGCCAGTCCTCCGGCACCCCGAGGTCGGTGAACCCCGCGCGCTCGTACGCGCGGATCGCGTGGTGGTTGTCGTCGCGCACCATGAGGTAGGTGTCCTGCCCGCGAGCGGCTGCCCACGAGGCCACCTCGTCGATGAGCCTGCCGGCGAGCCCGGTGCCGCGGTGGTCGGGGGCGACCCACATCGAGATCAGCCAGACCTCGCTCTCCGAGGGGGCTCCCGAGACCACGCCGACCCCACGGCCGTCCAGCGACGCCACGACGGTGAAGGGCACGTCGGTCAGCCGCGCACGCCAACGGTCCTCGGAGGCATCCACCCAGTCGGCGTACGTCGCCCCGAAGGCACCCGGCGCATCGCTCAGCGAGGCGAGGCGCACGTCGCGGAACGCCTGCCACCCGTCGGGACCGACGCGGACGAGCTCGGGTTCGGACATCAGCCCAGCCTCTTCTGGAAGTCCCCCAGCCATGCGACCGGCCGGAAGCCCAGGGCCTCGTTGACGGCGATCATGTGCGAGTTGACCTCCGCGTTGTACGTCGTGAGCCGGGCGACGTCGGTCCGCTCGCGCTGCAGCAGCCGGAGGTTGGCGACCTTCACCGCGACGCCGAGCCGGTGGCCGCGGTGTGCCCGGTCGACGAGGGTGCCCCACTGGTAGGCGCGCCCGGGGTCGTGGATGGTGGTGGCGAGGTCGGAGTAGGCGACCACCTCGCCGCAGGCGGACAGCGCGACGGTGTTGTACTTCGTGCGGCCCTGCTGCGCGATCGTCGCTTCCCGCTCGCGCACCGCCTCGACGCTGACCACCTCGGGCTCGAGGTCGAGCTCGCCCGTGGGCGCCTCGGTGGTCAGGCCGGAGGTCAGTGCGGCCCACCCCTCCAGCAGCTCGTCCGGCACCGGGCCGGACCAGGACCGGAGCTCGTACGACGGGTGGGCGAGCGCGGCCTCGTCCGCCAACCGATCCAGCACCGCGTCGTCGACCGGCAACGTGAGTTCGCTCTGCACCTCGGTCAGCGCCAGCTCGTAGCCGCGCGCCCGGGCGAACTGTGGTCCCGGCGCGTCGTCGCCGAGCGGGCCGCTGTCCCACGTCCACCCGACGAGCCCGGTGAGGACCGTACGACCACGGCGACTGGCCTGCTCCTCGACGTGTGCCAGCAGCGCCGTCCCGATGCCCGACCGCTGACGGTCGGGGTCGACGTGGACGTCGAGCTCGGCGAGCGCGCGGTTGTCGAGCAGCGGCGTGCGCAGGAAGCCGGCGCCGACCGTCTCGCCCGCGACGACGGCCGACCAGCCGCCCGACCACGCCGACGACCCGGTCTGCTGCATGACGGCACGCAGCTCCTCGAGCATCCACGGGGTGGCAGCCTCGCCCATCGCGTCCTGGGCGCGGAGGTAGACGCGGTGCCAGGCCTCGAAGGCGGCGGCGTCGAAGGGATCGAGGTCGCGGATCTCGAGGTTCATCGCGCCCGGACCACCCGGCCCTCGTCCCACACCGGGCCGTCGGACTCGTAGACCTCGCCGTCGGCGCCGTAGACCAGGAACCGGTCGAAGCCACGGGCGAACCAGCGGTCGTGGGTGACCGCGAGCACCGTGCCCTCGAACGCCTCCAGCCCCGCCTCCAGCGCCTCGGCGGACTGCACGTCGAGGTTGTCGGTCGGCTCGTCGAGGAGCAGCAGCGTCGCGCCGGACAGCTCCAGCAGCAGGATCTGGAAGCGCGCCTGCTGGCCACCACTGAGCGACTCGAACCGCTGCTCGCCGGCGTGCGCGAGCTCATAGCGGTCGAGCACCCGGCTGGCGGCCTCGCGGCCCATGCCGTCGCGGTGCTCGTCGCCGCGGTGCAGGATCTCCAGCAGCGTCCGGCCGACCAGCTCGGGGTGCTCGTGCGTCTGCACGAACCATCCCGGCCGGACGCGCGCGCCGAGCTTGGCGGAGCCGGTGTGCGGCACCGCGGCAGGGGGCGTGTCGCCGACGGGCTGGTGCTCGACGTCGGGGTCGCTGCCGCCGGCGGCGAGGAGCCGCAGGAAGTGCGACTTGCCCGACCCGTTGGAGCCGAGCACGGCCACGCGCTCGCCGTACCAGACCTCGAGGTCGAACGGCCTCATCAGCCCGCTGAGCTCGAGGTCGGTGCACACCACGGCGCGCTTGCCCGTGCGGCCACCCTTGAGACGCATCGACACCTGCTGCTCGCGCGGCTGCTCGACCGGCGGTCCGACCTCCTCGAACTTCCGCAGCCGCGTCTGGGCGGCGCGGTACTGCGACGACATGCCGTCGTTGTACTCGGCCTTGATCTTGAGCCGCAGCACCAGCGCCTTGATCTTGGCGTGCTCCTCGTCCCAGCGGCGCCGCATCTCCTCGAAGCGCTCGAAGCGGTCCGTCCGCGCCTCGTGATAGCTCGCGAACCCTCCCGGGTGGGTCCACACGAGGTTGCCCGCGCTGCCGAGCTCGACGGTCACGATGCGCGTCGCGGTGTTGTCGAGCAGCTCGCGGTCGTGGCTGATGAAGAGGATCGTCTTCGCCGACTCCCGGATCCGGCCCTCGAGCCAGATCTTGCCGGGGACGTCGAGGTAGTTGTCGGGCTCGTCGAGCAGCAGCACCTGGTCGGGTCCGCGCAGGAGGTACTCCAGCACCAGCCGCTTCTGCTCGCCGCCCGACAGGGTGCTGAGCATCCGGTGCCGGGCTCGGTCGAACGGCAGCCCCATCGACGCGGTCGTGCACACGTCCCACGTGACCTCGACGTCGTACCCACCGGCGTCGGCGTAGTCGGAGAGCGCAGTGGCGTACGCCATCTGCGTGCGCTCGTCATCGGTGTCCATCAGCGCCAGCTCGATGTCGTCGACGGCGGCCGCGGCGAGGCGCACGGCCGGCGGGGCGACGCTGAGCAGCAGGTCGTGCACGGTCTCGTCGCCACCACCGTGGCCGACGAACTGGCGCATCACACCGAGACCGCCCGAGCGGGTCACCACGCCCCCGTGCGGGGCGAGGTCGCCGGTGATGATGCGCAGGAGCGTCGTCTTGCCCGCCCCGTTGGCGCCGACGAGGGCGACCTTCTGTCCGTCGCCGACGCGGAAGCTCACGTCGTCGAGCAGCACCCGCCCGTCCGGCAGCTCATAACGCACTCCGGCGACATCCACGTGACCCACGAGGCAGCATTCTCCCTGCCGGGCGAGCAGCCGTCACCTCAATTGCCCCGGTGACTAGGGTGCCGCTCATGACACCTCGGCAGGCCGTCCCCGAGCCGGGGGACGCCACGACGTCGGCGAACCTCCGCACCGTCGGCTCCTACGAGCGGATCGCCGGCGACTACGCCGACGACACCGCTCCCGGTCCGGACGGCGCGAGCCGGTTCGCCGGGGAGGCGCTGCGGCTCCTGCTCGCCGCCGTTCCGGCGGGCGGCACGGCGCTCGAGGTCGGGTCCGGACCGGGGTGGGACGCCGACTTCGTCGAGGCTCACGGCGTCTCCGTGCGCCGCACCGACATCACCCGCGCCTTCATCGACCTCCAGGCCGCACGCGGCCGGGTCGTCGAGCGGCTCGACGTCACCACCGACGACCTCGGCGGGCCGTACGACGCCGTGCTGGCGCTCGCCGTCCTGCAGCACGTCGAGCGGTCCGAGCTGCCCGCGGTGGTGGGCCGGGTCGCCGGGGCGCTGGCGCCGGGCGGCGTCTTCCTCGTCTCCCTCCGCGAGGGGGAGGGCGAGCAGTGGGAGGTCGGCGACTCCGGCAACCCCTACTTCACGGTGCTCTGGCGCGAGATGGACTTCTGCGACGTGCTCGAGGACGTCGGTCTCAGGCTCGAGTGGCGGTCCCCGTCCGAGGACTCCGAGGAGGGCCGCTGGCTGACGCTCCTGGCCCGCAAGGGACGCTGACAACCGGTCTAGTCCACGCCTAGGGTGGCGGGCATGGCCTCCACCACCACAGACCAGGCACCCGCCACTCGCTGGAAGATCATCGGTCCCGGGCTCGTCGTCGCGGCGACCGGCGTCGGCGCGGCCGACCTCGTCGCCACGCTGATCGCGGGTCAGAAGTTCGGCTACACGCTGCTGTGGGGCGTGGTCGTCGGCTGCGTCATGAAGATCGTGCTCGTGGAGGGTGCCGGTCGCTACACGCTGGCCACCGGGCGCACGATCTTCGAGGGCTGGCGGTCCCTGGGCATCTGGACCACGTGGTACTTCGCGCCCTACATCGTCATCTGGGGCTTCGTCTACGGCGCCGCCGCGATGGCCGGCACCGGCCTCGCGCTCGCCGGGCTCACCGGCGTGCTGTCGGTGACGTGGTGGGGCATCATCTCCGGCCTCATCGGCCTCGCCCTGGTGTGGACGGGCCGCTACAGCACCTTCGAGAAGGTGCTGGCCGCCCTCGTGGGCCTGATGTTCGTGACCATGGTCGGTGCCGCCCTGCTCACGACGCCCAACCTCCCCGAGCTGCTGACGGGCCTGGTCCCCCGCATCCCGGACGGAGGCCTGGTCAACACCCTCGCCCTCGCCGGCGGCGTCGGCGGCACGATCACGCTCGCGGCCTACGGCTACTGGCTGCGGGAGAAGGGCTGGTCGACCCCGGCCTACATGCGCGTGATGCGCATCGACAACACCGTCGCCTACGTCGTGACCGGCATCTTCGTGCTGGCCACCCTGGTCGTGGGCGCCGAGCTGCTCTACTCCACCGGCGTCGCGATCGAGCAGGGCGACGCCGGTCTCGTCGACCTCGGCGTGGTCCTGCAGGACCGCTACGGCCAGTGGGCCGGCAAGGTCTTCCTGCTCGGCTTCTGGGCTGCCGCGATGTCCTCGCTCGTCGGCGTCTGGAACGGTGTCAGCCTGATGTTCGCCGACTTCATGGCCAACGTCACCGGCGGGTCGAGCGAGGACGCCGACTCGCGCGCGGGCGGCAAGTGGTACCGCGCCTACATCCTCTGGCTCACCTTCCCGCCGATGATCATGCTGTTCCTCGGCAAGCCGGTCTGGCTGATCCTCGCCTACGGCGTGCTCGGCGCCTTCTTCATGCCGTTCCTCGCCGTCACCCTGCTCTGGCTGCTCAACACCGACCGCACGCCCGTCGCGTGGCGCAACAAGCTCCACTCCAACGTGCTGATGGCGATCATCGCCCTGGCCTTCGTGGCGCTCTGCGTCAACGAGGTGCGCAAGGCCGTCGCCGGGGTCTGACCTCAGGGGCCCGTTCAGAGCCGCTCGGCCACCCGGCGCGCGGCGATCTGGAGGATCTCCCACGCGGTCGAGAAGGGCGGGGCGTAGGCCAGGTCCATCCACGCCAGGTCGTCGACCGTGCCGCCGGCCCAGAGCACGGCCGCGGCCGCATCGACCCGCTTGCCGGCTCCCTGCCCGCCGACGACCTGCACGCCGAGCAGCCGGCGCGTCGTGCGGTCGGCCATCACCCACAGCGCGATCGGCTCGGCCTCGGGCATGTAGCCGCTGGCGGTCGAGCCCTCGGTGACCAGGGCGACGGGGTCGTGGCCGGCAGCCTCGGCGTCCGCGCGGGACAGCCCGGTCCGCGCGATCTCCAGGTGCACCTCGCCGAAGGAGAACCGGGTGATCGAGGTGTCGGTCATCCCGTCGAAGGCGAGGGAGCCGCCGGCGAGGCTGTCGCCCAGCGCCCGCCCGTGCTTGTTGGCATGGGTGCCGAGCGGGCGGAACACCCACGCGTCGTCGATGCGCCGGCGCACCTCGCAGCAGTCGCCCGCCGCCCACACCCGGTCGGCCACCCGGCCGTGCGGGTCTGGCCGGAGCGCGCCGGCGTCGGTGAGCTCGATGCCGGTCCCCTCGAGGAAGCCCGTCGCGGGCCGGACGCCGATCGCGACCACGACGAGGTCGGCCTCACGGGTTCCACCGTCCCAGTGCACGCCGGTCACCCGGTCTCCGTCGAGCTCCAGGCCGGTGACCTCGGCGCCCAGCACCAGGTCGACGCCCGCGGCGACCAGGCCGTCGTTGACCAGCTGCGACATCTCGTCCTCGAGCGTGGACATCCCGCGCCTGCGCGTGAGGACGGTGACGCCGAAACCCTTGCGGAGTGCGGCTTCCGCGACCTCGACCCCGACGTAGCCGGCCCCGACCACGACCACGTGCGCGTCGTCCGGCGCCCCGGCGAACCGCTCCAGCCAGGCGGCGCCGTCGTCCAGCGTCTTGACCGCGCCGACCCCGTCGTACGCCGTCCCGTCCGGTCGCAGCGCCCAGGCGGGCATGACGGCCGGGGCGCCGGTGGCGACCACCAGCTCGTCGTACGCCACGTCGACCCCGTCACGCGTGGTGACCGTGCGGGCGGACAGGTCCGCCGCGACCACCTCGGTCGCCATCCGCAGGTCGATCCCGGCGTCGCGGTGGGCCTCGGCGGTCCGCGCGACCAGGTCGTCGGCGGAGTCGACGTCGCCGGCCATCAGGTACGGGATGCCGCACGCGCTGTAGGACGTGTGCGTCCCCATCTCGAGCACCGTGATCGCAAGGTCCTGACCGGTGCGATCCGCGGTACGCAGCGCCTGGTGGGCTGCCGACATGCCCGCGGCGTCGGCGCCGACGATGACCACCCGCTTCGCCGGACGTCGCTCGCTCACTGCTTCGCCCAGAGGTTGACGTCCGACTCGGTGGCGTAGCGGTCGATCTCGGCGAGCTCGTCGTCGGTGAGCGCCGGGCCCGACAGGGCGTCGAGGTTGGTGTCGAGCTGCTCCACGCTCGACGCCCCGATCACCGCGCTGGTCACGCGCTCGTCGCGCAGCACCCACTGCAGCGCGAGCTGGGCGAGCTTCTGGCCGCGCCGCTCGGCGACGCCGTTGAGGGCCCGCACGCGCGTGAGCACGTCGTCCTCCAGCCCCGCGATCGTCGACTCGTCGCGCGCGGCACGCGAGTCCGCCGGCACCCCGTCGAGGTAGCGGTCGGTCAGCAGCCCCTGCGCGAGGGCGGTGAAGACGATGCAGCCCATCCCCTGCGCCTCGAGCTCGTCGAGCAGGTTCGGTTCGTCGTCCTCACCCTCGATCCAGCGGTTCAGCATGTTGTAGGAGGGCTGGTGGATCAGCAGCGGCGTGCCGAGGTCACGCGCGATCACGGCCGCCTCCTTCGTCTGCGCCGCGGAGTACGAGGAGATGCCGGCGTAGAGCGCGCGACCGGACCGGACGGCGGTGTCGAGCGCCGCCATCGTCTCCTCGACCGGCGTGTCCGGGTCGAAGCGGTGGCTGTAGAAGATGTCGACGTAGTCGAGGCCCAGCCGCGCCAGCGACTGGTCGAGCGAGGCCAGGACGTACTTCCGCGAGCCGCCGCCCTGGCCGTACGGCCCGGGCCACATGTCGTAGCCGGCCTTCGTCGAGATGACCAGCTCGTCGCGGTAGGGCATGAAGTCGTCGGCCAGGTAGCGCCCGAAGTTCTCCTCGGCGCGACCGTAGGGCGGTCCGTAGTTGTTGGCGAGGTCGAAGTGGGTCACACCACGATCGAACGCGCGGCGCAGGATCGCGCGCTGCGTCTCCTCGGGCCGGTCGGTGCCGAAGTTCTGCCAGAGCCCGAGCGAGAGCGCGGGCAGCTGCAGCCCGCTCCTCCCGGTGAACCGGTAGGGCATGCCAGTGGAGTCGTCGTACCTGCTGGACGCTGCGTCGTAGGCCATGGCTCCATCCTGCCGCCAGAATCGTTCGAGCGGGACGGTCGGGGGTCTCCCCGGGGACGGACCGGGGTGATTCCGGATGACAGGAGATGCGGTGGCGTCCTTCACTGGTCCCATGGCTTCCTCGCTGCGCGGTACCGCCCTCAAGCTGGCGGTCTCGGCTGCGTCACGACGGCTGCCGGCCCACATCCGCTTCCCGCTGCAGCGCGACGGCGTCGACCCGGTGCCGCGGCTCGGGGAGACCCGGGACCGCGGCGACGTCGTCCAGCTCACCCGGCTGCTCGGCACGCGGGTCTGGCTGGTCACGGGATACGACGTCGCGCGGGCCGTGCTGGCCGACTCCGGCTCCTTCGCCAACGACGTGCGCCACGTCATCGGGCGGCAGGACCGCGCGCCGGCCGAGCGCATCGGTGGCCTCGGCATGACCGACCCGCCCGACCACGAGCGGCTGCGGCGGGTGCTGACGCCGTACTTCACCCGTCGTCGCCTGGCCGACCTGCAGGCCGACATCGACCGCGTCGTGGAGACCGCGCTCGACGACATGGCCGCCCACGGCCCCGAGGTCGACCTCGTCGAGAGGTTCGGCTTCGCGGTGCCGTTCGGGGTGATCTGCGACCTGCTCGGGATGCCCGAGGTGGACCGGCGCGAGTTCCGCGAGCGGGGGGCCGCGCGCTTCGACCTGCGCCGCGGCGGCGCCGGCATCCTCGAGACCGCCGCCGGCACCCGGCAGTTCCTCATCGACCTGGTCGCCTCCGAACGGCGCTCGCCGCGCCTGCCCGACGGCCTGGTCGCCCGGATGGTCGCGGAGCACGGCGCCGACTTCGACGACGTCGAGCTCGGCGGCCTCGCCGACGGCGTCTTCCTCGGCGGCTACGAGACCAGCGCCAGCATGCTGTCGCTCGGCACGTGGGTGCTGCTCCGGGACCCCGCTGCCTGGCAAACCCTGCAGCGCGGTGAGCCGGCTGACGTCGACCGCGTCGTCGAGGAGCTGTTGCGCTTCGTCTGCCCCGTGCAGGTGGCCTTCCCCCGGATCGCGCGCCGCGACCTGATCGTCGGCGAGCAGGCCGTGCGCGCCGGTGACGTGGTCGTCGTGTCGCTCACCGCCGCCGAGCGCGACCCCGCCCGCCACGTCGACGCCTCGCACTTCGACCCGACCACGGCGTCCGCAGCCACCCTCGCGTTCGGTCACGGCCTGCACCGCTGCGTCGGCGCCGAGCTGGCCCGGATGGAGCTCCGCACCGCCCTCGTCGGGCTCGCGCGACGCTTCCCCGACCTGTCACTGGCGTGCGACCCGGCCGACCTGAGGTTCACCGAGCTCGCCATCGTCCACGGCGTCGAGGCGCTACCGGTCCGGCTGGGGTGACGACCACCGCGGACGTAGGCTCGAACGGGTGACCAGGTCGGGAGTCGTCCTCGCCGCGGCAGTCGTCGCGCTGGCATCGGCGTGCTCCGCGGACGACCCGCGGCGCTCGGCGCCGGCGCCCACCGAGCGGCGTACGACGACGGCGGCCACGCCGTCCCCCACCCCCACCGAGACGCCCACACCCACCCAGACGCCGACACCCGAGCCGGCGCCCGAGCCCAGGCGGTCCTACGTCAGCATCCCGGCGATCGGCGTGGTGGACTTCCCGGTCGTGCGCTACCCCGGCTCACCCGACGACGCCCCCGGCACCGAGCTCCAGAACGCCGGCGAGATGGCCTCGCCGCGCGGCGAGCGCGGCGGCGTCGGGCCGGGCGAGGTCGGCAACCACATCGTCACCGGGCACCGGCTGACCGGCACCGCTCCCCTGCGCCACTCCCCGTCGCTGCGCCGCGGCGACCGGATCCTGGTGCGCAGCGGCGACACGGTCTTCGTCTACGAGGTGCGCCGCACCCGCTGGACGTCCTTCCGCGAGCCGCAGTCGTTGCGCGCGCAGCGGGCGCCCGTTCCGGGCCGCATCGGCGAGGTCGCGACCGACCCGATGATCACGCTCTCGACCTGCGCGACGATCGAGGACCACGCCAACGGCAACTACTGGTCCGACGAGTTCGACAACCCCGAGCACCGCATCGACAAGATCGGCGTCCTGGTCGCGACCCGCCCCGCCTGAATCCCGGTTGCCACGTCGACCGGCGACGGGGTGGAATGCGCGCCATGCAGGACAGGTGGCTGGATCCGGACTTCGTCGCGCGCTCCCGTGCGTGGATCGACGACCGGCTCACCGCCCTCGGCCGCACCCGGACCGGCGAGGTCGAGCAGCCGCACGTCACCGACTGGTCCACCGTCATGCGGGTCCCGACCGACGCCGGCACCGTGTGGTTCAAGGCCAACGACGACGCGATGTCCCACGAGGCCGCCGTGCTCGAGCTGGTCGCGGCACGGTCCTCGGGCCGCGTGCCCGCGCCGCTCGTCCGCGACCCCGACACCGGCTGGATGCTGCTCGCCGACGGCGGCACCCGGCTGCGCGAGCTGGTCGAGCAGGAGCGGAGCCTCGCGCGCTGGCACGACGTGCTGGAGGCCTACGCGCGCGTCCAGATCGCCTGTGAGGACGACGTCGACGAGCTCCTCGGCCTCGGGCTGCCGGACTGCCGGCTGGCCATGCTGCCCGGCGCGTACGCCGACCTGGTGGCCGCCCTCCCCGACGCCGACCGCCGCCTCCCCGACGCCTCCTCGATCGAGGAGCTCTGCGCCCGCCTGGCGGCGTACGGCATCCGCGAGACCGTGCAGCACGACGACCTCCACGACGGCCAGGTGTTCCTCGCCTCGGGGGTCCACCAGGTCCTCGACTGGGGCGACGCGTGCATCTCCCACCCGTTCTTCACCCTCGCCGTGACGCTCGAGGGGGTCATCTCGTGGGGTGTCGACGACGTGCAGGACTCCGAGGACCTCCGCCCGCACCTCGCCGCCTACCTCGGGCCGTACGCCGCCCACTACGGCACCACCGTCGCCCACCTGCGCGAGGCGGCCGCGATCGCGATGCGCCTCGGCTGGGTCTGCCGCGCGGTCAACGGCGCCCTCCCCCAGGAGCCCGACGGCATCCACGTGCGCCTCAAGATGTTCCTCGACGGCACGCCCTAGCCCGACACCTGACCGCGCCGCGTCTCCAGCACCCGGAAGCCCTTGTGGCTGGCGAGCCGCACGGTGGGCCAGCCCTGCTCGCCGAGCCAGCGCTGGAGGGAGTCGGCACCGAGGAACTTGCCGACGACCGTGACCATGCGGCCGTCGGGAGCCAGGCGCGGGAGCCAGGTGAGGAGGAGCTCGTGCAGGGCGTCCTTGCCGATGCGGATCGGCGGGTTCGACCAGATCTCGTCGAAGACCTGGTTGCTCGGCACCTGCTCGGGCAGGCACGCCACGAAGCGCGGGTCGAGGCCGGCGGCGCGCGCGTTGTCGTTGGCGAGCAGGATCGCGCGCTCGTTGACGTCGACTCCGGTGACGTTGGCGAGCGGCACCGCCCGGGCCAGCGCGAGACCGATGACGCCGTAGCCGCAGCCGAGGTCGAGGAACTGCCCCTGCGCCGGCGGCTCGAGCACGCGGAACAGCACGGCCGTCGCGTGGTCGAGGTGCCCGCGGCTGAAGACCCCGGAGCCGCTGTCGAGGGTCAGCTCGTGGCCCCACAGCTCGGCGGTGAACCTCTCCCGCTCGAACGGCACGCCGGGGTCGGCGGAGAAGTAGTGCTCAGGCATCGATCGCCTCTCTCCTGGCGCGCGCCCGCTCGGACTGCGCGGCCAGCTCGTCGTCGTCGGGATAGCCGACCTCCTCGAGGGTGAGGCCGTGGGCGTGCACGACGCGCACGCCGGCGTCGCGACGGCGCCCGGCCATCACCTCGGCCGGCCACGTCGTCGGCTGCCGCCCCTCGCCGACCGCGATCAGGCTGCCGACGAGCGCGCGCACCATGTTGTGGCAGAAGGCGTCGGCACGGACCGAGCCGACGACCAGGCCGGCGTCGTCGCGGTGCCACGCGAGGTCGAGCAGGGTGCGGACGGTGGTGGCACCCTCGCGCTGCTTGCAGAAGGCGGCGAAGTCCTGCAGCCCGACGAGCGGGGCAGACGCAGTGTTCATCCGATCGAGGTCGAGGCGCCGGGGCCAGGTGAGGACGTGGCCGCGCACGAGCGGGTCGGCGACCTCCTGTGCGTCGGCGATCCGGTAGGCGTAACGGCGCCAGATCGCGGAGAAGCGGGCGTCGAACCCGTCGGGCGCCTCGCTGATCCGGCGTACGCGCAGGTCGGGCGGCAGGATCCCGTCGACCCGACGGGCCAGCGCGTCGAGCGGCGGCTCGGTCGAGCGGCCGGCCGACGCCGTCACCTGTTCGTGGTCGACGTCCGCGTGCGCCACCTGGCCGCGGGCGTGGACACCCGCGTCGGTGCGCCCGGCGACGCTCACCCGCACCTGCGGAATGCGCAACGCCGTGGCCAGCGCCTCCTCGAGCGTGGCCTGCACGGTCCGCAGCGCCGGCTGCCTCGCCCACCCGGAGAAATCGGCGCCGTCGTAGGCACAGTCGATCCGCAGGCGCACGCAGCGATCCTAGGCGCGGTACGGCCGGTCCTCGACACGTTCGTGCCCCGCGAGCGCAAAAGGCGCCTACGCTTGCCGGGCCATGTCGAACCCGGGACTCCTCCACCGCGCGGCCGCGCTGACCGTCGCCGCAGCGCTGCTCCCCGCGTTCGCCGCGTCGGCGCCCGCGTCCGCGTCCTCCGCGCAGCCGGTGACCTGGAGCGCCGCACGCCTGCTCGTCGACACCGACGGCGACGGGCTCGACGACCTCGTCGACGGCTGCCCGACCGTCGCGTCGAGCAACCCGACGGGCTGCCCGTCCGCGTCGCGCGGCGTCACGCTGAGGTGGCTCGGAGGCAAGGAGCGCCTCCAGGCGAAGGTGTCCTCCCCCGTCGCGGGCTGCTACCAACGCGCGCGCATCGCGCTGTGGCGGGTCCGCGCCAGGCGTGACTACAAGGTGTCTGGCGGCAACGTCAGCCACCGGGGGCGAGTGCGGTTCAAGGTCGCCCGCGGAGCGACGTACTACGTCACGGTGTCGACGTCGTACGCCTCGGGTGTCGCGGAGTGCGGCGCGGCCGAGTCGCGGAAGGTGTTCGCCCCGAGACGCTGACCGGCTGTTCAACCAGTTGGTTGACAACGGCGCCACGCTCGACGTACCTTTATTCAACCAATCAGTTGAAGAAGGTGGCTCGTGACCGACCGGCTCTCTCGTGTCTTCGCCGCGCTGGCGGACCCGACCCGTCGCGACATGGTGGCCCGCCTCACCGAGGCCGACCACACCGTCAACGACCTGGCCGCGCCCTACGACGTGAGCCTCCAGGCCGTCTCCAAGCACCTCAAGGTGCTCGAGGACGCCGGCCTGGTGACCAGGACCCGCGAGGCCCAGCGCCGACCCGTCCACCTGGAAGCAGAGGTGTTCGACCTGATGACCGCGTGGATCGAGCGCTACCGCCGACAGGCCGAGGAGCGGTTCTCACGCCTCGACGCCGTGCTCGCGCGGATGCAGGACGACGGCAGCAGTCCCGCCACCACTACCCCGCAGCAGGAAGGAACCGCATCATGACCACCATGCAGACCACGCCCGACACCACGGCCCGCTTCCCCGAGGCCGCGATCCTCGCCGACGAGCACGTGCCGGCGGTCCACATCTGGCGCGACTTCGAGGCCACGAGCGCGCAGCTGATGCGCGCCCACACCGACGCCGACCTGTTCGCCCAGTGGATCGGTCCCGACTCGCTCAGCACGAGCATCGACGAGTGGACCTGCCGCACGAACGGCGCCTACCGCTACGTCGCGCGACGCGGCGAGGAGGAGTACGCCTTCCGCGGCACGTTCCCCTTCGTCGGGGAGGACAAGATCGTCCAGACCTTCACGTGGGAGGGCATGCCGGAGGCCGTCGCGCTCGAGACGCTGACGTTCGAGGACCTCGGCGACGGCCGGACCCGCCTCCACGGCTTCTCCCTCTGCGACTCCTTCGAGGCACGCGACCAGATGCTTGCGAGCGGCATGGAGGTCGGCATCCACGAGGGTTACGCCAAGCTCGACCGGATGCTGGCCCAGTCGGACGACCAGGGTTCGCGCTGATGGCACTCCCCGAGTCCCCGGCCGCTCGCCACGAGGCGGTGGCCGGCGAGTTCTCCCGGCTGGTCTCCGGTGCCACGGACTGGGCCGCGCCGGCGCCGGTCGACGGCTGGACGGCCGTCGACGTCGTCGACCACCTCGTGTCCTGGTTCCGGGGGTTCCTGTCCGCCGGTGGCGTCGAGCTGCCGGCCGGGCCGGCGACCACGGACGACCCGGCGGCCGCCTGGCACCACCACGCCGCTGGCGTCCAGGGCCTGCTCGACGAGCGCGGCGACGAGGAGTTCACCCACCCCCACGTCGGCCGGCACCCGCTGTCCCGCGCGGTCGACCAGTTCTACACCTCCGACGTCTTCATGCACTCGTGGGACCTGGCCCGCGCCACCGGCCAGGAGCCGCGGCTCGACGAGGACTTCGCCGGGCAGATGCTGGAGGGCATGCGGCCCATCGAGGCGATGCTCCGCGACTCCGGGCAGTACGGCCCCGCCGTACCCGTCCCCGACGACGCCCCTGTCGTCGACCGGCTGATGGCCTTCGTGGGCCGCGATCCCGCCTGGCGCTCGCCACAGGGAGCCACGCCATGAGCGTCGCGGCGTGCGGGTGTCCGCAGTCTCCCACCGGGTGCTCCACCTGAGGTTCCGCGTGTGCCGCTGACCGGCCTCGTAGGGTCGCACGCATGAAGTACGTCGTCTACGGCGCCGGGGCCGTCGGTGGGGTCATCGGCGGTTACCTCCACCTCGCCGGCCTCCCGGTCACCCTCGTGGCCCGCGGTGCCCACCTGGCCGCGATCCGGTCGCACGGGCTGGTGCTCGACACCGGCGGCGGCCGGCACCGCGTCGACGCCCCGGCCACCGACACCGCCGCGGACGTCGACTGGTCCGATGAGACCGTCGTGGTCCTTGCGGTGAAGTCCCACCAGGCCGCCGTCGCCCTCGCCGACCTGCGCCGGCACGCACCCGCGAGGACGACGATCGTGTGCGCGACCAACGGGATCGCGACCGAGACCGCGGCACTGCGCCTCTTCGCGCGGACGTACGCCGTCTGCGTGATGCTGCCGTCGACGCACCTCGAGCCCGGCGTCGTCGTCGCCGGGTGCCACCCGACGCCCGCTGTCCTCGACGTCGGTCGCGTCCCCGGAGGCACCGACCAGACCACCGCCGCGGTCGCTGCCGACCTCGCCGCCTCGGGCATCGCGTCGGTCGAGCGCGACGACATCATGGCCTGGAAGCGCCGCAAGCTCCTGATGAACCTCGGCAACGGTGTCGACGCCTCCTTCGCCCGGGGCGACGCCGCCGACGCGCTCGCCGAACGCGCACAGGCCGAGGGCGAGCGCGTGCTCACCGCGGCCGGCCTCTCCTACGTGAGCGCCGAGGAGGACCGTGAACGGCGCGGCTCGATCCTCCAGCGCCGCCCGGACATCGAACGCCGCGGCGGCTCGACCTGGCAGAGCCTCGCGCGTGGCACCGGCGACTCCGAGATCGACTACCTCGCGGGCGAGATCGTCCTGCAGGGTCGCCTCCACGGCGTGCCGACCCCCGTCAACGAGGCCGTCGTCGCCGCCACCCGCTCGCTCTCCCACGCCGGCGGCGCTCCCCGCAGCCTCGACGCCTCCGACGTCCTCGCCGCCCTCTGACCCCGCGCTCGCCTCCAAGCAGCGGTGGTGGAGCCACATCCACGACCCCGGCGAACGTGGCTGGACCACCGCTCGCCCGCGTGTCGTCGTACGCCGCGCCCGTGGGCGGTGGCACAGCGACATTCGAGCCGCCAGGAATGTGGCTGGACCACCGCTCGAGCGCGAGGTCAACGCACACGCACGGAGGCCCGCCACCCCAGTGGGGTGACGGGCCTCGCGCGAGCCTCGATCAGGCCTGGGGCTCGTCCTCGGAGTCGACCTCCGCAGCGTCGCCCTGGGCCTGCGCCTCGGCGGTCTCCGCGTCGGCGGCCTCGGTCTCGACGACCTCGGTCTCACCGTCGACGCCCGTGGCCTCGACCTCGGCCGGAGCCGACTCGGCGACCGGCGCAGGAGCGGCGGCGGCCTCGGTCTTCTTGGTCGAGGGAGCCTTCGGGCTGTAGGCCTCGGTCACCAGCTCGATGACCGCCATGGGGGCGTTGTCGCCCTTGCGGGGTCCGACCTTGGTGATGCGGGTGTAGCCACCGGGGCGCTCCGAGAAGGTCGGGGCGATCTCGGTGAACAGCGTGTGCACGACCGACTTGTCGTGGATGGTCTTGAGGACCTCACGACGGTTGTGCAGGTCGCCGCGCTTGGCCTTGGTGATCAGCTTCTCCGCGACGGGGCGCAGCAGGCGCGCACGGGTCTCGGTGGTGGTGATCCGGCCGTGCTCGAACAGGGCGGTGGCCAGGTTCGACAGCATCAGGCGCTGGTGGGCCGGGCTACCGCCGAGGCGGGCACCCTTCTTGGGCTTGGGCATGGTGTGCCTTCTTTCTCTCGGGCCGTGTCAGGTACCCGGGTAGACGACCGGCACCCCGTGGATGGAGACCGGTCGGTTTGGAGTCAGATCAGAGCTGCTCGTCCTCGATGAACGCATCGTCGTCATCGTCGCCGTAGGCGGCGAGGGCGGCGTGCGGGTCGAAGCCGGGCGCGCTGTCCTTGAGCGAGAGGCCCATCTCGACGAGCTTGGCCTTCACCTCGTCGATGGACTTCGCGCCGAAGTTGCGGATGTCGAGCAGGTCCTGCTCCGAGCGCGAGATGAGCTCACCCACGGTGTGGATGCCCTCACGCTTGAGGCAGTTGTAGCTGCGGACCGTGAGCTGCAGGTCCTCGACCGGCAGGGCCAGGTCGGCGGCGAGCTGCTCGTCGACGGGCGACGGGCCGATGTCGATGCCCTCGGCCTCGACGTTGAGCTCACGGGCCAGGCCGAAGAGCTCGACGAGCGTCTTGCCGGCGGAGGCGATCGCGTCGCGGGGACGGATCGACTGCTTGGTCTCGACGTCGATGACGAGCTTGTCGAAGTCGGTGCGCTGCTCGACACGGGTGGCCTCGACCTTGTAGGTCACCTTCATGACCGGGCTGTAGATCGAGTCGACCGGCATGCGGCCGATCTCGTTGTCCGCGCCCTTGTTCTGGACCGACGAGACGTAGCCGCGGCCACGCTCGACGACGAGCTCCATCTCCAGCTTGCCCTTGTCGGACAGCGTGGCGATCTTGAGCTCGGGGTTGTGGACCTCCACGCCGGCGGGCGGCGTGATGTCGGCGGCGGTGACGTCACCGGCACCGGACTTGCGGAGGTACATCACGACGGGCTCGTCGTGCTCCGAGGAGACGACGATGCCCTTGAGGTTGAGGATGATCTCGGTCATGTCCTCGGTGACGCCCTCGATGGTCGAGAACTCGTGGAGGACGGAGTCGACCTTGATGCTGGTGACGGAGGCACCCGGGATCGAGCTGAGGAGCGTACGGCGGAGCGAGTTGCCGAGCGTGTAGCCGAAGCCCGGCTCCAGGGGCTCGATGACGAACCGCGAGCGGAACTCGTCGACGGTCTCTTCCGTGAGGGTCGGACGCTGAGCGATGAGCACGGAGTTTTTCCTTTCCGGATCCACCCGCTATTTGACGGATCCGAACATTGGTTGGCGAAAAGTTCGAGCTGGAAGAGGGGCGTCGGTGGCCGCCCGGAGGCGGCCACCGACGGTGGATCACTTCTTGGAGTAGTACTCGACGATGAGCTGCTCCTGGACCGGCACGTCGATCTGCGCGCGGACCGGGACCTGGTGGACCAGGACGCGCATCCGCGACGGGATGACCTCCATCCACGCAGGGGTGACGCGCTCGCCGTGGGTCTCACGGGCCACGATGAGCGGCGTGAGCTCGAGCGACTTCTCGCGTACGTCGACGATGTCGTGGTCGGTGACCTGGAAGGACGGGATGTCGACCTTCTTGCCGTTGACCAGGAAGTGGCCGTGCACGACGAGCTGGCGGGCCTGGCGGCGCGTGCGGGCGAAGCCGGCGCGGTAGACCACGTTGTCGAGGCGGCACTCGAGGAGCTGCAGCAGGTTGTCACCGGTCTTGCCCTGGCGACGGCTGGCTTCCTTGTAGTAGCGGACGAACTGCTTCTCCATCACGCCGTAGGTGAAACGAGCCTTCTGCTTCTCGCGGAGCTGCAGCAGGTACTCGGACTCCTTGATGCGACCGCGGCCGTGCTGGCCGGGGGCGTACGGACGCTTCTCGAAGGCAGCGTCGCCGCCGACGAGGTCGACACCGAGACGGCGCGACTTGCGGGTCATGGGACCGGTGTAGCGGGCCATGTTTCAGTCTCTCTTTCTCAGTCTCGGGTCAGACGCGGCGGCGCTTGGGCGGCCGGCATCCGTTGTGGGGGGTGGGCGTGACGTCCTGGATGGTGCCGACCTCGAGGCCGATGGCACCGAGCGAACGGATCGCGGTCTCACGACCCGAGCCCGGGCCCTTGACGAAGACGTCGATCTTCTTCATGCCGTGGTCCATCGCGCGGCGACCGGCAGCCTCGGCAGCCATCTGGGCGGCGAAGGGGGTGGACTTGCGCGAGCCCTTGAAGCCGACGGTGCCGGCGGAGGCCCACGAGATCACCGCACCGGTCGGGTCGGTGATCGTGACGATGGTGTTGTTGAACGTGCTCTTGATGTGGGCTTCGCCCTGAGCGATGTTCTTCTTCTCCTTGCGGCGGACCTTGGTCGCGCGGCTCTTGGGAGGCATTCACTAACTCCTGATGAGGTCTGGTCTGAAAGCTTCGGGTGACGAGGCTGGGCTCGACGAAGTGGGGCGCAGGGCGCCGATCACTTCGCCTTCTTCTTGCCGGCGACGGTGCGCTTGGGACCCTTGCGGGTGCGCGCGTTGGTCTTGGTGCGCTGACCGCGGACCGGGAGGCCCATGCGGTGGCGGCGACCCTGGTAGCTGCCGATCTCGATCTTGCGGCGGATGTCCGCCTGGACCTCACGTCGGAGGTCACCCTCGATCTTGAAGTTGGCTTCGATCTCGTCGCGAAGCTTGACCAGCTCCTCGTCACCGAGCGTGTGGACCCGGGCGTTCGGGTCGACGCCGGTGGCGGCCAGGAGCTGCTGGGCGCGGGTACGGCCGATGCCGTAGATGTAGGTGAGTGCGATCTCGATGCGCTTGTCGCGCGGGAGGTCAACACCAACGAGGCGTGCCATGTGGCGGTTTCCTTGTCTGTTCT
The DNA here is from genome assembly GCA_963791365.1 of uncultured Actinomycetota bacterium. Classification (GTDB taxonomy): domain Bacteria; phylum Actinomycetota; class Actinomycetes; order Propionibacteriales; family Nocardioidaceae; genus Nocardioides. Next base: position 19,210 of record CAWBSG010000004.1, on the reverse strand, counting down.
CGCTGTGGTTTCTGGTCGTGTCGCGTCCCATCCCGCCTCGGGTGGGCTCCGGCCACTGCTCCGGAGGTGATTCAGTCGGGAGTTACCGACCTAGCGATCACGTTGTCTTGAGTTGCTGTTCAGGCCCTCTTGCCGCAAGCGGCTGCGAGGCTCGGGGCTGCTCGTCCGGCAAGCCGGACGAGATCCCTCAACCTTGCCGCTGCTTGTGACGGGGGTTCTCGCAGATGACCATGACCCGTCCGTGACGGCGGATGACCTTGCACTTGTCACAGATGGCTTTGACGCTGGGGTTGACCTTCATGTCAACGATTCCTTGCTACTCGGCTGGCTCGATCACTTACTTGTAGCGGTAGACGATCCGACCCCGCGTGAGGTCGTACGGCGAGAGCTCCACCACGACCCGGTCCTCGGGGAGGATCCGGATGTAGTGCTGTCGCATCTTGCCGCTGATGTGCGCGAGCACCTTGTGCCCGTTGGCCAGCTCCACGCGGAACATGGCGTTGGGAAGGGCTTCCGTGATGGTGCCCTCGATCTCGATCACGCCTTCTTTCTTCGGCATGTCCTCCACAATCTGTTGTCTGTTTGTCTACCGTGGCCCGGGAACCGCCCGGCCCCTGCGAGCAGGTGACCGGTGGACCTCGTGGGCGGTTCCTGGGAGCCTCTTCCCAGGCACACGACGACACGTCGATGACGGGTCGCACGAGGTCCGGGCAGCCGCGAGGCACCACGAAACGCAGCCCACGTTGGGCCGACGCACCAGTTTAGTCAGGCGTGCGGCGAGAACGCCAATCAGCGAGCGCGCGGAGACGGGCCAGACGGCCCGGTGCGGGCGGCAGCAGGAAGTCGTCGTCCACGAGCGTCGCGGCCGGCGCCTCCGCACCGCGGGCCGTGCGGCCCGGACGGAGCGACCGCAGGCTCACCGCCGCACGCACGCGCTGCCAGGTGCCCACCTGCTGCGACATCGCCCGGCGCTCGGCGTCGACCGACTCCCAGTACGTCGCCGCGGCGGCCTCGGCGGGCACGCTCGGGCCGAAGACGAAGCCGTCCGCACGCCGCGCCAGGACCGCGGCCTGGCCGGACACGATGCCGACCGACTGCTCGCGCCGGGTCACCGTGGGCCCCAGAGGCACCACCTGTCCCAGGTCGCGCGCGTGGTCGACGAGCTCGCGCCACGCGCCGACGAAGCGAGCGGACACGGAGTCCGCGCTGCGCCTCCGGTGCCGTCGCCACGCCTTGACGGCGATGACCGCGCCGAGCAGCAGCGCAGCCAGCAGCAACGGCCCGCCGACGTAGGTCAGCACCACCCCGATCCACGACGGAAGCCCCGCGATCAGCCCCTCGTCCTCCGCCGCCTTCTTCTTGCGGGTGGCCTTGCGCTCCTTGAGGTCGGCGTCGCTCTGCTCCCCCGCGTCGGACGGCGGCGGGATCGGGTTGGGCGGCGGGATCACCGTGCCGGACATCGGGGTGTTGGTCTCCGGCTCCTGGTCGGCCGGAGGGGTCAGCGACATGAACGCCTCGGTGGGCAGTGTGCGCCACGAACCGTCGGCCGCGCGCAGCTCGACCCACGCGGACACGTCCCGGCCGGTGACCACGCCGCCCTCGGGCACGACCGCACCCAGGACGACCCGGGCCGGGACGCCGATGTCGTTGGCGATCAGCGCCATCGTGGCGGCGTACTGCTCGGCGTTGCCGACGATCTGCGGGGCGTTGACGAACTCGTCCGACAGCCGCCAGACGCTGTGGCCGGCGACGTAGATCTTCTCGGTGCGACCGACGCCGTCGGAGTACCTGCCCTCCGAGCGGAGGTGCTCGGCGGCCGCCAGGACGCGGTCCATGGGGTCGGTGCCGGCGTCCTCGGTCCACTTCTCCGTCGGTCCCTGGATGAAGGAGGCGCTGGGCGGGAGGCCGGTCACCTCCGACGAGCCGACCGTCTCCGGGGTCAGCACGTCGTCCGGCTGGATCTCGGTGAACGAGTAGCGGTCGCCGGGCTGGAGTCCGGTCGGCACGACGGCGGTCGAGGTGGCGAGGTTGTAGCGGAAGACCTCCGCCTTCGCGCGCGCGTCGGCGGTCTCGAACGACATCGACTGCAGCGCGCCGACCGTCGGGAGCCAGACCCCCGACCAGCCCTCACCGAGGGTGATCGTCACCTCGGCCTCCGTGCCGGCCGGGTCGGCGACCGGGTTGTCGATCGTGGAGGACACCCGCTGGAACGAGTCGTCGGCAGGCCCCGGGAGCGCGTTGTCGCTCGCGCCCCACACCATGCCGTCGTAGCGGTCCATCGTCGCGAAGCGGACGCGGGTCCCGGCCGGGACGCCCTGGATCTCGAGCAGGGTCTTGTCGTAGACGTTGGCGCGGTTGGACCTTCCCTTGAGGTTGATGTAGGTGCGGAAGCCGGCCAGCGGCGAGGGGTAGCGCCCGACGTCGAAGGGCGGCTCGACCCAGTTGCGGGCCACTGCGCGCTCGTCGTCACCGGCCAGCACCGCGCTGGCCGGGAAGGCGACACCGGCCGCGACGGCGAGCATCGCGACGGCGCCGATCCCCCGGACGTACGACGTCGTGCCGCCCTGCACCGCCGCACTGGCGCGACGGGCGCGGATCGCCAGCCACGCCAGCGCGAGTCCGGCGAACACCGAGCCCTGGAGCAGCAGCGACTGCGGGTGGCGTACGCCAACGAGGATGGCGCCCGACAGGACGAGGGTCATGCCGAGGACCGGGAGCACGGCCGCGACCCACGCGCGTCGCACCGGCAGGTGCGCGAGCCCGAGGCCGACGAGGCCCGTCAGCATCCCGGCCAGCCACGGCAGGACCAGCAGCGGTCCCTCGCCGTCGACCGGCGGCAGCGTGGTCAGCAGGTCCTTCCAGCCGAACACGGCCTGGTCGGCCACCCGGGCCATCGTCGAGGCGCCCGGCAGCAGGGACGTGTCGCCGAGCGACCGCAGGCACAGCGGTCCGCCCAACAGGAAGAACAGGACCACGCAGATGACGACCGCCGAGATGATGGGCCAGCCGGCGGCCCGGGTCAGGTGGGTCACCACGACGGAGAGCACGACGCCGAGCATCGCGACGACGAGGTACGTCGTGCCGGTGAAGGAGGAGCCGAACGCGGTCAGCGCGACGGCGGCGAGCACCACGGTGAAGCCGACGTCGATCCACGAGTGCCGGTCGGGCAGCAGGGCGTGGGGCCGGACCCGGGTGCGGGTGCCGGTGGACGCCGAACCGGCGGATCGTCGGAGGCCCTCGGGGGTGGATCTCATCGCACGCTCCAGCGGAGGAGGCCGCCGAGGTCTTCCCTGGCGGCGAGGTGCATGACCGGGAGGCCACCGGTCTCCGTGACCCGGCTGGAGCCGGTCGGGTCGACCACGATCCCGAAGCGGCGTACCTCGGGCGGGAACGCGGCGGCCGAGCGCAGGAGGTCGCGGAAGCCGGTGTCCGTTCCGCCGACGAAGAAGGCCAGGCTGGTGTCGCGGGCCAGGGTGCTCGCCTGGCGGCCGGACTCGACGATGCCGCGGTCGCCGAAGTCGGCGCGGCACACTGCGTCGAGCGCGAGGTAGCCGTCGGAGCCGGAGGCGCCGGCGGAGGCGTGCCTGCCGCACACGAAGGACACGTCGAACTCGTCGAGGACGGCGCGCACGGCGATCGAGGCCGCCACCGCCATCGCCGTCTCGAAGTCCTCGGCGTCGCTCCACGACGAGAGCCGGTCGTCGACCACGATCGTGGCGTGGCTGCGGCGAGTGTCGAGGTACTGCCGCACCAGCAGCGCGGACTCGCCCGTGGAGGCCATCACCTTCGCCGACGAGCGCCAGTGGATGTGACGCAGGTCGTCACCGGGGACGTACTCGCGGAGCGCGTGGAAGGCCAGGTCGCTCTGGCTGACGGCGTCGGTGGACACGCCCTCGAGGTCGCGCAGGAGCCCGGCGCCGAGGGACTCCATCGGCACCAGGTGGGGCCGCACCAGGACCTCGCGCACCGGCGTCCACACCACGTCGCGCGAGAAGATGCCGATCGGGTCGCCGCGGCGGGTCATGGCCGGGCCGACCGAGATCACGCCGCGTCGTTCGGTGCGGATCGTGAACGACTCCTCGTGCGCCGCCCCGGGCGCGAGCGAGCTGATGCCGTAGCGGTGGATCGCGGAGCCCACCGGCACCTCGAGCGTCGTGGGCACCAGGCGCGACGCGGCGCGGTTGCGCACGAGCACGCCGGCCGCCACCGACTCCCCCGCCGCGACCCGCTCGGGCTGCAGGCGGAGGTCGACCGACACCGCGGTGCGGCCCAGCAGGAACGGCAGCGAGAGGACGACGAGGGCGAGGCAGGCCGTGCCGAGGACCGCCAGCTCACGCCACTGCGTGAGGCTGGCGACCACCAGTGCACCCAGCCCGAGCCCGAGCACCAGCCAGCCGATCGGCTTGATGACCTCGAGCGCATCGTTCAACCGCCGCCTCATCGCCGCTTCAGGCCCCCACGCGGTCGGTCGGCGGGGCGACCGCGTCGAGCAGCCGCGAGATCACGGACTGCACGTCGACGCCGCTGAACTGCGCCTCGGCGTCGAGGAGCAGGCGGTGCGACAGCACCGGCTCGGCCAGGTCCTTGACGTCGTCGGGGACGACGTGGTCGCGCCCGTCGGCGGCGGCCCACGTCTTGGCCACCCGCACCAGGGCGAGGCACCCGCGCGGCGACAGGCCGAGCTTGACGTGCGGCTGGCGACGCGACTCCTCGGCCAGCTCGGCGACGTAGCCCACGACGGCCGGGTCGACGTACACCTGGTCGGCGAGGCCGCTCATCTGCGCGATGGTCGCCGCCGTGATGACCGGCTGCACCAGCGCGGCACGGTCGCGCACCGCCGCGTTGTTGAGCAGCTCCACGGTGGCCTGGCGGTCGGGGTAGCCGACGGAGGTCTTCATCAGGAAGCGGTCGAGCTGCGCCTCGGGCAGTCGGTAGGTGCCGGCCTGCTCGATCGGGTTCTGGGTCGCGATCACGAGGAACGGCTTGCCCACCGGGTGCGCGACACCGTCGACGGTGACGCGGCCCTCCTCCATCACCTCGAGCAGCGCGGACTGGGTCTTGGGCGAGGCACGGTTGATCTCGTCGGCGAGGACGATCGTGTGGAAGATCGGGCCGGGGTGGAACTCGAAGGTGCCCTTGTGCTGGTCGTAGACCGTGACCCCGGTGACGTCCGACGGCAGCAGGTCCGGGGTGAACTGCACGCGTGCGTGGCTGCCCTGCACGGTGTTGGCCAGCGCACGGGCGAGCATCGTCTTGCCGGTGCCGGGGAAGTCCTCGATGAGCACGTGCCCCTCGGACAGCAGGCAGGTCAGCGCGAGCCGTACGACGTGGCGCTTGCCGAGGACGGCCTTCTCCATGTTGTCGGTGAGCTGGTCGAAGGTCGTCTTGAACCACTCGGCCTGTTCGTGGCTGATCGTCATGTCACGTTCCTGTCGGTGCTGTCAGCGGTGGGTGGAGTCTCGAGGGCGCGCGCTACCACGGTTGTGCCGCGCTGGAGGTCTTGCCGAAGAACCCGGTGCCGCGACAGGTGATCGTCGCACCGCCGCCGTTGGGGGCGTACCAGCTCGTGTCCTGGGTGGCCTGGCCGGACCCGGTGGCGTTGAAGCTGTAGGTCTGCCAGCCGCTGTAGCCGTCCCAGGTCATGCTCACCGAGCAGGTGAAGCCCTCGTAGAAGCCCGAGACCGCGAAGCTGATGAACCGGCAGCCAGCCCTGTCGCACGCGGGCGGCCTGTTGTTGCCGTTGCCCTGCCAGCAGTTGTTGTCGGGGTCGGAGTCACCGTCCGCGCAGTAGCGCTCCTCGAGCCTGGTGAACGCCACCCCCGGCGTCGGCACGCCGCTCTTGGTGGTGTTGCTCCTGCTCGCCTCACCGCGTCCGCCGGGCGAGCTGTCGGCCAGCCGCACGTTGAGGGTCGTGTCCTGCGCGAAGTCGGTGGTGGTCGTGCTGATCGTCCGGGTGAAGGTCCCGGTCTCGGTGAGGTTGATGACCTGCTCGGCGCCACCGTCGATGCGGTAGTAGAGCTGCGCCGCGTCACCGTTGCTCGAGCCGTTCACCGTCCAGGTGACGGTCTTGTCGTTGACCTGCCCCGTGCCGATCTCGCTCAGCATCCCGTCGAGCCGGCCGTAGGACTGGACGTTCTGCTGCCCGCTCAAGGTGCAGCCGGCGGGCGCCTTCTCGTTGCACACGCGCAGCTGCACCGGGTAGGCCTGCTCGTTGCTCGGCACCTGGATGCGGGGCGCGACGGTGCCGGTCTGCTGGTTGAAGGTCCGGTTCACCAGACCCCCGACGAGGATCTCCACCTTGCTGGTGCTGCCGCGGGAGTCCGGGACGGTGTACTCGAGCTGGACCTCCTGGCTCGTGCCCGTCGGCGAGACGCTGTAGGTGCCCCACGCGGCCGGCCGGCCCACGGACTCGATGGGGGTGCCCTCGCTGGGCTGCGAGCGGTTGCCCGGCTGGTTGGCGGCCACCACGCGGTAGGTGTAGGTCAACCCGTCGTAGGGGACGCCCGTGTGCGTGCAGGTGAGGGCCGCGAGCTTCTGGCACCCCGGCACGGCGCCCGATGTCACGCCGTTGCTGTAGCTGACGGTGTAGACCGTCGGGCCCTGGCCCTCCGGCAGCACGGCCTGCCACGAGATCCGCATGCTGGTCTGGTTCGCACCGGCCTCGAGGTCGGTGACGGCCGGCGCCGGAGGCGCCGGTGGCGTGCCCAGGGGCTGGAGCTCCGCGGACTGGCGCGGCGCGGAGTAGCCGACCTTGTTCTGCGCCTTGATCGTGAAGACGTACTTCTCGTTGTTGTTCAGCCCGGACGCCGGATAGCTCAGCTGGTTGCCCGGCACGGTGGCCTGGCCGCCGATCCACGAGATCGTGTAGTCGATGATCCGCGTCCCGCCGATCGACGGCTTGTCCCACGCGACGGTGATCTGGCCGTCACCCTGCGACTGCATGCGGATGTTCTGCACCCGCCCGGGCTCGGTGTCGGCGCGCGCGGTCTTCGACAGGTCGCTGTAGTCGCTGGGACCGACCCGGTTGACCGCTCGCACGCGGAAGTAGTAGTTGCCGCTGCCGTTCTTGACGAGGTTGCGGAAGACGCACTCGTTGGTCTCGCACTTCTGCGTGCTGCCCTTCCGCTCCTCCTTGACCTCGTAGTAGAGGATCGGCGCTCCGCCGTCGTCGTCGGGCGGCGCCCACGACATCTTCACCGTGTCGACCTCGTCGGAGGCCGGATAGGGACGCGGCTCCCCCGGCGGCGAGGGAGTGCCGATGACCTGGAACTGGATGCGCGCCTCCGCCTGGCGCTCGGCGGGCGGGTCGGACGAGGCGATGTCGCTGACGACGAGCCGGAAGCGGGCCTCGGCACCGCGGGCGTCCTTGGCCGCGGTGATCGTGAGCTGGCTCCCGCTGGACGTGGCCCGTACGCCGTTGGCTCCGCCGGTGACCGACACGATCGTCGGGTCGGGGTCGGAGACCCCGGCCTCGAGGTACGCCCCGATGTCGAACGTCCGGGTCTCTCCGGCCTCCATCGTGTCCACCTTGATGGGCGACATGGTCGGGGGCGGCGCCTGCGCCAGGCGGAAGCGGACCTCCTCGGTGTTGCTGGCGCCGGCACGCACCGAGAGCACGGCCTCGCCGCCGCGGGTGGCGGTCTCGGCCGCCCTCACGGCCACGACCGACCCGTCGGGGGCGCCGACGTCGAGCCCGTCGATGGACTGGCTCCACTCGGCCTCGTAGGCCAGCCCGGCCTCGTCGCGGGGGTCGACGGTGAACACCGTGCAGAAGGTGGCGATGTCGAGGTCGTACTGCTGCCCGGCCGAGATCGGTACGACCGACGACGGACACTGGAGTTCGGGCGAGTCGTCGCCGACGAGGACCGGGATCGAGAGCAGCACGGTGGCGCCGTCGTCGGTGGTCGTGGTGTCCTCGTTGCCGCTCGCGTCGGTCGCGGTCGTGACCTCCACCAGGAGGGCGCCGGGGCCGCGGAAGCCGGCCGGCGCGCTGAGGGTGAAGCCGCGGTCACCGTCGGGGCCGACGGTGAGCTGATCGGGCGACGCCGACCAGGACCGGCGCGCCGAGGCGAGGCGTACGTCGGCTCCGCCGGGCGCGGCGACGTAGTCGTTGAGCTTGCCGGTTGTGGTGTCGCCCGGGTCGAGCGTGATGAGGGCGTCGTCGACGACGAAGGGCAGGCCGCTTCCGGTGGGCGGGATGTAGACCGACGCCGCGGCCGACGCGCCGTCGCCGTCCTCGACGACGAAGGGCAGCACCTTCGGCGCGGCACCACGGTCGGCCCGGACGGACGTCTCGTCGACGATCGTGCCGGCACCGCTCACGCCGGTGACCCGGAGGTCGTCGGCGGAGCCGTCGGGGTCGTAGGCGCCCTCGAGCACGTCGACCACCACGCTGCCGCTGTCCTCGACGCGGCCGAAGGCGTCGTAGACGATCGGCGGGTTGTTGAAGCCCTCGGACGTCTCGAGGGTCATCGTGGCCCGCGACGAGCTCAGGCCGTTGCTGAGGCGGTAGACGAGGACCACCGGGGGCGCGGCGTCGGTGTCGGGGGCGGGAACCGTGACCAGGTTGGTGTCGGGGTCGAGCCTGGCGGCGTCGGGTCCGTCGAGGAGGGTGACCTCGACGGAGTCACCCGGGGCGACGAAGTCGTTGGCCAGCGGGTCGAACGTCGCCGTACGACCGGGAGCGACGGTGAGCCGGTCCTCCACCGCCAGCGGCGGCTGGGGCTGGGTGCCCTCCACCACGGCCACCCGGACGGTGCCGGTCGCGAACGCACCCTGCGAGTCGACCACCGAGTAGGTGAACTCGTCGGTGCCGACGGTGCGGGGGTAGGCCTCGTACTCCAGGAAGTTGCCGCCGTAGCCCACGATCCGGCCCAGCCGGGGCGCGGAGGTGATGCCCGTGACCGTCACCGGGTCGCCGTTGCGGTCGACGCCGGTGCCGGGCACGCGGATCTTCACCGAGTCGGCGGAGGTGACCCGGCTCTCGAGCGTGGGCGGCTCCGGCGGGTCGTTCGGGTCGTCCGTGGGCACGACGGTGACCCGGAGGACGCCGTTGGCCTTCTTGCCCTCGAGGTTCTGCGCGACGTAGGTGATCTCGTAGGTGTCGCGATCCTCGACCGCGTCGGGCGCGATGTAGCGCACCACGCGGCCGGAGACGAAGGCCCGGCCCTTGTCGCCCGTGACGTCGATGGGCGCGACGACGTCGAGCTCTCCCGGTGTCTGGCTGTCGACGAGGTCGCTGACCAGGGTCAGCCGGTCACCCGCGGGCGACACGTCGTTGTCGAGGACGGGTGCGGTGACCGACGTCCCGGCCCGTACGACGACCCGGTCGCCGGCCGTGACGGGGGTGTTGTCGGCCGGTGCGGCGCGCTGCGTGACGACCACCTCGCCGCGAACGCCCGAGCTCGCGCCGTTGCTGATCGTGTACGAGATCGTCTGGGTGGTGGGCGAGAGGTCGGGCTGCACCGCGGAGATCCGCAGCCAGCGGCCGTCGACGATCGCCACGTCGAGCTGACCGTCGCGGTCGCCGGCCGCCCGCTGGACGACGAGCAGGCCGCCGGCCGGGTCGAGGTCGTTGGCGAGCACGTCGACGATGCCGGGCGCCTGGCCGTAGATGGTCAGCGTGTCGGGCATCGCGATCGGGTCGGCCGCCCGCTTGGGGCTCGGCTTCACGTCCACGCGGATGGTGCCCTCGTCGAGGGTCGCGTTGCCGTAGCCGGCGTCGTAGTTGAGGAAGTAGGTGCCCGCGCGGTCGCCGGTGAAGGTGAGCTGGCCGCTGTCGAGGTCGGTGACGACCTTGGCGCCCGGCTGCTGCGGCACCTTGCCGCCGAGCGAGAGCTCGGCGTTGGGCGTGTTGGGGTCGGAGCCGGGGAGGTCGTTGAGGAGCGGCCGGATCTTGATCGGCTTGCCGACCTCACCGCGTACGACGTCGGGCTCCGCGCTCGGCGGGAAGGTGGCCTGGTCCTTGGGCGCCTGCACCTGGAAGGCCAGCGACTTCTTGACCGGTGCGGAGCGTCCGTCGGTCACCGCGAACTCGACGCGGACCGTCTGCTGGCCGTCGGCGGCAGCGGTGGGCGCGGTGAAACGGATCCGGCCGTCGGCGGTGGTGCGGGCCGCGGCACCGCTCGCCTCGCCCCCCACCGCCGTGGCCGAGTCGAGCAGCAGCGTGTCGCCGTCGCTGTCGTCACGCCAGTCGGCGAGCACCGGCACCGCCAGCGCGCCACCGTGCGGCACGCGGTAGACCGGCTTCTTGTAGCCCCCGCGCAGCGTCGGCGGCTCGTTGTCGACGTCGTCGCGGACGTCGACGGAGACGGTGGCGCGGCCCGACAGGCCGCTGCGGCCGTCGTCGATGACGTAGTCGAAGGTGGCCGGCCGCGCCTTCTCCGGCATCTGGATCACGAGGGTCTGCCCGTCCGGGCTGATCTCGACGCGGGCGCCGCCCGTGGGCTCGTCGACGTCGACGATGCTGAGCAGCCGGCCCTCCGGCGCCGAGTCGTTGTCGAGCGGGTGCAGCACGGTCGTCCGTCCGGCGCGCACTCCGTAGGAGTCGGGCTTGGCCTGCGGCGGGCGGCGGTCGGCGTCGCTCGGGTTCTCGTTGTCGTTCTCGTCGTCCTCGCTCTGCTTCTTCGACGTGAACGCGTCCCAGTTGTCGATCTTGATCGGCCGGTCCTGCTCGACGTCCCAGACGGTGCCGCTGTTGGCGTCGTTGAGGACGATCTCACCGCGGTTGACACGGAAGGCGAGGCTCGTGGCGTTGCCGGCGAGCGTGTCCTCCATGATCGCCCGCGAACCGCACTGCGTCGCCACCGCGCCGAGGCCGCCCGACCACGCGCCGAACACGCACGCGCCCAGGCGTACGGGCCGGACCGGGGTGCCGCTGTAGGTCGAGGTCACGGTCGTGACGTCGCCCGACTCGAGGTCGACGCTCAGGAGGGCGTCGGCCGCGCCGACCAGCACCGCGTCGTAGGACGGCCCGGCCTGCTGGAGCACGCTGCCGGCCGGGACCGAGGCGGTCGCGCCGCCGAGCACCCGCAGCACGCCGGAGTCCGCGTCGAGGGTCACCACGCGCTCGCCCACGGTGGTCACGTCGCTGACCTGGCCGGCGTCGCCGGGCAGTGCGGTCGTGTCGGGCTTGCGGAAGGTCGGGCCGTCGGGGTCGAGGGTCGTCACGGTGCCGTCGGCCGCCGAGGTGACGACGATGGTGCCGCCCAGGCTGACGGCGAGCGTCGCGTCGGCACCGGCCTCGGCGAGCGCATCGGACTGCACGTCGAGCGAGCTCATGACGGGCTTGCCGACCTCGCCGTCGTAGCGGACCGCCCACACCTCGCCGGTCTCGGCGTCGGCGCTGGCGAGGGTGCCTCCGCCCATCCCGACGGACGCGGCGGCCGGGACCGCCGCCGACCCGCCGTCCTGCAGCTGGAGGCGGCTGGTCTCGATGGCCTGGCCGCGGGCGGAGTCCAGGTCGAGGGTGACGACCGCTGCGCCGTCCTGGACGACGTCGAGCCGGGTCTTGCCGTCCTCGCTCGGGACGACGCCGTCGAGCTGGTTGATCGGCTTGTTGAGGCGGCCGGACCAGCCCTTCTTGCCGTTGACGACCCAGATGCCGCCGTCGTTGAGCTCGGCCTCGTGCTTCTTGTACCCGCTCGCCGTGACGGCATAGACCGCGACGGCGGCAGATGCGATCGCCAGTGCGACACCGGAGGCGATGCCCACCCGGTGCCGACGCACGAAGCTCGCACGCGCCACGCCAACTTCCCCCTTGGCCACACGAATGACGAGCGCCCGCCGCCGTCACCCAGAGGACAGTATGTAGGCACGTGAGCATCCGACAAGTCGCGACCGCCTGCGCCGTACTGGCGCGATGGGTGATGATGGAGCCGTGGGCGCGTACGAGGGGAGCCGACGTTGATCGTGGATGCGCGGTACACCAGTGGGGCTGGTGTGCTGGTCGGCAGTGGCGCCCACTGGGTGCTGCTCACCGATCCCGCCGACGAACAGGTCGTCCAGGAGATCTGGGACGTCCTGTCGATGACGGCCCCGTCCGGTGCCGGCGTCGTCGAGCGCGTCCTCGCGATCGTGGAGAAGGCCTTCGACGGTGACCCGCCAGGGCTGGCGGTCGTCGACTTCACCTCCGGTGCCTCGACGACCCTCTCCCGCGGCACCGGTCACGTCAGGATGGCCGGCCCGGGGCGGGTCTTGAGTCTCGACGCCGGCAACGACCCCGACCAGCTCGTCGCGACCCGCCGACTCGTCGGCGGGGTGGTCGCGGCGCAGCGCGTCGAGCTCACGCCGATCTCGACCCGCGTGGCGCCGGTCCAGCAGGCGCACGAGTCGGAGGCGCCCGGTCCCGCGGCCGGCATGATCGACGGCATCCCCGCCGCCATCCTCGCGGCCAAGGGACCCGACGGCCCCCCACCGCGCAACCGGGTGCGCCCGCCCGTCGAGGACACCGGGCAGGCGAGGGACACCTCCGAGCCCGACCCGTTGCTCGCGGCGCGCATCGAGGAGGGCACCCGCACCACGATCCGTACGCCGTCCGAGCCGCACATCGCTCCCGTGGCCGACGACGCCGGGCCCGACGACCACGACGGGTCGACGACGGCCCGGCCCGCCCACCTGTCCCACAGCACCGCTCCCACGGTGCTGGCGGTCAGCTGTCCCCTCGGCCACCTGACGCCTCCCGTCTCCCCGCAGTGCCGCGTGTGCCACCAGCGGATCGCGCCGCAGGAGCCGCGCCGCGTGGACCGGCCGCCGCTGGGCGGCCTGCGGCTGCCGACCGGCGAGGTCGTGCCGCTCGACCGCGGCGTCGTGCTCGGCCGCAAGCCGGCTCCGGCCGACGGCAGCACGGACTGGCCCCACCTCGTGCACCTGCCCAGGGACCACTCCTTCGTCTCGCGCCGGCACCTCGAGATCGAGCTCGACGGCTGGGACGTGGTGGCCCGCGACCTCGACAGCCGAGGAGGAACGACGATCGCCCCGCCAGGACGTGAGCCGCAGCGGATGCGGCCCCGCGACGCCTACGTCCTCGAGCCCGGCACCGTCCTGGACCTGGCGCAGGTCTACGCGGTCCGCTTCGAGACGGGGGCGGTTGCCCGGTGAGCGCCCCGGTCATCCCCGGGTTCGCGTTCGTCGAGCACCTGGGCAGCGGCGGCTTCGCCGACGTCTTCCTCTACGAGCAGCAGTGGCCGCGCCAGCGCGTCGCGGTCAAGGTCGTACGTCCCGACGTGCCGCTGACCGACCGTGAGAAGTACCTCTTCACGGCCGAGGCCAACGCGATGGCCCGGCTCGCCGACCACCCCTACATCGTCTCGGTGATCACCGCGGGCGTGACCGCCGAGGGCGGCCGCCCCTTCCTCGTCATGCGCTACTGCCCGCCGCCGGACCTCGGGGTGCGGGTGCGCTCGAACCCGATGGCGCCGGTCGACGCGGTGGCGACCGGCATCAAGCTCGCCAGCGCGATCGAGACGGCGCACCGCTCGGGCATCCTGCACCGCGACATCAAGCCCAGCAACGTCCTCGTCACCAGCTACCACGAGCCGGCGCTGACCGACTTCGGCATCGCCGGCCACATGGCCGACGTCGAGGGCGACAACGACGTCCGGATCTCCTACCCGTGGTCCCCGCCCGAGCTCCTCGACGGCCGCTCCAACGGGTCGGTCGCCTCCGACGTCTACTCGCTCGGGGCCACCATCTGGCACCTGCTGGTGGGCCGCTCGCCCTTCTCGATCCCGTCGGGCGACAACTCCACCCGGGCACTCAGCGCCCGCATCCTCCACGCCGCACCCCCGGCCACCCAGCGGCCCGACGTGCCTCCCGCCCTCGACCGGCTGCTGCAGCAGTGCCTGGCCAAGCGTCCCGACCACCGGCCCGACAGCGCCCTCGAGCTCGCCCGCGCCCTCCAGCGCATCGAGTCGGCCGCCGGCTGGTCGCGCACCGCCGTGGCCGTGGAGGGCGACCGTCCCGACGCCTCGGTCGCGGCCCCGGAGGTCCGGGGGGCTCCCGAGGACGCCACGGCGATGAAGCCGGTGACCGTCATCTCGGCCAGCGGCCCGCGACGCATCGCGGCCCAGGACCTCGCACCCGAGACCGAGGACGACGAGACCGCCCCGGTGTCCGGCCTCGTCTGGGCCGGGATCGGCGCCCTCGTCCTCGCGCTGCTCGTCGGCTTCCTGGTCTTCCGGGGCGACGGCCGCGAGGTCGACCCCGGCGTCGTGGTGCCGACCGACTCGCAGGTGCCGAGCGACGTCGTGCCCGACGAGCTGACCTCGGCCCCCACGCTCACCGGGCGGCGTACGGCGCGCGGGGTCGTGTTCGAGTGGAGCCCGCCGGTCCCGGTCGAGCCGGGCGACTCGTTCAGCTATCACCGCGACGACACCGACGACTACGGCCGGACGACCAAGCAGCAGCTCCTGCTGCGGACCGACGAGCCGGTCTGCCTCGACCTCCGGATGACCCGCGGCACCGACAACTCGCCGAGCGTGAGCGAGTGCGTGTCCTGAGTCGCCTCGCGGCGACCGGCTAGGTCGTCCTAGTCGTCCTGCCAGTCGCGGCGCGGGCCGGTGGCCGCGTCCTGCTGCTCCTCCGACATCCGGCCGGAGACGTACAGCGACAGCGCCGCGGTCACGGCCAGCGTCGCCACGATGACGACCAGGGAGAGCCAGATCGGGATCTCCAGCCAGGGGTAGTCGAGGTGCTCGCCGCCGTTGATGAACGGCAGCTCGTTCTCGTGCAGCGCGTGGAAGAACAGCTTGACGCCGATGAACGCGAGCAGGAACGCGAGTCCGTACGACAGGTAGATCAGGCGCTGGAGCAGTCCGCCGATGAGGAAGTAGAGCTGGCGCAGGCCCATCAGCGCGAAGATGTTGGCCGTGAGCACCAGGTAGGGCTCCTTGGTGATCCCGAAGATCGCGGGGATCGAGTCGAGCGCGAAGAGCAGGTCGGTCGTGCCCAGCGTGATGATCACGATGAACATCGGGGTGATCATCTTCTTGGCACCCTCGCCGCTGACCAGCAGCTTGCGGCCGTGCCACTCCGAGGTGGCCGGGAAGCGCTTCTCGACGAACGCGACGAGCCGGTTCTCCTCGAACTCGTCCTCGTCCTCGTCCTCCGCACCCTCCTTGGCCAGCTTGAAGGCCGTGTAGACCAGGAAGAGCCCGAAGAGGTAGAAGATCCAGCTGAAGTTGCTGATCGCGGCGGCGCCGACGGCGATGAAGATCGCGCGCATGACCAGCGCCATCACGATGCCGATCATCAGGGCGTACTGCTGGAGCTCCTTGGGCACGGCGAACTTCGCCATGATGATGATGAAGATGAAGAGGTTGTCGATGGAGAGCGAGTACTCCACCAGCCATCCGGAGAAGAACTCCAGGCCGTGCTGGTGGTCCCAGGTGATCCACACTCCGATGCCGAAGAGGATGGCCAGGCTGACGTAGATCGACAGGTAGGTCGCGGACTCCTTCATGCTCGGCTCGTGCGGCCGGCGGCCGACGATCGCGAGGTCGAAGGTGAAGATCACGACGGTCACGACGCCGGTGGCGATCCAGACCCAGGTGGGGACGTCCACGCTGATGCTCCTAGGGAAAGTGGGGAGGGGGTTGAGGTCGGCGTCCGCGCAGCACGCGTCCGCCGGAGGTCTCTTCCGCCCGCACGTCGAGTGCTGACCCGTGGCGCCGGGCCCCGCTCGCGCGGGAGCCGTGCTGACGACACCACTGCTGGGGAATACTCCCCTCCTGCGAGCGCAGTCTGACACGGTCGCCAACGCGGAGCGAAACGGACCGGTCAGCGTCCGCCGAACGGGACGCCGAGCTCGGCTAGCCCGGCCTCGCCGCCGTCGACGGCGGTCAGCACCCAGGAGCCCTCGGGCGTGACGGTGAAGGTGTGCTCGAAGTGGGCGGCCATCGAGGCGTCGACCGTCGCCACCGTCCACTCGTCCTCGAGCAGGTCGGTGTGCTTGCTGCCGAGGGTCACCATCGGCTCGACGGCCAGCGCCAGCCCCTCCACGATCACGGGGCCGCGGCCGCGCCGTCCGTAGTTGGGCACGTTGGGCGCCATGTGCATCTCGGTCCCGATGCCGTGCCCGGTGTAGTCCTCGAGGATGCCGTAGCGCCCCTGCGAGCGGACGTGGGTCTCGATCGCGTGGCTGATGTCGCTCACGCGTCCACCGAGCCGCGCCGCGGCCATGCCTCGCCAGAGCGACTCCTCGGTCACCCGCAGCAGCTCGTGCACCTCGCCGGTGACCTCGCCGACCGGGACGGTGACGGCAGCGTCGCCGTGCCAGCCGGCGACGATCGCGCCACAGTCGATCGAGATGATGTCGCCGTCGACCAGGGTCCGCGCCCCGGGGATGCCGTGCACCACCTCGTCGTTGACGGAGGCGCAGATCGTCGCCGGGAAGGGCGGGTGACTGTAGCCCTTGAACGACGGAATGCCGCCGTGGTCGCGGATGTGGGCCTCGGCGAGGGTGTCGAGCTCGAGCGTGGTCACGCCGGGACGCGTCGCGGCACGGAGCAGCTCGAGGGTCTCCCCCACGAGCCGGCCGGCGACCCGCATCAGGTCGATCTGCTCGCGCGTCTTGATCTCGAGACCGCGGTCCCGGAAGCCCATCTCCGGCGAACCCGTCCGGGTCAGCTCTGCGGGACGACGTCGAGCGCGTCGAAGATGCGCTGGGTGACGTCGTCGACGTCGCCCATGCCGTCGAGCTCGATGAGGATGCCCCGGTCGCGGTAGACGCCGATGAGGGGCTCCGTCTGCTCCACGTAGACCTCCTGGCGGCGCCGGATGACGTCCTCCGTGTCGTCGGTGCGGCCGTCGGTCTGCGCACGCTGCAGCAGGCGCTGGACGAGCTCCTCCGGGTCCACGGTCAGCACGACGACGGCGTCGAGCTGGTGACCGGTGAAGGCGATCATCCCGTCGAGCTCCTCGACCTGGGCGAGGGTGCGCGGGTAGCCGTCGAGCAGGAAGCCGGGCTCCGCGTCGGGCTCGTCGATGCGGTTGCGCACCATCTTGTTCGTCACCTCGTCGGGGACGTACTCGCCGGCGTCCATGTAGCGCTTCGCCTCGACGCCGAGCGGCGTGCCCTGCGAGACGTTGGCGCGGAAGATGTCACCGGTGGAGATCGCCGGCACCCCGAAGTGCTCGGCCACGTAGCGGGCCTGGGTGCCCTTGCCCGCACCTGGCGGGCCCATCAGGATCAGTCTCACTATTTCAGGAATCCTTCGTAGTTGCGCTGCTGGAGCTGGCTCTCGATCTGCTTCACCGTGTCGAGCGCAACGCCCACCATGATGAGGATCGAGGTGCCACCGAAGGGGAAGTTCTGGTTGGCCTGGATCATCGCGAACGCGATGAGCGGGACCAACGAGATCAGGCCGAGGTAGAGAGCTCCAGGGAACGTGATGCGGGACAGGACGTAGGACAGGTAGTCCTCGGTCGGCTTGCCCGCCCGGATCCCGGGGATGAAGCCGCCGTACTTCTTCATGTTGTCCGCCACCTCGACAGGGTTGAAGGTGATCGAGACGTAGAAGTACGTGAAGAAGATGATGAGCCCGAAGTACATGAGCATGTACAGCGGGTGGTCGCCGCCGACCAGGTAGGTGCCGATGAAGTCCAGGACCGGGTTCTTGCTCTCCGGGTTGAACTGCACCGCCATCGCCGGGAGGTAGAGCAGCGACGAGGCGAAGATGACCGGGATGATGCCGGCCTGGTTGACCTTGAGCGGGATGTAGGTCGAGTTGCCGCCGAACATCTTGCGCCCCACCATGCGGCGGGCGTACTGCACCGGGATGCGGCGCTGCGCCTGCTCGATGAAGATCACGGCCGCGACCAGGATGAGGCCGATCACCATGACGATGCCGAAGACCACCCAGCCCTTGGACGTCTGGACGCTCCACAGCGACGCCGGGAAGGTGGCGACGACCTGGGTGAAGATGAGGATCGACATGCCGTTGCCGATGCCGCGGTCGGTGATGAGCTCGCCGAGCCACATGATCACGGCGGTGCCGGCGGTCATGGTCACGACCATGACGAGGAAGGTCGAGGTGCTGTTGTCGTGCAGCAGGTCGAGGTCACAGCCCTGGAGCAGCGCCTTGTTGCGCGCCAGCGCCACGATGCCCGTCGCCTGCAGGACCGCGAGGCCGAGCGTGAGGTAGCGGGTGTACTGGGTGATCTTCGCCTGGCCGGCCTGGCCCTCCTTCTTCAGCGCCTCGAGGCGTGGGATCACCACGACGAGGAGCTGCAGGATGATCGAGGCCGTGATGTACGGCATGATCCCGAGCGCGAAGATGGTGAGCTGGAGCAGCGCACCACCCGAGAAGAGGTTGATGAGGCTGTAGAGGCCCCCCTCCTCGAGCTGGCTGATGCAGGTCTGGACGTTGGCCACGTGGACACCCGGCGTCGGGACCTGGGAGCCGAGCCTGAAGATCGTGATGATCAACAGCACGAACAGCAGCTTGCGCCGCAGGTCCGGCGTCCGGAAAGCGTTGGCGAACGCGCCTAGCACTGGTTCCTCTTTCGTTCGGGTGCCCAGCCAGTCAGGCGGGCGGCGAGAAGACCCTCACCGTCGTACGGCGATGAGCCCGGGGAAGCCTAACAGTCGGGGTGCGACCCACTTCCCGGGTAACGACGAAGGCCTGGCCGACAGTTCCCACTGTGCGACCAGGCCTTCACCGGATGAGCGTGACGTGACCTCTCGAGGCGAGCCTCAGGCCACGGTCGTGGTGCCGCCCGCGGCCTCGATCTTCTCCTTGGCGGAGGCCGAGAACGCGTCGACGCTGACCTGGACGGCCACCGAGATGTCGCCCTGACCGAGGACCTTGACGGGCTGGCCCTTGCGGACGGCGCCCTTGGCCACGAGGTCGGCGACGGTGACCGAGCCACCGTCGGGGAACAGCTCGTTGAGGCGGTCGAGGTTGACGACCTGGAACTCCACGCGGAACGGGTTCTTGAACCCCTTCAGCTTGGGCAGGCGCATGTGGATCGGCATCTGGCCACCCTCGAAGGCGACCGGAACCTGGTAGCGCGCCTTGGTGCCCTTGGTACCGCGGCCGGCGGTCTTGCCCTTGGAGCCCTCACCGCGACCCACGCGGGTCTTGGCGGTCCTGGCTCCCGGAGCGGGACGCAAGTGGTGCAGCTTGAGCGTCATGTCACTCCACCTCCTCAACCGTCACGAGGTGACGGACCGTGTTGACCATGCCGCGGATCTCCGGGCGGTCTTCCT
>CAWBSG010000003.1:0-282611 GCA_963791365.1 uncultured Actinomycetota bacterium | reverse complement strand
GGGTGGTGGGGCGTGTCGCGGCGCTCTCCCACGCGCCCGGCACGTGCCCGGCACGCGCCTCGGTCAGCCGACCTCGACGCCCGCGAAGTTCTTCTTCCCGCGCCGCAGCACGAGCCACGAGCCCGCGACCAGGTCGGCCTCGGTCGGCCGGAGCTCGGGATCCTCGACGCGCACGTTGTTGAGGTACGCCCCGCCCTCGGCGACCGTGCGGCGGGCGTCACCCTTGCTCTTCACCAGGCCGGCGGCAACGAGGAGGTCGACGATCCCGGGAAGGTCACCGGCGGGCAGCGACGTACCGCCGGCCTCCCTCAGCGCGGACGCGAGGGTGCCGGGGTTGATCGAGGCGAGGTCTCCCCCACCGAACAGCGCGGCCGCTGCGGCCTTGGCCTGCTCCACCTCGTGCTCTCCGTGGACGAGCGCGGTCACCTCGTCGGCCAGACGCTTCTGCCCGGCGCGCAGGAAGGGCTTCTCGGCGGTCTGCTGCTCGAGGTCCTCTATCTCCTCGCGCGTCAGGAAGGTGAAGATCCGCAGCAGCTCGCCGACCTTCTCGTCCTCGACGTTGAGCCAGAACTGGTGGAAGGCGTAGGGCGAGAGCATGTCCGGGTCGAGCCACAGGGCCCCACCCTCGGTCTTGCCGTACTTCGTGCCGTCGGTCTTCGTGACCAGCGGCGTGGCGAACCCGTGGGCGCTCTCGCCCGTCACCCGGCGTACGAGCTCGGCGCCGCCGGTGATGTTGCCCCACTGGTCGGAACCACCGAACTGCAACCGCACGCCGTGCTCGCGGAAGAGGCTGAGGTAGTCCATGGACTGCAGCAGGATGTAGGAGAACTCCGTGTAGCTGATGCCCGACTCGAGGCGTCGCTTCACTGTGTCGCGCGCAAGCATCCGGTTGACCGGGAAGTGCTTGCCGACGTCACGCAGGAAGTCGATCGTCGACAGGGAGGCGGTCCAGTCGTAGTTGTTCACCGTCGTGGCCGCGTTGACTCCGTCGAAGGTGACGAAGCGTGAGACCTGCGTGCGCACGCGCTCGGTCCACTCCTTGACGGTGTCGAGCGAGTTGAGCGAGCGCTCCCCGGAGTCGCGGGGATCGCCGATCATCCCGGTGGCACCGCCGACCAGGATGTAGGGCGTGTGGCCGGCATCCTGGAGGCGGCGGGCGGTGACCAGCTGCACGAGGTTGCCCATGTGCAGGCTCGGTGCCGTCGGGTCGAAGCCCACGTAGAACCTGACGCTCCCCTCGCACAGCGCCGCGCGGAGCGCGTCGCGGTCGGTGGAGTGGGCGACGAGGCCGCGCCACTCCAGCTCGTCGAGGACATTCGGGGTCGTCACGGGGATTCCTTCGGGTGGGGTCGGGCTGGGGGGTCGGCCACTAGCCTAGGGCGAGCACGCAGGAGGGACGGCACGTGATCGCAGGCAGGTACAGGCTCGAGCGGGAGATCGGTCGCGGCGGCTCCGGCACCGTGCACCTCGCGGTGGACGAGGTGCTGGGTCGGCAGGTGGCGATCAAGCGCATCGGCATGATCGCCGGCTCGGACGACGTCGAGCGGGAGCGGGCCGAGCGTGAGGCCCGGCTGGCCGCGGCGCTCAACCACCCCCACGTGGTCTCGGTCTTCGACCTCGTCGACGAGGACGACGTCCGCTGGCTGGTGATGGAGTACGTCGAGGGCGAGACGCTCAACCAGCACGTCAGGAGCTCCGGACCGCTGGAGGCAACCACGGCTGCCACGCTGCTCGGCCAGACCGCCGACGCGCTGGTCGCGGCCCACGGCAACGGGATCGTCCACCGCGACGTGAAGCCCAGCAACATCCTCATCTCGGGCGGGTCGGCCAAGCTCAACGACTTCGGCATCGCCCGCTCCGAGGACGACGCGTCCCTCACCCAGACCGGGCTGGTCACCGGCTCTCCCGCCTACCTCGCGCCCGAGGTCGCCTCCGGCGCGTCGGCCACGCCCGCGAGCGACGTGTGGTCGCTCGGCGCCACGCTCTACCACGCCGTCACCGGCAGGCCGCCCTACGACGTCGGCGACAACCTCGTCGGTGCGCTCTACAAGATCGTCCACGAGGACCCGCCCCGGTTGGGCGCGGAGCACCCGATGGCCGGTCTGCTGACGGTGATGATGACCCACGACCCGGAGCAGCGGTGGTCGATGCAGCGGGTGCGCGACGACCTGGTGCGGATCTCCCGCGGCGAGGCGTCGACGGCGGTCGCGGTCGCACCTGCCCCCGCACCCGTCACCGACCGCGTGGGGACCGGCGTTCTGCCCACGGTGCGCCCGGCGCCCGTGCCGCAGGCGGCGCGCCGCCACCGGAGCCGCTGGGGCTGGATCGCGGTCGCCGCGGTGGCGGCCGTCGCAGCGATCGTGACGGCGTACGTCTGGGCCGGGCGCGGCACTCCCGAGGCCGCGGGCGACGACACCACCGACTCGTCGCAGACGAGCGCGTCCCCGACCTCGACGGACGAGTCGCCCGAGCCGTCGGCTGAGGAGGTCAAGGCACAGATGGACGCCTTCGTCGCCTCGTACCTGTCGACCGTGACCAGCGACCCCCGCGCCGCGTTCGACCAGCTGACGCCGGACTTCCAGGAGAAGAGCGGTGGTTACGGCGACTACATCGGGTGGTGGAGCAAGGTCCGGTCCGCCGAGCTCGCCGATGTCACGAGCAACCCTTCGGACGGCACCGTCGACTACACGGTCACCTACACGATGAAGACCGGTCGCACGAGCACCCAGCAGATCCGGCTGCAGCTGGAGAGCGACGGCGACCGCTTCCTCATCGCCGGCGAGGCCTAGGCAGTCGCCCGGGCTCGTTCCGCTGCCACCGCGGCGCGGGCGCCAGAACCTCGTCCGGTCCGAACGGGTGTGAGCATCCGGACGCCCGCGGGCTAGCGTGGACGGCGGTCCAGCGAAAGGGGCGCGCGTGATCGCAGGCAGGTACACCCTCGAACGGGAGATCGGCAGGGGTGGCGCCGGGATCGTGCACCTCGCCCACGACGAGGTGCTCGGACGGACGGTCGCCATCAAGCGCATCGGTCTCCTGCCGGGCACGACCGACCATGACGTCGAGCGCGCCGAGCGGGAGGCGAGGATCGCCGCGGGCATCAGCCACCCGCACGTCGTGTCGATCCTCGACCTCGTCAAGGACGTCGACTGCTACTGGCTCGTGATGGAGCACGTCCGCGGGCGCACGCTCTCGCAGGTCGTCTCGGCCGACGGACCACTCGACGCGGAGCGGGCGGCCGGGATCCTCGCGCAGGCCGCTGACGCACTGGTCCAGGCCCAGCGCGCCGGCATCGTCCACCGCGACGTCAAGCCCAGCAACATCCTGGTCGGCGACGACGACCACGCGAAGCTCGGCGACTTCGGCATCGCCCGCGGCGCCAGCGACTCCGCGCTGACCGTGACGGGCGAGGTCACCGGATCGCCGGCCTACCTGGCCCCCGAGGTCGCGTCCGGCTCGCCGGCGACCGCGGAGAGCGACGTCTGGTCGCTCGGCGCCTCGCTCTACCACGCGGTCGTCGGCCGGGCGCCGTACGACGTGGGCGGCAACGTGATGGGCGGGCTCTACCGGATCGTCCACGACGACCCGCCCCGACTGCCCGAGGACCATCCCCTCGCCGACGTCCTGTCGCAGACGATGGTGAAGGACCCTTCCGAGCGGTGGTCGGCGGAGCGCGCGCGCGACGAGCTGCGCCGGATCGCGCGCGGAACGCCGGCACCCGAGTCCACGCAGCGGATGGCGACCGTCGCGCCCGCCGCAGCCCCCGCTCCCGCCGCGCCGTCGGCCGCACCCCCGCCCGCAACAGAAAAGTCGGGGCCCGCCCGCGGGTCACGCCGAGCTCCCCTGGGCTGGATCGCGGCCGCGGCGGCCGTCGTCCTGCTGGCCGTGCTGGGCGCCTGGTACCTGTGGCCCGGCGACGGCCAACAACCCGAGGCCCGAGACCAGGGCACCCAGCAGTCCGATGACCCCGCGCCGTCCGGGGAACCGTCCTCCGAGTCGTCGGAGGAGCCCTCGGAGGAGCCCTCGGAGGAACCCTCGGAGGAACCCAGCACCGACCCGAGCCCGTCGGCGGGCAGCGGCACCCGCGCCGAGGTGCGTACCTTCCTGGAGGACTACTTCTCCCTCGCGACCTCGGACCCCGAGACGTCGTACGCCATGCTCACGCCCGAGTTCCAGGAGGCGAGCGGCGGCTACGGGCGCTACTCCGGGTTCTGGAGCACGATCAGGTCGGCACGTGTCTACGCCGTCAGCGTGGACCGGGAGACGCTGTCGACCTCCTACACGATCGACTACGTGACCACGGCGGGCCGCACGACCACACAGGAGGGGCGGCTCCAGCTCGTGCAGCAGGGGGAGAACTACCTCATCGCCGGCGAGGGCTGACCAGCACAGCCATGCCGCCGGTGCACAATGCCACGGTGCGAACGCAGCGGGACGCCGTCGCACGGGCGCGGTGTGCGATGCACGCGGGACCGACGGTGTTCGTGGACCCGAGCTCCCACACGCTGCACAACATCGGCGACGCAGCCATGCTCGAGGTGGCACTGACGCGGTTGCGGGCGCGATGGGCCGATGCGTGCATCACCGTTCACTTCACCGACGAAGCAGCGCTCACGCGGCTGGACGGTCAGGCACACGCCCTTTCACCGCGAGGAGTGAGAGCGTGGGCACCCGACGCAGTTCTCGCCGCCCCGGGACGACCACTCCTCCGCGCGCGGGTGCTCGTCGCCCGCCTTCTCCGAGCCCTGCGTCGGCGCTGGCCGGGCTCGTGGCGTCGGGTCGCCCGCCTCATCGACCGCACCGCGGTGGACCCCTACCTGCGGGCGGTGCGTGACGCCGACCTCGTCCTGCTGACGGGAGCGGGCGCCATGACTGACGCCTTCGCGCGCCACGCAGTCCACCTGCTCGAGACGCTGGAGGTCGGTCGGGCGGCCGGGGCCGTCACGGTCGCGACGGGTCAGGGTCTGGGGCCCCTCCAGGAGCCTGTGCTCGTCCAGCGCGCCGCAGTGGCACTGCGCGGCGCGGAGCTGGTCACGCTGCGGGAACCACTCCTCGGTGCGCAGCTCCTGAGCGCATGGGGGGTCGATCCGCAGCGCTGGACGGTGACCGGGGATGACGCGCTGGCGCTCCTCGACGATCAGCTGGGCCCGTCTGCGGGGTCGGCGGTGGGCGTGTGCCTCCGCCGAGCGGCCTACGCCCAGGTCGATGACGACGCGTTGCGCCGGACGCGCGACGCAGTCCGCTCGTTCGCCGAGGCAGTTGCCGCGCCCATCACGGGCCTCCCCATCAGCCGCCACCCGCATGAGGACGACGCGGATGCGCTCGACGGACTGGTCCAGGGCAGCGGTGACCCCCGTTCGCCGGACGCCCTGATCGAGCTGGTCCGTGGCTGCCGCACGGTCCTGACCGGCAGCTATCACGCCGCCGTCTTCGCCCTCGGCTCAGGTGTTCCCGTGGTCGCGCTCGCAGGCAGCTCCTACTACGCGCACAAGTTCGCCGGCCTGTCGGCCTTGTTCGGCGACGCCTGCCAGACAGTGGTGCCTGGACGGCAGGTGGCGCAGGACCTTCGCGCAGCCCTCGAGGCGTCGTGGGAGCTCGACGCGACGGAGCGAGCGGCGTTGTGTGCGGCGGCCCGGCGCCAGGTGGCGGCCAGCGAGGACGCTTACGCCGAGATCTTCCAGCTGGTCGAGCGTCGGAGCCTGCCGCGCTGAGTCGCCGACCAGGCGACGCCACCCAACCTCAACGCCGTATGAGGTAGGGCTGCGGCGAGCAGGACGGCGTACGGCAGCGCGGCAGATGGGTCACTCCGCATGGCGTCGCGCGCATGCGATCTCGCCGCGGCGCGGTTGCCGGATCGTAGGGCGATCCTGGCGCATGCGAGGTGATAGAGGGTGACGGAGGCCCACTTCGGTACCGATGGGGCGAACGGCGCAGGGGCGAGCCCGCGGCGACGCCGCTCGGCGCTCACGAGCTGGTGGGCACGGCGGGCCTGCTCCTCGGCATGGGTGAAGCTGACCGCGGATCCGTGCCGGCGATAGCGGAGCAGCGCGATCGGCAGGTTGGCGAGTCCGCCCTCCCGGCCGAGCCTCATCCACAGGTCGAGGTCCTCCGCCGGGTAGGACCCTGCTCGGTAGCCGCCAGCCCGGACGACCGCATCCCGGCGAGCCACCACCGTCGGATGGCACATCGCACTCCGGCCGCGGAGCAGGGCACGACGGATGCGACCGTCATGCTGCGGCATCCGCACCCTCCCCACCGGCGCGCCGTCCTCGTCCACCACGTCCACGGCGCAGCCGACAGCCACCACCCCCGGATGCCGGTCGAGGTGGGAGATCTGCCGGCGCAGCCGGCTCGACAGCGAGACGTCATCTGCGTCCATGCGCGCCACGTAGGTTCCACGGGCGGCAGCGAGGCCGGCGTTGAGAGCCGCTACCAGGTCCGGGGCGGGCAGGCGCAGCACCGTGACCCGCGCGTCCCGTCGCGCTGCCTCGCGACAGATCTCGGCCGTACGGTCGACCGAGCCGTTGTCGATGACGACGAGCTCCCAGTCGGACACGTCCTGATCGATGATGCTCTCGATCGCTTCCTGCAGATAGCGCTCGCCGTCGCAGACGGGGAGAATCACCGTCACGGCAGGGGAAGGCACGACGTGCATTGTTGCAGGAGCCGTCACCGCACCTCCGCGACGATTACGTTGTGGCCGTGCATGAAGCGGTCAGTGCTCCCGGTGTGCCGTCGTGAGCGGCGCGGAGACCCCGCCCGTGAGCCTGCGGAGCCAGGTCACCCGTGGCCTGGCCTGGACCACCTCCGAACGCTGGCTGACCCGGTTGATCGGGCTCGCGACGCTGGTCGTGCTGGCCCGGCTGCTGGACGTCTCGGACTTCGGGCTGATCGCGCTGGCGACTGCTTCGACAGGTGTCCTGCAGGTGCTGGCGGAAGGTGGCTTCGGCGCCTACCTGGTGCACGCGCGAAGCGTGGACCAGCGGATCACGAGCTCGGTGCACTGGTGGGCGCTCGGCATCGCGGCTGCAGCAACAGCTGTGCTCGTGGCTGCAGCGCCGCTGCTCGCCGGTGCCTTCGACGAGCCGCAGCTGAGACTCGTGGTGATGGCCTTGAGTCCGCTCCTCGTCCTGCACGCAGCAGCGATCGTGCCGATGGCGCTTCTCCAGCGGGATCTGCAGTTCAAGGTCCTGGCGATCCGCCAGGTGGCAGGCGTGATTGTCGGCGGTGCGGTCGGGATCTCCGCAGCGCTGGCCGGCTGGGGCGTGTGGGCGCTGGTGGCCCATCAGCTCGTCGCATCGACGATCAGCACCGCAATCCTCTGGATCCGGTCGCCGTGGCGCCCGAGCGCCGTCTTCGACCGGAGAGCTGCAAGCGATGCGACCCGCTACGGATCCAACATCGCAGTCATCAATCTTGCTACTGCACTGCGGGACCAAGGTGAGGCCTACCTGATCGGGAGCATTGCAGGCACGAACGCCCTCGGTGTGTGGACCATCGCCAAGCGGCTTCTCACGCTGGTGGTGGAGCTGTGCGTGACGGTCGTCTCCACCGTGGCTCTCCCGGCATTCGCGCGTCTGCGCGACGACCGACCTCGGCTGGTCCGGGCGTACGCCTCGGCCATTCGTTCCTCGTCCGTCCTCCTGCTGCCGGCGATCGCCTTCCTCGCCGTGACGAGCTCCGCGCTCGTCCCCCTGGTCTTCGGCAGTCGATGGACTCGCAGCGGGGACCTGGCCGCGATCCTGATGCTGGCCGGCATCTTCAGTGTGCTCGGAACGTTGGACAGATCCGTCTACCTGGCCATCGGGCGTCCGGGAGTCGAGCTGCGACTGGTCATGTTCATCATCGCGATCCACATCGTCACCGTCGCGGTGTTCGTGGGCTCAGGGCTGACGGCGCTCGCCTGGGCGACGCTGATCCGCACTGCGCTCGTGTGGCCGGTCCGAGCCGTCGTGCTGCGCCGCGTGGCCGCCATCCCACTGAGGGCGTACACGGTCGTGCTGCCTGCTGTCGCGGCGGCCGCAGTCCAGGCGACGGTGATGTTCTACGTCGGTCGCGCCCTGCCCGTCGGCTGGACAGCCCTGTCGTTGCAGGCACTGGTGGGGGGCCTCGTCTACCTCGCGGTCATGACCGCGATCTCGCCCGACTTCAGAACCCTGGCGCGAGGGGTACGAGCATCCGTTCGGCGCCGTCCGAGGGCCCGCCCCTGACCCGCCCGTCATCGCCCCGCGGGACTGGCTGCATATACCGGGTAGTACGCGTGCCAGTCGCGGCCGGTCAGGACCTCGACCGCGAACTCGAAACCGCTGTCGACCAGCAGCCGCTCCCAGTCGCCGGCCGGGAGGAGGACGTTGCGACCGTGGAAGACATATCGTCCGACCAGGGCTCGCTCTGGTGCCGTCAACGTCTCGTCGTCGGCGATCTCGGCGAACAGCTTGGCGTTGTCCAGATATTCACCGTCCCAGCAGCAGCGCAGATGACCGAGCAGGCGCATGCCGAACCCGAACTCCGTCGGGTCGAGGTCGCCTCGCCGGTAGCGCGCCACGAGCTCGGGATGAGAGCTGGCTTCGAGGTCAAGACCTTCGGGGACCACAGGATGACGAGTGACCAGCCGTCCGCCGGGCCGCAGGACGTCGCGCACGCACGTGAGCAGCTCGCCCACGGCCTCGACGTCCTCGCTGTTGGGAAAGCCGCCGTCGGTGAGCACGGCATCGACCTCGTGAGCGTGCTGCGGCAGGTCCCACCAGTCGGCCTGGACGATCTCTTCGCGTTCACGTCCGGCCGGCCAGTCGCCGAAGGCGGCCACCGCCTCGGGGCTGATGTCGATGGACACCACACGTGTGAAGCGCGAGAGCGCCAGCGCGCGCAGCTCAGGGGTCATGCCGAGGACGACCGCCGACTCCCTGCGGCCGTCCGGAAGCGCTCGCGCGTACGCCGCTATCTCCGGCGCGGACGGGCTGCCGGCCTCGTGACGTACGCGACGTGCTTGGTCGGCGACACGGGCCCGAAGAGTGTTCTTGTCCCAGGTCACCTGCTCGACCTCAACCGCCGCCGTGCGGCACCGCCCCAGGACCTGGCGGCGCGAAGGCCACGGCCCGGCCACGAGCGACTCCGGGCCAGCAGACGCTCCACGGCCGCGCCCAGGTCGGCCGGCAGCCCGTCGGCCGCCATCTCCTCCCACGCCACCGTGACCCCAACGGGCAGGAAGCCCAGGGCGTCCACCCGCGCGGGCAGATCGTCGCCGTCGAAGGTCTTGAACAGGGCCAGCTTCTCGAACTGGGCGAGGTAGCACATGGTCCGCAGGCACTTGTCGCACGCCGAGCAGTTGATTCCGGGCGAGCGGTGTTCCCAGCAGACCCGCAGGTGCTGCTGGACGAGGGGCTCGTCCGCGATGAGACGCAGCTTCTCGCGCCTCCACAGCTCGGCGCCCAGGTGCCGGACCTCGAGTGCGCGCGAGGACCAGAGTGGATCCAGCTTCGGATGCGTCCCCCACGGCAGGTCCAGCACCGCAGGGTATGACGAGGAGATCCCGAACGTCCCCGCGTGACCGGTCAGCGTGTGACCCACCGCGGCGAGGGCCGCGCCGTGGGCGCGCTGCCAATCCAGGTTCGTCCAGAGTGGATGCACCCGGAGGTTCGTGTTGATCACGACGGCGTGAGCGCCCAGCTCTGCTGCGACCGCCCGCACCGAGGCCTCCGCCTGGTCCCCTCGCTCGGTGTCCGTCAGCGCCACGTCGAAGCCCCGCACGAACACGAGCTCGTCCCACGGCCCGCTGCGCAGCAGCGACCAGAACGAGTCGACCCCGGAGCTGAAGCAGAGCGCCCTCCCGGGCAGCGCCAGGGGGGCGTCCTCCCCTGCCTCGGGACACGCGAGCTCGATCCCCCACCAGTCGCGAACCATCTCGGCGATGCCCATGAGACCCGCCGCGAACTCCGGGTCGACTCGTGCCCCCGCAGGCGCAGCCGAGCCGCCGAAGGCGACAGCCGCTGCCCGCGCCTCCGGAGAAGCACGCAGCGTCACATCCGGGGACGTGAACCACAGCCCCTCGCCGAGCACGTCGAACTCGACCCTGCTCCACGCCTCGCCGCGGGAACCGGCCGCCCGGCTCTCAGTCACCACGGGCGCACCTTATCCGCCCGCGGGTGCGAGCAGCCTTCACGAGGCCACCACACCGCTGACCTGCACGTTCCGGACGGGTTGACATGTGGTGGGGCGGGTGGGGCTCGAACCCACGACCCAAGGATTATGAGTCCTCTGCTCTGACCGACTGAGCTACCGCCCCTCGCGCGGCACCCTATCCGTCGGTGCCGGCCCCTCCGACGACCGCTTCCATCTCGTACATCCGCTCGACGACCCGGAAGCCGAGCGCGGTGTTGGTGTGGTGCATCGCGCCGTTCGACGGCGCGGTCCAGGTGTGGACGACCCGGAGGTCGTCGGGCAGACCGGCGTAGTTGTGTGCCTTGAGGGCCGCACCGAGACGGTGTCCGCGGTGCGCGGGCATCACGAGCGTGTCGTCCTGCCAGGCATGGTCGGCGCCGTACGGGACGAAGAGCAGCGAGTAGCCGCCGAAGGCTCCGTCCGACCGTCGGCGGGCGGCGGCCACGCGGACGTCGTACGCCTTCATGAGCCGCTCCTCCGACGAGGCGAGGCGGGCGTCGTCGAGCACCGTCGGCTCGAGGTCGAGCTCACCGGTGGGGACGTCGGCGTTCATCTGGTTGCGCATCGCCAGGTAGGGGGCGCGGTGCTCGTCGGGACAGCGTCCGCGCCAGGTGACGACGTCGTACGCCGGATCGACCTGCTCCTCCGCAACCGGCAGGTCCAGCAGCAGGTGGTCCTCGCGGTGCTTCTCCACCGCGCCCATCGCTTCCGCGAACTCCAGGCCCGGACCGCCGTCGACCAGCGCGACCGACACCTCTCCCCCGACGCGCGTGCGCCCGGCCGCGCGAGCCCGGTCGACCACCGCCTCCCAGAGCAGCCGCCCGGTGCCGCGCCGGCGGTGCTCGGGCAGGACGTCGACCTCGGCCCACCCCACGTCGAGGTTCTCGGTGAGCGGCAGCTCGAGCTCCGCCACTCCGACCAGGGCGTCGCCGTCGTGGGCCTCGAGCCGGACGCGTCGGGCGTGCTTCCCCGGCTCGGTGGCCGAGACCTCGAACGCGGCGAAGCCTACGAGCAGCGCGTGCGGCCGGTCTGCGCGGGCCGAGCGGACCATCACCTCGAACCACGCGCGTCGGGCGGCCGGGTCCAAGACGTCGAGCTCGCGGATGTCCACCCCTGCATCCGACACGGGGCGGCGCCGGCGAGCAACCCGATAACGCCCCCACGCGGCCCGCGCGCGTGGGAAAGTGTGCGCCTCGGGATGGGAGGAACACTCGTGGGCAGGGATCGTCGGAAGGACGGTGCTGCGCTGCTGACGCCGTCGCAGCGCCACCTCGTCACGCGCTTCGGCTACGGCGTCGACGCGACGCTCGCGCGCGACGTACGTCGTGCGGGCGGCGCGCAGCAGTGGTTCGAGAAGCAGCTCACCCGTCCGGGCGCCTTCCCCGACGGTGCGGCCGACGAGGTGCGCCGCTGGTGGCCCGACCTCGACCGCAGGCCGGCCGACCTGTGGAAGCGCCAGATCGACGACGTGCGCGGCGGCTGGGAGGTCATGCAGGACTACGGCCGCTGGCTCCTCGTGCGCCGGATCCGCACCCGCCGCCCGGTGCTCGAGAAGATGACCGAGTTCTGGGAGGGCATGCTCCACGTGCCCGTCAGCGGCGACGCGCACTTCACCTGGCGGGCCGACTACGGAGCGACGATCCGGCGCCACGCGCTCGGCCGCTTCGACCAGATGCTCGCCGCCACCACGACCCACCCGGCGATGCTGATCTTCCTGTCGGCAGCGACGTCGACGAAGCGCGCCCCGAACGAGAACCTCGGCCGCGAGCTGCTCGAGCTGCACACGCTCGGCGCGGGCAACTTCAGCGAGGACGACGTGGTGGGCTCGGCGCGGATCCTCACCGGCTGGCACGTGGACCTGTGGGAGACGTGGGCCGCGTCCTACGTCAAGGAGGACCACTGGACCGGGACCGTGAAGGTCAAGGGCTTCAAGGACAAGAACCGCAAGGGCGACGGCCGCGAGCTGACGAAGGACTACCTGCGCTACCTCGCCCACCACCCGCTGACCGCGCACCACGTCTGCGAGCGGCTGGCCACCAAGTTCGTCCGCGACGACCCGCCGCAGGCGCTGGTGAACCGGCTGGCGAAGGTCTACCTGAGGAACGACACCGAGATCGTGCCCGTGCTCCGCGCCCTGGTCGCGAGCAAGGAGTTCCGCTCGGCCGCCGGCGACAAGCTGCGCGACCCCAGCGAGGACGTCGTGGCGACCTACCGGGCCCTGGGCGTGAAGGTCGCCCGACCCACCCGCGACGACTCCGGCGCCATCGCGATGCTCTGGCAGGCCGCCGGGCTGGGGCTCTCTCCCCACGCGTGGCCGCGTCCGGACGGCACGCCCGTCCGCGACGAGATCTGGGCCTCTCCGTCGCGCGCACTCGGCTCGATGAGCATGCACTGGGCGATGGCCGGGGGCTGGTGGCCGAAGGCCGACCTCCGCTACCGCGAGCCCAGCACCTGGGTCCCGGCGAAGAAGCCGATCCGCTTCAAGGACCTCGTCGACGCGGTCAGCCGCGACCTGCTCCACCGTCCCGCGTCGAAGTCCCTGCTCGAGACCGCGCGCCTGGCCACCGGCTGCAAGGCCAGGGAGAAGATCGATCGCGAGCACGGCCTCTACCAGTGGGGCTTCCCGCGGCTGCTGGCCGCGGTCCTCGACTCCCCCGACCACCTGGCGTGCTGACATGACCGACACCACCGCCAGCCCCTGCGGCTGCTCCGACTACGACGAGGCACGCCTCGCCCTCAGCCGCCGCGCGCTCCTCGGCACCGCGCTCGCCGGCGGCGCCCTCGCGCTCGGTCCCGGCCTCACGCGCTCCGGCCCGCAGGCGTACGCCGTCACCGGCCGCACCGCGAACCGGCTGTCCTCGCCGCTCGGCTCGGTCCTCGTCCTGTTGTCGCTGCGCGGCGCGGCCGACGGCCTCTCGCTCGTCGTGCCGCACGGTGACCCGGCCTACTACGCCGCGCGCCCGAGGATCGGCGTACCGCACTCGGCCCTGCTGGCACCCGATGCGATGTTCGGGCTGCACCCGGCCCTCGCGCCACTCGTGCCGATGTGGAACGCCGGGACGCTGGCCGCCGTGCACGCCACCGGGATGCCCACCCCGAACCGCTCGCACTTCGCCGCGATGGAGGCCATCGAGGACGCGGCGCCCGGGTCCGCCGAGCGCAACGGCTGGCTCAACCGGCTGCTCGGCGACCTGCCCGGCACGTCCCCGCTGCAGGGCACCGCGATGGGCAACCAGGTGCCGACGTCGCTCTTCGGGGTCAACCCGGCGTTCGTGGTCGACGACGTCGACCGGGCCGAGGTCGCCGGAACCGACGACGACGGCAGGCGGCTGCTCTCGCTCCAGCATGCATGGAAGGGCGGCGGCCTGATGGGGCGGGCGGTTCGCGACGCGATCTCGGGTGCGCAGAGCTTCGGGGTGGCACGCGACCTGCCCGCGAGCGTGTCCGCCGCGACGCCGTATCCCCGCACCGATCTGGGGCGCGCGCTCTCCGACGTCTCGCGCATCGTCCGCTCCGGCGTGGGCGCCGAGGTGGTCACGGTCGACCAGGGCGACTGGGACATGCACACCGACCTCGGCACCCTCGAGTGGGGCGAGCTGAGGCGCAACGCCGCCGACCTCGCCGGCTCGATCGCCGCCTTCTTCGCCGACCTCGGCCCGTTCGCCGACCGCGTCACGCTGGTGACGCTCAGCGAGTTCGGCCGCCGGGTCAAGGAGAACGACAACTACGGCACCGACCACGGCTTCGGCAACGTGATGTTCGTGGCGGGCGCCGGGGTGAGGGGCGGGCGCTACTACGGCTCCTGGCCCGGGCTCACGGACTCGTGGGACGCCGACGTGCTCGTCACCACCGACTACCGCAGCGTGCTCACCGAGGTCGTGACCCGGCGGTTCGGGGTCTCGGTCGCCACGGTCTTCCCGGGGTTCGCGCCCACGTCCGTCGGTGTGATGGCCTGACGGGGCAGACACGCCCCACCCGAGGTGCCATGCTCGAGAGATGGCGAACCCACCCACCGTCGAGCCCCTCCCCGAGGACTGGCAGACCGCGCTGTTCGTGGTCGCCCATCCCGACGACATCGAGTACGGCGGCGCCGCGGCCGTGGCGCGCTGGACCGGGCAGGGCAAGCGCGTCGTCTACTGCATGGTGACCAGCGGCGAGGCCGGCATCGACGGGCTGCATCCCGACGAGAGCGGTCCGTTGCGCGAGGGCGAGGAGATCGCCTCGGCGCGCGTGGTCGGCGTCGACGAGGTCGAGTTCCTGCGGCTGCCCGACGGGGTCCTGGAGTACGGCGTCGAGCTGAGGCGCGCGATCGCCGCGGTCGTGCGCAAGCACCGCCCCGACATCGCGATGACCATCAACTTCCGAGAGACCTTCGGCGGCACGAACCTCAACCAGGCCGACCACATCGCGGTGGGGCGGGCCCTGCTGGACGCCGTACGGGATGCCGGCAACCGCTGGGTCTTCCCCGAACAGCTGACCGACGGGCTCGAGCCGTGGGGCGGCGTGCGGGCGGTCTGGTCGGGCAATTCCCCGCAGGCGACCCACGCCGTCGACGTCACGGACACCTTCCAGGCCGGCGTCGCGTCGCTCAAGGAGCACAAGGCCTACATCGACGGACTCGGCTGGGAGGGCTGGGACCCCGAGGAGTTCCTCGACGGCATCCTCCGCGGCGGCGGCCAGGGGCTCGGCGTCACCCATGCGGCGACGTTCGAGGTCTTCCCGCTCGGCTGGGGCTGAGCCCTCAGCGACCGACGCGGCGCCGGTGCTGGGCACAGGTCGCGCACCGGGACGTGACGCGTCGGAGGCGAGGACCATGACTGAAGGGCCCGAGGCGTGACGCCTCGGGCCCTTCGGGTGCTCCCCCACCTGGACTCGAACCAGGAACCCTCCGATTAACAGTCGAATGCTCTGCCAATTGAGCTATAGGGGATCGCTTGTGCAGCGGGGCAGAACACTAGCAAGCAGCGTCTGTCCGGGTGAAATCAGGGCAGGCCGACCTCGCGGCGCATCGCCTCGAGCGTCGTCCGGGCGATGTCGCGGACGACAGGGTCGTCGGGATCGAGGCCCTCGTCGTACTCGTAGACCCACTGGACGCCGCCCGACCCGGACGGCGCGCGGCGGGCGATCACCCGCAGCCCGCGGCGAGGCTCGACGGCGACGTGGCGCTGCAGGACCACGCTGGCGGTCACCCGCTCGCGGACCAGCTCGAGCAGCCGGCCCGGGTCGGCGAGCACGGCGGTGTGGACCGGTCGCTGCTCGCCCCAGCTGCCCACCTCGGACAGCCGGAAGGTGTCGGTGTCGCGGTCCCAGTCGGCGGCCTCGACCTGCTCCCAGGGCACACGCCGGGTCTCCTCGCCCGAGGCGATGTAGAAGGCGTCGCGGGTGCCGGCCAGGACGGTGCCGTCGTCGGCGGCAGCCGAGGCGAGCACCCTCTCCCCCGGCGCGACGGCGACGGACGGGGCGGACGAGCGTGACCAGAGCGGGCTCATGTCGCGGCTCCCGGCTGGCCGACGGCGCCCTCACGCAGCTTGCGGCGGTGGGCCTCGAGCATCACCAGCTCGCCGAACATCCGGTTGTAGTCGAGGGCGTGCTCGACCGGGTTGGTGCGCTGGAGGCGTGCCTTGACGTCGGCGATGCGGCGGGACGTGGTGAGCTCCTGGAGTCGGTAGACGTAGGCGACGGCGAACGTCGGGTTGGGGTCGGAGGTGCCACGCACCGGCTCGACCCCGAGCTCGGTGATCGCGGCGACGACGGCGGGGTCGGTCGCGGCCCCGCGGACCTTGTTGGCCCACCCGGGGTCGTCGGCACCGCTCGCCGGGCCACCAGCCGTGGTCACCGCTGCCCAGACGCCCTGGAACGTCGGGTGCGTGAAGTCGTCGGCGCTCACGTGAGCGGTCGTGCGTCCGACACCCGCCGGGTGCTGGATGACGAGCTTGAGCAGCTCCCGCTCGATGAGGAACCGGGGTTCGGACAGGCTCGGGAGCCTCGGCCGGGGCGGCTCGGGCTGCTCGGGTGCCTCCGGGACGCGGGCCGTACGCCGCTCCTCCGGCTGCTTGGCCGGTCGGCTGGCCGCCCGGCGCACTTCGCTGCGGACCTCGTCGACGTCGACGCCGACCATGTGCGCGAGCTCGCGGGAGAACGAGTCCACCTTGGTCTTGTCGCGGATGCCGGCGACCAGGCCGGCTGCGTCACGGAGCGCGTCGATGCGCCCGTCGGCCCGGTCGAGGTCGTGGCGCGCGAGGATGTTGTCGAGGGCGAAGCGGTAGAGCGGCTGGCGCTTGGCGACCAGCTCGCGCACGGCCTCGTCGCCCTCCTTGAGCCGGAGGTCGCACGGATCCATGCCCTCGGGAGCCACCGCGACGTAGGTCTGCGAGGCGAAGACCTGGTCGCTCTCGAGCACCTTCATCGCGGCCTTCTGCCCGGCCGAGTCACCGTCGAAGGTGAAGATGACCTCGCCGCTGGTCGTGTCGTGGTCGCCGAGGAACCGCCGCAGCACGCGCGCGTGGTCGGTGCCGAACGCGGTGCCGCAGGACGCCACGGCGGTGCGTACGCCGGCGAGGTGGCAGGCCATCACGTCGGTGTAGCCCTCGACCACGACCGCCTGCTGGGCGTCCTTCATCGCGGTGCGGGCCAGGTCGATGCCGTAGAGGACGTGGCTCTTCTTGTAGATCGCGGTCTCGGACGTGTTGAGGTACTTCGCCTCGATGCGGTCGTCGTCGAAGATCCGGCGCGCACCGAAGCCGATCGTGTCGCCGTTGGCCTCGCGGATCGGCCAGACCAACCGGCCACGGAACCGGTCGTAGTGGGACCGGCCGTGCGCGACCAGGCCGGCCGCGACGGACTCCTCGTCGCTGAAGCGCCGTCCGCGCAGGTGGCGGGTGAGCGCCTCGCCGTCGCGGGGCGCGAAGCCCACCCCGAACATCTCCGCCGCGGCCTTGTCGAAGCCGCGCTGGTCGAGGAACTGCCGCGCGACCACCGCGTCGGGCGACGCGAGCTGCTCGGCGTAGAACTCCTGCGCCACCTTGTGGGCCTCGAGCAGGCGGCCGCGGGCGGGACCGCGGGGGCGGACGGGCTCGTCGTCGCCGTCCTCGCGGCGCAGCTGGACGCCGTACTTCTCCCCCAGCCGCTCGACCGCCTCGGTGAACGTGAGCCCGTCGACCTTCATCACGAAGGCGATGACGTCGCCGCCCTCCCCGCAGCCGAAACAGTGGAAGAACTGACGCGCAGAGTTGACGTTGAACGACGGGGTCTTCTCGTCGTGGAAGGGGCACAGGCCCTTGAGCGACCCGCCGCCGGCGCGCTTGAGGGTGACGTACTGGGACACGACGTCGTCGATCCGCGCCTTCTCGCGCACCTCGGCGATGTCGTCGTCGCGAATCCGGCCTGCCACGCCGGGGAGTCTACGGGCGCGGACCCACCCCCGACGCCGGGTCTCCACAACGACCGAAACCCGCGGAGCGCACCCCTGGGGGTTAGCGCGGGCTGGTGTCGGCGTACCGGGTTTGGCAGGGTCGAAGCCATGACCGACCACCCGGGCGAGACCCGCACCCCCGAGCAGATCGAGGCCGAGATCGAGGCGCAGCGCACGCAGCTCGCCGGCACCGTCGACGAGCTCGCCGCGAGGCTCGACCTGAAGTCCCGGGCGCAGGAGAAGGTCTCCTCGCTCAAGGACTCCGCCACGACCGACGCGGGCGCCCCGAAGACGGAGGTGCTCGTCGCCGCCGGGTCGCTCGTCGCGATGGCCGTCGTGCTCCTGCTGTGGCGGCGCCGCAGCGACGACTGACCGACCCGAACGACCACCACCCAGGAGGACACATGAAGAAGCTCACACTGCTCATCGCCGGAGGGATCGGCTACGTGCTCGGCACCCGCGCCGGACGCGAGCGCTACGAACAGATCAAGAAGGCCGCCACCCGGGTCAAGGACGACCCGCGCGTGCAGGAGAAGGCGACGCAGGCCGCCGACCTGGCCAAGGAGAAGGCCCCGATCGTCAAGGACAAGGTCACCACGGCCGCGAGCACCGCGGCCGACAAGGTCACCCCGTCCGGCAACGGCGGGCACAGCTCGGACCTCGAGGACCAGCTCAACCCGGACAGCACCGCGCTGCAGGACAACCCGTACCCGCAGGGCAACCTGCCCTAGTCAGCGGGTCAGGACGGCGTGCCGGGCGACGGCGCTGGCGTCGGTCAGCGACGCCACCTGGTCGATGACCACCCGGCGCCGTCCCGCATCGTCCGCGGCGTCGTCCCAGTCGTGCACGAAGACCGGGTCGAGCGCGTCGCGTCCGCGCTCCCACAGTGCCTCGACCAGCTCGGCGACGAGCGAGCGCTGGCGCTCCATCAGTGAGACCCGGTCGTCGGCCTGCATCACGTAGTGGGCGGCGATGCCCTTGAGCACCCCGATCTCGGCCTCGGTGGACCCGGGCACGACGAGGTCGGCGCGGTGGCGGACCAGCGGCTCGCCGTCCGCCACCGCGAAGGTCGACTCCTGCACGCTGCCGCAGAACCGGCCGATGAGGTCGCTCGTCAGGTTCTTGATCGCGGCGAGGCTCCGCCTGCTGCCGTCGTACGCCGATCGCGGCCAGGAGCCGATCGCCCGCAGGTCGGACAGCGCCTGGTCGAGCGCGGCGTCGTCGAGGCCCGGCAGGTACCAGGACCGCACCGTCGCCCAGAGGGCGTCGCGGTCGAGACGGGTGAGGTCGAGGCGACCGGCCACGATGCCGTCCTCGACGTCGTGCACGGAGTAGGCGACGTCGTCGGCGAGGTCCATCACCTGCGCCTCGAGGCAGCGGCCACGACCCTCGACGCCGCTGCGCAGCCAGTCGAAGACCGGCCGGTCGTCGTCGTAGACGCCGAACTTCACCACGACGCGCGGGGTGCCGTCGGCGTGCACGCCGTGCGGGCCTTCGGCGTCCGCGCGCAGCCAGGGGTACTTGGTGCACGCGTCCAGGGTGGCCCGCGTGAGGTTGAGCCCGACCGATGCACCGCCGGCGTCGAAGGTCTTCGACTCCAGCCGCGTCAGGATGCGCAGCGTCTGGGCGTTGCCCTCGAACCCGCCGCACCCGGCGCTGAGCTCGGCCAGCGCCCGCTCGCCGTTGTGTCCGAAGGGCGGGTGGCCGAGGTCGTGCGCCAGCGCCGCGGTCTCGGCGATGTCGGGGTGCGTGCCCAGGGCGCGAGCCAGGTCGCGCGCGACCTGGGCGACCTCGAGGCTGTGCGTCAGCCGGTTGCGGACGAAGTCGTCGGTCTGCGGACCGACGACCTGTGTCTTCGCGGCGAGCCGGCGCGACGCCGCCGCGTGCACGACGCGCGCCCGGTCGCGCTCGAACGCCAGCCGCACGGGCGCGTCGACGCGCTTGGGCGGCTCGGCGACGACACGCTCGCGCGCCGCGTCGTCGTACAGGTCCTCGATGCTCATCGGCCGGTCAGCCTAGCGAGCACCTCTGACGCCGACTGCACGGCCGGACGGACCAGCGTCGCCCAGCGGGTTGCTCAGTAGACCGTGACGTGCACGTGGTCGTAGTGGTTGGCGGTCGTCGAACCGCGGTCCGACATGCCACGCCAGCCCTCGCCGGCACGGTCCACCGACCACATCTTCTGGGAGAAGATGATGTACTCGATGCCCAGCGCGGAGTAGTTGGCGCGCAGGAACTCGGCGATCGCCCAGCCGGTCTCGCCGGTGACCATGATGTCGATGGCGCGACCCTGGCCGTGCTCGCCGTCGCTGCGCCACGTGCCGTAGGACGTGACCTCG
This sequence comes from uncultured Actinomycetota bacterium, assembly GCA_963791365.1. Classification (GTDB taxonomy): domain Bacteria; phylum Actinomycetota; class Actinomycetes; order Propionibacteriales; family Nocardioidaceae; genus Nocardioides. Next base: position 262,706 of record CAWBSG010000003.1, on the reverse strand, counting down.
GGCCAGTTGGCGCACACCACGTCGTGGATCTCGTAGAGCGAGGCACGACCGGCGGAGATCGACGAGCCGTTGGAGCACACGCCGCTCAGGCTGGGGCCCGGGTCGGGCTTGTCGACGCTGAGGTAGTCCGAGCTGACCCAGCGCGACTGGCCGTCGATGACGACCTGCGTACGGCCGAGCTGCTCGCGACCGGTGACCGCGACCTGCTTGACCGCGCCGAGCTCGCCGAACTTCTCGGAGCTCTCGGACGGGCCGTCCCAGAGGTTGAGCACGTCGGTGGTCCACAGGGACTTGTCGAGCTTCTTCGCGAGGCGGCGCGCCTGCTGGTCGACCTCCATGTCCTCGCGAGCGGCGGACTCCGCCTTCGCGGCGGTGCGGATGGTCGAGCGGGAGACGAGGTCCTGCTCTCCACGGCGGGTCAGGGCCGAGGAGGCTGCGTCGGAGATCGACTGCGTCCCGGACGACGCCAGGAGGCTGTCGTCGGAGGTCGCCGGTTCGGCGGCGAGGACGCCCATGGTCACCGCGGACAACGTCGCCACGACGGCGAGCGGTGCGGACACCAGGACGGAACGGGGGATGGTGTTGGGGATCCGAGACTGACGGGGGTGAGCAGGGGTTTCCCGCTTGTGGCGATGCTGAGCCACAGCGCTGATCCTTTGCGGTTGCTGACAGGGACAGAGCGCCGATCCACGGACCGAGTTCATCTCGGGGGCCCGTGCCCACGTCGGCGCGATCATCGAGTAGAGCACAGGATTCCGGGGCTGTCCCAATTCTCCACGGTAAAAACGCACGTGTTCCGGCTCACCCGCCGCGGATGGCTGCGTACGGCGACAGGCGGGGACGTCAGCCTCCGGTGGTCTCGTTCGCCTCCTCGCGCAGGTGCGATCCGCGGCCGTCGGTGTCGTCGAGCCACCCCTGCGGCAGCACCACCTTCTTGCGCGGAGCACCCTGCCGCCCGCGCGGCGTGCCGAGCTCGCGCTCGGGGAACGGTGCACCCTCGTCGAGCCCCTCGAGCAGGGTGTCGAGGGCGGCGAGCGAGTCGACGAGCGCCAGCTGGTGGCGCAGCTCGCCACCGGCCGGGAAGCCCTTGAGGTACCACGTGATGTGCTTGCGGAACTCCTTGCAGCCGCGCTCCTCGCCCATGTGCTCGGAGAGCAGCTCGGCGTGCCGGCGCATCATCACCTTCACCTCGCCGAGGGTCGGGAGCGTCGCGACGTCCTCGCCGTGGAAGGCGGCGGCGAGGTCGCGGAAGAGCCACGGTCGGCCCAGGCACCCGCGGCCCACGACGACGCCCGCGACGCCGGTCTGCTCGACCATCCGCAGCGCGTCGGCTGCCTCCCAGATGTCGCCGTTGCCGAGCACCGGGATGTCGACGTGGTCGACGAGAGCGGCGATGGCGTCCCAGTCGGCCTCGCCGGAGTAGGCCTGCTGCACGGTTCGCCCGTGAAGGGCGATCGCCGCGACACCGGTGTCCTGGGCGATGCGGCCCGCATCGAGGTAGGTGAGGTGGTCGTCGTCGAGACCCTTGCGCGTCTTCATCGTCACCGGGACGTCGTACGGCGCCGCCGCAGCGACCGCGGAGGTGAGGATCTCGCCGAGCAGGCCGCGCTTCCACGGCAGCGCTCCCCCGCCGCCCTTGCGGGTCACCTTGGGGACGGGACAGCCGAAGTTGAGGTCGACGTGCGCGACCCCGAAGTCGGCACAGAGGATCTCGACGGCCTTGCCGATGTAGACGGGATCGGTGCCGTAGAGCTGCACCGAGCGGACGGACTCGAGCTCGTCGAAGACCAGCATCTTGCGCGTGGTCTCGTCGCCCTCGACCAGTCCGCGGCTGGTGATCATCTCGCAGACGTAGAGGCCGGCACCCTGCTCGGCGCACAGGCGGCGGTAGGCCGCGTTGGTGATGCCCGCCATCGGCGCCAGCACCACCGGCGTCTCGACGCGCAGCGAGCCCAGCGTCAGCGAGGTGGGGATCGCGGCCATGACCCCATTGTCGAACCGGGCCGCGTCACCACCCAAATCAGCCGCGCTTCTCGTCGCGCTTGTCCCGCTTCGTGTCCCGCTTCTCGGGCTCCTGCACCTCGCCCGACCAGGTGATCGGGTCGTAGCCCTCGGTGGGCTCGAAGACCAGGTCGCGGATCCGGGCGCCGTCGGGGGCCAGGTAGACCAGGCACATCTCGGCGTCGGTGCCCGCCACGAACGGGGTGGGCAGCGGTCCGCTCTGGCACGCGGTGAAGTCGCCGCCGAGCGTCCACGGCGCGCCGAGCCCGCCGGCGTCGTCGCGGAGGTAGAGCGGGACCTCCTGCCCGCCGAGGTCGGACTCGCCGGAGTTCGTGAGGGTGATCGTCACGAAGTACGGCCGCGAGGCCGCCATCCTCTCGTCGCGGATCCAGCCGTCGAAGACCGACTGGCGCTGCTCGGCGACCGCGTCGACGCGCAGGTCGAGCACGCCGGGGACGTCGGCCTCGGGCTGCCACGCGAGCGTGGCCTCCTCGCCGAACTCGAGGTCTGTCCCCGGATCGGTGCCCACGTCCGGGTCCACCGCCGTGGTGGACGGCGGGTCCGGCGTCGATTCGGGGTCGGCGGAGGCGCACGCGGACACCGACAGCGCGAGGGCTGTCACCAGGAGAACCGCGCGCCACATGGCGACATCGTCACACGCCACGGCCGCTTTTCGCGGCCGTCGCGGTCAGCAGCCGACGAGCTTCTCGGCGAAGTACCTCGTGATGCCGTCGAGGCCGACCCGCTGCTGCGACATGGTGTCGCGCTCGCGGACGGTGACCGCGTCGTCGTCGAGCGTCTCGAAGTCGACGGTCACGCAGTACGGCGTACCGATCTCGTCCTGGCGGCGGTAGCGGCGACCGATCGCGCCGGAGTCGTCGAACTCGACGTTCCAGTTCTCCCGCAGCTCGGCTGCCAGGGCCTTCGCCTTGGGCGAGAGGTCGGCGTTGCGGCTCAGCGGCAGGACGGCGACCTTGACCGGTGCCAGGCGCGGGTCGAGCTTGAGCACGACACGCTTGTCGACGCCGCCCTTGGTGTTGGGGGCCTCGTCCTCGGTGTAGGCGTCGATGAGGAACGCCATCAACGAGCGGGTCAGGCCGGCCGCGGGCTCGATGACGTAGGGCAGGTAGCGCTCGTCGGCGGCCTGGTCGTAGTAGGACAGGTCCTTGCCGGAGAACTCGCCGTGCTGCTTGAGGTCGAAGTCGGTGCGGTTGGCGATGCCCTCGAGCTCCTCGAAGTCACGACCCGAGAACCCGAAGCGGTACTCGATGTCGGTCGTGCCCTTGGAGTAGTGCGACAGCTTCTCCTGCGGGTGCTCGTAGTGGCGCAGGTTGTCGGGGTCGATGCCGAGGTCGACGTACCAGCGGGTGCGCTCCTCGATCCAGTAGCGGAACCACTCGTCGTCCTCGCCGGGCTTGACGAAGAACTCCATCTCCATCTGCTCGAACTCGCGGGTGCGGAAGATGAAGTTGCCCGGCGTGATCTCGTTGCGGAAGCTCTTGCCCATCTGCGCGATCCCGAACGGCGGCTTCTGCCGGCTGCTCGTGACGACGTTGGCGAAGTTGAGGAAGATGCCCTGCGCGGTCTCGGGGCGGAGGTAGTGCAGGCCCGACTCGTCCTCGATGACGCCGAGGTAGGTCTTGAGCATCATGTTGAAGTTGCGCGGCTCGGTCCACGCGTTGCGGGTGCCGCAGTTGGGGCACGCGATGAGCTCGTTGATGTCGACCGAGTCGGGGTCGATCGGCTTCTCCGGGGTGCCCTTCTTGGCCGCGTAGTCCTCCTGCATGTGGTCGGCGCGGAAGCGCTTGTGGCACGACTGGCACTCGGTCAGCGGGTCGCTGAACGTGCTCAGGTGGCCGCTGGCCTCCCAGGTGCGGGTCGGCAGGATCACGCTCGAGTCGAGGCCGACGACGTCGTCGCGGCGGGTGACCATGAAGCGCCACCACTGGCGCTTGATGTTCTCCTTCAGCTCCACCCCGAGCGGGCCGTAGTCCCACGCGGACTTGGTGCCGCCGTAGATCTCACCGCAGGGGTAGACGAAGCCTCGGCGCTTGGCGAGGGAGACGACGTTGTCCAGGGCGGTCGGGGCGGGCTTGGCCACGGTGGAGGTCCTTCGGCGACATGTCCGGGCCGGCTGGCTGCCGGCTCGTGCGAACGGTCAGCCTAACGACCGGGGCTGCGACTCGTTGAGGTCGGTCCCCTCCTCCACGACCTCGTAGGCGCTGGGCTCGTCCACGGCGTGCACCATCAGCGGCTGGATGTGCATCTTGCCCTCGTACGACCCCAGTGCGCGCCGGTAGGAGCCGACGTTCTCCCAGCGCGTGGTCAGCACCCAGAGGGTCGGGTCGTCGACGTTGCGGCCGACCTCGCCCCCGACGTGGCCGGGCTTGGCGGCGAGGATCTCGAGCGCGTACAGCAGGCCGCGGCGCAGCTCCTCCCCCGCGGCCGGGTCGGGGCTGGGGGCGCGGAGGCGGGTCACGACGAGCACGACGCCAGCCTAGGGCCGGGGTAGTCCAGTGAGGGATGGCTGCCCCGAGCGTGCCCGGACAGCCAGTTCTCACTGGACTACCCGACCGTTTGACAACGGTTCTCAACAACAGTGAGAATCGTTCTCATGTTGTCTGTCACTCGACCTGTCGCCCTCGTCGCGGTGCTCGCCTCGACCCTCCTCCTTGCGGGTTGCGGCGGGTCCGCCGACGGAGCCGGGAATGGTCGCTCGGCTGTCGCGGCGTTCTATCCGCTGGCCTGGGTGACGGGTCGGGTGGCAGGCGACGAGTGGACGGTCGAGAACCTGACCGGTCCGGGCACCGAGCCGCACGACCTCTCCCTCGACATCAAGCAGACGGCCGCCGTCGCGGGGGCCGACCTGATCGTCCTCGAGCACGACTTCCAGCCGGCCGTCGACGAGACCGTGGACACCAACGCACCCGACGCCGCGATCGTCGACGCCGCCGAGGTGGTCGACCTGGTGCCCACGTCCGAGCACGAGCACGAGCACGAGGAGGCCGGGCACGACCACGGCGACCTCGACCCGCACTTCTGGCAGGACCCGCTCCTGATGGCCGACCTCGGCGACGCGATCGCGGACCGGCTCGCAGAGGTGGATCCCGACGGCACGGCGGCGTACGAGCAGAACGCGGCCGATCTCCGCGACGAGCTGGAGGCGCTGGACGCGGAGTTCACCGAGGGGCTCGCGACGTGCGAGCGCACCACCACCGTCGTCAGCCACGAGGCCTTCTCCTACCTCGGTCGCTACGGACTGCAGTTCGAGGCGATCGCGGGCCTCTCGCCCGGCGCCGAGCCGACGCCCGCCGACCTGGCCCGGCTCCAGCAGCTGATCCGCACCGAGGGCATCACGACCGTGTTCTCCGAACGGCTCGCGAGCAGCACCATGGCCGACTCGCTGGCCGGCGACCTCGGGCTGGAGACTGCCGTGCTCGACCCGATCGAGGGGTTGTCCGACGAGACGGCCGACCAGGACTACCTTTCGCTCATGGGTGAGAACCTCCAGGCGCTCCGGACGGCCAACGCATGCCAGTGAGCGCCGGAAGCGGTGGCACCCGTCGAGGTGCGCCACGGGTCGGTCGCCATCGGCGGGCGGCCCATCCTGCGCGGGATCGACCTGACCGTGGCGCCGGGAGAGTTCGTGGCACTGCTGGGGGCCAACGGATCGGGGAAGTCGACGCTCGTACGCGCGATCACCGGCCTGCTGCCGATGGCATCGGGGTCGGTCAGCCTCTTCGGGACGGCGTACGCCGACTTCCGCGACTGGCACCGGATCGGGTTCGTCCCCCAGCGCTCGAGCGCGAGCAGCGGCGTCCCGTCAACGGTCTGGGAGGTCGTCGCCTCGGGCCGGATCACCCGTCGCCGACCATTCCTGCCGCTGACGCGCGACGACCGGCGGGCCATCACCGACGCGATCGACGTCGTCGGCCTGGCCGACCGGGCCTCGGTCGGCACCTCCCAGCTCAGCGGTGGCCAGCAGCAGCGGGTGCTCATCGCCCGCGCCTTGGCCGGTCAGCCGGACCTGCTCGTCCTCGACGAGCCCACCGCGGGCGTGGACGCGGCCCACCAGCAGGCCCTCGCTGACGCGCTCCGCGTGCTGAAGGGCCGTGGCGCCACGATCGTGCTGGTGGCCCACGAGCTCGGACCCATGGAGCCGCTGATCGACCGCGCGGTCGTGATGCGCGACGGGCGCATCGCCTACTCCGGGCGGCCGCTCGCCGGGGGCGGAGGGCACGACCACCACCACGCCGGCGGGGCCGCGCACGACCACGTCCCGCACGTCGGCTCACCGTTCGACGAGCTCGGAGGCGCCCGATGAGCGAGTTCCTCGACCTCTTCTCGCTGCCCTTCATGCAGCGCGCCCTGCTCGCCGCCCTGCTGACCGGTCTCGCCGCGCCCGCGATCGGCACCTTCCTGGTGCAGCGCCGCCTGGCGCTGCTCGGTGACGGCATCGGGCACGTGGCCGTGACCGGTGTCGCCATCGGCCTGCTGACGGGCGCCTCGCCGACCTGGACCGCCGTGGTCGTGGCCGTGCTGGGCGCGGTGCTGATCGAGCTGATCAGGGAGCGCGGCCACACCAACGGCGACGTCGCGCTCGCGCTGCTCTTCTACGGCGGCCTCGCCGGCGGCGTGCTCATCACCGGGCTCGCGGGTCAGGGCGCCGCCCGGCTCCAGGAGTACCTCTTCGGGTCGCTGACCAGCATCTCGGCCGGCGACGTCTGGTTCACCCTGGCGCTGACCGTGGTGCTGCTGGTGGCCACGCTCGGGCTGCTCCCCCAGCTCTTCGCCGTCTCCAGCGACCCCGAGTTCGCCCGGGTGGCCGGCCTCCGCGTGCGGGCGTACAACCTGCTCATCGCCGTGCTCGCCGCCGTCACCGTCACGGTGGCCATGCGCACGGTCGGGCTCCTGCTCGTGTCCGCGCTGATGGTGGTGCCGGTCGCGACCGCGCAGCAGCTCGCGCGCTCGTTCCGCACCACGATCGCGGGCGCGATGGTCGTCGGCGTCCTGGCGGCCCTGGGCGGCCTGCTGCTCAGCGCCGCGCTGTCCTTCCGGGCGACGGTGGCACCGGGCCCGACCATCGTGCTGCTGGCACTGGCCATGTTCGCGTCGACCTGGCCGATCGGCGTGTGGTTGCGGCGACGCCGCCGCCTGCTGTCGCCCTTCCCGAGCGTCGAGGACGGCACCCACACGATCACCGACGAGCACCCCCACGCGCACGGTGAGGACTGCGGTCACCCCGCTGTCCCCCACGACGACCACGTCGACTACGTCCACGACGGCCACCGCCACGCCGCGCACGGAGAGCACTATGACGAGCACTGACCCGGGGCGGCCGGCAGTCCGACCCACCCGCCAGCGGCGCGCGGTCGCCGCGGCCCTCGCCGGCTTCGACGACTTCCGGAGCGCGCAGGAGATCCACGACCTGATCTCGCAACGGGGTGACTCGGTGGGCCTCGCCACCGTCTATCGCGCACTCTCGGCGCTCGCCGACGCCGGCGAGGTCGACATGCTGCGCAACGAGGACGGCGAGGCGATCTGGCGCAGCTGCTCCGACACGCACCACCACCACCTCGTGTGCCGCTCGTGCGGCGCGACCGTCGAGGTCGAGGGACCGGCGGTCGAGCGGTGGACCGGCGCGATCGCCTCCGAGCACGGCTACGCCGACATCAGCCACACCCTGGAGATCTTCGGCACCTGCCCGACCTGTCGCTAGGCCATGCCCTCAGGTCGACGTCTGGTTGGGCAGCGCCCCGCCGTAGCGACGGTCGCGGCTGGCGTACGTCTCGACGGCCGCCCACAGGTGGCGTCGGTCCACGTCGGGCCAGAGCACGTCGGTGAAGACCAGCTCGCTGTACGCCGCCTGCCACAGCATGAAGTTGGAGAGCCGCTGCTCCCCCGACGTGCGCCAGACCATGTCGGCGTCGGGCAGCTCGGGGACGTAGAGGTGGCGGGCGAAGGTCTTCTCGTCGATCTTGTCCGGGTTGAGCCGGCCGGCCGCGACCTCGCGGCCGATCGAGCGCGCGGCGTCGGCGAGCTCCGCGCGACCGCCGTAGTTGACGCACATCGTGAGGGTCAGGACGTCGTTGTCCTTCGTCATCTCCTCGGCGACCTGGAGCTCCTTGATGACGGACTTCCAGAGGCGCGGGGCTCGGCCGGCCCAGCGCACCCGCACCCCGAGCTCGTGCATCTCGTCGCGACGGCGGCGGATCACGTCGCGGTTGAAGCCCATCAGGAAGCGCACCTCGTCGGGCGAGCGCGACCAGTTCTCGGTGGAGAAGGCGTACGCCGAGATCGCCTTGACGCCGATCTCGATCGCTCCCTCGACGACGTCGAAGAGCGTGCTCTCGCCCTCCTCGTGGCCCTTGGTGCGCGGCAGACCGCGCTGCTTGGCCCACCGGCCGTTGCCGTCCATCACGATCGCGACGTGCTCGGGCACCAGGTCCCTCGGCACCGGTGGCGGCGTCGCGCCGCTCGGGTGCGGGGTCGGCGGCCTCACCTCTCGCTTCACGGCCGCCAGCGTAGTGCCGGCGCCCGGTCGGGCGGCAGCGAGACCGGGCTCACCCGCGCTCGCGCGCCCGAGCACCCGCCACACCCGCCGCCAGCACGCCGAGCAGCCCGAGGAGCCCGAGCAGTCCGACCATCTCGACCGGTCCCAGGGTCAGGCCCCGACGCGGGATGTCGAGCGCCGGGACGGCTGCTGGCACCTGACGCGGCAGGTCGGACGCCCTGCGGTCGGTGCCCCCCTGGCCGGGCGAGACCACCTCACCCGGGCTGCCCCAGTCGCCGACCGCCGACATGTGCATCAGCGCGTTCGTCACGTCCCACACCGTCCACTGGTCGCTCGGTGCCTCGTGATCGCCGCTGTGGAGCGCGACGAGGGACGTCGCCGCCCGCGGCGGCAGATCGGGACAGGAGATGGCTACGGGAGCGGGCGCGTCGACGTGGCCCGGTCCGTCGCCGGCGTGACCGTCGCTCGGGCCGCCCGGCGCATGCTGCGCAACGGCGCTCTCGGCCGCGTCGGCCCCGGCCGCTCCGGCGGATCCCGGCGCACCGTGCCCGACGGTTCCTTGCGCCGGCGTCTCGGCGGGATCGTCGCCCGACTGTCCAGCCTGTCCCCCGGCCGGCTCACGGGCCGGCGTCCCGGCCGGCTCCTCGGAGGAGTGGGTGACCTGCTCGACGACCTCGGCGACCTGTCGCACCGGTTCCGCGACCTGCTCGACCACGGGCTCGGCAGCCTCCTGCACGGGCTGCGGGACAGCGCCCTGGACCGACTCGACCACGGGTTGCACGATGGGCTGGACGACGGGCTGGACGACGGGCTGCACGATGGGCTCCGTCGCCTGTCCGGCGACCTGGGTGATGCCGTCGAGGAGTCCGGCGTCGTCGGCGTGCGCACCCGGGCCAGCGGAGAGTGCCAGCACGAGTGTGGCGCCGGCAACGACGGCTGCGCGTCCCGACCGACGTCGTGGCATGGGTGAGTTCTTCGGGTTCGTCATGACGGTTACCTCCGCGACAGTCGTCTCGCCTGGACCGGACCTGGACCGGCCCGTACCCGGCCAACGACGTCCGGTGCCCCGCCGGTACGGATGGAGCGTGACGTTGGAGGAGGATCCCCCATATGGGGTATCCCGCGGTCAGGCCGTCAGCCGGCAGCCAGGCGCGCGAGCAGCCGCTGCACCGTGTCGACCGCTGCGGTCATCGCTCGACGTACGCCATGGAGCGCAGGCCGCGCTCGAGGTGCCAGGCGAGGTACGCCGACACGAGAGTGCTCGCCTCGCGGAGGTGGCGGGGGTCGGTCGCGTGGACGGCCGGCCAGTCGCCGACGAGCAGCGCTCCCAGCACGACCACCGTCTCGGCGGCCGGGGTCGCGGACCCGGGCACCCGGTCGGAGGCGCACAGCACGCCGCCGGCCGACGGGTTGAAGAACCGGTGCGGACCCTCGACCCCGCACTGCACGCAGTGGTCGAACGACGGGGCGTAGCCCGCGACCGACAGCGAGCGGAGGAGGTAGGAGTCGAGCACCTGCTTGGCCGGGTGCTCCCCGCCCGACATCGCGCGGAGGCCTCCCACGAGCAGGAGGAACTGCTGGACCGCGGGCTCCTTCTCCTCGGTGACCAGCCGCTCGGCGGTCTCGAGCATCACGGTGCCGGCGGTGTAGCGGTCGTAGTCCAGCCCGAGGCGAGCGTGGAACGGGTCGAGGGTCTCGGCCTGGGTGATCACGTCGAGGCTGCGGCCCTCGGCGAGCTGGAGGTCGACATGGGTGAACGGCTCGAGCCGCGAGCCCCAGCGCGACGTCGTACGCCGCACGCCCTTGGCGACCGCGCGCACCCGCCCGTGCTGACGCGTCAGCAGGGTGATGATGCGGTCGGCCTCGCCCAGCTTGTGGGTGCGGAGCACGACCGCCTCGTCGCGGTAGAGGGGCACCCGACCATTCTCCCCCACCGACCCGTCTGCGGACGGGTCCGACGTCAGCGTTTCCGGGCGCGGGCCCTGGCGCCGGCGGCGGAGCCGGTCCCGGCCCAGCAGTCCAGCGCGAAGTCGGTGGCGGCCGCGGTGAGGCGGTCGGGGCGGAAGCGCCACTCGAGGATCGAGGACGCCCGCTCCATCCGGACGTTGGGGAGCTCGGCCGCCAGCATGTCGGCGTCGACGAACGGGTGGATCGGGTCGACCGGGTGCCCGACCACGAAGACCGGCGCCTGTATCCGTCGCCGCAGCCTCGACGACGGCGCCAACCGGCCGAAGATCACGCCGTGCAGCAAGGACGCGATCGAGTCGGCGCGGTGGTCGATCGTGTCGAGCCCGATGCCGGCCCAGAACGGCACCAGGCCGCGCGGGATCGAGCGCGACACCCGCTGCAGGGTGTTGGCGGTGACGGGCACGTAGCGCGCCGCGAGCATGATCGGCACGAAGGCCAGGATCCCGGCGACGAGGGCGTTGTTGAGGACCGGCATCTCGACGATCAGGCCCTTGACCCGCTCGGGCGCGATCACCGCCACCTCGAGCGAGACGTTGGCCCCGAGGGACGTGCCGCCGATGACTGCTTCCTCGGCGCCGAGGTGATCGAGGAGCGCGACGACCTGCCGCCCGAAGGCCGTCATCGAGTAGACGAGCGGGTCCGCGGGCTGGTCGGAACGGCCGTGGCCGAGCAGGTCGAGGGTGACGACGTGCAGGCCCTGCGCCGCCATCGCCCGCGCCAGCGGCTGCTGCATCCGCCGGGGCATCAACAGCCCGTGCAGCAGCACCACCCACTGGTCACCCGAGCCGTACTCGGTGTACTCCAGCCGGTCGCGCCCACCGTCGGACTCGAGGAAGAACTGTCCGATCCGTTCGCTCACCAACATGACGGGAATCTATCGCTCACGCGCGGTTCACGGCGCTGATCACGGCCTTGAGCGAGGCGGTGACGATGTTGGCGTCGAGCCCGACGCCCCACAGCACCTTCTCCCCCACCGCACACTCGACGTAGGCCGCCGCGATCGCGTCGCCGCCCGCGGAGAGCGCGTGCTCGGCGTAGTCGAGCACCCGGACGTCGTGGCCGAGGCCGGAGATGGCGTCGACGAACGCGGCGATCGGGCCGTTGCCCTCGCCGGAGAGCTCCTGTCGCTCGCCGTCGACGTACACCCCGACGGTGAGCTGGTCCTTCTCCCCCGCGGCACTGGAGGTGTGCACCGAGTCCAGCTCCAGGGGCGTACGACGCTCGAGGTACTCGGCGCGGAAGACCGACCAGATCTGCTCGGGCGTGATCTCGCCGCCCTCGGTGTCGGTGTGCTGCTGCACGACCCGGCTGAACTCGATCTGCGCGCGGCGCGGCAGGTCGAGCTTGTGGTCGGCCTTGAGGACGTAGGCCACGCCGCCCTTGCCGGACTGGCTGTTGACCCGGATCACGGCCTCGTAGGTGCGCCCGACGTCCTTGGGGTCGATGGGGAGGTACGGCGCCTCCCACGGCAGCTCGCCGACCGGGACGCCCTGCGCAGCGGCCCGCCGGTCGAGGTCCTCCAGCCCCTTCTTGATGGCGTCCTGGTGGGAGCCGGAGAAGGCGGTGTAGACGAGGTCACCGGCGTAGGGGTGCCGCGGGTGGACCGGCAGGTTGGTGCAGTACTCGACGGTGCGGCGGACCTCGTCGATGTCGCCGAGGTCGACCTGCGGGTCGATGCCCTGGCTGAAGAGGTTCATCGCCAGCGTCACCAGGTCGACGTTGCCGGTGCGCTCGCCGTGGCCGAACAGGCATCCCTCGACGCGGTCGGCGCCGGCCATCAGCGCCAGCTCGGTCGCCGCGACGGCCGTGCCGCGGTCGTTGTGCGGGTGCAGGCTGATCGCGGAGTGCTCGCGGCGGGTCAGGCCGCGCCCGAAGTACTCGATCTGGTCGGCGTACGTGTTGGGCGTCGACATCTCGACGGTTGCCGGCAGGTTGAGGATGATCTCGCGCCCCGCCTCGGGCTGCCACACGTCGGAGACCGCCTCGCAGACGCTCAGCGCGAAGTCGGTGTCGGACTGGGTGAAGATCTCCGGGCTGTACTGGTAGCCGAAGTCCTGGCTGCCGACGAGACGCGCGAGCCGCTCCTCGGCGTACTTCATCACCATCTCGGTGCCGCGGACCGCGATGTTGCGGCACTCGTCGGGCGTCACGTGGAAGACCACGCGCTGGAAGAGCGGCGCCGTCGCGTTGTAGAGGTGGATCGTGGCCCGGGGGGCGCCCACGAGCGAGTCGACGGTGCGCTCGATCAGGTCCTCACGGGCCTGGGTGAGCACCGAGATCTGTACGTCGTCGGGGATCCGGTCCTCCTCGACGAGCTTGCGCACGAAGTCGAAGTCGGCCTGGCTGGCGCTCGGGAAGCCGACCTCGATCTCCTTGTAGCCCAGCTTCACCAGCAGCTCGAACATGGTGAGCTTGCGGGCGGGCGTCATCGGGTCGATCAGGGCCTGGTTGCCGTCGCGCAGGTCGGTGGAGAGCCACCGCGGCGCCTGCTCGACCTTCCTGGTCGGCCAGGTGCGGTCGGGCACGTCGACGGGCACGAACGGCGTGTAGCGACCGAACGGCATCGGGCTGGTGCCCTGCTGGTTGCTGGTGTTGCTCAGGTGGGTCATGACTTCCTCGCTGCGCTGATGAGGTGGGGCTCGAACGGGCGACCGGCGCGCACCACACTCCGCAACGAGGGGGCCGGTGTCAGGCCTCGTTGCGGCTGCGAAGGAGGAGCAGGCGGCGCATCATGACTCGACAACGATAGCCCGGGTCGACCGGATCGCGCTCCCGTCTCCCGCGAAATGAGACAGCTCAGGCGCGCCCGCGCACGGCGTACGCCACAGCCGTGAGGTCGAACGGGCCGTCGCCGAGGTTGCGCCGCAGCGCCTGCTCGAGCAGCGCTCGCGTGCCTGTGTCGAGCGCGGCGATCGAGTCCCCAGCCGGGCCGACGCCGTGCAGGTAGGGCTCCCACCACTCCTCGAAGGTCGGGTGCGTGACGGTGACGGGCAGCTCGACGGCCTCGACGCCGTCGAGGCCCGCGGCCTCGAAGATGCCGACGAGGCTCTCGCGCGACCCGCCCTGGAGCCCGCTCTCGTCGTCGTGCCCCGGCGAGACCTCGGCGATCGCGGCCCACAGTGGTGCCATCGGCGCCCGGGAGCCCTTCAGGTCCCAGACCGTGGCGCCGACCAGGCCGCCCGGCCTGGTCACCCGTCTCATCTCACGCACCCCGGCGACGGGGTCGGACATGAAGTGGACGACGAGGCAGGCGGCGGCGACGTCGCAGGTCGCGTCGCTGAAGGGCAGCGCCTCCGCGGGACCCAGTCGTACGTCGACGCCGGGCAGGCGGTCGCGGCACGCGGCCACGAACGGCTCGGACGGATCGACGGCCCGGACGTGGTCGGCGCCGAGCCGGTCGACCAGGACCGCGGTCAGCGCGCCCGGTCCGCACCCCACGTCGATCGCCCGCTGGCCCTCCGCGACCTCGAGCCAGTCGGCGAAGTCTGCCGCGAGCGGCTGGGAGTAGCGGCCCATGAACCGGTCGTACGCCTCACCCGCCACCTCGAAGCTCACACCGATCGACGCTACTCCCCTCGTAGGCTCTCGTCATGCCCCGACTGCTGGTGGTCCACCACTCCCCGACCCCCTCGGTCTCCTCGCTGACCGACGCGGTGGTCGCGGGCGCCTCCGACGACGCCATCGAGGGTGTCGAGGTGGTGGTCCGCGCGGCCCTCGAGGCCGACGCCGACGACGTGCTGGCGGCGGACGGCTACCTGCTCGGGACCCCGGCCAACTTCGGCTACATGAGCGGAGCCCTCAAGCACTTCTTCGACTCGATCTTCCTGCAGGCCGGCGGGGCGCTCGCCGACGACGGCTCGGCGGCCAGCACCGAGGGCGGGCGCAAGCCCTACGGCCTCTACGTCCACGGCCGCTACGACACGACCGGCGCGGTGCGATCGGTGCAGTCGATCGTCGGTGCGCTCGGCTGGCGCCAGGCGGCGCCGGTCCTGGAGGTGCTGGGTGACGTCGGCGAGGCGGACCGGGAGTCGGCGTACGAGCTGGGCGGGACGCTGGCCGCGTTGGTGATGGGATGACGAGGTGGGCCGCGGTCGCCGCGCTCGTGCTGGCCCTGACCGCCTGCACGACGACGCCGACCGCTCCCGTCAGCGACTCGACGCCGTCGGCCTCATCCAGTCCGACACCCACCGAGACCACCCCGCCGCCCGACCCCGGACCCCGCCCGAAGGTCGGCGAGTGCCACCTGTTGTCCTTCGGCCAGGCGGTCGCCGTGGTCGGACGGACCGAGGCGGTGAAGTGCCGGCGCAAGCACACCGCCGAGACCTACTTCGTCGGCCGCCTCGAGCTGGGGACGAAGGCCGGCCACGTGCGCCGCGTCGACTCGCGCGCGGCCCAGCGCCAGGCGCGCTCCACGTGCAGTGCCCGGCTGCCGCAGCACCTGGGTCGTACGCCGCGGGAGCTGCGGTTGACCATGGCGCAGTCGGTCTGGTTCACGCCGAGCCCGAAGCGGGCCGAGGCAGGAGCCGACTGGTTCCGCTGCGACGTCGTCGTCGTGGCCGCGCCGCAGCGGCTGCTGGTGCTGCCGCGCCGCACGAAGGGCTGGGGCGACGCGCCGGTCGTGGCGATGTGCGCCACCGCCGCGCCCGGCACGAAGGCGTTCACGCGCGTCGGGTGCGGCGCGAAGCACGCGTGGGAGGCGGTCTCGACGGTCGACATCCCCGGCAAGGAGCTGCCGACGAAGGCCGCCGTCGCGGACCGGATGGAGGGCCCGTGCGGTGACGCCGCCCGCTCGCGCGCCGACGACCCGCTCGACTTCACCTGGTCGCAGGAGAGCCCGACCGCGGAGCAGTGGGACGCCGGACAGCGCTACGGGATCTGCTGGGTGCCCGCCTAGCGAACCCGGCATGATCGGGCCCATGAGTCCCCGCGACACGCGCACCGACGTACGCCGCCTGCCGGAGAAGCAGGTCCGCGACGTCGCCACCCTCCACGCGATCCTCGACGAGGCCCGGCACGCGTCGGTCGGCTTCCAGGTCGACGGCCAGCCGTTCGTGCTCCCGATGGCCTGCGCCCGCGACGGCGACGACCTGCTCCTCCACGGCTCGACCGGCAGCCGGCTGATGCGGGCACTGGCTGCGGGCGCCCCGGTCTGCGTCAGCGTCACCCACCTCGACGGGCTCGTCTACGCGCGCTCGGCCTTCGAGTCGAGCATGCGCTACCGCAGTGCCACCGTGCTGGGCACCGCCACCGAGGTCCCCGGCCCCGAGCGCCTCCACGCCCTCGAGGTGCTGACCGAGCACCTGCTGCCCGGGCGCTGGGCCGAGCTGCGGGCACCGCACGCCAAGGAGCTGGCCGCCACGACGGTCCTGCGCCTTTCGCTCGACGAGTGGTCGGTCAAGGTCGGGTCGGGCTTCGGCGAGGACCCCGACGAGGATCTCGACGAGCCGGTGTGGGCCGGCGTCGTGCCGATGCGGGTGGCGTACGACGATCCGCTCGACGCGCCCGATCTCGGACCCGACCGCCCCGTGCCGCCGTACGTGACGGCGCTGGTCAGCTCCCGCATGGGTGGCGGCATGTGACAGGTCTGCCCGGCGGTCCCTGGCGGCATACGGTGCGGGTCAGCGCCGGCGACCGAGGATGACCCGATCGTCGGCGAGCCCCGGTCCGACGAGGTCCCAGCCCCGCGACGCGTAGAGGCGGCGGGCGGGGTCGTCGGTGTCGGTCGTCGTCATCAGCAGCCATCGGTCGTGGGGCAGCCCGGCGGTGACCGTATCCAGCAGGTGGCCTCCCGCTCCGCGGCCACGCGCGACCTGACGCACACCGACGGAGACCAGCTCGAAGTGCCCGCCGAGCCAGGCAGCGGTGAGCTCGGCGGGCCAGACCGCGGCCACCTTGGTGGTCCACCACTGACCGTGCTCGCCCGTGACGCCGTAGGCGAAACCCATCAGCGACCCGCCCTCGCGCACGCGCGCGAGCCGGAAGCCCGCACGTGCGACGTGACGGTCCCACGTGCCGCGGCGCCACTCGGCGAGGTCGCGGGTGTCCTCGAAGACCTCGGCGTAGACGGGCCACAGCTCCTCGGCGTCCACATCGGTCGCGGCCGTGACGAGGTCGACCTCCACCTCTAGAACCCGAGCTTGCGCAGCTGGCGCGGGTCGCGCTGCCAGTCCTTGGCGATCTTGACCTGCAGGTCGAGGTAGACCGGGCGTGCCGAGCAGGGCCTCGATCTGCTTGCGGGCGGCCGTGCCGACGGCGCGCAGCCGGGCGCCCTTGTGGCCGATCATGATCCCCTTCTGGGAGTCGCGCTCGACGTAGAGGTTGGCGACGATGACCAGCAGCGGCTTGTCGTCGGGGCGTCCCTCGCGCAGGCCCATCTCCTCGACCACCACGGCGATCGAGTGCGGCAGCTCGTCGCGCACGCCCTCCAGCGCGGCCTCGCGGATCAGGTCGGCGGCGAGCGCCTCCTCCGGGGCGTCGGTGAGGTCACCGTCGGGGTAGAGCGGCGGCCCCTCGGGCAGCTGTCCCACGAGCAGGTCCGCCAGCAGCTGCACCTGGTCGCCGGAGACGGCGGACACGGGGACGATCTCGGCCCACACCGTCGAGGTCTCCTCGCCCAGCGCCTGGATGTCGAGGAGGTGCTGGCCGAGCTGCTCGGGGGTGACGAGGTCGGTCTTGGTCGCGACGGCGATGCGGGTCGTACGCCGCACCTTGGCCAGCTCGCCGACCAGGTAGCGGTCGCCGGGCCCGATCTTCTCGTTGGCCGGGAAGCAGACCGCGACGACGTCGACCTCGGCCCACGTCGTGCGCACGAGGTCGTTCAGGCGCTCGCCGAGCAGGGTACGGGGGCGGTGCAGGCCGGGGGTGTCGACGAGGATCAGCTGGGCGTCCTCGCGGTGCACGATGCCGCGCACCACGTTGCGGGTGGTCTGCGGCTTGGAGGACGTGATGACGATCTTCTGGCCGACCAGCGCGTTGGTCAGGGTCGACTTCCCGGCGTTGGGCCGGCCGACGAAGGACGCGAAGCCGCTGCGGTAGCCCTCCGGGGCCTGGTAGAACGCACCGGCGGGCGCGACCCCCGAGAGGTCGAAGTCGTCGTCCGGCTCGTCCTCGTCGTCCAGCTCGTCGAGGTCGTCGACCTCGCCGGTGGTGTCGTCCTGCCCCTGCTGGTCTTCCTCAGCCATCGGTCGCCTCTCGCGCTGCGTCGTACTCCGCCCAGATCTGCTCGTCACTCTTCCCTGCCGCCTTGCCGGCGCGCCAGATGGGGCCGGGGTCGACCGCGCGCGGTTGTCGTCCGGCGGTGGCGCGCCAGTAGCCCATCACGTCGTAGTGGCTGGTCGGGAGGCCGACCTCGCGCATCAGGTGCTTGCGGATGGCGCGCATCTGGGCGGACTCCCCCGCCATCCAGAAGTAGCCGTCGCCCTCGGGCCAGTCGATGCCCTCGACGACCTCGGCGAGTGCGCTCTGGCCGGGAGCCGGCGGCGCCAGCCAGGTGACGTCGGCGTGGTCGGGGAGGTAGCCGGTGAGGTCGTCGGGCACCTCGGCCATGACGTACGTCGGCAGGCCCGGGTGGGTCTCGAGGATGCGAGCCATCGCCGGCATCGCCGTCAGGTCGCCGACCAGCAGCAGCCAGCCGGCGTCGGGCGGCGGCGCGAACGACGACCTGGGCTCGGTGATCGTCACAGTGTCGCCGACGCAGTCGCGCATCGCCCACTCGGTGACCAGCCCGACGTCGTGCACGACGACGTCGAGGGTGAGCTCGCGACCGTCCCAGGAGCGCACCGTGTAGTAGCGGACCTGGAACTGCCCGGGCACGACCAGGCCGACCCACTCGTCGGGCACGCCGGTGCTCGCGAAGCCGTCGAGGCCATCGAGCACCAGGCGGACGAGGTGGTCGGTCAGCGGCTCACGTCGCGCGACACGCGCACTGAACTGGGCTGCCCGCGTGCTCATCCGAGGAGGCTATCGCCGCCTCACCAGTCGGGGCGCATCGGGAAGTCGGAACGCCCGTCGTCGTGGTTGCGGGTGGCGAGCACCTGGTGGAGCTCGACCTCGTCGCGCTCGAAGCCGACCCGCGACCCGGCGAGGTAGATGCCCCAGACCCTCGCGGTGCCCTCGCCCACCTCGGCCACGCACTCGTCCCAGTGCGCGACGAGGTTGTGGTTCCAGTCGCGGAGGGTGGAGGCGTAGTGGAGGCGCAGGTTCTCCGAGTGGTGCACCTCGAGCCCCTGGTCCTGCGCGGCACTGATGATCGTCCCGGAGCCGATGAGCTCGCCGTCGGGGAAGACGTAGCGGTCGATGAAGGCGCCGGTCTCCTGGCGGCCGTTGTGCGGCCGGGTGATGCAGTGGTTGAGCAGCCGCCCGCCGGGCTTGAGCCGGTCGCGCAGGTGGGCGAAGTAGGCCGGGTAGTTGCGCACCCCGATGTGCTCGGTGAGGCCGATCGAGCTCACCGCGTCGAACCCGGTCTCGTCGACACGCGCGGTAGTCGAGATGGCGCACCTCGGCGAGGTGGCCGAGCCCCTCGCGCTCGATCGCGGCCCCGGCCCACTCGGCCTGCTCGGCCGAGAGGGTCACGCCCAGTGCGCGTACGCCGTACTCGCGGGCGGCGTGGCGCACCATCGTCCCCCATCCGCAGCCGACGTCGAGCAGCCGCTGGCCGGGCTGCAACGCGAGCTTGCGGGCGACCAGGTCGAACTTCGCCGCCTGTGCCTCCTCCAGCGTCGCGTCGACCGGGTCGTAGAGCGCGCAGGTGTAGGCCATCGACGGCCCGAGCACCAGCTCGTAGAACCGGTTGGAGACGTCGTAGTGGTGGGAGATGACCTCGGCGTCGCGGGTCATCGAGTGACGCAGGCCCTCGACCGCGCGGCGCCACCGCGGCAGGTGCTCCTGCGGCGGCGGCGGGGGCGGGCGCAGGTGCGACAGGCCGAGGCTGCGCACGATGGCCACGGCCTCGCCAGGGGTCGGCACCCGGAGCTTGGTGTGGTCCTTGAGCAGCACCAGCGCGTCGTAGGGGTCGCCGGGGTGCACGCCCGTGAGGTCGAGGTCGAGGCTGGTGTAGGCCCGCGCGAGGCCGAGGTCGCCGGGGGCCGTCATCAGGTAGGCCAGTCCCCGCTCCGTGCGGAGGTGCATCCCGACCGCCGCGTCGGTCGGTCCGGCACTGCTGCCGTCGTACGCGGTGAAGCGCAGCGGCAGCCCGCCGCGGACCAGCCGCCCGAAGGCGTCGCCGATCGACAACGGTCGCCCGGGTTCGGAGCCTGCGTCGAGCTTGAAGCTCATCGTCGTCCTACCACCTTGTCGTAGAGGGAGGTGAGCCGGTCGTCGGGGTCGTGGACCGACTTGACCCGGGTGAGGTGCTCGCCGCCGTAGAGGCGGTCGAACTCGTCCGGGGCGTAGAACGCCTCGGAGTAGAGACTCTTGTGCCCGCCGAGCTCGGACACCTTCGCCTCGATCGCGCGGTTGCGCGGGGACTGCGGGGCGTCGGGGCCGACGTTGACGACGCCCCAGAAGCCGACGTTGACGTAGGTGGTGCCGACTGCCAGGGGGTATCCCGGCCACGCGCGGTCACGCAACCGCAGTGGGCACAGCCAGACCGGCCGCATCCCGACCTCGCGGTCGAACCACGCCAGGAACTCGGGCAGCCGATCGAGGGGGACCTCGACGTCCTGCACCACCCGCTCCCCCTGCGGACGGCCGGCCCGGCGGTCGAGCCGGTCGCCGATCCCGAACCGGCGGTCGAACGCCACGAGCTTCCAGTAGACGTCGGAGCGTCGCAGCCGCCGGGGCCACACGCGTCGCACGAGCGGGTGCTGGGCGCCGAACGCGCGTGAGCACCAGAACCAGTCGGTGTCCCAGCGCCAGAGGTAGTCGAGGAAGGTGAGCCGGTCGGTGGTGCGCTGCTGGAGGGAGCGGTAGAAGACCTGCTGACCGGCGTAGTCGCTGGTC
This sequence comes from uncultured Actinomycetota bacterium, assembly GCA_963791365.1. GTDB lineage: Bacteria > Actinomycetota > Actinomycetes > Propionibacteriales > Nocardioidaceae > Nocardioides. The sequence goes on along the minus strand of CAWBSG010000003.1, from coordinate 242,284 downwards.
GGTCCGGGCTCGTCGGTCCAGCGCGCGAGCGTCAGGTGGACCTCGTCGGGGGCGAAGGCCACGCCGTCGACGCCGTCGACCCGCTCGCCGTCCCACTCCCGGGTCTCGACGATCATGCGCACGGCGTCGGCGAGGGCGGCGGCGTCGGCGAAGCGGACGTGCCGGAGCGCGACGTAGGCCGGAACCCGCTCGAGCTCGATCCGCAGCCGGGTGGCGTAGCCGAGCGAGCCGTAGGAGTTGGGGAAGGCGTCGAAGAGCTCGTCGCCCGGCTTCGTCGTGACGATGTCTCCCGCCCCGGTCAGCACGTCCATCTCGAGCACGGACTCGTGGGGCAGCCCGCTGCGGAAGCTCGTCGACTCGATGCCGAGGCCGCTGACGGCGCCGCCCAGGGTGATCGTGCGCAGCTGCGGGACGACCAGCGGGATCCGCCCGAGCTGGAGCGTCACCTCGACGAGGTGCTCGTAGGTGCACATCCCCTGCACCTCGGCGACGTCGGCGTCGACCTCGATGACGCCGTCGAGCCCGGAGACGTCGAGGCCGGCGGCGAGGGTCGTACGACCCCGGAAGAGGTTGCTGGTGCGCTTCGCGAGCCGGACGGGTGCAGCCAGCGGCAGGGCGGCGTAGGACTCCTCGAGCCTCGCCACCCCCGCAGCGTGTTGGTCCCAACCCACCGGGGTGCGCACACCACCACGCTAGCGATCGGGTCGGACACGCGCGAGGGACTATGCGTGGCGTCACCACATGGTCGCCCCCGACAACCACGTGCGGTCAGTCGACTGCTGTCTCCAGCCTCGTGTGGATACTCCCCCGCGGGTCGCCGACCAGCACCGCGACGTCCGCGCCGGCGAAGTCGGCGGCCGCGGCAAGATCGGGGGCCTCGCCGTCGGTGAGCACGACCGCCGCCTCGAGCCCGGCGGACCCCGACGAGACGGCCATCGCCACGCAGACCTCCAGCGCGGACAGGCTCAGGTGCTCGAGGCGCACGCTCGCGGCGGCGTACGTCCGACCGTCGAGGTCGCGCACCGCGGCGCCCTCCGTGGCGCGGGCGCGTGCCCGGGTCGCCCGCGCCAGGGTGACCAGCTTGGCGTCCTCGGCGCTGAGGGCATCGGAGGCAGTGGGCTGCTCGCTCATGCGCGGCAGCCTAGTGAGCCAGGTCGGCGTCGGCGTCGGCGTCCTCCGGGTCGGCAGACACCACGGACACCAGCACGGTCTCGATCTTGTTGCGGCGACCGGTCGCGCGCTCGGCCTCGAGCCGCAGGCCGTGGCACTCCACCACGGACCCGGGGATCGGGACCTTGCCGAGGTGCTTGGCCATCAGGCCGCCGACGCTGTCGACGTCCTCGTCCTCGACGTCGAAGCCGACGAGCTCGTCGAGGTCGTCGACCGGGTAGCGCGAGGAGACCCGGATGGCGCCGCCGTCGAGCTGCTCGACCTCGACCTCGTCGACGTCGTACTCGTCGGTGATCTCACCGACGATCTCCTCCAGGACGTCCTCGATCGTGATCAGACCGGCGGTGCCGCCGTACTCGTCGACGACGACGGCGATGTGCTGGCGACGCGCCTGGAGCTCGGTGAGCAGCGCGTCGACCGGCTTGGACTCGGGGACGTAGTGGACCGGGCGCATCACCTCGTCGACCCGCTGGGTGAACTCCACGTCGGGTGCCTCGAAGTCGCGGCGGACGAGGTCCTTGAGATAGGCCATGCCCACGATGTCGTCGAGGTTCTCATCGATGACCGGGATGCGGGAGTAGCCGCTGCGCAGGAAGAGCGAGAGCGTCTGGCGGATGTTCTTGTGACGCTCGACGTAGACCACGTCGGGGCGCGGCACCATCACCTCGCGGGTCGTGGTGTCGCCGAGCTCGAAGACCGAGTGGATCATCCGACGCTCACCCGACTCGATGACCGCGGACGCCTCGGCGAGGTCGACCAGCTCGCGCAGCTCGGTCTCGGTGGAGAACGGGCCCTCGCTGAAGCCACGCCCCGGGGTGATCGCGTTGCCGAGCAGGATCAGCAGCGCCGGGATCGGCCCGAGGATGGTGGTGACCCGCGACAGCGGCCCGGCCGAGAGCAGCGCCACCCGGGCGTCGTGCTGGCGCCCGAGCGTGCGGGGCGCGACGCCGATCACGACGAAGGAGACCACGAGCATGACGCCGACCGTGGTGAGGACGCTCGGCACGAGGGCGTCGTGGTAGGCGTCGCGCGACCAGGTGCCGACCAGCACGATGGCGCTGATCTCGCAGAGCAGCCGCATCAGCAGCGCCGTGTTGAGGTAGCGCGGGGGGTCGTCGAGGATCTGGACGAGGCGCCTCGCGCCCGGGCGGGCCTCGGCCCTCATCTCCTCGGCGCGGGCGCGCGAGAACCCGTTGAGAGCGGCGTCGGCGGCCGAGAAGAGTCCCGCGAGCAGGACCAGCACGGCGGCGGAGCCGAGCTGCCAGAGGTCGGCGGTCACGTCGGTCACCGGCTCAGCCGGGATCTGGGGTGGCGCGCCACGTGTCCAGCAGCTCGCCCTGGAGCCCGAACATCACGGCGTGCTCCTCCGGCTCGGCGTGGTCGTAGCCGAGGAGGTGGAGGATGCCGTGGACGGTCAGCAGGTCGATCTCGGCCGCGCGGCCGTGGCCGGCCTCCTCGCCCTGTCGCTCGGCGACGGCCGGGGCGAGCACGAGGTCGCCGAGCACGCCCTCCTCGGGGTCCTCGTTGACGCGGCCGGGACGCAGCTCGTCCATCGGGAAGGCCAGCACGTCGGTCGGGCCGTCCTTGTCCATCCACTTCGCGTTGAGCTCGGCGATGGTGTCCTCGTCCACGGCCTTGATGCACAGCTCGGCCTGCGGGTGCACACGCATCTCGTCCATCACGAAGCGGGCGAGCCGGGACAGCCGGCGTACGTCGAGCTCGAGGCCCGACTCGTTGAGCACCTCGATGCTCATCGCTGGCTCCTCGGACCGCGCTCCACCGTGGAGGGGGCCGCGCCGGGACCGGACCGCGGTCCGCGGCGCTCCTCGTCGGCGTCGAAGACCTCGTAGGCCTCGACGATGCGACCGACGAGCCGGTGGCGTACGACGTCGGTGCCGGTGAGCCGGCAGAAGGTGATGTCCTCCACGCCGTCGAGGATGCCCTCGACGACCCGCAGCCCGGACTTGGTGCCGGAGGGCAGGTCCACCTGGCTGGTGTCGCCGGTGACGACGATCCGCGAGCCGAAGCCGAGGCGCGTGAGGAACATCTTCATCTGCTCGGGCGTCGTGTTCTGCGCCTCGTCGAGGATGATGAACGAGTCGTTGAGCGAGCGGCCGCGCAGGAAGGCCAGCGGCGCGACCTCGATGGTGCCCGCGGCGAGCAGCTTGGGGATCGTCTCGGGGTCGACCATGTCGTGCAGCGCGTCGTAGAGCGGGCGCAGGTAGGGGTCGATCTTCTCGCTGAGCGTGCCGGGCAGGAAGCCGAGCCGTTCGCCCGCCTCGACGGCCGGGCGGCTGAGGATGATCCGGTTGACCTCCTTGGCCTGCAGCGCCTGCACGGCCTTCGCCATCGCGAGGTAGGTCTTGCCGGTGCCGGCGGGGCCGATGCCGAAGGTGATCGTGCTGGTGTCGATCGACTCGACGTAGCGCTTCTGGTTCAGCGTCTTCGGCCGGATCGTCCGACCACGGTTGGACAGGATGTTGAGGCTCAGCACGTCGGCCGGGCGCTCCTGCGTCTCGGTGCGCAGCATCTGGATGATCCGCTCGACGGTCTCGCCGGTGACGCCCTGGCCGGTGCGGACGAGCGTCACCACCTCGTCGAGCAGCCGCTCCGCCATCGCGACCTCGGCGGAGTCACCGGCGAGGGTGATCCGGTTGCCGCGGACGTGGACGGTGGCCTCGAAGGCGCGCTCGATCAACCGGAGGTGCTCGTCGCCCGGACCCAGGACGGAGACCATGTCGATGCTGTTGGGGACCACGACGGTGTGCGTCGGCTTGTCCTGCGGGGTGGTGGCGCGGGTCGTGTCAGTCATGGATGCCCGTGACGGGCGGCCTTCCGGGTCGGTGGCGGAGCCCTTCCATGCTACCGAGCGGCGGCGTACGGCCCACTCGGTCGAGGCGCGGACTGTTCACCATGGGATGTCGACCAATGGGCACTTCCCTAGGTCAATTGACACGGGGAAGTGCATGCTCGCCGACATCCCATGGTGAACAGACGGGGCGGGGCGGACGTCAGGGGCGGGTGACCTGCAGCATCCCGAGGCACATCTCGTCGGTGGTGCCCTCACCCCACACGACGTAGCGATCCGGCTGACCCTCGAAGGCCGGCAGCTTGTCGCGCAGCCACTGGACGTGGGTGCAGGTCACCCGCACCTGCTCGAACGGCTGGAGGGTGATCGGCTCGATCGGCCGGCTGCCCTGGTCGTCGAAGTCCCAGACCGGGATGTCGAGGATCGTCTGCGCCTGGGGGGTGCCCGGGCGGACCTCGATCTTGATCGACCGGCCGAGCAGGTGCATGTGCCCGGCGACGCCGTGGATCGTGATCGGCTCCGACAGCGTGCGGAGGCAGGTCTGCGTCTGACCGGGCTCCGGCTCACCGCCGCAGAGGAGATGGAGAAGGTCCGCGGTGTTGCCGTCGGCGCCGAAGCGCTCCTTGACGTCGGCGAGAGCGGCGTCACGCTCGCAGAGCTCGCCGTCGGAGTGCTTCGGGCGGCAGGGCAGCTCGACCGGCGCGGGTAGGAGCATGGTGCTGAGCGACTGGTAGCGACGGTTGGCGGGCGCGAGGCGGAGCTGCGCGGCCGACGTGTCGGGCTCCTGCCCGGCCAGCAGGTTGTAGTGCACCTGCATCACGACGCGGCTGCCCTTGGCGAGGCGGATGCCGAGTCCGGGCTTCATCACCGACTCCTCCCCGCCGGGCGCCCAGGCACCGATCCACGGGGAGTTGTTGACGTCCTGGAAGGGGTCGAGACCGGTGCCGCCGAAGCACGTCCACCCCTCGTCCTCCTCGCTCGCGTCCTTCGCCTCGGCCGCCGCGACCTGCTCCGGCGGGACCCGGAAGAGGATCACGTGGTGCACGACGTCGGGGTTGCCGGGCAGGACCTGGGTGCCGGTGAGCCACGCGGGCTTGTCGAGCTCGGGGTCGAGCAGGAAGCACCGGTAGTCGTCGGTGCCGGTGCCGTAGGGAGCGGACGGCGTGTAGCTGCCGGGCATCGCGATCGTCGTACGCGTCTCGCCCGCCCGCAGCCGCTTGGACTTCGCGGGCTCGGCGTAGTGGCCCGAGTGGCCCTCGACGACAGCCTCCTCGACCTCGGCCGACGCGCTCGGCGAGGCGTCGGACGGCTGGGTGGCGGTCTTGTCGGAGCCACCTCCGCCGGCGCAGGCCGAGAGCGTGAGCAGGCCGGCGGCGAGGAGGGCGGCGAGTCCGTGACGGGTGCGGGTCATGGCGCTCACACCAGCGATCCGGACAGGGCGGACGAGCCGGCGAGCACGTGGAGGTGGGTGTGGAAGACGGTCTGCCCGGCACCCGCACCGGTGTTGGCGATCAGGCGGTAGTCGGCGTTGCCCGCGCCCCGCGCGACCTCGTCGGCGAGCGCCACCGCGTGGCCGATGCTCGCCGGGTCGGCCGCTGCGGTGGCGGCGGCGTTCTCGTGGTGGTCGAGGGGGACCACGAGCACGTGGAACGGCGCCTGCGGGTTGAGGTCGCGGAAGGCCAGCGCGTGCTCGGTGCGGCCGAGGACCTCGGCCGGGATGTCGCCGGAGACGATCTTGCAGAAGATGCAGTCGGGGTCGGCGGTGCTCACCGGCCCAGCCTACGGCCTGGGCCCGCCGTCGCGGCGTGGAACCAGCGGCGTGGAACCAGAGGCGTGGAACCAGCGGGGTGCAGCCAGCGGCGTGTGACCGACGGGGGTACCCACCCGTCCAACTACCGTGACGCACATGACCTTGCCCGCACGCCGTCCGTCCGTACGACGCCGGGCGCGCGCGTGCGCCGCCGTCCTCGTCTGCGGGCTCGCCCTGGTGGCGTGCAGCGACGAGACCGTGCCGACGTCCGGCGACACCGGCGAGGGGCAGGCGAGCAGGTCGCCGAAGCCCGCGAAGGACTCGAGCGGCCAGGGCTCGTCCGCCTCGGAGCCGTCGTCCGAGGCGTCGGCGGAGCCGTCCGGCGACGGTGGCGCCGCCGTACCCGTCTACTTCGCCGGCGACGGCCCCGGCGGTGAGACCCGGCTCTTCCGGGAGTTCCGGCGCGTCACCGGCGACCCGCTGCTCGAGGCGGCACGCCTCGTCGCCGGCGGCGATGCCGACGACCCCGACTACCGCACCCTGTGGCCGGGGACGGCCATCGGCTCCGTGCAGGCGACCGACGGCGAGATCCTGGTGGAGATCGGCTCCGACGCGTTCACCGAGCGGCCCGACGGCATGTCGGCCCGCGACGCCCGCCTCGCGATCCAGCAGCTCGTCTACACGCTGCAGGGCGTGCAGCAGGCCCGGGTTCCGGTGCGCGTCGTGCGCGAGGGCGGCGCCACGCGACTCTTCGGGATCGACACGGCCGTGCCGTTCGAGGCCGCCACGGCGCTGCGCACCCTCAACCTGGTCAGCATCACCTCACCGGTGGAGGGCCAGACGATCACGGGCGACTCCTTCGTCGTCACCGGCGTCGCCAACTCCTTCGAGGCCAGCGGCCCGTGCCGCATCCTCCAGGACGGTCAGGAGCTGGTGCTGGAGCCCTACAGCGCGACCGGGTGGACCGACGACCGCCTCTTCCCGTTCGCCGCGGACCTGCCGCTGGCCGGGATCTCCGGCGAGGTGGTCCTCCAGTGCGAGACCGACGACCCGAGCGGCGGCGCGGAGGGCGACGGACCCGCGATCGACACCAAGACGATCACCATCCGGTAGGCCGTCAACCGGGACGGTGCCTGGCGCGTCCCACTGCATGAGCATCCAGACCAGACCTCGACGAGGGAGGCCGCCCGTGGCCGAGCAGCCGCCCTCGACGACGGGACTCGTCGGCGCCGACCCCGACGTGGCGGTCGAGCAGCTGTACGCCGCCCACTGGCGCCAGCTCGTCCGCCTCTCCGTGCTGCTCGTGCACGACCAGGCGGCGGCCGAGGACGTCGTGCAGGACGCGTTCGTCGCGATGCACGGGAAGTGGTCGCGGCTGCGCGACCCCGACAAGGCCCTGGCCTACCTCCGCCAGGCGGTGGTGAACCGCTCGCGCTCGGCCCTGCGGCACCGGGTCGTGGTCGAGCGGCACGCGCGGACCACGGCGCTCGGCGACGTCGTCGTCGACGGACCGGGCCTCGGCGGGTCGCGACGTGACGCCGTCCAGCAGGCGCTGCAGCAGCTCTCGGACCGGCAGCGCGAGGTGCTCGTGCTGCAGCACTACCTGGACTGGTCGGAGGTGCAGGTCGCGGACGCGCTCGGCATCACCCGCGGCGCGGTCAAGGCACACGCACACCGCGGAAGGGCCGCCCTGCGCGACCTCCTCGGCGACTGGTGGGAGGACGCGTCATGAGCAACGACACGATCAGCGAGCTGCTGCACGAGGTCGCCGACGCCGTCGAGCCTGCGGACCGGCTCGATGCGATCCGCGCCGCCACGGCACCCGAGCGGCGTACGCGCCGGGGCTGGTGGGCCGCCGGTGGCGTCGGACTGGTCGCCGCCTCCGTCGTGACGGCGCTGGCGCTGAGCACGGGAGGCTCCCCACGGAGCAGCGAGCCCGATCCGGCCACGTCGCCGCCCCCAACGACCGCGATCGACCCGTCGCCGACCGCGACCGAGGTGCCGTCGTCGACGGTGGCGGTCTACTACGTCGGCGAGACCCCCGACGGGCCACGGCTCTACCGGGAGTTCCGTCCGTTGCAGGGAGACCCGCTGGACGCGGCGGTGTCCGCGGCCGTCGGCACGGCTGTCGACGGCCGCCCCCTGCCACCTCTGGACCCCGACTACCGCGTGCCCTGGACTCCCCTGGCAGCCGCCAGCGCGGGCCTCACCGCGGAGGGTGACGTCATCGAGGTCTCGCTCGGCGGCGACCCGCAGGACGACCTGCGCGAACGGGGCGACCTGTCGGAGGCCGAGGCCGGACTGGCGGTCGAGGCGCTCATCCGCACGGCGCAGGGCGTCGTCGGCGAGCGCCTGCCGGTGCGCTTGCTGCTCTTCGGCGAGATCACCGACCAGGTGCTGGGTGTGCCGACCTCCGAGCCGCTGGCGCCAGGATCCGACCTGGCCGTGCTGGCCCACGTCTCCCTGTCCGACCCGTTCGAGGGCCAGGTCGTCGACAACGACGAGCCCTTCACCGTGACCGGTCGGGCCAACTCGTTCGAGGGCAATGTCGTCACCCGTGTCCAGCGGTGGGAGGGGACAGCGGTCGTACGCCAGGAGCCGGCCATCGCGGGCACCTACGAGGACCGCCTCTTCCCGTTCGAGGTGACCTTCGACCTCGCCGACGTCCCGCCGGGCGACTACGTCGTGATCTCACAGACCGACGACCCGTCGGGCGAGGGCCGGTTCCACACCGACACGCGGCGGATCACGGTCGTCGACTGACCGCGGCGTCAGGCCCAGCGAGGCGTACGCGCCAGCAGTGCGGCGACCGCGACCACGCCGGCGGTGGACGTGCGCATGACCTCGGCGCCGAGGCGTACGGACTGCGCCCCCGCCGCGGCGAGGGCGTCGAGCTCCTCGGGAGCGATGCCGCCCTCGGGGCCGACCACGACGACGATGCGACCGGTGGCGGGCACGTCGAGCGCGCTGAGGGGAGTCGTCGCGCCCTCGTGCAGCACCACCGCGAGGTCGGCCTCGCCCACGATCGCGGCGAGGTCGGCGGTCGTGGCCAGCGGGGTGACCGTCGGCAGCCAGGTGCGGCGGGACTGCTTGGCGGCCTCGCGGGCGGTGGCCTGCCACTTCGCGTGGGACCTCGCGGCGCGCTCGCCCTTCCAGACCGCCACTGAGCGCGCGGCGGCCCACGGCACGACCCGGTCGACGCCGACCTCGGTCAGCACCTCGACGGCGAGCTCGCCGCGGTCGCCCTTGGGGAGCGCCTGGACGACGGTGATCGCCGGTTCGGGACGTTCGTCGTGCGACACGGACTCGACGGAGACGGCGAAGACGCGCTTGCCGGTCGACGCGACCGACCCGGTGACGGAGGTGCCGAGGCCGTCGGTCAGCACGACGCGCTCACCCTCGCGCAACCGGCGTACGGCGACCGCGTGGTGCGCCTCGTCGCCGGTGACCTCGACCAGCGAGCCCGGCGTCGCGCCGGCCAACGACTCGACGAGGTGGACCGGGAGGGACATCAGCCCTCCACTCAGCCCTGGAAGGCGTCGCGGAGCCGGCCGAACATCGAGCGCGTCGGTGCCTCGTTCTGCCCGTCCGGCGCCTCCTCGCCGCGGATCGCGGCCAGCTCGCGCAGCAGCTCCTCCTGGCGCGGGTCGAGCCGCGTCGGGGTGTCGACGGAGATGCTGACGACCAGGTCGCCGCGGCCGCCGCGCAGGCTCGGGACGCCGAAGCCGCGCATCACCTGCTCGCTGCCCGACTGGGTGCCCGGACGGATGTCGAGGTCGTACGTCGTCGCCGGCTTGTCCGCGGCGTCGGTGCTGTCGGAGGACGGCAGGTCGGCCTCGAGCAGCGGCAGCGTCAGCTGGGTGCCGAGGGCCGCGGCCGTCATCGGCAGCGAGACCGTGGTGTGGAGGTCGTTGCCGTGGCGGGTGAAGGTGGGGTGCGGCTCGACGTGGATCTCGACGTAGAGGTCACCGGCCGGACCGCCGCCGGGGCCGACCTCACCCTGGCTGGCGAGCTGGACCCGGGTGCCGTGGTCGACGCCTGCGGGGATCTTCACGGTCAGCGTGCGGCGCGAGCGGACGCGGCCGTCGCCCGAGCACTCGCGGCACGGGTCGGGGATGATCGAGCCGTAGCCCCGGCAGGCCGCGCAGGGGCGGAGCGTGCGGATCTCGCCGAGGAACGAGCGCTGGACCACCGCGACCTCGCCCTGGCCGTGGCAGGTCTCGCAGGTGATCGGAGAGGTGCCGGGCGCGGTGCCCTGGCCCGCGCATGCCTCGCAGGTCAGCGCGGTGTCGACCTTGAGGTCGCGCGTGACGCCGAAGGCCGCGTCGGCAAGCGTCACGTCGAGGCGGATGAGGGCGTCCTGGCCGCGGCGGGCCCGCGAGCGCGGTCCCCGGGTGCCGGCGCCACCGGCGGCGGCGCCGCCGCCGAAGAACGCGTCCATGATGTCGGTGAACGAGAAGCCCTGCCCGGCACCGCCGAACCCCTGGCTGAAGGCGTCGCCGCCCCGGTCGTAGGCCGCCCGCTTCTGGGGGTCGCTGAGCACCTCGTAGGCGCGGGAGACGTCCTTGAACCGATCCTGCGTCTCCGGATCCGGGTTGACGTCGGGGTGCAGCTGGCGCGCGAGCCTGCGGTAGGCCTTCTTCACGTCGTCGGCGCTGGCGTCCCGGGAGACGCCGAGGATCTCGTAGGGGTCCTGGGTCACTGGTTTCCTTCATCGAGGATCCGGGAGACGTAGCGCGCGACGGCGCGCACGGCTGCCATGGATCCGGGGTAGTCCATGCGGGTCGGTCCGACCACGCCGAGGGAGCCGAGGTGGTGCTCCTGGGGTCCGTAGCCGGTGGCCACGACGCTGGTCGCGGCGAGCTCGGAGTAGGGGCCTTCGTGGCCGATGCGGACCGTGACGGCGTCGACGCCCGACTCCCCCAGCAGCTTGAGCAGCACGACGTGCTCCTCCAGCGCCTCGAGGAGCGGGCGCACGGCGGTGTCGAAGTCGCCGTAGCGTGCGAGGTTGGCGGTGCCGCTCACGGCGACCCGCTCGTCGCTGCGGTGGTCGGACATCGCCTCGGCCAGCACGGTCACGATCGCGCGGGTGCCCTCGGCCTGCACGGGGCGTACGGCGTCGGGCAGGTCGCCGAGCGCGGCCGCGGCCGCCGCGATCTGCACGCCGGCGGTCGCGCGGTTGACCGCGACCCGCAGCTCGGCGAGGTCGGCCTCGGCCAGGGGCGCCTCCAGCTCGACGAGGCGCTGCTCCACGCGCCCGGTGCTCAGGATCAGGATCAGCATGACCCGAGTCGGCGTGAGCGCGACGAGCTCGACGTGGCGCACCGTCGACCGCGACAGCGTGGGGTACTGCACGATCGCGACCTGGCGGGTGAGCTGGCTGAGCAGCCGCACCGATTTCTGCACCACGTCGTCGAGGTCGACGGCGCCGTCGAGGAGGGTCGAGATCGCCCGGCGCTCGGCGGTGCTCATCGGCTTGAGGGTGGCGAGCTTGTCCACGAAGAGCCGGTAGCCCTTGTCGGTCGGCACCCGGCCGGCGCTGGTGTGGGGCTGGTGGATGTAGCCCTCCTCCTCCAGCGCAGCCATGTCGTTGCGGACGGTGGCCGGCGAGACCCCGAGTCCGTGCCGCTCGACGAGGGCCTTGGAGCCGACGGGCTCCTCGGTCGCGACGTAGTCCTCCACGATGGCGCGCAGCACGTCGAGCTTGCGGTCGTCGACCACGGAGACCTCCTCGCTGGCACTCGTCTGTCCGGAGTGCCAAACTCTACTAGGAGCCCGTAGGGTCCGGAGCATGCCCGACCCCACCTCCCGGTTCACCGAAGTTGCGCCGCGCGTCTGGGTGGCGCACTACGACTGGATGCACGTGAACATCACGCTGGTCGGGGGTTCGGCGGGCCTGCTGATGGTCGACACGCACGGCTCGGCCGACGCGGCGCGGATCGTGGCCGACGACGTACGACGCCTGGGCGCGGGACCGCTCACCGGGATCGTCAACACCCACGAGCACTGGGACCACCACTTCGGCAACGCGACGATGGTCGCGGAGTTCGGCGAGATGCCGATCCATGCGACCGAGTGGGCGCGCGACCACATCGAGGAGTCCGCGGCGCGGACGTTCGCGCAGTACGAGCCGGCGACCGACGACCCACGGCGCGAGGAGATCCTCGCGACCACGCTGCACCCGCCGACCCACACGTTCTCCTCGGCGGTCCAGCTCGACCTGGGCGACCGCGCGGTCGAGCTCATCCACCCCGGGCGCGGGCACACCTCGGGCGACCTCGTGGTCCGGGTGCCGGACGCCGACGTGCTGATCGGGGGCGACCTGATCGAGGAGTCGGACCCGCCCTTCATCGGCGACGACTCATGGCCGCTCGAGTGGCCGACGACCCTCGACCTGGTGATCGGGCTGATGACCGATGCGACCGTCGTCGTCCCGGGCCACGGGCAGGTCGTCGACAAGGACTTCGTGCAGGACCAGCGTGTCGAGCTCGGCGTCATCGCCGAGACGATCCGCGACCTCGCCTCTCGCGGGGTGCCCCGGACGCAGGCGCTGGCCGAGGGCGAGTGGCCCTGGGACCCGGCACGTCTCGAGAGCGCCGTACGGCTGGGCTACGAGCACCTCCCCCGCAGCCAGAAGCGACTCCCGCTCATCTAGGTGGCGGACCCCACCCCTCGGGGGCTGGTCGCGCTCTGCTCATGCCGCTAGGCATGTGCGATGAGCGACAACCCGGACTCCACAGACACCCCGAAGGCCCAGAGCGGCACGAGCGAGGCCGACTCCGACCACTCGGGCGGCACCGCGTCCCCCGACGACGCCACGATCGGCGGGATCTCCGACGACCAGCTGCCCGACGACCTCAAGCCGGGCGAGGACAACCCGCTGGCCGAGCCCCTCGACCCCGACGCCGAGGAGACCAAGAGCCGCGAGGACCTCGAGATGGACGCCACCCAGGAGGGCCTGGGCAACGACGACGGTGCGAGCACGGCTCCCGACCAGGAGGGCGACGCCGCGAGTGGCGGGGGCGCCGGACAGGCGACCGACGAGAGCGACGACTGATCAGCGCGTCAGCGCGAGCGCCGCGATGAAGGCGGCGAACCCGCCGACGAAGACGGCCACGATCAAGGCGGCCACCAGCAGCTCCGACGACGGGAGCAGCCAGCCCGCCCGGAAACGGTTGTCGTCCTCGTACTCCTCGTAGTGGTTCGAGGCGTCGTCCCACGACTGCCGCGCGGCCGAGCGCTCCCAGCGGCTCAGGTCCTGGCCGGGCCTGCCGCGACGGTCGAGCTCCTCGGAGACGAAGCCGCTGCGTCCCCCGAATGCCTTGCCGATCGACGACTGCTGGGTGGGGCGTCGTGAGGTGCCAGCCACCCCTCAGCGCCCCTGGACCGCGGTCGTGGTGTCCTGCTGTGTCTTTCCGGCGTGTGTCAGCACGGCGTGGCCTCCCCCGAGATCGTGTGGTGGTCCCTACCGTAGTGCGGTGCCTCTCGATCGCTACGGAACCGACGTCCTCTCGGGCGACTGGAAAACTCCGCGCAACGGCCGAGCCGTCGAGGTGGCGACCGAGGTCGGCATGGTCGTCGAGGAGGTCACCACGGACTGGTGCGGCGAGGTCGTGGCCGTCGATCGCGACATCGACACGCTGACCCTGGAGGACCGTCGCGGCAAGCGGCGCACGTTCCCGCTCGGTCCCGGCTTCCTGCTCGAGGGCAGGCCGGTGATCCTCACCCGTCCGGTCCGGTCGGGCGCACCGGCTGCTCGCACGCGTACGGCGTCGGGGTCGGTCGCGGTGCCCACGGCGCGCGCCCGCGTCGCCCGCGCCAGCCGCATCTTCGTCGAGGGACGCCACGACGCGGAGCTCGTCGAGAAGGTCTGGGGCGACGACCTGCGGATCGAGGGCGTCGTCGTGGAGTACCTCGGCGGCGTCGACGACCTCGCCGACCACCTGCGCGACTTCAGGCCCGGACCGGAGCGCCGTGTCGGCGTGCTCGTCGACCACCTCGTGCCGGGATCGAAGGAGGCGCGCATCGCCCACGGCATCGCCCGCTCCCCCGTCGGCAAGCACGTGCTGGTGGTGGGTCACCCGTTCATCGACGTCTGGCAGGCCGTGAAGCCCGACCGGCTCGGCATCCCGCGCTGGCCGTCGGTCCCCAAGGGCATCGACTGGAAGACCGGCACCTGCCAGCAGCTCGGCTGGCCCCACCGCGACCAGGCCGACATCGCCCGCGCGTGGAAGCACATCCTCGGCCGGGTCGCCTCGTACGCCGACCTCGAGCCCGCACTTCTCGGCCGGGTCGAGGAGCTGATCGACTTCACGACCCTGCCGTGAGGGTCAGTCGACGAGATCGCGGACGATCGCGTCGGCGAGCAGCCGGCCGCGGAGCGTGAGGACCAGCCGCTCGGCGACCAGGTCGACCAGCCCGTCGGCGACGAGGCGTGCGACGTGCGAGCGGCCGGCGGCGTCGAGCGCGGTGACGGGAAGTCCCTCGACGAGGCGGATCTCGAGCAGGATCCGCTCGACCTTCTGGTCGCGGTAGCCCAGCACCTCCCGGGCGAGCGCTGGCGACACGCCGCGCGCGAGCCGCTCGGCGTACGCCGCGGGGTGCTTGACGTTCCACCACCGCACCCCACCGACGTGCGAATGGGCGCCGGGCCCGACACCCCACCAGTGGCCGCCGGTCCAGTAGAGCTGGTTGTGGCGGCACCTGTGGTCGGGCGAGGACGCCCAGTTCGACACCTCGTACCACTCGAGCCCGGCGGCCGAGAACCGCTCGTCGGCGAGCGTGTACTTGTCGGCCAGGTCGTCCTCGTCGGGCATCGGCAGCTCGCCGCGCGCGACCTGCCGGCCCATCGCCGTGCCCTCCTCGACGATCAGGGAGTACGCCGAGATGTGGTCGGGGCGGCACGCCAGCGCGGCGTCGACGGACTCCTCCCAGTCGGCGATCGACTCGCCGGGGGTGCCGTAGATGAGGTCGAGGCTGACGTCGTCGAAGCCCGCCTGCCGCGCCCAGTCGACGACCGCCGGCACCCGCATCGGGTCGTGCGTGCGGTCGAGCGTGCGCAGGACGTGGTCGACCGCCGACTGCATGCCGAAGCTGACCCGGTTGAAGCCGGCCGTGCGCAGCTCCTGCAGGTCCCACGCGGCGACACTGTCGGGGTTCGCCTCGGTCGTGATCTCGACGTCGTCGGCCAGGCCGAACTCGGCCGCGGCGCTCGCGACGATGGCGCCCAGGTCGGCCGGCTTCAGCAGCGTCGGCGTACCTCCACCGAAGAAGATCGTCTCGATCTCGACGTCGCGGTGGCCCATGACGTGGCGCGCGAAGCGGATCTCGCGGATCGCCGCCTCGGCGTACGACGACCTGCCGGCGCCGACCTCGTCGCCGAGCTCGAGCGCGGTGTAGGTGTTGAAGTCGCAGTAGCCGCAACGGACGCTGCAGAACGGCACGTGCACGTAGAGGCCGAACGGGCGCCTGCCGAACTCGGCCCACGCCTCGTCGGGAAGCAGACCGTCCTCGGGCGCGAGGTCGCCGTCGGGCTGGGCGGGGGGCACGAGCGTCATCCAACCACGCGGGCTGGTACGACGAATGGGTGCCGGTGGTCTCCCACCGGCACCCATTCGTCGCACATCGTCAGCGTCAGGCGTACATCCCGTCGATCAGCGCCTTGTGGTTCTCCTCCACGACGTTGCGCTTGACCTTCATCGACGGGGTGAGCTCACCCGACTCGATCGTCAGGTCGTGGTCGAGGAGCTTCCACTTCTTGATGGTCTCCCAGCGGTTGAGCTTGGCGTTGAGCTCATCGACGTAGCCCGCGACCATCGCGTGGACGGCCTCGCTCTGGACGACCTCGGTGTAGGACTTGCCCTCCATGCCGTTCTCGGCGGCCCATCCGGCCATCGCGTCGGGGTCGAGGGTGATGAGCGCGACGACGTAGTTGCGCTCGCTGCCGAAGACCATGAACTGGCCGGCGTAGGGGCAGACCGCCTTGAACTTCGACTCGATCGCCGGCGGGGCGATGTACTTGCCCCCGGAGGTCTTGAAGAGCTCCTTGATGCGACCGGTGATCGTCAGGTAGCCCTCGGCGTCGAGGGAGCCCTTGTCGCCGGTGTGCAGCCAGCCGTCGGAGGTCAGCGTCTTGGCCGTCTCCTCGGGCAGGTTGTGGTAGCCCTCCATGACGTGCGGGCCGCGCAGCATGACCTCGTCGCCCTCGCCGATCTTGACCTCGCTGCCCGGCAGCGCCGGTCCGACGGTGCCGATGCGGTTGCGGTCGGGGTGGTTGACGGTGGCACCGGCAGAGTTCTCCGTCATGCCGTAGCCCTCGAGGATCACGATGCCGGCGGCGTTGAACCACTCGGCGATCTCCCGGTTGAGTGCCGCGGAGCCGGAGATGAAGAAGCGCACCCGTCCGCCGAAGCGCTCGCGCACCTTGCTGAACACGAGCTTGTCGAACAGGCCGTGCTGCAGCTTGAGCGGCAGCGGGACCGACTTGCCCTCGCGCTTGAGCTTGTCGACCTCGAGGCCGACCGCGAACGCCTTGTGGAAGATCTTCTCCTTGGCGCCGCCCTCGGCCGCCTGCATGGTCTGGATCCGGCCGTAGGCCTTCTCGAAGATGCGCGGGGCGGCACCCATGAACGTCGGCTTCACGGCTGCGCAGTTGTCGACGATCTTCTCGACGCGGCCGTCGACCGCGGACGCGAAGCCGCAGGCGAGCTGGGCCGACAGGAGCACCTTGCCGAACGAGTGGGCCATCGGCAGCCACAGGAACTGCAGGTCCGACTCGTCGAGGATGTTCTGGACCCGGATGGCCTCGCCCTCGTAGACCCAGGACTTGTGGCGCAGGCGGACGCCCTTGGGGCGACCGGTGGTGCCGGAGGTGTAGATCAGGGTCGCGAGCTGGTCGGGACCGACCGCCTCCGACGCCGCCTTGACGACGCCGGGCTCCTCGGCGAGCTTCGCTGCACCCAGCTCGGCCAGGTCGTCGAGGGAGATGACCCAGTCGCCGTCCGCCGTGCCGTCGAAGGTGACGACCTTGGAGATGTGCGGCAGCTCGGCGCGGTGGTCGGTGAGCTTCTTGATCTGCTCGTCGTCCTCGGCGAAGACCACGCGGCTCTCGGAGTCGCCCAGGATGTAGGCGACGTCCTCCGCGTTGGTGCTGGGGTAGACGGTCGTGGTGGCACCGGCCGCGCACATGACCGCGAGGTCGGCGAGGATCCACTCGTAGCGAGTGCCGGAGGCGATGCCGACGCGCTGCTCGGGCTCGATGCCGAGGGCGATCAGGCCCGCGGCGAGCGCCTCGACCTTGTCACCGACCTGCTTCCAGGTGATGGACTCCCATGCCTCCCCACGCGGGAATCGGAACGCTTCGGCGTCCGGCGTCCTGGCGACGCGGTCGAAGAACTGGACGGCGACATTGGCCGGCATGGTGTCGAGGAAGGCCGTGTCGATCGTGGTCGGCATCTGTTACCTACTCATTCGTCGGAGCGTGGCGCGACCGCGCCACACAGCGGGGGCGTGCTGCTGACTTGGGCTGTAACCTAGATCACTTGGGTTACCGGGTGGTAGCAAAATGCCGCCATTTGGAGCGAAACATTCCGGAGGATGCGACTTTTTGGTCCATCCGGACCCTCCCCGCGGGCCCGGCCGGCGCCATCACGGGTCCGCCCTAGTCCTGGACGGCCTTGACGATCGCCACGCACCGGGTGATCCAGTCCCGCTCGTCGTCCGTCAGCCCGCGCCCGGCACGCCGTGCGTCCAGGACCGACCAGCTCGCGTTGACGACCATCCGCACCACGACCCAGTCGCGCGCTCTGGCCTCGTCGAGGCCCGCGACGTCGACGAGGGTGTGGAACCGCCGCCGCAGGCCGTCGCGCACCGAGCCGACCGCCAGGGGCCCGGTGAGGTCCTCCATCCGGTTCCAGAGCATCGGCGCCGGCTCGTAGTGGGCGTCGCCGCCCATCGGCTTGGGGTCGATGGCGAGCCACTCGCCCGACGCGTCGGCCATCACGTTGGCGTAGTGGAGGTCGCCGTGCACCACCACCGTCGGTCCGGGGTCGGCCAGCAGGTCGGGACCGATCGACAGCGCCTGCGCGACGTAGCGTCGCGGGATCGGGATGTCATGGCCGAGCTCGTCGAGCTCGCGCAGCCACCGCTCGACGTACGACGTGACGGTGGCGAGCTGCGGGAGCGCCGGGAGGTGGAGGCGGGAGTAGAGCGCACCGACCACCTCGCACGCCTCGACGTCCCACGTGTCGCTGAGGTCCGGACCGGGCAGCCAGTCCAGCAGGAGAGCCCGCCGGTGCGGGTCCGCCCTGCGCAGGCGTACGGCGCCGCGCCCGCCCCAGTGCTGGAGCGCGAGTCCCTCGTGGAGGGACTCGTCGTCCCCGTCGAACGTGATCTTGAGGCCGCCGGCTTCGCCGTCCTCGTCGACGACCGGCACCACCAGCGAGCAGTAGCCGTGGAGCTCGGCGGCGACGGGCCGCAGTCGCCACTCGTCCAGCAGCTCGGTGGCCAGCCGGGGCAGCCCGTCGAGCCACCGCGTCCAGTCCTCGCCGAGCGCCCTCTGGGACAACAGGTCGGGAGGGATGGTGACGGGCATGGCGTGACCCTAGGCTGGTGAGCATGAGCGAGCGCGCGAAGCGAGGACGTGCATGAGCCCGCGGGAGCAGCCATGGATCGACGAGCCGGAGCCGCACGGCCGGGTGCTGGTCCTCAGCGACAACCCGATCGCGCGCTGCATCGCCGCGATCGCGTCGACGGTCGGACGCACCGTCGTGGTCGAGCCGGCCGACGACGGCGGCCCGGGCCTCCACGTGCACCCGGGCGATGCGGTCGTCCTGTGCGACCACGACGCTCCGGACGCGCCAGCGGTGCTGCGCGACGCCCTCGCCTCGGAGGCGGTCTACGTCGCGATGATGGCGAGTCGGAAGCGAGCGGCCGGGCTGGTCGAGGAGCTCGTCGCCGAAGGCGTCGACGTCAGCACGCTGCACGTGCCGGCCGGTCACGACCTCGGCGGCAAGGCGCCCGGCGAGATCGCGCTGTCCGTGGTCGCCGAGATCGTCGCCGAGTCCTACGGCCGCTCCGGCGGCGCGATGCGCGCCTGACCGCTCAGCCGGCCAGCAGCGCGCGCTCGACCTCCTCGAGCGCCTGGCGCGCGTAACCCCGCCACATGCGGGCGAAGGCCGGCATGACCAGCGCGCCGCCGCGCGTGGGCTCGACGACCCACTGCCAGGACACCTCGACGCCGTCGCCGGCGGGCGCGAACGCCCACAGGCCCTGCGCCCCCACCACGAGCGGCTTCAGCGGGCCGGAGACCGGCGCGATGTCGTAGCCGAAGCTCGCCCCCGGCGTCACGCTGGTCAGGGTCTCGCGCATCCTGCCGCGGTCGGCCAGCACGATCGTGCGGGTCTGGCCCACCGTGCCCCACTCGCCGTCCTGGTCGCGCACCTCGGCGATCGGCGGTAGCGCGAGGTAGCGACGGCTGAAGATCCGCGGCAGCGGCATCGGCAGCACGGCGGCGTACGCCACGTCGACGGCGACCGGGATGCTGCGGCTGGAGCGCAGGGTGAGGGAGGAGGGCATGACGGTCAGTCAACCCCGGCGGGGGTGCCCACGCGATCGCGCCCCCACTAGCGTGCCGTCGTGGGCTTCTCGTGGGACGACCTGGCCGGGCTGGCCCTGGCGAGGCAGTTCCCGGCCCCCGCCCCCGACGTCGCGAGCGCCGTCCACACCATCGGGGCGATGCAGACCCAGACCGCGCGCTCCGCCTTCCTCGGCCTCGCCGCACGCTTCCCCGGCACGACGCACACCGACATCACCGAGGCCTACGCGACCGGTGCGATCGTGCGCGGCAGCACGATCCGCGGCACCGTCCACACCGCGAGCCCCGGCCACTACTCGGTGCTCGCCGAGGCCACCCGCGTCGGGCAGCACCCCCGCTGGGCGCGCATGCTCGGGATCACCGACGCGCAGATCGCCGACCTCCACGAGTCGGTCGAGGACTACGCCCGCGAGTGGCGCACCCCCGAGGAGCTCCGGCTGCACCTCGTCGACTGGCTCGTCGAGAACTCGCCCGCGAACCGCGACGCCGCCGAGGCCGGTCCAGGCCGCTACCTCGCCTTCGGCCACGGCGGGCTGGTCCGCCGCCCCGCGTCCGGCGAGAAGTGGGAGGGCCAGGGCAAGCCGGTCTACGGCACCTTCGACCGCACCGGGACGGCGACGACGGCCGACGTCGTGCGGCTGCACCTGGCCGGCCACGGCCCGTCGTCGCGCCAGGACGTCGCGTGGTGGTCGGGCGTCCCGCTCCGCGTCGTCGAGGAGGCCCTGGCCGGGCTCGACCTGGTCGCGGAGGACGGTCCCGACGGACGCACCTACCTCGACCTGCCCGGCTCGCCGCCGCCGCGGGACCTGCCCGGCGTACGTCTCCTGCCGGAGTTCGATGCCCTCCTGTGCGGCTACGACTCCAAGGCGCGCGACCGGTTCGCCACGCACGAGCACCACCGCCGGTTGTGGAACGAGTCCAACGGGATGCTGCTGCCGCCGCTGCTCGTCGACGGGCGGATCACCGGCTACTGGCGCGCCGGCGGCACGGCGCGGAGCCGTCCCCTCGAGATCACGTGGTTCTCCCGCACCCGCCGCCCGCTCCGGGCCGAGCTGGACGAGCCGATCGCCGCCCTCGAGGCCGGCCTCGGCATCACCGTCTCGACGGTCTCGATCACCCGCGAGCTGGTCTAGCGTCCCGGATCGCCCCGGCGACCATCGCCATCGTGGTGCGCGCCCGCACCGGGTCCTCGGTGAGCAAGTAGTGGTCGACGCCCGGGGTGACGTCGTGGACCACGGGGACGCCGGCAGCGCGCAACCGGTGGGCGTACGCGTCGCCCTCGGCCCGCAGCACGTCGTGCTCCGCCGTGAGCACGACCGCCGGCGGCAGCCCCGTGACGTCCGGGGCGAGCAGGGGCGAGGCGTAGGGCTCGAGCCGGGTGCCCGGGTCGGGGAGGTAGGCGCGACGCACCAGGCGGCGCAGGTCGGGCGAGATCATGCCCGGTTCGCCGTCCTGCGGCACCGCCGACAGGTCGAGGGCCGGGACGCCGAGCACCTGCAGGGTCGGGGTGAAGGACCCGGAGTCACGTGCCTGCAGCGCCACCGAGGCGGCCAGGCCGCCACCCGAGCTGAAGCCGCCGACCGAGACCGGCGTGCCGTCCGAGGCCAGCGCCGCCGCCACGTCGTGCGCCTGGTGCTGGGCGACGGGGTACGCCACCCGCGGCGCGACCTCGAAGTCGACGTTGGCGACCACCACACCGGCCGTCGCCGCGACGTAGCGACACCACCAGTCGTCCATCGCGGGGTAGCGCATCAAGAACGCGCCTCCGTGGAGGTGCACGTGGATCGGGAGCGGCCCGGGAGCGGGGCGGTAGAGGTACACCGGCACCCTGCCGTGGCGCGTCGCGACCCGCGTGCGGGTCGGCGCCGGGAGGTCGCGGCCCGCGAACCTCAGCTCGGCGCCGTACGACACCGTGAAACGCGCAGTGGCCCGCATCAGCTCCACCCGGAGCCGGTCATCGAGGCGCATGCCCGATCTTCGCTGCCGAGGACCCGCCCGGATGGGTCAGACGTGCTCGAGGGTCACGACGGCCACCGTGCAGCGGCCGGCCACCTCGCCCGGACCGAGCACCAGGCTGCCCGCGTCGGCACCGGTGAGGACGTACGCCGCCTGGTCGGCGGCGAGCGGCAGCGCCGAGCCCCGGCCCAGCTCGAGGACCGTCACGAAGGGCTGCACCGCGGCCGGGTCGACCACCACGTTGAGCGCGCGGACCGGCCCCTCCGGCACGGAGGCGACGACCGCCGCGTCGCCGGAGAAGGCGAACGGCCGCTGCGGCTCGACGACGTGGGCGTCTCCGTCGACGTCCAGGGCGAGGACGGGGCCGTCGACGACGGTGAGCAGTCGGTGCCGGCCGGCGAACGTGGAGAACGGGCCGTCGGCGTCGACGTCGGCCAGGCTGATCCGCCAGGACCCGTCGTCGGAGCGCGCCAGCTCGCGCGTCGTACCGCCGCCGTTGGCCCACGGCTCGGGCCGCACGTCGGCGACGCGGACCGTCCGGGCGAGCGTCACTTCTTGCCGGTCTTCTCCGCGGGCTGCGTGGTGGCGAGCGCGGCGACGAACGCCTCCGGCGGGACCTCGACGGAGCCGATGTTCTTCATCCGCTTCTTGCCCGCCTTCTGCTTCTCCAGCAGCTTGCGCTTGCGGCTGATGTCACCGCCGTAGCACTTGGCGAGGACGTCCTTGCGGATCGCGCGGATCGTCTCGCGGGCGATGATCCGCGCACCGATGGCGGCCTGGATCGGCACCTCGAACTGCTGGCGCGGGATGAGGTCCTTGAGCTTGCCGGCCATCATCACGCCGTAGGAGTAGGCCGCGTCCTTGTGCACGATCGCGCTGAACGCGTCGACCGGCTCGCCCTGGAGCAGGATGTCGACCTTGACCAGGTCGGCGGCCTGCTCGCCGGACCGCTCGTAGTCGAGCGAGGCGTAGCCCTTGGTGCGCGACTTCAGCTGGTCGAAGAAGTCGAAGACGATCTCGCCCATCGGCAGGGTGTAGCGCATCTCGACACGGTCCTCGGAGAGGTAGTCCATCCCCTGCAGGTTGCCGCGCTTGAGCTGGCACAGCTCCATGATCGTGCCGATGTAGTCGGACGGCGCGAGGATCGTCGCCTTCACGACGGGCTCGCGCACCTCGGCGACCTTGCCGTCGGGATACTCGCTCGGGTTGGTCACGACGTGCTCGGTGCCGTCGTCCATCACGACGCCGTAGACGACGTTGGGGGCGGTCGAGATCAGGTCGAGGTTGAACTCGCGCTCGAGGCGGTCGCGGGTGATCTCCATGTGGAGCAGGCCGAGGAAGCCGCAGCGGAAGCCGAAGCCCAGCGCGCTGGACGTCTCGGGCTCGTAGGTCAGTGCCGCGTCGTTGAGCTGCAGCTTCTCCAGGGCGTCGCGCAGCGACGGGTAGTCGTCGCCGTCGATCGGGTAGAGCCCGGCGTAGACCATCGGGTTGGGGTGCTTGTAGCCGCCGAGCGGCTCCGTCGCCCCGTGGTGCTGGGAGGTGACGGTGTCGCCGACCCGCGACTGGCGTACGTCCTTCACGCCGGTGATCAGGTAGCCGACCTCGCCGACCCCGATCTCGCCGGCCTTCACCGGCTCCGGGCTGATCACGCCGACCTCGAGCATCTCGTGCACCGAGTTGGTCGACATCATCTTGATCCGGTCGCGGTGGCTGAGCTTGCCGTCGATCACGCGGACATAGGTGACGACGCCGCGGTAGGTGTCGTAGACCGAGTCGAAGATGAGCGCACGAGGGGGCGCGTCCGCGTCGCCGACCGGGGACGGGGTCTGCTTGACGATCTCGTTGAGGAGCTTCTCGACGCCGACGCCGGTCTTGGCGCTGGTGAGCAGCACGTCCTCGGGCTCGCAGCCGACCAGGCCGGCCAGCTCGGCGGCGTACTTCTCGACGTTGGCGCTCGGCAGGTCGATCTTGTTGAGCACCGGGATGATGTGGAGGTCGGCGCCCATCGCGAGGTAGAGGTTCGCGAGCGTCTGCGCCTCGATCCCCTGCGCGGCGTCGACGAGGAGCACGGCCGCCTCGCAGGCCTCCAGGCTCCTCGACACCTCGTAGGTGAAGTCGACGTGGCCGGGGGTGTCGATCATGTTGA
Source organism: uncultured Actinomycetota bacterium (assembly GCA_963791365.1). Lineage (GTDB taxonomy): Bacteria > Actinomycetota > Actinomycetes > Propionibacteriales > Nocardioidaceae > Nocardioides. Next base: position 218,859 of record CAWBSG010000003.1, on the reverse strand, counting down.
GCACGTACATCCCGGGCTCGGCGCCCTCGGCGTTGTCCGCCGGGACCGTCCAGGGGAGGCGCACGGCCTGCGACTTGATCGTGATGCCGCGCTCGCGCTCGATGTCCATCCGGTCGAGGTACTGCGCGCGCGACGAGCGCTCGTCGACGACGCCGGTGAGCTGGAGCATCCGGTCGGCGAGCGTCGACTTGCCGTGGTCGATGTGCGCGATGATGCAGAAGTTGCGGATGATCGACGGGTCGGTCGAGCCAGGCTGGGGCGCGTTCTTGAGGCTCACGGACTGCTTTCAGTCGTACGACGGCGGGATCGGCTCATTCTCCCACGCGGGTCGTGCCTCGCCGAACCGGCGACGGCGCAGGTGGAGCCGGGCGCTAGCGTGCAGCAGTGGCACCTCGGACCGGAACCCTTCCCCTGGTCCCGGCGGCGGCCTTCGTCGTGGTCTGGTCCTCGGGCTACATCTCCGGCCCGGCGGCGGTAGACGCGGCGGCCCCCTTCTCGGTGCTGGCATGGCGCTTCGTGATCGCCGCCGTCCTCGCGGTCGGGCTGGCGCTCGCACTGCGCAGGCCGACCCGGATGGACCGCGCGACCCTGGGCCGCGTGGCGGCTGTCGGGTTCGTCATGAACGCTGTGCAGTTCGGCCTCATGTACGTCGCCTTCGACCTCGGGCTCGGCGCCACGCTCGCCTCCCTCTTCCACGCGCTCAGCCCGGTGCTCACCCTGCTCCTGGCTGCGGCACTGCTCGGCGAACGCGTCTCCGCGGTGCAGGTGATCGGCTTCGTGGTCGGCGTCGCCGGCGTCCTGATCGTCCTCGGCTCCGACCTCGGGCATGCGGGCGGTCCCGTCGCCGTGCTCATCGGCTGCCTGAGCATGCTCACACTGAGCCTCGGGACGCTCGGCCAGCGGTGGATCGGCGCGCAGCCCGACCTGCTGTGGTCCGCGGCGGTCCAGTTCGCGGTGTCCGCCCCTCCCCTGCTCGTGCTCGGCTGGATCACCGAGGGCGCGTGGCCGGTGACCGACACCCGGCAGACGGTCGTGTCCGTGCTGTACCTGGCGATCGTCAACTCGATCGTGGGCCTGGTCCTGCTGGCGCTGCTGGTGCTGCGCGGCGGATCGGGGGCTGCGGCCAGCCTGTTCTTCCTGAGTCCGCCCGTCACGGCCGTGCTCGCCTGGCTGGTGCTCGAGGAGACGCTCCGCCCCACCCAGCTGGTCGGGCTCGTGGTGGCGGTGGTCGGCGTGGGCGCGGCCACGCGCTCGTGGCGTACGTCCCCGGTCGCGGGCCCTCCCTCCGCGGGGTAGTCCAGTGACTTCTGGCTGCTCCCGCCGGGTAGTCCAGTGAGATGTGGTCGTGAAATGGCCGTCCGAACGACCAGATCGCACTGGACTACCCCGGCTGGACTGCCCCGGCTGGACTACCCCGGCGTCGGCACCCAGTAGCGGCGCTTGATCCCGCGGACGTCCTCCAGCACGCCGCCGGCGGCCTCGATCACCCGGATCGAGGCGGTGTTGTCCTCGTCGCAGGTGACGAGGGCGGGGTCGATCCCGAGGTCTCGAGCCCACGGCAGGGCAGCCCGCAGCATCGCCGTCGCGTGACCCTCCCGCCGGCGCGAGGGTCGTACGTCGTAGCCGATGTGGCCGCCGACCTCGAGGAGGAAGTCGTTGAGGGTGTGCCGGATCGCGATGCGGCCGAGGTAGTCGTCGCCGTCCACCCACCAGAGCGTCGTGCACGGGACGTGCCAGGAGGGCCGCGCCGTCTCGAGCAGCGCGTCGGCCTTCACCGCCTCGACGAAGACCTCGAACGCCGCGGGGTCCTGCCACCCGGGGGCGTTGTGCTCGATCCAGGCGGCCGTCTGGCTGTTCTCCGCCCCTTCGGCGACGAACTCGTCCATCGCCTCCAGGAAGGACTCGCGGACGGACGTGGTCGGCAGGACGAGCTGGGCCATGGCGCCATCCTGCCGGGACGGCCCGGCGCCGGGCGACCGTGTTTTCAGAAGATCACACGCGCCGCGCGGAGCCGCTCGGCCACGTGCGCGTCGCCCTCCGTGGCGAGCTCGCACTCGTCGGAGCGGCCCGACAGCAGGCGCATCAGCGCGACGGCGTCCTCGGTGACGGTGGCGACCGGCGCACCCGACCCGACCCGCCAGCGCCCGGCGCCGCGACCCGTCAGCTCGAGCGTGAAGGCCGGCCCCGACCACTCGAGGTCGAGGTCACGGACGACCTGGGCGACGACCTCACCCTCGGCGGACGATGTGGGCATCGCGACCTGCGTGGCTCGCTGCAGGTCGACCCGGTGCAGCCAGACGTCACGTACGTAGATCACGTCGAGGAGGTGCGACAGCCTCGTCCCGGCGCGGAGGCCGGTGAAGCCCGGCATCGGCACCCGGCGCAGCAGGCCCGGCTGCCGCCGGCGCCCGTCCGGAGCGTCGGCGGCCCATCGCCGCAGGTCCCGTGCGAGGTCGGCGTCGGTCAGTGACGACCTGTCGGCGATCTGCACCCGGCACAGCAGGTCGACGACCGACCCGTCGCCGCGGCGCAGGCCCTTGAGCGCGGCGGCCTGGTGTCGCAGCATCACCGGCAGCCGGCAGGCCTCCTCGGCGGCGCCCGCCACGTGGGCGACCATGTCGCGCACCCGCCACTCGGTGCAGTCGGTCTGCAGGCCCCAGTCCGACGCCGAGAAGTCGTCGACCATGGCGAGGAGGGCGTCGTACTCCGCGGCGGCATGGTCGCGCGCGGCGTCCGGGTCGGTCTGGGGCAGGGTGGCCGCGCGGGCGGCGGTGTCGAGGGTCATGGCGTGCTCCGGTGGTGGGGTGAGTAGTGGTCGGCGTACATGCGTACGAGGGCGCCGCGGTGGCGCGAGGTGCGCCCGTCGGCGAGCGGCACGCCGGGCTCGTTGGACAGCTGCTGGGAGATCACTCCGACGATCAGCGCGAGCCAGGTGTTGACGAGCTCCTCGAGGTCGACGTGAGGGTCGAGCAGCCCGAGTCGTTGCGCCCCCGCGAGCGACCCTGCCGTGAGCGCCATCACCTGCTCGGCCGGCTCGTACGCCGAGGGGGACGGCTGCCAGTGCGCGATCGGGCGCCAGAACATCAGCTGCGCCTCGGCCGGGTGGTCGAGGGCCCAGCCGACGGAGACGTCCATCGCCTCCTCCAGCATCGCGTGGATGTCGGTGCCCTCGTCGGGCGCGAGGTGCGCGACCGCTCCCCCGAAGTCGGTCCAGCCACGGCGGAACAGCTCGTCGCAGAGGTCGGCCCGACTGGCGAAGTAGCCGTAGAGCGACGGCGTGCGCATCCCCACCCGGCGGGCCACCTCGCCCAGGGTCAGGCCGGCGGCGCCATCGTCGGCGATCACGTCACGCGCCGTGGCGACGATCCGCTCGATGGTGCCGGACCTGCGCTCCGCGACCCGTCCCATGCCCCGATCATTCTCCTAACACCATTAGGAGTCAAGGGGTGGGGCGATATCCGGTCGTGACCCGGTCACGCCGTGGTGGAGGATGCCGCCATGCCACCCACCGGCCCCGTCGTGCCCTATCCCGCCCCGCACGGGAAGACCGCGCGCAGGCTGGAGTGGACCTTCCTCCCGCCGCACCTGCGGGCGTGGATCGAGCGCCGGTGCGGCTCACCCGTGGTGTCCGCGATCTCGCAGAACGGCGGCTTCACGCCCGGGTTCGCGTCCGTGCTGGTGTGCGAGGACGGCTCGCGGCACTTCGTGAAGGCCGCGTCGGTCAAGGCGCAGCGCCCGTTCGCCGACTCCTACCGTGAGGAGGCCCGCAAGCTCGCCGCGCTCCCGTCCGGCGTGCCGGCGCCGCGCCTGAAGTGGCACCTCGACGACGACTGGGTGGTGCTCGGGATCGAGTACGTCGCCGCGCACACGCCGCGACGGCCGTGGCGGCTCGACGAGCTCGACGCGCTCCTCGACGCCCTCGAGCACGTCGCCGACGTCCTGACCCCGCCGCCGGGCGAGCTCGCCCTCGACGCCGCGGCCGACGACTTCGCCCCGCTCCTCGACGGGTGGCCGGGGATCCGGCAGGCGCGCACCGACCTCGACCCGGCGCAGCTCGTCGAGGCCGAGGGCCTGGCCCGGCGCCACGCCGAGGTCGTCGGCGGCGACACGCTCGTGCACACCGACGTCCGGTCCGACAACGTGCTCATCGACGCCGACGGCCGGGCGCTCGTCTGCGACTGGAACTGGCCGGTGCGCGGCGCGGCGTGGTTCGACTCCCTCGCCGCCCTCATCGGCCCGCGCGGCGACGGCCTCGACGTCGAGGCGGTGATCGCGTCGCGCCGGCTGCTGCGAGACGTCGACCCGGAGGCGCTCGACATCAACCTCGCGCTCTACGTCGGCTACTTCTTCGCCCAGTGCGAGCTGCCCGCCCCACCGACCTCACCCCACCTCCGCGACCACCAGCGCTGGCAGGGCGAGGTGTGCTGGGACTGGCTGGCCGAGCGCCGGGGCTGGTCGTGACCGCTCCGCGCGCGGTGGGCGTGCGGATCGGGTACGCCGCCGTCCCCACCGCCGTCCGCGAGTGGGTGGACCAGGCGCTCGGCTCCCCCGTCGTCGCGACCGCCGAGCAGGTGGGCGGAATGTCGCCCGGGTGCGCGACCCGCGTGACCTGCGCCGACGGGACCCGGGCGTTCGTCAAGGCCGTCGGCGCCGAGCTCAACCCGGACACCCCCGGCCTGTTCCGGCGCGAGGTCGGCGTGCTCGACCACCTCGGCGAGCACGAGCTGTGGGCCCGCCTGCTGGCGTCGTACGACGACGGCGCCTGGGTCGCGCTGCTGATCGAGGACGTCGAGGGGCGCCACCCCGACTTCACCGACGAGGCGGAGCGCGAGGCGGTGCTCGTCGGGACCGACCGGCTCGTGGCGGTGCTCCGGGAGCGCGACGTGCCGGCGTCGGTGGAGCTCGTCGACGTCTCCCACGTCTTCCGCAAGTGGGCCGACTCGCTCGACGCGCTCGCCGACTCCGCTGCCGAGACGCCCGTGCCGTCGTGGCTCCGCCCGGACCCGTACGGCTGGGCGGACGTGCTGCGCGAGCATGCCGCCCGGCCCATGCCCCACGTCGCCCACTGGGACATCCGGGTCGACAACCTGCTGCGTCGACCGACGGGCGAGGTGGTCTTCGTCGACTGGGGCACGACCGCCCGCGGTCCGGCGTGGGTCGATCCGCTGCTCGCCCGCCTGGAGCGGGTGGACGACCCGTGGTTCGACGCCTCGACCAGCGAGTCCCCCACCCTTGCGGCGGCCGGCGACGACGCGGTCACCGCCTTCCTGGCCGGTTTCGGCGCCCACCTGGCGATGCGCTCGGCGGTCGCCGTGGACGTCAACCTCCCGACGCTCAACGATTTCCGGATCCGGGAGTCGCGCCGCATGCTGGGCGGAGTCGCTCGGCGCACCGGCCAGAACGATTTGGGCGCTCGTCACGCCTGACGGTAGTGTTTCTCTCTGCGTGTCCGGCACCCGACCCTCATCGTCTTCGGTGGGGTGTTGCCAGGCAGCCGACAGCACCAGACTTCCATTCCAGACCAGTTCGAGCATTCGAGGATCCACGTGGCGAACATCAAGTCCCAGATCAAGCGCAACAAGCAGAACGAGAAGGCGCGCCAGCGCAACGCGGCCGTCAAGTCGCGCCTCAAGACCGCTGTGCGCAAGTTCCGCGAGGCCGCTGACGCCGGTGACAAGGACGCCGCCGCGACCGCGGGTCGCGACGCGATGAAGGCGCTCGACAAGGCCGCCTCGAAGGGCGTCATCCACGGCAACCAGGCGGCCAACCGCAAGTCGTCGATCGCCAAGAAGGCCGCGTCGCTCTGACCTGATCTTCTCCGCTTGACACCCGCCCACGTGGCGGGTGTTTCGCATGTCAGGGGTCAGCGGCTCTCGCGCAGCCCGGCCACGGTGAGCACGAGCCGCTCGAGCGTGTACGACGCGTCGTGGGCCTGGCCCTTGATGTCGGCGTCGGCGCGTGCGACCGCCCGCACGGCGTCGGCGATGCCGTCCGCGCTCCACGACCGCGACTGGTCGCGGACCGTGCGCACCTTCCAGGGTGGTACGCCGAGGTCGCGGGCGAGGTCGGCCTCACGGGCCCCGCGCGGAGCTCCGAGGTAGCGAGCGAGGCTGCGTGCCGAGGCTGCCATCGCCGAGGTCACCAGCACCGGCGACGTACCGGCGTCGAGCGCCCAGCGCAGCTCCTCCAGCGCCATCGCCCGCTTGCCGGCGAATGCCGCGTCGGCCACGGTGAACGACTTCGCCTCGGCGCGGCCACCGAAGTAGCGCTGCACCTTGTCGATGCTCAGCTGCTCGCCGTGGAAGTCGTTGGTGAGCTGGTCGGCGGCGGCCGCCAGCGAGCGGAGGTCGTTGCCGACCGCCTGGACGAGGAAGGCCGCGGCGTCGGAGTCGATCTTCGCGCCGTGCGAGGCGACCTCGGAGGTGACGAACCCCGGCATCTCGTTGGCCCGGACCTCCTCCGACTTCACCTCCGTCACCGCGCCCAGCTTGCGGAGCTTGGTGAGCACGCCGCTCCCCTTCGGGCCGCCGGAGTGCACCAGCACGAGCGCGACGTCGTCGGCCGGGGCGCCGCAGTAGGCCAGCAACCCGTCGACCGACTCGTCGGGAAGGTCCTCGAGGCCGCGCACGACCACGCACCGGATCGAGGAGAACAGCGACGGCGCCGACATCTCCCCCAGCGAGGCGAGGGTGAGGTCGCCCGCGGGCGACTCGGCCATCTCGGCCTCTGCATCGTGGGCGCGTACGGCGTCGCGGACCGACGCCACCGTGCGCGCGGAGAGGTATTCCTCCTTGCCCGTCACGAGGACGACGTGGCCGAGGACCTGAGCGGCGGAGGGGGTGCGTGCCATGGTGCGGCCAGCCTATCCGCGGGCGACGACACCCACCTCACCCTCCCGCACCACCACCACGACGTCACCGGAGGTGTCGGTGCGCCAGACCCGAGCGCCGGCCGCGGTGAGGGCGGCCAGCACGTCGGGAGCCGGGTGGCCGTAGTCGTTGTGCGCACCCACCGACACCAGCGCCACCCGGGCGCCGAGCGACGTCAGCCAGTCGAGGTCCTGGTGGCGGCTGCCGTGGTGGGGCACCTTCAGCACGTCGACGCGGAGGCCGGCGAGGTCGCGCGCCAGCGCTGCCTGCGCGGACGGCTCCACGTCGCCGGTCAGCAGCGCGCGCACGCCGCCCGCCTCCGCGACCAGCACGACGCTGGCGTCGTTGGGCGCGCTCTCCCCCGGATCGACGCGCGTCCCCGGCCGGGGCCAGACGACCTGGAGCGTCACCTCGCCGATCCTCCGGGTGCTGCCGTACGCCGCCGGACCGGGGTCGCGGCCCAGCGCGTGCGTCACGTCCCGCGCCCCGTCGGCCGGCTCCAGCAGCGCGGTGCTCTCGACCGCACCCACCTCCCGGCCCCCGACCACGCCCGCGACCCCGTCGACGTGGTCGGCGTGGAAGTGCGTGAGCACCAGCAGCGGCACCGCCTCGACCTCGAGCCGGTCGAGGCACGCGTCCATCGCAGCGGGGTCGGGTCCGGCGTCGACGACGACCGCCGCCCGCGGTCCAGCCCGCAGCACGAGCCCGTCGCCCTGGCCGACGTCGCACGCCGCCAGCACCCAGCCGTCGGGTGGCCAGCCGGGCGACGGTGGTCGAACGAGCATCACGACGACGAGGAGGCCCGTGCACGCGAGTGCCGACCCGGGTCGGCGCAGCACCCGCGGCACCAGCGGCACCACCACCAGGCACGCGAGCGTCAGCAGGGTCAGCGGCAGCGGCCCGGTGCCCCAGGCCACGGCGGCGGTCGGCACGTCCGCACCCCACCGGGCGACGGCGATGATCCACTGCGCCGACCACGCCGCCGGCGCCGCGACCGCCACCCCGACCGGCGTCCAGACCAGCCCGAGCAGCCCACCTGTCAGCCCCAGCACCGTCGCCGGCGCGACGGCCGGAGCCGCCAGCAGGTTGGCCCCGACCGCGACCAGGCTGACCTGGCCCGACAGCGCGGCGACGACAGGGGTGCACGCGACCTGTGCCGCCAGCGGCACCGACACCGCCTCGGCCACCCAGCGTGGCGTCCATCGCATGAGCGCGTCACGCCAGACCGGCGCGAGGAGCAGGATCCCGGCCGTGGCCAGTGCCGACAGCGCGAAGCCTGCACTCACCGCGAGCCGCGGCCACAGGAGCAGGAGCCCGAGGACGGCGACGCCGAGGCCGCGAGTGCCGCGCGAGCGCCCGTTGCTGCCCATCCCGACCAGCGCGACGGTGCCCATCGCGGCCGCGCGCACGACGCTCGGCTCGGCGCGCGCCGTGACGACGAAGCCGACGATCCCGACGGCCGCGAGCAGGTGCAGCCACCGGCCGCGCACACCGAACCACCGGCCCAGGATCAGCAGGAAGCCGACCACGAGGGTGAGGTTGGTGCCGCTCACCGCGAGCAGGTGGGTCAACCCGGTCGTCCGGAAGTCGTCCGCGAGGTCGGCGTCCAGCCCGCCGTCGTCCCCCACCACCAGCGCCGGCACCAGCTCGCGCGCATCGGCGTCCCGGCCGGCGACCGCGTCGCGCACCGAACGGCGTACGGCAGCAGCGGCGTCCCACCACACGTCGGGGTCGGCGACGACCAGCGGTTCGCCCGTCGGGCGGACGAGCGCGGCGACCTCGTCGTCCCCCGGCACGAGCCGGGCCGTCGTCTCGATCGTCGTGCCGAGCGCCGGCCGCGGCCAGTCGGCGTCCGCGATCAGCACCACCGGCGCTTCGAGCGACCACTCCCGTCCCCGGCCGGACACCCGCGAGACGTCGGCCCGCGCGACCTGGAGGTCGCCGTAGGTCCCGGCCACGAGGCGTACGTCGCTGGTGACCTCGAGCCGCAGGGTGACGACCGCGCCCTCGTCGGCCAGCGCGGCCAGCGGCGAGGTCACGACCAGGGTCTGCTGGAGCGCCGCGACACCCGCGACGGCGACGAGCGCGGCCAGCGGCCCCAGCCAGGCCGGCGCGAGGGCCCGGCGCGCGACCAGGCCGGTGCCCACTGCGGCGACCAGCAGGACGACGGCCAGCGCCACCCGACCGGGCAGCACGAGCACCAGCAGCGCGCCCGCCCAGGCGCCGGTGCCCAGCGCGAGCGCGCGCAGGTCGGGCACGGCTCAGAGCGTCACGAGCGGCGCGAGGTCCTCGAGCGTGGCCTGCCCGATGCCGTCCACCTCGAGCAGCTCGTCGACGGAGGTGAAGCCGCCGTTGTCGGTGCGCCAGGCGAGGATCGCGGTGGCGGTGACCGGCCCCACGCCGGGGAGGGTCTCGAGGGTCGGCTGGTCGGCGGTGTTGATGTTCACCAGGGACGTGCCCTCGGGTGCCGTCGTGCCGAGGCTGCCCGCCACGCCCGGCGCCGGCGCGACGCCGACGAGGATCTGCTCGCCGTCGACGACGAGACGGGCGAGGTTGAGGCCGGTGAGGTCGACGCCCGCCCGCGCTCCTCCGGCCGCCTCCAGCGCGTCGACCACCCGCGAGCCCGCCGGCAGCACGGCGATGCCGGGCCGGCGTACCTTCCCGGCGACGTCCACGACCAGGTCGTCTCCGGCCTCGGAGCCGGCCTCGGAGCCGGCCTCGGAGCCGGCGTCGACGCTGGGGGTCGACGGCACCGGGGCCAGTGGCTCGGCCGCCGAGGTCACCGCGGTGGCCGGCACCAGCTCGGCCTGGTCACGCACGGTCCACCAGGCCGCGAGCCCGACGGCCGCCGCGGCCACGACGGCGACGACCGCCAGGTGCACCGGCCCGAGCCGCAGCCCGCCGATCCGCAGCCGCCGCGAGGCGTGCCGGCCCGGCACGGGAAGCACCACGGGAGGGGGCACGTCGTCGAGGCGCTCACGGACCCGCGTGTGGGTCGAGACGTCCGGCTCACCGCGTACGGCGGCGAGCTCGGCACTCAGCGTCGCCAGCCTGCGCGACACCGCCTCGGCGTGCTCGGACGAGGACTGGGATCGGCGCATCCCTCCACGCTAGGAACGCCGCGATCCACCCGACAGGGGTCGCGAGCGATCTGTGGAGAGAGTCAGGGACGCGGCGACACGCAGACCGCGACCATGCCCGGCCCGACGTGGGCGCCGAGCACCGCGCCGAGCTCACCGCACATCACCTCGCGACCCTCCAGCCCGTCGGCGAGCCGCTCGGTCAGGGCCGCCGCGAGCTCCTCGGCGCGGGCGGCGTTGGCGAGGTGGGAGACGCAGACGTCCACGGGCCGGTCGCCCGCGACCTCGACGGCGAGGTCCGCGAGCCGCGCCAGGGCACGCGAGGCCGTACGCACGCGCTCGCGCGGCTGCACCCGGCCGTCGACGATCTCGAGCAGGGGCTTGACCGACAGCGCGCTGCCGAAGATCTTCGCCGCCGCACCGATCCGGCCGCCGCGGCGGAGGTACTCCAGGGTGTCGACGTAGAAGAGCGAGGTGGCCGCCTCGCCCCGCGCGAGCGCGGCCTCGGCCGCCTCCTCCGCGGTCCCGCCCGCGTCGAGCACGTCGCAGGCGGTCAGCGCCGCGTAGCCCGTGGCGATGCCGACCTGCCCGGAGTCGACGACGTGCACCGGCATCTCCAGCTCCAGTGCGGCGAGCTGGGCGGACTCGAAGGTCCCGCTCATCTCGCCGGAGAGGTGCACCGACACGATCTCCTCGACGCCCTCGGCCTCCAGCGAGCGGTAGAGCTCGCCGAACAGCGCGGGCGCCGGACGCGACGTGCTGACCGGCACGAAGTCGCGCAACGCCTCGGCGACCACGTCGGGGGTGGCGCCGTCCGGTCCCTCGTCGAGCACCCGGGCACCGATGACGACCTGGAGCGGCACCACCCGGATGCCGCGAGCCTGCGCCACCTCGGCGGGCAGGCTCGCGGTCGAGTCGGTGACGACGACCACACGAGACATAGGGGCGACCCTACTGGCGAGCAGAAGCCTCAGACGACGATGTTCACCAGCTTGGGTGCGCGCACGATGACCTTGCGCACCTGGGCGCCGTCGATCGCCCGCTGCACGCCCTCGTCGGCCAGTGCCGCGGCCTCCAGGTCGGCGTCGGTGACGTCCGGCGAGACCTCCAGGCGCGCGCGGACCTTGCCCCTGACCTGCACCACTGCGGTGACGGTGTCCTCGACCAGCAGCGCCTCGTCGACCTCCGGCCACCCGACGCGTACGACGGTGGGCTGGTGTCCCAGCCGCTCCCACATCTCCTCGGCCGTGTAGGGCGCGACCAGTGACAGCAGGATCGCCACCGCCTCGGTCGCCTCGCGCACGGCCGGGTCGGCCGGCCCGACACCGGAGTCGATGGCCTTGCGGGTGGCGTTGACCAGCTCCATCACCTTGGCGACCATCACGTTGAAGCGGTAGGCCTCGATCAGCTCGGCGGCGTCGTGCACCGTCCGCGCCGTCGTACGCCGCAGCGCCAGGTCTCCGGTCGTGACGTCCACGCCGGCCTCGGACGTGACGTCACCCGACAGCCGCCAGGCTCGCTGCAGGAAGCGCAACGACCCCTCGGGCGACATGTTGGCCCAGTCGATGTCGTCCTCGGGCGGACCCGCGAAGACCAGGGTCAACCGCACCGCGTCCACGCCGAAGGCACCGAGCTGGTCCCCCAGGTTGACGCCGTTGCCCAGCGACTTGCTCATCTTCTTGCCCTGGTTGATCACGAAGCCCTGGTTCAGCTGGGCCGACCACGGCTCGCGGAAGTCGACCAGGCCCATGTCGTTCAGGACCTTGGTGAAGAACCGGCCGTACAGCAGGTGCAGCACGGCGTGCTCGACGCCGCCGACGTACAGGTTCGACGGCATCCACGCGTTGACCTTGGCGCTGTCGAACGGCCTCGTGTCGTCGTGCGGCGAGCAGTAGCGGAACATGTACCAGGACGAGTCGACGAAGGTGTCCATGGTGTCGGTGTCGCGGGTCGCGGGACCACCGCACGTCGGGCACGCGACGTCGACCCACTCGGCCGCTCCGCCCAGCGGCGAGGTCCCCTTGGGCTTCAGGTCGGAGCCGCGCAGCATCGGCAGCGTCACCGGCAGCTGGTCCTGGGGCACGGCGACCTCGCCGTCGACCGGGCAGTGGATGATCGGGATGGGCGGGCCCCAGTAGCGCTGGCGGCTGATCAGCCAGTCGCGCAGCCGGAAGTTGACCGTGCCGCGACCCAGCCCCCGGCCCTCCAGGAACGCGATCGTCGTCGACTTCGCCTCGTCGACGCCCATGCCGGACAGGTCGATCGCGTCGTTGGCGGAGTTGATCGCGGGACCGTCGCCGGTGAAGGCGTCGCCCTCCCAGTCCTCGGGCGGCTGGACGGTGCGGATGATCGGCAGGTCGAAGACCTGCGCGAACTCCCAGTCGCGCTGGTCCTGGCCCGGCACCGCCATGATCGCGCCGGTGCCGTAGTCGGCCAGCACGTAGTCGGATGCGTACACCGGGATGCTCGTGCCGGTCAGCGGGTTGGTCGCGTGGACGCCCAGGAAGACACCGGTCTTGGGTCGGTCGGTCGACAGCCGGTTGATCTCGGTCTCCTTGCGGACCTCGACCAGGTAGTCCTCCAGCGCCGGGCGCTGCTCGTCGGTGACCAGCTCGCCGGCCAGCGCGGCGTCGGCCGCCACGACCATGAAGGTGGCGCCGAACAGCGTGTCGGGCCGAGTCGTGTAGACGGTGACCGGCTCCTCACGACCGTCGATGACGAAGTCGACGTGCGCGCCCTCGGACCGCCCGATCCAGTTGCGCTGCGCGGTGACCACCCGGGCCGGCCAGGTCTCCTCCAGGTCGTCCAGGCCGTCCAGCAGCTCCTGGGCGTAGTCGGTGATCTTGAAGTACCACTGGGTCAGCTCCTTCTTGGTCACCTCCGCCCCGCACCGGTCGCAGACGCCGCCGACGACCTGTTCGTTGGCCAGCACGGTCTGGTCGTTGGGGCACCAGTTGACCGCGCTGTTCTTGCGATAGGCCAGGCCGCGCTTGAAGAGCTCCAGGAACAGCCACTGCGTCCAGCGGTAGTAGTCCGGGTCGGAGGTGTTGAACGTGCGCGACCAGTCGAACGACGCGGCGTACTTCTTGCACGACTCGATCGACTTCGCGATGTTGGCGCGCGTGTAGGTGTCGGGGTGCTCGTCGTTGCGGATCGCGGCGTTCTCCGCGGGCAGGCCGAACGAGTCGAAGCCCATCGGGTTCAGCACCTCGTAGCCGCGCTGCCACCAGTAGCGCGCGACCACGTCGTGCAGCGCGAACACCTCGGCGTGACCCATGTGCAGGTCGCCGCTCGGGTAGGGGAACATCGTCAGCGCGTAGCGCTTCTCGCGCGGGCTGTCGTCGTCGGCGCGGAAGGGGTCGAGCTCCTCCCAGACCCGCTGCCACTTGGTCTCGGTGGCGGCGATGTCGTACGTCGCTCGTTCTCCGTCTGGGGCTGCGGTGTCCTGGCTCATGGGGTGTCCTCGATGTGCTGGGTGTGCGGTTCGGGCATGAAAAAACCCCTCGCATGGAGGGGTGGCCGCGTGTCGGTCCTCGTGGGTGGAGGACTCGATCAGCGCGGCTGACGAAGAAGGAGCTGCTTCTGCACGGGAGCAGCATACTCCTCCCCGATACTGCTCGGCATGACCGCTGACCTGAGCAGGTACGCCGACTGGATCGACTTCCTCACCGCACTCCCCTCGACGGGTGCCGGCGCTGCAGGTCGTCGTGGTGAACGGATCAGCGGTCACCGGCGGGTGGGACGACCACTCGGACCTCGACGTGGAGGCCTGGTGCAGCGGCGACGCCGTGGCGACGTACGACGCCGTGCTCGGGCTCGTGCGCGACGAGTTCGCGCTCGACCACGTGTGGGAGCTGCCGGCCGCGACGTGGCCCGACGGACGACAGTGCTTCATCCACCTCCAGCCCGACGCCGCCGACCTCAGCCGGCCGACCCTGCTGGTGGACCTCGTCATCCTGGCCACGCCCGAGCGGCTCACGATGGACACCCGTCGGCACGGCACCCCGATCGTGCTGCACGACCCTGACGGCGTGCTGGTCCTCGAGGACGACGACGAGGCGGAGATGGCGGGCGCGCGTCACCTGGCGATCGAGCAGACCGCCTCACGCCGCCAGACGGCCGCCTGGCTCGTCGAGCGGGCCATCGCCCGCGACGACCTCGCCGAGGCGACGGCCCTGCACCTGAGGTTCGCCGTCGAGCCGCTCGTGAGGCTGCTGCGCATCCAGCACTGCCCGGCCCGCTTCGACTTCGGGCTGCGCTACCTGCGCACCGACCTGCCCGACGGGTTCGCGGAACGGGTGGAAGCAGTGCTGCCCGGGCCGGACCTCGCGGTCCGGTCCCGGGCGGCGTTCGCGTGGCAGGACGAGGTGCTCGCTCAGCTCACCTCGCGCGGGGTCACCTGACGAAGCGCGGGGTGAGCGGCGGGTTCCACCACTCGCCGTTGTAGGCCTTGACCGCGCCGATCACGTGCAGCACACCCGCGACGACGAACGCCGCGGCGAGCGCCGGCAGCATCACGACCAGGCCGAGGCCCAGCGTGAGGAGCGCGATCGGGATCGTCAGGATGCCGAGCACGAGCAGCCAGATGAACATCGTGATCTGCACGTTGATCGAGTTGGCGGCGTGGGCCCGGACGAACGGACCGCGGTCCTTGTGGATCACGTAGACCGCGATCGAGGCGAGGAAGCCGAGGAAGCCGGCGGAGCAGATCATCGCGACGACGGCGCCGGCGTGGCTGATCGCACCCCAGGTGCGCTCGTCCTCGGCGGACATCGTCGACGGCCGGCCCTGGTGGGCGGCCTGCGGCTGCTGGGCGTACGCCTGCGTCGGGTGGGGCTGCGTCGGGTGGGGCTGCGTCGGATCCGCGGGCTGCGGGTCCTGCGGGTACTGGTCGGACATCTCACTCACTCCTCGGTGGGCCGGGCGCCCTTGGATGACGTCCACTCAAGCACGTCGGGAGCACCGTTTCACTCCGTCCCGGGGTCGAGTCAGGGTCGGGTCGGGGGTCGTTCCGGGACGGTCTCGCGCCTGCACCCGCCCGGGTAGTCCAGCGAGAACTGGCTGTCCGATCGGCGTTTCGGCAGCCATCTCTCACTGGACTACCCCCGTACGACTCCCCAAGGAGTGTTTGACAGTTGTCGGGCCGGCCCGGCACACTCACTCCCCAAGGACTCTTGGAGGGTGAGATGGCAGCGGACGACACGAGCGATCCGGGCGACGTGGCCCGACTGCGGGCGACGGCCCACCCGGTGCGGCTGCGCATCATGTCGCTGCTGACCGCGGAGGCGATGAGCGCGGCCGACGTGGCCCGGGCCCTCGAGCTCACGCACGCCAACGCGTCGTACCACCTGCGGGTGCTCCACGACATCGGCGAGCTGGTCGTCGAGAGCGAGGAGAAGATCCGCGGCGGGGTGGCCAAGCGCTACCGGTACGACGCCACGCGCGAGGTCGCCGACCGCACGAGCCAGGTCGACGACCGGATCGCCTACGCCCGTGCCAACGCCGTCGAGGTCGAGCGCCGGCTGCGCGACGCCGGCAAGGGATCGGGCTCGTCCAGCGACCTCGAGGCCTGGGTGCCGGTCGAGGCGTGGCACCGCGCGCTCGACCTGCTCCACGAGGCCTCGCACCTCCTGCACGCCGCCGCTCTCCCCGCAGGCACTCCCGACACCGTCCACATCAGCGCGACCACGAACGCGTTCACCATGACCGGTGGGCTCACGGGCGAGGCGACGAGGTGGCGGCCGTGACCTGGTCAGCCGCGATCGCCCCCCTGCGCAACCGCAACTTCGCGTGGTACTTCGCCTCGCGGCTCGTCAACACGCTCGGCAACATGATGGCGAGCATCGCGCTCGCGTTCGCCGTCCTCGACATCAGCGACTCCCCCACGGCGCTGGGCCAGGTCCTGGCCGCACACACGATCCCGATGGTCGCGCTCCTGCTCTACGGAGGTGTGATCGCGGACCGGATCCCGCGCACCCTCGTGCTCCAGTTCTCCAACGTCGCGTCGGCGCTGAGCCAGGGCGCGATCGCCGTGCTGGTGCTGTCCGGTCACGCAGAGATCTGGATGCTGGTCCTGCTGAGCATCGTCCACGGCGCAGTCTCCGGCATCGGTTTCCCCGCGATGGCCAGCGCTCTCCCGCAGCTCGTGCCGCGCTCCGACCTCCAGCCGGCGAACGCGCTGATCTCGCTGACGCGCAGCGGGATGATGGTGATCGGTCCCACCATGGGAGCCCTGCTCGTCGTCACCTTGGGGTCGGGCTGGGCGCTCGCTGTCGACGCCCTCACCTGGGCGCTCGCCGCTCTCCTCCTGGTGCCGGTGACGATCCCGCCCAGGGAGTCCGCGGGCGAACCGGCCGACACCCTCCGCGAGCTCCGCGAGGGGTGGAGCTTCTTCTGGGCGACGCCCTGGCTCTGGATCGTCGTCGTCGGCTTCGGCGTCCTCAACCTCATCCACGCCGGCGCATGGTCCACGCTGGGACCCGCGATCGCCGACGACACCATCGGCCGGCAGGGCTGGGGCTTCGTCCTGTCCGCGGAGGCAGCGGGATTCCTGGTCACGACCGTCGTCCTGCTCCGGGTGCGCCTCGAGCGGCCGCTGCTGCTGGGCATGCTCGGCGTGCTGCTGATGGCACCGCCCATGCTGATCCTCGGGGTCTCACCGCACCTGGTCGGTCTCGTCGTCGCCGCTTTCGTGGCCGGCGCCGGCACGGAGGTGTTCGGCATGGGATGGAACCTCGCCATGCAGGAGAACATCGAGGACAGCATGCTGTCGCGCGCCTACTCCTACGACGCCCTCGGCTCCTTCGTGGCGATCCCGATCGGTCAGATCGCGTTCGGGCCGCTGGCAGCAGTGTTCGGCTACCGGCCGGTCCTCATCACCTCCGCCGCGGCGTACGCCGTCATCTGCGCGCTGGTGCTCTGCTCGAGGTCCGTGCGCACCCTGCCGCGCGCCCCCGTCGCCGAGAAGGAGCCCTCCCCGAGCGGTGCGTGAGGGGGATTCTGGACGCCTCGATTCCTCCTCACGCACCGCCCACGGCCGTGGCGCCAGCGACGCGCCCGAGCGGGGGTGCGTGAGGGGGATTCGGGCGCAGGACAACGCTCCTCACGCACCGCCCGCCGGGGGCGCGGACGGCGCGTCGATGTGCACGACGCGCCCGACTAGGGTCACCCCATGAGCCTCCTGGATCTCTTCCGACTCGACGACAAGGTCGTCATCGTCACCGGCGCGTCGAGCGGGCTGGGCGTCGCGTTCGCGCACGCGTTCGCCGAGGCGGGTGCCGACGTGGTGCTCGGGGCGCGCCGGGTCGAGAAGCTCGAGAGAGTCGCAGAGTCCGTGCGTACGATCGGCCGCCGGGTGCACACCGTGGCCACCGACGTGGCCGACCCCGACCAGTGCCAGCGGCTCGTCGACGAGGCGATGGCGACGTACGGTCGCGTCGACGTGCTGGTCAACAACGCCGGCGTCGGCACCGCCGTGCCGGCCACCCACGAGACCCCCGACCAGTTCAGGGGCGTCATCGACGTCAACCTCAACGGCTGCTACTGGATGGCCCAGGCCTGCGGCCGCGTCATGCAGCCCGGCTCGAGCATCGTCAACATCTCCTCGATCCTCGGCATCACGACCGGAGGCCTCCCGCAGGCGGCGTACTCCGCCTCCAAGGCGGGCCTCGGCGGCCTGACCCGGGACCTCGCCCAGCAGTGGACCGGCCGCAAGGGCATCCGGGTCAACGCGCTCGCGCCCGGCTTCTTCGCCTCCGAGATGACCGACAGCTATCCCGACGGCTACCTCGACCTCGTGATGCAGCGGGTGCCCGCCGGCCGCACCGGCGACCCCCGCGAGCTCGCTGCGACCGCGGTGTGGCTGGCCTCCGACGCCGGCGGCTACGTCACCGGGCAGATGATCCCGGTCGACGGCGGGCTCACGATCGCCTGACCCCGGCACCGGCTCGGTTCTGAGAGGATCCCGTGCCATGACCGAGGCTGTCAGCAACCACCGCCTGCAGCGGATGTCGGGCCGCGACCCCCGCGAGCCGCACCGCAGCGCCACTCCCCTCGAGCTGCTCTACGACCTGACCCTGGTCGTGGCCTTCAGCCTCGCCGGGTCGCAGTTCGCCCACGCGCTCGTCGAGGACCATGTGTGGGAGGGCCTGCTCGGCTTCGCGCTCGCGATGTTCGCGATCACGCTGGCCTGGATCAACTTCTCCTGGTTCGCCTCGGCGTACGACACCGACGACGCGTTCATGCGCCTCGCGACCCTCCTGCAGATGGTCGGCGTGCTGGTGCTCGGGCTGGGCCTCACGGACCTGTTCGAGGGGTTCGTCCACCACGAGTTCGACAACGCCGTGGTGGTCGCGGGCTACGTCACGATGCGGGTCTCGATGATCCTGCTGTGGGCCCGGGCCGCCGCGCACGACGTCGAGCGTCGTCGCACCTGCCTGGCGTACGTCCGGTTCATCGCGGTCGCCCAGGTCGGGTGGGTCCTGACCGCGCTCGACGTGCTGCCGGTGGCCGTCCAGATCGCCCTCTCCCTGTCGCTCGTGGTCCTCGAGCTCGGCGGGCTGGCGTGGATCGAGACGCACCTGCCGTCGACACCGTGGCACCCCCACCACATCGCCGAGCGCTACGGCCTGCTCGCCATCATCACCTTCGGCGAGGTCGTGCTCGGGACGACCACCGCCATCGAGGCCGTCGTCTCGGAGCAGGGCTGGAGCACCGAGGCCGGGGTGATCGCCCTCGCGGGGGTGTCGCTCGCCGTCGGCCTGTGGTGGTGCTACTTCACGATCCCCTTCGGCTCAGCCCTCAGTGCCAGCAACTCCCGCAGCATGATCTTCGGCTTCGGTCACCTGGTGCTCTACGCGTCGATCGCGGGCGCGGGTGCGGGCCTGCACGCCGCCGCCTACTACGTGGAGCACCACAGCGAGCTCGACGCGGGGCAGACGATGCTGACGATGGCGATCCCGGTCGCGGTCTTCGTGGTGGCGCTCTTCACGATCTTCCACCTGCTCTTCCCCGGGCGCGACCCGCTCCACGGCTGGCTCCTCGTCGGCACGCTCGTGGTCCTCGTCGGCGCCTGGGCACTTGCCGCAGCCGGGGCGCCGCTGTCGCTGGCCCTCGTCGTGCTGATGCTCGCGCCGTGGGTGACCGTGGTGGGCTTCGAGCTCCGCGGCTACCGCCACATCGCCGAGGTGGCCCTCAGGTGACCCAGGGGGCGCCCGCGAGGACGCCCTCCGTACGCCGGCCGTCGACGGCTTCGGCGAGCCACTGCGCAGCCTCGTCCGGCTCGTGGAGACCCGAGCCGCTCCAGCCGTCGAGCGACCGGACCACGAGCGACGCGCCGTCCCGCACCGCGTACACGCCTCCGGTGAGGGCCAGCACGAACGCGTCGTCGATCCGCCCGACCTCGTCGCCCGGACCGGGCGAACGCCACTCGGGCTGGCGTTCGAGCAGCACGGGAGAGGCGCCGATGCCGATCGCCACGACGTCGTCACCGAAGGTGGGGTGGGCACCCCACTGGACGGTGAGGGGCTGGGTGCCGCGCGGTCCGCCCAGCCGGATCGTCCTGCGCACGTCGAGGTCGGGGTCGGTCCACCCCGGGTCGACGGTCTCGCAGACCGCCAGCCCGGCCGCGACGATGACGTCGACCCAGGCGTCCGCGCGCGCGGAGGCGCCGCTGCTCCCGTCCCGCGGCACGAGCGACGACGCCGGGAACCGCCGCCGGTCCGGCCAGGCCACGACGGCGACGCCGTCGAGCGTGTGCTGGGTCAGCTCACCGGACGCCGTCCGCAGCGCGAGCGTGGCTCGAGATCCCCGCTCGTCGTCGTCCCAGCCCATCGACCACGACGCCGGTCCGAGGTCGACCGGCTCCCCGACGGGCTCGAGAGTGACCGCGACTCCCCCGCCGGCCGGCTCGAAGACCCGCCGGGGCCAGTGGCGGCTCGGCTCGAACCCGAGGGCGAGCAGCAGGTCGGCGACGCGCTCGGGGTCGGGCGGGCTCAGCTGGAACCGCTCCACGACCGGCCCGTCCGCGGGCCCGGGAGGCATCGGCGAGGTCCACTGGATCAGGAACGGCAAGGCGTCGTCGTACGGTCGGCCGCCGATGTCGCAGACCTCCCACTCGACGAGCTCACCGTCGGGGGTCCGGCGCGAGCCCGGCACGGCGGGGGCGGGCTCGAGGCCGGCTGCCGCGAGCGACGTACGCGCCGCCTCGAGGTCGTCGACCGCGATCGCCCACGAGATCGGACCGCGGGCCGCGCGGATGCGGTCCAGCCAGGGGTTGGACCCGTCGGCGCCCGCCGCGATCAGCTCGACGTACGCCGGGCCCGGACCGCGGACGAGGGCGTTCTCGGTGCCGACCGGGTGCCTGCCGCCGCGGGCGGCGCGGATCCCCGCGGCGGTCCATCGAGCGGCCGCCTCGTCGAGGTCCTCGACCGCGACGACCAGGTGGTCGAACCGGGCGATCATCGGGCGGGTGCGGGCTCAGGCGCCGGTGAGGATCTCGGTCACCGCGGTGACCAGGCCGGCGATGTCCTCGTCGCTGGCGACCAGCGGCGGGGCGAAGCGGACGGTCGAGCCGTGGGTGTCCTTGGCGAGGATGCCGCGTGCCATCAGGGCCTCGGACATCTGGCGGCCGGTCATCAGGGTCGGGTCGATGTCGATGCCGGCCCAGGCCCCGCGGACGCGTACGTCGGAGAGGCCGCGGCCGATGAGCGGGGTGAAGCCGGCCTCGAGCTGGGCGCCGATCTCGGCCGAGCGGGCCTGGAAGGTGCCCTCCTCGAGCATCGCGACGACCTCGGTGCCGATGGCGGCGGCGAGCGGGTTGCCGCCGAAGGTCGAGCCGTGCGAGCCGGGGGTGATGACGTCGAGGATGTCGTGGTCGGCGGCGATCGCGGAGACGGGATAGATGCCGCCGCCGAGTGCCTTGCCCATGATGTAGATGTCGGGCACGACGTCCTCGTGGTCGCACGCGAAGGTCTTGCCGGAGCGCGCGAGGCCGGACTGGATCTCGTCGGCCACCATCAGCACGTTGCGCTCGGTGCAGAGGGCGCGCAGGTCGCGCAGGAAGCCCTCGGGCGGCATCACGACGCCGCCCTCGCCCTGGATCGGCTCGAAGAGCACCGCGACGGTGGTCTCGTCGATGGCCGAGGCGATGGCCTCGATGTCGCCGTACTTCACGCCGCGGAACCCGGTCGTGAAGGGCGCGTAGCCCGAGGTCGCGACGTCGTCGTCGGAGAAGCTGACGATGGTGGTGGTGCGGCCGTGGAAGTTGCCCTCCATGGTGATGATCGTGGCCTGCCCGGCGGGCACGCCCTTGACCTCGTAGCCCCACTTCCGGCTGACCTTGATGGCGGTCTCGACGGCCTCGGCGCCGGAGTTCATCGGCAGGATCATGTCCTTGCCGGTCAGGCGGGCCAGCGCCTCGGCGAAGCCGCTGAGCCGGTCGTTGAAGAAGGCGCGGCTGGTCAACGTCAGCTTGCCGAGCTGCTCGCGCGCGACCGCGACGAGGCGCTCGTTGGTGTGCCCGAAGTTGAGCGCGGAGTAGCCCGCGAGGCAGTCGAGGTAGCGCTTGCCGTCGACGTCGATGACCCACGCGCCGTCGCCCTGCGCGAGCACCACCGGGAGGGGGTGGTAGTTGTGCGCGGCGTACTTCTCGGTGACCTCGATGTGGGAGGCCGTGAGGTCGGTCGTGGTGCTGGTGGAGGCGTCGGTCGCGGTCATGAGCACATGGTGCCACCGGCCCACTCCGAACGCCGATTCGCCCGCGGTGGGTGTTCTGGACCGGCAATTCTCCGGCGTCTGGCCCGCAGCACGATGTGCGCGCCGTGGCAGACATGTCATATGCCGCCACCCACGCCAGCAGACATGAGAAGAGGCCCGGTCGTTGCCGACCGGGCCTCACATGGGTGGAGCTGAGGGGACTCGAACCCCTGACCCTCTGCATGCCATGCAGATGCGCTACCAGCTGCGCCACAGCCCCAACAGCAGAGAAGATTAGCCGACGCCCCGAGCTGGGTGAAATCGGGGTCAGGCGATGCGGTTCCAGGCGATCAGGCGCCACTGCTCGACGCCGCCGGTCCACGTGGAGGCGGAGTGCTCGAGCACCACCCAACCGCAGTTGGCGAGCACGCCGAAGGACTCGCCGGGGTCGCCCGGCCAGCCGAGGAAGGCCGGCACGGCCACGCGAAGGGCGGCTCCGTGGGCGACGACCAGGCCGGTCTCGCCCTCGCGGAGGGAGTCGACGTACGACGTCAGCGCGGGCACGAAGCGGCCCAGCACGGCGTCGCGGGTCTCGCGGCCGGGGATGGCGCCGATCTCGCCGGCGAGGAGGGCGGCGTACTCCTCGGGGAACTGGGCGGCGTACTCCTCGGCCGTGAGACCGGTGCGGTTCGGCCCGATGTCGAACTCGCGCAGCCGAGGATCGCGCACGGCCTCGAGGCCGCACTCGTCGGCGACGGCGTCCGCCGTCTGCGTCGCCCGGGCGAGGTCGGAGGTCCAGATCGCGACCGGAGCCATCGCGGCCAGCAGCGGCGCGACCTCCTTGGCCTGGGCCAGCCCGACGTCGTCGAGCGGCACGTCGGCGTGCCCCTGGGCCCTGCCGGTGTCGTTCCAGGCGGTGCGCCCGTGACGCAGGAGGACCAGGCGCCTCACGTCAGCGTCAGCGGGATGACCGGGCAGTCGCTCCAGAGCCGCTCGAGGGCGTAGAACATCCGCTCCTCCTCGTGCTGGACGTGCACCACGATCTCGCCGTAGTCGAGCAGCACCCAGCGCCCCTCCTTGTGGCCCTCGCGGCGGATCGGCTTGGCGCCCGACTCGCGGAGCTTGTCCTCGATCTCGTCGACGATGGCGCCGACGGCACGCTCGTTGGTGGCGCTGGCCAGCACGAAGGCGTCGGTGATCGCGATCTGCTCGCTGACGTCGAAGGCCAGGACCTGGTCCGCCTTCTTGTCGTGCGCGGCCTGGGCCGCAACGGCGACGAGCTCGAGGGCGTGGTCGGTGGCTGTCATGCAGTGTCCTTGCTGGTGGAGGTCGGTGCGTAGAGGTCGTGCTTGGCGATGTACTGCACGACGCCGTCCGGTACGAGGTACCAGACCGGCTCGCCGCGCCGCTTGCGCTCGCGGCAGTCGGTCGAGGAGATCGCGAGGGCCGGGATCTCGACCATCGTGATCCGGTCGGCCGGGATCTTGGCGAGCAGCTCGGGGTCCATGGTGTAGCCCGGTCGCGTGCAGCCGACGAAGTTGGCGAGGTCGAACAGCTCGTCGGCGTCGCGCCACGTGAAGATGTCGGCGAGCGCGTCGGCGCCGGTGATGAAGAAGAGCTCCGCGTCGGGCAGCTCGGCCTTGAGGTCGCGCAGCGTGTCGATCGTGTACGTCTTGCCCTCGCGGTCGATGTCGACGCGGGACACGTTGAACCGTGGGTTCGCCGCCGTCGCCACCACCGTCATCAGGTAGCGGTGCTCGGCCTCGGTGACGTCGCGGTCGCTCTTCTGCCACGGGTCGCCCGTGGGGACGAAGAGGACCTCGTCGAGGTCGAACCACGCCTGGACCTCGGAGGCGGCCACCAGGTGTCCGTGGTGGATGGGGTCGAACGTGCCACCCATCACCCCGACGCGACGCACCACGGGGTTCAGCTGTGCTCGCGTCCGCCACCGAAGGAGACGACCGCGGCGAGGAGCACGAGCAGCAGGCCGAGGGCCACGCCGCCCACGACGTAGGGGCTGACGACGGGGTCGCCGTGCTCCGCCTCGGCGGCCATCACGATCAGGGAGCTCAACATGGACGGGATCCTATCCTCCGCGGGGCGCGAGGCTCAGCGCACGTGCCCGTCACCGACCACGACGTACTTGCTGGACGTCATCTCGGGCAGCCCCATCGGCCCGCGGGCGTGCAGCTTCTGGGTCGAGATGCCGATCTCGGCGCCGAAGCCGAACTCCCCGCCGTCGGTGAACCGGGTCGAGGCGTTGACCACCACGGCGGCGGAGTCGACGGCCGCGACGAAGCGACGGACGGTGGCCTGGTCGCGGGCGAGGATCGCCTCGGTGTGGCCGGAGGAGAACCGTCGGATGTGCTCGATCGCCCCCTCGACGTCGGACACGACGGCCGCGGAGATCTCCATCGCCAGGAACTCGGCGGCGTGGTCCTCGTCGGTGACCGGCACCACGTCGTCGTACTCGGCGAACGCGGCGTCGCCGTGCACGAGCACGCCGGCCGCCTGGAGCGCCTCGATGACGACCGGGAGGAACTCGTCGGCGACGTCGCGGTGCACGAGCAGCGACTCCGCGGCGTTGCAGACGCTGGTGCGCTGGGTCTTGGCGTTGAGCACGATCGCGAGCGCCTGATCGAGGTCGGCCGACGCGTCCACGTAGACGTGGCAGTTGCCCACACCGGTCTCGATCACCGGGACGGTCGACTCCTCGACCACGCTGCGGATCAGCCCCGCGCCGCCACGTGGGATGAGCACGTCGACGAGCCCGCGGGCCCGCATCAGCGCCTTGACGCTGTCGTGGGTCTCCCCCGGCACCAGCTGTACGACGTCCTCCGGCAGGCCGCTGCCGGCCAGTGCGCCGCGCATCGCGTCGACGATCGCGGCGTTGCTCGAGCGCGCGCTCGACGAGCCGCGCAGGAGCACGGCGTTGCCGGCCTTGACGCAGATGCCGGCCGCGTCGGCGGTGACGTTGGGACGGGCTTCGTAGATCATCCCGACGACCCCGAACGGCACCCGCACCTGCCGCAGCTCGAGCCCGTTGGCGAGCGTGCTGCCGCGCAGCACCTCCCCCACCGGGTCGGGCAGGCCGGCGACGTCGCGCAGCCCCTGGGCCATCGCGGCGAGCCGGTCGTCGTCGAGGCGCAGCCGGTCGACGATGTTGGCCGGCGTGCCAGCGGACTCGGCGCGGGCGACGTCATCGGCGTTGGCAGACAGGATCGCGGGCGCCGACGCCAGCAGCGCGTCTGCCATCGCCCGGAGCGCGAGGTCCTTGGTGGCCCTGGTGGCGGTCGCGAGCACGTGGCTCGCGACCCTCGCCCGGCCGGCGACCTCGCGCACGGAATCCTCGCTGCTCATGCGGTCAAGCCTAGGACCGGCTGGCCTACGCTGGCTCCATGTCTCGGATCACGGGGGTGGTCGTCGCACTGGCGACGGCAGCGGCTGTCCTGTCCGGCTCGACCGTGTCCGCGGAGCCCGCACCCGCGGAGCCACCGGCCGCCCAGCTGCCTCGGGAGATCCCCGGCGGCGTCGAGCTCACGCTCGCCGACGGCGACCGGTTGCGGGTGTACGCCGCCGCGAACCACCGCACGGTGCGGGCCCGGCGCCAGGACGCCGCGACCGGGGTGTGGGGCACGGCGACGGTCGTGCTGAAGCAGAAGAACCTCTTCTGCGGGGAGGTCGAGGGCCGCACGGCCAGTGGCGCGGTCGCCCTCCTCGCGCAGTGCGACCTCAACGGCTACGCGGAGGACCAGGCGCCGACCTCGTCCCGCGCGATCTGGTCGGCCGACGCGGTCACCTGGACGTCGTACGAGCTCGACGGCGAGGCCTACGAGGAGCCCGGCATGTCGCCCGACGGCAGCAACGCGGTGTGGCCCCTCCACCAGGGCTACGTCACACGCACCGAGGCCGGCTTCGTCCCGCACCGCCTCACCGCCGACGGCCAGGAGTACACCGTCACGGCGACGATCACCGACGCCGAGCAGGTCTCGTTCCTCTACGGCGGGAGCATCGGACGAGGTCGCTGCGCCGTCACGGTCCTCACGCGCACGGGCGACGGCACACCGGCCCGGCAGGACGTCCGGACTCCCGATGCCTGCTCCGAGGTGAACCTCGCCAACGTCGACTCGAACACCGTGTGGCTCGGCGACCTCTCCGATCAGGCGCACCGCACCGTGATCTCCCGCCCGGACGCCACGACCGCGTGGGCGGTCACGGCGATCGCGCCCGCCGACGCCCCCGGCCTGCAGCAGGGCGGGCGACTCGGCGTCGACTTCTTCACTGCTCCGGGCGTCCCGCTCCTCGCCCTCGGCTCCGCGAAGGGGCGCCGGGTCAGGGCCCAGCGCTACGACCCGGTCGCCCAGACCTGGAGCGCGAGCACCCTGGCGTACGACGCCGGGCGACAGCGGTGCCGGTGGGGCGAGAACCACATCGACGGGGAGCTCGGCGTGATCGCGGTCGACCTCGCGTGCGGGCGACGGCACGTGGTGCTGACGACCACCGACGGTGTCGCCTGGCGGGCCCTCCGGATGGGCCGGCACGTCATCGGCCTCTCGCCCGACGGTCGCCACGTGGCCGTCCCCGGTCGCAGCCGCACGCACGTCATCTCGTCCGAACGTGGGGTCGTCACGCTGCCGCTGCCCGTGACGGGCCGGTGCGACGTGGTGGTGCCCGACGGCCCGGACGGCGCCGTCCTCCTCACCGCGGCGGGACGCCACCGCGGCTGGCCGACGCTCCTCCAGCACTCGTCGCCCACCGGCTGGACGCGCCTGAGCCGCACGAAGCTCCCGACCTTCGCGGCCGACTGCGTCAGGGCGCGCTCGGCCACCTACGACCAGCCCTACCGGTTCGACCTGTACAGCAGGCGGAAGGGCTACACGGTGCAGGTCCTCCAGCGCGGCGGCTCGTGGACCGTGCGGCGCAGCGCCTACTGAGTCGGCACCCGCCGACCTACGACGCACGCCCCCGACCGGCCGGTCGGGGGCGTGCGTCGTGGCGCGGGGCTCAGCCCTTGCGCTCCTTGACCTTCTCGGTCGCGGCGGGCAGGACCGTGTGCAGGTCACCCACCACCCCGAAGTCGACGAGCTCGAAGATCGGCGCCTCGGGGTCCTTGTTGACCGCGACGATGGTCTTCGAGGTCTGCATGCCGGCGCGGTGCTGGATGGCGCCGGAGATGCCGTTGGCGACGTAGAGCTGCGGCGAGACCGTCTTGCCGGTCTGGCCGACCTGGAAGGCGTGCGGCATCCAGCCCGAGTCGACCGCGGCGCGCGAGGCGCCCACGGCCGCACCGATCGAGTCGGCGAAGCCCTCGACGGGCTCGAAGTTGCCGCCGGTGCCGCGACCGCCCGAGACCACGATGGCGGCCTCGGTCAGCTCGGGACGCCCGGTGGACTCGCGCGGCTGGGTGGCCACGATCTGCGCACCCTTGGCGGCATCGGACACCGTCGCGGCGAACGCCTCGACCGCACCGGCGCCCTCGGACTCCTCGGGAGCGGCCGAGTTGGGCTTGATCGTGATGATCGGCGTGCCCTGCGTGACCTTCGCCTGGACGGTGAAGTTGCCGGCGAACACGCTCTGGGTCGTGACCCCACCATCGGTGACGTCGACCGCGTCGGTGATCAGGCCCGAGCCCAGCTTGATCGCCAGACGGGCGGCGACCTCCTTGTTCTCGAACGTCGAGGGCAGCAGGATCGCGGCCAGGGCCCCGTCGGAGCCGGCCTGCTCGGCGAGCTGCTGGAGGGCCTCGGCCTTCGGCGCGACGAGGAAGCCCTTGATCTGGGCGTCGTCGACGACGTAGACCTTCGCGGCGCCGTACTTCTTGACCTTCTCGGCCACGGCGTCGCCCTGGTCGGGCGAGCCGAAGAACACGGCCGACGGCTCGCCGAGGCGGCGCGCGATCGTGAGCAGCTCGTAGGTGGGCTTCTTGACCTCGCCGTCGGCGTGGTCGACCACTACCAGGACTTCAGACATCTCTCAACAGCTCCTCAGCCGACTCAGATGAACTTCTTGGACGCGAGGAACTCGACCAGCGCGGTGGCGCCCGATCCGTCCTCGTCGGTGACGATCTCGCCGGCGGTGCGCGGCGGGCGCTCGGTGGTGTCCTCCACCTGCGACCACGCGACCGCGAGGCCGACGTCGCCGGAGTCGACACCCAGGTCGGACAGCGACCAGGTCTCGAGCGGCTTCTTCTTGGCGGCCATGATGCCCTTGAACGACGGGTAGCGGGCCTCGCCCGACTGGTCGGTCACCGACAGCACGATCGGCAGGGTCGCGCCGATGACCTCGGTCGAGCCCTCGTTGTCGCGCTTGATGCGGACCTGGTCGCCCTGCGACTCCACGACGGAGGCAAGCGTGACCTGCGGCAGTCCGAGGCGCTCGGCGAGCATCGCCGGGACGACGGAGCCGGAGGCGTCGGTCGACGCCATGCCGCACACGACGAGGTCGGCGCCGGCGTCGGCCTTGATCTTCTCGATCGCCTTGGCGAGGACCAGCGAGGTCGCGACGTAGTCGGACCCGGCGATCGCGTCGTCGACGACGTGGACGCCGGAGTCCGCTCCCATCTGGAGTGCCTTGCGCACGGCGTCGAGGGCCTTCTCGGGGCCGACCGTGAGGGCGGTGACGGTGATCTCCTCGCCCTCACGCTTCTCGCGGAACTGCAGCGCCTGCTCCACGGCGTACTCGTCGAGCTCGGACAACAGGCCGTCGACACCGACGCGGTCGACGGTGAAGTCGTCCTCGAACTTGCGGTCGGCCGTCGCGTCCGGCACGTACTTCACACAGACAACAATGTTCATGGTGGTGTGGCCTCGCGGCCCCTCCTGTGGACTCGGATGTGCTCGTGAGGTTACTAGCCAGTCACCCCGCACCGGAATGCCGATCCGGGTGGAGTGGCTCACAGGCCGGGCCCGGACGGACTAGCGCTGTCGGACCGTGAACCTCTCGACGTGGCGCTCCGCGCGGTGCTGGGCGTCACCGGCGTACGACACGCGCAGGCGGTAGCGGCCGGCGCGGAGCGTACCGAAGCGGGCCAGCACGGTGCCGGCCCCGTCGAGCGTCTTCTCGCGGCGGATGATCCTCCCCGTGCCTCGGCGGACGGTCACGGTCACCCGGCCCGTCGGCCGGGTGCCGTACTCGCCCGAGGCGGCGACCACGACCGACGTCGGGACGCGGAGGCCACGCCCCACCACCCGCACCTCGGCGCGGGTACGGGCGGGCGTGACGACCCACGCCTGGGTCGGCGACGCGCTGCCCTGCTGCTGGTCGTCGAACTGCGGGTCGAAGGTCGCGGTCACCGGGTGCTCGCCCGCGAGCGCGCGGGGCAGGACGATGCTGGCGCTCCCGTCGGCCCGGAGGTTGGCCTTGATCGACCTGTCGTCGACGGTGAAGGTCACGTCGCCCTGGGGTGTCGCACCGGGGACGACGACCCGCGCCGACGCGGTGACGGTCTCGCCGTAGGCCGACGCCGGGCTGCTCAGCACCAGGGTCGTGGTGGACGCCGGGGCCGCGTGGGCAGGCAGCACCCAGCCCCCGCCCGCGAGGGCGAGGAGCGCGACAGCGCCGGCGGCGCGGGTCCGATCCATCAGCGTCGCTTGACCCGGAAGGTCTTCGTCTTCTTGACCGCGAGGTGGTTGTTGTCGCCGCGGTAGCCCACGACCGCCCGGACCCTTCGGCAACGGGCGCGAGCCGAGGTCGTCGTCATGCCCCGACGATAGACGCTCGGATGCGTCCTGAGGCGGGAATCAGGGCTTGATGATGCGATCGAGCAGGCGACCGACGACGAGGTACGCGATCGCGCCGAGACCCCAGTTGAAGAGCGCGTTCTTGACCTGGGCGCCGTCACCCCCGAACTGCTTGATGCCGTCCTTGCGGGAGAAGATGTCGAGGTCGATGAAGTCGGCGGAGCGGAGCACGAAGTCCACCAGCGAGTTGTTCCGGTTGGCGTCCAGGGCGATCAGCAGGGCGCCCACGGCGAGCACGAGGGCGGCCAGCGCCGCCAGCAGCCACACGAGCTGCGCCAGTCGTGCCCGGATCTTCGTTGCCACCAGAGGTCTCCTTCGTCAGGTCGTCCAGGTCGGGGTCGACCAGGTCGGGGTCGTGCCGGTCGGGCGGGGATCACCGTCCCACGAATGTTGCCTTGCCCGGTCCGCTCTCAACGAACGAGGTCATGCCATGGGTACGGTCCTCGGTCGCGAAGATCGCGGCGAACTGCTGACGCTCGATCGCGAGGCCGGTGTCGAGGTCGGTCTCCACGCCCGCGTCGATGCACTCCTTGGCCGCGCGGATGGCAAGCGCGGCGGCCCGGCCGAACTGGAGGGCGTAGGCCACTGCCTCGTCGAGCACCTGCTCGGCCGCGACGACGCGGTCGACGAGGCCGATGCGCAGCGCCTCGTCGGCCTTGACGAAGCGGCCGGTGAAGATCAGGTCCTTCGCGGTCGAGGTGCCGACCAGGCGGGACAGGCGCTGGGTGCCGCCGGCGCCGGGGATGATGCCGAGCAGCACCTCGGGCTGGCCGAACACTGCGTCCTCGGCGGCGAAGCGCAGGTCCGCCGCCAGCGCGAGCTCGCAGCCACCGCCGAGGGCGTACCCGTTCACCGCGGCGATCACCGGCTTCGGGATCCGCGCGATCGCGGTCGTGGCCGAGCTGGCGGACGCGGCGACCGTCACCATGTCGGCGTACGACAGGTCCGCCATCTCCTTCACGTCGTTGCCGGCAGCGAAGACGCGCTCGCCGCCCCACAGCACGACGGCGCGTACGTCGTCGCGCGCGGTCAGCTCGGCGGCGGCCTCGCGGAGGTCGGCCTGCACCTGGAGGCTGATGGCGTTCATCTTGGGCCGGTCGAGCCGCAGCACGGCGACTCCGTCGGTCACGTCGATCGAGACGAACTCCATGGTGTTGCTCCTCGGTGCGAGACGACAGGGTGCGGAATGCGTGATGCGATTGAGATGTCGCATTGTGCCGTGCGCCGACCCGTCCACCACAATGACCCGGGTGACACCGCCCCCAGAGATAACACCGGTCTGGTCCCACGACGGCGAGACGAGAGAGGTCTGGCCGGGACGCAACTATCCCCTGGGGGCGACCTGGTCGCGCGAGTCGACGAACTTCGCGGTCTACGCGCCCAACGCCCGACGGCTGTGGGTGTGCCTCTTCGACGACGACGGCGCCGAGGACCGCCACGAGCTCACCGAGTCCTCGCTCGGCGTGTGGCACGGCGCGATCCCGGGCGTGGCGCCCGGCCGGCGCTACGGCTACCGCGCCGACGGCCCGTGGGACCTCGACACGGGCATGCGGTTCAACGCGGCCAAGCTGCTGCTCGACCCCTACGGCAAGGCGGTCTCGGGCGAGCTGGTCGTCGACGACGCGATCTTCGACTACCTCCCGGACGACCCGACGACGAAGAGCGACCTCGACTCGGCGCCGTACGTGCCCCGCAGCGTGGTCGTCCACGACGAGTTCCAGTGGGGGCCGGACACGTCGCCGCGCCGCCGCTGGCGCGACACCGTCATCTACGAGATGCACGTCAAGGGCATGACCGCGCTGCACGACCGGGTGCCGGAGCACCTGCGGGGGACGTACGCCGGACTCGCCACGCCGGCGGTCACCGACTACCTCCACGACCTCGGGGTCACCGCGGTCGAGCTCCTGCCGGTCCAGCAGTTCTTCTCCGAGACGGCGCTCGCGGCCACCGGCCTGGTGAACTACTGGGGCTACAACTCGCTCGGCTTCTTCGCGCCCCACAACGCCTACAGCGCGTCCGGGGACCGCGGCCAGCAGGTCACCGAGTTCAAGGAGATGGTCAAGTCCTTCCACAAGGCGGGGCTCGAGGTCATCCTCGACGTGGTCTACAACCACACCGCCGAAGCCGGCCCGCTCGGGCCGACGCTGAGCTTCCGCGGGCTCGACGACCTCGGCTACTACCAGCGCGTGGTCCACCCGCCGCCGAAGAAGGCGGGCGACAAGCCGATGCCCGACACCTACTGGGACGTCACCGGCTGCGGCAACACCGTCGACGCCACGCACACGCAGAGCCTGCGGATGATCCTCGACTCGCTGCGCTACTGGGTCAACGAGATGCACGTCGACGGCTTCCGCTTCGACCTGATGAGTGCGCTGACCCGCACCGACCAGGTCGTCGACATGGGCAGCCACCTGATCACCGCCATCGGGCAGGACCCGGTGCTGCGGCACGTCAAGCTCGTCGCGGAGCCCTGGGACGCCTCGATGGACGGCTACCGGGTGGGCGGGTTCCCGCCCCCGTGGATCGAGTGGAACGACCAGTTCCGCGACACGATGCGCGACTTCTGGCGCGGGCACTCCGCCGGCGTACGCACCGTGGCGACGCGGCTCGCCGGGTCGAGCGACCTCTACGCCGACGACGGGCGCTCGCCGTACGCGTCGGTCAACTTCATCACCGCCCACGACGGCTTCACCGTGCGCGACCTCGTGTCCTACAACCACAAGCACAACGAGGCCAACGGCGAGGACAACCGCGACGGCACCGACAACAACCGGTCGTGGAACCACGGCGTCGAGGGCGAGACCGACGACGAGTCGATCATCGCCCTGCGCCGCCGCCAGGCCGCCAACCTGATGGCGACGCTCTGCTTCTCCAGCGGCGTGCCGATGCTGACGGCCGGCGACGAGCGCGGGCGTACGCAGGGCGGGAACAACAACGCCTACGGCCAGGACAACGAGACGTCGTGGATCGACTGGCGTCCCGACGACGCCTGGCTCGACGTCTACGAGATCACCAAGACCGCGCTGCGCCTGCGCCGCGAGCACCCGGCGCTGCGCCAGCGGCACTGGTTCGAGGGCCGGCCCACGATCAAGGGCGGCATCAAGGACCTGGTCTGGGTGCACCCCGAGGGCCGCGAGATGTCCACCGACGACTGGAACGACGACTCGTGCCGCACCGTCGGGATGTTCCTCAACGGTGCCCCCCTGCGCTACCCGGGCCCGCACGGCGAGCAGGTGCGCGACAGGTCCTTCATGATCTGGCTCAACGCCGGCACCGACGACGTCAAGCTCACCCTCCCCGACAACCAGTGGGTGCACCACGGCGAGGTGGTCCTCTCGACCAACGCCGAGCTCGCCGTGGGCACCTCGATCGTGGCCGGCAGCTCGCTCGAGCTGCAGGCGCAGTCGGTGCTGGTGCTGCGCCAGACCTGAGTGCTCGTCAGTCCGGCTCAGGCCGGCTCGGCCACCCAGGGCGCGGGGTCGCCGGCGTCGAGGTCGGTGATGCCGAGGTTCTCGTAGGCACCCAGCACGACGAGTCGGCGCACGGCCGCGAAGGTCAGCACGTGCGCGATCATCCCGCCGTAGGTGAAGACCGTCGGCGGGTCGCAGGTGACGTCGACGAAGGTGTCGTCGAGCCGGTCCTCCTCGACCGTCGTCCGCACCTGCTCGAGGAACGCCGGCCCCTCCTCGCCGAGCTCACGACGCAGGGTGCTGACGGACTTGCCGCGCTCCTGGTCGAAGTCGTAGGACCGCTGGCTGGCGGCGGCGTTCCACTGCGCGAGCTGGCCGACGAGGCGGCCCAGCACCGAGCGGATGGACATGTCGTCGTCGATGGTGCCGATCGGCACCTCGATCGGGGCGTCGAGCTGCTCGTCGGTCAGGCGGGCGGCTCGTTCGAGCAGCTCACCGGTCAGCCAGACGTGGTGCTCGACCATGCGCGTCATCAGGTCCATCGGGGTCACCTTTCGGGTGGTCGGCAGCCGGAGGCTGCCGGGCGGGTGGAAGTGCACGCCGCTCGGACCGGCGATCTGGGTCCGGGTCGGCTGCTGACGCCAGCGGCTCGGGGCACGTCCGTACTCCCGGACGAACGCCCGGGTGAACGCCTCGTGGGAGCCGAAGCCCGCCTCGAACGCGATGTCGACCACCTGCCGGTCGCTGGTCACGAGACGGTAGGCCGCCCGCTCCAGCAGCAGGCGGCGGCGCATCCGCTCCGGTGGCTCGCCGCCCGTCGCCGAGACCACCCGGTCGAGGTGGTAGCGGGACAGGTGCAGCCGTCGCGCCCGTTCGTCGCTGCCCAGGTCGAGGGTCTCGGCCAGGGTGTCGAGGAACGCGGCGAAGGTGTCCGTCGCTGTCGTCATGACCACCACCGTGGCGGCAGGCCGGGGACCGTACTTGATCGCACTTGCGCAGTCTGCACCGAATCGACGTCCGCGGCCCTCGGCTGGGAGGATGAGGCATGGCCAGCAGCGTTCCCGCCCGTCGCCAGGAGAAGGGCCGCGGGCACCTCCTCGACCTCGACGCCCCGCGTCAGGTCGTCACGGACCCGGAGAAGGACGCCCGCGACCTCGCCCGCGTCCAGCGCTGGGTCATGTCGGTCCTCGCGGTCACCACGATCGTGCACCTCGTCGTGGGCCTCGTCGTCGCGGCGGTCATGCTCGACGGCTCGCCCGATTCCTCACGGATCGGCCTCACCGTCATCGCCGGGATCTTCGCCGCAGGCGCCGTCGCGGCCGCCCGCGCGATCCACGGCAGGCGGATCCTCTCCGCCTGGCTGCTGCTCGGTGTCGTGCCGACCGCGATCGGCCTCTGGCTGGTCTTCGCCTGAGTCAGGCGGGTTCGGCGACCAGCCCGAGCTCGGCGACCGAGGCGAGCGCGTCGTTGCGGGGCACCACGCGGACGGTGTAGCCGAAGGGTCCGGAGACGGCGAGCGGCACGGCGGCGTCGAAGCGGTGGCGGTTGCCGTCGTAGGACTCCCCCACCGTCATCGGCGTGACCGAGGTCGAACGCAGCACGTCGTCGGAGCCGATCTTGCCGTGGACCACCTGCACCTCGACGTCGTCGGCGGAGAGCGAACCGAGGGCCACCCACGCGCGGACGGACAGCGTGGCGCCGACCTCGGCCTGGTCGCCGACGCCCTCGGAGTCGATGTGCTCGACCCTGACGCCGGGCCACGCAGCGCGGACGGTCTGCTTCCAGCTCGCCAGCTGGTGCGCGCCGGCGTAGTCGCTGTTGAGCGAGCGGGCGGTCTGCGCGGCCGGGGCGTAGAGC
This sequence comes from uncultured Actinomycetota bacterium, assembly GCA_963791365.1. Taxonomy (GTDB): domain Bacteria; phylum Actinomycetota; class Actinomycetes; order Propionibacteriales; family Nocardioidaceae; genus Nocardioides. The sequence goes on along the minus strand of CAWBSG010000003.1, from coordinate 184,210 downwards.
TCGCGGACGTAGTCGCGGACCTGGCGAGTGGCGAGCACCTTCGGGCCGAGCGACTTCAGGTTGTGGCGCACCATCTCGAGCCAGCGCGGCGGCACGCCCTCGTCGTTCAGCTCGTAGAACCGCGGCACGACGTCGTTCTCGATCAGGTCGTAGAGCGCGTTGGCCTCGAGGTCGTCACGGCGCTCGGCGTCGTCGATGCCGTCGGCCGACGGGATCGCCCAGCCGTTCATGCCGTCGTACCACTCGTCCCACCAGCCGTCGAGGATCGACAGGTTGAGGCCGCCGTTGAGCGCGGCCTTCATGCCGGAGGTGCCGCAGGCCTCGTAGGGGCGCAGCGGGTTGTTGAGCCACACGTCGCAGCCGGGGTAGAGCGGCTGCGCCATCGCGATGTCGTAGTTGGGGAGGAAGGCGATGCGGTGCCGGACCTCGGGGTCGTCGGCGAAGCGCACCATCTCCTGGATCAGCCGCTTGCCGGTCTCGTCGGCCGGGTGCGCCTTGCCGGCGATGACCAGCTGGATCGGCCGCTCGGGGTCGAGGAGCAGCGCCTTGAGACGGGCCGGGTCGCGGAGCATCAGCGTGAGCCGCTTGTACGTCGGCACGCGACGCGCGAAGCCGATCGTCAGGATGTCCGGGTCGAGGGCGGTGTCGATCCACGTCGTCTCGGCGGGCGCGAAGCCGCGCTTCGAGGCCGACTTCTTCATCCGGTCGCGCGCGTCCTCGATGAAGCGGGTGCGCAGCGTGCGCTTGAGGTCCCAGATCTCGCGGTCGCCGAACTGGTCGACGAGCGGCCACAGGGCGTCGGTGTCGTCACCGTCGATGTCGGCGCCGCGGCTCGCGGCGAGCTCGATGACCTCGCGGGCGATCCAGGTCGGGCCGTGGACGCCGTTGGTGATCGACGTGATCGGCACCTCGGCCTCGTCGAAGGCCGGCCAGAGACCGTTGAACATGCCGCGCGACACGTGGCCGTGCAGCTGCGAGACGCCGTTGGCGCGCTGCGCGAGACGGAAGCCCATGACGGCCATGTTGAAGACGCCGGCATCGCCGCCGACGTAGTCCTCGGCACCCAGGGCGAGGATCCGGTCCACCGGAACGCCCGGCGTCGGGGAGCTGCCGCCGAAGTACTGCGAGACCAGCTCGCGCGGGAACCGGTCGATGCCGGCGGGCACCGGCGTGTGGGTCGTGAAGACGGTGCCGGCGCGCGAGACCTCGAGCGCGGTGTCGAAGTCGAGGTGCGGACCGTCGTCGGCGACCGTGAGCTCGCGGATCCGCTCGACGCCGAGGAAGCCGGCGTGGCCCTCGTTGGCGTGGAAGACCTCCGGGGCGGGGGACCCGGTGATGCGCGACCACACCCGCAGCGCGCGCACGCCACCGATGCCGAGGAGCAGCTCCTGGCGCAGCCGGTGCTCGGAGTTGCCGCCGTAGAGCCGGTCGGTGACGTCGCGGTAGTGGGCGCTGTTCTCCTCGATGTCGGTGTCGAGCAGCAGCAGGGGCACGCGGCCCACGTGCGCGACGAGGATGCGCGCCACCAGGTCGGGGCCGTCGGGCAGCGCCAGCGACACGGTGGCGCGTGAGCCGTCGGCCTCGCGGAGCACGCTCAGCGGCAGCTCGTCGGGGTCGAGGACCGGGTAGGACTCCAGCTGCCAGCCGTCGCGGTCGAGCGCCTGCTTGAAGTAGCCGTGCCGGTAGAAGAGGCCGATGCCGACCAGCGGGATGCCGAGGTCGGAGGACGCCTTCAGGTGGTCGCCGGCGAGGATGCCGAGTCCGCCGGAGTACTGCGGGAGCACCGAGGTGATGCCGTACTCGGACGAGAAGTACGCGATCGCGCGGGGCGCGTCGGCACCGGCCTTGCGGGCGTACCAGCGGTCCTCGGTGAGGTAGCGCTGGAGGTCGTCGTGCGCCGCGTCGAGGCGAGCCCGGAAGTCGGCGTCGTCGACGAGCTGGTCGAGCCGCTCGCGGCCGACCGCACCCAGGAACCGCACCGGGTCGCGGGACACGTCGCGCCACACCTGTGGGTCGATGGACTCGAAGACGTCCTGGGTCGGCGGGTGCCAGGACCAGCGGAGGTTGCCCGCCAGGACGGACAGGGCCGCGAGGGGGTCGGGCAGGACAGGGCGGACGGTGAATCGTCGGAACGCGCGCACGATCGAGCACGCTAGGGCATTTCTTGGATCGATCCAACCCCGCCTCGCTGCGTGGACACGATCCACCCTGCGGGGTTGCGGGCTGCTCGTCGGCCGACGCCAGTCAGTCCGGTCTCCACCCGGGCCGCACCACCGTGCGGGTGCGGTTCAGGCCCGCGGCCGGAGTCGTCCCAAGGGGTGGCACCGGCCGCGGTCGGCTTGCGCCGGGGCACGGGGTTCGCAAGTGTGGGGTCATGGTCGGACGCATACCCGTGATGGACGTTTCACCCGTCGTCGACCTCGGTCGACTGTCGGCGAAGGCCACTGTCGGGGAGCCCTTGCCGGTGCGCGCCGCGGTGTTCCGGGAGGGGCACGACCAGCTCGCGGCCGAGGTGGTGGCCATCGACCCGAGGGGCGGGCGACGCGGTCCGGTGCGCATGGTCGCCGACGGTGACCAGCCCAACCGCTACATCGCCCACGTCACGCCCGACGTCGAGGGCGAGTGGACGTTCGAGATCCACTCCTGGTCCGACCCGATCGCGACCTGGCAGCACGACGGGGGCATCAAGATCCCCGCCGGCGTCGACGTCGAGCTGATGTTCACCGAGGCTCGCCTCCTGCTGGAGCGCGTCGCCGCGGGTGACCCCCCGCTCGACCAGCGGGCCTCCGCGCTGGTCGCCGGCGCGATCGCCGCCGCGTCGGACGTCGACCGCCCCGCGGGTGCGCGCCTCGCCGCCCTGCAGGACCCCGAGCTGGGCGCGATCCTGCTCTCCCACCCGCTGCGTGAGCTCACCTCCGTCAGCGGGCCCTACCGCTTCCGCGCCGACCGCACCCGGGCGCTCTTCGGCAGCTGGTACGAGTTCTTCCCCCGCTCCGAGGGCGCCACCCGCGACGAGAAGACCGGCACGGTCACCTCGGGGACCTTCCTCACCGCGACGGAGCGCCTGGACCGGGTGGCCGAGATGGGCTTCGACGTCCTCTACCTGCCGCCCATCCACCCCATCGGCGAGCTCAACCGCAAGGGCCCCAACAACACGCTCACCCCCGGCCCCGACGACACCGGCTCCCCGTGGGCGATCGGCAGCAAGGACGGCGGCCACGACGCGATCCACCCCGAGCTCGGCACGTTCGACGACTTCGACGCGTTCGTCGCCCGGGCCAACGAGCTCGGCCTCGAGGTCGCCCTCGACCTGGCGCTGCAGGCGGCGCCCGACCACCCGTGGGTGACCACGCACCCGCAGTTCTTCACCACGCGCGCCGACGGCACCATCGCGTACGCCGAGAACCCGCCGAAGAAGTACCAGGACATCTACCCGATGAACTTCGACAACGACCCTGCGGGCGTGTGTCGCGAGGTGCTGAGGGTCCTCAAGCTCTGGATGTCCCACGGCGTGCGGATCTTCCGCGTCGACAACCCCCACACCAAGCCCCTCGCGTTCTGGGAGTGGCTGCTGGCGGAGGTACGCCGTACCGACCCGGACGTGCTCTTCCTGTCCGAGGCCTTCACCAAGCCGGCGATGATGCACGGGCTCGGCGCGGTGGGCTACCACCAGAGCTACACGTACTTCACCTGGCGCACCGGCAAGCGCGAGATCGAGGACTACCTCCGCGAGGTGTCGAGCGAGTCCGACCACCTGATGCGTCCGAACTTCTTCGTCAACACCCCCGACATCCTCCACTCCTACCTGCAGTACGGCGGCCCGGCGGCGTTCAAGGTGCGCGCGGCGCTCGCCGCGACCGGATCGCCGAGCTGGGGCGTGTACGCCGGCTACGAGCTGTTCGAGCACGTCGCGGTCAAGCCCGGCTCGGAGGAGTACCTCGACTCCGAGAAGTACCAGATCCGGATCCGCGACTGGAAGAAGCACGACGCCGAGGGCACGACGCTCGCGCCCTACCTCACGCGCCTCAACGAGATCCGGCGCCAGCACCCGGCGCTCCAGCTGCTGCGCAACGTCACGATCCACTGGTCCGACGACGAGCAGGTGCTGGTCTTCAGCAAGAGGCACGAGGACGACGTCGTCATCACGGTCATCAACCTCGACCCGCACGGCTCCCGCGAGACGATGATCCACCTCGACATGCCCGCACTGGGCCTGGGCTGGCACGACTCCTTCGTCGCGCACGACGAGATCACCGGCGAGGACTGGAGCTGGCACCAGCACAACTACGTCCGCCTCGATCCCGGCCACGAACCTGCCCACGTCATCAGTGTCAGGAGCCCCCGTTGACCGAATCGTCCACGCCTGCCCATCATTCGTCGGCCCAGATGCCGACCGACGCCGGAGCAGCGACCGCGGTGCTCAACGCCGAGCCCGACTGGTTCCGGACGGCGGTCTTCTACGAGGTGCTGGTCCGGTCGTTCCGCGACTCCAACGGCGACGGCACCGGCGACTTCAAGGGTCTGATCGAGAAGCTCGACTACCTCGAGTGGCTCGGGGTCGACTGCCTGTGGGTGCCGCCGTTCTTCACCTCGCCGCTGCGCGACGGTGGCTACGACGTGGCCGACTACAACAACATCATGCCGGAGGCCGGCACCGTCGAGGACTTCCACGCCTTCCTCGATGCCTGCCACCAGCGCGGCATCCGGGTGATCATCGACTTCGTCATGAACCACACCAGTGACGCCCACCCGTGGTTCCAGGCCAGCCGCAGCGACCCGGACGGTCCCTACGGCGACTTCTACGTCTGGTCGGACACCGACGAGCTCTACGAGGAGGCGCGCGTCATCTTCGTCGACACCGAGCCGTCCAACTGGACGTGGGACCCGGTGCGGCAGCAGTACTTCTGGCACCGGTTCTTCCACCACCAGCCGGACCTCAACTTCGACAACCCCAAGGTCCACGAAGCGATGCTGGAGGCGATGGCGTTCTGGCTCGACATGGGCCTCGACGGCTTCCGCCTCGACGCCGTGCCGTACCTCTACGAGCGCCCCGGCACGAACGGCGAGAACCTCAAGGAGACGCACGACTTCCTGAAGATGTGCCGCCGGTTCGTCGACGAGCACTACCCCGGTCGCGTGCTGCTCTGCGAGGCCAACCAGTGGCCGGCCGACGTGGTCGAGTACTTCGGCCCGGAGGAGACCGAGGACGGGCGCTGGATCGGCACGGAGTGCCACATGGCGTTCCACTTCCCGGTCATGCCCCGCATCTTCATGGCGGTGCGCCGCGAGTCGCGCTTCCCGATCTCGGAGATCCTCGAGCAGACGCCCGCCATCCCGGAGGGCTGCCAGTGGGGCATCTTCCTGCGCAACCACGACGAGCTCACGCTCGAGATGGTGACCGACGAGGACCGCGACTACATGTGGTCGGAGTACGCCCACGACCCGCGGATGAAGGCCAACATCGGCATCCGCCGCCGGCTCGCGCCGCTCCTCGACAACGACGTCAACCGGATGGAGCTGTTCACCGCGCTCCTGCTCTCGTTGCCCGGCTCGCCCGTCCTCTACTACGGCGACGAGATCGGCATGGGCGACAACATCTGGCTCGGCGACCGCGACGGTGTGCGTACGCCGATGCAGTGGACGCCCGACCGCAACGCGGGCTTCTCGGCCGCCACCCCCGGCAAGCTCCACCTGCCGGCGATCCAGGACCCGGTCTACGGCTACCAGTCCGTCAACGTCGAGGCCCAGCTGGAGAACAGCTCGTCGCTGCTGCACTGGACGCGTCGTCTCGTCCACGCCCGGCGGCGCCACCCCGCCTTCGGCCTCGGCGACTTCGTCGACCTCGGCGGCTCCAACCCGAGCGTGCTGTCCTACGTCCGCGAGCACTCCCCCGAGGGCGCCGGCCCCGAGGGTCGCGACGTGATCCTCTGCGTCAACAACCTCTCGCGGTTCCCGCAGCCGGTCGAGCTCGACCTGCGCCACTGGGAGGGCATGGTGCCGGTCGAGCTGCTCGGCGGGGTGCCGTTCCCGGCCATCGGAGAGCTGCCCTACCTGCTCACCCTCGGCGGCTACGGCTTCCTCTGGCTGCGGCTCACCGATCCCCACGCGCAGGGGGTGGAGGCATGACGGCGGCCCACGACAACCTCCGCGCCTGGATCGGGGACGCACGCTGGTTCGGCGGCAAGGGCCGCGAGTGGACGCTGGCCGGCGTACGACGTGTGGGCGAGCTGCCCGACGCGCCCGACGGGCTCCGGGTCGCCATCGACCTGGCCGAGGTCGCCTACGACGACGGGACGACCGACTACTACCAGCTCCCGCTCGCCTTCTACACCGAGCCGCAGGACCGCCTCTTCCACGCGCTGCTCGGCGAGTGGGACGACGACGAGCACGGCCACGCCTTCGTCTACGACGCGCTGCACGACCGCCAGTCGATGTCCTTGTGGCTGGCGGCCTTCGCCTCCCACGGGGTCGATGCCAGCGGCGTCGACCCGGCGAGCCCGTCCGACTTCCGGGGCGAGCTGATGTTCCACCGGCTGCCCGGCCACGACCTCGACCTCGAGGCGCACTCGACCCTGTTCTCGGGTGAGCAGTCCAACTCCTCGGTCGCCTTCGGCGAGGACGCGCTGATGAAGGTGTTCCGCAAGGTGACGCCCGGCGTGAACCCCGACATCGCGATCCACCAGGTCCTCACCGAGGCCGGCTCGACCCACGTCGCCGCCCTCTACGGCTGGCTCGACCTCGTCGACGACGACGTCGACGGCACCGACTCCACGATCCAGCTGGCGATGCTCCAGCAGTTCCTCCGCACGGCCAGCGACGGCTGGGACCTGGCCCTCGCCAGCGTGCGCAACCTCTTCGCGGAGGCCGACCTCCACGCCGACGAGGTCGGGGGCGACTTCGCCGGCGAGGCCGCCCGGCTCGGCACCGCGCTCGCCGAGGTGCACGCCGACCTGGCCGCGCACTTCCCCGCGGAGAAGCGCGAGGCCGGCGCGGTCGAGGCCCTGGCCGCGGCGATGGAGGGCCGGCTCGACGCCGCCCTCGACGTCGTACCCGACCTGGCCCCGTACGCCGACGACCTGCGCCAGACCTTCGGCCGCCTCCGCGCCCTCGGCGGGATCGACGTGCAGCAGGTCCACGGCGACCTGCACCTCGGCCAGACCCTGCGCACCGTCAGGGGCTGGAAGATCGTCGACTTCGAGGGCGAGCCGGCCAAGCCGCTCGCGGAGCGGCTGCTGCCCGACTCGGTCTGGCGCGACGTGGCGGGGATGATCCGCTCGTTCGACTACGCCCCGCGCGTGGTCGCCATGACCTACGGCGGCGTCGAGGTCGGCGGCGAGTCCGAGCAGCGCGCCTACCGGGCATCGGAGTGGTCGTCCCGCAACCGGGCGGCCTTCCTCGACGCCTACACCGCACACCTCGGGACGGCGATGGACGGCGCGGCCGGCACCCTGCTGGACGCCTACCTCGCCGACAAGGTCGTCTACGAGGCGGTCTACGAGGCCCGCAACCGCCCCGGCTGGTTGTCCATCCCCCTTGCAGCGTTGGGAGACATGTCATGACCGACACGTACGCACCCGGTGAGCTCGACCTCCACCTGGTCGGTGAGGGTCGTCACGAGGAGCTGTGGACCCTCCTCGGCGCGCAGGTCACCGACAGGGGCACGTCGTTCCGCGTCTGGGCCCCCAATGCCCTCGAGGTCCAGGTCGCCGGCGAGTGGGCCGGCTGGGACGGATCCCAGCACCCGATGAGCCGCCTCGACGGCTCCGGTGTCTGGCACGTCCACGTGGAGGGCGCCGGCGTCGGCTCGCAGTACAAGTACCGCCTCCGCGGTGCCGACGGCCAGTGGGGCGACCGCGCCGACCCCATGGCCCAGTACGCCGAGAAGCCGCCGAGCTCCGCCTCCCGGGTCTGGAGGTCGCAGCACCAGTGGGCCGACGACGCGTGGCTCGAGAAGCGGCGTACGAGCCAGCCCGTCGACGAGGCGATGTCGACCTACGAGGTGCACCTCGCATCGTGGCGCAAGCACTACTCGGGCGAGCTCTACTCGTGGGACGAGATCGCCGACGCGCTCGTGCCCTACGTCTCCGACCTCGGCTTCACCCACGTGGAGCTCATGCCGGTGATGCAGCACCCGTTCGGCGGCTCGTGGGGCTACCACGTCACGTCCTACTTCGCGCCGGATGCCCGCTTCGGCGACCCCGACGGCCTCAAGCGGCTGATCGACCGGCTGCACCAGGCGGGGGTCGGCGTCATCCTCGACTGGGTGCCCGGGCACTTCGCCACCGACGAGTGGGCGCTGGTGAACTTCGACGGCACGCCGCTCTACGAGGACCCCAACCCGCAGCGCGGGTGGCACAAGGAGTGGGGCTCCCACATCTTCAACTTCGGGCGCAACGAGGTGCGCAACTTCCTCTACGCCAACGCGGTCTACTGGCTCGAGGAGTACCACGCCGACGGGCTGCGGGTCGACGGCGTCGCGTCGATGCTCTACCTCGACTACGCCCGCGAGCACGGCGAGTGGTCGCCCAACCAGCACGGTGGCCGCGAGAACCTCGAGGCCGTCCAGTTCCTGCAGGAGATGAACGCCACCGTCTACAAGCGCATCCCCGGCATCGTCACGATCGCCGAGGAGTCCACCGCGTGGCCGGGTGTCACCGGGCCCACCAGCGAGGGCGGGCTGGGCTTCGGCTTCAAGTGGAACATGGGCTGGATGCACGACTCGCTCAACTACGCGGCCAAGGACCCGCTCTACCGCAGCCACCACCACGGCCAGATGACGTTCTCCCTCGTCTACGCCTTCGCGGAGAACTACGTCCTGCCGATCAGCCACGACGAGGTCGTGCACGGCAAGGGCTCGCTCCTGCGCAAGATGCCGGGCGACCGGTGGCAGCAGCTGGCCAACCTGCGCGCCTACCTGGCCTACATGTGGGCGCACCCCGGCAAGCAGCTGCTCTTCATGGGCTGCGAGTTCGGCCAGGAGTCCGAGTGGGCCGAGAGCCGCGAGCTCGACTGGTGGCTGCTCGAGCACCCGGAGCACTCCGGGGTGCACGCGATGGTCCGCGACATGAACGCCGCCTACCGCGGGTCCGGTGCCCTGTGGGGCCGCGACAACGACCCCGCGGGCTTCCAGTGGATCGACGCCAACGACGCGGGTCGCAACACCTTCTCGTTCGTCCGTCGTGCGCCGGGCCAGCCCGACGTGGTGTGCGTCGCGAACTTCGCGGGCACCCCGCACGAGGGCTACCGGCTGGGGCTCCCGTCCGAGGGGACCTGGAGCGAGGTGCTCAACACCGACGCGCAGGCCTACTCCGGTTCGGGCGTGGGGAACCTCGGGGCGATCACGGCCACCAGGGGCGACCACCACGGCCAGCCGGCGTACGCCGACATCGTGGTGCCGCCCCTGGCGACGGTGTGGTTCCGCAAGGACTCCTGACGCCCGCCTGACCGCGTCAGGTCAGGTGGATCATCTCCAGCATCCCCATCAGGGCGTGCGGCATGCCGCCCATCTTGGGGTCGGGGAAGAAGCACATGACGACGTACTGGCCTGCGGGCAGGTCGTAGTTCACCGTCATGCTCTTGCCCGGGCTGACCGAGCCGGTCTCCATGCCGGCGGGGAGGCCCCACGGGGGCTGACCCTCGTCACCGCTCTGCAGGAACTCGAGCACCTGGTCGGTCGTGGTGCCCTCGGCGACCTGCTGGAGCACGATGAAGTGCGGGACACCGGTGTTGCCCTTGTTCTTGAAGAACAGCCGGCCCTTCGCGGGCAGGGTCGACGACCCGCCCCACGACGGCCCGTTCTTCGCGATGATCCGGCCGTCGGTCCTCGGTACCGACGAGGAGCGCGCCGCCCCGCGGACCACGATCGGGTCGCCCACCACCACGCCGCGCCGGCCGATGGAGAACGGGGTGTACGAGCCGGCGCGAGGCAGCACCACCGTGCCGGACCCGCCGCCCCCGAAGCCGCCGAGGATCTGGGTGCGGGCGAGGGCCCGCTTGAGCGCCTTGATGTCGTTCTTCGCGCCGAAGGCGTTGACGTCCGCGACGAAGTCGTCGGCGTCGTAGCCACGCTTGAACCTCGCGAGCTCGACGATGCCCTTGCCGCCGATGCTGAGCCTCACGCGGCCGGGCCGCAGGTTGTCGGCGCCGGTGACCTTGATGGTCTTGCCGGCGAGCGTGAGGGTGAGGTGGGGCGTCGCCGCGCGTGACGTCATGGGCGCGGGCGACGCAGTCGCTCCGCCCGGTGCGAGCAGGAGCGGCGTGCAGGCGAGCGCTGCCGCGCTCACGATCGCCACCCCCCTGCGCAGTGTGTTCACCATGTGCATGAGTGGACCTGACCTTTCTGGTGTGCTGACGTGTCCCCCGGGCAAGCAGTCCAGTTAAAGCCCGTGCCGCCGACCCCGTCATCCGTAGATCTCCCGATGTCCAGACCACCGCGAAAAGGGTGTGGAATCTCGCCCGCTGAGGAGCACACTCGTGCGGATGCGGGGACTGTCGGACCGGCGCGGGCCGGGGCGGATCTGGATCGGCGCGGCCGTCGTGGCACTGGCGACGTCCGCCTTCGTGGCGTACGACGTCGGTGGCGCCCAGGAGTCGCCGCCGGCCTCCGCGGAGCCCGTGCGCAACGCCACAATCGTGATCGAGGAGGGCGGTACCCGCAAGGGATTCTCCACCCCGGACGTCACGATGTCGGGCGGTGGCACGGTCACCGTGGTCAACCTCGACTCGATGGACCACACCGTCACGTCCGTGGCCAAGGGTGCCGACGGCCTGCCGCTGTTCGACGTCCGCGTCCCGGCCGGCACGACCGCGACCGTGCCCGGCACCGAGTCGCTGGCCGACGGCGACTTCCCCTTCTACTGCAAGTTCCACCCGGGCATGCGCGGCGTGCTGACCGTCGCCGGAGCGGGCGGCGGCGTCGAGCCGGAGCGACCCAGCTTCGACCAGCCCCTGGTCGTGCCGCCGACCAGGCGCGGCGCCGACATCCGGCTGGTGATGCGCCGCAGCAAGGTGCGCACGATGGCGACCGGGCGGCGTACGTCGATGTGGACCTTCGACGGCACCTACCCCGGCCCGACCATCCGCCGCCGAGGGGGCCAGGGCACGAAGGTCACGATCGTCAACCGGCTGCCGAAGGGCGCGGGGTCGACGTCGACGCACCTCCACGGCGACCACCACGCGTCGAAGGACGACGGACAACCCACGACGCAGCTCGTACGCCGCGGCGAGAGCCGGACCTACGACTACCCGCTCACGGTCGACGGTCGCGCCGAGCCGGGGTCGTTCTTCTGGTACCACGACCACCGGATGGACCGCACCGCCCGCAACAACTGGCGCGGCCTGCAGGGGATGTTCATCGTCACCGATCCGCCGGTCCCCGGCCTACGCCTGCCGACGGGCGCCCGCGACGTGCCGCTGATGATCTCGGAGCGCTCGTTCACGCCGAACAACCAGCTGACCGACCCGTTCGCCGACGGGCCCGAGATGGTGCACGGCTCGGACCACGGCGAGATGGCGTGGGTCGGCGACCAGGCCCCGCCCAACGACGCCACGGTCGGCGACACCGTGCTCGTCAACGGCCGGGCGGCGCCGTACCTCGCGGTCTCCGCGACCCGCTACCGCCTCAGGCTGCTGAACTCCTCCCCGTTCTCCAGCTACGCCCTGACCCTCTCCGACGGCCGGCCCATCCTGCAGATCGGCACCGGGAGCGGCCTGCTCCCCCGCGCGGTCGTCCGGTCGTCGGTCCTGCTCGGTCCCGCCCAGCGCGCGGACGTGATCGTCGACTTCAGCGGCTCCACCGGCAAGCGGATCGTGCTGGAGTCGGTGCCCGCGCCGACCGGCAGCACCGGCGACGACGCCCGCGAGACCGCCGTCATGGAGTTCCGGGTCGGGGCCCCGGCGAGCGACCCGTCCCGCCTCCCCTCCCGCCTGCCCTCCCCCGAGCTCGTCTCCCCCGTCCCCGCGAAGGTGACGAAGACCTGGACCTTCGGCCTCCACGAGGGCCACCACGAGGGCCGCTCCGGCTCGCGGCACGGCAGCTTCTGGTCCATCGACGACCAGGCGTTCGACCCCGCCCGCGTCGACCACCGCGCGCGGCTCGGCACCGTCGAGCGCTGGCGGTTCCGCAACACCAGCGACGTCACCCACTACGTCCACATCCACGCCGAGCAGTGGCGCACCCTCCTCCGCGACGGCAAGGCGCCCCCGCCGTGGGAGCGGGGCCTCGAGGACACCTGGCGCCTCGAGCCCGGCGAGGTGGTCGAGGTCGCGGCCCGCTTCACCGACTACACCGGCGCCTTCATGATCCACTGCCACATGCTCGATCACGAGGACCACGGGATGATGGCCCGCTTCGACGTCGTGCGCTGAGGTGCCGCCGCTGCTGTTGCTTCACCATGGGATGTCGCTCAGCAGGCACTTCCCTCGGTCAATTGACATGGGGAAGTGCCCATCTGGCGACATCCCATGGTGAAGGGGCGCCGGCCCAGGACGGCCACCAACCGTCCACAGCATCGCTTCATGGGCGCTCGTCCACAGCCCCGCCGTACGTCGGGCGCGCGGGCGTTCGAAGGCACCCCACGATGTCCGGATGAACGATCCTCTGCGAGCCCTGTGCCTCGAGCTCGGCTTCTTCACGCGCACCCACGCGCGCCGGGCGGGCTACGACGACCGAGCCATCACCCGCGAGGCACGGGCCGGACGTTGGTTCCGGATCCGCCGTGGCTACTACACCTTGCCGGACATCTGGGCCGCGGCATCGGCCGAGGAGCGACACCTCATCATGTGCCGCGCCGTCCTCGACTCGCTGGGTGACGCGGTGGCGCTCAGCCACACCTCAGGCTGCGTGGCCCACCAGGTCGAGGTGTGGGGCACGCCTCTGGACGTCGTCCATGTGACGCGTCTGGACGGAGGTGCCGGTCGCATCGAGGCTGGGGTGGTCCACCACGAAGGTCTGGTGCTGGACCACGAGGTCGGCACGGTCGACGGCATGCGCGTGCTCGCCCCGCAACGTTGCGTGCTGGAGGCGGGCAGCCTCGCCACGCCGGAGAGCGCGTTGGTGCTGCTCAACTCAGCTCTCCACCTGAAGCGCTGCTCCATCTCGGAGTTGGGAGACCAGTTCGACCTCATGGCGCACTGGCCACGGGTCCGCCACCTCCATGTCCCGATCAGGATGTGCACCGACAAGGCTGAGTCGGTCGGTGAGACGCGCGGGTTGTGGCTCTTCTGGACCCAGGGCTTGCCGGCTCCTGTCCTGCAGTTCGAGGTGTACGACGGGGTGCGGCTCGTGGGGCGGACGGACTACGCATGGCCGAAGAGTCGTGGCCTGGGTGAGTTCGACGGGAAGGTCAAGTACGGTCGCCTGCTCAGACCCGGCCAGGATCCGGGCGAGGTGGTGTTCAACGAGAAACGCCGCGAGGACCAGCTGCGCGAGGTCAGCGACGCCTGGATGATTCGCCTCGTGTGGTCCGACTTCGACCACCCGAACGAGGTGGCCGCCCGGATGCGCCGGCTCCTGGCCCGGGCCGGCTGACGCGTCGGACGCCCGTACGCGCGCACCGCGTCTGTTCACCATGGGATGTCGGTCAGCAGGCACTTCCCTTGGTCAATTGACATGGGGAAGTGCGTACCCGCCGACATCCCATGGTGAACAGACAGCACGTGACCGGTGGTCGTTAGGGTGAGGAAGTGCCTCCCGAACAGCCGACCCTGACCGACGGCGTGGTCACACTCCGGCCGTGGCGGGACGACGACATCGCCGAGGCGGTCTCGGGTCACGACGAGGAGATGGCCCTGTGGTTCGGCTGGGACCCGGCGGAGGTGTCCGTCGAGCGCCACCGCAACGCAGTGCGGGACTGGCGCGACGACTATGCCGCCGATCGCCGCCGGACGTCGTTCGTCATCGAGCACGGGGGGGACCTCGTCGGGAGCGTCGAGATCACGAAGCAGGGCACGGACGGAGCGAGCCTCAGCTGGGCGTTGTACGCCGGCCACCGCGGGCGCGGACATGCCGCCCGGGCGGTGCGGGTGCTGGTCGACTGGGCGTTCGCCGCCGCCGACGACGGTGGTCTCGGCGTGCAACGCGTCGAGGCGCGCATCGACCCTCGCAACGACGCGAGCCGTCGTGTGGCCACCCGGGCCGGCCTGCGCCTCGAGGGCAGCCAGCGGGTCGTGCCCGGAATGGGCGAGCGTCCCGACGCGACGTCGTACGCCGTCTATGCGCGGCTCGCCACCGACCCGCCCCTCAGCGAGCCGGAGAGCTTCCGCTCGCTGCTCAACTCGTTCCTCCCGCGCAAGCGCGCGATCTCGCAGATGCTCCTCCGCGACGAAGCCGGCCGGGTGCTGCTGTGCCAGCTGACCTACAAGCGCGACTGGGACCTTCCCGGCGGTGTCGTCGAGGTCGGCGAGTCCCCGCGGCTCGCCGTGCAGCGTGAGGTCGAGGAGGAGCTGGGACTCGCCGTCGCACCGGGTGACCTGCTCCTCACGGACTGGCTCCCGCCCTGGGGCGGCTGGGACGACGCGGTGTGCCTGGTCTTCGACGGCGGCACGCTTCCCGCGACCGCGCTCGACGACGTGGTCAAGCAGGAGCGAGAGATCCGGGACGTGCGCTTCTGCACCCTCGAGGAGGTCGACGGGCTCGCCGCGGACTTCACTGCCAGGCGGGTCCGGGCCGCGGTGAGCGGCACGCAGCCGTATACGGAGTCCGGCCGCTGAGGCAGGATGCCTCTATGGCGTGGGTCTACGAATTCTCAGAAGGCAACAAGGACCAGAAGGATCTCCTCGGCGGCAAGGGTGCGAACCTCGCCGAGATGACGACGCTGGGCCTTCCGGTTCCACCCGGCTTCACCATCTCCACCGAGACGTGTCGGGCCTACCTGGCCCTCAAGGAGTCGGGCGAGGGCGGAGAGCCCGAAGGCCTCGCCGAGGAGGTGACCGAGCACCTCGCGAGCCTCGAGGCCGCGATGGACAAGCGCCTGGGTGACGCGACCGACCCGCTGCTCGTCTCGGTGCGCTCGGGCGCGAAGTTCTCGATGCCCGGGATGATGGAGACGGTCCTCAACGTCGGCCTCAACGACACCTCCGTCGGCGGACTGGCCGCCCGCAGCGAGGACGAGCGATTCGCCCTCGACTCCTACCGCCGCCTCCTCCAGATGTTCGGCGGCACCGTGCTCCACGTCGACTCCGAGCTCTTCTCCGACGCGCTCGACGAGGTGAAGAGGGCCAAGGGCACCGAGTCCGACCTCGACCTCGACGCCGACGACCTGCGCGGGACCGTGGAGACCTTCAAGCAGATCATCAAGGACCAGACCGGTCGCGACTTCCCGCAGGACCCGCGCGAGCAGATGGACCTCGCGATCCGCGCCGTGTTCGACTCGTGGAACACCGACCGGGCCCGCCTCTACCGCCGCCAGGAGCGGATCCCGGAGGACCTGGGCACCGCCGTGAACGTGCAGGCCATGGTCTTCGGCAACTTCGGCATGGACTCCGGCTCCGGCGTCGCGTTCACGCGTGACCCCGCGAGCGGCGCCCAGGGCGAGTACGGCGACTACCTGCAGAACGCGCAGGGCGAGGACGTCGTCGCCGGCATCCGCAACACCGTCAGCCTCGCCGACATGGCCGACATCGACCGCACGTCGCACGACGACCTGTTGGCCATCATGACCCGCCTCGAACGGCACTACCGCGACATGTGTGACATCGAGTTCACCGTCGAGCGCGGCAAGCTCTGGATGCTCCAGACCCGCGTCGGCAAGCGGACTCCCGAGGCGGCGTTCCGGATCGCGGTCCACATGGTCGACGAGGGCCTGATCCAGATGGACGAGGCCGTGCTCCGCGTCACCGGCGACCAGCTCGCCCAGCTGATGTTCCCCCGCTTCGACGAGAAGGCCGAGCGCACGCTCCTCGCCAAGGGCATGAACGCCTCACCCGGCGCGGCCGTCGGCAAGGCCGTCTTCGACTCCGACACCGCGGTGGAGTGGGCCGAACGCGGCGAGGACGTGATCCTGGTCCGCAAGGAGACCAACCCCGACGACCTGCGCGGCATGGTCGCGGCCCGCGGCATCCTCACCAGCCGCGGCGGGAAGACGTCGCACGCCGCCGTGGTCGCCCGCGGCATGGGCCGTACGTGCGTGTGCGGTGTCGAGTCGCTCGACGTCGACGCCAGGTCCCGCACGTTCAGCGTGCGTGGCGGCGAGACCGTCAGCGAGGGTGACGTGATCTCGATCGACGGCACGACGGGCGAGGTGTTCGCCGGCGCCGTCCCGGTGGCGGACTCGGTCGTCGTACGCCACTTCGAGGGCGAGAAGCTGGACGACGACCTGGCCCACGCCGTGGCGCGGATCATGGCCCACGCCGACGGTGCGCGCAGGCTGCGCGTGCGCACCAACGCCGACACCCCGGAGGACGCTGCCCGCGCCCGCCGCTTCGGCGCCCAGGGCATCGGGCTGTGCCGCACCGAGCACATGTTCCTCGGCGAGCGGCGCGAGCTGGTCGAGAAGCTGATCGTGGCCGAGGACGAGTCCGGCACCGAGGCCGCCCTCGCCGCGCTGCTCCCGCTCCAGCGGCAGGACTTCACCGAGATCCTCGAGGCGATGGACGGGCTCCCGGTCACCATCCGCCTGCTCGACCCGCCGCTCCACGAGTTCCTGCCCGACCTCACCGAGCTCAGCGTGAAGGTGGCCGTCGACGAGGAGCGCGGTGAGGTCGACGAGCACGACGCCACCCTGCTCACGCACGTACGCCGCCTGCACGAGTCCAACCCGATGCTGGGCCTGCGCGGCGTCCGCCTCGGCATCCAGATCCCCGGCCTGTTCCGGATGCAGGCCCGCGCGATCGCCGAGGCCGCCGCCGATCGCACCGACGCGCACGGCACGCCGCGCGCGGAGATCATGGTCCCGCTGGTCGCGAGCGTGCGAGAGCTGGAGATCGTCCGGGCCGTGCTCGAGCACGAGATCGCCGAGGTGCAGGAGTCGCGCGGGGTCAGCCTCGACATCTCGATCGGCACGATGATCGAGCTGCCCCGTGCCGCGTTCCTCGCCGACCGGATCGCGATGGCGGCCGACTTCTTCTCGTTCGGCACCAACGACCTCACCCAGATGGGGTGGGGCTTCTCGCGCGACGACGTCGAGGCGGCCTTCTTCTCACGCTACTTCGAGCACGCCATCTTCGACGTGTCCCCGTTCGAGACCCTCGACCAGCTCGGCGTCGGCGGGATGGTCGAGATGGGCACCTCGAAGGGCCGGCAGACCAAGCCCGACCTCAAGGTCGGCGTGTGCGGGGAGCACGGCGGCGACCCGCGGTCGGTGCACTTCTTCGACCGGATCGGCCTCGACTACGTCTCGTGCTCCCCCTTCCGGGTGCCGGTCGCCCGGCTCGAGGCCGGTCGCTCGGTCCTGGAGAAGCGGGGATCAGGGGACCACTGATCAGAAGAGGGCTGACGCCAGGTTGCGACGGCCCGCCAGCACGCGCGGGTCGTCGTTGCCGACGGCGGCGAAGAGGCCGAGCAGATGGTCGCGCGCCTTCGCGCGGTCGGCGTCGGCCGTGCGGGCGACGAGGTTCACCAGGCGGGTGAACGCGTCCTCCACGTGACCACCGAGCATGTCGAGGTCGGCGACCATCGTCTGCGCGTCGATGTCGTCGGGGCGCTCGGCCGCGGCGGCACGCGCGTCGTTGAGGTCGACTCCCTGGGTGCGTTGCATGACTTTCGCCATGGCCAGCCCGCCGGCCGCCTCCGCGTCGGCGGGGTTGGCGTCGAGCAGCTTCTGGTACTCCCGGACGGCACCGTCGATGTCGCCCGCCACGAGCGCCTCCTGGGCCGGTGCGTAGCGGGGGTCGATCGCCTCCTCCTCGCCCTCGGCCACGGGCGCGACGCTCGAGCGCGGCTGGTGTCGTCCGGCGATGCCCTGCGCGGTCAGCTGCTGGCCGACCTGGGTCAGCGCGGTGCGCAGCTCCTCGATGGGGAGGGGGTCCTGCATGAGCGGCATCGGCCGGCCGTCGACGACCGCGACCACCAGCGGGATCGACGGGATCTGCATGGCCTGGGCGATCTCCGGGGCAGCGTCGATGTCGACGAGCCCGAGCAGGTAGCGACCCTCGTGCTCCTCCACGACCGTCACCAGGTCGTCGGCGAGCTGGCCGCTCTCGGCCATCCGGGTGCGCGAGTAGAACACCAGGAGCACCGGGGCCGTCATCGACTGCTCGAGCAGGCCCTGGAAGCTCTGCTCGTCCACCTGCACGCTGTACGACGCACCGGTGCCGGTCGGCGTACCACCGGAGGCGCCCGCCGGCGGGGCAGCGGGGGCGGCCGGGGCGCCCGGCTGCGGCGCGGGTCGGCCCAGCCCCGAGAGGTCGATGGCACCTGGACGGCTGAAGGGCTGCTGCGTCATGGGGACAATCCTAGGGAGAGCGCCCACGCGGATGCGCCCGGGTAGGTAGCCTCGGCGCATGGCATCGCGGGGCAGCGCCCTCTACGTGCGCCACCGGCGGAACCTGGCGCTGCTGGCGCGCTTCGGCGTGGTCGGCGGATCCGGCGTCATCGTCAACCTCCTCACGCTGGTCGTGCTGCGTCGGGTCGGGCCGCACTTCGAGGACGCGGTCATCGGGCTCGGCACCTCGGACTTCAACCTTCGCTGGTACCACGTCTTCTCCACGGTCGCCTTCCTCGTGGCCAACCTGTCGAACTTCCAGCTCAACCGCTCGTGGACGTTCCGGAGCAGCCGCGTCTCGGGCTGGTGGCACGAGTACTGGCCGTTCCTGACGGTCGGCTTCGGGGGGCAGGTGGTCGGCCTGGTGCTGCTCACCCTGCTCATGCACCCGGGATCCCCCGTGAGCCTGCCGACCGGCGTCCTCGACGACTCCAGCGGGCTGCGCAACCGGCTCTACTGGGCGCAGCTGATCGTCATCGGGCTCGTCATGCCCGTGTCGTTCGTCTTCAACAAGCTGTGGACCTTCGCGGCCGTCCGGACCGGCCGTCCCGACCTCGCGGACCCCCTCTTCGAGGAGGAGCTGTTGAGTGAGGTGCTGGTCGAGGAGGATGCGGTCTGAGCCTCGCGCCGGGCCCTCGGGCCGAGTGTGACCAGACCCCGACGGCGTGGTAGAAAACCTGATCAGGCCACGTCGACGGGAGGCGAAGCCATGACATCGGGGTCATACGACTTCGCCGGCTACCAGGTGCTGGTGGTGGGCGGCACCCGCGGTGAGGGACACACCATCGCGACCTCCTTCGCCGAGGCGGGCGCCTCGGTGACCGTGACCGGCACGATGATGCTCCGCGCGCTCTACGACACCGACCTCTCGCCGTTCGACTACGAGTCGGTCAACCTGGCCCGGCAGGAGTCGATCGACCACCTGGCCGCGATGGTCGACCACCTCGACGTGCTCGTCCTCGCCGCCTCGGCCAACCTCCCCTACGGGCTGCCGCCCGACGAGCAGGCGTTCGTCGCCCAGGCAGCCCGATCCGGCCTGCTCGGCCCCACCTTCCTCACCACGCGGCTGCGGCTCAAGCTCAGCCAGAGCCCGGCCCTCGGCGGCGGGTGCGTGGTCAACACCGGCGCCGTACGCACGTGGCTGGAGCTGTCGACGACCGCCGACGATGCGCAGGCGCAGGTCATCGAGTCCACCGCCCGGGCCGGCGAGAAGTGGGCCGGGCTGGGCGTCCGGGTCAACTCGGTGCTGCACACCACGCGGCCGGTCCTCCCCCGCCAGTACGCGCCGCGCGCCGGCAGCCGGGTGGCGGGCACGACGTTGCTCCGCGAGCAGGGCACCCGCGTCGGGGATGCGGTGGCAGACGCCGCACTCTTCCTGGCCAGCAGCGCCGCCTCGCGCATCACCGGGCAGACCCTGCGACTCAGCTGACTCGCCGCGTCGCTCTCAGGCGCGGCCGAGCAGCTCGTCCGACGCCGCGTAGGGGTCGGACTCCCCGTCCGCCACCCGTGCGGCCAGCCGGTCGAGGTCGGCCCCGCCGCCGGCGGCCGCCCAGCGCTCCCGCATCGCCGCGAGGGCGATCGCCTCGACCTCGCTCCGCGCCCGCGCCGTACGCCGACGGGCGAGCTCGCCGGACTCCGCGAGCCAGGCGGCATGGCGGTCCACCTCCGCCAGCAGCCCGTCGATCCCCTCCCCCGTGCTGGCCACTGTCTGCACGACGGGCGGGCGCCACGCGCCCTCGGGCCGCTCGGCCATCGAGAGCATCGTGCGCAGCTCGCGGCGGGTGCGGTCCGCGCCCTCCCGGTCGGCCTTGTTGACGGCGTACACGTCACCGATCTCGAGGATCCCGGCCTTGGCGGCCTGGATGCCGTCGCCCATGCCGGGCGCGAGCAGCACCAGGGTGGTGTCGGCGAGCCCGGCCACCTCGACCTCGCTCTGCCCGACGCCGACCGTCTCCACCACCACGACGTCGCACCCGGCGGCGTCGAGCACCCGCACCGCCTGCGGCGTCGAGCGGGCCAGGCCACCGAGGTGGCCGCGGGCTCCCATCGAGCGGATGTAGACCTCGGGATCGAGCGCGTGGTCACCCATCCGCACGCGGTCGCCGAGCAGCGCCCCGCCGGAGAAGGGCGATGACGGGTCGATCGCCAGGACGCCCACCCGACGCCCGTCCGCCCGCAGGGCGGCGACCAGGGCGCTGGTCGAGGTGGACTTGCCGACGCCCGGGGCGCCGGTGATGCCGAGCACGTGCGCCCGGCCGGTGTGCGGCCGCAGGCTCGCCATCACCTCGCGCAGGACCGGGGAGTCGGTCTCCACGAGAGTGATCAGGCGGGCGATCGCGGCAGCCTCACCCCGTCGCGCGCCGGCGACGAGGTCGGGGACCGCCGGGGCGCCCCGCCGGGCCACGACTCAGGAGGCGGGCACGCGGATGATCAGGGCGTCGCCCTGGCCACCGCCGCCGCAGAGCGCTGCGGCACCGACGCCGCCGCCGCGGCGCTGGAGCTCGAGGGCCAGGTGGAGCACGATGCGGGCGCCGGACATCCCGACCGGGTGGCCGAGGGCGATCGCGCCACCGTTGACGTTGACCCGGTCCTGGTCGACGCCGAGCTGGCGGGCCGACTCGATGCCGACGGCTGCGAAGGCCTCGTTGAGCTCGAAGAGGTCGATGTCGGAGACCGCGATGCCCTCCTTCTCCGCTGCCTTCGCGATCGCGTTGGCCGGCTGGAGCTGGAGCGATGAGTCGGGCCCGGCGACCTGACCGGAGGCGCCGATCTCGGCCAGCCAGGTCAGGCCGAGCTCCTCGGCCTTGGCCTTGCTCATCACGACGACGGCGCAGGCACCGTCGGAGATCTGCGAGGCGGAGCCGGCGGTGATGGTGCCGTCCTTCGCGACCGGGCGCAGGCCCGCGAGCGACTCGACGGTCGTGTCGCCACGGATGCCCTCGTCCTCGGCGACGGTGATGTCGCCCTTGCGGCTGGGGATCGTGACCGGAACGACCTCGTCGTCGAAGACGCCGTTCTTCCAGGCGACGGCCGCGCGCTGGTGCGACTGCGCCGCGAACGCGTCCTGCTCCTCCCGCGTGAGGTTGGCGCCGCCTACGTTGCAGCCGTCCGTCAGGCTGATCATCGCCTGGTCGGTGAACTGGTCGTAGAGCGCGTCGTAGGCCATCGAGTCGACGAGCGCGGTGTCGCCGTACTTGAAGCCCTCGCGGCTCTTCGGCAGCAGGTGGGGTGCCTGCGTCATCGACTCCATGCCGCCGGCGACGACGATCTCGTGCTCGCCCGCGCGGATGAGCTGGTCGGCCATCGCGATCGCGTTGAGGCCGGACAGGCACACCTTGTTGATGGTGATCGACGGGACGCTCATCGGGATGCCGCCCTTGACGGCGGCCTGGCGGGCGGTGATCTGCCCGGCACCGGCCTGGATGACCTGGCCCATGATCACGTAGTCGACCTGCTCGCCGGTCACGCCGGCCCTCTCGAGCGCGCCCTTGATGGCGACGCCGCCGAGGTCGGCGGCCGACTGGTCCTTGAGGCCACCCAGCAGGCGGCCGATCGGGGTGCGGGCTCCGGCGACGATCACAGATCCAGTCATGGGGCCGACGATACCCACCGGCGTACGCCCTGCGGCAGGGTGTGTGGCGTGCCCGCCGTGAGGAACACGTCACACCCCCTCGCGCGCCCGCCCACCGGAGTGCACGATGTGGCCCATGACAGCCGCCGACCCGCTGCAGGACATCCAGCACCTCTTCACCGCCATCGACCACGTCGGCATCGCCGTGCCCGACCTCGACGAGGCGATGGCGTTCTACCGCGACGTCTACGGCATGCAGGTCCTCCACGAGGAGGTCAACGAGGAGCAGGGAGTCCGCGAGGCGATGGTGGGAGTGGGCGACACGGACTCCTGCATCCAGCTGCTGGCTCCGCTGACGCCGGAGTCCACCATCGCGAAGTTCCTCGACCGCAACGGCCAGGGCATCCAGCAGCTCGCGTTCCGCGTCGCCGACGTCGAGCACGTCGCCGACGTGCTGCGCGAGCGGGGCCTGCGCCTGCTGTACGACGCCCCCCGCCGCGGCACCTCGGACAGCCGCGTCAACTTCATCCACCCCAAGGACGCCGGCGGCGTGCTGGTCGAGCTCGTCGAGCCGACCGAGCGGGGGTGAGCGAAGCGAAGCCCCGCGACGTCCCAAGCCCGCCTGAGCTCGCGAAGGGCGCAGCCGCCCGCTAGCGAGGTATCTCACACCACGCCCCACGCGAGATTACTCGCCGGTATCTTGACCCCGTCGCGCCACCGATGCCTCACCGCCCCCTCCGCAGGAGACACCCGTGCACACCATCCTCGAAGCCATCCAGTCCGACAGCGCCACCTCGGAGGACTTCGCCTCCCTGGAGCTCCCGGAGTCCTACCGCGCCGCCTTCGTGAAGAAGGAGGAGGTGGACATGTTCGAGGGCCTCACCGCGAAGGAGAAGGACCCGCGCAAGTCCCTCCACGTCGAGGAGGTGCCGCTCCCCGAGCTCGGTCCCGGCGAGGCGTTCGTCGCGGTGATGGCGAGCGCCATCAACTACAACACCGTCTGGACCTCGATCTTCGAGCCGGTCTCGACCTTCGGCTTCCTCGAGCGCTACGGCCGCAACAGCGAGCTCACCAAGCGTCATGACCTGCCCTACCACGTGGTCGGATCCGACCTGTCCGGCGTCGTGCTCAAGACGGGTCCCGGCGTCACCAAGTGGAAGCCCGGCGACCGCGTCGTCGCGCACTGCCTCTCCGTCGAGCTCGAGGGCCCCGACGGCCACAACGACACGATGCTCGACACCGAGCAGCGGATCTGGGGCTTCGAGACCAACTTCGGTGGCCTCGCCGACGTCGCCATGGTCAAGGCCAACCAGCTGATGCCCAAGCCCGAGCACCTCACCTGGGAGGAGGCGGCCTCCCCCGGCCTCGTGAACTGCACGGCGTACCGTCAGCTGGTCTCCAAGAACGGCGGCGACATGAAGCAGGGCGACAACGTCCTGATCTGGGGCGCCTCCGGCGGCCTCGGCGGCTTCGCGACGCAGTACGCCCTCAACGGTGGCGCCACCCCGGTGTGCGTGGTCTCCAACGAGGAGAAGGCGGCGATCGCGCGCAGCATGGGCGCCGAGCTGATCATCAACCGCTCGGAGGAGGCCTACAAGTTCTGGAACGACGAGGGCACCGAGCAGGACCCCAAGGAGTGGAAGCGCCTCGGCGCCCGCATCCGCGAGCTCACCGGCGGGGAGGACATCGACATCGTCTTCGAGCACCCGGGCCGCGAGACCTTCGGCGCCTCGGTCTTCGTCACCCGCAAGGGCGGCACCATCACGACCTG
This sequence comes from uncultured Actinomycetota bacterium, assembly GCA_963791365.1. GTDB lineage: Bacteria > Actinomycetota > Actinomycetes > Propionibacteriales > Nocardioidaceae > Nocardioides. The sequence continues at coordinate 160,449 of CAWBSG010000003.1, read as the reverse complement.
TGCGTCGACGTCGGGCTACATGCACGAGTACGACAACCGCTACCTGTGGATGAACCTCAAGCGCATCATCTCCAGCCACTTCGCCAACTACCGCGAGTCGTGGGAGGCCAACCGCCTCATCGCCAAGGGAAAGATCCACCCGACCCTCTCGAAGACCTACACGCTGGACGACGTCGGCCAGGCCTCGCTCGACGTCCACCGGAACGCGCACCAGGGCAAGGTCGGCGTGCTCTGCCTCGCCCCCGAGGAGGGTCTCGGTGTGCGCAACCATGAGATGCGCGCCCAGCACGAGACCGCGATCAACCGCTTCCGCGGGGTCTGATCGGCTCCCGGCTCACCCCTCCGGCGGCGCGTCGGAGCTTCCGCACACCCCGGTTCGCCGGTCGCCAGCGAGCCGGGGTGTCGTGTTTCCCCGGCATCGGCAAGACTGGCCGCTGACGCAGTCCGTACGACGTGAGAGTGGGTGTCGCAGCATGAGCTCCGACCAGGGCCTGTCCATCTTCGACGACGAGCCGGAGTCCGGCGACGGCGCGGGTGAGGAGACCCAGGTGCTCCCGGTGACACCGAAGGAGCAGCCCGCGGCGAAGGCGGCGGCCAAGCCCGAGCCGAAGGCCGGATCGAAGGCCGAGCCGAAGACCGAGCCGGAGTCGACCGAGCCCGGCAGGCGAGAGCCCGAGCCGAAGGCCGAGGCGGAGCCCGAGCCGGAGACCACCGAGCCGGTGAAGACCGCACCCCGCGGTGAGACACCGGCTCCGGCCGCTCCCGCACCCGCGGCGCCCGCGAAGCCGTTTGTCGACGACGAACCCACGCTCCGGTCGCCGGTCGTCCCGCCCGCGGCGGCACCCCGGCCGGCCGCGCAGGCAGCACCGGCTCCTGCCGCTCGCCCGGCCGCCCGGCCCGTCGGCCAGGCCGCCGCACCGCTCCCGGTCGTGCGCCGCGGCGGCTACGACAAGACCGCGGTCGACCAGCGCGTCGGCCAGCTCCAGACCGAGAAGTCCGGACTGGCCACGAGCCTGGCCAGCAGCGAGCAGCGGGTCATCGAGCTCGAGGCCGAGCTCGAGCGGCTGCGCTCGGAGCTGGAGGAGAACTCGAACCCGACGTACGCCGGTCTCGGCGGGCGCGCCACCTCGATGCTCAAGCTCGCCGAGGAGGAGGCCGGCGACGTGCGCGACGCGGCCCGCCGCGAGGCCGACGACATCCGCGCGAGGGCCGAGCGTGATGCGCAGAGCATCCGGGCCGATGCCGCCCGCGAGGCCGACGACATGCGCCTCGTGCAGCTCAAGGAGCTCGACGAGATGCGTGCGCGGATCACCGCCGACGCGGAGACCGAGCGCAGCCTGGCCACGTCCGAGGCCGAGGACCTCCTGGCGGCCGCCCGTCGCGAGTCCGACCAGCTGCGGCTCGCCGCCCAGCAGGAGACCAACGAGGTGCGGGTGACCGCGACCCGTGAGGCCGAGCAGGCGCGCGCCGCCGCGGACCGCGAGGTCCAGGAGGCCCGCCGCACGCTCGCGGTCGAGAAGGAGCGCCTCACCCGCGAGGCCGCCGAGCACCACAGCAACGCGACCGCCGAGACCCACCGGCTCGTCGCCGAGGCCGAGGAGCGGGCGACGGCGGCCGAGCAGCGGGCCCGCGAGGCGACCGCCCAGGCCAACACGCACCGCCAGCAGGCGCAGAACGAGGCCGAGGGACTGCTGTCGCGCGCCCGACGGGAGGCCGAGCAGGTCGTCGCCTCCGCCCGCACGCAGGCCGACTCGATCGGCGCCACCCGGGCCGCGGAGTCCGAGCGCGAGCTCGCCAACATCCAGGCCGAGGTGGACCGGATCACCAAGCGCCGGGACGCGATCACCGCCCAGCTCGGCGCGCTGCGTGACGTGGTCGCCGGCTTCGCAGAGGACCAGTCCTGAGCTGGCGCGACAGGCTCCGCGAGGCGACCACCTCGCGTGATGCCGAAGCCGACGACAACACCGGTGACGTGGAGGAGCCGCAGACGCTCGAGGAGGTCGTCGAGCAGGTCAGTGACGACGCCGACCGCGCCGAAGCGGCGGCCGACGCGGCTGAGGAGTCGGCGCGCTCGGCCGCGGTCATCGCGGAGACCATCGACGACTCGACCGACCTGGTCGTCGACGAGGAGGCGCCCGCGCCGTACGTCCCCGTGGAGGCTGCGACCAGCCATCCCACGCTCCTGCGGCACTCCCCGTTCAAGGTCGGGTTCTTCGGGGCCATCGGCGCCCTCGCCGCGATCTTCTTCACCGAGCAGCTGCTCAGCATCTCCTCGGTCCTGATCCTGCTCGTGATGTCGATGTTCCTCGCGATCGGGCTCAACCCGGTCGTGGAGTTCTTCATGCGCCGCGGCCTCCGCCGCGGACTGTCGGTGCTGCTCGTGCTCGTCGCGGTCATCGGGGTGCTGACGCTGTTCGTCATCGCCGTCGTGCCGGTCATCAGCGACCAGATCACGCAGATCACCCGCAACGCACCCGGCTGGCTCGACGACCTGCAGACCAACAAGCAGGCGCAGAAGCTCGACGACCAGTTCGACATCATCGCCAAGGCCCAGGAGTACATCCAGGACGGCGAGTTCGGCCAGAAGGTCTTCGGCGGCGCCCTCGGCGTCGGGCTGCGCGTGCTGTCGGCACTGGCGAACAGCCTCATCGTCATCGTGCTGATGATCTACTTCCTCGCCTCCCTCCCGAGCATCAAGCACGCGGCGTACTCACTGGCGCCGGCGTCCAGCCGGCCGCGGGTCAGCGACCTCGGCGACCGGATCATCCGCGCGACCGGTGCCTACGTCGCAGGAGCGTTCCTCGTCGCACTGTTCGCCGGGATCAGCACGCTGCTCTTCTCGTTCATCGTCGGGCTCGGCGACTACGCCTTCGCGCTGGGCTTCGTCGTGGGGCTCTTCTCGTTGATCCCGGTCGTCGGTGCGGTCGTGTCCGGGGTGATCATGACGCTCCTCGCCCTGACGATCTCGCCGACCGTCGCTCTCGTGGCCCTGGTCTACTACCTCGCCTACCAGCAGTTCGAGTCCTACGTGATCTACCCGCGGATCATGAAGAAGTCGGTCGACCTGCCGGGCTCGGTCACCGTCGTGGCCGCGCTCGTGGGCGGTTCACTGATGGGTGTCATCGGAGCCCTGCTGGCGGTGCCGGTCGCGGCAGCGCTCCTGCTGCTGCATCGCGAGGTGTTCCTCAAGCGGCAGGACGCTCGCTGAGGCTGCGCTCACCCGCGGGCAGCGGCTCCGCGACGAGCGGAGCGCGTCCCTCCCCCAGCTTGACGACCACGACCCCAGCGAGCACCAGCAGGCCACCGGCGAGCTGGATGCCCCGCGGCAGCTCGCCGAGCAGCAGCCACGCCCAGACGACCGCGGCGAGGACCTCGCCGAGCGCGACGAACGAGGCCAGGCGGCTGCCGAGCCGACGGCCGGCCGCGATGCCGGTGACGTACGAGAAGGCTGCCGTGACGAGGCCCAGCGCCACGACGGGGATCCACCACGCGACGGTCCGTCCGTCGTAGACGGCGTCGGCCGTGGACGCGTGGAACGGCAGCACGCCTGACGCGCCCGCGACCAGCAGCACGAGACCACCCACGAGCAGTCCCCCGGCCGCCAGGGTGATGCCGGGTAGTCCGTTGTCCTCGTCGGCGGAGATCACGAAGTACGTCGCGGCACCGACCATCGCGCCCAGGGCCCACAGGACTCCGACGGCGCTCAGCTCGGCGCCGGAGATCACATCGAGCACCAGCACCAGCCCGCCCGCGGCGATGCCCGCGCCGAGAAGGGTCAGCCCCGAGGGACGGTGGCCGTGGCGCAACCACAGCCACACCACGACGGCGACCGGCGCGGTGTACTCCAGCAGCAGGGCGACGCTCACCTGCATGTAGGTGACGGCGTAGAAGTAGCAGAGCTGGGCGCCGGCGACGGCGGCGACGCCGTAGACCGCGATGAGGCTCGCGTTGGTGCGGAGCAGGTCCCACCGCCCGCGCAGGGCCAGGGCGCCCGGGACGACCAGCACGGCCGCGGCGATCGCGATGCGCAACGCCACGGTCGCACCCGCGCTCCAGCCGGTGTCGAGCAGCCCGCGCGCCAGCACGCCGGACAGGCCGAACGACGTGGCCGAGGCGACTGCCAGTGCCAGCCCCGTGGTCGTCCGAGAGCGTGCTATGTCATGCGTCAAAACTGTCACGGTCATGACACTATGGCGGGATGTTGTAATGTGTCAACATGCTTTTCACAGATGACACAGACGCCGCGCTGCAGGCCGCGGTCGCTCTGGTCAACTCCTCCGACGAGCCGGGCGACCCGCTCGGCTCGGTCGACGACCTGTCCGCCTTCCTCGCCTCCTGGCCCTACACCGGCCGTCTCGACGCGACGCAGGACGAGCTCGACGACGTACGCCGCCTCCGCCCGGCCCTCAGGGCCCTCCTCCTCGCCGAGCGCGACGAGGCCGCCGAGATCGTCAACCGGATGCTCGCGAAGGCCAAGGCACTCCCCCAGCTGCAGCGCCACGACCACTGGGACTGGCACGTCCACGCCGTCGATCCCGACCGTCCGCTCGGTGAGCGGGTCGTGGTGGAGACCGCGATGGCGATGGTCGACGTGATCCGCGCCGACGAGATGTCACGCCTCGACCGCTGCGCCGCCGACGACTGCGACGACGTCGTGCTCGACCTGTCCCGCAACCGCTCGCGCCGCTACTGCTCGACCACCTGCGGCAACCGCGAGGCCGTCGCGGCGTACCGCGCGCGCCAGAGGGCCTAGGCGGCTGCGGCGGCGAGGAAGCGCCGCAGCACCTCGAGGAAGACCGCGGGCTGCTCCGAGTGCACCCAGTGCCCGGCGTCCTTGACCAGCACCCGGCGGTTGCGCGGGAACCTGCGGTCCATCTCGGGCGCGTGCGCGTCGTCGATGTAGTCGGAGTCGGCACCGCCGACCCACAGCACCGAGCCGTCGTACGTCGCCTCCCCCAGCTCGTCTGCCGGCCAGCCGGTCAGGCCGTCCATCGACGCGCCGAGCAGGTCGAGGTTGACCTGCCAGTGCCAGCCGTCGTCGGTGCGGCGGAGGTTCTGCAGCAAGAAGCTGCGCACGACCGGGTTGGGCACCGTCGCGCGGAGCGCCTCGTCGGCCTGGTCGCGCCGTTCGAGCGCCGACAGGTCGAGCCCGCGCATGGTCTCGACGTAACCGACGAACTCACGGCCGCTCGGGTAGGCGACCGGGGCCACGTCGACGACGACGAGCCGCTCCACGAGCTCGGGGTGGCGCAGCGCGAGGCACATCGCGATCTTGCCGCCCATCGAGTGGCCGACGAGCGCCACGGGCTCGTCCCCGAGCTCCCCGGCGACGAGGTCGGCGAGCTCGAGGTAGTCGAACCGCTCCGTCCACGGCGAACGCCCGTGGTTGGGCATGTCGAGCAGCAGCACCCGGTGGTCGGCGCTGAGCGCCTTCCCGGCCTGCGTCCAGTTCTTGCCCTGCCCGAAGAGGCCGTGGCAGAAGACGACGCGCGACCCGGACTCGCCGAGCTCGGTGCGGTGCAGGCTCACCGGGTCATCCTCGCGCACGCGGGGCGAGGACTCGACGTCAGGGCGCGACCCTGCCGTCGTCGGTGGGTGGGACCAGCCGGTGGTGACGTGGGTCAGGGAGGTCAGAAGTCGAAGCCGTCGAAGCCGTCGAACAACCCGCCGATGCCGTCACCGATGCCGCCGAACATGTCGCCGAGGCCTTCGCCGATCGCGCCGATCCCTTCACCGATCCCGTCGAACCCGCCGCCGAAGAGCATCCCCATGAACATCCAGTCCATGGGGCCGAAGCCGCCGAAGTAGCCCTGGGCGTAGGGCTGGTAGGCCCGGCCACCCTGCCAGTAGGGGACGCGCCGCGAGCCGACCATCACCTTGCGGATGTCGGGCTCGGCACCCGCCCGGACGCGTTCGACGTCGAGGGCGCAGGCAGGCACGTCGCGCGGGGCGCCGCCCGGCGGCGTCCACGGGACGTCGGCGACCGACAGGCCGTGCCGCGGGTCGAAGAAGCAGGGCGGGCGGCGCTGCGGCAGGGGTTGGCCGGCGACCCGGGCGCGGACGCACGCCATCGCGTAGCGGCCGTCCTCGAGGATCTCCGTCACGTGCCGGACGTCCTCGGCGCGGGTGAGGCTCGCGGCCGCCGCCTTCGCGGACTCGTACGCGTCGAGCGCGCGCTGGTAGTCGGCGTTGGCGCCCGGGTCGAGCGCCTCGCCGGCGAGGTCGATGTCGAGGTCCTGGAGCTCCACGCCGAGGGCGGTGACGTCCTCCTCGGCCAGCCGCTTCACGGGCGCGACCTCGGCCTCGGAACGGGCCAGACTGCGCCTCTTGCCCGACTTGCCGGCCGCCACCGCGACCGCGGTCAGCCCGCCGAGGACGACCAGCACGAGCACGAGTTCCATGGCCACAGCGTACGCATCGGCGGCAAGGTGGCAGGGGGCACGCGCGGCGCCACCTGGGTGCCTCTCGGCACGCACGAGCAGGTCGTGCATCGACCCCCGCCGATGCACGACCTGCCCGGAGAAGCGGCCGGTGGGCTGCGAGACCATCCCCTGTGCGGTCCCGCCGCCCCCGCGGCGTACGACAAGATTCCCCGAACGGGTGGCGTCCGGCATCCGTAGTCCTACCTAACTCACCGGCGCGGGAACGATAGATTCCTTCCGTGCTCTCTCCGTGCCTGGGTCGTGACGACGTCCAGCGCGCGCTGGGCGAGGCGCTCGACGAGTCGCGGTGGGTCACGGTCGTCGGCCCGCCCGGCAGTGGCAAGACGCTGATCGTGCGCCACGTCGCGGAAGGCCTGCCGACGGCGTGGGTGGACGCACGCAACATCCGCACGCTCGACGACCTCCTCGCCGCCGCGCTGGAGGTGCTCGACTCCGAGACCGCACCCGGCGACTCGCTCGCCGGCGCCCTCGGCCGGGCCGTCGACGGCCGCGACTGCCTGCTGGTGCTCGACGGCCTCGACATCGACGCGACCGGTGCCGGCCCGGTGCTGCAGACGATGCTCGACGCCACGACCGACGCCCGCGTCGTCGTGACCGCCCTGACCACGGCCGACCAGCCCGACGAGTCCGTCGTCCGGATCGGTCCGCTCCCGGTGCCGTCGCACCGCTCGCCGCTCGTGGGACCGGCCGTCGAGCTGTTCCTGCGCCGGATCCGGTCCGCGGGCGGGCTGCCGGTCGACCTCGACCAGCAGGACCACGAGGTACGCCGGCTGCTGCGGGCCACCGGCGGGCTGCCCCTCCTGATCGAGCAGGTGGCGGTGCAGTCCGCGCTGGTCGGGCTCGGCAACGCGATGTCCGCGGGCAGCCTCGACCAGGCGGTGGACTCGGCCCACGACCTCCTCGACGACGACAGCGCCACGGCCCTGCGGCGGATCGGCACTCTCGGGTTCCCGGTCGGGCTCGGGGTCCTCGTCCGGGTGCTCGACCAGCCCGCGCCCCGCGCCGCCGAGATCGCCGGCAACCTCGTCCGCCGCAGCCTGCTCGAGGTCGACGCCTCCGGTCGCTTCGACATGCTCTCCCCGATCCGGGGGCGCGCCCGCGCGCTCGCGCGGCCCGAGGACGTGACGGCGGTCGAGTCCGGGCTGCTCGGCTGGGCCCAGGACCACGCCCCCGCCCACGACAACTACGGGGCCGCGGACGCCGACTGGCTCAAGGACCTGTCGGCGATGCGCCACGCCGTGCTCACCGCGTGCGCGAACCCGGACACCCGGGCCGAGGGCTACTCGGTCGCCAACCGGATCTTCTCCTCCCTCTACACCTCGATGCGCGCGCGTGACGCCGTCGAGATCCTCGAGGCGGCCCTGTCCAGCGGCGACGGGCCACCCGCGATCGGCGCCCAGATCGCCAGGCGGGCCGGGATCGCCGCGTCCGAGATGCGCGGCACCTATGAGGGCCTCTGGCTGCTGGAACGCGCCGACGAGCACGCCTCGTCGGCGCCACGGCCGGAGGAGCAGCTGGCCAAGACCGCGTCGATCCGGGCCGAGATGCACCTCGACGCCGGCGCGACGGACCTGGCCGAGCGCGAGGCGCGCCGCGCGCTCGACCTCGACCCCGAGGGCTCGATCCGGCGCCAGGCCACCCGGACGCTCGCCGACGTCTACGCCTCGCAGGGTCGTTTCGCCGAGGCCGCGCAGGCGGCCGGTGACGCCCTCCCGGCGAGGATGAGTCGCGACGAGCGGTGGATCGGCCTGTCCGCCCGCACCCTCCTGGCCCGGATCGCGCTGGAGCAGGGACGCATCGCGGAGGCCGTCGCCGGCACCCGGGCGGTCGTGCTCGAGGCCCGCGAGCTTGCCGAGGACCGGGTCGGCCTGCTGGCCGAGACGCTCCTGCGTGGCCTCGACCCGACGTGGGAGCCCACCCCGGTCGACCGCCAGAGCCTGCCGTGGGCCGTACGGCTCCCGGTGCTGGCCCAGGACGGCCGCGACCTGCTGCTGCGCGGCGAGCTGCGCCAGGCGGCGGGCCTCGCCGCCGACGTGGTGGCCCTGGCCGACTCCGCGCGGCTCGGGCGCGACAGCGTCGAGGCGCGCCTGCTCCTGGGTCGCGCCCTGGTCGGCCTCGGCGACCTCGAGCAGGCCACCACGACGTACCTCACCGCCCTCGAGCACTGCCGCACGATGCGGCTCCCGCTGCGGGCCGCCGACGTGCTCGACGGGCTGGCCGGGGTCGCGCGTGACCGGGAGCTGCCGGAGGCACGCTCGCTCGCCGCGGCCGCGTTCGCGCTGCGCACGCCGCGGATGGCGGTGCGCTGGGGCTACTCCGCCGACTACGACGTCGTGCCGGCCGGGAAGGAGCCCGCCGGCTGGATCGACGGCGACGACCTGTCGGACGAGTCGGTCTCCCTCGTCACCGCCGTCTTCAACCGCCCGGCGTCCGCCCCGCCCTCGGTGCTCGACCAGCTCACGGCGGCCGAACGCCAGGTCGCCGAGCGCGTCGCGCACGGCCTGACCAGCCGGGCGATCGCCGAGGAGCTCTTCGTCTCCCCGCGCACCGTCGACGCGCACCTCACCCACATCTACCGCAAGCTCGACATCAACACCCGCGCTCGCCTCGCCGGCCTGGTGACCGAACAGAGCCACCTGCGCGCCCGCGCCTGAGCCGGCGGCCCACCCGATGTCGGTGGGGCGCGGCAGGATGTCGGGCATGAGCCGGACGATCCAGGTCACCTTCGACGCCCACGACCCCGAGAAGCTCTCCCGCTTCTGGGCCTCCGCGATGGGCTACGTCAACCCGCCACCGCCGGGCCGCACGATCGAGCCGGGGCAGGACCCCTTCGAGGTGTGGCACGAGTTCCTGCGCGAGGTCGGCGTGCCCGAGTCGCAGTGGAACTCTCGCTCCGCCGCCGAGGACCCCGACGGCGGCGGTCCACGGCTGTTCTTCCAGCAGGTGCCCGAGGGGAAGACCGCGAAGAACCGCGTCCACCTCGACGTGCGGGCGGCTCCCGGACTCACCGGCGACGAGCGGATGACCGCGCTCGAGGCCGAGTGCGAGCGGCTGGTGGCTCTCGGCGCCACGCGGATGGAGCGCCACGATCCCGAGCCGCCGATGACCGCAGGTCACATCGTGATGACCGACCCCGAGGGCAACGAGTTCTGCCTCGACTGAGCCGGCGTACGGCCCTGGCGGTCGGTGTGGGTCAGCGCGCGCTGTAGTCGCGGAACCCGCGCCCGGTCTTGCGACCGAGGTAGCCGGCCGTGACCAGGTGCTCCAGCAGCGGTGCCGGGGAGAAGCCGGGCTCGCGGAACTCGAGGTAGAGCTCCTTCTGGATCGCCAGCGACACGTCGTTGCCGACGACGTCGAGCAGCTCGAAGGGACCCATCGGCAGCGCACACCCCAGCTTCATGGCGGTGTCGATGTCGTCGGCGGTCGCGTAGTGCGCCTCGAGCATCTTCACCGCGTCGTTGAGGTAGGGGAACAGCAGCGCGTTGACGATGAAGCCGGAGCGGTCGCCGCAGCGCACCGCGACCTTGCCGACCTTCTCGCACAGCGCGAGGACCGTCTCGGTGACGGTCTCGTCGGTCGCCACCGTGGAGACGACCTCCACGAGCTTCATGATCGCCGCCGGGTTGAAGAAGTGCATGCCGATGACGTCCTGCGGACGCTTGGTCACCTTGGCCATGGCGATGATCGGCAGCGACGACGTCGTGGTGGCGAGGATGGCGCCCGGCTTGCAGATCTCGTCGAGGTTCTCGAAGAGCGTGGTCTTGATCGCCAGGTCCTCGGCGATGGCCTCGACCACGAGGTCGACGTCGCGGAGGTCGTCGAGCGACGTGGTGCCGCGCACACGGCCGAGCACCTCGGCCTTCTCCTCCTCGGTCGCGCGGCCACGCTGGATCTGCTTGTCGAAGTTCCTGGTGATGGTCGAGACGACACCGGCGACCTTCTCCGGGCCGCGGCCGGTGAACAGCACGTCGTGGCCGGCCTTCGCGAAGACCTCGACGATGCCGGCGGCCATCGTGCCCGTACCGACCACACCGACCTGGCGGATGTCGTGGTGGAGCCGCGGCTTGTCGTCCGCGCCGGGCGTCTGCGCGTCGTCGACCACGAGGGGGCTGTCGGGGGCCTCGTAGGTGTAGAAGCCGCGGCCCGACTTGCGTCCGAGCAGGCCCGCGGTGACGTACTGCTTGAGGATCGGCGCCGGCGCGTGCAACCGGTCGCGGCCCTGCTTGTACATCGTGTCGAGGATCTCGTAGGCCGTGTCGAGGCCGATGAGGTCGAGCAGCGCGAGCGGGCCCATCGGGTAGCCGCAGCCGAACCGCATGGCGGCGTCGATGTCCTCGCGCGAGGCGTACTTGCCCTCGTACATCGCCACGGCGTGGTTGAGGTAGCCGAAGAGGAGGGTGTTGGCGATGAAGCCGGCCTTGTCGCCGCACACGACGGGGTTCTTGCCGAGGTCGGTCAGCACCCGCTGGACGTCCTCGAGGACGGCGGGCTCGGTGACGACGGTGCGGATGATCTCGACGAGGTTCTGCACCGGAGCCGGGTTGAAGAAGTGCACGCCGATGACGCGGCCGGGCTTGGAGTTGGCGGTGGAGATCTCGGTGACGCTCAGCGACGAGGTGTTCGTCGCGAGGACGGCGTCGTCGCGGACGACGCCGTCGAGCGTGCGGAAGATCGCCTTCTTGACCTCGAGCGACTCGACGACCGCCTCGACGACGAGGTCGGCGGCGGAGAGCGCCGCCATGTCGGTCGTGAGGGTGATCCGGCCGAGCAGCTCGGCCTGCTGCTCCTCGGTCATCTTCTCGCGCTTCACCGCGCGGCCCGTGGAGTGCTCGAGGTGCTGACGACCGCGCTCGAGGCCGCCGTCGTTGAGCTCGACACCGATGACGCTGTAGCCGTTGCGGGCGAAGACCTCCGCGATGCCGGCGCCCATCGTGCCGAGGCCGATCACACCGACGGTGGAGAACTCGCGAGTAGCCGTGTCAGTCATGGACGCATGCTCCCATGCCGACCCGGGGCCCGGAGTGTGGGAACCGTCACTCCGCCGGCGCTGCCGGAGGGCGTACGACGACGATCTCGTCGCCCGGACGGACCGCACCGGGGCGCACCACCCGGGCGCACAGCCCCCGCAGCCGGCGCGACTTGCCCTCGGGCCCGTTCACGAAGGTCATCGCCTCCTTGCCGTAGCGAGCGATGAACTTGCCGCAGCCGTTGTGGGGCACCTCGGTCACCACGATGACCGCGCCGTCCGGACCACCGATGTGGAGCTCGCTCCGCGGCGGGAGGTTGTCGTGCGACAGGTCGAGGTCGACGTACATCTGGTCGCCGGCGAGCTCCTCGCGCTCGGGGTCCTGGGCGAGGAACTGCACGAGCCCGTGGTGCATGACGTTGAGCTGCATCTCGGGGTCGGCCGTGCCGTCCTTGGTGTGCCGGCTGCCGCGGACGGCCCAGCCGTCACCGACCAGTCCCTCCGTCGGGTCGAGGTGGCCGACGTCGAGCACCTCCCGCTGCCCGGGGACCGGACGGCGGATCACGGCCCTCAGCGTCCCGACGTCGCGCGGGGCGTCGAGGCTCGCCACCCAGGCGTCGAGCTCGGCGGTGGTGCGGTGCGCGCGCAGCACGCGTCGTACGAACACCCGCCCCGGCTGGTCGGCGACCTCCAGCAGCGGACGCGGGACCGGCTCGCCGTCCGGGACCTCGACGAAGCCCAGGTCGGCGTACGCCGCCGCCTCCGCACCGGCATAGGGCGACGCGGTGAGCTGGCCGAGACCACGGGCCGACAGGCGCTCGCAGACCGTCTCCACCAGTGCCCGGGTCGTGGTGCCGCCCAGGTCGGCGCCGACGACGATCGAGTCGAGGTGGGCGTGCCCGTCGAGCAGGTCGACGCGGATGTGCCCGACCGGCGGGTCGCCGACGACCATCACCAGGCCGGGGCGCGACGCCTCGTGCGTCAGGTCGAGCTGGGCGAGGTCGCGGCGGAGCGCGGGGCGCACCTCGTGGTCGGTCACGAGGTCACTGTAGATTCGCTCGTCGTGAGGATCGTCGTGGCGCGCTGCCAGGTGGACTATGCCGGGCGGCTGACCGCCCACCTCCCGCTGGCGACCCGTGTGCTGATGCTCAAGTCGGACGGCTCGGTGCTGATCCACTCCGACGGGGGCTCCTACAAGCCGCTCAACTGGATGTCGCCGCCCTGCACGGTGAAGGAGGGGGTGGCCGAGGACGGCCGGCCCGAGTGGGTGGTGAGCGCCGGCAAGACCGACGACACCCTGCGGATCCTGATCGACGAGGTCCTCCATGACACCTCGCACGACCTCGGCGTCGACCCCGGCCTGCAGAAGGACGGCGTGGAGAAGCACCTCCAGGAGCTGCTGGCCGAGCACCCCGCGACACTCGCCGACGGCCTCACGCTCGTCCGCCGCGAGTTCATGACCGCCATCGGTCCGGTCGACCTGATGTGCCGCGACGCCGCCGGCCTGTCCGTCGCGGTGGAGATCAAGCGCCGCGGCGAGATCGACGGCGTCGAGCAGCTCACCCGCTACCTCGAGCTCCTCAACCGCGACCCGCTGCTCACGACCAAGGGGCCGGTGCGAGGCATCTACGCCGCCCAGGAGATCAAGCCCCAGGCCCGCGTCCTGGCCACCGACCGCGGCATCGCCTGCGCGCTGGTCGACTACGACGCGCTCCGCGGGATGGACGACGGCGCCGAGCACCGGCTCTTCTGATGCCGAAGAACGAGCCGCGCTGGGACAGTCGCGTCGACGGGGCGGCGTTCGTCAGTCATTGGACGGTGAAGCCTGCGGAACTGGACAGGCTGGCGCAGCTCCGCCACCTGACGCTCTGGAACGTTCGGCTCCCTGCAGGCTTCCGCTTCGCGGAGCTCTCTGGGCTGGAGCTCCTCGATATCCGGGGCGGCTCCCGAAGCGAGCTCGACGACCTCGAGGGGGCGGTCCGGCCTCGCCGCGGCCGAGGCCGTGCGACCCGAAGCCTGGATGGCCGAGCAGCGATAGGGGTGGCGGCACATTGCAGCCAAGGCCCCGCACCCATCGCAATCTGCCGCCACCCCCAGCGGACGATGGGATCTAGTCAGCCGCGCGCCCGGCGCATGACCTCGACCAGCAGGTTCGCGTAGCCGCGGGCGTCGTCGATGGCGCGATGGGTGTGCTCGACCTCGCCGAACCACTCCTTCGGCAGGTCGTGGACCGAGAACGTCGCCCAGTCGCTGCCCGTGACGCCGCAGGCCAGGCTCTTGAGGCACAGGCCCGGCCCGTGGAAGAGCAGGTCGGTCTCGTCCGGCCCCTGGGCGAGGCCGTACGCCGTGAACCGGCGGAGGTAGTGGTCGACGTAGGTCCCGTCGAAGCCCAGGGGCGAGGCGACGAACTCGCGCTCCTCCCCCAGCCCCTGCACCCAGGTGACGAAGTCGGCCATCACCTCGGGGACCGGGCGCGCGCCGTCCGTCGACGCCGCCAACACCTCCGGGGGCTGCGAGAGCCACCACGCCCACGTGGCCGGGTTCGGCTGGGCACCCGGGAGGCGCTCGAGCACCGCCTCGAACTCACCCACCTGCTCGCCCGAGGCCGTCACCGCCACGGAGGCGAGGGCCAGCATCGAGTGCGCGCCGGGGACGAAGCCGTCGACCTCGATGTCGGTCACGACGTAGACGCGATCGCTCATGTCGTTACCCTCGCACGGTGACCTCGCCCGTTCCCGAGCGCATCTTCCACATCGCCACCGCAGCCGACTGGAGACGGACGCTCGGCACCGGTACCTACACGACCTCCACCGCCGGGCGGACCCTCGAGGAGGAGGGCTTCATCCACGCGAGCCGTCGCGACCAGGTGCAGGGCGTCTTCGACCGCTACTACGCCGGGCTGGGCGAGGACCTCGTCCTGCTGACGATCGACCCGACCCGGCTGACGGAGGCCGACGTGCGGGTCGAGGCGGTGGGCGACGACTCCTACCCGCACGTCTACGGCCCGATCAACCGGTCGGCGGTCGTCGAGGTCGTCCCGCTCGACCGGCGCGGTGGCGCCGAGACGCTCATGTCGCTGTGGCTCACGGGCATGGCCGTACGCATGGGCATCGCGCTCGCAGTGATGGGGGTCATCGCCGTGGTGGTGCTCGTCGTGCGGCAGGCCTGAGGTCCGGCGGCCTCAGGCGGCCTTCGTGCCGACCCTCGTCGCCTTCCTCGGCTAACCGCCGTCCCGCTCCACCGGTGTGCCGGCCCAGCTCCGGCAGATCCAGCCGTCCGCGTCGGCCTCGAGGGCCACGACGCCGCAGGTGGGCATCGGCCGCTCCTTGCCGTGGCTGGCGGCGAGGTTGCGTGCCACCACGGACAGCGCCATGGACATGACTCCTCCGTGGCTGACGACCAGCGCGGACTCGCCGCGGTGCTCGTCGGCGACCTCGTCGAGGACGGCGGCGTAGCGCCCGACGACCTCCTCGCCGCTCTCGCCGCCGGGGATGCGGGCCGCGAGGTCACCGTCGAGCCAGGCCGCGAACGTCGCGGCGAACGGGTCGGGGTCGCCGGTCGTCCCCGCGGCATTGCCGACGCCGAACTCCCGGAGTCCTCTGCGCACGACCACGTCGACGCCGAGGATCCCGGCGACGATCTCGGCCGTCTGCACGGCGCGGGACATGTCGCTCACCCACACCCGCGCGATCCGCTCGGAGCCGAGCGTCGCGGCGAGCTCCGTCGCCTGCCGGCGCCCCTGCGGGCTCAGCCAGCCGCCGGCATCGCTGAGCAGCTCGCTCTCGTAGAGGGCCTCGCCATGGCGGGCGACGAACACCCGGGCGGCGCACTGGAGGTCAGTCACGCGCCAAGTCCACCACGTCGTCGGCGCAGCCCCAGCTCACGGTCACGCCGCAGCCACCGTGGCCGTAGCAGTGGATGACGTCCGCCTCACGCTCGAGGCGCACGGTCGACCGACCGGGACGCAGCCCGACCTTGTGCCGCAGGATCCGGGCGCCGGCGAGCCTGGGTTCGATGCGCGCGGCGGCGGCGAGGATCGCCTCGGCGGTGGCCGGGTCGGGCGTCCGGCTCCACTCGCCCGCGTCGGCAGTCCCACCGAGCACTACGTCGCGGCTGCGCGGCACGACGTACGCCGGCGTCTCGGCGTCGATCCACCAGTGGTCGATGCCGACCTGCTCGACGAGGACGACCTGGCCACGCACGGGAGCAACGGAGTGGTCGCCCCCGAGCAAGCGCGCTCCGATGCCGCTGGCGTTGACGACGAGCGCGTCGCCGGCGGGCAGGGCGGACAGGTTCATCCGGCTGATCGAGCCGCCGAGCGCCTCGACCCGCGCGGACAGCCAGCGGAGGTACACGGGCATCTCCACGACGGGCGTGCGCATCGTCAGGCCGCAGGCATAGCCCGGCGGCAGGCTGGTCTCGCGGTCGGGTCCTGCCCCCGGCGGCAGCGCGTCGCGCCACCACAGGTCGCCGTCGACGTGCCGGAAGAGCTCGGTGCCGGAGCGCATCACCACGCCCGTGGCCTCGTCGGCGCAGAGCTCGGCGAAGGCGTCGTACGCCGCCCGTGCCCAGCGCACCACGTGCTCCTGGGGATGGGAGTACGGCGACCAGACCGCCGCGGCGACCGACGAGGTCGTCTCCAGCGGCAGGTCGCGGGCGACGACGTCGACCCGGTGGCCGGCCTCCAGCAACCGGACCGCACAGGAGAGCCCGACCACCCCGGCCCCGACCACGATCACGCGTCGCATGGCGGTGAGTCTGCCAGCAGGAGACGACCGCGGCCGGTCAGTGCAGGTCGTTGGCCGCGCGGATCACGTCGACGATGCCACCCATGATCTCGGTCAGCCCGTAGTCCTTGGGCGTGTAGACGGCCGCGACGCCGAGCTCGCGCAGCCGGCGGCCGTCAGAGTCGGGGATGATCCCGCCGACGATGACCGGGATGTCCGACAGGCCCGCCCGGGCGAGGCCGTCGAGCACGTCGGGCACCAGCTCCATGTGCGAGCCGGACAGGATCGACAGGCCGATGCAGTGCACGTCCTCGGCGACGGCCGCGGCGACGATCTGCTCGGGCGTCAGGCGGATGCCCTGGTAGATCACCTCGAACCCGGCGTCGCGGGCGCGGACGGCGACCTGCTCGGCACCGTTGGAGTGGCCGTCCAGTCCGGGCTTGCCGACCAGCAGCCGCAGCCGGCCGCCGAGCTCCTCGCCGGTGGCCTTCACGCGCTCGCGCACGGCAGTCAGCTCGGCACCCGCCTCGGCCACGGCAGCGCCGCCCACCCCCGTGGGGCCGCGGTACTCGCCGAAGACGCCCCGCAGGGTGGCTGCCCACTCCCCCGTCGTGGCGCCGGCGCGGGCCGCGACCAGGGTCGGCGACATCAGGTTGTCGTCACCCTTGGCGGCCGCGGCGAGGGCGGCCAGCGCCTGCTCGACCTCGACGTCGTCGCGCTCGGCCTTCCACGCCTCGACGCTCGCCCGGGCGGTCTGCTCGGCCTCCGGGTCGGCGGCCATGATCGCGCCGTCGAGGTCCGCGGTGAGCGGTGACGGCTCGGTGGACTCGTACCTGTTGACGCCCACGACGACCTCCTCGCCCGACTCGATCCGCGCGCGGCGGGCGGCGTGGGAGGAGACCAGCTCGGACTTCATGTAGTCGACGGCCGCGATCGCACCGCCCAGCGCCTGCACCCGGTCGATCTCGGCACGGGCGCCCTCGACGAGCTCGGCCACCTTGGCCGAGATCACGTGGGAGCCGTCGAAGATGTCGTCGTACTCCAGCAGGTCGGACTCGAAGGCCAGCACCTGCTGGAGCCGCAGCGACCACTGCTGGTCCCACGGTCGCGGCAGGCCGAGCGCCTCGTTCCAGGCGGGCAGCTGCAGAGCACGGGCGCGGGCGTTCTTCGAGAGCGTGACACCGAGCATCTCGAGCACGATGCGCTGCACGTTGTTCTCCGGCTGCGCCTCCGTGAGCCCGAGCGAGTTCACCTGTACGCCGTAGCGGAACCGACGCATCTTCTCGTCGGTGACGCCGTAGCGCTCGCGCGTGATCTCGTCCCAGAGCTGGACGAAGGCCCGCATCTTGCAGGTCTCCTCGACGAAGCGGACACCGGCGTTGACGAAGAACGAGATCCGGCCCACGACCTTCTCGAAGTCGTCGTCGGAGACCTGCCCCGCGGCCTTGACCTCGTCGAGCACGGCGATCGCGGTGCTCAGCGCGTAGGCGAGCTCCTGCACGGGCGTCGCGCCGGCCTCCTGGAGGTGGTAGCTGCAGATGTTGATGGGGTTCCACTTCGGGACCTGGTGGACCGTGTAGGCGATCATGTCGGCGATCAGCCGCATGGAGGCCTCGGGCGGGAACGCGTAGGTCCCCCGCGAGAGGTACTCCTTGATGATGTCGTTCTGGGTCGTGCCGGCCAGCTCGGCGGCGACGTCCTGCGGCGCCCGGTCCGGGTTCTGCTCCTCGGCGACGACCTGGTACATCGCGAGCATCCACATCGCGACCGCGTTGATCGTCATCGAGGTGTTCATCTCGGTGAGCGGGATGTCGGCGAAGAGCTTGCGCATCTCGCCGAGGTGCGGGACGGGTACGCCGACCTTGCCCACCTCGCCGCGGCTGAGCGGGCTGTCGGGGTCGTAGCCGGTCTGCGTCGGCAGGTCGAAGGCCACGCTGAGGCCGGTCTGGCCCTTGGCCAGGTTGGAGCGGTAGAGCGCGTTGGACGCCTCGGCCGTGGAATGCCCGGCGTAGGTGCGCATCACCCAGGGGCGGTCCTTGGCGGGCCGGGCGGTGCCGGGCGCGTCCGTGTCGGTCATGGGCACAGGGTAGGACGCCGGTTACCCACCAGTCACCGGCTGGGACGTGTGACGGATGCCTCAGGGGTCAGGCGCTGGCGGCGACCCGCTCGACCTCGATCGCGTGGGCCAGCCGGGCCAGGTGCGCCATCCGGCGGACGGCCGGGCCGGGATTGCGAATCATCAGGTGGTGGCCGTTGAGCCACGCGTGGCGGGTGGCGACAGCGAGGAGGCGCAGCGCCGTGACGTCGATCGTGGTCACGTGGGTCATGTCGATGACGACCTCGTCGTCGGGACCGTCGAGGCGCTCGTAGATCGCCGCCCGCACCTCCCGTGTGCTGCGGACGTCGAAGGCGCCGTGCAGGACCAGCGTGGGTCCGTCCGAGATGATGTCCATCGGGTGCTCCTCCCGACGTCCCCCGACGCCGCTTGCGTGACCAGTGTCACTCCTATGACGCCGTTGTACCCCGTCAGGTTGCACGCGGGCCCGAACTCGTCGGCGAGTCGGCCTCAGTAGGCTCCGCTGCATGGTCAACCTGACGCGCATCTACACCCGCACCGGCGACGCCGGACGCACCCGGCTCGGCGACATGAGCGAGACCTCGAAGACGGACCTGCGCCTCGAGGCGTACGCCAACGTCGACGAGGCCAACGCCCACATCGGCGTCGCCCTCGCCCACGCCGCGCTCGACGGGAGCCTCGCCGACGACGTCGTCACCGTGCTCACCCGCGTGCAGAACGACCTCTTCGACGTGGGGGCCGACTTCTCCACCCCGGTGGTGCCTCCCCACGACCCGGCACAGCCGAAGTACCCGCCGCTGCGCGTCGAGCAGGACTACGTCGACCGCCTCGAGGCGTGGTGCGACCACTACAACGAGGACCTGCCCGCGCTCCGCTCGTTCATCCTCAACGGCGGCACCCTCGGCGGGGCGCACCTGCACGTCGCGCGCACCGTCGTACGTCGTGCCGAGCGGGCGGGCTGGGCCGCCTGGGGCGAGCACGAGGACGCGATGAACCTGCTCGCGATCACCTACCTCAACCGGCTCTCCGACCTGCTCTTCATCCTCGCCCGCCACGCGAACCGCGAGCACGGCGACGTGCTCTGGGTGCCGGGCGGCGAGCGCGGCTAGCGAGCGGTCTCGCGGCGTGCCGACGGCACGACGAGGGCGGCCGGCATCAGGAGGACGGCGACCACGAGCAGCGCCTTGAGGGTGCCTACCTGGTCGCCGACGAAGCCGAGGAACGGCGGACCGGCGAGGAATGCGGCGTAGCCGATCGTCGAGACCACACTGACCCGGGACGCCGCACGCACCGGGTCGTCGGCGGCCGCGCTGATCCCCACCGGGAAGCCCAGCGAGGCGCCCACGCCCCACAGCACGATCCCGGTCACCACCAGCACGGGATCGTCGGCGAAGACGATCAGCAGCACGCCCACGGCGGCCAGCGCCATCGTCCCCCACAGCACGACGACGCGGCCGAAGCGGTCGATGAGGCCGGTGCCGGCGAGCCGGCCGGCCGTCATCGCCAGCACGAAGACGGCGAATCCGGCGACGCCGATGGCGTGGGAGACGTCGTGGCCGTCGACGAGCGCGACGGCGAGCCAGTCGTTGGCGGTCCCCTCCGTCATCGCCAGGGCGAGCACCATCACGCCGATCAGCAGCGTGCGCGGCTCCAGCCACGCCCGCGCCGCCGACGTACGCTCCTCGTCCTGGTGGCGCTCCGGCACGGGCAGGAAGGCCGGCGAGGTGCGCCAGACCAGCGTGATCGCCACGACGACGATGCCGACGAGGTGCACGACGGCCGGCACGTCCAGCTCGATCAGCACGACGCCCAGCAGCGCGCCCACGACCGTGCCGCCGCTGAAGCCGGCGTGGAAGCGCGGCATGATCGTGCGGCGCAGGCCGCGCTCGACCTCGGCTCCCTCGACGTTCATCGCCACGTCCCACACGCCGATGCCGAGGCCGTAGACGAACAGCCCGACGACGGTCAGCGGCAGGACGTGCCCGAGCCCGAGGGCGGCGGCGACCATGCCGGCCGTCGCAGCCGTGGCGCCGAGGCGAACGATCCGGACGGTGCCGAGCGCGTTGATGGCGGCGCCGGTGGTCGGCAGCGCGAACACGGAGCCGAGGGCGATCGCCAGCAGCACGAGACCGAGCTGACCGTTGGTGAGGTCGAAGCTCGACCGCAGCTCGGGGATCCGCGAGACCCAGCTGGCGAAGACCAGCCCGTTGAGGAAGAACGAGAGCCCGACGGCGTTGCGGGCGGCGGTGAGGGTGGGCACGAGCGTCAGCGCCGGTTCCAGTCGGTGCCGGGTGGTCCGGACTCCAGCCAGGACTGGAAGCCGGTGAGCGAGGCCTCGCTCATCGCGATCTCCAGCGGCTCGCCGCCGTAGTGGCACGAGGCCACGACGTGGCCGTCGTAGAGGGACATCTCCTCCGTGCCGGCCGGCGCGCGCCGACCGGAGTACTCCAGCAGCTCACGGGCCCACACCCGCTTGGGTCGCGGCGACAGCGAGAAGATCCGGAACCACTCGAGCGACTGGCCGGAGTAGCGGCCGATGCCCAGCAGCCAGCCGCGGCCCGGGTGCTCGGAGCGGACGCGACAGCTCAGCTCGAAGGTGCCGCCGTGGCGGGCGAGGAGGCGACGTCGGACGATGAGGGAGATGCCGTAGAGCAGGGCGAGGAGCAGGACGAGCCCGACGACGTCGAGCGCCCATTGCCATGCCGGCATCCGGCCTCCTACGACCCCACGAAACAGATGAGCGCACGAACCCGGAGGTTCGTGCGCTCACCCTAGCGGTCTGCTGAAGCCGTGCGTCAGGAAGCCCGCTCCGCGGCACGGATGCGCGCCTCGGCCCGGCGTACGGCTTCCTCGGCGGCGTCGTCGTTCTCACCCGAGCTCTTGGCCCGCTCGAGGTCCTGGCGCGCCTTCTCCAGGTCGATCTCGTGCGACATCTCGGCCCGCTCGGACAGGATCGAGACGCGGTTGTCGGCGACCGACAAGAAGCCGGCGTCGACGGCTGCGACCCAGGTCTCGCCGTCGGTCGTCTGCACGTCCACGACGCCCTCGATGATCGAGGAGAGCAGCGGGGCGTGGTTGGGCAGGATGCCGACGTCGCCCTCCGTGGTGCGGGCGATGACCATGGTGGCCTGGCCCGACCAGACGAGCCGGTCGGCAGCGACCAGCTCGACCTGGAGGACCTTGTCGCCCGACAGGTCGGAGTCAGCCATCAGAGGCTCTTCTGGATCTCGGCCCACTTCTGCTCGACGTCGTCCAGACCGCCGCACATGAAGAAGGCCTGCTCGGCCACGTGGTCGTACTCACCGTCGGCGATCTTGTTGAACGCCTCGATGGTGTCGGCCACCGGGACGGTCGAACCCTCGATGCCGGTGAACTGCTTGGCGACATAGGTGTTCTGCGACAGGAAGCGCTGGATGCGGCGCGCCCGCGACACGATCACGCGGTCCTCCTCGGAGAGCTCGTCGACACCGAGGATCGCGATGATGTCCTGGAGCTCCTTGTTGCGCTGCAGGATCTGCTTGACCCGCACCGCGCAGCGGTAGTGCTCCTCACCGATGTACTGCGGGTCGAGGATGCGCGACGTCGAGGTCAGCGGGTCCACGGCCGGGTAGATGCCGAGCGAGGCGATCTCGCGCGACAGCTCGGTCGTGGCGTCCAGGTGGGCGAACGTCGTGGCCGGGGCCGGGTCGGTGTAGTCGTCGGCAGGGACGTAGATCGCCTGGAGCGACGTGATCGAGTGACCACGCGTCGAGGTGATGCGCTCCTGCAGCTGACCCATCTCGTCGGCCAGGTTGGGCTGGTAGCCCACGGCGGACGGCATGCGGCCGAGCAGCGTGGAGACCTCGGAGCCGGCCTGGGTGAAGCGGAAGATGTTGTCGATGAAGAGCAGCACGTCCTGCTTCTGCACGTCGCGGAAGTACTCCGCCATCGTCAGGGCCGACAGGGCGACGCGCAGGCGGGTGCCCGGCGGCTCGTCCATCTGGCCGAACACGAGGGCGGTCTGACCGAGGACGCCGGCCTCCTCCATCTCGACGATGAGGTCGTTGCCCTCACGGGTGCGCTCGCCGACTCCGGCGAACACCGACACACCGCCGTGGTCCTTGGCGACTCGCGCGATCATCTCCTGGATGAGCACGGTCTTGCCGACGCCGGCACCACCGAACAGGCCGATCTTGCCGCCCTGGACGTAGGGGGTGAGCAGGTCGATGACCTTGATGCCGGTCTCGAACATCTGGGTCTTGGACTCCAGCTGGTCGAAGGCGGGCGCCTTGCGGTGGATGCCCCAGCGCTCGGTGGGCTCGAAGGTCTCGCCCTCCTCGAGGTTGAGCACGTCGCCGGTGGTGTTGAACACCTTGCCGAGCGTGATGTCACCGACGGGCACGGTGATCGACTCACCGGTGTCGATCACCTGGCTGCCGCGGACGAGACCGTCCGTCGGCTTCATCGAGATGGCACGGACCATGCCGTCGCCGATGTGCTGGGCGACCTCGAGGATGATCGACCTCTTCTCGCCGCTCAGCTCGAACTCGCACGTCAGCGCGTTGTAGATGGGGGGCATCGAGTCGGACGGGAACTCGATGTCCACGACCGGGCCGATGACGCGGGCGATGCGGCCCACGCCGCCTGCCGAGGTGGTCTCGGCGGACTCGTTGATGGTGGCAGTCATATCTCATTCACTCCCGGCTTGTGCGTCGGCAAGCGCGTTGACGCCACCGACGATCTCGCTGATTTCCTGTGTGATGCCAGCCTGGCGAGCCTGGTTGGCGATGCGCTTGTACTTCTTGATGAGCTCGTCCGCGTTGTCCGTGGCCGACTTCATCGCCTTCTGGCGGGCGGCCAGCTCGGAGGCGGCCGCCTGCAACAGCGCGAAGAAGATCCGGCTCTGGACGTAGCGCGGCAGCAACGAGTCGAGCACGTCGCTGGGCGATGGCTCGAACTCGTAGAGCGGCAGCAGGTCGCCCTCCTCGGGCGCCTCGGTGCCCTCGACGACCTCCAGCGGAAGGAGGCGTACGGCGGTGGGCTCCTGGCTGAGCATCGAGCGGAAGCGCGTGTAGACCACGTGCACCTCGTCGACGCCCTCCTCGGCGAGGAACGTCTCGATCAGCGTGGCGCCGATGTCGGCCGCGACGTCGTAGGTCGGCTGGTCGGAGTGGCCCGTCCACGCCTGCACCACGGGGCGCTGGCGGAACTTGAAGTAGGCCTCGCCCTTGCGACCCGAGATGTAGAGGTCGACGTCCTTGCCCTCGCCCTTGAGCTTCTCGATGAGCCGCTCGGCCTCCTTGAGCACGCTCGAGGAGTAGGCACCGGCCAGACCGCGGTCGGAGGTGACGATCAGGATCGCCGCCTTCTTGGGGTCCTCCGGCTCCAGCGTCAGCGCGTGGTCGACGTTGGAGAACGTCGCCACGGCCGACACCGCGCGGGTCAGCTCACGGGCGTACGGCGCTGCGGCCTGGGCCCGCTGCTGCGCCTTGATGATGCGGGACGCGGCGATGAGCTCCATGGCACGCGTGATCTTCTTCATCGACTCCGTCGACTTGATCCGCGCGCGGTACTCGCGTACCGAGAGAGCCATTGCCTAACTCCGCTTCTGCTTGACGATCTGCTCCTGCTCGACGTCCTCGTCCTCGAGGGCGACGTGCTCTTCCTTGCCGGCCTTGATGTTCTGGCCGTCGGAGGTCTCGAACTGGTCGAGGAAGGAGTCGTAGGCCTGTGCGAGCTGGTCCTCGGTGGAGTCCTCGAACTTCGAGGTCTCCCGGATGCCCGCGAGGATGCCCTCGTGGCTGCGGCGCAGGTAGTCGAGGAACTCGTTCTCGAAGCGGAGCACGTCGTCGGTGGGCACCTTGTCCAGGCGACCCGACGTGCCGGTCCACAGCGAGACGGTCATCTCCTCGACCGGGTAGGGCGAGTACTGCGGCTGCTTGAGCAGCGCCATCAGGCGCTGGCCGCGGTCGAGCTGCTGGCGCGAGGCCGCGTCGAGGTCGGAGGCGAACATCGCGAACGCCTCCATCGCGCGGAACTGCGCCAGGTCGACCTTGAGCGAGCCGGTGACGGCCTTCATGGCCTTCGTCATCGCCGAGCCGCCCACCCGCGAGACCGAGACACCCACGTCGATGGCGGGACGCTGGTTGGCCGCGAACAGGTCGGACTGCAAGAAGATCTGGCCGTCCGTGATCGAGATGACGTTGGTCGGGATGAACGCCGAGACGTCGTTGGCCTTGGTCTCGATGATCGGCAGGCCCGTCATGGAGCCCTTGCCCATCTCGTCGGAGAGCTTGGCGCAACGCTCGAGCAGCCGGCTGTGCAGGTAGAACACGTCACCGGGGTAGGCCTCGCGGCCCGGGGGGCGACGCAGCAGCAGCGACACGGCGCGGTAGGCCTCGGCCTGCTTGGTGAGGTCGTCGAACACGATGAGGACGTGCTTGCCGTCGTACATCCAGTGCTGGCCGATGGCCGAGCCGGTGTAGGGGGCGAGGTACTTGAAGCCCGCGGAGTCGGACGCCGGGGAGGCCACGATGGTCGTGTACTCGAGTGCGCCGGCCTCCTCGAGGGCGCCACGCACAGCGGCGATGGTCGAGCCCTTCTGACCGATCGCGACGTAGATGCAGCGCACCTGCTTGTCCGGGTCGCCGGACTCCCAGTTGGCCTTCTGGTTGATGATCGTGTCGATCGCGATCGTCGTCTTGCCGGTCGAGCGGTCGCCGATGATGAGCTGGCGCTGACCGCGGCCGATGGGCGTCAGGGCGTCGATCGCCTTGATGCCGGTGGCGAGCGGCTCGTGCACCGACTTGCGCACCATCACGCCGGGCGCCTGGATCTCGAGCGCGCGGCGGCCCTCGAGCGGGGTGATCTCGCCGAGGCCGTCGATCGCGGTGCCGAGCGGGTCGACCACGCGGCCGAGGTAGCCGTCGCCGACGGGGACCGAGAGGATCTCGCCCGTGCGACGCACGACCTGGCCCTCCTCGATCTTGTCGAAGTCACCCAGGACCACGACGCCGACCTCGCGGGTGTCGAGGTTCAGCGCGATGCCGAGCGTGCCGTCCTCGAACTCGAGCAGCTCGTTGGCCATCACCGAGGGCAGGCCACTGACGCGGGCGATGCCGTCGGCAGCCTCCGCGACCGTGCCGACCTCTTCCTTGGCCGCCGAGTCGGGCTCGTAGTCCGACACGAAGCGCTGAAGCGCGTCCCGGATCTCGTCCGGACGGATGGACAGCTCCGTCATTTCATTCACCTGTTCTCTGGGTCTGCTGCTGCTCGAAAAGTTCTTGGATGTCGGGTGTGGCTGCGTCAGCCGGCCAGCCGGCGGCCGGCGTCGTCGAGGCGGCTGGAGACCGTCCCGTCGATGACGTCGTCACCGATCTCGACGCGGATGCCGCCGAGGACGTCGGGGTCGACGATGACGTTGAGGTGCACGTCACGACCGTAGGTGCGCGCGAGCGCGCCGGCCAGCCGCTCCCGGTCGGCGTCGGCGAGGGGACGGGCGACGCGTACGGTCGCCACTCCCTCACCGCGGACCTCCGCCGCGATCTTCTGGTACGCGCCGAGGGCGACCGCCACCGTGCGGTGGCTGCCGGACAGCGCCTGCTGCACGAGCGCCACCGTGGCGGGGAGCACCTTGTCGCCCAGCAGGCCCTTGACCAGGTCTGCCTTGTCGGCGCGACTCCGGGCCGGGTCGGAGAGCGCGTCGCGCAGCTCCGGGTTGGCCTGCACGAGCCGGCCCACGGCGAAGACCTCGTCCTCGAGGCGACCGGCGTCGCCGCCGGTGGAGCGCACCGTGGCCACGACGCCGAGCTGCTCGAGGGCGTCGCTGAGGTCGCGACCCGAGGTCCACCGCTGCGAGACCGCGGTCGCGATGACCTCCATGGCCTCCGGGGAGACCTTGTCGGCCAGCACCCCGCGAAGCAGGTCTGCCTTGGCCTCGCCGCGCAGCGACACGTCGGTGGCGACGCGGCGCAGGCCCGGCTCGGAGCGGAGCAGGTCCGCGGTCCCGAACAGGTCCTGGCCCACCCGGCCCAGGTCGCCGGTGCCCGGGAGCACTGCGGCGGCCGCGGCGTAGGCGTCTGCGGACGCACCTCGCATCATCAGTTGACGCTCCCCGACGTGGTGCCGTTCTGGGCCCCGTTCTCGTGGGCCTCCAGGTCGGCGAGGAAGCGCTCGACGACGCGGCTCTGACGAGCCTCGTCCTCCAGGCTCTCCCCGACGATGCGACCGGCCAGGCCGGTCGCCAGGGCGCCGACCTCGGCACGGAGCGAGGTGACCGCCTGCTGGCGCTCGGCCTCGATCTGGGCCTTGCCGTGATCGACGATGCGTGCGGACTCGGCCTGGGCCGTCTCCCGCATCTCCGCCACGATCTGGGCTCCCTGCTCACGCGCCTCCTCGCGGATGCGTGCTGCCTCGTGCCGGGCGTCACCGAGCTGCTTCTCGAGCTCGGCGAGCTTGGCGTCGGCCTCGGCCTGCTTGGTCTCGGCCGCGGCAATGCCACCCTCGATCGCCTGGGTGCGCTCGGCGAAGGTCTGCTCGAAGCGAGGGGCGACGTACTTCCAGATGAGGAAGAGCAACAGGCCGAAGGTGATGAGCGACAGGACGAACTCGACGGGCACGAAGCCGAGCGGGTTCTCCGGGGCGTGGCCGCCCTCCTCGGCAGCGAGGATGGTCAGATTCTGCATGTCAGTCCTTCGTCAGTGGTGCAGGGGCTGTGTCAGAGGACGAACGCGAGCGCGATACCGATGATCGCGAGCGCCTCGGCCAGCGCGAAGCCGAGGATGGCGATCGACTGGAGGCGACCCTGCGCCTCGGGCTGACGGGCGACACCGGAGATGTAGGCCGCGAAGATCAGGCCGATACCGACACCGGGGCCGATGGCCGCGAGTCCGTAGCCGATCATGTTGAGGTTGCCGTCCACGGCAGTTTCCTTTCGGTTGGTGCTACTTCAGGTAGGGGTGGTGCAGATCAAGGGGTGGAGCAGGGTGGATCAGTGCTCGTCGGCGAGTGCACCGGAGATGTACATCGCGTTGAGCAGGGTGAAGACGTAGGCCTGGAGGAACTGCACCAGGAGCTCGAGGAACGAGATGGCGATGGCCAGCACCCAGGCGAGCGGGCCGGCGACGTAGCCGATGCCGCCGTACTCGATGAGGAACAGGCCACCGGTCGAGAACAGGATCAGCAGCAGGTGGCCGGCGAACATGTTGGCGAACAGTCGCAGCGCCAGGGTCGCGGGGCGGACCAGGATGTTGGAGAAGAACTCCAGCGGCACCAGCAGCGGGTACATCACCGGGCTCACGCCGGACGGCACGCTCTGCAGCTTGAGGTAGCCGAGCAGGCCGTGCTTGTGGATGCCGACCCCGTTGTAGATGACCCAGCTCAGACCGGCGAGCGCGTAGGCCATCGAGGCCCGCGAGAAGGTCGGGAACTGGATCGCCGGGATCGAGGCGAAGGCGTTGTTGATCAGCAGGAAGAAGAAGATCGTCACCAGGTAGGGGACGAACTTGGCGAAGTCCTTGCTGCCGATGATGTCGCGGCCGATCGAGTTGCGGACCATGCCGTAGGCGGCCTCGCCGGCGAACTGCAGGCGACCCGGCACCAGGGTGGCACGGCGCGCGGCGGCGTAGAAGAACACGAAGACGATGAGGGCACCGAGCAACAGCTGGACCATGGGCTTGGTGACCGCGAGACCACCGAGGTGGAACAGCGGGACCGCGCTGAAGTCGAAGCTGTTGGGACCGGGGGCGAGGAACTCGCCGCCGCCGGACTCAGCCATCGTGATGCCGAACATCGAGTCAGTCTCCTACTGGCTTGCCTTGTTGAACCGTGCATACGTCATGTAGATCCCGAAACCCGCACCGATGAGGATGCCGATCGCCACGAGGAAGGTCGTTCCCAGCCACCGATCGAGGGCCCAGCCCGCCAGCCCGTAGAGAGCCACACCCGAGACCACGTAGCCGAAGGCGTGCCAGGGGTCGCCCTTGGGGGTGTCGTCGGGTGAGGCCTTCGGGGGAAGCGGTCGAGCCATCGCGTCCCGCACACTAGCAGCGGAATCGGTCACCGCTCACCCCCGGGGTGATCGACGGGCTCGGCCGGGACCGGGGTGTCGTAGACCGGGATCCGCTGGCGGGTGGCGGCGACCAGCTGGCCCGCGACCCACGTCAGGGTCACCGCGATGACGCTCACGGCGAACCAGCCGCGCGACAGCGTCTCGGCGCCCAGGTCGGCGCCGTCGATGGCGGCGACCACGAGCGCCAGGACGAGGAGCTGGAGCGCGTAGGTCATCAGCGCCACGAGCATGGAGGCCCCGGGCAGCAGCCGCGCGACGAAGGTGACCGCGGCCAGGCCGAGGGCGAACACCGCGAGGGTCAGGACACCCCCGGCAGCGGCTCCGACGACGCCGGGACGGCCGTCGGTGAGGCCCGCGACCACGAGGAGGACGAGGAGCGTGAGGGTCCCCGCGGCCAGCGCACCGAGGACCGGCGACATCCCCGGACGGGGTCCTGTCGTCGACTCGGTCGTCATGGTGGCGGCCTGTCTCTCAGAGGTCTGGATGACTGCTCGTGAAAACTATCACAAAGTCGTCGCGCGTCTCCACCCGGGGTTCGACCCGGCTCCTCAGGCCCCCGGCAGGCCGGGCAGCGAGCGGTCGCCGGGGTCGTCCACCGGCTCCAGGAGCGGGTCCTCGGGCTCCTCGGACCGGCCCTCCACGGTCGCGTTCTCGGGCAGCCCGGTGTCGCCCAGCCCGGTCTTGCGCGGGCGCTGCACCCGCGGCAGCACGAAGGTCAAGGCGATCGTGAGCGTGAGCATCGAACCCAGGGTCCACCACACGAGCGGACCGGTCGTGAGGCTCACGACCACCGAGCCTGCGGCCACGGTGGCTGCCCACATCCACATGATCAGCACGGCCCTGCGCTGGGAGTGGCCGATCTCGAGGAGGCGGTGGTGCAGGTGCTGCTTGTCGGCGCTCATCGGGGACCTGCCGGCGCGCGTGCGGCGCACGATCGCGAGCACCATGTCGACGACAGGCACCATCAG
Source organism: uncultured Actinomycetota bacterium (assembly GCA_963791365.1). GTDB lineage: Bacteria > Actinomycetota > Actinomycetes > Propionibacteriales > Nocardioidaceae > Nocardioides. The sequence continues at coordinate 131,220 of CAWBSG010000003.1, read as the reverse complement.
CAGCGAGATCGGCAGCAGCACCGGAAGCACGGTCACGAACAGGCTGTTGCCCGCAGAGGTCGGCATCCCGGTGAACTGCCCGGTCAGCGTGAGCGCGCTGGCCGACAGCACCAGGCCGATCAGCATCGACCCGGAGTCGCCCATGAACAGGCGCGCGGGATGGAAGTTGTGTGGCAGGAACCCCGCGCAGGCACCGGCCAGGGCGGCGCTGAGCAGGGCGCCGGTCGTGGCGAGGGTGAGGTTGTTGGTGTCCGAGAGCTGGTAGCAGTAGAGGAAGAAGGCCACGGCGCCGATGCCGACCACACCGGCGGCGAGCCCGTCGAGGCCGTCGACGAAGTTGACGGCGTTCATCGTGCCGATGACCACGACGAAGGTCAGCAGCGCGCCCTGGGCGTCGCTGATCGAGAACTGGTTGCCGTCCGGCGCCGGGAAGAAGTAGAAGCGCACCCCCAGCGCGACCAGCAGGCCGGCGGCGAGCACCTGGCCGCCGAGCTTGGTGAGGGCGTCCAGCTCGAAGATGTCGTCGAGCACGCCCACGGCGCACACGAGCGCGCCCGCCAGGAGCACGATGCCGGCGTCGTCGAAGACGAAGGGGTCGCTCGTGGACAGGAACGGCAGCTCGCGGGCGACGACGTACGCCGCGACGAGGCCGCCGAGCATCGCGAGCCCGCCGAGGTAGGGGATCGGCTCGGCGTGCACGTCGCGGTCGCGGACCGCCGCGACCGCGCCCGTGCGGAGCGCGATCTCACGGGCCACGACCGTGAGGAGGTAGGTCACCGACAGGGAGACCAGGAAGACGAGGAGGTACTCCCGCACCGTCAGCCCTCGTCCGTCAGCACGACCCCGTGCTCCTCGATCGCCGCGTTGAGCTGCGCGACCGAGAGGGCGCCCAGGCGGAGCACGCGGCCCTCGGGGACGGTGACGTCGATGATCGTGGAGGCCTCGCCACCGGGCGAGGCGCCGCCGTCGACGATCACCGCCACCGCGTCGCCGAGCATCTCCTCCGCGGCGTCGGCGTCGGTGGCGGCGGGACGCCCGGTGAGGTTGGCCGACGACACCGCCAGCGGACCGGTGCGCTCGAGGACCGCCAGGGCGACCTCGTCGTCGGGCATCCGCACCGCGACGGTGCCGCGGGTCTCGCCGAGGTCCCACACGAGCGAGGCCTGCTGGTGGCAGACGAGGGTGAGGGGGCCCGGCCAGAACTCCTCGACCAGGGTGCGCGCCCAGGTCGGTACGCCCTCGGCGAGCGCATCGAGCGTGGTGGCGGCGGACACCAGCACCGGCGGCGGCATGTCGCGGCCACGGCCCTTGGCGTCGAGCAGGCGCTGCACGGCATCGCGCGAGAAGGCGTCGGCAGCGAGCCCGTAGACGGTGTCGGTCGGGATGACGACGAGGTCACCACGTCGTACGGCGCCGGCGGCGGCGGTCACTGCCGCCTCGCGCTCCTCCTCGGTCGAGGTCCCGTGCCTGTCCACGCTGCTCATCGTGCCAGTCGCGCGGTCACGTAGCGCGCTCGACCCGCGAGGTCGCGGTGGTCGGCCACGTCTGCCCAGCGGCCGGACGCCGCGAACACCGCGGGCGCGGACTCCCCCTGCACGTCGGCGTGCTCGGCGCCGACCACTCCCCCGGGCCGCAGCAGCAGGGCCGCACGGCGCTCGAGCACCCGGATCGCGTCGAGGCCGTCCTGGCCCGAGAACAGGGCGAGGTGCGGGTCGTGGTCGCGTGCCTCCGCGGCGACGGACTCCCACGCCTCCAGCGGGATGTAGGGCGGGTTGCAGACGACGACGTCGACCGAGCCGACGAGGTCGTCGAACGCGGTGGCGAGGTCGCCGTGGCGCAGGTCGACTCCCGTGCCCGCGAGGTTGCGCTCGGCCCAGGCCAGCGCGCCCTCGTCGAGCTCGACGGCATGGACCTCCGCTGCCGCGACCTCGTCGGCGATCGCCCGGGCGATGGCGCCCGAGCCGGTGCAGAGGTCGACGACCACCGGGCGCTCGAGGGCGAGGAGGTGGTCGATGGCCCAGCCGGCGAGCAGCTCGGTCTCCGGCCGGGGCACGAAGACCCCCGGCCCGACGGCCAGCTCGACGTGGCGGAACGCGGCGGAGCCCGTCAGGTGCTGCAGCGGCTCACGGGCGGCTCGCCGGGCGACGAGGTCGTCGTACTCCTCCTGCTCCCCGGCGCGCACGTCGTCGACGAGGGGCAGCCGGCCGAGGGGGACGCCGAGGACGTGGGCCAGCAGCAGGTCGGCGTCGCGCTCGGGTGAGGCGACGCCCGCCTCGCGGAGCCGGGCCGTGGCCGCACGCCGCGCCGCCCTCGCGCGCACTCAGGACTCCAGCGCGGCGAGCCGGACCGCCATGTCGGCCTCGACGCACGAGTCGAGCACCGGCTGGAGGTCGCCGTCGAGGACGTGGTCCAGGTTGTAGGCCTTGTAGCCGGTGCGGTGGTCGGAGATCCGGTTCTCCGCGAAGTTGTAGGTGCGGATCCGCTCGGAGCGGTCGACCGTGCGCACCTGCGAGCGCCGGGCGTCGCTGGCCTCGGCGTCCGCGGCGTCCTGCGCGGCCTGGAGCAGCCGCGAGCGGAGGATCCGCATCGCGGACTCCTTGTTCTGCAGCTGGCTCTTCTCGTTCTGGCAGCTCGCCACGATCCCGGTCGGCAGGTGCGTGATCCGCACGGCCGAGTCGGTGGTGTTCACGCTCTGGCCGCCGGGTCCGCTCGAGCGGTAGACGTCGATGCGCAGGTCGTTGTCGTCGATCGTGACGTCCACCGGCTCGGCCTCGGGCGAGACGAGCACCCCGGCGGCGGAGGTGTGCACGCGACCCTGCGACTCGGTGACCGGCACCCGCTGCACGCGGTGCACGCCGCCCTCGAACTTCAGCAGCGCGTACGGCGCCTGGCCGGGCTCGACCGTGCCCCTGGCCTTGACGGCCGCGGTGACCGACTTGAAGCCGCCGAGGTCGGACTCGGTGGCGTCGAGCAGCTCGACGCTCCAGCCGCGTGCCTCGGCGTAGCGGGAGTACATCCGGAGCAGGTCGCCGGCGAACAGCGCCGACTCCTCGCCGCCCTCGCCGGACTTGATCTCCAGCAGCGCGTCCTTGCCGTCGGCCGCGTCGCGCGGCACCAGGAGGCGGCGCAGCCGCTCCGCGGCGACGACCCGACGAGCAGCCAGCTCCTCGGCCTCCTCGGCGAAGGCGGGGTCGTCGGACGCCAGCTCGCGTGCGGCCTGGACGTCGTCCCCGAGCCGGAGCCACTCCTGCCACGTGGTCACGACCGCGGTCAGCTCGGCGTACCTCTGGTTGAGCTGCTTGGCGAGCCGCTGGTCGGCGTGCGTCTCGGGCAGCGCCAGTCGCTGCTCGATCTCGGCGTGCTCGTCACGCATGCCCTCGACGGCCTCGAACACGACTCTCCTCCTCGCGGTGACAACGACAAGGCGCCGGCCACCCGCACGGAGCGGGCGACCGGCGCCTGACGTGGACTACTTGCTCTCGGCAGCAGCCTTCTTGCCGTAGCGGGACTCGAACCGGGCGACGCGGCCGCCGGTGTCGAGGATCTTCTGCTTGCCGGTGTAGAACGGGTGGCACTGCGAGCAGACATCGGCGTGGAGCTTGCCGGAGGTCGCGGTGCTGCGGGTGGTGAACGACGCACCGCAGGTGCAGGTGACCTGGGTCTCGACGTAGTCGGGGTGGGTGTCCTTCTTCATGGTGTCCTCTCGATTGCTCCGGGTCGTCCGCGTGGATCGCTGGTGACGTGAACCGGAACCGACACGCAAGTGTGCCACCGGTCTCAACAGTGGCGCCAATCCGGCCATTCCCCGCCGCGGCTCCGCTCAGCGGGAGCCGATCACCTTGCCGACGGCCGCCGGGGTCTCGGCCGCCGCGAGCTGCTTGCGCAGGTCGCCGACGACCGCTCCCTCCGCCGGTGCGAGGAGCTTCTCCTCGTTCCGGGTGCCCGAGGCCGCGACGTCGACCGCCGGCACGATGCCCTTGGCGGCGCGGTCGGCGCTGAGGACGAGCTCGAGGTTGGCGGTGCCCGCCAGCTCCTCGAGGAAGAACTCGTCCGTCGCCGAGCCCGTGCCGATCGAGACGGTCGCCAGGATCGTCAACGACCCGGCGTCCTCGATCTTGCGGGCGGCTCCGAAGAACTCCTTGGTCGGGTGCACCGCCGAGGCGTCGACCAGCCCGCCCAGGACGCGGCCGTTGGCGGGAGCCGCGAGGTTGTACGCGCGACCGAGGCGGGTCAGCGAGTCGAGCAGCACGACCACGTCGTGGCCGAGCTCCACGAGCCGCTTGGCGCGCTCGATCGCGAGCTCGGCGACGAGTGTGTGGTCGGCCGGCTGCCGGTCGAAGGTCGACGCGACGACCTCGCCCTTGACCGCGCGCTGGAAGTCGGTGACCTCCTCCGGGCGGGTGTCGACCAGCACCACCATCACGTGGCACTCGGGGTTGTTGGTGGTCACCGACTGGGCGATCGAGCGCAGCAGCGTGGTGGTGCCGGTACGCGGCGGCGTACGGACCAGCCCACGCTGGCCCTTGCCGATCGGCGCGGCGATGTCGATGACCTTGCCGATCACGTTCGCCTCGTCGGTCGCGAGCCGCAGGCGCTGGTGCGGGTGGACCGGGACCGAGTCGGCGAAGTCCGGACGCTCCTTGGCGCCCTCGGCCTCCGTGCCGTTGATGCTGTCGATGCGGACCATCGGGTTGAACTTCTCGCGACGCTCCCCCTCGCGCGGCTGGCGTACCTGGCCGACGACCGCGTCACCGCGCCGCAGGTGGTACTTCCGCACCATCGAGAGCGAGAGGTAGACGTCCTCGGTGCCGGGGAGGTAGCCCGACGTGCGTACGAACGCGCAGTTGTCGAGCACGTCGAGGATGCCGGCCGCCGGGACCAGCACGTCGTCCTCGAGGATCGTCGTGTCGGGCTCGTTGCGAGCGCCGCCCGCGCGGACCGTCGTGCGGTCGCGTCCACGGCGGCGACGGTTGCGACGGCTGCCGCCCTCGCCGTCGTCATCGTCGTCGTTCTGCTGGTTCTGCTGGCCCTGGTTTTGCTGGCCCTGGTTCTGCTGGCCCTGGTTCTGCTGGCCCTGCTGCTTGGGCTGGCCCTGGTTCTGGCCCTGGTTCTGGCCCTGCTTCTGCTCGTACTGCTTCTGCTCGTTCTGCTTCTGCTTGTCCGACGCCTGCTGGTCCTTCTTGCCCTGGTCCTTCTTGCCCTGCTGGTCCTTCTTGCCCTGCTTGCCCTGCGGCTGCTCGTCCTGCTGCGCGTCGTCCTGCTTGTCCTGCTTGTCCTGCTTGTCCTGCTTGTCGGCCTGCTCGGCGGCCTGCTCGGCGTGGCGCTGCTTGCGGGTGCGGGTCCGCACGGTCGTCTGCGCGGCGGGCTCGTCGGCACCCTGCTCGGAAGCCGGGACCTCCGCCGTGGGGACCTCCGTCGTGGGGGCCTCGGCCTTCTCGGTCCGGGCGGGAGCGCCGCCGGACTGCGCGGCCTTGATCGCCTCGACCAGCTGCGCCTTCTTCATCGAGCCGGCGCCGGCGACGCCGAGGCCCGCGGCCATCGACTTCAGGTCGGCCAGCAGCATCGAGCCGAGGCCACCGCCTGCCTTCTTGGCGGGCTTCTTGGCCGCAGGGGCCTCGGCGGTCTCGACGGAGGGAGTCTCGGTCACGTGGGTCCTTCGCACGTTGCGTCGCCTGCGGGGCCGATGGACGGCCCGCCGAGGCGGATGGTGGTCGCCCGGGCACGCGGCCAGATGGGCCGGGTCGGGCGGGTACGCCGAACGGCGCGCCGTCAGGTTAGCAGCAGCGCCCCGTCGGACTCGATCACCAGGTCGTGGCACGTCCAGCCGTCGGGGCAGCGCCCGGTCAGCCCGGAGGCGTCGGCCGACCCGAAGGCCAGCACCGTCGGCCCAGCGCCCGACACGACGGCCGGTACGCCGTCCGCGCGGAGGCGGCGTACGAGCGCGAGCGTCTCCGGCATGGCGGGCTCGCGCTGCTCCTGGTGCAGCCAGTCGCGCGTGGCGGCGAGCAGGTGCTCGGGCTGCCCGCCCAGGGCGGCGACGAGCAGAGCGGTGCGCCCGGAGTTCGCCGCGGCATCCGCGTGCGGGACGGTCTCGGGCAGCAGCCCGCGGGCGACCGACGTCTCGACGCCGGTCGGCGGCACGAAGGCGGTGGCGGTGATCCGCGGGTCGACGCCGGCACGGACGGCGTACCAGTGGTCGTCCTCGCGCCCGGAGATGACGAAGCCGCCGTAGTAGGCGGCTGCCACGTTGTCGGGGTGGCCCTCGATCTCGGTTGCAAGCTCGAAGAGTGCCTCGTCGGAGACGAGCAGCTGGCCGCCGGCGACGAGTGCGCGTGCGAGCATCACGCCGGCGACGATCGCGGCCGACGACGAGCCGAGGCCCCGCGCGTGCGGGATCACGTTGCGACACGACAGCCGCAGCCCCGGCGGCTGCTCCCCCATCAGTGCGAAGGCCGCGCGCATCGAGCGGACGACGAGGTGCGACTCGTCACGGAGCACGTCGTCCGCGCCCTCCCCCTCGACGTCGACGACCAGGCCGCCGGGCAGCACCTCGGCCTCGAGCTCGTCGCGCATCGACAGCGCCATCGCCAGCGAGTCGAAACCGGGCCCGAGGTTGGCCGAGGTGGCCGGGACGGTGACCCGCACCGGCCCGTCGACGAACTGGGGCATCAGGCGAGCCCGGCGGCGGACGCTGCGGTGTCGACGTCGGCGTCGACGACCGTGTCGACGATGTCGCCGCAGGACTCCAGCGCGGTGGCCGTGTCCTTGAGGCCGTGGCCGGTGACGGTGATCGCCACCGTCGCGCCGGCGAAGCGCTGCCCGGACGCGACGGCAGCGAGGAGCCCGGCGACGCCGGCGGCGGAGGCCGGCTCGACGAAGACGCCGTCGTTGCGGGCGAGCTCGAGCTGCGCGGCGAGGATCTGCTCGTCGGAGAGCGCTGCGAAGCCACCCTCGGACTCCTTGGCCGCCTGCTCGGCGAGGTGCCACGAGGCAGGGTTGCCGACGCGGATCGCGGTCGCCTTGGTCTCGGGGTCGGGGAACGGCTCGCCGGTCACCAGCGGCGCCGCGCCCTCGGCCTGGAAGCCGAGCATCCGCGGGCGCTTCGTGGCGCGACCGAGCTCGGCATACTGCTGGTAGCCGAGCCAGTACGCCGAGATGTTGCCGGCGTTGCCGACGGGCAGCAGGTGGAAGTCCGGGGCGTCGCCGAGGAAGTCGACGATCTCGAAGGACGCTGTCTTCTGGCCCTGGAGGCGCACCGGGTTGACCGAGTTCACCAGCTCGACGGGATAGCCCTGGGAAAGGCCGATCGCCATCGCCAGGCAGTCGTCGAAGTTGCCGCGGACCATGATCACCTGAGCGCCGTGGACCACGGCCTGGGCGAGCTTGCCGGCCGCGATCTTCCCCTCCGGGATCAGCACGAGCGGCTTCAGGCCCGCCTTCGCGGCGTACGCCGCCATCGAGGCCGAGGTGTTGCCTGTGGATGCGCAGACCACCGCCTCCGAGCCGAGGTGCCGGGCGTGCGAGATGGCGGCCGTCATGCCGCGGTCCTTGAAGGAGCCGGTCGGGTTGTCGCCCTCGACCTTGAGCCAGACCTCGCCGCCGGTCACGCCGGACAGCCACTCGGAGTGGACCAGCGGGGTGCCGCCCTCGCGCAGGGTCACCGCGTGCATGCCCTCGGGGAGGTCGAGCAGGTCGCGGTACTCCTCGATGACGCCGCGCCACTGCGGCCGACCGGCGCCGCTCATTCGTCGCCTCCCTCGACCCGCATCACCGAGGTGACCTCACGGACGATGTCCATGCTGCGGAGCTGCTCCACGGTCGCGCTGAGCGCCGCGTCGGGGGCGGCGTGCGAGACCACCACGAGCTGCGCGTCGGCGCCGCGACCCTCCTGGCGCACGGTCTGGATCGACACGTCGTGGTCGGCGAACGCGTTGGCGACGGCGGCGAGCACCCCCGCGCGGTCGTCGACGTCGATCGCGACGTGGTAGCGCGTGCGGGTCTCCCCCATCGGCTGCACCGCGCGGTCGGCGTACGCGGACTCCCCCGCCCCGCGGGTGCCGGCGAGGCGGTTGCGGGCGACCGTGACGAGGTCCCCCATGACGGCGCTCGCAGTGGGTGCTCCGCCGGCGCCGGGACCGTAGAACATCAGCTGGCCGGCAGCCTGGGACTCGACGAAGACCGCGTTGTAGGCCTCGCGCACGCTGGCGAGCGGGTGCGAGCGCGGGATCATCGCCGGGTGGACGCGGGCGGCGACCTGGTCCTGTCCATCGGGCCCGGGCCGGAGCTCGCAGATCGCCAACAGCTTGACGACCGAGCCCATGTCGCGCGCGCTGGCCACGTCGGCCGCGGTCACGTCCGAGATGCCCTCGCGGTAGACGTCGGAGGCCGTCACGCGGGAGTGGAAGGCGAGGCTGGCGAGGATCGCGGCCTTCGCGGCGGCGTCGAAGCCCTCGACGTCGGCGGTCGGGTCGGCCTCGGCGTAGCCCAGCTCCTGCGCCTCCTCGAGGGCCTCGGAGAAGCCGGCCCCGGAGGTGTCCATCTTGTCGAGGATGAAGTTGGTGGTGCCGTTGACGATGCCGAGCACCCGGGTGACCCTGTCGCCGGCCAGCGACTCGCGCAGCGGCCGCAGGATCGGGATCGCGCCGGCCACGGCGGCCTCGTAGTAGAGGTCGCGCTCGGCCTTGGCTGCCGCCTCGAACAGCGTCGGGCCGTCCTCGGCGAGCAGCGCCTTGTTGGCCGTCACCACGCTGGCGCCGTTGTCGAGCGCCGAGAGGATCAGCGACCGGGCGGGCTCGATGCCGCCGATCACCTCGACCACGACGTCGACGTCGGCGCGCGCGACCAGCCCGGCCACGTCGGTCGTCAGCAGTCCGTCGGCCAGGTCGACGTCGCGTGGCGCGTCGAGCCGGCGTACGCCGACCCCGACCAGCTCCACCGGCACACCCACCCGGGCCGCCAGGTCGTCGCGCTGCTCCGTCAGCAGCCGGACCACCTGGGACCCGACCGCACCACAACCGAGCACCGCCACCTTCAAGGCCCTACTCATGCACGTCCTCGCTTCGCTCGCTCATGAGATCCCTACGTCGGTCGCCAACAGGTCGGCCACAGTCTCTCGTCGCAGCACGGTGAAAGTCTTCCCGTCCCGAACTCCGATCACCGGAGGACGCAGTGCGTGGTTGTAGTTCGAGGCCATGGATCTGCAGTAGGCACCGGTGCCGGGCACCGCGACGAGGTCGCCGGGACGTAGGTCGCCGGGCAGGAACTCGTCCTTCACGACGATGTCGCCGGCCTCGCAGTGCTTGCCGACGACGCGGGTCAGCGAGGCGGGGGCGTCGGAGGCGCGCGAGGCGAGCGTCGCGGAGTAGTCGGCGTCGTAGAGGGCGGTGCGGATGTTGTCGCTCATCCCGCCGTCGACCGAGACGTAGGAGCGTCGGGCGCCGCCGTCGAGCGCGACCTCCTTGACCGTGCCGACCTCGTAGACGGTGCACATCGACGGGCCGACGATCGCTCGGCCGGGCTCGATCGACAGCCGCGGCCGGTCGATGCCGAGGGCACGGCACTCGTGCTCGACGATCGCCGACATCCCCTGGGCGAGCGTCTCGGGGTCCGAGGGGTCGTCCTGCGTGGTGTAGGCGATGCCGAAGCCGCCGCCGAGGTCCATCTCGGGCATCACGACGCCGAGCTCGGACGCGATCCGGGCATGCAGCGCGAGCACCCGGCGGGCCGCGACCTCGAAGCCCGAGGTGTCGAAGATCTGGCTGCCGATGTGGGAGTGCAGGCCGAGCAGCCGCAGCCCCGGTGCCGCGAGCACCCGCCGGACTGCCTCCAGCGCGTCGCCGCCCGCGATCGAGAAGCCGAACTTCTGGTCCTCGTGCGCGGTGGCGATGTACTCGTGGGTGTGCGCCTCGACCCCGGCGGTCACGCGCACCAGCACGCCCGTCGTCCGGCCGAGCTGCGTCGTCACCGCGGCCAGCCGCTCGATCTCGGCGAACGAGTCCACGATCACCCGGCCGACGCCGAGCTCGACCGCCCACTCGAGCTCGGCCGGGGTCTTGTTGTTGCCGTGGAAGCCCACCCGCTCCATCGGGAAGCCGGCATGCGCCGCCACGGCCAGCTCGCCGCCCGAGCAGACGTCGAGCGACAGGCCGTCCTCGGCCAGCCAGCGGGCGACGGTCGTGCAGAGGAACGCCTTGCCGGCGTAGAAGACGTCGTAGGTGGCGAAGGCGTCCCGGAAGGCGCGGGCGCGGGCGCGGAAGTCGTCCTCGTCGAGGACGTACGCCGGTGAGCCGTGCTCGCGGACCAGCTCGGTCAGCGCGACTCCTCCGACGGCCAGGACGCCGTCGGTCTTCGTGGCCGTGCGCGACCACAGGTGCTCGACGAGCGCGTTGGCGTCGGCCGGCTCACGCAGCCAGTGGGGGCCGCGCAGCGCGCCGTCGGCGTGCGCCCAGCCGGACGGGTGTGCTGTGGGCACGCCCGCTCACATCCGCTCGGGAGCCGAGACGCCCAGGAGGTCGAGCCCGTTGGCCAGCACCGTCCGCACCGCCTGGACCAGGACGAGGCGCGCCTCGTTGGTCGGGGTGACCGGCTCGTCTCCCACCGGCAGCATGCGGCACTCCTTGGTGTCGTACCACCGGTTGAAGATCGCGGCCGTGTCCTCCAGGTAGCGAGCGACCCGATGCGGCTCGCGCAGCTCGGCCGCGCTGGCCACCACTCGCGGGAACTCGGCGAGCGCCCGGAGCAGCCTGCCGTCGAGCTCGTGCGAGAGCAGCGACGGGTCGAACGCCTCGCCCGGGAGCTTCATCCCCAGCTCTGCGGCGTTCTCCATCATCCGGCAGGTGCGCGCGTGGGCGTACTGGACGTAGTAGACCGGGTTGTCGCTGGCAGCCTTGGTGATCTCCGCGACGTCGAGGACGAGCGGGCTGTCGGCGGGGTAGCGCGCCAGGGAGTACCGCAGTGCGTCGACACCGATCTCGTCCATCAGCTCGTTGAGCGTCACGATCGTGCCCGCCCGCTTGGAGAGCCGGAGCTCCTCACCGTCTCGCATGATCTTCACCAGTTGGCCGATCAGCACGTCGAGGGTCACCGCCGGGTCGTCGCCGACGCAGGCCGCCATCGCCTTCAGCCGGCCGACGTAGCCGTGGTGGTCGGCGCCCAGCAGGTAGATGCAGTGGTCGAAGCCGCGCGACCTCTTGTTGAGGTAGTAGGCGGTGTCGGAGGCGAAGTAGGTCAGCTCGCCGTTCGTCCGGATCAGCACCCGGTCGCGGTCGTCACCGAAGTCAGTGGTCCGCATCCACAGTGCGCCGTCGGCCTCGAAGAGGTGGCCGTTGTCCTTGAGCCCCTGCAACGTGTCCGCGACGGAGCCGTGGTCCTCGTCCGCGTGCAGACCGCGCTCGGAGAACCACACGTCGAATTGCGTGTTGAAGGCATTGAGCTGGTCCTGCTGCTCCTTGAGCTGGAGGGCGTAGCCGGCCTCGCGGAACGCCACCAGCCGCTCGGCCTCGGGAAGCTCGACGATGTCGGGCTGCCGGGCCACGATCTCGGCGGCGAGGTCGGCGACGTAAGCGCCCTTGTAGCCGTCCTCCGGCACGGGCTCGCCGAGTGCCCGCGCCAGGAGGGACGCACCGAAGAGGTCCATCTGGTTGCCACGGTCGTTGACGTAGAACTCCCGGGCCACGTCGGCACCTGCTGCCTGGAGGACGCGCGCGATGGCGTCGCCGAGGACCGCCCAGCGCGTGTGCCCGAGGTGCAGGGGCCCGGTGGGGTTGGCCGAGATGAACTCGATGTTGATCGACTGCCCGGTGAGGGTCTGCGAGTGGCCGTACGCCTCCCCCGCTGCCACGACGTCGGCCGCGACCTGGCCCTGGGCACCGGCCTCGACCGTCACGTTGAGGAAGCCCGGGCCCGCGACCTCGACGTCGCTGACGCCGGCCGAGGCGCGCAGGCGCTCGGCCACGAGGTCGGCGAAGGCCGCGCGGGTTCGTGCCAGCCTTCTTGGCGAGCTGGAGCGCGACGTTGGTGGCGTAGTCGCCGTGACCCTTCTGCCGGGGTCGCTCCACCGTGACCTGGGTCGGCACGCCGTCGGGCAGCGCGATCGCACCGTCGGCCACGAGGGCCGCCAGCGCATCGACGATGGTCTCGGAGAGCTGCTCTGGATTCACCCACCAAGCCTATCGGCGGCCCACCCCTGCGACCGAACCGATGTCGAGCGGTGACCACTAGGGTCGCCCCTGTGACTGCGCACCCCACCTACGACCAGCTGATCGACCTGCCTGCCTACGTCGAGCAGCCCGTGCCCATGCCCTTCGAGGACATCAACGGCCACCTCAACGTGCGCCACTACATCGGCATCGCCAGCGAGGGCCTCGACGAGTCGCTCGTCGAGGTCGGCATCCCGCAGATGTGGCCGCTGACGCACGGGCGAGCGTGCTTCACCGCCGAGCACCACGTGACCTACCTCAACGAGCTGCGAACCGGCGACCGGATGTCGGCACGGGTGCGGCTGCTCGGGCGTTCCGACCGCGCCGGGCACGCGCTGGTCTACCTGCTCGACCACACCCACGAGCAGGTGGCGTGCGTGGTCGAGGAGATCTTCCTGCACATCGACCTCGAGACGCGGCGTACGGCGCCGTGGCCGACCGAGATCGCCTCCGCGATGGACGCCCGGGTCGCCGAGCACGCGGCGCTCGCCTTCGAGTCGCCCACGGCGGGCTCGCTCGCCCTGCGCTGAGGTGCAGGCGGTTTCCCGGCTGCGTCGGGTGACCGGTAGTCTTCAGCGCGCACCGGCCCCGGACCTCGTCCGAACCGGCGCGGGCCTCCGTAGCTCAGGGGATAGAGCACTGGTTTCCGGTACCAGGTGCCGCAGGTTCGAATCCTGCCGGAGGCGCAAGTCAGGACGATGTTCAGCAGTGCCGCAGGGCCGCGTCGCGGCGCGCCTCCCGGCCGAGGCGCCGGGCCTGGGCGACGTCCGGGAAGACGACACTGGCGGCGCCGACGAAGCCGATCCGGCCGCGTACGACGCAGGTGGTGATCTTGCGCGGGTCGACCTGCGCGACGGCCTGGGCGAGCTCGAAGAGCTCGGTCGGCGAGGCATTGGTGGCCATGTGCTGCATGACCGTCATCACGCCCCGCTCGATGAAGCCGGGCCTGGACGCCTGGGACCGGATGCGGGCGTGGATGCCGCGCAGCGTGCGCTGCTGGTTGGCCGAGCGGTCGAAGTCACCCCCGGCGAGCCCCTTGCGGATCCGGGAGAAGGCCATCGCGTTGTAGCCGTTGAGGTGGATCCGGCCCCGCTTGAACCCCTCCTTCTTGAGGTTGGGGTCGTAGAAGCGGCGCGGGTTGCTCACCGTGATGCCGCCGATGTCGTCGACCATGTCCTCGAAGAACGGGAAGCGCGTCACCATGACGTAGTCCGGCTCGATGCCGATCAGGTTGCGCATCGCGCCCGCCATGCCGCGGGGACCGGTGAAGTAGAGCGCGGCGTTGATCTTCTCGCGACCGTGGCCGGGGATGCTGACCCACGAGTCGCGCGGCACGCCGATCGCCGTGGCCGATCCCGTGCGGGTGTTGATCCCCACGAGCTGCAGCGCGTCGCCACGCGCGCGCCGCATGTCCTGGCCGGGTCGGGCGTCCGATCCGACGGCGAGGATCCACACGACGTCCTCGCCACCGACCGCGACGCCCTGGGCGTGCCGGATCTTGACCAGGCTGAGGTCGGTGGGGTGCACGCTCGACCGGGGTACGACGACAGCGGTGAGCGCCAGGACGGCGGTGAGCGCGATCAGCCTGGTGGCGCGGCGCGCGAGACTCGTCATCATTTCGATCCCTTCGCGACGTCATAGCCGAAGATCCGCCACGCACCCCGCTTGTGCGTCAGGAACAGGCGACCCCGGACGGTGGTCCTCCCCGCCTTGTCGCCGGTGCTGTCGAACTTCAGGACGAAGTGGGCGGTGACGGTGCGCGCCCGCTTGCCGGTGGCGAGGATGTCGAGCGACACCGACCGGTGGGTGGCGGCGACCGAGTCGACGTGCGGCCCGCGGGTCCGGTTGGTCAGCAACGCCTTGTCAGCGCGGGCCATCCTCTCGGCGCTCTCGGTGAAGCCCGGGAACGACGAGGCGAACGTGCTGCGCGGGTAGGTGCCGCCGAGGAACGCGGCGTCCCACCAGCGGTCCACGACCGCGCCCACCTGCTTGCGCACGGCCTTCCTGCGCGCGTCGGGCAGCCGACCGTAGACCCGGTGGATCGTGGCGGCGGTCGGCACCGGCGGGTTTGAGGCGAGGCTCGCCCGCGCGTCGTTGCGGCTGAGCCGCTCCGGCGAGGCGGACGGCTGCGAGTCCACCGAGCACGCAGTGGCGGCCACGGGTAGGAGCAGGACGAGTCCGGCGCAACGGCGGGCCCACGACGTGGGTCCCGACGAACGGCTTGGCATGACGACTCCAGGCGGGTGGGGCACGGGTGGGGCACGGGTGGTGTGCGGGTCGAGCGGAAAGCACTTCGGCGGCAAGGCCGACCATCACTAGGGGTGTGGTCGACACCATGCCTCACGAGGCGGGCCCGCCCCTGCATTTGCGTGCGTGTGCGACTAGCCTTGTCAGCGAGTTGTCCCACACTCGCGCGATGAGATCTGGAAGAGGCGAAAGAAGCGTGGCGCAGTCCCCGAACGGGCAGTCCGGCAACCAGTCCTCGGTTGCCCCGTCATCTGACCTGGGAGCCAACGAGTGGCTCGTGGAGGAGATGAAGGAGCAGTACGACAAGGACCCCGCGAGCGTGGGTCCGGAGTGGGCGACGTACTTCGGCAACGGGAGCCCGGCCCGGCCGGCCGCAGTCCGGAAGGCTCCCGAGAAGGAGCCGGCCAAGGCCGCCGTCGCCGCCCCTGCCGCGAAGCAGGAAGCCGCGCCGGCCGCGAAGCCTGCGGAGCCCGCCAAGGCGACCGTCAAGTCCACCCCGCGCCCCGCGGCCGCCGCCGACGAGCCCGCCAAGGGCACCAGCACGCCGGTCGCCAAGGACCCGAAGCCCGCCGCCCCCGCGCAGACGAGCGACGCACCGACCTACACCGTCCTGCGCGGCGCGTCCGCGCGCACCGCGGCCAACATGGACGCCTCACTGTCCGTGCCCACGGCCACCTCGGTGCGCTCGGTGCCGGTGAAGCTGCTGTGGGACAACCGCACCGTCATCAACAACCACCTCGCCCGCGCCCGCGGCGGCAAGGTCTCGTTCACCCACCTCATCGGCTACGCCCTGGTCAAGGCGCTGCGCTCGATGCCGGAGATGAACGTCGGCTACGAGCTGGTCGACGGCAAGCCGAACCTGATCACCCCGGCGCACATCAACCTCGGCCTCGCCATCGACATGCAGAAGCCCGACGGCACCCGTCAGCTGCTCGTGCCCAACATCAAGGGCGCGGAGACGATGGACTTCGCCGCCTTCTGGACCGCGTACGAGGAGATGGTCCGGAAGGCACGCGACGGCAAGCTCGGCGTCGGCGACTTCCAGGGCACCACCATGTCGCTGACCAACCCCGGTGGCATCGGCACCGTCCACTCCGTGCCGCGACTGATGTCGGGGCAGGGCGCGATCATCGGCGTCGGCGCGATGGAGTACCCGCCGGAGTGGCAGGGCGCCTCGGACGAGGCGATCAACCGCAACGCCATCAGCAAGGCGATGACGCTGACCTCGACCTACGACCACCGCGTCATCCAGGGTGCGCAGTCGGGAGAGTTCCTCAAGCGCGTGCACGGCCTGCTGCTCGGGGAGAACGAGTTCTTCGACGAGATCTTCCGCTCGCTGCGCATCCCGTACGAGCCGATCCGCTGGTCGCGCGACGTGGTCGCCAGCCACGACGACGACATCGTCAAGCAGGCGCGCATCCTCGAGCTGATCCACGCCTACCGGGTCCGCGGGCACCTGATGGCCGACACCGACCCGCTGGAGTACCGCCAGCGCAGCCACCCCGACCTCGAGGTGGAGTCCCACGGCCTGACGCTCTGGGACCTCGACCGCGAGTTCGCGACCGGGTCGTTCGGCGGCGAGGGCCGCCGCTTCATGAAGCTGCGCAACATCCTCGGCATCCTGCGCGACTCCTACTGCCGCACCACCGGCATCGAGTACATGCACATCATGGATCCCGAGCAGCGCAAGTGGATCCAGGAGCGCGTCGAGCAGCCGCACGTGAAGCCGCCCCGCGAGGAGCAGCTCCGCATCCTGCTCAAGCTCAACCAGGCCGAGGCCTTCGAGACGTTCCTCCAGACCAAGTTCGTCGGGCAGAAGCGCTTCAGCCTCGAGGGTGGCGAGACCACGATCCCGCTGGTCGACGAGATCTGCGAGGCGGCCGCCGAGACCGGCCTCGACGAGGTCACCATCGGCATGGCCCACCGCGGCCGGCTCAACATGCTGGCCAACATCGTCGGCAAGAAGTACAGCCAGATCTTCCGCGAGTTCGAGGGCAACATCGACCCGCGCACCGTGCAGGGCTCCGGCGACGTGAAGTACCACCTCGGCGCCGAGGGCGAGTTCGTGGCGGGATCGGGCGACAAGATCAAGGTCTCCGTCGCCGCCAACCCCTCGCACCTCGAGGCGGTCAACCCGGTGCTCGAGGGCATCGCGCGCGCCAAGCAGGACATCCTCAACCGCGGCATCGACTACCCCGTGCTGCCGCTGCTCGTCCACGGCGACGCCGCCTTCGCGGGCCAGGGCGTGGTGGCCGAGACGCTCAACCTGTCGCAGCTGCGCGGCTACCGCACCGGCGGCACCGTCCACGTGGTGATCAACAACCAGGTCGGGTTCACCACCTCCCCCGGCTCGTCGCGCTCCTCGCTCTACGCCACCGACGTCGCGCGGATGGTGCAGGCGCCGATCTTCCACGTCAACGGCGACGACCCCGAGGCGTGCATCCGGGTTGCGCGGCTCGCCTTCGACTACCGCCAGGCGTTCAACAAGGACGTCGTCATCGACCTCGTCTGCTATCGCCGGCGCGGCCACAACGAGGGTGACGACCCGTCGTACACCCAGCCCCTGATGTACGACCTGATCGAGCAGAAGCGATCGGTGCGCAAGCTCTACACCGAGTCGCTCATCGGTCGCGGCGACATCACGATCGAGGAGGCCGAGCAGGTCCTCAAGGACTACCAGCTGCAGCTGGAGCGGGTCTTCACCGAGGTGCGCGAGGCCAGCTCCGAGGCGCCGACCGAGTGGACCACCGTCCCGGACTACCCGGACAAGCCGGCCGGCGACTTCTCCACCGCGGTCACGCCGGAGGTCCTCAAGCGGATCGCCGACAGCTACGTCACGCCGCCGGAGGACTTCACCGTCCACCCCAAGGTGATGCCGCAGCTCCAGCGCCGCTCGGCGGCGATCACCGAGGGTCCCATCGACTGGGGCACCGGCGAGATCCTCGCCTTCGGCTCGCTCCTGATGGACGGTCGCCCGGTGCGCCTGGCCGGCCAGGACTCGCGCCGCGGGACGTTCGTGTCGCGCTTCGCGACCATCATCGACCGGGTCAACGCCGACGAGTGGACGCCCCTGACCAACCTCACCGAGGACCAGGCCAAGTTCCACGTCTACGACTCGCTGCTCTCGGAGTACGCCGCCCTCGGCTTCGAGTACGGCTACTCCGTCGCGCGCCCCGAGGCGCTCGTGCTGTGGGAGGCCCAGTTCGGCGACTTCGTCAACGGCGCCCAGACCGTCATCGACGAGTTCATCTCCGCCGGCGAGACCAAGTGGCGCCAGCAGTCCGGCGTCGTCCTGCTGCTCCCCCACGGCTACGAGGGGCAGGGACCCGACCACAGCTCGGCGCGCATCGAGCGGTTCCTGACGATGTGTGCCGAGGACGCGATGGTCGTCGCTCAGCCGTCGACCCCGGCGTCGTACTTCCACCTGCTGCGTCGCCACTCGCTCGGGGAGGAGCACCGCCCCCTCATCGTCTTCACGCCGAAGTCGATGCTCAAGCGCAAGGAGGCGGCCTCGCAGCCGGCCGACTTCGTCGCGGACACGACGTTCCGCCCGTTCATCGGCGACGCCGACGCCGACGCCTCGCAGGTCGAGACGCTCATCCTCTGCTCGGGGCGGGTGACGTGGGACCTGATGGTCGAGCGCACCAAGCGCGAGGACCCCTCGAAGTTCGCCATCGGCCGGATCGAGCGGCTCTACCCGAACCCGGTCGAGGAGATCACGGCCGAGGTCGCGAAGTACCCGAACCTCCGGGCGATCCGCTGGGTGCAGGACGAGCCGCGCAACATGGGACCGTGGCCGCACTTCCAGCTCAACGTGTGGCCCCAGCTCGACCTCACGGTCGAGCCGGTCACCCGGATCGCGTCCGCCGCCCCGTCGGTCGGCACGGTCAAGCGCCACGTGGAGGAGCAGAAGGCGCTCCTCGACGCGGCCTTCGAGTCGCCGCGCGGTCGCGGCACCGACTACTGATCCGGGAGCCACAGGGTGTACTTCACCGATCGGGGCATCGAGGAGCTCGAGCGACGCCGGGGTGACGAGGAGGTCACCTTGGCCTGGCTGGCCGAGCAGCTGCAGGCCTTCGTCGACGCGCACCCCGACTTCGAGGTGCCCGTCGAGCGGCTGGCCACCTGGCTGGCCCGCCTGGACGACCCCGAGGACTAGGGCGCTCAGGCCGCCAGCGGGCGGCGTACGACGTCGGGCTCGGGGGACGCCGGCTTCCGGTCCGGGAGGGCGAGGCGGCAGATCTTCTTCGCGACGCTCCACAGCTGCGTGCGCAGCGGTCCGGTGGTGTAGGCGATCCCGTAGCGCTCGCAGATCTCCCGCACCTCGGCCGCGACCATCGGGTAGCGCCGCGCCGGGAGGTCCGGGAAGAGGTGGTGCTCGATCTGGTGGCTGAGGTTGCCCGACAGCAGGTGGAACATCGGTCCGCCGGAGATGTTGGCCGAGCCGAGCACCTGGCGGTAGTACCAGTGGCCGCGGGTCTCGGTGCCGTCCGGTCCGTCCGCGCACTCCTCCTCGCTGAACGTCTCCGCGCCGGCCGGGAAGTGGCCGCAGAAGATGATGTTGAAGGCCCAGATGTTGCGGACCAGGTTGGCGGCCGCGTTGCCCGCGAGGGTGAGCGGGAAGAACGGGCCGGTGAGTGCCGGGAACAGGACGTAGTCCTTGAGCGCCTGGCGGCGGACCTTGCGCATGATCCCGGCGTGCAGCGCCGTGTTCTCCTCGAGCTTGCGGGTGCCCTTGACGATGTTCTCGACCTCCAGGTCGTGCATCGCGACGCCCCACTCGAAGAAGACCATCAGCAGGACCGCGTACACCGGGTTGCCGAGGTAGTAGGGGTGCCACTTCTGGTCCTCGTCCATCCGGAGGATGCCGTAGCCGATGTCGCGGTCCTTGCCGAGAATGTTGGTGAACGTGTGGTGGATGTAGTTGTGGGAGTACTTCCACTGCTCGCCGGGACACACGTTGTCCCAGTCGTAGATGCGCGAGCTGAGATGGGGATCGCCCATCCAGTCGTACTGGCCGTGCATCACGTTGTGGCCGATCTCCATGTTCTCGATGATCTTGGAGAGCGACAGCGCCGCGACCGCGAGCGGCCACGCCGGCGGCAGGTAGAACAGCGCGCGGCCGAGGACCTCGAGCTGCTGCTGGCGCCTGACGACCCCGCGGATGTATGCCGCGTCGTCCTCGCCGAGGTCGGCGAGGATGCGCTGGCGCAGGGCGTCCATCTCCTGGCCGAAGGCCTCGAGCTGGTCGGTGGTGAGGCGGGCGTTCGTGGCGGTGTTCGTGGCGGTGTTCATGGTGGTGGTCATGGCGGGTCCTTCCATCACAGGTCGACGACGCAGTCGCCGACGGGAGCGGAGACACAGATCTGGATGTCCTCGTCGGGCAGCGAGGACTCGGTGCCGGTGAGCACGTTGCGGACGGTGCCCTCGGCCTTGCGGGTGGTGCAGGAGAAGCAGATGCCCATCCGGCAGCCGAAGACGGGAGTCAGCCCCGCCCCCTCGGCCTGCTCCAGGACGGTGGCACCGCTGTTGGCGACCTGCCGGTCGGCCCCGGCGAAGGTCAGGTCACCCTCGGCCGCGCCGCTGGAGGCCTGGCCCGCTGTGACTGGCGGCTTGAACAGCTCGAGCCGCAGCCGCGGGTTGTCGGCGTACGCCGCCCGCACGAGCTCGAGCATCCCGGCCGGACCGCAGGCCCAGGTGTCGGTGTCGCGGTAGCCGGGGACGAGGCGCCGGAGCTCGAGCTCGTGGAAGACGGCGTCGCCGTGGCGCAGGTGCACCGTGACGTCGTTGTCGTCCACGGCGATCCGCTCCAGCTCCTCGGCGAATATCTGGTCCGCCGCGGAGCGGGCGTAGTGGAGGAACGTGACGGGGCGTCCGGCGCGGCCGTCGTAGCCGTCGCGCAGCAGCGTGCGCACCATCGACATGGCCGGCGTGATGCCCGAGCCCCCGGTGATGAAGAGCAGCGGGTCGATCCCCGGCGTGGCCGGGCTCACGGGCAGGGTGAAGTCCCCTTGTGCCTGCGAGAGGTGCAGCAGCTGGCCCGGCTCGGCGTGGACGAGGTACGCGCTGACCCGGCCCTCGGCGTGCGAGCGGATGGTCAGGGTGAACTCCTCCCCCGCACCCGAGGCCGCGGACGAGATGGAGAAGCAGCGCGTCATCCGCCGGGCCGAGCCCGGGAGGTCGAGGCCGACCTGGACGTACTGCCCGGCCCGGTGGCCGCGCCACGTCGCGGTCGGCTGCACGGTCAGGGTGGCGACGGGGGCGCCGGCGGTCTCGGTCTCGCGGTGCACGGCGACGACGCGGCCGCGCACCTCGTGCGCTGCCCACATCGGGTTGACCCGCGAGAGGTAGTGGTCCACGCCGTGCGGCGAGGTCAGCGCCGCCACGGTGCGCGAGCGGGCGATCGTCGAGAGGACGGTCATGCCTGGCTCCTTTCAGTGAACATCTGTTCACTCAACTATCGCGGGCGGCGGCACACGCGTCAACGCAGGCCCGCGTGATCCCGCCCACTCGGTGCCGCGAGGGCGGGCGCAACTACGATCGACCCATGCCGGAGACGACCGAGGGCACGGAGGACGCGACCGAGTCGCGCGCCGAGCGCAAGGAACGGACCCGGCGGGCGATCCTCGACGCCGCGCTCGCACTCGCAGCCGACTCCAACCTCGCGGCGATCTCGCTGCGCCAGGTCGCCAAGCAGGTCGGTGTGGTGCCCACGGCGTTCTACCGCCACTTCGGCTCGCTGGAGCTGCTCGGCCTGGCGCTCGTCGACGAGAGCTTCCGGTCGCTGCGGCTGATGCTGCTCGACGTCTGGCGGCACGCCCCGGAGTACCGCGACTTCATCGACGGCTCGCTGCCGATCGTGGCCCAGCACGTGCGCGAGAACCGCCCCCACTACGCCTTCATCGCACGCGAGCGCACCGCCGGGCCGCCCCGGGTGCAGGAGGCGATCCACCACGAGATCGCGCTGATCACCCGCGAGCTGTCGACCGACATCGCGCGCAACGGTGGTGCCGAGACCTACTCCGCCCACGACATCGGCCTGCTCGCCGACCTGATCGTCTCCTTCGTGGTGACGATGGCCGAGCGGCTCGTGGACGATCCCGACTCCGAGGAGCGCATCCTCGCCGAGGCCCGGACGCAGCTGCGGATGCTGCTCGTCGGCGCGCTCAACTGGCGCTCCCGCGAGCCGGCCTCGGGAGGTGCCTGATGGGACTCGCCGCCGACCTGGACTACTCCCACCACTCGGCCAACCCGCTGCACCGGCTGGTCCGCTCGCTCGCCGGCACCCGCCCGGGCGGCTGGCTCTTCGCCCACTCGCTGCGCCACCTCGACGACGTCGTCGGGCGGCTCACACGCGGGCGCCACAGCGCCCCGAGCCTGCTCGCCGGGCTCGCCGTCCTGGACGTGACGACCACCGGTCGCAAGTCCGGGCAGCGGCGCACGAGCCACCTCATCGCGACGCCGTACGCGGGCACGCTGGCGCTGCTCGGCACCAACTTCGGCCAGGCGTCCACCCCGGCGTGGGTGCTCAACCTCGAGGCCGAGCCCCGGGCGACGGTGACCTACCGCGGTCTCACCCGCGCGGTGGTCGCCCGGTCCGCGACGCCGGGCGAGACCGACGAGGTCTTCGCGCTCGCCGGGGAGTTCTACCCCGGCTACCTCAGCTATCGCGAGCGAATCGGGTCGACCCGGCGGATCCGCTCGTTCGTGCTGGAGGCGGCCGACTGATCAGGTGCCGGACCGCGGCACGACCGGGCGGACGGTCACGTCCGGGATCGTGGCATCGTCGGGCAGGTCGACGACGTGGAGGATCGTGTCGACGACCGTCTCCGGGCTGATCCAGCGCGACGCGTCGTAGGTCCGCCCCTCCTGCTCGTGCACCTTCTCCTGCATCGGGGTCGCGGTGCGGCTCGGGTAGACCGTGGACACCCGCAGGCCGCGGTCGACCTCCTCCGCGCGCAGCGCGTCGGCGAAGGCGCGCAGGCCGAACTTCGAGGCGGCGTACGCCGACCACTCCGCGCTGGCGGCGAGACCGGCCGAGGAGTTCACGAAGACCACCGTCCCGCGGCCCTCCCGCACGTGCGGGAGCAGCTCGCGGGTCAGCACGGCCGGGGCCGTCAGGTTCACCGCGAGCTGCTCGTCCCAGTCGGCGAGCCGCAGCCGGTCGACCCGGCCGAGCTCGACGACGCCGGCGACGTGGACGAGGGAGCGCACCGGGCCGTCGACCTGGCGGCCCAACCCGTTGAGGGTCCCGGGGTCGGCGAGGTCGGCGACCAGCACCTGCGCGTCGGGGAAGGTGCCCGCGAGCTCGGCGGCACGCGCGTCGTTGCGCGCGAGCAGCACCAGGTCGTCGCCCCGCGTCGCCAGGCGGTGCGCCAGCACCCGGCCGATGCCGGAGCCGGCGCCGGTCAGGACGTGCTTCCTGCTGCCCGTCACCGGGTGAAGACGATCTTGCCGAAGACGTCGCCCTCGGCCATCGCGGCGAACCCGTCGCGGGCGTCCTCCATGGGGATGGCCCGGTCGATCAGGGGACTAGTACCCGTGGCGTCGAGGAGCTGGACCAGCTTGTCGAGGTCGCCACGGGTGCCCATCGTCGAGCCGATGATCGAGAGCTGCTTGAAGAAGACGTGGGTGAGGCCGGCGTCGTCGACGTCGGGACCCGACGTCGTACCACTGATGACGATGCGGCCACCGGGCCGCAGCGAGCGGATCGAGTGGGTCCAGGTGGCCTTGCCGACGGTCTCCATGACCGCGTCGACCTTGACCGGCAGGCGCGCACCGGACTCGTACACGTCGTGTGCGCCGAGCTGGCGAGCCCGCTCACGCTTGGCCTCGTCGCGGCTCGTCGCCAGCACCCGGAGCCCGGCCGCGCGGCCCAGCGTGATGAGCGCTGTCGCGACACCGCCGCCCGCACCCTGCACGAGCACCGTCTCGCCGGGCTTGCAGGCTCCCTGGACGAAGAGCATCCGGTAGGCCGTGAGCCAGGCGGTCGGGAGGCACGCCGCCTCCTCGAAGGACAGCGACGCGGGCTTGGGCACGAGGTTGCGGCGCGGCACGACCACCTGCTCGGCGAAGGTGCCCTGGTGGCGCTCGGAGAGCAGCGACCGGCCGGGGTCGTCGGCCTCGTCGCCGGTCCAGCGCGGGTCGCCGATGACGCCGTGCACGACGACCTCGTTGCCGTCCTCGTCGACGCCGGACGCGTCGCAGCCGAGGATCATCGGCAGCGCCTCCTCGCGCAGGCCGACGCCGCGCAGCGACCACAGGTCGTGGTGGTTGAGGCTCGCCGCCTTGACGGTCACCGTGGCCCACCCGTCCGGAGCCTCGGGAGCCGGTCGCTCCCCCACCACCAGGCCGCCCATCGGGTCATCGAAGGAGAAGGACTCGGCAAAGACAGCGAACATCCTTCGACCCTAGCGACTGGCGCTGCTTATCCTGTTGCACGTCCCCACCCCGGACGGTTGGGTTGCCCGGTGAGCATCGACGTACGTCCCTCGGAGGACGCCGACAAGTACCTCGCCACCGACCAGCTCGTCTGGTTCGCCGAGGTGACCGACGCCGACCGCGAGCACCTGCGTCGGGGCCTGCCGGAGGACCAGCGCTTCGTGGTCGACCTGCCCGACGGGCCGGCGGACCACCACGCCGGTATCTACGGCGTACGCCCGATGGAGATGTCGCTGCCCGGCGGAGCGATCGCCCCGATCGCCGGCCTGACCTGGGTCGGGGTGCACCCCGACTCGCGGCGGCGCGGCGTGCTGGCCGCGATGATGACCGACCACCTGACCCGCGCCCACGACGCCGGGACGGCGATCTCGGCGCTGCACGCGAGCGAGGCGGCCATCTACGGGCGCTACGGCTACGGCACCGCGGTGCTGACCCACCAGGTCGACCTCGGCCGCGGCACGACGTTCACCGCCCCACACCTCGAGGAGGAGGTCGCCCGCATCACCACCCACCTGCTCACCATGTCCGACCCCGGCGTGGCCGAGCGGATGCGTGCCTGCCAGCTCGCTCACGCGGGAGACTTCCCCGGCACGATCGTCGGCTCGCCGGACTTCTTCTCCCTCATGTCGCTCGAGACGCCGGAGCAGCTGCGCGACAAGGAGCGTCGCCGGGTCCTGTTCGCCCGCCTCGACGGCGAGGACATCGGGTTCACCGGCCTGCGCCGCGAGCACAAGTGGGCCGACGCCCGTCCGTCCGGCACCGTGGTCGTGGGCATCTTCACCGGCGGACCCGCGGCACGGCTCGCCCTGGCCCGCCGGGTCGTCGACCTCGACCTGATGGGCACCACCAGGCTGGAGAACATCGGCGTCGACGACCCGATCCTCGGCTGGGTCGGCGGCCCCCGTGGCACGGGCGACATCAAGACGTGGGACAGCACCTGGGTCCGGCTCGTCGACCTCGGAGCCGCTTGGCCGCTCCGTGCCTACGAGTCAGACTGCGACGTGGTCGTCGAGGTCGAGGATCGCTACGCGCCCTGGAACGCCGGCCGCTGGCGGCTCAGCGCCTCCTCCGGCGCCGGCTCCGCGGCTCGCACCGATGCGGCGGCCGACGTCACCCTCGGCATCGCCGTCCTGGGCGCCGGCTACCTCGGCCACTCGATCGGCGGAATGCTCCGCGCGGGCCTGGTGCGCGAGCACCGCCCGGGCTCGTACGCCGAGCTGGCGCGCGCGATGCGCACCCTCGTCGAGCCGGAACCGTCGATCGGCTTCTGACCTCGCCGTTGACGGCAGGTCCGGCGCTGGTCAGGCTGACCCGCATGACCTGGACCAACTGGGTGGGCAACCAGTCCTTCACGCCCGTCACGTCCGCATCGCCACGCGACGAAGCGGAGGTCGCCGCCCTGGTGCGCCGGGCCGCGGGGAGCGGCCGTGGCGTCCGCGTCGCGGGCGCCGGGCACTCCTTCACGCCGGTCGTGCAGACCGACGGCCTGCTGCTCGACCTCTCCGCGATGCGCGGCGTCGTCGGCACGGACGCCGCCGCCAGGCGCGCGACCGCGCTGCCCGGCACGCTCATCCGCGACTTCTACGAGCCGCTCTGGGCGGACGGCCTCGCGCTGCGCAACCAGGGTGACATCGACACCCAGCAGATCGCGGGCGCCGTGGCGACCGGGACCCACGGCTCGGGCACGCGCTACACCAGCCTGTCCGGCGTCGTGCGGGGCGTACGCCTCGTGACGGCCGCGGGCGAGGTGCGCGAGATCGGCGAGGACCACCCCGACCTGCTGCACGCGGCCCAGGTGTCCGTCGGGATGCTCGGCGTGGTCACGCAGCTCGAGCTGGAGGTCACCGACGCCTATCGGCTGCGCGAGCACGTCAGCCTCCGGTCCTGGGACGACGTGATGGACCACTGGGACGTGCTGGTCGCGGAGCACCGGCACTTCGGGATGTTCTGGCTGCCGACCGAGGAGTCCGGCGCGCTCTACAACCTCGACGGGCACGGCGAGCGGCTCGCGGACCAGTGCTACGTCAAGGTCTACGACGAGGTCGGCCCCGACGTCCCGGACGACGAGACCGTGGGTCGCCGGGTCGACCGGTGCTACCGGATCTTCCCGATGGTCTACGACCCCAACTTCCACGAGCTGGAGTACTTCGTCGCGCTCGACCGGGCCCCCGAGGCGCTGACCGCCATGCGCGAGCTGATGCAGCGCAGCCTCCCGGACTCGATCTACCCGCTCGAGGTCCGCACCGTCGGCCCCGACGAGGCGTTCCTCTCCCCGCAGTACCTGACCCCGACGGTGGTCATCTCCGTGTCCGGCACGCCCGGCACCGACTACTGGGCCTACCTCCGCTCCGTCGACGCCCTCCTCGCCGGCTTCGACGCCCGCGTCCACTGGGGCAAGCTGCACTTCATGACCGCCGAGCGGCTCCACGCGCTCTACCCGCGGGTCGACGACTTCATCGCCCTGCGTCGCGAGCTCGACCCGCAGGGCATGTTCCTCAACGACCACCTGCGCCCGTTGTTCGCCTGACGCGTCCGACGCGCCGGTCAGCGGCGGGCGACCCCGTCGGCCCGGGCGGCAGCGGCGACGGCCTCGCGCACCGCGCCCGGCACGCGGGGGTCGAAGGGCGAGGGGATGACCAGGTCCTCGCGGAGGTCGTCGCCCACGAGCCCGGCCAGCGCGGTGGCCGCGGCCACCTTCATGCCCTCGGTGATCGCCGAGGCGTGGACGTCGAATGCACCGCGGAAGATGCCGGGGAAGGCGAGCACGTTGTTGATCTGGTTGGGGTAGTCCGAGCGCCCGGTCGCGACGACCCGGGCGTACTTGTGGGCGAGGTCCGGGTGCACCTCCGGTGTGGGGTTCGCCAGGCCGAAGATGATCGCCTCGGCGGCCATCGAGGCGACGATCTCCTCGGGCACCTGCCCGCCGGAGACGCCGATGTAGACGTCGGCCCCGGCCATCACGTCGGCCAGCGTCCCGTGCCGACCGAACACGTCGGCGGTGTCGCGCGCGAGCGCGGCCTTCACCGGGGTCAGGTCGTTGCGCGAGGAGTGCAGCACGCCCTGCCGGTCGAGCACCGCGATGTCGCGCACGCCCGCCTCCAGCAGGATCCGGGCGACGGCGACACCGGCGGCGCCGGCGCCCTGCACCACGACCCGTGCGGTCGCCGCGTCCCGGCCGGTCAGGCGCAGCGCGTTGGTCAGGGCGGCGAGAGCGACGACGGCCGTCCCGTGCTGGTCGTCGTGGAAGACGGGGATGTCGAGGAGGTCCTTGAGCCGCGCCTCGATCTCGAAGCACCTGGGGGCGGAGATGTCCTCGAGGTTGATCCCGCCGAAGCTGGGAGCGAGCCGGACGACGGTCTCGATGATCTCCTCGACGTCGGTCGTGTCGAGGCAGATCGGCACCGCGTCGACGCCGCCGAACTGCTTGAAGAGCACGGACTTGCCCTCCATCACCGGCATCGCAGCGGCCGGACCGATGTCGCCGAGCCCGAGCACCGCGGTGCCGTCCGTGACGATCGCGACCGTGTTGGGCACCCAGGTGTAGTGCTGGGTCATCGACGGGTCGGCCGCAATGGCCTCGCAGACACGGGCGACGCCGGGGGTGTAGGCGAGCGACAGCTCGTCGGGACCGTTCAGGGCCACGGTCGAGACGGTCTCCATCTTGCCGCCCACGTGCAGGTCGAAGACGGGATCACCAGAGAAGGGGTGCGGCCGATCGTTGCCCTGGTCCATGGCCGCGATACTCGCACAGCTCAGCCGCTCGACAGCCTGCGTCCCAGACGTGGGGAGCGCCACACCCGCAGCCGTACGACGCCCCGCACCTGGTCCTCGGCCACCGGCCCGCGGTGGCGCGAGTCGACGCCCTCGTCCGGGTTGTCGCTCACCAGCCACCAGCCCGGCCCGCCCTCGCGCGTACGCCGCTCCTCCACCGCGCGCTTGACCGCCAAGGTCCCGTCCGGGAACCGTGCGACCACCAGGTCTCCGGGACGGATGCGGGCGCGGTGGCGGACGAGCAGCAGGTCGCCCTCGCGGAGCGTCGGGAGCATCGAGCGGCCGCGCACGACTGCCGTCCCGAAGGGGGCTCGGGGGACCCCACCCGATGGGGCGAGACCCCGCTGCAGACGCCGTCGCACGCGGAGTAGTGTCGCAGCAGATGCACCACTTCTGAGATCGAGAGGAACCCGATGCTTCGCCAGCTGCTTGCCCCGACCGTCGAGGTCTCCGCCCACTGCGACCTGCCCTGCGGTGTCTACGACCCCGCCCAGGCACGCATCGAGGCCGAGTCCATCAAGGGCATCATCGCCAAGGTCGCCGACAACGACGACCCCGACTTCCGCACCCGCGCGATCCTCATCAAGGAGCAGCGCTCGGAGCTCGTCAAGCACCACCTGTGGGTGCTGTGGACCGACTACTTCAAGCCCCCGCACTTCGAGAAGTACCCGCAGCTGCACACGCTGTTCAACGAGGCCACCAAGCTGGCCGGCGCCTCCGGCACCAAGGGTGAGCTCGACGCCGACAAGGCCGACGAGCTGCTCGCCAAGATCGACGAGATCGCCGAGATTTTCTGGGAGACGAAGAAGGCCTGAGCAGACGCCGCGCAGCGGCGGCTGCTCAGGACTTCTTCCCAGCGGCTTGCCGCTCCGCCCCGAGCGGCTTGCCGCTCCGCCCTTCCGAGGCGGCCTGACGCTCCAGAAAACGCTCCATCGACCAGCCCGGTCGCCACATGCTGGCGGCCGGGCTTGGTTACTGTGTGGCCAGCACATCAGCCTCGAGGGACGGGACGCAGACGCAGATGTCAGACAACACCGGGGACCATCGCGCCGACGTCGAGCTCCGCCTGCCTGCCGAGGGCGCCTACGCCACCGTCGTGCGCACCACCGCCGCCGGCCTGGCCGCACGCCTCGACTTCACCATCGACGACATCGAGGACCTGCGCATCGCGATCGGCGAGGCCTCCGCCCTGGCGATCCCGTCCGCCGACCCGGGCACGGACATGGTGGCCTGCTTCTTCTTCGGCCGCGGCTCGATGACGGTGACCCTCGAGGTCGAGGCGATGGACGACCCGCCGCTCGACACCGAGAGCTTCGCCTGGCAGGTGCTCGACACGATGGCGCAGGACGCGTCGGCCGCCCCGGAGGGCGGACGGTTCAGGGTGCGGTTCACGGTGGCGTCCCAGGTCGCGGAAGAAACGGGTGCCGGGCGCTGACATGAGCGCACACACGGGGGAAGGGGCGGCGGGGGCCGCCGAGCACCGCACGATCGACGAGGCCCCGAGCGGCGGGCTGGAGAAGCTGCGCGCCCGCAGCGCGGAGCTCTTCTCGGTGGTGCGCGACGACGACGCGAGCGCGGCCGAGCGGTCCGTGGCGCGCGACGACCTGGTGCACCTGCACCTCTCGCTCGTCGAGCACTGTGCGCGTCGCTTCCGCAACCGTGGCGAGCCGTTCGAGGACCTGGTCCAGGTCGGCACGATCGGGCTGATCAAGGCCGTCGACCGGTTCGAGACCGACCGGGGCATCGAGTTCTCGACCTACGCCACGCCGACGGTCATCGGCGAGATCAAGCGACACTTCCGCGACAAGGGCTGGGCGATCCGGGTCCCCCGCCGCCTGCAGGAGCTGCGGATGCAGATCGGCGGCGCCACCGGCGAGCTGACCCAGAAGCTCGGCCGCTCCCCCACGCCCCGCGAGCTCGCCGAGGTGATTGGCTGCACCGTCGAGGAGATCATGGAGGGCATCGAGTCCTCCCACGCCTACGCCACGCTCTCCCTGGACGCCTCCGACGACAACGACGACGGGCCCCCCTCGATGCTGGCCACGCTCGGCATCGAGGACACCAACATCGAGCACGTCGAGGTCCGCGAGTCCATCAAGCCGCTCCTCGAGGGCCTCGGTGAGCGCGAGAAGCGCATCCTGCTGCTGCGGTTCTTCAAGAACATGACGCAGTCGCAGATCGCCGAGGAGATCGGCGTCTCGCAGATGCACGTGTCCCGGCTGCTGACCCGCACGCTCGCCCAGCTGCGAACGTCGCTCGAAGCGGACTAGCGGGGATCCGACTCCAGCACGCGGGTGCTCGCCGGGTGCACGAGGCCGGCGATCACGACCAGCCCCACCAGGGCGAGGGCCGCCGAGAGCGGCTTGGTGGCGCCGTCCCACAGGTTCCACGCGAGCCCGAGCAGGATCAGCTGGGACATCACGACCGGGCCGCGTGCCCAGCGGCGTACGCACCACAGCGACCAGGCGCACCACGCCAGTACGCCGGCCGCGCCGAGGAAGAACACGGCGGTCGTGATGCCCATCGTGAGGCGCACGGAGTGGAGGTCGGCGACCTCCAGGACGCCCAGCCCGGCGAGCATGAACGCCTCGACCGCGGTCAGCGCGGCTGCCACGACGAGCGGTGGCGGCGCGGCTCTGTCCGCACCACCGGGCGGGTCGGTCGGTGTAACGGGCACCGGGCAACCCTAGTTGTGACGGACGCGACCAGTGTTGGGGGTTGTGTGAACGTTCAAGACTTGCCACTCTTGTCGCTGCGCTCCCCACCGTGCTGTGGCGCGCCCGGGCATGCTGAACGTCCGACAACAGCACCTTTGCCTGTGAAAGAAAGAGATTCCCCACTCATGGATTGGCGCAGCCGCTCCGCATGCCTCGACGAGGACCCTGAGCTGTTCTTCCCAATCGGCAACACCGGGCCCGCGATCCTCCAGATCGAGGAAGCCAAGCAGGTGTGCCGACGATGCGAGGTGCGCGAACAGTGCCTGGCCTGGGCCCTGGAGGCCGGACAGGACCACGGAGTCTGGGGTGGCCTCAGCGAGGACGAGCGTCGGGCGCTGAAGCGTCGCAACGCCCGCGCCCGCATCCGCACGGCCTGACCTCGTCGCTCGAGCGCAGCTCAGTCGACGGGCAGGTCCGCCTGCACGCGCGTGCCCCGGGTCCCGGGGCCGATCTCCAGCACGCCGCCGAGCTCGGACTCGACGAGCGTGCGGACGATCGACAGCCCGAGCTGGGTCGACGCGTCCAGGTCGAAGTCGTCCGGCAGCCCGCGCCCGTCGTCCTCGACGACCACGTGCAGCCGCCCGACGATCCGGCGCGCGGTGATCACCACGCGGCCGCCGCTGCGCTCCGGCTGACCGGCATAACCGTGCTCGACGGCGTTCTGCAGCACCTCGGTGAGCACCATCGCGAGCGGCGTCGCCGCCTCGGACGGCAGCTTGCCGAACGACCCCTCGCGCACGACGCGGACCGGCACCTCCACCCCGCTGACGTCGACGACCATGGTGCCGAGCCGGTCGGCGATCTCGTCGAAGTCGACGGTCTCCTCGACCGCGTGGCTCAGCGTCTCGTGCACGATCGCGATCGACCCCACCCGGCGCACCGCCTCCTCGAGCGCCGCCTTGGCGTCCTCGGCCTGCGTACGCCGCGCCTGCAGGCGCAGCAGCGCGGCCACCGTCTGCAGGTTGTTCTTCACCCGGTGGTGGATCTCGCGGATCGTGACGTCCTTGGTGACGAGCTCGCGATCGCGGCTGCGCAGGTCGGTGACGTCGCGCACCAGCAGCAGCGCGCCGCTCCGGTCGCCCTGCGGCCGCAGCGGGATGCTGCGCACGATCAGGGTGACCTCGTCGGTGCCGACCTCGGTCGCGCGGCCGTCGCGCCCGCCGAGCACGGCGCTCAGCGTCTCCTCGTCCGGGCGCTTGCGCGCCGGCACCAGGTCGCGGGTCAGGTCGGTCAGCACCAGCCCGGCGAGGTCTCCCTGCAGCCCCAGCCGGCGATAGGCGGACAGGCCGTTGGGACTGGCGTAGACGACCCGGCCGGCAGGGTCCAGGCGTACGAACCCGTCCCCCACCCGCGGCGAGTCGGCGTGGTCGCTGCGCTGGCCCGGGAGCGGGAAGTGCCCGGAGGCGATCATCTGGGTCAGGTCGGCCGCGGTCTGGAGATAGCTCAGCTCGAGGCGGCTGGGGGTGCGGACGCCGAGCAGGTTCGTGTTGCGCGCGATCGTGGCGATGACCCGGCCTGCGCGGCGTACCGGGATGACCTCGACCCGCACCGGCACGTCGTCGCGCCACTCGGGGTCGCCCTCGCGGACCAGCCGTCCGGTCGCGAACGACTCGTCGAGCATCCGGCGACGTCCGGTCGGGATGAAGGTGCCGAGCACGTCGTCGACGAGCGCCGTCGGACCAGTGGTCGGGCGCATCTGCCCGCCGGCCCAGTAACCCCTGCCCTCCCGGTCCGGCAGCCACAGCACCAGGTCCGCGAAGGACAGGTCGGCCAGGATCTGCCAGTCCGCCATGAGCAGCTGGAGCCACGCCACGTCGTCCTCGACGAGCTCGGTGTGGGCTCGCACGAGCTCGTGGAGGGAGGGCACCGGGCCAGCCTAGGTGCTGGCCGGACCCCTCCACGGGCAGCCGCACGACCCGCGGACGACGAGGCGGGTCGGCAGCACCTGGGGGTGCACGTCGTGGGTGCGCCCCTCGATCCGCTCGTGCAGCCGGATGGCCGCCCAGCGGCCCACGGAGTACGTCGGCTGGAGCACCGTCGTGAGCCCCGGAGCCACGTAGCGCGAGGTCATGATGTCGTCGAAGCCCACCACGGCGAGGTCGTCGGGCACGCCGACGCCGCGTCCGGACAGGAGTGACATGAGCGCGACGGCGAGCTCGTCGTTGGCGCAGACGAGTGCGTCGGCCGGCTCCGCCATGTCCATCAGGGCGTCCACGACGGCGTCGGCGCTCTGCTCCACCAGCGGCACGAGCAGCGGGAGCGAGGCCTCGACGGCCGTCCGGGAGCGCGCCAGCGCCGCGCGGAAGCCGGTGTAGCGCTCGGTCACGTCGTGGGAGCCGGCCGGGTCGCCGACGAAGACCAGCCGGCGTCGACCGTGCCGGAGCAGGTGGTCGGTGAGCTCCTGCGCGGCGTGCAGGTTCTCCACGAGCACGGCGTCGCAGCCGTCGATCGGTTCGCGGGCCAGCAGCACCGTCGGCGTGGACCGGCACACCTGCCGGACGAAGGCGTCGGAGACCGTGTCGTTCGCGAGCACCAGCCCGTCGACCCGGGACAGCACCTGGCGTACGGACTCCTCGAGGTCGACCGAGGGGTGCGCGAGCCGGAGGACCACCGACTGGCCGTAGCGGGCGGCGGCCGCCTCGAAGCCGGACAGCAGCTCCGAGTAGTAGGGACCGACCAGTCCGGGGAGGACCAGGCCGTGGGTCTGGTGGCGCGGCACCTCGACCTGACGCGCCGCCCGCAGCGGGATGTAGTCGAGCTCCTGCACCGCCTGCAGCACCTTGCGGCGGGTGACCGGCGACGTCGGCGCCGTGCCACGCAGGACCCGGGAGACCGTCGCGATCGAGACGCCGGCACGGTCCGCCACGGTGTAGATGGTGACCGGGCGGTCCGCAGGGTCTGTGCTCACGGGGCACAGCCTCGCAGAGCCATCCGGAGCAGCAAGACCTAGAACGGGTTGGGAACCGCCTCCAGCAGCGTGCGGGTGTACTCGTCCTGCGGGTCGCGGATGACCTGCAACGCCGGACCCTGCTCGACCACGCGCCCGTGGTTGAGCACGATCACGTCGTCGGCGAGCATCCGCGCACTGAGCAGGTCGTGGGTGATGTAGAGGATGCCGACGTCGTGGGTCTGCACGAGGTCGTTGAGCAGCTCGAGGATCTCGGCGCGGATCGACACGTCGAGGCTCGAGATCGGCTCGTCCGCCACGATCACCTCCGGCAGCACCGCGAGCGCCCGGGCGATGACGACGCGCTGGCGCTGCCCGCCCGAGAGCTCGTAGGCGTAGCGGTTGACGAACCGGTCGGCCGGGGTCAGGGCGACGGTCTCGAGCAGCTCCTCGACGCGGCGACGGCGCTCCTCGCCCTTCATCCCGTGGTAGTTGACGAGGGGTCGCTCGAGGATCTGGCCGAGGCGCTTGGTCGGGTTGAGCGCGGAGTACGGGTCCTGGAAGACCATCTGGACGTGGCTGCGGTAGTCGCGCAGCGCGCGGCCACGGAACGACGAGACCTCCTGGTCGCCGTCGGGTCCGTGGAAGACGATGCGGCCCTCGGTCGGCCGGTCGACGCCGGTGATCATCCGGGCCAGCGTGGACTTGCCGCTGCCGCTCTGGCCGACGAGCGCGGTCACGGCGCCCCGGCGGAGCACGAAGCTGGCGTCGGTCACCGCCTCGGTGCGGTCGACCTTCAGGCCACGGCGCTTCTCGAAGACCTTGGTGACGTTCTCGACGCTCAGCACGACCTCGCGCTCGCGCGCCCGGTCCGACTCGTCCGCCGACTTCACGAACTCGGGGCCTTCGAACCTCCGGGTGCCGCCCGGCAGCTCCGCGACGTGGCAGGCGACGTCGCCGCCGCCGCGCGGGAGCAGCTCGGGGTAGTCGGTGAGGCAGCGGTCGATCTTCTCCGGACAGCGGTCGGCGAAGGCACAGCCCTGGTGCTCCAGGCTGAGGTCCGGTGGCCGCCCGGGGATGTAGGTGATCCGCACGGTCTCCGCACGCGGATCGCCGTACGAGCCGAGCAGGCCCTTGGTGTAGGGGTGCATCGGCTCACGGAGCAGCTCGGCGGCCGGTCGCGACTCCACGATGCGACCGGCGTACATCACCAGGATCCGGTCGGACAGGTCGAGCACGGTGCCGATGTCGTGGCTGATGAAGAGGACCGCGAAGCCCTTCTCCTCCTGCAACCTGCGCACGTTCTGCAGGATGGAGTGCTGCACGACGACGTCGAGCCCGGTGGTCGGCTCGTCGAGGAGCACCAGCTTGGGGTCGAGGGCGAGCGCCAGCGCGAGGTTGACGCGCTGCTTCATCCCCCCGGAGAGCTCGTGGGGGAACGCCGCGATGAACCGGTGGTCGATGAAGACCATGTCGAAGAGCTCGCGGACCCGCGCGGACACGTCGTCGCCGCGCAGGTCGGAGTGCTGCTCGATCGCGTCGCGGAACTGCGGCTCGATCCGGATCACCGGGTTGAGCGAGTTCATGCTGCTCTGGAAGACCGTCGACAGGTCGCGCCACCGCAGCGCGCGGAGCTCGTCCTGGTCGAGGTGGGTGATGTCGGTGCCGTCGAACGTGATCGAGCCGCCGCTGATGCGGCCGGGTTTCTCGAGCAGGCGCAGCAGCGACGTCGCGAGGGTCGTCTTGCCCGAGCCGGACTCCCCGATCAGGCCGACGAACTCACCCGGGGCGATGTCGAAGCTGACGTCCTGCACGGCCGTCATGGAGCGGGCTCGCTTGGGCTCGTAGCGCACCTCGAGGTTGCGCACCTCCAGCAGGGACATGTCAGTCCTCCCTCAGGTGGGGGTTGCTGAGCAGGTCGACGCCGAAGTTGATGAACGACATCGCGGTGATGAGGATCGCAAGCGCGAGGCCCGGAGCGAAGATCCACGTGAGCAGGCCCTGCTGGATCGCTCCCTGGGCGTCGGCCTGGTAGAGCATCGTCCCCCAGGAGACCGAGCGGGTGTCGCCGAGGCCGAGGACCGCGAGGCCGGCCTCCGCACCCACGGCGCCGGTGGCGGCGCCGACGAAGCCCGCCACCACCAGCGAGCTCATGTTGGGCATGATCTCGCTGAAGATGATCCGGGCACCTCCCTCGCCGGAGAACTTGGCCGACGTGACGAAGTCGCGGTTGCGCAGCGTGATGATCTGCGCGCGCTTGCCGCGCGCGGCGCCGGCCCACGACGTGAGCGCGATGATGCCGACGATGAGCCACACGCCGCGGGTGTCGGAGTAGGCGACCAGCGTGATGATCAGGGGAAGCGCCGGGATCACCAGGGCCACGTTGGTGATGAAGCTCAGCACGTCGTCGACGATCGTGCCCTCGGTGTAGCCGGACACCAGTCCCACCACGAGCGCGATCGCGGTGGCGAGCGCGCCGCCGAAGAGACCGACGAGCAGCGAGATGCGGCTGCCGAAGATGAGCTGGGAGGCGATGTCGCGGCCGTTGGTGTTGGTGCCGAGCCAGTGCTCGCCCGAGGGCGACAGGAGCGGGGTGAAGCTGCCGTCGAGCGGGTCGTGGGGAGCGACCAGCGGGGCGAAGAGCGCCATCAGGACGTAGAGGCCGAGGATGACGAGGCCGACGCGCGCCTTCTTGCTCGACCAGATGACCTGCCACCAGCGGTCGGGGGTCGTCGAGCTCCCGACCTGCTCGCCCCCCACCTGGTCGACGGACTGGGCCTGGTCGGGCTCGCCCTCCGCCATGAAGTCGTTCGGGGTGCTCATCCCTCTGCCCTCCGTGCCCTCGGGTCCAGCACGCCGTAGAGCAGGTCGGCGATCAGGTTGGCGACGAGGACGCCCGTGGTGGTGAGGAGCATCAGCGTCTGGAGCAGGGGGTAGTCCTTGTTGGACACGGCCTCACCCATCAACCGGCCCAGGCCGGGGTAGTCGAAGACGGTCTCCACCAGGATCGTGCCGCCGAGGACGCTGCCGAGCGCGAGCGCGAAGCCGGTGACGCTCGGCAGCAGCGCATTGCGGGCGGCGTACCTCAGCGCGACGGTGCGGTCCGGCAGCCCCTTGGCCTTGGCCAGGCGGATGTAGTCCTCGCCGAGGTTCATGATCATCGTGTTGCGCATGCCGAGGATCCAGCCGATGGGCGTCACGATCAGGAGCGCGACCGCAGGCAGCGCCGAGTGCGAGAGCACCTCCTCGATGAAGAAGGCGTTCAGGCCGGGGATCGACGCGGAGTAGCCACCCGACGTGGGGAACCAGCCCAGCGTGTAGCCGAAGACGTAGAGCAGCACCAGCGCGATCCAGAACGGCTGCAGGGTGCCGAGGAACGTCGAGCCGAGGGTGATCGCGGTGTCCAGCCTGGAGTTGCGTCGCCACGCGGCGTACGCGCCGAGCACGATGCCGACGACGAACGAGATGATCTGCGTGACGACGACCAGGCCGACCGTCCACCAGATCGCCTGGCCGATGACCTCGGCCACCGAGAACGGGTAGTAGGTGTAGGACACCCCGAAGTCGCCGCGCAGCAGGTCGGCGACGTAGGCCCAGTACTGCGTCCACAGCGAGCCGTCGGGCGCGCCGAGCATCGAGCGCATGGCCTCGACCTGGGCCGCGTCGAGCTGGCTGTCCTTGCCCTGGAGCCGCCGCACCATCAGCTCGGCCGGGTCCCCCGGCTGCAGCCGGGGGATCAGGAAGTTGAGCGTGACGACGGCCCACAGGGTGCCGAGGAAGAACCCCAGCTTGCGGAGGAAGTATCTCACCGGCGTCGACTCAGCCCGGCGGCGTCAGGTGCGTCATCACGAGGAGACGGTCGTCGGCGCCGCTGGCGTAGGCATCGTCCGCGCTCGGCCAGCCCACCGCGTTCTCGGTGCGGTAGATGGTCCGCGACGGGGCGTAGATCAGCGACGTGACCGGGTACTCGGTCATCATCACGTCCACCAGCTCACCGAGGAACGGCTTCTGCTCCTCCCGGTCGGTGGCACCCGAGAGTCCCTGGATCGCCTCGTCGGTGGCGGGATCGGAGTAGCGGCCGACGTTGGGGAAGATGTCCTGCTCGGTCGGGAACTGCAGGCTGTTGAGCTTGGACCCCAGGTTGCGGGCCAGCTCACAGCCACCGTGCAGGTACTCGAGGACGACCTCGAAGTCGCCCGTCTTCTTCTGCTCGTCGACCGACTCCGGGGCGGAGGCGGTCACCTTGGTGTCCACGCCGATGTCGTTGAGGTTGTCGGCCACCACCTCGGCGATCGCCTCGTAGTCGATGAAGCCGGCCTGCACGGAGAAGTCGACGGACAGCGGGCTGCCGTCGGGCATGGTGCGCGTGCCACCGGACCCTTCCTCGTAGCCGGCCGCGTCGAGCATCTCGGCGGCCTTGTCGGGGTCGTAGGGCAGGACGGTGTCGGCGCCGGCGAACTTCTCGGGGAGCAGGTCCTCCATCGCGGGGAGCTTGAGGCCGGTCTGGCTGGCCGGGGCCATGATCCCGTAGATGCCCTTCTCCGACATCGACTCCTTGTCCATGCCGTAGGAGATCGCCTCGCGGAACTTCGGGTCGCTCCACGGCTTCTCGGTCAGGTTGCCGGTGAGCACGGTGGTGCCGGCCGGCGCATAGAAGTAGTGGTTGTTCTTCGGGTCCTTCTCGACGAGGGTCTTCTCCGGGTTGGGGATGTCGCCGTAGTAGGCGTCGATCTCGCCGTTCTCGAGCTTGAGGGCGGCCTGCGAGGAGTCGAAGATGCCCTCCTGGACGATCTTCTCGACCTTGATCTTGTCGGCCTGCCAGTAGTCGTCACGGCGGGCCAGCGTGAGCCGGCGGCCGTTGTAGCTCTCCACCTCGAACGGACCCGTGCCGACGGGCTCCTTGTCGACGTACGTCGTCGGGTCGCCGACGTCGGAGTAGATGTGCTCGGGAAGGATCTTGGTCGAGATGATGCCGTCGTACTTCGCGGCCGCGTTGCCCTCGAAGGTGATGACCACCTGGTCGCCGTCGGCCTCGACCGAGCTGGCCGGTGCGCCGAACGTGTCGTTCCAGAGGCCGGCCTTGTCCATGCCGGGGTACTCCTTCTGGAGGTTCATCGTGAAGGCGACGTCCTCGGCGGTGAAGTCCTCGCCGTCGCTCCAGGTCACGCCGTCACGGATGTCCAGGGTCAGCGTGTCGCCGCCGTCCCACGTGGCGCCCGTGGCCAGCCACGGGGTCTCCTCGCAGGTGAGGTTGTTGCGCACGATCAGCGGCTCGTACAGCCACACCGAGGTCAGCGGGGTCGGCGAGTACGGGTTGTAGTTGCCGAGTCCGCCGACAGTGGCGTCGACCTCGGCGGGGAAGGTCAGCTGGGCGATCATGCCGTCCGCGGCGGCGCTCTCCTGGTCCTTCGCGCTGCCGGCGCAGCCGGTGGCGACGAGGGTCAGGGCGAGTCCTCCGACGAGCATCGAGGTGGTCCTGGTGAAGCGCAAGGGATGGCCTCCTGTGGGCGAGGTAGGGGGCCAACGTGACCGTGGCCACATCGGCCCGTCAACCGCCCGGCGGCATGTAACTACTTACATGGCAGGCGCCACGCTCAACCGGTTTCTTACATCTACTTTCAGGACTCCGTGGGCCTGACTCGGCTCCCGACGGCTGGTAGGAACAAGCCTCATGCGGACCACCCAGCGGCCCAGCACCCGCCCTCGCCACCGGCTCGAGTCCCCGGCGGGGATGCACGTCGAGGCCAACGCCGACGGGGCCCTCACCCGCTTCGAGGCGCGCGACCTCAGCCTCCTCCTCAACCCCGCGACGAGCATCGAGGCGGGCCCGGCCAACGTGCACCTGCGCGTGCACGAGGGGGACGGCGTACGACGCACTCCCCTGCTCGGCCAGGACTCGCCGAGCCGCATCACCGTCGTCGACGACGCCCTGGTGGCCACCGGCACGTGGGGCGGGCTCGACTACACGCTCGAGCTCACCCTCGGGCAGCACGACCTGACCTGGTCGTGGGAGATCGAGGTGGTCAACCGCGGAGGCGCGCCCGCGCGCATCGACGCAGTGCTCACCCACGACCCCGCGCTCGCCCCCGCCGACGCGGTGGCCACCAACCAGTACTACGTCAGCCAGTACCTCGACGTGACGACCGTCGAGACCCCCGACCACGGCGTCGCGCTGGCAGTCCGGCAGAACATGCCCGGCGAGCGGGTGCCGTGGGTCGTGCTCGCGTCCACCGGCCGGGGCGTCGGCTGGGCGACCGACGCGCACCAGCTCGTCACCCGCACCACGACGGGCACCGACTGGTCCGGGCTCGACCGCGCCGACCTGCCGTCCGTGCGGCTCCAGCACGAGCACACGCTCGTCGCCGTCCAGGACGAGGCGGTCGACCTCGCTCCGGGCGAGCACCACCGCACCGGGTTCGTCGGACTCGTCGTGGAGGACCACCCCGAGGCGACCGGGCCCGACGACGCACGCCACGTCGCGACCGCGCTGGCGCACACCCGGATGACCACCGCGGTCGCGTCGCCGGAGCCCGTCGGCGACGGCCACCCGGTCTACGGGATCGCGGCGGTGCTGGCGACTGCGCCGGTCCTGCCGAGCGTCCCGCTGGCCGACGACGACATCGCCTCACTCGACCTGGTCGCCGAGCCGGGCTCGACCGAGCACGACGCGGCCGGCGTCGCGACGACGTGGCGGACGGCCCGCGGCGAGGTGGTCACCACCGAGCGAGAGCTGGGCGTCCTGCGCCCGCACGGACAGGTCCTGCGCACCGGCGACACCCTCGTGCCCGACCCCGGCAGCCTCACCACCACTGTCTGGATGGGCGGGACCTTCCACTCACAGGTCACCGCCGGGCACGTCGGCCGCGACACCATGCTCACCGGTCGGCGCAGCTACCTCGGCCTGTTCCGCGGCCAGGGCCTGCGGGTGCTGGTGCGCGACACCGACGACGCCGGCTGGCAGCTGCTCGACGTCCCCAGCGCCTGGTGCAACGGCCTCGACGCCTGCTGGTGGTGGTACGCCACGGACGACGGCCGCCTCGTGGAGGTGGTCTCCCGTGCACCGGCCGGGCGGCACGAGCTCAGCCTCGACGTCCGCGTGCTGCGCGGACCGTCGACCCGGCTGCTCGTCACCCTCGACACCGGCGGCGACACCGCGCCCGACCTCGACCTCGGCTGGTCCGGTGAGGTGGCGACCGAACGGGACGAGGGCTGGCTCGTGCTCGACGTCGCCACGACCGACGCGTGGCGGCTGACGCTGCGTCCGTCCGACCGGCCGACCGACCCGGTCGCGTCGCCGTCCGGCGCCGGCGAGGACTTCTGGCCCTCGCTGACCGGGTCGCTCCGGCTCGCCCTCGACGGCGGCACCGCGGAGGCCTCGGAGGTCGCGGCCATCACCGACGCGGTGCCCTGGTTCGCGCACGACGCCCTCATCCACTACCTCGCTCCCCGAGGTCTCGAGCAGTACTCCGGCGGCGGCTGGGGCACCCGCGACGTGTGCCAGGGCCCGGTCGGCCTGCTCACCGCGCTCGACCGGCACGACGAGGTCCACGACGTCCTGCTCGAGGTGATGCGCGCGCAGAACGCCCGCGGCGACTGGCCGCAGGCGTTCGAGTTCCTGCCGCACACCCCTGGGCACGGCCAGCAGGACTCGCACGGCGACGTCGTCTACTGGCCAGTGCTCGCCGCCGGGGAGCACCTGCTCGCGACCGGCGACCCGGCGATCCTCGCCGAGGAGGTGCCGTTCGTCGGCGACGACGGAGCCACCACCCCCGAGCCGGTGGAGGAGCACCTGCGCCGTGCCGTACGCCGCATCGAGGAGCTGGCGGTGCCCGGAACCCCGCTCCCGGCCTACGGCCACGGTGACTGGAACGACTCGCTGCAGCCCGCCGACCCCGACCTCGCGCGCCGGATGGCCTCGACGTGGACGGCCGTCCTGCAGGTGCAGGCCCTCGACGCCCTCGTCGGCGGCCTCCGCGCGGTCGGCGCGGCGAGCGACCTCGCGGACCACGCCGGGGAGCTCGCCGCCCGGACCCGCGCGTCCATCCGGACCGACATGGTGGTCGACGGCGTGATGCCCGGCTACCTGCTCTACGACCGGGCCGAGACCGGCAGCGCGGCGACACCGCTGGTGCACCCGGACGACACCCGCACGGGCCTCACCTACGGCATCCTCCCGTGGATCCACGCGATCACGTCCGACGTGCTGGACCCCGACGCCGCGCAGGCCCACCTCCGCCTGGTCGAGCAGCACCTGCTCGGACCGGACGGCGCCCGGCTCTTCGACCGCCCGGTGGACTACCGCGGTGGTCCGATGACGACGTTCCAGCGGGCCGAGGCGAGCACGTTCTGGGGTCGCGAGATCGGCCTGATGTACGTCCACGCGCACCTGCGCTACGCCGAGGCGCTGTCGCGGGTCGGCGACGGCGCCGGCCTGCTGCGGGCGCTCGCCCTCGCGAGCCCGTGGGGCCTCACCGACCGGGTGCCGCAGGCGCGACCCCGGCAGCGCAGCTGCTACTACTCCTCGTCCGACGGCGTGTTCGCCGACCGTGCCGAGGCCTCCGAGCGCTACGCCGCCCTGATGGCCGGCGAGGTGCCGCTCGAGGGCGGCTGGCGCGTCTACTCCTCGGGACCGGGCCTCGCCCTGCGGCTCGTGGTCGAGCGCCTGCTCGGCCTGCGCCGACGGGGCGACCGGCTGGAGGTCGACCCGGTGCTCCCCGCCGGCGCCGACGGTCTCACCGCCACGGTGCGCCTCGCCGGCCGCACCGCCCGGGTGACCTACGCCGTGGGACCGGAGGGAGTCGGCGTACGCCGGGTCACCGGCGCCCGTGGCGACCTCCACCTCACCCACCTCACCAACCCGCACCGGCGCCCGGGTGCGTCGGTGCCCACCGACGACCTGCGCGCGGCGCTCGACGCCGACCCCGACCTCACCGTGGAGACGTACTGATGCTGACGGAGAACCGCACCTGGCTCGACCCTGCCCTCGACACGGAGGCACGGGTGGACGCCCTGGTGGCCGAGATGACGCTGGAGGAGAAGGTGGGCCAGCTGCACCAGGTGGCCAACATCAACCCGGCCGACGACGCCGAGGCGCTCCGGGCAGGCCGTATCGGGTCGAGCCTCTACGCCTCGGGGGCGACCGCAGGGAACGAGCGCGACGACGGCGTCCTCGTGGGCGTCATCGACGAGATCCAGGAGCTCGCCGTGGGCGGCAGCCGCCTCGGCATTCCGGTGCTCTTCGGCCGCGACGTGATCCACGGGCACCGCTCGGTCGCGCCGATCCCCCTCGGCCTGGCCGCGTCCTTCGATCCCGAGCTGGTGCGCCTGGCCGCGGAGCAGGCCGCGCGCGAGGCGGTCGTGGACGGCATCGCCTGGACCTTCTCCCCCATGCTCGACATCTCCGAGGAGCCGCGGTGGGGCCGGGTGGCCGAGTCCTTCGGCGAGGCCCCCGTGCTGGCGTCCCGGCTGGCGGCCGCCGCCACCCAGGGCTTCCAGGGCGACGACCCGTCGCAGCCCGACCGCATCGGCGCCTGCGCCAAGCACTTCGTCGGCTACGGCCTGTCCGCGGGCGGTCGCGACTACGACACCGTGTCGGTCGGTGAGAACACCCTGCGCAACCTGCACCTGCGCCCGTTCCGGGCCGCGGTCGAGTCCGGCGTGCTCAGCGTGATGGCCGCCTTCAACGACGTCGACGGCACGCCGATGCACGCCCACCGGCACCTGCTGCGCGACGTGCTCAAGGGCGAGTGGGGCTTCGACGGCGTCGTCGTCGCCGACTGGAACGGGATCGGCCAGATCGTCTTCGCCGGCGTCGCCGAGGACGACCGTGAGGCCGCCCACCTCGCGATCGAGGCCGGCGTCGACCTCGACATGGTCAGCGGCGCCTACCTCGCCCACCTCGCCGACCTGGTCCGCGACGGCGAGGTCGACGAGGCGCTCGTCGACGACGCGTGCCGCCGGGTGCTCCGGATGAAGTTCCGGCTCGGGCTGTTCGACGGCGCCGCGGGACCGGACAGCCGTCCCGTCGGCAACGCCCCCACCGCGGAGAGCCGCGCACTGGCGCGGCGGGCCGGTGTCGCCTCCCACGTCCTCGTCACCAACGAGGGCGCGCTGCCGCTGGCCGAGGACGCGTCGGTGCTGCTGACCGGTGGGTTCGTCCACGAGGGCGACGTGCTGCTCGGCACCTGGGTGCTCGACGGGCGGGCCGAGGAGGTCGTCACCCCGGCCGCCGGCCTGACCGAGCGCCTCGGCGACCGGCTGACCGTGGACGACGGCCGCTTCCCGGACCGCACCCTCCAGCTCGCGCGGGTCGCCGACGTCACGGTCGCGCTCGTCGGCGAGCACCCCAACCGCTCGGGCGAGGCCAACTCCGTGTCCGACCTGCGGCTCCCGCCGGGCCAGCTCGACCAGCTGCGCACACTCGCAGGCCTGGGCAAGCCGCTGGTCGTGGTGGTCTACACGGGCCGCCCGCTCGACCTCACCGAGGTGCTCGACCTCGCCGACGCGGTCGTCGTCGCCTGGCACCCCGGCATCGAGGCCGGCTCCGCCCTGGCCGACGTGCTGAGCGGTGACGTCGCCCCGCACGGCCGGCTGCCGATGACGTTCCCGCTGTCGACCGGGCACATCCCG
This sequence comes from uncultured Actinomycetota bacterium, assembly GCA_963791365.1. Taxonomy (GTDB): domain Bacteria; phylum Actinomycetota; class Actinomycetes; order Propionibacteriales; family Nocardioidaceae; genus Nocardioides. The sequence continues at coordinate 87,331 of CAWBSG010000003.1, read as the reverse complement.
ACCAGCACGCACCAGCGCCCGACGGGCCGGCTGATCCGCGCCGACGTCGACCGGGAGGAGGGGCGCTACGTCGACGCGCTGACCTACCCCCGCCTGGCGTTCGGGCACGGCCTCACCTACTCGACCGTGGAGTACGGCCCGCCCCGGGTGGCGGACGACACTGTGGGGCTCGAGTCGGCGACCACGCTCTCGGTCACCGTCACCAACACCGGCGACCGCGCGTGCCGCGAGGTCGTCCAGGCGTACTTCCGCGACCCGGTCGCCCAGGTGACCCGGCCCCTCGTGGAGCTGCTCGACTGGAGGTGCGTGGACCTCGAGCCCGGCCAGCGGGTGGACGTCACCTTCGAGGTGTCCGCCACCGCGTTCGCCTACTTCGGGATCTCGCTCACCGAGCGCGTCGACGAGGGCGAGGTGCACCTGCTGACCGGTCCCGACGCGGCGCACCTGCAGCAGGTGTCGCTGCGCGTGACCGCCGCGGAGGTGCGGCCGTGATCGAGGTGCGGGACAAGCAGATCGTCATCGACGGTGAACCCCGCCTGGTCATGGCCGGCGAGGTGCACTACTTCCGCGTCGCCCGCGAGGAGTGGGCACAGCGGCTCGACCTGGTCGCCGAGGCGGGGTGCACGGCCGTCGCGTCGTACCTCCCCTGGCTGTTCCACGAGCTGCCCGACGGCACCGTCGACGTCACCGGAGCCACCCGCCCCGAGCGCGACGTCGCGGCCTTCATCGACCTGTGCGCCGAGCGCGGGCTGTGGTTCATCGCCCGGCCCGGTCCGTTCGTGATGGCCGAGCTCAAGAACGAGGGCATCCCCTACCGCGTCTACGAGGAGCACCCGGAGATCGTGCCGGTCGGCTGGGACGGGCGACCCACCCCGTCGCGGACCGTCGACTACCTCGCTCCCGCATTCCTGGCAGAGACCGCGCACTGGTACGACGCGATCATGCCGGTGCTCGCGCCCCGGCTGCAGCCACGCGGCGGCAACGTCATCGGCGTCCAGCTCGACAACGAGGTGGGCATGCTCGCCTGGGTCACCAACAGTCCCGACCTCACCGACGGCCTGGTCGCCGACCTCGGCCGCTGGGTCGGCGAGCACCATGACGGAGACCGCTACCCGGTCCGCCCCGACGACGCCGGCTGGGCAGACCTCGTCCGCTCCCCCGCCGAGTCCGTCGCCGGCCGGCTGCGGGTCGACCTCGGGCTCTTCATGCGCGAGCGCTTCGCGGCGTACGTCGCCTCGCTGCGCGAGCTCGCCGAGGAGCGCGACGTGCGCGACGTGCCGTTCCTGGTCAACATCCACGGCACCGAGAGCGGCAGCGGCGGACCCTTCCCGATCGGCATCAGCCAGCTGGTCAGCACCTACGCCGGCGTCCCGGGCATGGTGTCGGGCTCGGACCACTACCTGGGCGCCGCGACCTCGGACACCCTCACCGACCTCTACGTCATGAACGCCTTCATGGACGCGGTGCACGACGAGCACCAGCCGCTCACGTCGCTGGAGTTCGAGGCCGGGACCGGCGACTACAGCGGCGGCGCCGAGAGCCAGCACGACCCGTCCACGGTCGAGCTCAAGACCCGGCTCTGCGTCGCCCAGGGCAACCGGCTCGTCAACTACTACCTGCTCGCCGGCGGCATCAACCCGCCGCTCGACGAGCGCGTGGGTGACGGCAACGACCGGCTCAGCTTCACCGGCGAGCGGCACGGCACGGCCGCGCCGATCGGACCCGAGGGCCAGCGCGGCTTCGCGTACGACGCCACTGCCCGCACGGGCCGGGCGATGACCGCCCAGCAGGCATGGCTGTCGCGGATGACGGAGGAGCACGACGACGTCGCGCTCGGCCTCGTGCTCGACGCGTACGCCACCGAGTACCACCACCCGGGCTCGGACCTGATGACGCAGGTCGTCGACGACCTGACCGGCCACCGGGGGGCCGGCCAGCGCCGGTTCCTCGCCCGCTCGATGCTCCTCGCCGGCTTCCGGTTCGGGGCCGTGCACCTCGAGGAGCGCGACCCGGCGCCCGGGTCGGTGCTGGCGCTGGCATCGGGGCGGCACCTCGCCGCGGAGGTGCAGCAGCGGGTGCTCGCCCACGTCCGCGCCGGAGGCGGCCTCCTCTACCTCGGCCTGCTGCCCGAGCGCGACCTCGAGGGTGCGCCCTGCACGGTCCTGGCCGACGGCCTCGGCGTGAGGGCGGGCGGGTTCGTCCACGACGACGAGCGCTTCTTCCCGTCCGTGGTCCGCCACGGGTGGGCGGCACCCGGCCCGGAGGTCCGGGTGGGCTGGCGCCAGGAGCTCGAGGCGCCCGAGGGCGAGGTCGTGCTGACCGACGTCGACGGAGCCGTGTGCGGCGTCTCCGTGTCCGCCGGATCCGGTCGCGCGGTCGTGCTGACGGCCGGCCTCCCGTCGGACGCCACGCTGGTCGAGCGCGCGATCACGCACCTGGGCCGGCACGCCGCGGTCCGCGTCGAGGCGCCGTGGCCCGGGGTCCTCGCCACCACGACCGCCACCGACGACGGCCAGCGTGCCGTGCACCTGATCAACCACTCGGCCGTCGCCATGGACGTGACCCTCTCGATCGACGGCGTCGACCTGCCCTCCGGCGGCGGCCTGCGCCTCCCGGGCCGCAGCGGGCACGTGCTGCCGCTCGGCCTCGCGGCCGGAGGTCACCGGGTGGAGTGGGCGAGCGCCGAGATCACCGGGCACTCCCCCGGCCGCCTCGACCTCGGTCCGGGGCTCGACCCGGACGGCGGCACCACCGTGCACCTCGCCGGCGGGACTCCTGTCCGGGAGGACCCGTCGTACGTCGTGGGCGAGGGTCCCGGCGGAACCGTGCGCGTCACTGGCGGGCCCGGTCCGGTGTCCCTCAGACTGGGTTAGGGGGTCACCCGGACGGGTGGCAGGATGGCGGACATGTCGACGGGGTACTGGGACCAGGTGCAGGCCGCCGACTTCGAGGTCCCTGCGGACCGTCCCCTCGACGACCTCACGGCCGAGCTCACCACGATGCTCGGGTCCACCCGGCCCGAGGTGCGAGACGGCACCGCGTATCCCGCGCTGGCCACCTGGATCGACCGCGGCGTCTACGACGACCTCCTGGTCGGGCTCGGCGACGGCATGGTCGCCGGGCTGTCCGTCGGGCTGGGCGAGACCGGCACGGACACCGTGTTCCGGCGCAGCTTCAGCGCCCTGATCGTGGGCGAGTGCCTCGAGCGCGACAACCAGCAGCGACTGGTCCCCCCGGCGAAGATCCTCGACTGGGGCGACCGGATCGCGGTCTGGTTCCTCACCGAGCGCGACTCCCGCGGCTACGTCGCCGACAAGGGCTGGGCGCACGCCATCGCCCACGGCGCGGACGCCATCGGAGCGCTCGCCGAGTCACCCCACATGTCCGCCCCGGAGCACCACGCCCTCCTCGACGTGCTCGCCGAGCGGCTCGTCCAGCAGCCCGCCGACGCGCCCCTCGCCTCCGGCGAGCCGGACCGGCTGGCCGCCGCGGCGATGCGGATCCTGCGCCGCGGCACCCTCGGCGTCGACGTGCTCGAGCCGTGGGTGCACCGCATCGGCGGGGCCGGCAACCCCTTCCGCGGTCCGGTGGACCAGGACCCCTTCGCCGTCGCCGCGGCACCGCAGGCCTTCCTGCGCGCGCTCTTCGTCCAGCTCTCGCTGGCCCCCGAGCCCCCCGAGGTCCGCTCCGACCTGCTCCTCGTCGTCATCGAGGCGCTCCGCCTGACGAACGCCCCCTACCTGCGAGTAGCCACCGGCTAACCTCTGCTCCCATGAGCAGCAGCGAGATCTCCGGTCACAGCGGCGAGCTGGCCGTGCACGTCGCCCGCGCCCACGGCGTCGAGACGATGTTCACCCTCTCCGGCGCCCACGTCTTCCCGATGTACGACGGCGCGGTGAAGCTGCAGCAGGACGCGCAGGGCCCGCAGATGCGGCTGCTCGACGTACGCCACGAACAGACGGCCGCCTTCGCCGCCGAGGCGACCGGCAAGCTGACCCGCGTCCCCGGTCTCGCGGTCCTCACCGCCGGCCCGGGCGTCACCAACGGCATCAGCGCGATCGCCCAGGCCCAGTTCGCGGGCTCGCCGATGGTGGTGGTCGGCGGGCGCGCGCCGCAGAACCGCTGGGGCACCGGCTCCCTCCAGGAGCTCGACCAGCCGCCGATCATCGCGCCGGTCGCGAAGGCCGCGAAGACCCTCATGACGGCCGGCGACGTCGCCGGCGGCATGGACGAGGCCTTCACCCTCGCCCGCTCGAGCCACCGCGGCCCCGTCTTCGTCGACGTCCCGATGGACGAGTTCTTCAACTCCGCGACCGGCACGACCGGCACGGGCGAGGGCACGCGCATCGACCCCGACCCCGACGCCATCGAGGCCGTCGCCCGGCTGCTCGCGCAGGCCCGTCGGCCGGTCCTCATCCTCGGCACCGACGTGTGGGCCGACCACGCCGAGGTCGCCGCCCTGCGCTTCGTGGACGACCTCGGCATCCCGACCCTCACCAACGGCATGGGCCGCGGCGTGATCCCTGGCGGCCACCGCTCGCTCGTCACGAAGGCCCGTGGCGCCGCGCTGTCCGGTGCCGACCTCGTCGTCGTCGTCGGCACCCCGCTCGACTTCCGCCTCGGCTACGGCTCGTTCGGCGGCCCGGACAAGAACCCGGACGGCGCCTTCGCCAAGGTCGTCCACATCGCCGACTCCCCCGGCCAGGTCTCGGGCCACGCCGCGCTGGCGGGCTCGGTCTCCGGCGACCTCACCACCGTGCTCGACGGCCTCCAGACGGCGATCGAGCGCGGCGACAGGCCCGACTGGGGCGGCTGGGCCGACGGGCTCCGCGACCAGGTGCGGGCCGCGGCCGAGCGCGACGCCCAGCTGCTGACGGCCGAGGCCGACCCGATCCACCCGGCGCGGATCTACGGCGAGCTGGTCCCCCGGCTCGAGGACGACTCGGTCGTCATCGGCGACGGGGGCGACTTCGTGTCCTTCGCCGGCAAGTACGTCGAGCCCCAGCGCCCGGGCGGCTGGCTCGACCCCGGCCCCTACGGCTGCCTGGGCGCCGGCCTCGGCGCCGCCATCGCCGCCCGCATCGCCCGGCCCGACGCGCAGGTCACGCTGCTCCTCGGCGACGGTGCCGCCGGCTTCTCGCTGATGGACGTGGACACCCTCGTGCGCCACGACCTCCCGGTCGTGATGGTGATGGGGAACAACTCCGCGTGGGGACTGGAGAAGGGCCCGATGCAGATGCTCTACGGCTACGACGTGGTCGCCGACCTCGCCCAGCGCACGCCGTACGACGACGTGGTCAAGGCGCTCGGCGGCGCCGGCGAGACGGTGACCGACCCGAGGCAGATCGGCGCGGCCCTCGACCGGGCGTACGCCTCCGGCGTGCCCTACCTCGTCAACGTGATCACCGACGTCGAGGCCGCCTATCCGCGCAGCACCTTCGGCATCTGAGCCGTGGACCTGCACCGGATCCGGCCCGAGGAGCACGTCGCCGCGGGTGCGGCGTGCCTCGCGGCCTACGAGCCGTTCCTCACCAGTGCGGAGGACTTCTACCGCGAGCGGCTGCGCGACGTCGCCCGGCGCGACGCCGAGGCCCAGGTGTGGGTGGCGGTCGACGACGGCACGCTGCTCGGGTGCGTCACCCACTGCCCGCCGGGCTCGACCTGGCGCGAGATCGGCCGCGACGACGAGGGCGAGTTCCGGATGCTCGCCGTCCACCCCGACGCCCGGGGCCGCGGCGTCGGCACCGCGCTCAGCACCCTGTGCGAGGACCTGGCGCGCACGGCGGGGGCGACCGCCATGGTGCTGTCGTCCCTCGCCGAGATGACCGGCGCCCACCGCATCTACGCCAGGCTCGGCTACGACCGGGCGCCGGACCGCGACTGGTCGCCGGCGCCCGGCGTGCACCTGCTCGCCTTCGTCAAGACGTTCTGACGCGTCAGCAGCGGCGCATCGTCGAGGGGTCCGTCGGGTCGTCGAAGCACACCACCGCGCCCGGCAGGGCGGTCATCTCCGTCCGCGAGGTCATCTGCCAGAACCACAGCCGCCACGTGTCGTCGTCGCCCGCGACAGCGGTGACGAGCCCGCCGCCGCGCGACTGCCAGGTGCGCGTGGAGTCGTCATTGGTGGGCACGACCTCCCCGATGGGCTCGAGGACCCGGAACCTCTCCCCGTCGTGGATGAGCACCATGACGAAGCGGGGGTCGGCGGCGGAGGTGACGATGAGCGACACGCCGTCGGCGAAGATCGACACCGGCTGGGTCGTGGACACCCTGGGGTCCGCGACCTCGAGCCCGAAGCTCTGCGGTCCGTCGCCGATGCCCTCGACCACGAGGCTGAGGTCCGCCCCGGACTCGATGCGTGCGGTGAAGGGGTACGCCGTGTCGAACGTCGCCCCCTCTCCCGGTCCGAACGTCCCCGAGGCCACCTCCCCGACCCTGGGCAGGTCGTCGACGGCACCCTCGTCGCACGGCTCCGGCGACTCGACCATGGAGTCGTGCCGCAGGCATCCCGCGTCCACGTGCTCGAGCAGGCCGTCGTCGGCGAGGCGCCACGTCCAGGCGTCGCGCACGGTGACCATCGGCTTCACGATCGTCATGTTGCCGCTGGCGTAGGCGTTGACCGACCGGCTCGACCACAGGGCGCCGTCCTCCACCCAGTAGTCCTGCTCGTGCACCATCTCGTAGTGCTCGGTCTTCGTGCCGGGGACGGGGACCGAGCCACGGACCAGCAGCTCCGGCTCGTCCGGGACGGCCTGCACGAGCAGGCCGTCGCGCAGGTCGAAGACCAGCGGGAAGCTGCCCAGGTAGGGCCCCGAGTAGGTCTCGTCCCGCCACAGCACCAGCTCCTGGTCGCCGTCACCGTCCGCATCGATCGGATCGAGGGCGGTGGTCCCGATGGTGGTGCCGAGCTCGGCGATGCCGTACGCCTCCTCGCCGGTGCTGCTGAGGGTCGTCTGCAGGCGGGTGCGGCCGTCGAAGTCCTTGGTCTTCTCGCCGAGGAAGTCGACCTTCTCCTTGGTCCCGTCGCCATCGAGGTCGAGCCGGGCGGGCGTCGTGAACTCGTCGGACGTCCAGTCGCGGCCGATGTCCGCCGGCAGCTCGAGCTGGATCTCCGGCTCGTCGGGCTTCGGGGCGATCCGGTCCGTGCGCTCGCGACCGCCGACGCCCTGCAGGACGACGCCGAGGACGAGCAGGACCACCGCGGCCGTGGCGAGCAGCACCCACGGCGACTGCCAGCGGGGCCGCGGCTCCACGACGGGGGCCACGGGTGCGAGGTCCTCCGGGCGGACCAGGTCGGCACGGGCGGCGAGGGCGGCGCGGAGCCGCTCCTCGATCTCCGACGGTGCGGATGGCGTGGTGGTCATCGTTCCTCCCCTCCCATGGCCCTCTCCAGTGCGACGAGCGCGCGGCTGGCCGTCGACTTCACCGTGCCCTGGCTGATCTGCAGCGTCCGGGCGATCTCCGCCTCGCTCAGGTTCGACCAGTAGCGCAGCACCAGCACCTCGCGCTGGCGCGGCGCGAGCGTCCGGAGCGCCGCGATGACCTCGCGGTGCTCCTCCGCCAGCACCGCGGTGTCCTCGGGCGTCGGTGGCGCGGTGTCGTGCGGTGGTGAGTACGCGCGCGCCGTACGTCGCCGACGCAGCGCGGAGCGGGCGGTGTTGACGACCGAGACCCGCAGGTAGGCGAGCGCCTTCGACGGGTCCCGCACCGCGCCGGGGCGCCGGGCGAGCGCGGCGAACGCGTCCTGGACCACGTCCTCCGCCGACGCGACGTCGTCGACCAGGAGGACGGCGAGGCGCACCAGCGCGAGCCGGTGCGCGGCATAGAGCTCGGTGATGTCCACTGCCGGCTCCATGCTCACCCCTGCCCCGATGGTCCTCGTGCTCATGTCTGGTAGACGTGTGTCAGTCCCTCAGGTTGCCCCATCGTCCTGACTATTCCCGGAAGGCCTGCCCATGCCGCAGCTCGAGCCCGCCACGCTGACCTACGTCGTCGCCGACGCCGACACGGCCGCGGCGATCGGCAGCGGCTCGCTGCCGGTCCTCGGCACGCCGCGCCTGCTGGCCTGGCTCGAGGCCGCCACCTGCGCCTGCCTCGAACCGGTGCTGCCGGATGGCTCGACGAGCGTCGGCACCCGCGTCCAGGTCGAGCACCTGGCCGCCAGCCCCGTCGGCGCCGAGGTGGAGGTGAGTGCGTCCAGCGCGTACGTCGACGGGCGCCTGCACCGCCTCACCGTCAGCGCCCGCGACGCTGGCAGCGGCAAGGTGCTGGCCGCTGGCGAGATCACCCGCGTCGTGGTCGACGCGGAGCGGTTCATGTCCCGCCTCGGCTGAGCCTCTCGACGGACCCGGCGAGGGGATGCTCCCTGTACGTTCGGGAGCATCGCCGAACCGAGGAGCGACCGTGATCGAGCTGACCGGGGGCCAGGAGCTCACCCTCACCGCCGTCGATGGGCAGGCCCTGACCAAGGTCCAGATGGCCGTCGGCTGGGACCACGCCCCGACGGCCGGCTTCATCGGCAGTGGAGCCCCACCCATCGACCTCGACGCCTCGGCCGTGCAGTTCGCCGGCAGCCAGCTCTTCGACCTCGCCTTCTTCAACAACCTCGCGACCCGGGACGGCTCGGTGGTCCACCTCGGCGACAACACCACCGGGAAGGGGGAGGGTGACGACGAGGTGATCACCGTGGACCTGAGTCGGGTCTACGCCAAGGTCGACTCGATCCTGTTCCTGGTCAGCAGCTACCAGGGGCACTCCCTGGAGTACGTCCGCAACGCCTACTGCCGGCTCGTGGACGACAACGACGACGAGCTGGCCCGCTTCACCCTGACGCTCGGGGTCCGGGAGACGGGGCTGGTCATGGCGAGGCTGTTCCGCGACGGGCCTGGCTGGAAGCTCGGCGCGATCGGGACCGGAGTTGCCCTGAAGACCCCGACGGACTCGATCGAGGCACTCCTGCCCTTCGTCTGACGCGACGGCCGACCGGCTCCGGACGTGCAAAAGTCCCCGCCGTGGCGGGGACTCTCACGATGACGTGTCAGAGAGACGCGTCAGGCGTTGGGGCGCTTGCCGTGGTTCGCGCCCTTCTTCTTGCGAGCGCGGCGCTTGCGTCCGGTCTTGCCCATCTGGTCCTCCTGAAGTCGGTGCTCGGACCAGTCTCTCAAACGAGGCGGCGGGGAGCCAATCGGCTCAGGCGCCGCCCTCGGTGATCTGGATCCGCACCTCGCGCAGCTGGAGGCGTACGCGGTCGCGCAGCGACTCCGGGGCGGCCTCCGAGCAGGACCGGGCGACGAGCTGCTTGACCGCCTTCTGGAGGTCGTGGCGCTCGAGGCAGGGGCCGCACTCGCGCAGGTGCATCTCGACGACGGCGCAGTCGGCCTGGTCGAGCTCGTTGTCGATGAAGTAGACGATGCGCTCGATGAAGTCGACGCAGTCGTCGGGCCCGTGCTCGTGCGCGCTCACGACCCGCTCCCGTCCGTGCCGGGCAGACTGGCGGCCGGCAGCAGGTCGTTGGCCCGGACGTAGTCGGCGAGCATGTCGCGCAGCTGGCGTCGACCACGGTGCAGGCGCGACATCACGGTGCCGATCGGCGTGTCCATGATCTCGGCGATCTCCTTGTAGGGGAATCCCTCGACGTCGGCGAGGTAGACCGCGAGCCGGAACTCCTCGGGCAGGCGCTGCAGCGCGTCCTTGACCTCGGAGTCGGGCAGGTGCTCCAGCGCCACCATCTCCGCCGACCGCAGGCCGGTGGAGGAGTGCGACTCCGCACGCGCCAGCTGCCAGTCCTCGACGTCCTCCGACATCGACTGCTGCGGCTGGCGCTGCTTCTTGCGGTAGGAGTTGATGTAGGTGTTGGTGAGGATCCGGTAGAGCCAGGCCTTGAGGTTGGTGCCGGGCTTGAACTGGTGGAAGGCGCTGTAGGCCTTCGCGAACGTCTCCTGCACCAGGTCCTCGGCGTCGGCGGGGTTGCGGGTCATCCGCATCGCCGCGCCGTAGAGCTGGTCGAGGAAGGGCAGGGCGTCGCGCTCGAAGCGCGCGGACCTGTCGTCCGCTGTCTCGTCCTCGAGGGAGATCTCGTCCCCGGTGGACATCTCGTCCTTGAGCGATTCAGTCATCGCCTCCCACAGTACCGCCGTGGTGGCAGGAGACGTACCACGCTCACCCCGCTGGGAGGGCGTCGGTCGTTCGAGGGTCAGTGACTGCACACCCCCTGAACACCTCACCCGGTCCGGGGATTCCCGACGACTTCCCGGACCAGCCACTCCAGGGTCGACTCGACGACGATCCCCATCGCCTCGTCCTGGCTGACCTCGCCGCGCGCCGGCACCTTGAGCCCGTGGTCCGCACCGGGAACGACGACGAGGTCCAGGTGGTCGAGGTCGCCGGGGAACTCCTCGGGCCGGCCCATCGGGTCACGCTCCCCCTGCACGACGAGGGTCGGCAGCCCCGCGCCGCGGAGCTCGGGGAGCCGCGTGGGCTCGGTCCTCCCCGGCTGGTGGAGCGGGAAGGACAGGGCCAGGCAGCCGGACGCGCCCAGGCTCCGCGCCGTACGCGCTGCGGAACGGGCTCCGGCCGACCGCCCGCCGACGACGAGGGGCGTACGCACGCGCATCACGTCGGCGGCGCGGGTCAGTGCGACGTCGAGGGTCGGCGGCGCGGTCGCGACCTTGCGGCCCGCCACCCGCCACGGCTGCTCGAACAGCACCACCGAGACGCCCTGGGCGGGCAGCGCGTCGGCGAGCGCCCAGAGGTCGCGCGCCTCGACGCCGCCGCCGGCACCGTGGCTCAGCAGCAGGGTCGCGATGGGGCTCGTGGCGCGGCGGGTGTGGAGGCGCCCCTCGCCGTGGGGCGTGTCGACCATGCGGACGGAGGCCTTCTTCACGAGGTCTCCCCCTCGACCGACACAGCCAACGGCTCGACGAGCTCGGGGCCGTTGTTGCGGACGTTGCTGACCAGGGACGGCACGGCGTAGGCCTCGAGCCGTCCCGGGGCGGCCGGCACCAGCAGCGAGGTGTCGCCGGGACGGGTCGGGTCGAGCCACTCGTGCCAGCGGTCGCGCTCGACCATCAGCGGCATCCGGTCGTGGATGTGGCCGAGCTGGTCCTCGGCCTGGGTGGTGAGGACGGTGCAGGTCCAGCGGAACCGGTCGGGGTCGTCCTCGTCCAGCGTGCGGTCGCGCCAGATCTCGTAGAGCCCGGCCATCGCGAGCACTCCCCCGTCCTTGGGACGGATGAAGAAGGGCTGCTTGACGGGCTTGCCCTTCGCGTTGGTCTGCGAGGTGGCATACCACTCGAAGTAGCCGTCGGCCGGCAGCAGCGCGCGCCGGGTGGCGAACGCCTTGCGGTAGGCGGGCTTCTCCGCGACGGTCTCCATCCGCGCGTTGATCATCCGGTTGCCGATCGACGGGTCCTTGGCCCACGAGGGAACCAGCCCCCACGTGAACACGCGGAGCTGTCGCTGCGGCGGTTCGGACTTCTCCTCACCGGTCCCACGCGAGGGCGGGCGCTCGACGACCGCGTAGACCTCCTTGGTCGGCGCGACGTTGTAGTCGGCCGCCAGCGGCGCCGCGATGCGGCTCTCGACGACCTCGAACTCCTCGATGAGGTCGTCGGAGTCGCGGGACGAGGCGTAGCGGCCGCACATGTCACGACCCTAGTCGGGCGCGACGTAGTCGCGCACGGCGTGGGTCGGGAGGTTGAGCAAGCGCGCGAGCGAGCCTGCGAGCTCGTGACCGCGCGTCGAAACCCACGTGGCGGGTTGAGCAAGCGCGCGAGCGAGCTTGCGAGCTCGTGACCGCGCGTCGAAACCCACCTGGTCGGGCGCGACGTGGTCGCGCACGGCGTGGGTCGGGAGGTTGAGCAAGCGCGCGAGCGAGCTTGCGAGCTCGTGACCGCCATGGTCGAGGGTGAGGAACCGTCGTCAGGCGCGGGCGAGCTCGTCGAGGAGCGCGCCGGCGAGGTGGTCGGTGCCCGGCAGGCCCTCGATCCACAGCCGCAGGGGTCCACTCTCGGGCGACCCCTCGAGGAGCGTGGCGAGCACCCGGACCCGGCGACCGAGGCGCTCGTCGCGCCGGCTCAGGATGCCGACGCGGTGCATGCCGAGCCGTGCGACGGTCTCGTCCCGGGCGAAGACCGTGCGCGCCATCTCCCCGGCGCGGGCGAGCCGCATCGCACGGGTGAAGTGGTCGCCTGCCTCCTCGGACGGGTCGACCCCCAGCGGCAGGGCCACCACCACGAGGGCGTGGCCCGCGACGTCGTCTGCCTCAGCGAGCCGGTAGAGCTCGGAGATCCGGCTGCGCAGGTGGGCCTGGCTCGACAGGCCGGTGAGCGGGTCGTCGCACGAGAGCTGGTGCAGGTAGCCCAGGGTCGTCTCGCTCCACGCCGTCACGAGCGCGCTCACGGCGTCGTACGACGGATCCCGGGCGCCGGACTGCCGCCAGGTCTCGCGCATCCCCTCGAGCGCCTCCTGCATCGAGGCGCCGTCGCGGGCGAGGTCCTCGCCCGCCACGGCACACGCCCCGAGCACGTCCGATCCCGAGGTGAGCGCCTGCTCCAGTGCCTCGTACCTGTGCGGCAACCCCGACCGCACGTGAGACCCCGGCCCACCCACCCCAGGACCGGCAGCCGAAAGACGACGCCCACGTGTGGCGAAGATCTTCACGGCAACCCCCTCGGTGTGTCCTGTTCATCGATGGGACGGTTGCCGTGGCGCCGCATGACGCGGACCGGACCCGGTTTTCGCGATTTTGCCCAAAGACGCCCCGATCACGCTCATGGGACTACAGTTCGAGGCACCTGGCAGGGGTCAGGGAGGCTTCCGGGAAGCGTCCGAGGACATGAGCGTTGCGACCAGCATCGAGGCACCGGGGGACGCCGAGCTGATCTCGGCGGTCCGCGGCGGGGACATCGACGCCTACGGCACCCTCTTCGAGCGGCACATCGACGCCGCCCGACGGCTCGCCCGGCAGCTCGTGACGCCCGCCGACGCCGACGACCTGGTCTCGGAGGCATTCGTCAAGGTGCTCGGCGTGCTCCAGCGCGGCGGCGGTCCCGATGTGGCCTTCCGCGCCTACCTCCTCACCTCCGTGCGCCGCCTGCACGTCGACAAGATCCGGGCCACCGCTCGGCTCACGACCACCGACGACATGGAGGCCTTCGACCCCGGCGTGCCGTTCGTCGACACGGCCGTCGAGGGCTTCGAGAGCGCCGCGGCGGCCAAGGCGTTCGCCTCACTGCCCGAACGCTGGCAGCTCGTGCTCTGGCACACCGAGGTCGAGGGCGACAAGCCTGCCGACATCGCGCCGATCCTCGGCATGAGCGCCAACTCGGTCTCCGCCCTGGCCTACCGGGCCCGCGAGGGCCTGCGCGAGGCCTTCCTCACCCAGCACGCCGCCGAGCTCGAGGCCGACACGTGCCGCTGGACCCACGGCCAGCTCGGCGCCCACGTCCGCGGCTCGATCTCGCGCCGTGACGGCGCCAAGGTCGAGCAGCACCTCGAGGAGTGCCGCCCGTGCATGGCGGTCTACCTCGAGCTGACCGAGGTGAACTCCAACCTCGGCGCCCTGCTCGCGCCGCTGCTGCTCGGGGGCGTCGCCTCCGCCTACCTCGGCGCCGCGGCAGCCGGTGGCTCCCTGCCGTTCGGCCTCTCGCTCCTCGTCGGCCGCGTGCGCGACCTCGTCGCGGGCAACGCGGCCACCGCGGCCGTGGCCGGGGTCGCCGCCAGCACCGTGATCGTCGCCGGCGGCGTCGCGCTCGCCACCCGCGGCCCCGACGCCCGCCCCGACGCCACCGGCGCCCGCGACCAGACGCCGTCCGCGACGACCGGAGCGGCCAGCGCGACCTCCCCGGACGCCGCCCGGACCCGGTCCCCGCGCTCGCCCAGCTCGCCCGCGGCGGTGGTGCTGAGCCCGGGTGAGGAGGTGGACCTCCTCACCGACCCGACCCCTGACGGCGCCCCCGGGACCACGCCCGACGTCACCGACCAGCCGACGCCGAGCTCCGACCCCACCAGCTCGCCCACCTCGAGCCCGACGTCCAGCCCCACCTCGAGCCCGACCTCGACCCCGACGTCCAGCCCGACCTCGACCCCGACGACCAAGGCGACCCCGACCTCGGCCCCGACCTCGACACCCACGTCCCAGCCGACGTCGACACCCACATCCCAGCCGACCTCACAGCCGACCTCACAGCCGACGTCCCAGCCGACGTCCCAGCCGACGTCGAACCCCACCCCGACCCAGCCACCACCCGCACTGCCCGACCCGTCCCTCGCCGGCAGCGTCGGCGGAGCGCGACCGACGTACGACGTGGTCCTGCGGGTCGCCGGCCTCCCGTCGGGCAGCACCGCGGTCCTGGTGGTCGAGTCCGACGCCAACGTCGTCCGCACCACGGACTCGCGCTGCACCTACGCCAGGGCGCGCGCGACCTGCCAGATCTCCGGCGCCGACCTGTCGCCGGTGACCTTCGAGGTCGTCGCCCCGCAGGGCGCACGGGTGACCGCGAGCCTGACGCCCGCGGCGCAGGATGCCGACGCCGGCAACAACACCTGGCGCGCCGACCTCGGCTGACTCGCACCCGTCCGGACGGAGTGCGCCCTTCCGGCATCGTGTAGACACGTAGGCATGACGATCACCCGGTTGCTCGCCCGTCCCATGCTGGCCACGATCTTTGTCGTCGGCGGCGTCAACGCCCTCCGCAAGACCGAGGCGCACGCCGAGAGGGCGAAGAAGATCACCGACCGGGTGCTCCCCTTGGCCCAGCAGGTCGCCCCCGGGGCGCCCATCCCGACCGACCCGGCCACGCTGGTCCGGCTCAACGCCGGCGCCCAGCTCCTCGCCGCCGCAGCGCTGGCCACCGGCCGCGCACCCCGCCTCTCCGCGACGGTCCTCGCCGCGTCGCTGGTGCCCACGACTCTGGCCGGGCACCCGTTCTGGGACGAGACGGACCCGCAGGCCAAGGCCGTGCAGCGCCTGCAGTTCGCCAAGAACACCTCCATCCTCGGCGGCCTGCTCCTCGCCGGCGTCGACACCGAGGGCAAGCCC
Source organism: uncultured Actinomycetota bacterium (assembly GCA_963791365.1). Classification (GTDB taxonomy): domain Bacteria; phylum Actinomycetota; class Actinomycetes; order Propionibacteriales; family Nocardioidaceae; genus Nocardioides. The sequence goes on along the minus strand of CAWBSG010000003.1, from coordinate 72,291 downwards.
GGACTGGCCTGGCGAGCACGTCGAGCCGCGAAGGACGTACGCCGTGAGGCCAGCCGCGTCGCGAAGGACGCGCGTCACGAGGCACGGCTCGCGAAGGCCCAGCTCACCTGATAGATACGCTTCGCGGGTGAGCGACCTCTGGCCGGCCCCGCGCCCCGACGGCCCGGTCGAGCGCGTCGTCTCCCTGCCGGGGAGCAAGTCGCTGACCAACCGTGCGCTCCTCCTCGCCGCGATCGCCGACGGCCCCAGCGTCGTGCGCCGACCGCTGCGCTCGCGCGACACCCTCCTGATGGCTGCCGCGCTCCGCGCGCTCGGCACGAGCATCGAGGACGCCGACGGCCACTGGGCCGTCACGCCCGGTGCGTGGGACCGCGACGCCGACGTCGACTGCGGCCTCGCCGGCACCGTCATGCGCTTCGTGCCCCCGGTCGCCGGCCTCGCCCGCGGCACCGTCGGCTTCGACGGTGACCCGCACATGCGGCTGCGTCCCGTCGGGCAGATGCTGTCGGCCCTCGCCGCCCTCGGCGTGCGGATCGACGACGGCGGTCGGGGCGCGCTCCCCTTCGCGGTGCACGGTGGGGGGTCGGTGCCGGGCGGGACCGTGACGATCGACGCCAGCGCGTCGTCGCAGTTCGTCTCGGCGCTGCTGCTCGCCGGAGCGCGCTACGAGCACGGCGTCGACGTACGCCACGTCGGCAAGCCCGTGCCGTCCCTGCCCCACATCGAGATGACCGTTCAGATGCTGCGCCAGCACGGGGTCGAGGTCGACGACACCGACGCCAACCGCTGGGCCGTGGCGCCCGGACCGGTCAGGGCCGTCGACCACGACATCGAGCCCGACCTGTCCAACGCCGCGCCCTTCCTCGCGCTCGGCGCGGCGACCGGCGGCACCGTGACGGTGACCGACTGGCCGGCCACGACGACCCAGCCCGGCGACCAGCTGCGCGAGATCCTCGCCCTGATGGGCTGCGAGGTCGGGCCGTCCGGCGACAACCTGACCGTGTCGGGCCCCGCGCGCCTGTCGGGGGTCGACCTCGACCTGCACGACGTGGGCGAGCTGACCCCTGCCGTCGCCGCCCTGTGCGCGCTGGCCGACTCCCCCTCGCACCTGCGCGGCATCGCGCACATCCGCGGCCACGAGACCGACCGGATCACGGCGCTCGCGACCGAGCTCGGCCGGCTCGGTGCCGAGGTCACCGAGCGCGAGGACGGCCTCTCCATCACGCCGGCGCCCCTGCACGGCGGCGTCTTCCACACCTATGCCGACCACCGGATGGCCCACGCCGCAGTGATCCTGGGGCTCGCCGTCGACGGAGTCCTGGTCGAGGACGTCGCGACCACCTCGAAGACCTTCCCCGACTTCGCCGCCGCGTGGACCAGCGCGGTCACGGGCGGCTCCTCGTGACGGGGCGCTACTCCGAGCACGACCACGAGCACTACGAGCGGCCGCGCCGCCGCACCCGTCCGCGCACCAAGGACCGGCCGACCTACGACGACGCCGTCGACGCCCGCGTCGTGACGGTCGACCGGGGCCGCTTCACGCTGCTCCTCGACGGCCACCGCGTCATGGCGATGAAGTCCCGGCCGCTGGGCCGCAAGGGCGTCGTCGTCGGCGACCACGTGCGCGTGGTCGGCGACACCAGCGGCGTCGACGGGTCGCTCGCCCGCATCGTCGAGGTCGTCCCCCGCACGACGACCCTGCGGCGCACGGCCGACGACGACGACCCGGTCGAGCGGGTGATCGTCTCCAACGCCGACCAGCTCGTCGTGGTGACGGCGCTGGCCGATCCCGAGCCCCGCCCGCGCCTGATCGACCGCGCGCTCGTGGCGGCGTACGACGCCGGGATGGCGCCGCTCCTCTGCCTCACCAAGGCCGACCTCGCCGACCCCGAGACCCTGCTGTCGACCTACCGCTCGCTCGGCGTGCCGTGGGTCGTGACCCAGCTCAGGGGCGAGGCCGCCGGCGACCTGGGTGAGCTCCGCGACCGGCTGCGCGGGCGGACCAGCGTGCTGGTCGGGCACAGCGGCGTCGGCAAGTCGACGCTGGTCAACGCCCTCGTGCCCGACGCGCACCGGGAGGTCGGCATCGTCAACGCCGTGACCGGGCGTGGTCGGCACACCTCCACCAGCGCGTACCTCCTGGAGCTGCCGGGCCGGGAGGGGTGGATCATCGACACCCCCGGCATCCGGTCCTTCGGCCTGGCGCACGTGCAGCCGGAGAACCTCATCGAGGCCTTCCCCGACCTCGAGGAGATGACCGAGGACTGCCCCCGCGGCTGCACCCACGGGACGGACGAGCCCGAGTGCGGGCTCGACGTGGCGGTCGCCGCCGGCGAGACCGACCCCGACCGGGTCGAGTCGTTCCGCCGGCTGCTCGCCGCGCGCAGCGCCACCGACTGGTGATCGGCGGGGGCTACCCCCAGACCGCCCGTGAGCCGGAGTCGCCGGCCAGGAACAGCATCACCACGAGGGCGAGCGCCCCGATGGCGAGCACCGCCGTCACCGGGATGCCGAACCGGGTCTCGCGGGCGCCTCTCCCGGACGCGAGGGCCGACACGCCTCCGAGCGCCCAGGCCGCCATCAGCGAGACCACGGCGTAGCCGATGGCCACGGTGCGCAGCAGCTCGCCGCGCTCCTGGTGCTCCGCCACGAGCGGCTCGAGCTCGGGCCGCAGGTCGAGCAGCGCCTCGCCCGCCTGCACGGCCACGACCGATGTGACCGCGGTGACGACCGCGAGCACGACGAGCGGCCAGCGCAGCAGCCACCGCCACCTCGGGACGAAGGCGTACGCCAGTCCCGCGAGGGCCGCGAGCGGGCCCAGGACGACGACCGCGTGCACCACGAGCGGGTGGAGCGGCACACCGTTGATTTCCATGCGTTCAGGGTAGGACTGGTTGCTGGCAATAGCCTGTGAACATGCCCATCACCGGCTCGACCGACTACACCGACGACCTGCGTCTGGCCCACGTGCTCGCCGACGACGCGGACTCGATCACCCAGGCCCGCTTCAAGGCGCTGGACCTGCACGTCATGAGCAAGCCGGACCTCACCCCCGTCACCGACGCCGACTCGGCCGTCGAGGAGGGCATCCGCCGCACCCTGTCGCGGGTGCGCTCCCGCGACGCCGTCATCGGCGAGGAGCAGGGCACCAGCGGCCACAGCCAGCGCCGCTGGATCGTCGACCCGATCGACGGCACGAAGAACTACGTGCGCGGGGTCCCCGTCTGGGCCACCCTGATCGCGCTCGCCGTGGACGACGAGGTCGTCCTCGGCGTCGTGTCGGCCCCGCAGCTGCAGCGGCGCTGGTGGGCCTCGTCGGGCAACGGCGCCTGGACCGGCCGGTCGCTGCTCAAGGCGACGGCGTGCGAGGTCTCGGACGTACGCCGCCTCGAGGACGCCTCGCTGTCGTACTCCTCCCTGTCGGGCTGGGACGAGCGCGACCGCCTCGACGACTTCGTGTCGCTGTCCCGACGGTGCTGGCGCACCCGTGCCTACGGCGACTTCTGGTCCTACATGCTGCTCGCCGAGGGCGCGGTCGACATCGCCGCCGAGCCCGAGCTCGCGCTCTACGACATGGCCGCGCTCGACGTCATCGTCCGCGAGGCCGGCGGCCGGTTCACCTCGCTGGACGGCACCGACGGCCCGTGGGGCGGCAACGCGTTGGCCACCAACGGCCACCTCCACGACGCAGCCCTGTCCTTCCTGGGCGCGATCGACGACGACGACACCGACCCCGACGTGCCACGCCGCGGACCCGGCTCGGTGAGCAGCCTGCGCGAGCGTCAGGCGCCGCCGGTCCTCGACTGAGCACTGTCCATCCGGGGCCGGGCTTGGCTACGGTGACCCATCAGTATTCTTCCGGGACCCCGGGTCGAGCGAGAGGTCGAGACCATGAAGATCAACGACGTCATCAACGCCAAGCCCCGCCACGAGGTGGTGACCATCGGTCCCGACGCGACCGTGCGTGAGCTGATCGCCCTGCTGGCCGAGCACAACGTCGGAGCACTGGTGGTGAGCGACGACGGCACGAGCGTCACGGGCATCGTGAGCGAGCGTGACGTCGTACGCCGGCTGCACGCCGACGAGGCGGTGCTCGACACGGCCGTCCGCGAGATCATGACCGCCGACGTGCGGACCTGCGCCGGCGGGGACGGCCTCACCGACCTCATGCAGACGATGACCCAGCACCGCATCCGGCACGTCCCGGTGGTCGCCGACGGGAGGCTGACCGGCATCATCAGCATCGGAGACGTGGTGAAGAGCCGGATCGGTGAGCTCGAGTTCGAGCGCGACCAGCTCGACCACTACGTGCACCAGACCTGATCCAGAAACGAAGAGGAGCACAGCTGTGAGCGAGAAGCCCGACGTCGACCCCCACATGGGTGAGGCGCCCACCGACCTCGAGGTCACCGACCTCGTCGAGGGCGACGGCACGGAGGCCGCGTCCGGCTCCACCGTCTCGGTGCACTACGTGGGCGTCGCCCACTCCACCGGCGAGGAGTTCGACGCCTCCTACAACCGTGGCGACCCGCTGCAGTTCCGTCTCGGCATCGGCCAGGTCATCTCGGGCTGGGACACCGGCGTGCAGGGCATGAAGGTCGGCGGCCGCCGCCGCCTCGTCATCCCGCCGCACCTCGGCTACGGCGACCGCGGCGCCGGTGGCGTCATCAAGCCCGGCGAGACGCTGATCTTCGTCGTGGACCTGCTCGAGGTTCGCTGACCGGCACCACCCCTCACCAGGGGACGTCGATCTCGACCTCTCCGGTGGCGACCCGGGCCGCCAGCCCGCCCAGCGTGACCACGTCACCGGTGGCGAGCTGGCGGCCCCGCCGCGTCTCGACCTCCCCGTTGACCCGGACCGCGCCGTCGGCGATCACCGGCTTCGCGTCGGCGCCGGTCTCGACGAGGTTGGCGAGCTTGAGGAACTGGCCCAGCCGGATCGACTCGTCGCGGATCGGCACGTCGACGGGCTCGGGGCCGGGCGTGGAGCTCATGGGTCCAGTCAACCAGTTCGCCTAGGGTGGGCGACCGTGCGGACTCGACGATGGATCCTGACGCTCGCGGCCGGCCTGCTGGGCCCGGGCACGCTGAGCACGTCCACCACGTCTGCCGTGACCACGTCTGCCGCGTCTGCCGTGACCACGTCTGCCGCGGCCGGCCAGGCCGCGGCCGCCGGGAAGTCCGGCTGCGCGGCTCGCGACGGGATCGAGGTCTGCTTCACCTCTCCCCCGACGGTGCCCGCCGACCCGACGGTGCTCCGACGCGCGAGCACCCTCTTCGACGCGGCCGGTGCGGGCGACACGATCCGGGTGGCGATGTTCCGCTGGGACATCGAACCGCCGACGCGGGCGCTCATCGCCGCCCAGCGCCGTGGCGCCGTGGTCTACCTCGTCGGCGACGACGACCTGCGGCTCAACAGCCGCGGGCGCCGGCTGATCAAGGTGATCGAGGCGCAGGACCCCGGGCGCACCAACGTCACGATCTGCGACGGCGCCTGCCTCCCCTGGCGCGCTCCCGGCCCCCACCCGGACAGCCAGGACGTGCAGCACCTCAAGTTCTACGTGACCGACATCGGCGGCGTGCGGTCCTTCATCACCTCGTCGGCCAACCTCGAGGACCGGCAGTACCGGCAGTACAACTCGCTGCTCAAGATCGACGACCCGGGCCTCTACGCCTTCGGCGTCGACTACTTCTCCCGTCTCGAGGCGCAGAGCACCAGGGCGGGCGGGAAGCGCTGGGGCGATCGCGGCAAGGTCTACTCGCGCGGACCGATCACGGCGGCGGTCTACCCCAACCGCAGCGACCTCCTGCTGTCCACGCTGCGCGACCTGTCGTGCCCGCGCGGGTCGCGGGTGTCGGCGATGTTCGCGGTCATCCAGCGCGACGACGTACGCCGCCAGCTGGCGCGCCTCTCCGACCAGGGGTGCCGGGTCCGGATCGTCACCTCGCGCGACACCGTGGAGAACTGGCTCGAGTCCCCGCAGCCCACCGGCGACATCCCCGACGCTCGCGTGCGCACGGTGCTGACCCACGACAAGATGCTCGTCGCGCACGCCCGGTTCCGCGGGAAGGTCAGGGACGTCGTGGTGACCGGGACGTCCAACACGACCTGCGGCGGACTCCTCTACAACGACGAGGTGATGCTGCGGGTCGTCGGCAACCGGTGGCTGCACGACCAGTACCTCGCGCACTTCGACGACGCGTACGCCCACGCGCACCAGGGCCGGACCCGCGTCATGCCCGTGATGAAGCCCTGCCGGCGCTAGACGCCTATCCGGTCAGGATGCTGATCGCGTGGATCACCACGCCGACCAGCCCGCCGACGATCGTGCCGTTGATCCGGATGAACTGGAGGTCGCGGCCCACGTGCAGCTCGATGCGACGGGCGGCCTCCTTGCCGTCCCAGCGCTCGATGGTGTGGGTGATGACGGTGGTCAGCTCCGCGCCGTAGCGCCCGATCATGAAGACCGCCACGTCGGCCGCGGTGCGGTCCAGCCGCTCGCGGAGGGCGGCGTCCTCACGCAGCCGGCCGGAGAACAGGTTGAGCTCCTCGAGCAGGCGCCGGCGCACGGCACCGTCGCGCTCGCGGATCGAGCCCAGCAGCGCTGACCGCATCGCCTTCCACAGCGAGATCGCGGTCGTGACGACCTGCGGGTGGTCGAGCAGGCGGACCTTGAAGGACTCCGCGCGGTCCATCGTGTCCTGGTCGTTGAGCAGGTCGCGGGCGAGCTGGCCGAGCATCGAGTCGAGCGCCTCGCGGGCGCGGTGGTGCGGGTCGTCGCGGATGTCCTCCATCCAGGCGACGGCCTCGACGTGGATCCGGGTGGTGACCGCGTCGTTGAGCTTGGGCGGTGCCCACCAGGGCGCGCGCTCGCCGAGCACCCGCGCGAAGGTCTCCGGGTTGTCGACCAGCCAGCGGTGCATCTCCTCGACCGCGAGGTCGACGACGCCGTGGTGCAGGTCGTCGCGCAGCACCTCCATGAGCGTCGTCCCCAGCAGCGGCGCGATCGGCTCCTCGCGGAACCGCGGCACGAGCGCCTCCGTGACGAGGTCGGCGATGTGCTCGTCGCGCACGTTGCCGAGAGCGATGACCGCGACGTCGGACACCTCGTCGACGACGCGGCGAGCGTTGGCCGGGTCGCTGAGCCAGTCACCGACCCGCGCCGAGATCGTCGCGGCCGCGACCCGCTCGCGGATGACGGCCTCCTGGAGGAAGTTCTCCCCCACGAACTCCTCGAGCCCCTTGCCCAGCTCGTCCTTGCGCTTCGGGATCAGCGCGGTGTGCGGGATCGGCAGGCCCAGCGGGTGCTTGAAGAGCGCCGTCACCGCGAACCAGTCCGCGATCGCGCCGACCATGGACGCCTCGGCGCCCGCGTTGACGAAGCCCCAGAAGCCGTCTTGCCCCAGCGTGGCGGCGTACACCACAGGCGGCGAGGAGCAGCAGGCCGACCGCGACCGTACGCATCCGGCGCAGGCCGCGGCGTCGTGACTCGTCCGCGACCGGGTCGGGCGTGATCATGGAGATCGTGGGCTGCTGGACGGGCATGCCGGACATCCTCCCTGACCTTGCCGAATCCGGGCCGGATCCAGCGTGCCAGAATGCCGCGCATGCCTCGCACCGTCATCACCTTCGGGACGTTCGACGTCTTCCACGTCGGACACCTGCGCGTGCTCGAGCGCGCGGCGGCGCTGGGCGACCGGCTCGTGGTGGGCGTCTCGGCCGACGCGCTCAACGAGCGCAAGAAGGGTCGGGCACCCATCTTCAGCCAGCGTGAGCGGCTCGCGATCGTCGGCGCGCTCAAGGTCGTCGACGAGGTCTTCGTCGAGGAGAGCCTCGAGCTCAAGCGCGACTACGTCGTCGAGCACGGCGCCGACGTCCTCGTGATGGGCGACGACTGGGCGGGCAAGTTCGACGAGCTCGGTGACGTCTGCGAGGTCGTCTACCTCGAGCGGACGCCCGCGATCTCGACCACGGCGATCATCGAGCACATCGCCGACCTCTAGTCCGGCCGTCGACATCCGGCTGTCACCTCCGGCGGGTTAGGGTCGCCACCGAGATGACAACCACGAGGGGAACCATGCGTCGAATCGTCACCACCGCTGTGGCCGTGGCACTGCTGGGAAGTGCGGCGCTGTCCGCCCCCGCCGTCGCCGCCGACCGGCCGAGCGGTCCCGGGTCCGCCGGCGTCCAGTCGCCGGACGACCTGCTCGAGCTCACGCCCGAGCCGGCGCTGCCCGCGTTCGGCGAGGAGACCGCCTCCGACACCCTCGCCGCCGCCCGCCGGGTGCTGAGCGGCAACGCGCTGCGCCGCGACCCGTCCGCCACCCTCGCGCTGCGCGACCTCTGGCTGAAGAAGTCCCAGCTGCGCGGCAACGACCGCAAGATCGCCCGGGCCATGCTGGCCCGCCCCACCGACGGCGCGGGCGACGACCAGGGCTTCGGCTACACCGTCCCCGAGGCGGCACCCCTCTGCAACACGCGCCTGTGTCTCCACTACGTCGCGACCGGGCCCGACGCCCCGCCGACGCCCGAGTGGCCCGCGCAGAACCTCGCGGTCATGGACTCCGTGTGGAGCACCATCGTCGACCAGCTCGGCTACCGCGCCCCGCTGACCGACGGCACCCGCGGCGGCAGCCCGCTCTTCGACGTCTACCTCAAGGACCTCGGCGGCGACATCTACGGCTTCTGCGCCGGCGAGAAGCGGGTCAAGAAGCGCACGGGCTCCGGCTACTGCGTGCTCGACAACGACTTCGCGGCCGCACAGTTCCCCGGCCCCGCCACCCCCACCGACAACCTCACCGTCACCGCCGCGCACGAGTTCTTCCACGCCGTGCAGTACGCCTACGACTACGCCGAGGACCCGTGGATGATGGAGGCGACGGCCACCTGGATGGAGGAGCGCATCGCCACCCAGGTCAACGACAACCGTCAGTACTTCCCCTGGAGCCAGATCTACGCCCCCTACGTCCCGCTCGACGCGTTCAGCCGCAACGCCGGCTACCAGTACGGCAACTGGGTGTTCTGGGAGTACCTGTCCACCAACTACGGCATCGGCATCGTCAAGAAGGCCTGGCAGCAGGCCGGCTCGCTCAAGCAGGACGGCGGCAAGTACAGCATCACCGCCCTGCAGAAGGTGCTCAGGCGCAAGGGCGGTCTGAACAAGGTCTACGCGAGCTTCGCCGCCGGCAACCTCACACCGGCTGCGACCTATCCCGAAGGCGCCGAGTACGTCGCGCCCAGGGCTCGGGGCGCCAAGAAGCTCAGCAAGCGCAAGCGTTCCAAGCGCTTCTCGGTGAAGATCAACCACCTGGCCTCCGCCTCCTACGCCTACGCGCCCGGCAAGGGTCTCTCGGGCAAGAGGTGGAAGCTCGCCCTCGCCGTCCGCGGCCCGGTCAGGCGCACCTCCCCTGCCGCGGTCGTGGTGATCCAGAAGATCAACGGCAAGCGCCAGGTCAAGCTCGTACGCCTCAACCGCTCCGGCGACGGACGGAAGAAGGTGAGCTTCGACAACCGCAAGGTGGCCTCGGTGCTGGTGACGCTCGTCAACGGCTCCACCCGCTACGACTGCAACGAGAAGTCCGTCCTGGCGTGCCAGGGTCGCCCGCTCGACGACAAGCAGCGCTTCACCGTGACCGGGCGCGTCACGAAGTAGCCAGCAGGGCGTGGGAGAGGGCGACCGGTCCCGTGTGCGAAGGTCACTGGCATGGACTTCTCCCTCTCCCCGCGCGCTGCCGACCTCCGCGACCGCGTGCGCGCGTTCGTCGCCGACGAGGTCGAGCCGATCGAGGCCGCGGCGCACACACGCATCACCCGGCTTCGCGAGAGCGGCGGCGACAGCTGGACGCCTGACCCGGTCATCAAGGAGCTCCAGGCGAAGGCGCGCGAGCAGGGCCTGTGGAACCTCTTCCTGCCCGCCGCCCACGCCGGGTCGTACGCCGCGGACTTCGGCACCGACGGCGGCGAGGGACTCACCAACGTCGACTACGCCGCGGTCGCCGAGGTGATGGGTCGGTCGTTCCTGGCTCCCCTCGTCTTCAACTCCAACGCGCCCGACACGGGCAACATGGAGGTGCTGCTGCGCTACGGCACCGACGAGCAGCGTGCGGAGTGGCTCGAGCCGCTCCTGCGGGCGGAGATCCGCAGCGCCTTCTGCATGACCGAGCCGGCCGTCGCGTCGTCCGACGCGACCAACATGGCCGCGACCGCACGCGTCGAGGGCGACGAGGTCGTCGTCAGCGGCCGCAAGTGGTTCTCGACCGGGGTGGGCAACCCGGACTGCAAGATCCTGGTCTTCATGGGCCTCTCCGACCCCGACGCCGACCGTCACTCGCGGCACACGATGGTGCTCGTGCCGCGCGACGCCGCGGGCGTGAAGGTCGAGCGGATGCTGACCACGATGGGCTACTACGACGAGCCGCTCGGGCACGGCGAGGTGTCCTTCGACGACGTGCGCGTGCCGTCCGCCAACATCCTGCTCGGCCCGGGCCGCGCCTTCGAGATCGCACAGGGCCGGCTCGGCCCGGGCCGCGTGCACCACTGCATGCGCGCGATCGGACTCGCCGAGCGCGCCCTCGAGCTGGCCTGCACGCGGGCCCTGTCGCGCACCGCCTTCGGCAAGCCGATCGCCAACCTCGGCGGCAACCGCGAGCGCATCGCCGACGCGCGGATCGCGATCAACCGCTCCCGACTCCTGGTCATGCACGCCGCCTGGCTGCTCGACCAGGGCATGAGCCGCGAGGCCTACTCCGCCGTCTCCGAGATCAAGGTCGAGGTGCCCACCATGGCCCTCGACGTCATCGACATGGCGATCCAGCTGCACGGTGGCGCCGGGATGACCGACGACTTCCCGCTCGCCGGCGCGTGGGTCGGTGCGCGGTCGCTGCGGCTCGCCGACGGGCCCGACGAGGTGCACCGCAACGTGATCGCCAAGATCGAGCTCGGGAAGCACATCTCGTGAGCCGGGTCCTGGTCACCGGAGCCGCCTCCGGTCTCGGGGCCGCGCTCGTGGCGGCGTTCCGCGCCCGCGGCGACGAGGTGCTCGCCACCGACCGCCTCGCCGGCGACGGCATCGACCTCGTCCTCGACATCACCTCGGACGACGACTGGGCCGCGGCCCTCGACGTCGTGCGCGAACGCTGGGGCGGGATCGACGTCCTGGTCAACAACGCCGGCGTCGCCGGCGGCGGCCGCGTCGACCGCTGCACGCTCGAGGAGTGGCAGTGGATCACCGACATCAACCTCTTCGGGCTGGTGCGCGGAACGCGCACGTTCGTGCCGATGCTCAAGCAGCAGGGCTCCGGACACCTGGTCAACGTCGCCTCGCTCGCCGGCCTCGTCCACCCGGGCGGGATGGGCTCCTACAACGCGGTGAAGGCCGCGGTGGTGGCGTTCACCGAGACGTGCGGCCACGAGCTGGCGTCGTACGGCATCCGGGCGAGCGTGGTGTGCCCCTCCTACTTCCGCACGAACCTGATGGACTCGATGCAGGGCAGCGACGACGTGGTCGGCCACGTCGTCGCCGGCCTGGTCGAGCGCTCGCGGATCACCGCCGACGACATCGCCGCGGCCGTGCTGGCCGGCATGGACGCCGGTGACGACGTGATCGTGCCCGACGAGCCCGCGCGCCAGGCGTACTTCCTCAAGTGGGCCGACCGGCCCGCGTACGACGCGGTGATGCGCGACCAGGCGGCGAAGCTCGCCCTTCGAGACGCCTCGTCCCTCGGCTCCTCAGGAACCGGCGAATGAGCGCCGTCCCCGGCGCGCGGGAGGTACGCGAGGAGGACGCCTTCGACGTGGCACGGGTGTCGGCGTGGTTGCGCGATCACGCGACGACGGCGGACGGCCTCGACGGCGAGCCCGAGGTCCGGCAGTTCACCGGCGGCGCCTCGAACCTGACCTACCTCCTGCGTTATCGGTCCGGCCGAGACCTCGTCGTGCGCCGCGCCCCCGCCGGCACCAAGGCCAGGGGCGCGCACGACATGCACCGCGAGTTCGTCATCCAGTCTGCGCTGGCGCCGGTCTTCGACTACGTCGCGCCGATGGTCGCCTTCTGCGACGACCCCGACGTGGCGGGTGGCGACTTCTACGCGATGGACCGCATCGCCGGCGTGATCCCCCGCAGCGAGTGGCCCGCCGACGTACCGCTCTCCCCCGAGCAGGCCCGCGCCCTGTGCCTCGATGCCGTCGACGTGCTCGCCGAGCTGCACGGCATCGACCCGGCGGCCGCGGGGCTCGGTGACCTCGGCAAGGGCGCCGGCTACGTCGGGCGACAGGTCGAGGGCTGGTCGACGCGCTACCGCAACGCCCGCACCGAGGACGTGCCCGACCTCGAGTCGGTGATGGCGTGGCTCGACGAGCACCAGCCCGACGACGTCGCGACGTGCGTGATCCACAACGACTTCAAGCTCGACAACCTCGTGCTCTCGGCCGACGACGTCACGAGGGTGGTCGGCGTCCTCGACTGGGAGATGGCGACGCTGGGCGACCCGCTGATGGACCTCGCGGGATCGATGGCCTACTGGGTGCAGGCCGACGACACCGAGGAGTTCCAGATGATGCGGCGGGTGCCGACGCACCTGCCGGGCATGCTCACCCGCGACGAGTTCGTGGCGGCGTACGCCGAGCGCACCGGCCGGTCCGTGACGCCCGAGCAGTGGCGCTTCTACGAGGTCTTCGGACTGTTCCGGATGGCCGCGATCGCCCAGCAGATCTACTACCGGTACTTCCACGGCCAGACCAGCAACGAGATGTACGCCCTCTTCGGGCCTGCCGTGCAGATCATCGGTCGTCGACTGGACGGGCTGATCGCCTCGTGAGCTCCATCCTCCTGGTGCGGCACGGCCAGGCGTCGTTCGGCGCGGCCGACTACGACGTCCTCTCCCCCACCGGGCACGAGCAGTCGCGCGTGCTCGGCGCCGCCCTGGCCGCACGCGGCGTCACCCCGGACGTCGTCGTGGTCGGCGAGATGCGCCGCCATGCCGAGACCGCGGCCGGCCTGCTCGAGGGCGCGGGCTGGACGGCCGCACCGGTCGTGGACGCCGGCTGGAACGAGTTCGACCACGAGCAGGTGCTCGGCGTCCACGACTCACCCACGTCACGCGAGGGTGAGTCGGAGAGGGCCGCCTTCCAGCGCTGGTTCGAGGAGGCGACCCGTCGCTGGACGTCGGGCGGGCACGACGAGGCGTACGACGAGTCGTTCGCCGCCTTCACCGGACGCGTCGACGCCTCGATGGCGCGTCTCGCCTCGTCGCTCCCCTCTCGCGGGACCGCCGTGGTGCTGACCAGTGGTGGCGCGATCGCGTGGACCGTCGCCTCGCTCCTGGCCGACGACACCGCCGCCCGCACCGAGCTCTGGCTGCGGCTCAACCCGGTCTCGATCAACACCGGCACCTCGACCATCGTGCGCGGGGGACGAGGGACGACGCTCGTCGCCTTCAACGCCCACGACCACCTCTCCCCCGACCTGCTCACCTACCGCTAGGACCCATCGCGATGCCTTCCATCCTCATCACGGGCGCGAGCAGCGGCCTCGGCGCCGAGATGGCCCGCCAGTTCGCCGACCTCGGCTACGACCTGGCGCTGTGCGCCCGGCGTACGGACCGCCTCGACGCGCTCGCGTCCGAGATCACCACCGCGCATCCGGCGGTGCGCGTCTCGGTGAAGGCGCTGGACGTGAACGACCACGACGCGGTGTTCCGGGTCTTCGACGAGTTCGCCGCCGAGCTCGGCGGCCTCGACAAGGTCGTCGTCAACGCCGGCCTCGGCAAGGGCCAGCCGCTCGGCACCGGTCGCTTCGACGTCAACAAGCAGACCGCCGAGACCAACTTCATCGGCGCGCTCGCCCAGACGGAGGCTGCCGCGGCGATCTTCCGCGCGCAGGGCCGCGGCCAGCTCGTGATGGTCTCCAGCTTCTCCGCGCTGCGCGGGATGCCGAAGAACATCACGACGTACGCCGCCACCAAGGCCGCGGTCGCGCACCTCGCCGAGGGCTTCCGCGCCGACGTGCACGGCACCCCGATCAAGGTCACCGTCCTCTACCCCGGCTACATCGTCTCCGAGATGTCCGGCACCTCGGCGAGGACGCCGCTGGTGTCCTCGACCGAACGCGGCGTGCGGGCGATGGTGGAGGCCATCGAGAAGGAGAAGAAGTCGGCCCGCGTCCCGGCGTGGCCCTGGGCGCCGCTGGGGTTCGTGGTCAAGCGGGTGCCGGTCGGGGTGCTGCGCCGGATGAGCTGAGGGGGCGCGGGTCGTTCGCGGCGAATGACTGTGGCCGCGGTGCTTGGTCTCTGAGTCGCTGGCAAGCTACTCGGGGGGAGCGCTCCCGTGCCGGTGGGCAACCTTCCACGCTCCGCCCTCGCGCCGATAGATCTGGGTGGCACGGAGGGTGTAGGTCCGAGGTACGCCGTCGACGGATGCTGAAGTGTGCTCCAAGCCCACCGTGTACGCGGTGTCTCCCAGGACCTCGGCCTCCAGGAGCTCAAACTCGTACGACGTGCAGTCCGAGAGACTGTCGGCGAGGTGTTGAAAGAGGGCGTTCAGGTCCTGCTGGCCGATTGCGTTCTTCCAGGCGCCCAACACGGACACCGGGTCGTTCAGCGACCAGATGGCACGACGTGGCCCTGGGTCACCGTTGTGGACGGCGACCTCGGCGTCCCGAAGCACGGACCGGACCCACGAGATGAACTCATCGTGTTCGGTCATTGCCTCAGCATCCCACCAGCGCTGGCATCCCGGTAGCCACCGGTGGCTCAGCCCCACCTCAGTACATTCTGCAACCCTTGGCCCTTGCGCGGCGGTAGGACGCCCGGAATGCCGTGGCCGCACTCCCCCAATCGGCCGGGTGGAGCCGGTGACGGGTCAGCTGGTCTTCTGGCGCGCCTAAGGGGCTGCATGGTGCCCGGGCGCGTAGTCGGCGAAGGGGCTGGCCCTGAACCAGTGGGCGAAGCGGCGCTGCAGCGCCGGGACTCCTTCGAATCGCAGGCGGCCCGCCCGGACGGCTTGCGGGTAGGTGAGGCGGTGCAGGTGCAGGTCGACCAGCGTTGAGGAGTCGGTACCGCATAGCAAGTCTTCCACCAGGCCGACGCTCCGGGTGCACAGCTCTGCCTGAGGTCGGCGAAGCAACATCCAGTAGTTCTGGTCTGGATGGTCGCTCAGCCGCACTCGAACTGTTGTGGTGCCGGTCGGGAGAGCTTCCACATCGACGAGCTTGACCGTCGCCCACAGGATGAAGGCCGGGTCGAGGTGACGCGGCTCAATTTCTAGCCATCGGGCACCCCACTGTCCGAGCGCGTCGCATACCGGGCCCAGGGCGTGCCCCATCTCGGTGAGATCGTAGGTCGCGCCGCGCCCACTCTCCTTCGAGTTGCGGACCAGGACGCCATAGCGCTCGAGCAACTGCAGTCTTTGGGTCAGCAGCGCGGGCGGGATCCCCGGGGCGCCCTGCCGGATCTCGCTGAAGGTACGGCATCCGTTCAGCAGGTTGCGCACGATGACCGGGGTCCAGCGTTCCGCTAGCAGCTCCGAGCTGCGGGCGATCGGGCAGAACTGGCCGTAGTCCCTCATCCAACCACTGTCGCGCGGCAACACCCGGGCGGCAACTTCATCTTTTGATGTTGCTCGTCTGCGGGTCGTGGCGCAGGGTGGGAAGACGACGGCGAAGGGAGTGGTGGTCATGTTGCTGTCAGGTGCAGGGCACGTCGTTCGGCCAGGTGAAGGGCGCTCGGTCGACCTCGGCGTGGTGTCCATGCGAGTGCTCGCTGACAGCGAGGCGGTCACGGGCGGGTCTTTCACGCTGGCGGAATTCAGCGGTGTCGGAGCGGGCCCATGGACGGTGCCGCATGTGCACCGCGGATTCGAGGAGTCGTTCTTCATTCTCGACGGCGCCTTCTCATTCACCATCGGAGAAGAGATCCACCAAGCTACCGTGGGCATGTATCTACTCGTGCCCCGCGACACCAAGCACACCATCACCGCGGCCGACGGCGGCGGACGCTTTCTGACCCTGATGGTGCCCGGTGGGCTGGAGAAGATGTTCTTCGAGCTCGGCACCCTGCCGCCGAACGCCATCCGCGACCCGGTCGCACGCGCGGCCATCTCTGCTCGCTACGACTCCGTACCTGTCTGAGGGCCCAAGCGGCCTGTTACGCAGCGCAGGCGAGCATGTTCTGGACCGCCCGTCGCGCACCGTGACTCGCAGCATTGGTAGCCCCCGGGCGCCTGTCTGACCGCGTCATTCTGGCCGGACGGACGCAGGTCAATCTCGATCATGCGGCGGCGATCAAGGCAGCCTGCGCTGGCGTTCCGCCTCTACCCTGAGGTGGTGCCGGTGACGACTCCGGGCGTGGGGGCCGAGGTGCCGTGGACACGACGGGCGTACTTGCGGAAGGCCCGCCGCGCGAGCACCGGCAGCACCGGCCGGAGCGGCGCGGGAAGGTTCGCGATCTCGAGATCGAGCGCCTCGCGATCGCCTTCGTACAGCATCATTCCGAAGCCGGTGAGCAGCATGCCCTTGGGGATGGCCTCCATCCCGCGCTTGGTGAATTCGTCCCACTCCTCCTGACGCAGGTGGCGTGCCATCAGCGGCAGGACGTGGGTCTCCTCGGCATCGAGGTGCTCGCAGAGGGTCTCGACGAGCACGGCGAGGTGGTCCGCCAGCCTGACGCGGTCCCCAGCAGCGGCAGAGCCGCGCCACAGCTGGATCAACGAGGGTGCCTGCCGAAGGAGCTCGGCGACGGCTTCATGCTGGGACTCCATGAGCTCCACCAGTGAGGCCAGCGCGTCCGGCACACGCTCGGTGAGCCGGCTCCATAGCAGCTCGTCCTCGATCGAGTGGTGGTGGTGGACCAGTCCCAGCCACAGGTCCACGTGGTCGGCGACCTCACGGGCGCGGCGGCCGTCTCCGTCGAGGGCCTTGCGCACTGCGGGAACGGAGAGCTTGAGCTCGCGGCGGAAGCTGCTGTGCGCCACCGTCATCATGCGTACGTCGACCAACCCCGGGCCGTGCAGCGCCCCCGATGAGATCCGCGCACTCATGCCTGCACCTGAGCCGTCAGCCTGTCGGCCAGCTGCTGGTGGGCAACCTGGCCGTAGTACTCGTGCATCTGGTGCAGCAGGCCGTCCTGGAAGACGACCCGGATGACCACGTCGTTCTCGTAGCGACTGCCGTCGTGCAAGTCGACCATCATGTGCTCCTCCACGAAGACGACGTCGGGGTCATCGGTCTGGTGGAGGTGCACGTCGGTGACGTCGATGCGCTGGGCGGCCGCGGTGAACCCGCTGAACAGGGCCCGGAGCTGATCGCGACCCCTGACCTCGGAAGGCAAGCCGTCGACCGGGTAGGCGACGGAGTAGCAGGGCTCGAGCGACCAGTGGGCCAGGAAGCTCTCGATGTCGCCCGCATACAGGGCGAGCGCGGATGCACGCCACGTGGACTCGTTACGGGCCCGCACGTTCGCGAGCTCCGGGTTGGTGGTGGTGATGGACATGGTTTCCTCCGGCTGCTGGTGGATGGATTCGTGTCCCACGACGCTCGCAGTCCACCGCTGGCCGAACATCGGGGAATCCCCTGTCCCTGTCGATTCGGGGGTGCGATGCTCGCGAGGTGGAGATCGTCGGTCGAGCCGCGGAGATCGATGAGCTCGTATCGGCCCTCGACGCCGTCGCCCGGGGTGAGCGCCGGCTCGTCATCGTGCGTGGAGAGGCGGGCATCGGGAAGTCCCGACTGCTCGGGTGGCTCGCCGATCAGGGTGGTCGAAGGCGCCTCAAGACGATCTCGGGCAGGGCGACCGAGCTCGAGTCCGACGTACCGCTGGGGGTGTTCCGCGACGCGATCCCGGATCTCGACGCGAAACCGCAGGGCGGCGCAGACAACCGGTCGGAGCTGTTCGGCGCTGTCAGTGACCGGTTGGCGTCACAGCGAGGGCTGGTCGTCCTGCTCGACGATCTCCATTGGGCCGACCCGGTCTCGCGAGAGCTCGTGGAGATGCTCGTACGTCGCCCGCCTGCGTCAGCCCACCTCATCGTCGTCGCGAGCCGCCCTGACGCTCTGGTCGACGCCCTTCTGGTGGCAGCCCGTTCGTCCGGACGCCCGGCCACCCTGCTCGACCTCCGGCCGCTGTCGCGCGCCGCTGCCGAGGAAATGTGGGGCGGTGACTGGTCCGAGTCCGAGCGGGACCGGATGTTCGAGGCGTCGGGCGGCAACCCGTTGTTCCTCGAGGAGCTTGCGAGGAACGGGCCTGCGGAAGGCGTGCCGGCAGGAGTCGGCGCTGCCGTCGCCGGGGACGTGGCGTCCCTCGGCGAGGATGCTCGCGCGCTGGTGGAGGCGGGCTCCGTCCTGGGTGACCCCTTCGACATCGACCTGGCGCGCCGTGCGGCCGGCCTGGACCCGGATGCGTCGCTCGTCGCCGTCGACGAGCTCTGCGACCGAGGCCTGGTGCGCGGCACCACCGCGCTGCGGGAGTTCGCGTTCCGCCACCCGTTGATCCGCTCGGCGGTCTACGAAGGCCAGTCGGCGGGACACCGGCTGCGCTTGCACGCACGGACAGCGAAGGTGCTCGCGGAAGCCGGACGCTCCGCCCCGAGCCGCGCCCGGCATCTGGTCCACACGGCGTCTCCCGGCGACGACGCAGCGGCCGAGGTCCTGCGTGAAGCTGCCGCACTGGTGCGGGCCCATGCCCCGTCGATCGCGGCCGACTGGCTGTTCGCCGCCAAGCGGGCCGCAGTGTCGAGCGACCTGACCATGTACTCCGAACTGGCCGAGACCTTGGTCCAGTCCGGACGCCTGGGCGAAGCGCTGGAGGTCGCCGACGAGGGGATCTCCCTGGGTGTCGGCACCGACCTGGACCGCCGCAGGCTCCACCTCGCGGCGGCATCGGTGGAACGGCTGATCGGTCGCCACGAGGCCGCGCTGAGACGACTGACCAGTTGCCTGGCCGGAACCGGCGGCCACGATGGGCGGGCCGACGTCATGGCCGCGCTGGCCCTCTCGGCCTATGTGCGCGGGGACTATCCAGCGATGGCTCACTGGGCCGCCGGCGCGCAGGCCGACGACTCGGTGGATCCGCTCGTCCGTGGCGTGGGCGCGGCACTGCTGAGCATCGGGCACCGATTCACGGGCCTGGAGTCGGAGTCGAGCCTCGAGGCCGACCTCGCCGTGCGTTCGGTCCTCGATGCCTCCGACGCCGAGCTGGCCGCGCGCGCCGAGCTCGTCGTGGCGATCCCCTGGGCTCTCGTGTCGGTCGAGAGACTGCCTGATGCGTTGAGCACCGCAGGGCGCGCATCGGCTGCAGCACGTCGTGCAGGCAACGTCGCTGGCGCCGTACCCGTGATGGTCGCCGAGGTCCTCGCGCTCGGTCTGTTGGGGCGGATCGCCGAGGCGGTCAGTGCCGCTGACGAAGCCGAGCTCGCCGCTCGGCTGACCCACCACGACCAGTCCTTGCAGTGGGCAATGTGGATGAGGTCATGGGTGCTGCTCGACGCCGGCGCGTTGGACGACGCCTTGGCCGCCGCCTACGAGAGCGTGGCCCTGGCCGAACATCTCGACGACTCGGCGCTGGCCACGATCGGCAATGCCGTCCTGGGGTCGGCGTTGCTCGCAGCCGGCAGGCCGGCCGACGCCCGTCCGCTGCTCGAGGCGTACGACGTCGAGCCAGGATGGATCGCCCGCTGGGCACCGCGCCTGGTCGAGGCCGAGATCAGGCTCCACGAGCTGGACGCGGCGCAACGCTCAGCCCAACGTGCTCGCGAAGCGGCGGCGACCGGGCTCAGTGGCGCATCGTCCGCGGCCGATCGGGCCGGGTCGATGGTGGCCCTGGCCCGCGGCGACGAGGACGAGGCACTCCGCTTGGCCCTCTCTGCAGTTGAACGAGCGGCCACCTCGGGTGCGCGGCTGGACGAGGCTCAAGGACGACTGCTTGCTGCTCGAGCCGTCACCGGCAGCGATACCACCGAGGCCGTCCGCCACCTGACCCTCGCCCACGAGCTGTCCACCGGGGGCGGTGCTTGGCGCACCGCGGACGAGGTCACCCGTGAGCTGCGCAAGCTGGGCCGTCGGCTCGGGCGAGGAGGGCAACGAGGTACGGGCAGCACGGGTGTCGAGTCGCTGAGCGGTCGCGAACGCGAGATTGCCGACCTCGTGGCCCGTGGCTTGACCAACCGTGAGATTGCTGCGCGGCTGTTCCTCAGCGAGAAGACCATCGAGTCCCATCTCTCCAAGGCGTTCTCGAAGCTCGGTGTCAGCTCGCGCGCCGCCCTCGCCGCCCAGCTCTCGGCCAGGAAGTGAGCGTGGGCTCCAGCACCCTGGCGCGTGCGGGCCAGTCCGCACGTGGCGCAGAGGGGCACGTCACGTCACCAGAATCTGGTTGGTGAGTCGTTCTGACTCCTACGTCCGCAGCATGAAGGTGACCTTGTTGTCGGCATGGACGGTCATCGCGTAGCGCGAGTCGTGCGCGAGCCGGTGGTGGCGCGGGCAGAACAGCCGGCCGTTGGCGAGGTCGGTGAGCCCGCCCCTGGACCAGGGATCGTCGTGGTGCGCGTGGCAGCCGGAGGCGGTGGTCTCGCAGCCGCGCGCGGTGCAGCCGCCGTCGCGGAGGCCGAGGGCGATGCGTTGTGCCTTGTTGAACAGCCGCACTGCGCGACCGAGGTCGAGCGGTTGTGACCTCGAGTCGAGGACGACGGGGATGATCCCGGCCTCGCACGCCAGCCGGCGCGCCTGACCCGCAGACATGCGCGAACCGTCGTCCAGCAACGCCGTGGAGTGCTCGCCCAGCAGCTGCTCGAGGGTCATGGTCACCACCACGGTGGCGCTCACCCCCGCTGTCTGCGGGGTGGCGTCGGTCGGGTAGCGCTCGACGTACTCGACGAGGGCCTCGCCCAGGCGACGGCGCAGTGGCTTCCAGTCGCCGGACTCGTCGCGGAGCTCGGCGTCGGGGTGGCGGGCCGGATTGGCGAGTGCCAGGAGGTGGCGCTTGAGCATCGCGCCCACGTGCGAGGGAATGGTGAACCGGCCGTGGCAGCGACCCTCACCGTCGTCGTGCAGGGTGAGCTCGACAGCGGCCGTGGCGCGCGACTCCTCCTTCGCCAGCACGGCGGCTTCGTGCGACTCCCCCACCTCTGGAGCGACCACGTCGAGGATCCGCTTGCCGATCCGCCTCAGGTCGCGGGCGTCGTGCCGACTCGCGAGGTCGAGCAGCATCGCCTCCGACTGCCCGCGCACGTGCTCCTCGACCGAGCGCGGAAGGGCGTCCACCGCACCCACGATCACCTCCGCCTGCTCGACGCGCAGCCTGCCGGTGGCCAGTTCGCGGGCCACAGGGCCGTGCCGCTCGGACTCGAGCGCCGTCGCGAGCCTGGCGAGCCGGGCTGCCTCGGCGGGGGTGCGGCGGCTGCGGCCGGCCCACCACTGATGTGTGTGCCGTGCGCCGATCGCCTCGCCCAGACGCCTCCGGTCAACCTCGGCGACAGCGCGGCACTCCAGGCTGGCCAGCCGGCTGGAGGCAGCGGTGGCCGCATCGAGCAGGCGGACGACGTCGGCGTCCGTCAACGCTCCTTGCGACACCCCGTGGAGGTCGTCCAGCACCCGGTCGAGGCGCAGCAGCAGCGCACCGACGAGCGGCGACGCGTCGGCGTCGACCCCGGGCGCACGCCACGAGGAATCGCCCTCTGCTCGGATGGCACCCACCGGACCGGACCTCTCTGTGCCACGCAGGCACGTCGACAACAGGCGGGGCCGTGTCAGTGAGGTGAGTGCAGCCGATGTGCGGCTATCCGGGGGCCCGAGCTCGCTCGCTCGAATTCTGTCACCGACACTACAAGCCCCCACCGACAACGGGCTGGCGATCCAGCACCACCTGTCCTCGACCGACAAGGGCGTACGCGGCGGAAGAACTCACTCGTCGCGGCAGGTGGGTGCGCCTCAGCCGGGATGGCTGAGCACGTTCACGACGTGGCCGGCACTGGTGCGCACGAAGAAGCGGCGAACGCCCCATGCCTCGTCCCGGATCGGGTGAACGATCTCGGCGCCGCTGTCCAGGGCCCGCCGATAGGCGTCGTCGACATCGGGCACCTCGATCGACATCTCGGGATTGCACGGCGCGGACTGGTCGACGTCCATCACGCTGAACTGGGCACCGCCCTGCGTCCCGAGAGTGGCCACCCAGCCCAGATCCATGAGCACGTCGAGACCGAACACCTCGGAGTACTCCCGCACCGCGGCCTCCACGTCGCGCACGGTCAGGATCGGAACGGCTCGAAGTAGGTCCATCTCCCCACCCTAGGCACGGGCGGGACCAAGCCGCACGCGCAAGCACATCGGCCGATCCAGAAGGTTTTCTGCCAGGGGCATGGCTGTACGGACGGACCCGTTGTCAGGGTCAGATCAGGGCTGCACCCGATGTACTCGGACTCCGTGTGGGCCGCACAGTCGAGGTGCGATCAGCCGACGCGGAACCAGTTGGTCGTTCCGGAGCCCTTGGCACGAGGAGAAAATTGCCATGACAGACCTGACAACGACCGCCCGCGCCACCGGAGGGTGGTACCTGGGGCTCGTGATTGCCGGAGTGCTCGGCTTCCTGCTGGTTCGCCCCGCGATCTACGTCGAGGGTGATCCGGCGGCCACACTCGGCAACCTCAGCGACAAGGAGGGCCTTGCCCATCTGGCTGTGTTCCTCGAGATCGCCACCGTGGTGACCCAGGCGCTCGTGGCGTTGTGGTTCTACAAGCTGCTGCGGACCGTGCACCCTGTCGCCGGGGTTTCGGTCGCTGCGTTCGGACTGGTCAACGCCGTGGCCATCATGGCCAGCGCGGTGTGCGTGGCCACGGCCGCAGCGGTGGCCGCCGATTCCTCGTTGGCTCCCGGTGGTGACGCGGCAGCGACGGTGGGACTGCTCTTCCAGCTCAGCGACCACTTCTGGGGTGTCGGTGCGGTGTTCTTCGGTCTGTGGCTGATCCCGATGGGGTGGGCGGCGGTGGTCACGGACCGCTTCCCGCGCGTGCTGGGGTGGGTCCTGGTCACGGGTGGCGTGGGCTACATGCTCAGTGCACTCGTCGGCTACGGCGTGGTCGACGCCCCCCGCCCATTGGTCGACGCACTGGCGTTCCCGGCCACGATCGGCGAGTTCTGGATGCTCGGCTATCTGTTGATCCGCGGCATCCGACCCGAGCCCTCAGCCAGGCAGTCCGAACCCGCAGTCGCCTGAATGACCGCAGGCGAGGCGGCGCCCGTGTGGGTCACGTGCACACCACGCGACGACCTACGTCCGCAGCACGAACGTCACCTTGTTGTCCGAGTGAACCGTCATCGCGTAGCGCGAGTCGTGGGCCGGCCGGTGGCGCCGGGGACACAGCAGCCGGCCGTTGATGAGGTCAGTGAGGCCGTGTCGTGAGCATCCGACGCACGACCCGCCGTCGCAGGGTGGGCGAGGCGACCACCTCGTAGCCGGCCTCCACGAACACCTGCACCAGCCCGACGGACGCCTCGTCCCAGATCACCTGCGCGCCCGGCGCCGGCTCGATCGGGTAGCCCTCCAGGACGCGCGCGCCGACCTGTTCGCCGTACGCGACCGTGGCTGCGGCGAGCTCGTAGGTCAGCCCGGCCTGCCGGAAGCCCTTGCGCACGACGAAGCACGTCACCGACCAGACGCCCTCGAGCTCCGGGTCCATCCGCATCCACGCCTGCTTGCGGCTCCACAGCCGCGGGTAGTTCTCCCGCGGCTCGACCGCCACCCAGCCGGCGGCCTCGCCGTCGACGTAGCCGACGAGCCCCGACGTCGGTCCGGAGGTGCCGCAGGCGGTCTGCTCGATCAGCGCTGCATCGCGCTGCTCCTGCGTGGTGTCGCGCCAGATCCAGCCCGGCACCTTCAGCGCCTGGCACCGACACTTGGCGGCGCCACCGGTCGCGAAGAGGGCGTCGACGTCCTCGGGCGCTGCCTGGTTGGCCGGCAGCCAGGTGAAGTCAGCCATGCGGCGACTCTAGGGCCAGGGATCAGCCTCCGCTGCCGTTGCAGGCCATTCCGGGCGACGGGACGACACCCTTGAGCCCGGCCCTGACGAAGATGCCGTAGCTCTGGACGCCGTGGTAGCGGTACACGCCACCCGGGCTCTGGTTCCCGCGCTCGGCGAGGGCGTCGTCGTCGAACTGCGGCGGCTGGACCTCGGTGCCGCCGTTCGTGGCGTCCTGGGTGTCCTGCCCGGAGTAGACGCACTCCGAGGCGGCGTTGCCCGGCGCAGGCGTGGGCTTGCCGTTGCCGGTGACCTCGCCGGCACTCGCGGCGCCGGCCGTGGCCAGCACCAGTCCCCCAGCGACGACGGAGATCTCGATCAGACGCTTCATGCTGCACTCCTCGGGGTTGACGACCGGGCGCGTGTCCACCCACGCGGAAACCCGATGCGAGCACGATCGAAACAGCCGACGAGCTGCTGACGTCCACGAGCTCCTGACACTTCCCCAGATTTGGGGCGGCGGTGCCCCTCAGCCCTCGTACGACTCCGGCTCGGGCTCGCGGGTCACGTGCATCGCGGCCTCCTCGGCCGAGGCGCCGGCGCCGTCGATGCCGACGTCGAGCGCGACCTCCTGCTTGTCGACGTCCTCGCCGAGGCCCTGGTCGGGCTGGACGAGGCGGCCGGTCCGCGCGTCGGCCTCGTCGAGGCCGAGCTGGTCGTCGAGGGCATTCTCGTCCTCGTGGTCGGAGTCGTCGTCCTCCTCGGCGTAGGGGTCGACGTCGGGCTCCTCCTCGGCGAGCTTCTCGTCGAGGGACTCGCCCTGCCG
The DNA here is from genome assembly GCA_963791365.1 of uncultured Actinomycetota bacterium. Taxonomy (GTDB): domain Bacteria; phylum Actinomycetota; class Actinomycetes; order Propionibacteriales; family Nocardioidaceae; genus Nocardioides. The sequence goes on along the minus strand of CAWBSG010000003.1, from coordinate 47,530 downwards.
GCGCTCGGCCTCCGTCGGGTAGTCGTCGTAGCCCTTGGGCGCCCGGTCGGGCGGCGAGAAGCCGCGGTCGAGGACGTCCTCGAGGTCGCCGTCGTCCAGGGTGTCCCCCGGCTGGAGCTGGTCCTCGTCGTCGATGGACATGTCGCCGTAGATCTCGCGGTCCTCGCTCATGCCTACAGGCCTACCCGAGCCGCTATCGCGGGACAAGGGCCGAACGGGTGTCAGACGAGACCGAGCTTGCGCTCCAGCGCGTCGGTCAGCAGCGCCACCAGCGCCTCGGTCTGGATGTTGGCCGACGACGAGACCTCCTCGTCGGAGCCGTCGAGCGCCCGTGCGGCCAGGCCCGCCTTGGAGTCGATCAGCTCGGCGATCCGGGTGTCGATGGTCTGCGCGGCGATGATCCGCCACGCCGTCACGGGATCGCTCTGGCCGATGCGGTGCACGCGGTCGATCGCCTGGGTCTGCTCGGCGTCGGTCCACGACAGCTCGGCGAGCACGACGTTGGACGCGACCTGGAGGTTCACGCCGACGCCGGCCGCGGCCAACGAGCAGACGACGACCTGGACGTCGGGATCGTTGACGAACGAGTGGATCGCCTTCTCCCGCGCCTTCGGGGTCTGGTCGCCACGGATCGACACGTGCTTGAGCCCGCGGCGGGTGAAGGTCTCCTCCGCGATGTCCATCACGTCGACGTGACGGGCGAAGAAGACGACCTTGCCGACGTTGCGTGCCAGCTGGGCGGCGTAGTCGGCGGACAGGCCGGCCTTCGCGCGGCCGATGCGGCGGAACATCGAGAAGACGTTCTCGCCCGACGTGCCGGAGTCCATCTCCTCGCGCTCCCACGTCGCCACGCGGCGTACGAGCTCATGGTCGATGCCCTCGACGACGGAGCCCGTACGACGGGTCTCGAGCGCTGCCTGGTAGCGCTCGACGAGCCGCCGGGCGAGCTCCTTCTCGGCCGAGCGGATGGAGCGGGCGTCCTCGTCGTCGAGCTCGACGGGGATGTCGGCGATGCGACGGGCGGGGATGTCGGCGGCGACGTCGACCTTGCGGCGACGCACGATGCCCATGTCGATGACGGCCTTGCGGGCAGACGGGTAGAACGAGTGGTCGGCCGGCGTCAGCTCTGTCTCGTCGAGCCTCTCCATCAGCCGGGCCATCGGGGCCGTGTCGTCGATCCAGCCGAGGAACTGCCAGATCGCGCGGAAGTCCTCGATGTCGTTGATCAGCGGCGTGCCGGTGAGGGCCATCAGCAGGGGCCGGGCGGTGCGGGTGCGCAGCTGCTCGGAGAGCTCGAGCACGTGCCGCGAGCGCTGGGACGTCTTGTTCTTGATGAAGTGCGCCTCGTCGACGACCATCCCCTTGAAGCCGAAGCTCCCGAGCCAGCCGACGTGCCGGTCGAGGATCTCGTAGTTGACGATGATGACGTCGGCGAAGGCGTCGACCTGGCCGCCATCGCCGTGGATGACGGTCGCGCTCCGGCGCGGGGTCCAGCGCTCGGTCTCGCGGGCCCAGTTGGTCTTGACGACGTTGGGGCACACCACGAGCAGCGGGAACGCGTGGGCGGCCTGCGCGGCGAGCAGCGCCTGCGCGGTCTTGCCGAGGCCGGGCTCGTCGGCCAGCAGGAAGGTGCGGTGACCCTCCGCGGCGGAGGCGATCATCGCGGCCTGGTGCGGCATCAGCTCGAGCTTGCCGGGCGCGTCGAGCGAGGTCGGCTCCGGGAGGTCCATGCACGAGGACGCGCCGCCGAGCTCGAACGAGCGGAAGAGCGGGCCGAGCAGCTCCCACGTCGAGAGCCGGCCGTGCGTGCGTCGACGCTCACGTCCGATCTCGAAGTCGGGGACCAGGAACGGGTTGGCCAGCTGGTGCTGCGCCACCGACTGCGGGACCACGCGCCGCTCGCCGAGCCCGGGACCGGACTCGTCGTCGGGCTTGGGCTCCTCGGGTGCGACCTCGATGCCGGCCTTGCGGAGCATCTCCAGACGCAGGTCCCGGGCGCTGCCGGTCACGACGGAGTCCTCGGACAGCAGTCCGAACAGGGAGGGGTCGCGGGTCGCGGTCTTCGCCAGGATCGTCGCGATCCCGTCGAGGCGCTTGAGCTCGTCGGCCTTCTGCGCGTCGCTCAGCTCGGTCGAGGCGCGTACGTCGCCGCGGTGCTCGCGGACCAGCAGCGCGACGACCTGGAAGCGCACCCGTTGGCCGGGCGCGAGCGGGCCGCGTTGGACCGCGGACTCGAGCTCGCGGACGGCGCGCGCCAGGACGGGGACGATGCCCTCGTTGTCCTTGTGGCGGGCGTGCGCTGGGGTGCGGCGAGTGCCGCGCTGACGTTGGCGCTGGGCCAAGGTGTCCTCCCGGGACGGGGTACGCGTCGTGGGGCAGGCGAGCCTGTGGCGTCGCTGACCTGCACAGCACGGCGTGGAGGTGTGGAGCGATGCGTCGTGTTCGTGTCCGGTGGATCTGGGTGATCAGGCGGCACGGCGTCGAGACGCTGCGTCCACTGTAGCCCGCGAGGGGCCGTCAGCGGTAAATAACCGCTCAGCGCGCCGGACGGTGGTCGACGATGCGTCGCATCTTGCCCACCGAGCGCTCGATGGCGCCGACCGCGACCACGTCCACTGCGACGCTCACGCCGATCCGGTCCTTGACCCGCTGCGTCAGCTCGGTCCCGGCACTCGCGGCCTCGTCGTCCGTGGTGTGCTCGCGACGCTCGACCCGGACCGTGAGCTCGTCGAGGTTGCCGGTGCGGTCGAGGTGGCACTGGAAGTGCGGCGACAGCGCGGGCAGGCCGAGGACGATCTCCTCGATCTGGGTCGGGAACAGGTTCACCCCGCGCAGGATGATCATGTCGTCGGTGCGACCGGTGATCTTCTCCATCCGGCGCATCGTGCGCGCGGTGCCCGGCGAGAGCCGCGTGAGGTCCCGGGTGCGGTAGCGGATCACCGGCATCGCCTGCTTGGTGAGGGTGGTGAACACGAGCTCGCCCTCCTCGCCGTCGGGCAGCACCGCGCCGGTCACCGGGTCGATCACCTCGGGGAAGAAGTGGTCCTCCCAGACGTGCAGCCCGTCCTTGGTCTCGACGCACTCGCTGGCGACGCCCGGACCGATCACCTCGGACAGGCCGTAGATGTCCACGGCGTGCATGTCCATCCGCTCCTCGACCTCGCGGCGCATGTCGTTGGTCCAGGGCTCGGCGCCGAAGATGCCGACCTTGAGCGAGGTCGAGCGCGGGTCGACGCCCTGCGCCTCGAGCTCGTCGATGATCGAGAGCATGTAGGACGGCGTCACCATGATCACGTCGGGCGCGAAGTCGAGGATCAGCTGCACCTGGCGCTGCGTCATCCCGCCGGACACGGGCACGACGGTGCAGCCGAGCCGTTCGGCGCCGGCGTGGGCGCCGAGGCCGCCGGTGAACAGGCCGTAGCCGTAGGCGTTGTGCAGGATCATCCCGCGCCGGCCACCTGCGGCCCGGATCGACCGCGCCACCACGTCGGCCCACATGTCGAGGTCGTCGCGGGTGTAGCCGACGACGGTCGGCTTGCCGGTGGTGCCGCTCGACGCGTGGAGTCGTACGACGTCCTCGCGGGGCACCGCGAACATCCCGAACGGGTAGTTGTCGCGCAGCGTCGCCTTGGTCGTGAACGGGAGGCGCGCGAGGTCGTCGAGGGTGCGGATGTCGTCGGGGCCGACGCCCGCCTCGTCGAACGCCTGCCGGTAGTGGGCGACGTGGTCGTAGGCGTGACGCACCGACCACTGGAGCCGAGCGAGCTGCAGCGCGCGCAGCTCCTCGACGGGGGCGGTCTCGATGGGGTCCAGGTCGCCGGGCCGCGGGCTCAGGTCGTGCACGGTGTGGTCCTCCAGTGGATGGGCGGCTTCATGGGAGGCTGGGGCCATGGTCCGGGGAGAGGTCGCGGGGGCAGCCCGCCGGGGACGACCCGGCCACGACCAGCAGGCCGTGCTGCGGGTGGCCGTCGACCTGTTCAACCGCCAGGGCTACGACGCCACCAGCGTCGGCGACGTGGCCCGCGAGCTGGGGCTGACGAAGTCGGCGATCTACCACCACGTGCCGAGCAAGGAGCACCTGCTGCAGAGCGCGATCGACGAGGCGCTCGACGCGCTGACGGCCGCCCTCGACGAGGTGTCGGCGAGCGCGGGGCTCGACGCCGGCGAACGCCTCCGCGCCGCGGTCCACAGCAGCGTGACCGTGCTGGTCGGCCACCTGCCGGCCGTGACCCTGCTGCTGCGCGTGCACGGCAACACCCCGGTCGAGAAGGCCGCGCTCGCCCGTCGTCGCGCGATCGACGAGCGGCTGGCCGACATGGTGCGCGCCGCGGTGGACGAGGGCGTGCTGCGTGCTGACCTCGACCCGCTCGTCATCAGCCGGCTGCTCTTCGGGATGGTGAACTCGCTCGTCGAGTGGGTGCGCCCCGGCACGGACGCCGAGCCCCTGGCCGACGCGCTCGCTGCGCTCGCCTTCGACGGCCTCACCCACGGGACAGCACCCGGCTCCGGCCGCGGAACTCGGCGATGACCTCACCGGCCCCGGGGTCGTCGGCACGCACCGTCACGTCGTAGATCCCCGACCGGCCACGCAGCGACACCTCGCGGGCCTCGGCGTGGAGCGTCTGGCCCAGCCGCGCCGGCGCGAGCAGGTCCACCGAGAAGCCGGCCGCGACGGTGACCGGTCCGTGGGAGTTGCAGGCCAGGGCGAACGTCGAGTCGGCGAGCGTCGCGATCAGCCCGCCGTGGCAGAGGTCGTGGCCGTTGACCATGTCGGGGCGCACGACCATCGACACGCGCGCCCTGCCGGGCCCGACGTCCTCGAGCCGCATGCCGAGCGCCGCGCTGGCCGCATCGGCGGCCCACATCTCCCGCGCCGCGTCAGGCATCGAAGTCGACGGTGACGGCGTCGCTGACCGGGTAGGTCTGGCAGGTCAGCACGAACTGCTGCTCGACCTCGGCGGGCTCGAGGGCGTAGTTGCGCACCATCTCCACCTCGCCGTCCACGACCTTCGCGCGGCACGTGCCGCAGACCCCGCCCTTGCACGCGAACGGCAGGTCGCTGCGCACTGCCTGCGCGGAGTCGAGGACCGTCGTGTCGCGCGCCATCGGCGTGGTCGTCGTACGTCCGTCGAGCACGACCGTGACGTCGCTGGTCACGCCCTCGACCACGCGGTCGGCGTGGCGGAGCGTCGGGGGCGGCTCGTCGACGAAGAACAGCTCGAAGTGGACCTTCTCCTTCGGCACGCCGAGCTCCTCGAGCACCGTGCGGGCGTCCTGGACCAGGCCGAGCGGGCCGCACAGCCACACGTGGTCGATCGAGCCGAGCGGCACCTTCAGCGGCAGCAGGCGACGGAGCCGGTCGGCGTCGAGGCGGCCGGAGAACAGCTCGACGTCGCGCGGCTCGCGCGACAGCACGTGGACCAGGTCGAAACGGGGCCCGTGGAGGTTCTTGAGGTCGCTGAGCTCCTCGGCGAACATCACCGACGTGGTCTCGCGGTTGCCGTAGAGCATGGTCACCGAGCTGGCGGGGTCGGCCAGGACCGACGCGGCGATCGAGAGCATCGGCGTGATGCCGGAGCCGGCGGCGATGCAGAGGTGCCGGCCGGGACTGGCCGGGTCGGCGCGGAAGCTGCCGGACGGCTCCGCGACCTCGACCGTCTCCCCCACCCCGACCTGGTGGATCAGCCACGACGAGAACATGCCGCCGGGGATCTCGCGCACGCCGATGCGCGGGGCGGCGCCGGCGGGCGCGCAGATGGAGTAGCTGCGGCGGTGCTCGACGCCGTCGACGACACGGCGCAGGGTCAGCGACTCCCCCGGCTCGAAGTCGAAGCGCTCGCGCAGGTCGTCGGGCACGTCGAAGGTGACGGCTGCCGAGTCGTCGGTCAGCGGCTCGACGTCGCGGACCGTGAGCCGGTGGAAGGTCTGGCTGGTACGGGAAGCCATGCCTCAGATCTCCTTGACGTGGTCGAAGGGCTCGAGGCAGTCGGTGCAGCGGTACTGCGCCTTGCAGGCCGTCGAGCCGAACTCCGAGACGAGCTCGGTGGCGGGCGAGTCGCACTGCGGGCAGCGCACCTGCCGCGCGGTCGGCAGCAGCGTCAGCGGGATCGGTCCCGAGGTGGACGGAGCCGGCCCCGGGGGCGAGATGCCGGCGGCGGACAGCGCCGCGCGACCGGCCGGGGTGATCCAGTCGGTCGTCCAGGCCGGCTGGAGGCTGACCCGCACCTCGACCTGGTCGAAGCCCGCGGCGGTCAGCTCGCGCACGAGGTCGTCGCGCATCGCCGCCATCGCCGGGCACCCGGAGTACGTCGGGGTGATGTCGACGACGACGTGGGAGTCGGCGACCACGACGACGTCGCGCAGCACGCCGAGGTCGGCCAGCGACAGCATCGGCAGCTCGGGGTCGGTGACCCGTTCGGCGACGCGGCGGGCGCGCTCCGTCGTACGGCTCGTCAGCCTCACCACTGGCCCCTCGGGTGGGCTCGGGCGACGGACTGCATCTCCGCGAGCATCCGGCTCAGCGGCTCACCGTGCATGCCGTCGCGGCCGGTGCGACCGAGCACGCCGGATCGGCGGGGCGCCTCGGAGCGCTCGACGTCGGCAGCGGTGAGCACCTGGTCGAGCACGGCCTCGGCGGCCTCGCGCACCGACGCCGGGTCGATGCCGACGCCGGCCTCGGCGGCGGCCGCCTCGACCGGGTGGGTGTCGAACAGCTCGGGCCACAACGGCCAGAGCGCGTCGTACGCCGCGAGCAACCGGGTGCGCGACTCGTCGGTGCCCCGGGCGAGGGTGACGAACCAGCGCGCGGCGTAGTCGCGGTGGTAGGCCAGCTCCTTCACGCCCTTGGCCGCGACCGCGGCGAGCACGTGGTCGCGGCTCTCGCGCAGCCGCTCGAACATCGCGAGCCGCCAGACCGAGAAGAGCAGCACTCGCACGGTGGCCTCGGCGAAGTCGCCGTTGGCGACCTCGGCGAAGCGGACGTTGCGGAACTGGTGGGCCTCGCGGAAGTAGGCGAGAGCGTCCTCGGGCGGCGCCGGCGAGCCCTCGGGGAGGGGCGGCACGACGGACTCGTCGGCCTTGGCGGCACGCGCGAGCAGCAGTCGCGCCTGGCCGAGCAGGTCGAGCGCGATGTTGGACAGCGCGATGTCGTCCTCGAGGTCGGGCGCGTTGCTGGTCCACTCCGCGATGCGGTGCGACATGACCAGCGAGTCGTCGCCCAGCATCAGCGCGTACGTCGACAGGGTGGCCGCGTCGACGCCCTCGGGGATCGTCGTGTCGACGCCCGCGAGGGGGTCCTCGAAGTCGGTGCCGAAGGCCCAGTGGGCGTCGTTGACGAGCAGGCCGCTGTAGGCGCTGTCGTGCTCGTCCTCGGCAGAGGTGTGTACGTGTTCGTTCATCAGCTTCTTCCGTCGGACGTCGTCAGGATCGGGTTCCCCGCGGCGTTGTTCGTGGAGGAGCGCATCGGGGGAACGACGAACGTCGTGGGGTGATCTACATGTGGGGGACGTTGTCGGGGATGTCGTAGAAGGTCGGGTGCCGGTAGACCTTGTCGCCGCTCGGCGCGAACATCGGGTCCTTCTCGTCGGGGCTCGACGCGGTGATCGCGTCCGCGCGCACGACCCAGATGCTCACGCCCTCGTTGCGGCGGGTGTAGACGTCACGGGCGTGCAGCAGCGCCATCCGGTCGTCGGCGGCGTGCAGCGAGCCGACGTGGACGTGGTTGAGCCCGCGCTTGCCGCGGACGAAGACCTCGTAGAGCGGCCACTCGGGCTCGGGCGCCGGGACGCCCTGTCCGGTCGGCACGCCCTGCAGGGGCACGGCTCCGTGGCCGCCCTCGGCCGACAGGTCGCTGCCGGTGCGCTGGTCGCTCATGCCGATGCCTGCTTCCCGGCGGACGTGCGTGCGTACGCAGTCGCGGCCTCACGCACCCACGCGCCGTCGTCGTGGGCACGGCGGCGGTGGGCCATCCGCTCCGCGTTGCACGGACCGTTGCCCTTCACGCCCTCCATGAACTCCTCCCAGTCGGGCTGGCCGAAGTCGTGGTGGCCGCGCTCCTCGTTCCAGACGAGCTCGGGGTCGGGCAGGGTCACGCCCAGGGCCTCGGCCTGCGGGACGGACATGTCGACGAACTTCTGGCGCAGCTCGTCGTTGGTGTTGCGCTTGATGCCCCACGCCATCGACTGGGCGGTGTTGGGCGAGTCGGCGTCGGGCGGGCCGAACATCATCAGCGCGGGCCACCAGAAGCGGTCCACCGACTCCTGCACCATCGCGCGCTGCTCGTCGGTGCCGCGCATCATCGTGGTGAGCAGCTCGTAGCCCTGCCGCTGGTGGAAGGACTCCTCCTTGCAGACGCGGATCATCGCGCGGCCGTAGGGGCCGTAGGACGTGCGGCACAACGGCACCTGGTTGCAGATCGCGGCACCGTCGACCAGCCAGCCGATCGTGCCCACGTCGGCGTACGACAGGGTCGGGTAGTTGAAGATCGAGGAGTACTTCTGGCGCCCGGAGATCAGCATCTCGGTGAGCTCGAGGCGGGAGACGCCGAGCGTCTCGGCCGCGGAGTAGAGGTAGAGCCCGTGACCGGCCTCGTCCTGCACCTTGGCGAGCAGGATCGCCTTGCGGCGCAGGCTCGGCGCGCGGCCGATCCAGTTGCCCTCGGGCTGCATGCCGATGATCTCGCTGTGCGCGTGCTGCGCGATCTGCCGCACGAGGGTCTTGCGATAGCCCTCCGGCATCCAGTCACGCGGCTCGATCCGGTCGTTGCGCGCGATCGTCGCCTCGAAGTGGCTCTGCAGCTCTTCGCCGGGCGCGGCTTCCGTGAGCGTCATCGGGCCTCACTCGTTCGTCGGAGGGGGATTTACTGACCGATCGGTCTGGTATTAGTGTGTCACTCGCCACTCTGGCATGCAAACACCTGGACTTCGAGGGAGACCGCTCGTGACCCGTCTGCTCGAGAGCTACGCCGCCGGCCGCTGGTACGCCGCCTCCGCCGAGGGCGACCCGTTGCTCGACGCCGCCACGGGCGAGGAGGTCGCGCGCATCTCCAGCGCCGGCCTCGACCTCGGGGCGATGGCCCACCACGCGCGCACGGTCGGCGGTCCAGCGATCCGCGAGCTGACCTTCCACGAGCGCGCGCTGCTGCTCAAGGAGCTGGCCACCCACCTGACCGGGCTCAAGGACGAGTTCTACGAGCTCTCGCTCGCCACCGGCGCCACCCGCCGCGACTCGATGATCGACATCGACGGCGGCTTCGGCACCGTCTTCAGCTATTCCTCGAAGAGCCGGCGCGAGCTGCCCAACGACATCGTCGTCTGCGACGGCGACCTCGAGCAGCTCGGCCGCACCGGCATCTTCCTGGGCCAGCACGTCTACACGTCCCGGCCCGGTGTCGCGGTCCAGATCAACGCCTTCAACTTCCCCGTCTGGGGCATGCTCGAGAAGCTCGCGCCGGCCTTCGTCGCGGGCCTCCCCTCGCTCGTGAAGCCGGCCAGCCAGACGGCGTACCTCACCGAGCTCGTGGTCCGCCGGATCATCGAGTCGGGCATCCTCCCGGAGGGCTCCCTGCAGCTGCTGTCGGGCTCGGCCGGCGACCTGCTCGACCACCTCGGCGTGCAGGACTCGGTCGCCTTCACCGGCTCGGCCCACACCGCCGGGATCCTGCGGCAGCACCCGTCGGTCCTGCACGGCGGCGTGTCGCTCCAGGTCGAGGCCGACTCCCTCAACTGCTCCGTGCTCGGCCCCGACGTGACGTCGGGCGAGCCGGAGTGGGACCTCTTCGTCAAGGGCGTCGTCACCGAGATGACCGCCAAGGCCGGCCAGAAGTGCACGGCGATCCGCCGCGTCATCGTGCCGTCGGACGTCGCCGACGAGATGACCGAGGCGATCACCGCCAAGCTGGCGGCGATCACCGTCGGCAACCCCGGCGACGAGTCGGTCCGGATGGGTCCGCTCGCCTCCCTCGGCCAGCGCGAGGAGGTCCGCAAGGCCGTCGAGGCACTGCGCTCGTCGGCCGACGTGGTCCACGGCGACCCGACGGCGACGTCGGGCTTCGCGGGCGATGCCGAGCGCGGCGCCTTCATGTCCCCGGTGCTGCTCAGGGCCCGCGCCGGTGCGGTCGAGCCCCACGACGTCGAGCCCTTCGGCCCGGTCTCGACGGTGATGTCGTACGACTCGCTCGACGAGGCCGTCACCCTCGCCGCGCGTGGCAGGGGCTCGCTGGTCGGGTCGGTCGTCACGCACGACCCCGCCGTGGCGCGCACGCTCGTGCTCGGCCTGGCGCCCTGGCACGGCCGGATCCTGGTCCTCGACCGCGACGACGCGCCCGAGTCCACCGGCCACGGCTCTCCCCTGCCGATGCTCGTCCACGGCGGCCCCGGCCGCGCCGGTGGCGGCGAAGAGCTGGGTGGCGTCCGCGGTGTGCTGCACCACATGCAGCGCTCGGCGATCCAGGCCTCCCCCGACATGCTCACCGCGATCACCGGCCGGTGGACCCGCGGGTCGCAGCGCACCACGACCCCCGAGCACCCGTTCCGCCACTCGCTGGCCACGCTGCGGGTGGGCGACACGATCGCCTCCGAGCCGCGGGTCATCTCGCTCGACGACATCGACCACTTCGCGGAGTTCACCGGCGACACCTTCTACGCCCACACCGACCCCGACGCGGCCGCGCAGAACCCGCTCTTCGGCGGGATCGTCGCCCACGGCTACCTCATCGTGTCGATGGCGGCCGGCCTCTTCGTCGACCCGGCGCCCGGTCCGGTGCTCGCCAACTTCGGTGTCGACAACCTGCGCTTCCTCACCCCCGTCAAGGCCGGCGACTCGATCCAGGTGACGCTGACCGTCAAGCAGATCACCCCGCGCTCCTCGGCCGACTACGGCGAGGTGCGCTGGGACGCGCTGGTCGTCAACGGCGACGGCGAGCCGGTGGCGACGTACGACGTCCTGACGCTGGTCGCAAAGGACGCCTGAGCGCTGGCGCCAGCCCTGCGCAGCGGTGCCTGAGCCACATTCCGGCGCCGACGAAGGTGGGTGGAGCACCTCCGATCGACGCGTCTCGGCGACGCGCCCATGCGGAGGTGTCTGGACCACCTCTCGCCCGCGCCGAAAGTCGGTGGGCCACCGCTGCTGCCAGGCGCTAGCGTCTGCCCATGACTCCGAGCGCCCAGCGTGTCGTCGGCATCGTCGTCCTGCTCGTCACCGGGGTCCTCAGCCTCCCCCTGTCGGCATCCCTGCTCGATGACCAGGGCACCGAGAACTGGATCATCCCGGTGCAGCTGGTGGCGATGGCCGCTGTCGGCGCCGGCGTCACCGTCGCCCTCCCTGCCCTCGCGGGCGAGGGTGCGTCGACCGGACGCCGGGCGATGACCGGGATCTGGTGGGGCCTGCTCGCGGCGGTCGTCGGCGTGCTCGTCTCCTGGCTCCTGCTCAACGGCATCCGCGGCGCCTGAGGTCTCAGCCCGAGTAGGGCACCTCGCTGCACCACTCCGACTCGTCGGTCGTGACCGCGGCCCACAACGCCTCGGCGACCCGGTCGGGGGTGAAGGCACCCTCGCGCGCCAGCGTCCCGCGCACGGTCACCGACACGGCGCGGATGCCGTCGGGCGCGAGGGTCTTGTCGAGGCTGCGCACCAGGTTGCGGACGCCGGCCTTCTGCACGCCGAGCGAGGCCGCGCCCTCCCACGGGTCGTCAGCAGCCATGCTGCCGGTGACGCTGATCCGTCCGCCCGACGACATGTAGGGGCGAGCGGCCTGCGCCACGGTCAGCAGCGCACCCACCCCGAGCGCGACGTCCTCGAGCAGCTCGGCCACGGTGAGCGACATCGGGTCCTTCTCGCGGAAGGCACTCGGGTTGAAGTGCAGCACGTCGATGCGCCCGGTGTGCTCGCCGAAGCGGCGTACGGCGTCGCGTGCGGCCTGCTCGTCCGTCACGTCGGCGACGGTGTGGCCGACCGTCGCGCCCCGGCCCTCGAGATCGGGCACGAGGTCGTCGAGGACCTGCTGGTCGGCACCCAGCAGGCCGACGTCATAGCCCTCGTCCGCGAAGCGCCGGGCCACCGACCCGCTCACCCCGGGTCCGGCTCCGACCACCACGATCACAGGTCTGCTCATGACCCAGTTCTACCGCCTCAGGGCTGGTGCGGGTGCTCGCCCGTCGGGTCGTCGGGGATCGCGTTGGGCCCCTGTGCGCCCTCCTGGACCTCGCCGCCGTCCTGGTCGGGCTGCCCGGCCACGGAGTCCCCGGCGCTGATCTCGTCCGGCCCGTCGCCGTCCGGCGCGAGCTCGGAGACCTGGCCGTCGTTCGTGTCGTGGTCCATGCGTCCAGACAACCAGCAGGCACCTGACAGTGGCTCACCTGCCCGGGTGGTGGCGGGTCTCAGCGCCAGCCGAGGTCCGGCGCCACGTCGGTCAGCAGCGTCTCGAGCAGGTGGGCGTTGTAGTCCACGCCGAGCTGGTTGGGCACCGTGAGCAGCAGGGTGTCGGCGGCGGCGATCGCCTCGTCGTCGGCGAGCTCCTTGACCAGCACGTCGGGCTCGGCGGCGTACGTCTTGCCGAAGACCGCGCGCAGGTTGGCCTCGATCTGACCGAACTGGTCCTGGCTGGTTCCCTCGCGCCCGAAGTACAACCGGTCGAGGTCGGTGGTGATCGGCATGATCGAGCGGCTGACCGAGACGCGCGGCTCGCCCTCGTGGCCGGCTGCCTTCCACGCCTCGCGGAAGACCTCGATCTGCTTGCGCTGCTGGACGTGGAAGGGCTCACCGGTCTCGTCGGCCTTGAGGGTCGACGACATCAGGTGCATCCCCTTCTCGGCCGTCCACCGGGCCGTCGCGTCGGACGCCGCACCCCACCAGATGCGCTGACGCAGGCCCGGTGAGTGCGGCTCGGGACGCAGCAGGCCGGGCGGGTTGGGGAACATCGGGCGCGGGTTGGGCTCGGCGAAGCCCTCGCCCTCCAGGACCCGGAGGAAGACCTCGGTGTGACGACGTGCCATGTCGGCCTGGTCCTCGCCCTCGGCGGGGGCGTAGCCGAAGTAGCGCCAGCCGTCGATGACCTGCTCCGGCGACCCCCGGCTGATCCCGAGCTGGAGCCTCCCGCCCGAGATGAGGTCGGCGGAGCCGGCGTCCTCGGCCATGTAGAGCGGGTTCTCGTAGCGCATGTCGATCACGCCGGTGCCGATCTCGATCCGGTTCGTACGCGCGCCCACAGCGGCGAGGAGCGGGAACGGCGAGGCCAGCTGCCGGGCGAAGTGGTGCACGCGGAAGTACGCGCCGTCCGCGCCGAGCTCCTCGGCCGCGACGGCGAGGTCGATCGACTGCAGCAGCGTGTCCGAGGCGCTCCGGACGGCCGACTGCGGCGAGTCGGTCCAGTGGCCGAAGTTGAGGAAACCGATCTTCTTCATGACTGGTTCAACGCTCAACCATCCTGGTTGTTCCCGCCCGCGTGGTTGCTCCCACCCGGCGTGGTAGTTCAGGGCGAGATGGTCGTCCGGGACCGCTCATCGCAGCCATCTCTCACTGGACTACCCCTTGACGGAGCCGGCGTTCCGATGTGCAATATATTGCATGCCGGTCCCCACGTCAGCCTCCTCGCTGCGTACGCCGCTGCTGCGCGACGCCGTCCACGACCGGCTGCGCGACGCGATCGTCGACGGCACGCTGGCGCCGGGCGAGGTGGTGCGCGACACCGAGCTCGCCGAATGGCTCGGCGTCAGTCGTACGCCCGTGCGCGAGGCGTTGCTGCGCCTCGGCGGGACGGGTCTGGTCCGGGCCGCGCCCGGCCGGTCCACGGTGGTCGCCGAGATCGACCTCGACGAGGTGCGCGAGGCCCACACCGTCGTGGCGACCATGCACCGGCTCGCGGTGGCCGAGGCGGTCGCGCTCCTCACCGGCGACCACCTCGACCGGATGCGGGCAGCCAACGCGCGCTTCGCCGCCGCCGTCGCCGCCCAGGATGCCGTCGCCGCGCTGGCCGCGGACGACGCCTTCCACGCGGTGGCCGTCGAGGCCAGCGCGAACCGGGCGCTCGCCAGCGTGCTCGACCAGTTCGGCCCCGTCGTCCGGCGCCTCGAGCTCCAGCGCTTCGCCTCGTCCGCAGCCGTCGACTCCGTCGACCTCCACGACCGCCTGATCACCGCGTGCGCGGCCGGCGACGTCGACGCTGCCGCCGAGGTCGCCTTCCGCACCTGGCAGAACCTCGCCGACCTGATCCCCTCCCCCGACGCGTCCCACCACCAGCCCCAGCAGGAGACCCGATGATCCTTGAGCAGTTTCCCCGCCACCCGCTCACGTTCGGTCCCTCGCCCGTCCACGAGCTGAAGCGGCTGTCCGCGCACCTCGGTGGGGCCACGGTCTGGGCCAAGCGCGAGGACGTCAGCAGCGGTCTGGCCTACGGCGGCAACAAGATCCGCAAGCTGGAGTACATCGTGCCCGACGTGCTCGCCAGCGGCGCCGACACGCTCGTCTCCATCGGGGGCTACCAGTCCAACCACACCCGCCAGGTCGCCGCGGTCGCCGCGCACCTCGGGCTCAAGTGCCGCCTCGTGCAGGAGCAGTGGGTGCCGTGGGACGACCCGACCAACACCCAGGTCGGCAACATCCTGCTCAGCCGGATGATGGGCGCGGACTCGCGCCTGGACCCGCACGGCTTCGACATCGGCATCCGTGACTCGTGGAAGGACGCGATCCGCGAGGTCGAGGAGGCCGGCGGCACGCCGTACGCCATCCCGGCGGGCGCCAGCGAGCACCGCCTCGGCGGCCTCGGATTCGCCAACTGGGCCTTCGAGGTCGCCGAGCAGGAGAAGACGCTCGGCGTCACGTTCGACACGATCGTGGTCTGCACCGTCACCGGCTCGACGCACGCCGGGATGATCGCCGGCTTCGCCGCACTCGAGGACCTCACCGGCGTACGCCGCCGGGTGATCGGCATCGACGCGAGCGCCACGCTCGAGAAGACCCGCGACCAGGTGGCGCGCATCGCCCGCAGCACCGCCGAGCTGATCGAGCTCGGCCGCGACCTGCGCGACGACGAGATCACGGTGCTCGAGGGGTGGGCCGGCGACCTCTACGGCGTGCCGGTCGACTCGACGATGGAGGCGATGGCGCTCGGGGCGCAGTTCGAGGCGATGATCACCGACCCCGTCTACGAGGGGAAGTCGCTCGCCGGGCTGGTCGACCTCGTCGCGTCCCGCGACATCCCGGCCGACTCGCACGTGCTCTACGCCCACCTCGGCGGGCAGCCGGCCATCAACGCCTACCACTCCCTCTGGCCCGCGCAGGGCTGAGCCGGGCGCTACCGTCGCCCGGGTGTACGACGACGCGCTCGGCTGGGCCGGCTCGATCCTCGGGAACCCCGTGGTCGCGCACGAGCGGCTCAGCGGCGGCATGACGTCGACGATGCTGCGGATCGAACACAGCGACGGCGCGGAGTCGGTGCTGCGGCTGATGACCAACGAGCCCTGGCGCACCCATGGCGCCGAGCTGACCGCGCGCGAGCGGAACGCCCAGCTCGTGCTGGCCGGGACCGGCGTCCCGGCGCCGGTCAGCCTGGGCCTCGACGCCGATGGTGCCGCGACCGGCGTGGCGGCGCACCTGATGTCCAGGCTGCCGGGGTCGCCCCTCGTCGAGGTGAAGGACGTCCACCTCGACGCGATGGCCGACCTCCTGGCCACCATCCACTCAGTCCGGCCCGCCGAGCCGTTCCGCACCTTCCAGTCCTGGGCCTGGGCGGCGAAGTGGGTGGTGCCGGCCTGGACGAGCCGCCCCGACTCGTGGCGCCGAGCCTTCGAGCTGCTCGCCACACCCGCCCCGGCCTACGAGCCGACCTTCCTGCACCGCGACTTCGGGCACCGCAACCTGCTCTGGCAGGGCGGCACGATCAGCGGGGTCGTCGACTGGGTCGAGACCTCCACCGGGCCGGCCTGGCTGGACGCCGCGCACGCCGCGTCGAACCTCGCCGTCGCGTTCGGGACCGGGCCGGCCGTCGCGTTCGTGGAGCGCTGGGCCGCGCTGTCGGGGACCGCACCCGAGCGTCACTGGCTGGTGATGGACGCCGTCGGATACCTGCCGCCGCCGGGCAAGCCGCCGATGTTCGGTGATCCCGCCCAGCTCGGGCGACTCGACGAGTGGCTCGACGTGGCGATCCGGATCAGCTGAGCGCGAAGTCCACGGCGGCGCGCGCGTGCAGGGCCGTCGTGGCGAAGACCGGCACGTCGACCTCGTCCTGGCCGATCAGCAGCTCGATCTCGGTGCAGCCGAGGACCACTCCCCCGGCGCCCCGCTCGACCAGGCGCCGCACCACGTCGACGTACGCCGCCCGCGACTCGTCGCGAACGACACCGAGCACGAGCTCGTCGTAGATGACGTCGTGGACGAGGGCGCGGTCGTCACCCTCCGGCACGAGGACGTCGATGCCGTGCGAGCGGAGCCGGTCGGTGTAGAAGGGCTGCTCCATCGTGAACCGCGTGCCGAGCAGGGCCACGCGGTCGAGCCCCGCGACGCGTACGGCGTCGGCGGTCACGTCGGCCAGGTGCAGGAGCGGGATGTCGACGGCCGCCTCGATCGCGTCGGCCACCTTGTGCATCGTGTTGGTGCAGAGCACCAGGCACTCGGCGCCGGCCGCCTCGAGTCCCTGCGCCTCGCGTGCGAGCAGGTCGCCCGCGGCCGCCCAGTCGCCCGCGACCTGCATCGCCTCGACCTCGGCGAAGTCGACGGACGCCATCACGAGCCGCGCCGAGTGGAACCCGCCGAGTCGCTGGCGGACCTCCTCGTTGACGAGGCGGTAGTAGAGCGCGGTGCTCTCCCAGCTCATCCCGCCCAGCAGGCCGATCCTGCGCTGCTCACCCATGGCTGTCATTGAACACGCCCAGCGTGGCGACCTGGCCAGCCATCCACTCGCCCGCTCGACCACGATCCGCGTGTGGTCATGCGCAGGACTCGAGAAGGTACTTCGCGCACTCCTCCTCGGTGAGGTCGCGGGTCAGCCGGCCGCGCGCGAGCTCCACGAGCTCGTCGACGGGCAGCAGGTGCAGTGCCACCGTCCCGTCGGGGCTCGCGGTGGCCAGCAGCCGGCCGTCGGGGCTGAACGAGGCGCCGAAGACGAGGCTCGAGTGCCCGGCCAGCACCAGCCGTTCCCTGCCCGACGCCAGCTCCCACAGCCGCGTCGATCCGTCCTCTCCGGTGGTGGCCACGACGGTGCCGTCGGGCGACACCGCCGCCTGGTTCACCGGACCGCGGTGTCCGCGGAACACCAACGTCTCCCTGCGAGCCCCGAGGTCCCAGACACGAGCGGTCCCGTCGAACGAGGCGGTCACCACCGTGTCGCCGCTGAAGGCGAGGCCGCTGATGAGGTTCTCGTGCCCGGGCAGCACACCCACCAGGCCCAGGGTGTCGCCGTCCCGGACGGTGAGTGAGTTCCACTCGCCGGACACGAGACGCCCGTCCGGTGCGAAGGCGAGCGCGCCCACGGTCCGGTTGACCGCGCGCACCTGGACGCCCGTGGGCTCGCCGGTCGTGGCGTCCCACACCCGGATGGTCCCGTCCTCGTTCCCTCCGGTGACGACGCGCTCGCTGTCAGGCGTGAAGGTCACGGCACGCACGAAGCTGGTGTGCCCGACCAGCCTGATGAGCTCGCCCGTGCGGAGGTCCCACACCGGAGGATCCTTCACGGCATCCGATCCGGCGGCCAGCTTCGTGCCGTCGGGACTGAAGGCGATGGTGGTCAGCTTCTCGGTCGTGCCGCCGAGGGTCATCACCTCCTCCCCGGTCGTCGAGCTCCACAGGGTCACCCCGGTGGGGTGGGCCGGTGCGGCGAAGGTGCTGCCGTCCGGGCTGAACGTCACGCCTGCATAGATCTGGCGCACGCCGGGGACCGTCAGCCAGTCACGTGCGCCGCGGGCGCTGATGTCCCAGAGGCGCGTCGTGCCGTCGGCGCCGGTGGTCAGCACCCGTCGTCCGTCGGGAACGAACTCGGCGTCGGTCAGGATCCCGCCGCCGTGGCCGACCAGCCGCAGGAGCAGCTGGCCCGTGCGTGCCCGCCAGGTCGTGGCGACGGAGTCGGTGCCCGCCGTGAGCACGTCCTTGCCGTCGGCGCTGAAGGCGACGTCCTCGAGCGGGATCCCGGTCGAGATGATGTTGCGCACCTTCCAGGTGCGGACGTCGCGGATCACGACGCGGGCGTCGTATCCAGCACTGGCGAGCCAGCGTCCGTCCGGGCTGTAGGCCACCGCCATGACCGGCCACTCGTGTGCGCGGGTCCGGTCCAGGAGCTGCCCGCTCTCCATGTCCCAGACGTGCACCCACCCGTCGCCGGCACCAGCGACGACCTGGGTCCCGTCCGGGCTGATGACCACGGAGTCGAGCACTGGCTGCGCGGAGGTGCTCAGCAGCGGGAGCTCGAGCCAGTCATCGCCGTCCCGCCGCCACCTCCGCACGGTCCGGCCCACCACGGCCGCCAGCACGGTGCCTCCCGGACCGAACGCGAGCTGTTCGGCACCGCCGAGGACGGTCAGGTTGATGATCTGGGCGCCCGTACGAGCATCGATGAGGACCACCGACTCACGGCCCCCGGACAGTGCCAGCAGCCGGCCGTCGGGGCTCGCCGCGACGTACTCCGCGTGGCGAGCGGTCTCGATCCGGATCGCCGCCTCGCCGGTCGCGAGGTCCCAGACGGTCGGCACGTCACCTGCTGCACCGCCCCCGGACGTCACCACTCGGCGACCGTCGGCGACCAGCGCCAGGCCGCCGCCGCCCTGCGGCAGGGAGCGTACGACGCGGCTCGCGGCGACCGACCGGTGCAGGGCCTCCTCGGCCTCGCGCAGGACCGTGCCGTCCTCGACGCGCGTGGTGGCGACCGCCTCGAGGGCGAGCAGGGTGCTGAGCTCGGGATCGAGGTCGAGCGACGCCAGCGACGCCGCCGCCAGCTCACGTGCCCGGGACGCCCGCGACTGCTCCTCGGTCGCTCGCCCACGGTCGAGCGCCACGACCGTCAGTGCCGAGGCCACCACGGCAAAGACCGCGACGACGCCCAGCGCGAGCCGCAGGCGGGACAGGGACCGGCGGTCCCGCAGCGCGTCGTCTGCCGCCCGCTCCTCCTCCGCGAGCCGCTCCGCGTCGCGCCGGGAGGCCGCGACGGCGAGGAACTCCAGCTCGTCCCGGTCGAGCGCCACGGCCGACGTCGCCGCCCACGCCTCGTACCTCCGTAGGTGCTCCCCGCGCAGCAGCGCGCTCGGGTCGCGACCCGCCTCGCGCCACTCCCGTACGGCCGCCGCCAGCCGTCCGTGCAGGACCACGTCCTCGCGTGCGTCGTCGATCCAGTCCCGCACGAGCGTCCACTCGCGCAGCAGTGCCTCGTGGGCAACCTCCACCGTGGGACCACGCGTCAGCGGGTCGCGGTCGAACGTGAGCAGGCGACGGTCCCCGAACGCGCGGACCGCTGCGTCCATCGCATCCGGCGAGACGTCGTCGAGGTGGGCGAGCTCGACGCGTGCGACGCGGCGCCGGGTGGCGACCGCGCCCTCGTCCCCCAGCGTGACGAGCCGGAGGAACAGCTGGCGCGCCGCCCACTGGGCCGCGGCGTCCAGGTGCTCGTAGAGGCGGTCGGCCTGCCTCGCGAGCGCCACGGACACCCCACCCATCTGCTCGTACGCGGTGAGCCGCAGGACGTCCTCCTGACGCTGGTCGAAGAGCTCGGTCAAGGCGTACTGCAGCAGCGGCAGCGACGCGGGCTGGTGGCTCACGTGGGCGACGAGAACCGCAGTGAGGGCGGACTCCACCGGCACCCCCACGGACTCCGCGGGCGCGGCGATGGCCCGCTCGAGCTCGTCGGGCGAGAGCGGACGCACGGCCACGGTGCCGGCACTGACGAGCTCGGCGATCCCGGGGTGGGCCAGCGGCTGGTCGTAGAAGTCCGCGCGCAGCGTGACCACCACGCGGATCCGCCCCTCGGGATGCACTGCGGCCTCGGCGATGGTGGCGAGGAACGAGTCGCGCTCGGACGCGTCCGTGAGCGTGAACAGCTCCTCGAACTGGTCGACCACGAGCAGCAGGTGGGCGGCCGGGTCCGGGAGGAGCGCGGCCACGGCGTCGCCCAGGCTCGCCCCGGACCGGACGTCGTGGGCCCATCCGGGCGCCGACGATGCGGCCACCGCGGCCATCGCGACCGCCAGCTCGTCGTACGGCCGACGGCCGGGGTGCATCTCGGCCACGAACCACGCCTCGGAGCCGGGGACCGCGCCCGATCGCAGCGCGGGCAGCAGCCCAGCCGCCACCACGGAGGACTTGCCGCTCCCGGAGGGCCCGACCACCGCGACGAACCGACCGTCGCTCCCGTTCCGCCGGAGGCGCTCGACGAGCTCGTCCACCAGTCGGTCATGTCCGTGGAAGTCGTCGCTGTCCGCGCCGGAGAAGGAGCGAAGGCCCTTGTAGGGGTTGCGTGCCAGCACTCCGTCCGGGGCCTGCTCGAGCGCCGGTGCCGACGAGGCGACTGCCAGCCGCAGCTCCGCGGCCAGCTCGAGGACCTGCTGCGGCCGCCGGTCCGGCTCCGGGGCGGTGGCCCGGGCGATCGTCCGCTCCACGGCGTCCGGCAGGCCGCCACCGGCCCGTCCGAGGGTGAGGGCCTCCAGCGCGACCATGCCGAGGCTGTAGATGTCGGAGCGGGCATCGACCGGGCCGCCGAGCGACGCCTCGGGTGAGACGTATCCGGCCGGTGTGCTGGACCACTCACCCCCCGCGCTCTCGACGTCGCGGGCGATGCCGAAGTCGGAGAGGTAGGCGTTGCCCTCCTCGTCGAAGAGGATGTTGGCCGGCTTCACGTCCCGGTGGACGACGCCCTCGCGGTGGGCGAAGGCCAGCGCGTGCGCGACCTGCTCGACCAGGCGGACGACACGCTCCGGCGGCAGGGGACCGTCGGCGAGGACGGTGTCCAGGTTGCCGCCCCGCAGCAGGCGCATCACCAGGTAGGCACCGTCGGGCTCACGCCAGTAGTCGTGGAGCGGCACGACATGGGGGTGCTCGAGGCGAGCCGCGATCTGCGCCTCGGCGTCGAAGCGGCGTACGAAGTCCGGGGCGTTGGCCTGCTCCGCCCGGATCACCTTGATGGCCACCTCCCGTCCCGTCTCGGGCTGCAGGGCTCGGTGGACCGTCCCCGAGGCGCCGCTGCCGACCGGCTCCAGCAACCGGTAGCCCCGCAGCGGCCGACCGAGCAGGTCCAGGGCGGGGTCCTGGCGCACGACCTGGTCGTGCAACCGCCGCAGGTCGGGGCCGGGGTCGAGCCCCAGCTCGTCGGCCAGGACGTGCCTGGCCCTGGCATAGGCATCGAGCGCGTCGGTCTGCCGGCCAGACCGGTAGAGCGCGAGGACGAGCTGGCACCACAGCGGCTCCCGGTAGGGCTGCTCGGCCAGCAGCTCCTCGAGGTGGGCCACCACGTGGGCGGAGCGTCCCAGCGACAGCTCCAGCTCCACCCACTCCTCGCTGGCCGAGAGGTGCGCATCGGTGAGCCGGGCGATCGCGGCGGCCAGCGACGGTTCGTCCGCCAGGTCGGAGAGTGCGCTCCCGCGCCACAGGTCCAGCGCCCGCCGCAGGACGCGGGAGGCGGCCTCCGGGTCGGTGAGCGCCAGCAGCCGGCTCTCGGCGCGCAACGCGTCGAAGAGCAGCGCGTCCACCTCGTCCGGCGACGCCTTCAGCACGTACGCACCGGATCGCCCCAGGAGCCGGTCCTGGCCCACCGCGGAGCGCAGCCGGGAGACGTACGCCTGGAGGGATCCGCGAGCCGACGCCGGCGGATCATCGCCCCACACGCGGTCGATGATCTGGTCCTGGGTGAGCTCCCGGTTCGCGCCCAGCAGGAGGTGCGCCATCACGGTGCGCTGTCGCGGACCGCCCAGCGAGATCACGTCCCCGGTGCCGCTGGTGACGCGGAGCGGACCGAGAAGCCCGAACTCCATCGACCCACGGTAGCGGCGGCGATCCCGGCCGGCACGCACTTTTCCGAGCGCGGTCGCGGGCTGCAAGAGACCTGCAAGCGGCCCGCGCGAATCTTGACGTCCTGGCTGGTGCAACGGCCGACCCACGACGCAGGAGGAACACCATGTACGAGCACATCCGGAGGCACGCCCTGCCGCTGGCTGCTGGTCTGGCGGTCGCGCTGACGGCTGCCGGAGCGGCTGGCGCCGCGCAGCACGGACCGTGGCAACAGGCCACACCCGTGACAGCGGTCAACAGCCCGAGCACCGAAGGGTGTCCGAGCGAGTCACCGGACGGGAAGCACCTCTTCATCATGTCCACGCGCGGCGCCGGCGGCGACCAGGACATCTGGGTCGCGTCGCGCGACGACACCGACGGCCCGTTCGGCGCTCCTGAGGAGCTGCCCGCCCCGGTCAACAGCGCGGCCAACGACTTCTGCCCGACACCGTTGCGTGGCAAGGCACTGCTCTTCGTGTCCGACCGCGGCGGTGTGGACGCCTACGGCAACACCGCCTGCGGAGCAGGGGACATCTACCACACCCGGCTCAGCCCGGCCACGGGCCAGTGGTCGGCACCGCGCAACCTCGGGTGCGTCTCCGACGGTGGGCCGAACGGACCGGGATCGGAGTTCGGACCGTCCCTCGTGGAGACCGACGCCGGGGAGCAGCTCTACTTCTCCTCGGGGGGTGCGATGGGATCCAACACCCAGGACATCTACGTCAGCAACCGGCGTGCGGACGGCAGCTTCGGGACGCGGGCCCTGGTCACCGCCCTCGCCACGGCGAGTGACGACGCCATGCCCAACGTGCGCAAGGACGGTCTCGAGATGGTCTTCACGTCCAACCGCGCGGGCGGACTCGGTGCCTTCGACATCTGGACGTCCAGCCGCTCCAGCGTGCACGCCGACTGGGGGACGGCGGTCAACCTGGGTGACGCGGTCAACAGCGCCGGCGCAGAGACCCGGCCCTTCCTCTCGTGGCGAGCGGACCGGCTCTACTTCGGACGGGCGGGCGAGATCCTCGTCAGCACCCGCTAGGCGGACGACGCGCACCGAGTCGTCCACGCGCCGCCACCCTTGCTACCTTTAGTCACCTAAGTCAGTTCACTAAAGGCACGGGTGGCGGCATGGGGTCCAACGAGGGCGACAGTCGGGTCGTCGTGGTCGGCGCGGGCGCCGGCGGCACGCTCGTGGCCACCCACCTGGTGACGGCGCTCTCCTCCGGCTTCCGCGTCGGGCTCGTCGATCCTGCACCGACCACCGGGCGCGGCCAGGCGTACTCCACCACCGACGCCCGGCACCTCCTCAACGTCCCCGCATGGGGGATGAGCGCCTTCCCGCGCGATCCCGAACACTTCCTACGCTGGCTGCGTCACCACCACGACCCGACGTTCCAGCCCCATGACTTCGCGCCGCGCGCCGTCTTCGGCCGCTACATCGAGAGCCTGCTGACCGCCGCTACCGAGGTCCCCGGCAACGCCCGCCTCGTACGCCGCCGCGCCGAGGTCGTCGACATCAGCCGAGACGGCGGCGGCTTCGTCGTCGACCTCTCCGACGGCGACCGGATCGAGGCGCGGGCGGTGGTGCTGGCCACGAGCAGCCGCCCCGGCACCGCCTGGGCGCCTCCCGAGCTGGCGAACGACCCTCGGCTGATCGCCGACCCGTGGACCCAGACGATCCCCGAGGTCGGCGACCTGCTGATGCTCGGCTCCGGCCTGACCATGGTCGACCTCGCGATCAGCGCCGATCGTCCCGATCGCACCCTCCACGTCGTCTCGCGCACCGATGCGGTGCCGCACCCCCACGTGCTGCCCACGACTCCCCCGGTGCCGCCGCCGCCCGGCGTCACCCGCACCCAGGACCTCGACGCGCTGCGGTCCACGATCGCCGCCCACGTCGCCGCCACAGTCGAGGCGACCGGCGACTGGCGGGCCGCGATCGACGGTCTGCGTCCGGTGACCGCCCAGCTCTGGCGCGGGCTGTCCGAGGTGGACAAGCTCCGCTTCATCGTCGAGGACGCCCGCCGCTGGGACGTGCACCGGCATCGGATGGCGCCCGCGACCGCGCGCCGCTTCGACGCCATCGCCGACGAGGGTCGGCTCACGCGGCACCGCGGCACCATCGCCGCCGTGCGGGCCGATGACCACGCCCTCCACGTCACCCTCGACGACGGTACCCAGTTGCGCGTCTCCGCCGTCGTCAACTGCACCGGACCGGTCGGCTCGATCGGTGCCGACCCGCTGATGACCCGGCTCGCGCAGACCGGGCTCCTGCGTCCAGGCCCGGCGGGTCTCGGCATCGACACCGCCGACGACGGCAGGATCCTCGGCGCGCTGCCCGACCACCTCCCCTTCTTCGCGGTCGGCTCGCTGCGGCGCGGCACGTTGTGGGAGTCCACCGCGATGCCCGAGATCCGCGAGCAGGCCTGCGACGTCGCGCACGTCGTGTGTCGATCCCTCGACGGCGAGTCCCCTCGGCGGCCGGTCGACCCCTACGGCCTCAGCGGTTGACCAGCACCAGTGCCACGGGCACCTCTGGCGCCATGGGGAGGTCGTAGTTCTCGACGTGGCGGTCGCCCGGGCAGGTCGGAGGTCCGGGTCATCAGGTCCTCGAGCAGGGCCTGCATGCCGTACGTCGCCACGAGCCGCCGCTGGCGCACGCCCTCCGGCTCCGCCGCGAGGCGCTCCTCGACGGCGTCCAGGGGCGCAGCCAGCCCGTCGGGGGCCAGCACCTCGCGGGCCTCGGCCAGCACGCGCCGGCCCACCTCCCGCAGCGGGCGCAGCTCCTGGTCGACGTCGACCACCCGCGTGTCGAGGCCGTGCCGGGCCGACCGGTCGTCATTGACCGCGAGCACGTCGTCGGTGAGGTCGAGCGCGTCGGGCGACTCGACCGCTCGTCGCGCGATGCCCTGCACCAGGGCGGTGAGCCCGGCCGCGAGCGACACCGAGGGCACGGCGTCCATCACCCGCACCTCGAGGGTGCCGATGAGGGGTCGGGGTCGCATGTCCCACCAGACGTAGGTGTCGTCGGGCGCCTCGGCCGCGGCGACGAGCGCCTCGGTCCGGGCGACGTACTCCTCCCACGTCCGGAGCAGTGGCGGCACTCCGTGCCGGGGGTAGGACCGGATGACCGCCGAGCGCGCCGAGGCCCTGCCGGAGTCCCGGCCGTGCCAGAACGGCGTCGCGGCAGCCAGCGCGCGCAGCAGCGGCAACCGCTGCCGGAGCCCGCGGTAGGCCAGCATCAGTGCCTCCTCGCTCGGCAGCCCGACGTGCACCTGGAAGGCGGCGGTCGGGGTGCGGAGGAGGCCGGCGAACTCGTCGACGATGTGGTCGTAGCGCGACGACGACGAGAGGACGGCACCGCCGAGCGCGGCGCTCGGGTGGATCCCGGCGGACATGATCCGGGCTCCCCCGGACCTGAGCGACGACCTCAGACCGGTCAGGCTGGCGAAGACGTCCTCACCGCCGCGGCACACGGGCGAGGTGACCTCGACCTGGTCGGCGTACACCTCCCCCACGACGACGCCGGGACCGTCGCAGCGCTCCACCAGGTCGGCGACCAGCGGGACCGCTCGCTCCCCCAGCAGCTCGCCCTCGTCGTCGACGAGCATCAGCTCGTCCTCGACGCCGACGGTGAACTCCCCGCCGGACACGAACGGCGGCACCCGCGCCGCGTCCACTACCTCTCGTTCCGCGGACACGTCACGCGCACACCCGCACCGGAAAGGGTCCCAAGGGTTGGAGTGCCACGACCTCTGGAAACCCTGGGGAGAAAGATCGGTGAGCCGCCGCGTTCACGAGTGGCTCAGCGCGTGACCGGTCCGGCGCCCGGCCGACGTCCGAGCACCACACCCAGCGCGATCATGCCGAGGCCGAGGACGAAGTGCAGCCAGTCGTCCGCGGTGTTGAGCGGGACGAAGTTGGCCTGCGACGTCTTGTCGATCAGCAGGCCGTAGAGCCACAGCACGAGGTAGACCACTCCACCGCCGATGAGGAACGCCCGGGCGGTGGCTGCGGTGCGGGCCAGGGCGAGACCCGCGGCACCGAACAGCAGGTGGACGATGTTGTGCAGGACGGACACCTGGAAGATGCCGAGCAGCTTGGCATGGGACTCGTGGCCCGCCGCCTCGAGGCTGTCGTAGTCGGTCGTGATGCCGGGGATGAACCCCAGCACGCCGACGAGCAGGAAGACTGCGCCGACGAGGACGGCGGCCGTCTGGACGGGGGTTCCCCTCGTGGTCGCCCTCGACGTGACGTGTGTGCGGTCGGTCATGGTGAGCTCCTCTCCGCGCCGGTGTGGCGTCGGTCGGATGTCGGTACCCACCCCACCGCTCCCATACGCGAGTCCTCACCCTGATGAGCGGACCGCGGCCGTAAGAAGGCTGAGCCTCCCGGGGCGTCGGTGCGGCGGATTATCCTCGAGGCATGCACCGGATCTTCACGACGAGCGTCGCCTCGGTCTACCCGCACTACGTGACCAAGGTCGAGAAGAAGGGCCGGAGCAAGGCCGAGCTCGACGAGGTCATCGAGTGGCTGACCGGCTTCGACGAGCAGGCGCTCCGGGAGCATCTCTCCGACGAGACGACGTTCCACGACTTCTTCGAGCAGGCGACCCTCAACCCGCACGTCGACCAGATCACCGGCTCGGTGTGCGGGGTCACGGTGCAGGAGGTGGAGGACCCGCTGATGCGCCGGATCCGCTACCTCGACAAGCTCGTCGACGAGCTCGCGAAGGGCCGCCCGATGGAGAAGGTGCTGCGCGGCTGACGTCGACTCACGGGTCACACCCGGGTCGGGGACGTCACGCCGTTGGGCGCGAAGACGGGCCTCCGGTCGATGTCGTCCCGGCCCGGGCGGACGAACTCGAAGCTAGCGCTGGTGACGACCGCCCAGTCGCCAGGCGGGGCGTCCAGGCCGAGGACCGGGCCGGCCACGTCGGCGTAGGCCTCCAGCAGTGACTCCACGCAGTCGACGTGGCTCGCCGGGAAGTAGAACGACAGTCGGTCGAGCTCGCGCCGCGATCCGACGAACGCCAGCGGTCGACCGAGGGTCGCGCCGCACACGCCGCACACCCTGCTCAGAGCGCACTGCGTGACCCGGCGCTTGTCGAGGTCGCGGACCGTTGCGCCGACCTCGGTGCCCGCGGCGAAGGGCACCGGGACGTCGTACGCCGGATCGGTGGGCAGCTCGTCGAACGAGCGCGGGGCGGCGTCCATCAGCGGACGCTCTGCTCTCGGGGGCTCCGTGACCACGCGCCCAGCTCCGGACGCCGGGAGGGACGCTCGGCATCCGATCGCCGCTTGCGGTCGCGCACCGGGCTCGGCGGCTCCGGCTGGTCGCTGCTCGTCCAGCTGTTGGGGACCGACAGCTTGATGATCGTGCGCAGCGCCTGGCCGTACTGCCGGTGCAGCGGACCGATCGTGTAGGGGATGTCGTACTTGTCGCAGAGCGCACGCACCTTCACCGCGATCTCGGGGTAGCGGTTGCTCGGCAGGTCGGGGAAAAGGTGGTGCTCGATCTGGTAGCCGAGGCTGCCGCTGAGCACGTGCAGCGTGCGGCCGCCTTCGAAGTTGGCGGAGCCGAGCATCTGGCGCAGGTACCACTCCGCGCGGGTCTCGTCCTCGAGCTCCTCCTCGGTGAAGTGCAGCGCACCGTCGGGGAAGTGCCCGCAGAAGATGATGACGTACGACCACAGGTTGCGCGCCACGTTGGCGCTCGCGTTGGCCTTCAGTGTCGACCTCCATGCCGGCCCCGACAGGGCGGGATAGACGACGTAGTCCTTGAGCACCTGGTTGCGGCCCTTGCGCAGGATCTGGCGCAGCTGCCGCTTCATCTCCTTCGGGTCCTTCTCGCCCTTGCGGATCCGCTCGATGTCGAGGTCGTGGAGCGCGACGCCCCACTGGAAGAGGCTGGCGAGCAGCGCGTTGTAGACCGGCTGCCCGAGGTTCATCGGGTGCCATTTCTGCTCACGGGCCATTCGGAGGATGCCGTAGCCGATGTCGTTGTCGTGGCCCAGCACGTTGGTGAACTGGTGGTGGACGTAGTTGTGCGAGTGCTTCCACTGCTCGGCGGGCTGCGCGGTGTCCCACTCCCAGTTGCTGGAGTGGATCTCCGGGTCGTTCATCCAGTCCCACTGGCCGTGCATCACGTTGTGACCGATCTCCATGTTCTCCAGGATCTTGGCGACCCCGAGCATCGCCGCGCCGGCCACCAGGGCGGGCCGGCCCGCCCTCTTCGAGTACGCACTGGCCAGCATGGCGGCGCGTCCGCCGGCCGCCAGCCCGCGCTGCACGCGGATCAGCCGGTTGATGTACGCCGCGTCGTCGGCGTTGCGTGACTCCTCGATCTCGGCGCGGATGGCGTCGAGCTCGCGCCCGAGCTGCTCCACGTCCTCCTCGCTGAGGTGCGTGTACTCCTTCACGTCGGCGATCGCCATGTGACCGGTCCTCTCTAGATGTCGAGCGTGCAGTCACCGACGGCGGCGGTGACGCAGGTCTGCACCTGCTCGTTGGGCTGTCCGTACTCGTCGCCGTTGCGGAGGTCGCGGATCGTGCCCGAGACCAGGGTGACCGTGCAGGTGTGGCAGATGCCCATGCGGCAGCCGTAGGGCATCCCGACGCCGGCCTCCTCGCCGGCTTCGAGGATCGTCGTCGCGCCGTCGACGTCGACCTTCTTCCCGGAGTTGCGGAAGGTCAGCGTGCCGCCCTCGCCGCCCTCGCCGCCGAGCTCGAGCGAGAACCGCTCGATGTGCAGCCGGCCCTCGAGGCCCGCCTCCTCGTAGTGCTCCACGATCGCGTCCAGCATCGGCGCCGGACCGCACGCCCAGGCCTCGCGCTCGCGCCAGTCGGGGCAGATCGAGGCGAGGTCGACGAGGTCGAGCATGCCGTCGGTGTCGGTGTGCAGCTGGTGCAGCCGCAGCCCCGCGTGTCTCTCCTCCAGCTGGAGCAGCTCGTCGCGGAAGATCATCCGGTCGGGCGTCGGCGAGGAGTAGTGCAGGACCACGTCGGGCAGGGTGCCGCGCCGGTCGAGCGTCCGCAGCATCGACATGACTGGCGTGATCCCGCTGCCGCCGACGAGGAAGAGCATCCGGTCCGGGGGCGGATCGGGCAGGGTGAAGTCGCCCTCGGGCGCCGCGAGCCTCACGATCGTCCCGGGCTCCAGCCCGTTCACCAGGTGCGAGGACAGCACGCCCTCGGGCATCGCCCGGACCGTGATGGCGATCGTCCGGCCCCGCTGCTTCGTCGGTGAGCTCACCGAGTAGGAGCGCCACTGGTACTTCCCGTCGACGGGGATGCCGATCCCGATGTACTGGCCGGGGCGATGGTCCCAGCGCCAACCCCACCCCGGCCGGATGACCAGCGTGGCCGCGTCCTCGGTCTCGGGAACGACCCCCTCCACCCGCCCCCTCAGCTCGCGCGACGTCCAGAGCGGGTTGAGCAGGCGCAGGTAGTCGTCGGGGTGGAGCGGAGTCGTGAGCCTGGACCCGGCACGACGGACCCGACCCCACGGGACGGTACTGCTGCTGGCGGCCATCGACTCAGTGAACACTCGTTTACTGAGTCCCGTCAAGCGCCCGCCCCTGCGAGGGCCCGCGTCAGTCGTCTTCCCAGTAGGGACCCTTCGCGTAGTTCTCGGGCCCGATCGTGGTGACCTTGCGGCGCACGGTCACCCAGCGCTCGCGCATCTCGCCGTCGGCGCCGCGCACCATCCGCTTCACGCGGAAGTTGTTGTACGACGTGGTGTACGCGTCACGCGAGTTGCGCTTGTTGTTCCACTGGTAGTCGAAGTTCTTCACGTACTTCCGGGTCACCTTCGACCCGCGCACGGTGAACCAGGTCTCGTCGTTGCCGGTGCTGAGGCTGGCCCAGTTCGACGTCCCGGTGAGGAGCATCTCCGTGCCCCGGACCCCGTTGTAGGTGCCCTGGATCGTGAGGTACTTCTGGTGGCTGTAGTAGCTCAGGATCAGGTCGTCGATCCCGTCCTTGTTCAGGTCGTAGTTGTCGTCGGGGTTGAAGTCCAGGCCGGTCGACCGCAGGGGGATCCTGCCGCGGGACGTGGGAGCCGCGATGATCCCCTTCGTGTGGTAGCCGATCAGGCCGTACATCACCCGGACGGCGCACCCCTCCGCCCACTTCTTCCGGATCGCGGCGGCGAGGTAGTTGCCCCGGTTGCCGCGCATCGTGTGCATCGACAGCGCCAGCCGGGTGCGGGTGACGCCACCGGCGCCGTCCGGCGTGAGGCACTGCACCTTGTCCAGCATGTCGAGCACGAGGTCGTTCTTCGGCCCCGACGGGCGGGGGAACGCCCACACGGTGTGCTTGTCGACCGAGTCGTCGCACGCCGGCCCGACGGGCGTCCCGCAGAAGAACAGGGCGGGCTGCCGGGTGTTGTAGTCGGTGCGCATGTCGTTGAACACCGACACGAGCTCGCGGAACAGCTCGTGGTCCCCGGAGGTGAAGTAGAGGTCGTTCCACTGGTGGAGGACGGCGTTGAGCATCATGTTGGCCGACCCGACGGCAACCACGTCCTCGGACTTCCCCGCCTGGCTGAACAGGTAGAGCTTCGTGTGCATGTTGTTGTACTCGTTGGCCGCGCCGCGACAGCTCGCCTTGCACTTGTAGATGAAGTTCTTGGACGTACGGTTCGTGCCGAGCACGCCGCGGATCTTCTTCATCGCCGCGGTGTCCTGGTGGTCGTTGAGCAGCATCTGTACCTTCACGCCGCGCCGGTGCGCGGCGATGAGGGCGTCGGCCACGGGCATCCGGTCGAACGAGTAGACCGCGATCCTGATGTAGGACCCCCGGGGCGTGTGCTTGATCGTGTCGATGACCTTGCGCTCGATGCGGAAGTGGCCCTTCCTGAGCCTGGGGTCGTTGAAGAAGGGTCCGCGGGGCGCCTTCCACTTCCGGAGCTTCTTCGGCGACTTCTCGGCGTGCGGCGCCACCTGCGTGGACGCGGTGGTGGTCCCCTGGATCGCGGACGCGGTCGTGCTCCCGGCCAACGCGGTGGCGAGCACCAGGGAGGCAGCGAGCACCAGGGTGGAGAACCGTGACACGGACACACCTTTCGCGAGCGCGCCGGAGGTCGGCGACGTGGCTACCCCTTTTTGTACATGGTGGTGGAAGGCCCCACTCCCACCCACGCCGTGGGGAACCGGGTCAGGAGTCTTCGCCGTAGCTCTCGACGCTCGACGTCACGAGCTCGTCCGCCACGTCGCGCAGCTTGACGTTGCCGGACGAGGACGCCCGGACGAGGTACTGGAAGGCATGGTTCGCGTCGATCCGGTAGCGCTCCATGAGGATGCCGAGCGCCTGCCCGATCACCTTGCGGCTCACCAGCGCCTCGTTGAGCTGGTCCTCCTGCTGTGCGTGGCCAAGGATGATCGCCGCGTGGGTGGCGAAGAGCCTCGCTGTCTCCGCGGCGAGTGGATCGACCTCGTCGTGCTCGGTGGAGTAGAGGTTGAGGCCGGCGACGTGCGTGCTGTCCGCGAAGAGGCGCACCGCCACCTGGCTGCGTACCCCCCGGCCGGCTGCCGTCGCGACGTAGCCGGGCCACCGCTGCTCGTCGCGCAGATGAGTGACCACCACGACCGGTTCGTGCTCGACGGCCTGTACGCAGGGCCCCTCCCCCAGCTCGTACTGGACGGCGTCGAGCTCCCAGGCGAGCCGGTCGGTGCCTGCCGCGGTCTCGAACGTGCCGTTGCGGCGCTTCATGGAGATGCTGACGTGGGAGAAGTCGGGCAGCGACGCCTGCGTGGCCCCCACGATCACGTCCAGCGCCTCGGGAAAGGTGCGGGACTCGTTGATCGACTCCGATGCCCGGGCGAGCTCCTCGGCCAACGTGAGGTCGGTGTTGTCCACTGCTGCGCCTCGGTCCGGTGATGACACGTGCCGCTGGGCGCGCGCACGATCCTCGTCTCAGTTCGGTTCCACCTTAGCGCGTAGACTCGCCCGAGACCGGAGCGGCATCCGACGGATCGCTCGAGGGACGGAGCCGACGTGAACGACCTCCCCCTCGAAGATCGCGGGCGCCTCCTCTCCCAGCTGGCTGCCACGCTGGCGACGCTGCCACGCGACCGTACGCAGACCTGGCGACTGGGCGAGGCGATGCGTCGGATGCTGCGAGCCGAGGGGGTGGCGATCACGGTGGGATACCTGTCGGACAGCCGCATCACGCTGTGCGCGAGCGACGAGGTCGCCGACATGCTCGAGAGCCTGCAGGAGGTCACCGGCGAGGGCCCGGGCTACGAGGCGGCCAGGAACGGCGTGATGGTCGTGGCCGAGCTGGACGGGGACGCCGACCGGCGGTGGCCGATGCTGACGCAGACCCTCGAGGAGAAGTACGGCCCGTTGCGGGTCTACGCCATCCCCGTGCACGCCGGTGGCGCGCTGGAAGGCGTCGCGACGCTCTACACCGGCCTACACGGCTCGCTGTCCGAGCCCCCTGCCCGGGTGGCCTTCCTCGCCAACGCGGTCGGCGCCGCCCTGCTCACCGATGCCGCGGAGCACCCGGAGGCCCATCTCGAGGGCAACGAGGGATGGAGCTCCCGGAGCCTGGTCCACCAGGCGACGGGGATGGTGATGGCGCAGGTGCACGTGACACCCGAGGACGCCCTGGCGCTCCTGCGGGGGCATGCCTACGCACTCGCCACGGACATCAACGACGTCGCCGAGCACGTCGTCGACCGGAGGATCAACTTCTCGAACTTCGATGTCGAGGGAGACTGACGTCATGAGACCGACCACCAGTGGCGCCGCGTTCGCGGCGGCCCATGCGGCCATGATCCAGGGGGTCGACGGCGCCAGCACGGTCCACGTCCTCCTCGCCGACTGCCTGGGTCTGCTCGACGCCGATGCAGCCGGGGTGCTGGTCCGGGTCGACCGCGGCCTCGAGCTGCTGGCCGCCACGTCGCACCGGGCCATCGAGCTCGAGCTCTACCAGGCCCAGGTCCTCGCGGGACCGTGCGTGGAGACGATCGAGACCGGCGAGCGGGTGGCTGCCGCCGGCGAGTCCGAGATCGCGGACCGGTGGCCCGGTCTCGGCAGCGCGATGTCCACCGCGCGGTACCGCACCGTCCTCGCCACGCCCATGTGCTGGCACGAGCGCGTGCTCGGTGGCCTGAACGTGTTCTGGGCAACCGAGCGGACGCCGACCCAGGAACAGCACGAGCTCGCCCAGGCCTTCGCCGACATCGCGACGCTCGCGCTCATGCAGTCCTCGGAGGCCGACCACCCCGCCGACGTCGCCCGCAGGTTGCGCGAGGCCCTCCACGGCCGCGTCGTGATCGAGCGGGCCAAGGGTGTGCTCGCCCAGAGCGACGACCTCGAGATGGATGAGGCGTTCGCGCGCCTGGTCGAGCTCAGCGAGGAGACCGGACGACCTCTCGCCCACGTGGCGCAGGGCATCCTCGACGACATCGTCACCCGACGCCCCTGACCCACCGACCGACTCAGCGCGCCCGTGACTCGATGAGGGCGATGAACTCGTCGGCCATCTCCACCTCGCGCACCAGCGCCGTTCGCCGTTGCGTGGCCTCGGCGCCAACCGCGTGCAGCCGGTCCTGGACGGAGCGTCGCTCCGCGCCGTCGATGGCCGGGGCGTCGAGCAGCTCGAGGTCACGCATGACGTGCCGCATCCGGTCCAGGCTGAACCCGAGCGGCTTCATCCGACGGATGACGAGGATCTTCTCCACGTCCGCCTCGGTGTAGAGCCGGAAGCCGCCCTCGGTTCGACCGGAGGGCTGGAGCAGGCCGAGCTCCTCCCAGTGCCGCAGGCTGCGCAGCGACAGCTCGGTGCGCGCGGCGACCTCGCCGATGTGCATGACCGCCCCGGAGGGGGTGTCGTACGCCGCGTGCTTCTCCTCGTTCACGATTCCAACCGTACCCTCACGTAAGGGTACGGTCGCTCCTCCACTCGCCTCGAAACGGAGCATCGCCCGTGCCCAGCACCTCCACCACGACTCCGGCAGCTCCGCAGCACACGGTGCGCCACGCCCTGCGCTCGCCGAGGATGCTGCGCACCGAGGTCCTGGCCGGCCTCGTCGTCGCCCTGGCCCTCATCCCCGAGGCGATCTCCTTCTCGATCATCGCCGGCGTCGACCCGCGCCTCGGACTGTTCGCCTCGTTCACGATGGCTGTCTCCATCGCGTTCCTCGGTGGCCGCCCGGCCATGATCTCCGCAGCGACCGGTGCCGTGGCCCTGGTCATCGCGCCCGTGGCGCGCCTCTACGGCCTGGACTACTTCATCGCCACGGTGCTGCTGGCAGGGGTCTTCCAGGTCGTCCTCGGCGTCGTGGGCGTCGCGCGCCTGATGCGCTTCATCCCGCGCTCGGTGATGGTCGGCTTCGTCAACGCGCTGGCGATCCTGATCTTCCTCGCCCAGGTGCCGCACATGGTCGACGTGCCGTGGCAGGTCTACCCGATGATCGCCGTCGGCATCGCCGTCATCGTCGCGCTGCCGAAGGTGTCCGAGATCGTTCCGGCGCCGCTGGTCGCCATCGTCGCGCTCACCGCCTTCGTCCTGCTGGCCGGACTCAGCGTGCCCAACGTCGGCGACGAGGGCGATCTGCCGGACAGCCTGCCCAGCCTCTTCGTCCCGGACGTGCCCTGGACCACGGAGACCCTGCGGATCATCGCGCCGTACGCCCTCGCCATGGCGCTGGTCGGCCTGCTCGAGTCGCTGCTCACCGCCAAGCTCGTCGACGACATCACCGACACGCCGTCCGACAAGACGCGTGAGGCGTGGGGCCAGGGCGCGGCGAACATCATCACCGGCTTCTTCGGCGGGATGGGCGGCTGCGCCATGATCGGCCAGACGATGATCAACGTGAAGGTCTCCGGGGCACGCAC
This sequence comes from uncultured Actinomycetota bacterium, assembly GCA_963791365.1. Lineage (GTDB taxonomy): Bacteria > Actinomycetota > Actinomycetes > Propionibacteriales > Nocardioidaceae > Nocardioides. Next base: position 12,732 of record CAWBSG010000003.1, on the reverse strand, counting down.
CCGGATCTCGACCTTCCTGGCCGGCGTCTTCCTGCTCGTCCTCGTCGTGGGCTTCGGCGACGTCGTCGCCCTCATCCCGATGGCCGCCCTCGTCGCGGTCATGGTCATGGTCGCCGTCGGCACCTTCGACTGGCACTCCGTCCGGCCCGCCACCCTGCGTCGGATGCCGAAGTCGGAGACCCTGGTCATGCTCTCGACCGTCGTCGTCACCGTCCTCAGCCACAACCTCGCCATCGGCGTCGTCGTCGGCGTGCTGGTCGCCATGACGCTCTTCGCCCGGCGCGTCGCCCACCTCACCGAGACCCGCCGCGAGCTGGTCGAGGACCGCGACGGTCGGCCCACGGCCGTCTACCACGTGACCGGCGAGCTGTTCTTCGCCTCCAGCAACGACCTCTACACCCAGTTCCAGTACGCCGACGACCCGGCGTACGTGGTCATCGACCTCAGTCAGTCGCACATCTGGGACGCGTCCACCGTCGCCTCGCTCGACGCCATCACGACCAAGTACGCCCGCAAGGGCAAGGCCGTCGAGATCGTCGGTCTCAACGCCTCCAGCGCGGAACGTCACGAGCGGCTCTCTGGCTCGCTGCCGTGACTCGTGGGACATCCTCGGCGCGAGGCCGCGCAGCCATCACGGTGCTCGCCCTCGCCGTCCTCACCGCCTGCACGGACGCCCCCCGGGACCGCCACCGCCCCCGAGCACCGTGGCCGCTGCGCAGCACCGAGTGGACGACGTCCAGGGCGCTCTGGACCGATGGCGCGACGCGACGACCATCGGGGCCGCGCACCACGCTGCGGAGACGGTGTCGAACCTGATCACCGGCCCGGGTGTGGACATGTACGGCGACACCGACGCGGACGGCACGGTGCAGGGTGCCGTGGACGCCGGCCTGCTCCCCGGACAAGCCGGCGAGGCGAGCCTCGGCCTGCCGCTGTCGGGGTGTGCCGGAGCGGACCTCCTCGGCGGCTCGTGGGCCGACCCCGCAGCTCGGTGGCGGGAGCTCACCACCAGGCTCGATGCCTGGACTCCCGAGAACAATCCCTTCCCGGAGCTTGCCAGCCACGCGCAGAGGACCGTGGGCTGGGCCCAGCTCACGTTGCGTTCCGATGACCTCGCGGACGCCCAGGAGTTCTCCGGACACGCGCAGCTCCACGTCTCGGCGGTCCTCGCCGCGCTCGACGACTGTCGCTAGCTGCGTGCGTGTGCTGGAAAGCGGTCCCCAGCAGCTGCGTCGCTGATGGCCGGGCCGTTGATGCCCGACGCTTGTCGGGCGGCCCCGAGTCAGGGGAGGTCTTGATGGGAGGGCGGAACACGGCGGAGTCCGCCCCCCTGGTGCCGGGCGTACGCCTCCATGACCCGTTCGCGGTCCTGCTCCTGCACGTCTGCCGTCTCGTTCAATGCGCGGATCAGGTCCACCTGACCACGAAGCGCGCGGATCGCGCGAGGCCGGTCGAGCTCCGCCAGCGACTGCTCGACCTGGTGGAGCACATCGAGCAGGTAGATCAGTACGGTCGGCTGGTCCGCAGAAGCTATCCGCACCTCGTCGAACGCAAGCCCCACGAGCTCGTCGTGGGTCGTGGCGTGCGGGATGAGGATCACCTCACCGTCCTTCCCCTCGAGCCGGCCGGCAGGGGGCTGCCGACGGAGCAGGTCGGCCAGAACCGTTCCCAGATGAGAGATCGCTTCGTGAGCGGTCGTCGGGTCGTTGATCCCGGGTGACATCGCCTTCAGCGCCACATCCGCGAGCTGGCGGACACCGTAGGCGACGTCCTGCTGCAAGGTCCTGGACTCCCCCACCATCACCGCTACGCGGACCGCGTCGGCCACGTCCGCCAGGTCGTCGGGTGGAGGAAAGATGTGGCAGATGGGCGTGTTCTGGACTGCGTAGCGTCCGGCAAATGTCTCCAGGCGCAGCGTCGACCCTGTCGGAAGCACCTCCAGGAGCCGGTCGTAGTCGACGTTCTGCACCCAGCCGTACTCGGAGAAGCGCACTGGGCTGGCGCCGTCGGGAAGGCTCTCCCACCGACCTTCATCAAGCTCCGCAGCAGAGCCGGGATCGGGGTCCGGCCACGCCGACCGGGCCTGGCTGAGCACCTCGTCCGTGACGCGGCGAAGAATGTTCGAAACATCCATCGAGTGGGCCGCGTGATTGATGAAGGCGATGATCGCCAGGATCGACCCGATCCCCAGCACCACCGCCAGCAGGATCGAAACGCTGGGGACGATCGCGTCCCCGGCACCCTCCAGGGCTGCGCGCACCGCACGCAGCACCACGAGGCAGTAGGTGAACGTGCCGATGACCAGGCCCATCACCCGCTTGTTGAACGGATCCTTGAACATGCCGTGGATGACGCGCGGCGAGTACTGGCTCGACGCCAGCGAGATGAGCAGCAAGCTGACTGAGAACGCAATACCAGCGAAGGTGAGGGTGGCTCCGGCCACCGTGGTGAGCACGGTCCGGGCACTGTCGACTGTGGCGGTCAGTCGCGGACTGATCCCGGTGACGAGCTCATCGACCCCGAGCATCGCTTCTCCGGCCAGGGCACCGAGGATCACGCAGAGCATGGGAACGAAGAAGAGGCTGCTGCGCAATCGGTCGCTCTGGGCCCTCAGTCGAGACAACATGCTCGCGCTCCTTCTGTCGTTCTGGCGATGTTGGTGCTCTGCTCGACGGGGTCGCCCAGTCGTGGTCGCAACCTAGCCGGTGACGCGGGTCCGCACGCCACCTCCTGGAGTGACCTCCGCCTCGCCCGAGATCGCCGCTCGCAGACTCGGGGTGGCCTGGAGGACGACGATATCGGCGGGCATCTCGATGCCCGCCTCATCGAGGGCCGTCTTGACTGCCCGGATCGCGGAATCGGTCGCGTGGACCACGTCGTGCTGTCGGGGCCCGCACCAGAATCGCGCCTCGATGTCGACCGTCGAGACCCCGAGCTGGGTGATGACAGCCTCCGGTGCCGGGACGACGTCGTCGCCAGCCTGGTCGGCAGCGAGTGCGGCCTGGATGACCCGGCACGCCTCCGCGGCATCGTTCTCGTAGGCAATCCCGACGACGAAGACCACCCTTCTGGACGGGAAGTGCGTGCTGACCGTGATGACCGCCTTGTAGACATCGCGGTTGGGGATCAGGACCAGCTGCCCATCGAATGTCTTGAGGCGGGTCTCGCGAATGGTGATCGCTTCTACGGTGCCGGCGATCTCGCCGACGACGATCTGGTCTCCCGAACGGAACGGCTGACGCAGGATGAGCAGCAGCCCGGAGAGCAGGTTCTCCAGGATGTCCTGGAAGGCGAAGCCGGCCGCCACCGAGAAGAACCCGAGCCCGGCGAGCATGTCCACTGGTTTCACGGACGGGAAGACCACGACGATCGCGACGATGACGGAGAAGGACAGCAGGATCCACCCGGCCAGCTTGCTGATGACCGTCGCGAAGCTCGGGGTTCGGCGGGTCTCGAACAGGCGCCGCAGCATCCAGCGAACGGCCCGCGAGAGTGCGTACCCGATCACGACGAGGGCGACGGCGATCATCAGTCTGGGAACCGCATCGGAGAGAATGTCCAGCAGATCGGTGGCCTTGTTTCGCATGGTCGGCAGGCTAGCCCTCCCGCTGAGGCAGACCTGCGCTCTGCTCGTCCTTCGTGGGCCTGGGCAGCGCGACGGACTGGGTGAGGGGAGCTCGCGTAGGTCGGGTGGTCGGCGGCGGCCGGGAAGACGGGGGCCGGCCCTCGGTCGTTGGCCAGCCCCCGACGATGTCGGACTCAGCAGCTGGCGGACGTCGCTCGGCCCGGTACGGGTGCAGCCCCGACCTGCCGGTTCTCGACCTTGTCCCGTGCGGTCTGTGGTGCCAGCGTCAGCACGCCCAGCGCGAAGGCGAGCAGGAAGAACCGAGACGGGAGCGGCACCATGGTGAGCACCGCGGCCACGATGAGCAACCCGGCAACGCCTCGCGAGATCGCACCCGAGCGGCGCAGACCCACTGACAGCACGACCGCGCAGATCCCCATGGCCAGCCCGCTGAAGATGAAGGTCGGCGGCACCGCCGCCGGCGGGTCGGTGACGAGCTCTGGCATCCGGTCCACGAGGCTCGGGACCACGAGTGCCAAGGTCGACGACGCACCGACGGTCACCGCAGTGGCGAACCCGAGGACCAGCAGTGCCACCCGTGCTGCTGGCGACAGCACTTCTGCGTAACGCACCGCCACTCCCAGCAGTCCGACGACCATCAGCGACGCGGCCAGGAAACCTGCCCAACCCGCCAGCCCAGCCGCCACCGTGTCCATGAAGTCCGTTCCGTGCGTCACCTCACCCACCAGCACGGTGACGAGCGACGCCAATCCGAGCACTCCGCCGGCGAGCGACGCGCGGCCCGCTCCGACGACAAGTCCGTCTCGCGTGTCCATGACTTCCTCCTGTCCTGCGACGACCCCGTGGCCACCGCTTGATGGTCGAGCCTCGCCGCGGCCGGACGTTCTGGCATCGCGCCATGGGTGTGGGCGTCGGCACCCCGGTGCCGTCCGGGCGGTACTGCAGAACGACTCCTCCGGAGCCGGCGCGAACCTAGGATCCAGGCATGAGGTGGCGCGGTTCAGCACGACCCGACTGGCAGCTGATCGCCCAGTGGGGGCCGGTGGTGGCCATCGCGGCGCTCTCCCAGACCGGCGTCGGCCTGGAGAGCCCGTGGGCCGGCTCGAGCCTCGCCCTGAGTCTGACGAGCGTGGTCCTTGCCGTCCCGCTCCTCCTGCGCATCGAGCACCCGCTGTGGGCGGCGACGCTCGTCGCTGGTGCGCTCGTCGTGCAGGACGCACTCGGCGGCAGCCTGGGCTTCGCGTCCTTCGTGGCCGTGTTGCTGGTCTCCTACTCAGGTGGGCGGCACCTGCCACCGCGGCGCGCGGTGCTCGTGGTGGGCGTGCTCCTGGTCGGCGTGCTCGTGGCCATGCGTGCCTCACTCCCGCGGGACGCTGACGAACTGGTCTTCCCTCTCTTCTACATCTCCATCACCACTATCGTCGGCAGTGTCGTGCGACACCTCGCTCGCCAGGCCGCCGCCCTCACGCGACTCAACGCGGCCCTCGCCGCCGAACGGGACGCGACCGCCCGCCTCGCGGTCGCCCGTGAGCGGCTCCGCGTGGCCCGCGACCTCCACGACGTCGTCGCGCACACGCTCACCGTGGTCGTCGTGCAGTCCGAGAATGCCGAGCAGGCACTGGAGGGCGACGATCCCACACGCGCGCTTGCCGCCGTACGCGCCGTGCAGGAGAGCGGCCGCCGCGGCTTGGCCGACCTGCGTTCGATGGTGCGCGTGCTGCGCGAACCCGATGCCCCGGAAGCCGAGCCGGGACTGGCAGAGATCGAGGCGCTCGCCGCCGTCATGGCTGACGCTGGGCTCGACATTGTCGTACGCCGTGAGGGTGACCTTGGCGACGTACCCCCGGTGCTGGGCCGCGAGCTCGCGCGGGTGGCGCAGGAGGCCCTCACCAACGTGGTCAAGCACAGCGCGGCCGGTGAAGCGCTCGTGCGGCTCATCGGTGACGATGGGCACGTGATCCTGGTCGTCGAGGACCCCGGCCCCGCGCTCGCCAGCGAACTCCCCTCCGGTGGGGTCGGCCTGCGCGGCATGGCGGAGCGCCTCGCTCCCCACGGCGGCACGGTGGCCTCTGGCGGCGTCGGACGCGGGTTCCGGGTGGAGGCGCGCGTCCCGGTCACCGGTGCCGCGGTGCAGGAGGTCGCGACGTGACGATCCGCGTCCTCGTCGCTGACGACCAGGACCTGATCCGCGACGGACTCGCCGCCATCCTCGACAGTCAGCAGGACCTGGAGGTCGTGGGCACCGCCGCCGACGGCGCCGAGGCGATCCGCGCGGTGCGAGACCTGAGGCCCGACATCACCCTGATGGACATACGGATGCCCGGTACCGACGGGCTCGAGGCGACCCGGCAGCTGCTCGCGGACAACCCTCCGGCGACACGAATCGTCGTGCTCACCACGTTTGACGAGGATGACCTCGTGGTCCAGGCACTGCAACTGGGGGCATCGGGGTTCCTGCTCAAGGACCTTCCACGGCAGCGCCTCGTGGACGCGGTGCGCGCAGTGCACGACGGAGATCTGCGGATCGCACCCTCGATCACCAGGCGTCTGGTGCAGCGCCAGCTCGACCGGCGCACGGACCCCACCCGGGCGCGCCTGCTCGAACGGCTCAGTGAGCGGGAGTCAGAAGTACTCCGTCTGGTCGCCAGGGGGCTGACCAACTCCGAGATCGCCGGCGAGCTATTTCTGAGCGAGTCCACGGTCAAGACGCACGTCAGTCGGCTGCTGCAGAAGCTCACCATGCGCGACCGGGTCCAGCTGGTGATCCTCGCCTACGAGTCCGGTCTGGTGAGCTGAAGGTTGCGCACTGCGAAAAGGCCCTCACAGTCAGACTGTGAGGGCCTTCGCACTTTGTAGCGGGGGCAGGATTTGAACCTGCGACCTCTGGACATCCAGCGCGAGCCGAAGCGGGATGCCCAGCGTTTGCTGGCATGTGAGCAGTCGTGCTCTGACCTGCGCGAACGCTGGACACGACGGTGCTCCCGGGCTCGTGTCTCTTGCTCGGCTTTGACCTGTCAAGGCGACTGTTGCTGTGGTTTCCGGGGCCTAAACGCGGCACGGTTCGAATCAATCTCGACTCGTCCCCGTGCCGGGACTGCAGTCTGCTTCGTCGAGCGCGGACCCTGCCTCGTCGAACAGGACCTGCAGCGAGAACTTCCACGCCGGCAGGTCTCTCGAGAGCGTAAGCCAGGTGAGCTCGCGGTTGATCTCGTCGTACTGATGGATGATGAAGTTGCGGTTCGCGACAGCGAGCGCCCACTCGACGCCGCCCGGCGCCAGGACGTCGAGCCGGGACAACCGGTTGGCTGCTTCACCGAGCTTCATCATGAGCGAGTCCCCCGCCTCCTGAAGCAAGGCGTCGGCGAGGTAAGCCTCCTTGCCGCGCCGCACGATCTCGTCGACGCGGCTCAGCCAGGCCTGGGTGTGGAGCAGCTCCCTTGGCTGCCTTCAGCTCCATCAGAGCAGCACCGCCTCAAGACGGATGTCGTCGTCCAGTGTGGGCTTCAGGCCCCCGTAGTCGACCAGGTCGATCTCGCGGCCGAGCACTTGCTCGATCAGCTGCTTGAACTTGATGAACCCGAATGACGACGTCCCCTCCGGTGACTCGACCAACAGGTCGATGTCGGAGTCCTGCCGCGCATCGCCGCGGGCCACCGAACCGAAGACGGCGAGTCGGCGGTACCCCGACTCGTCAGCGAGACGCCGAAGGACAGGTGCAGCGGCCGCGACCAGGGCCTCGGGGTGGACCCTCACCAGATCTTGCGCCGCCTTCAACTGCTGACTGACCGCCGGCTGGCTCACGCCCAGCGCGGCAGCGATCTCCCGCTGGCTCATCCCGGTCGCCACCATCGCCCGAAGCGCCACCACGCGCCGAAGCCGCGCGACATCTTCGTCATGTCGCGCACCGCGGTACTCGGCGAGGAGCGTCATAAGGCAAGCTTATCGTTCGGCTTGCGGACAACCCGTTCCCCAGGCAGTTCGGTGCGGGGCACGAGCTGGCGTTCGGACTCGTTCCCACGCACCGGGCGAAGCAACATCTCCCTATGTTGCCGCCAGTGTTGAGGTCGCAAGCTGCGTCCCGGCGCGGGCTATCGGCGGTCTCGGATCTCTCCCGGCAGGCCCCCGAGGTGTCGCTTGACGAACTTGGAGAAGTTCGACGGATCGTAGAAGCCGAAGTCGACCCCGATGCGGGCGATCGAGTCATCGGTGTGGGTGAGCAGGCGGCGGATCTCGAGCGCGACCCGCTCGTCGCTCACCTGCTTGGCGGTCTTGCCGGTGACCTGCTGGCACGCCCGATCGAGAGTGCGCGAGCTGTACCCCAGCTCCCGCGCGACGTCGACGACCGCGGGTCGCGCGTACAGCCGCTTCTCGAGGGCCGCCCGGAAGTCGAGGTACGGCTGAGGGAGACGGCTCGCATCCGGGGACGACTCCGGGATCTCGGCGGCGATGCGGAGCAGTAGCGTCGAGAGCAGGGCATGGAGCAGCCCGATTTTGCGAGGTGATCCGTCGAAGCGGTCCTGTTCGTATCTGAACTCCTCCACCGAGCCCAGGATCTTGTCGAACAGCTCGTCGTCGGGACGATAGCTGGTTGCGGCGCCGCAGCCGGGAAACCAGGGCGGCGCCTGGGGGTCGACGGGGTGCGCCGTCGTGGGCCAGACCACCATGTGGGCCTCGAACGCGGCGTCGGCGACGTGTTGTTGCACCTGACCCGGGTACACGCGAAGACACGTTCCCGCCGAGACCTCCACCGACTGGTAATCGACGACGTGGGAGCCGTGGCCCGAGGTGCACACGACGAGAAGGTGGAACCCGACCCGCTCGCGACGCTCAGCAAGTTCCACGCCGGAAAGGCGTGCGAGGATCGACGACCGATCGACGACTTCGACGGGGAGCGCGCGGTGTCGACGGGGCGGCGCGTACGTGACCTCGATAGCGTCCCCGTCGAACTCTTGTCGCGATCCGACCATGGTCCGTCAGCGTACAACCATGCCCGAGGGCTGAGACTCGTCGAGACTCGACGTCGAATCTGCTCTTTCGACGATGGGAGTCCCCATGACGATCGCCGTCACCGCCGTTTCCGGCCAGCTCGGTCGCGAGGTCGTGCGAGCCCTGGCACGGTTGGGTTCCGACGAGGCCGTCGTGGGACTCGCCCGCACCCCCGAACGCGCAACCGGGCTCGACATCGAGGTCCGCCCCGGCGACTACGCCGATCCCCCGCAGCTCGAAGGCGCGCTCGGCGGAGTCGACACACTGCTGCTCGTGTCGGGAAACGAGCAACCCGACGACCGCATCGAACAGCACCGCAACGTGCTCCAAGCAGCTCGGAACGCGGGTGTCGGCAGGGTCGTCTACACCAGCGTGCAGGGCGCCGAGCGAGGTACGGCGTTCTCCGCTGTCGTGCAGAGCAACCGCCAGACCGAAGCCGACGTGAGAGCCAGCGGCCTGGAGTGGACGATCGGTCGCAACGGCATCTACATCGAGCCTGACATCGAGAGCATCGATGACTACGCCGCCTACGGTGTCGTCGCCAACAGCGCCGGTGACAGCAAGTGCGGGTACACGACCCGTCCGGAGCTGGCCGATGCCTACGCACACCTGTTGACCGATCCCGCACACAGCGGCCGGACGCTCCGGCTCCACGGAGTGCCTATCACCCAGTCCGAGCTCGTGGACCACCTCAACCGGACGTTCGGGACCCAGCTCGTGTACCGACCCATGACTGTCGAGGAGTACCGCCAAGATCGCATCGAGGCGCTGGGCGAGTTCATGGGCACGGTGATCGCCGGGATCTATGAGGGGATCCGCATCGGCGCCCACGACGCTCCGAGCGACTTCGCGTCCGTGGCCGGCCGTCCCCACCAGGGGTGGCACGACTACTTCGCCTCCCTCCGGCCCAGAGCTGCCACGCCTACCAGATGACAACCACCTTCGACCGCGTCGGCGCCGTCCGGGCCTGGGCACGAACGCGCCGGCCCAAGATCGTCCTCGACACGACACTTCTGGTGGCCTTCCTGGCCGAATTCATCACCCGCGAGGGCCCGGACTACACAATCCACTCCTGGGTGGGCATCGCGCTGATCCCCATCATCGTCATCCACCTGAGCGGCAACACCACGTGGATCGCCAGCGTGTGGGCTCGCAAGCGACGGCACCCGGAGTTCAGTCTGGGCGTTCTCAACGCCACCCTCGGATCCCTCGCACTCGTCTGCATCGGCGCCGGATTCCCCCTGTGGCTGGACTGGTCGCAAGCCGCGGCATGGTCCACGCTCCACACGGCCACCGGATTCGCCAGCATTCTGGTGATGTTCATCCACCTGTGGAGGAACCGCGCCCGCATCGCGCGACTGGTGCGACTCCGAGCCGCTGCGCGACCCGGAGCACGCCGAAGCGTCGGGCCATGACCGGAGTCGCAGCACCTTGTCAGGTCACCACCAACGTGTGTCGGATTCACACCGTGCGGCAGCACCCCGATCGAGGTGAGGATGACGGTGCCTGTCCGAAACCGACCGACCGAGGAGAACCCGTGTCCCGACTTCGCAACGTGGCATTCGTCGCTATTGCCGCGCTCATCACCACCCTGGCACCAAGTCCCGCTGGGGCCGCAGGACTGGAGCGCCGGCACTCGTCGACTTCGAAGGTGGACTTCGGGGACTGCACCGAGCTCGCCACCGGCTCCGTCGTCGAGCTGTCCGAGCTGCAGGACCGGGTTCCCGACGAGGTACCCGTGCTGAGCCTGACCGAGCAGGGGACCGTCTTCCCCGGCTCAGATGACTTGGGCGTGGTCATCGCTCGAGTCCTCGAGTGCGACTCGATCACGGTGACCCGAGACGGGCGCACCAGGACGCAGCGCGACCGTCACGTCGCCCATGTCGGAACCGCGATCGACACATCGAACCTTCCGGCTACGCCGTTCAGCCTCGACGGCGGCAACGCGGCCGACTTCAGCAATTACATCTTCGGCTACTACTCCGACTCGCCGATCTTCCTGAACGCCATGCGGCGGGCCAACGTCCAGTCGATCGCCCGCGCCCGCATCGACATGGTCGACGAGACTGTCGAGGAGTGCGTCGTCGATCGGACCGTGACCGTTCGGCCGCGCACCCGGCCCCGGGACAACTATGGCTTCACGGCCAACGGAATCATTCCGCTCGCCGCCTGTGAGCCGTCGGTAGTGCCGTTCGTCGGCAACTGGTGGAGCGTCGAGGACGGGGAGGCGTCGGTGCTGTCGAACAAGATCGCAGGCCAGTCGGCCATCTTCCTCAGCCCCGCTGATGCCACCATCACACTCACTGCGACCCACCGGTCCCAGCTCGCGGATCTGCTCGGTGCCGAGAGTGCAACCGTTGACGCCTTCGGCTTCTCGGGCTTCATCCCCGAGAACCCCGACTCGGCCGAGATCATCACCAAGGCCGGTCCTATCGGTGCCCCAGCCGACTGATCCGGGGAATCGAGTGCGAGGTGTCGACGGCGGTCGGGTGGGGGTTCATTCCTCGTGGTTGTGGTGCTGGGCGCCTGGTCGACTGGTGCGCCGCCCGGTCGGACCTGGCGAGCCGCCGACGACTCGTCGGCAAGCCGATGGTCTCGCCGTGCACAGCTAGCGGCACGAAGGGTGGCGGGGTCCCGCTCCACCGGACGAGACGCGCCGTACCCGGTCCCGCACGCGTCGCCCGATCGTTGCGCCGTCGGCGGCTCTAGGCAGCGCCTTGAGGAGTTTCTGGGTCACGAAGCGCGGCACAAGCAGGGATGGCTCAAATGACAAGTGGCCCCTGATCTGCGTTTCCGCAGGTCAGGGGCCACTTCTTTGTAGCGGGGGCAGTGTCCTGGTTCAGGACATACGGAAACACATGTCTCACGACATAGGAAAGCTGTCTCACGGCATGCGCACCGGTCCGATGCTCGGCCATGTCGAAAGCCCGCCTGGTCATCACCGCCGTCATCCTCGAGGGCCGACCCAGCGCCGAGGTCGCCGCCGCCTACGGCGTCTCCAGGGCTGGGTCTCCAAGCTGATCGCCCGCTACCGACGCCGAGGGCGAGGCCGCGTTCGAACCACGATCCCGACGACCCAAGACCTCCCCGGGTGCACCTCGACTCGCCGACGTGTCGAACTGATCCTGCGGCTCCGCAAGAAACTGGCCGACGCCGGCCTCGACGCCGGCCCGGACACCATCGCCTGGCACCTGGCCCACCACCACGGACACCAGGTGTCACGGTCGACCATCAGCCGGCACCTGACCCGCGCCGGACTCGTCACCCCCGAGCCGAAGAAGCGACCGAAGTCCTCCTACATCCGGTTCGAAGCGGCGATGCCCAACGAGACCTGGCAGTCCGACTTCACCCACTACCGACTCACCCGCCCCGACGACCTCCCCGGCACGGACATCGAGATCATCACCTGGCTCGACGACTGCACCCGCTACGCCCTGCACGTCACCGCACACCACCGGATCACCGCCCCGATCGTGACCGCCACCTTCCGCCAAACCGCTGGCCAGCACGGCATCCCCGCCTCCACGCTCACCGACAACGGCATGGTCTACACCGTCCGCTTCGCCGGCACGGCCCGCGGCGGCCGCAACGCGCTTCGAGAACGAACTCCGCCGCCTGGCACGTCGTCCAGAAGAACTCCCGCCCAACCACCCCACCACCTGCGGCAAGGTCGAACGCTTCCAGCAGACGATGAAGAAGTGGCTCCGCGCCCAACCCGACCAACCGACCACCATCGCCGAGCTCCAGACCCTGATCGACGCCTTCGTCGACGAGTACAACCACCACCGACCGCACCGCTCCCTGCCGCACCGCGCCACCCCGGCAGCGCGCTACGACACCATGCCCAAAGCCCTACCCGGCCACCACCGCGACCCCGACACCCACGACCGGGTCCGCCACGACCGCGTCGACAAAGCCGGCATCGTCACCCTGCGCACGGCGGCCGACTGCACCACATCGGCATCGGCCGAACCCACGCCGGAACCCACGTCATCCTGCTCGTCCAGGACCTCGACATCCGCGTCGTCAACGCCATCACCGGCGAACTCCTCCGCGAACTCACCATCGACACCAGCAGCGACTACCAACCACGCAACCCGGAAATGAAGAACACCCGAACCTACGTTTCCGTAGGTCCGGGTGTCCGCGATGTCCTGAGA
>CAWBSG010000002.1:0-79839 GCA_963791365.1 uncultured Actinomycetota bacterium | reverse complement strand
ACCGCCGAGGACCGGACAGGTGCTCGGGCACCCTCAGCGTTCAGAAGCCGCCGAAGTCGAACCCGCCGCCGTCGAAGCCCCCGCCGTCACCGCCGCCGCCGTCGTACCCGCCTCCGTCACCGCCGTCGGATCCGTCGCCACCGCCTCCGTCGCCACCGCCTCCGTCGTAGCCGCCACCGAGGTCGCCGAACATCATCCCGCCCATGAACATCCACGTCATGGGGCCGAAGGCACCGAAGTAGCCGGCGGCGTACGGCTCGTAGGCGCGGCCGCCCTGCCAGTAGGGGACCCGCTGCGGGCCGACCATCACCTTGCGGACGTCCGGCTCGGCGCCGGCGTTGACGCGCTCGACGTCGAGGGCGCACGCGGGCACGTCACGCTCGACGCCGTCCGGCGGGACGAAGAGGACGTCGGCGACCGACGGTCCGTGACGCGGGTCGAAGAAGCACGGCGGCCGCCGGGTGGGGAGCGGGCGTCCTTCGACCCGGGCGCGCACGCACGCGACGGCGTAGCGACCGTCCTCGACGATCGAGGTGATGTGCCGGATGTCCTCCGGCTGGGTGATGGAGTCACCTGCGGTCTTGGCCGACTCGTAGGTGTCGAGCGCGCGCTGGTAGTCGGCATTGGCGCCGGCGTCCAGGTCGTGGCCGCTCATCTCGTAGTCGAGCTCCTGGAGGTCGACACCGAACGCGGTGATGTCCTCGAAGGCGAGCTTCTTCACCGGTGCGAGCTCGTCCTCGCGCCGCTGGAGCTCACGCTCCTTGTTCCGACGGGTCATGACGACCACGACGGCGCCCACCACGCCCACGACCACCAGCAGCAGGATCAGCTCCATGCCACGAGCCTAGGTCGGCAGGCGAAGCCGGTGCTCCGTCTCGTCCTCGCCGACGTAGGTGAAACCACACCGCTCCCAGAAGGCGCGGGCGCGCGGGTTGTCCTTCTCCACCCCGAGCTCGACCGGCAGGCCGGCCGCGCGCGCCTGCGCGACGACGACGTCGACGACCGTCCGCCCGACGCCCCGGGACTGGTGGTCGGGAAGCAGCTGCAGCCCGGCGATCTCGACGAGCCCGCCACGGCGTACGACGCGGAGCCGGCCCGCGGGCTCCCCGTCGACCTCCACCACCGAGATCGACGACCCGGCGCCGTCCCCGTCGACCTGCTCGGCGGTCCACGCACCGAAGCCCGCGCGGTAGTCGACCTCGTCGAAGTCGTCGGGCAGCCGTCCCTGGTGCAGCGTCGCCTCGATGACGACCGTCGTCAGGAAGTCGACGTCGGCCCGGGTCGCGGGCCGGACCGAGACGTCCGGGCTCACGCCTCCCACGCCGGGCCGGACCCGCCGAACCGCTCGACGAGCCGGCGACCGACGTGGCCGGCGTTGGCGTTGCGGACGTCCTGGGGGACGGCGGGGAGGTTCTCCTCCCAGTCGAGCAGGCACGAACCCCGCAGCTGTCCCATCCGGGCAGGACGGCCGAAGAAGAACGGGTGGGCGTGGGCGCCGCCGTCGCCGTAGCGACCCAGGTGGCAGCGTCCGACGCTCGGGAGCTCCTCGACCGCCGCGGTGATCGCGACCATCAGCACCCCCATCTCGGCAGCCAGGTCGTCGGGCAGGCCGGCGATGTCGTGGTGCTCGACCGGTCGCAGGATGAAGCTCACCGGGAGTGCCATGTCGAGGGCGACCAGCAGCCACCGCTCGTTGCTCCACGCGATCCTCGCGGCGCGGTCGGCCGGCATCGGGGACTGGCAGAAGCAGTCGGCCGGGTCCTCGCCCTCGCGGTCCGGCTCGGCGTCCTGCAACGGCTCCAGCGGCTTGATCTGCAGCGTGTCGAGCTCGAAGGGGAAGATGTCCCAGCCGGGCATCGCTTCGATCTTCACCGGCAGCCGGCCCTCGTCGTCGGTCGCGGCGGCGACGCGGGCGTGGAAGTCCTCAGCGGTCTCGAGACTCATGGGCGGAGTCTTTCACCAGGGGGAGGGCTGGTAGTCCTTCACGAAGCAGCCGAAGAGGTCGGTGCCGGCCTCGCCGAGCACGATCGGGTCGTAGACGCGGGCGGCGCCGTCGACCAGGTCGAGCGGGGCGTGCCAGCCCTCGGCGGCGATCCGCAGCTTCTCGTGGTGCGGGCGCTCGTCGGTGATCCAGCCGGTGTCGACGGCCGTCATCAGGATCCTGTCGGTCTCGAACAGCTCGCCCGACGAGGTCCGGGTCATCATGTTGAGCGCCGCCTTCGCCATGTTGGTGTGCGGGTGGCCGGCTCCCTTGTAGCGCCGGGAGAACTGCCCCTCCATCGCCGAGACGTTGACGACGTACGCCCTGCCGGAGGTGGCCGCCCCGGCGGCCGCGGCGAGGGCGGGTCGGAGCCGGGAGACCAGCAGGAACGGCGCGATCGAGTTGCACAGCTGCACCTCGAGCAGCTCGAGCGGGTCGACCTCGCCGACGGTCTGGGTCCACGAGTTGTTGACCTGCATGTCGGGCAGCAGGCCGCCGGCGTCGACGGCCGTCCCGGCGAGGTGCGCGTCGAGCGAGGCGTGCCCGGCCTTGAGGGCGAGCGCCGTCAGGGTCGCGGCGTTGTGCGCGGCCTGCGCGTGCTCGGTCGACTCGCCCTCGTGGTGGGCGACGGCGGTGTCGGTGAGCGCGCCGGCGATCGCGGCGGGGTGCGCCTCGGAGATGTGGTCGAAGGTGACCAGCTCGGGAAGGTCGATCCCCGACGGCAGCGGCTGCTGCTCGGCGTCGACCAGCGGGGCGTACGCGCCCGGCGAGCGACGTACGGTCTGGCACGCGTTGTTGATCAGGATGTCCAGCGTCCCGGCGGCCGAGACGTCGTCGGCCAGCGAGATCACCTGGGTCGGGTCGCGCAGGTCGATCCCGACGACCTTGAGCCGGTCGATCCAGTCGGCGGCGTCGGGCAGCGAGGAGAACCGGCGCACCGCGTCCTTGGGGAAGCGGGTCGTGATGGTGGTGTGCGCGCCGTCGCGGAGCAGCCGCAGCGCGATGTACATCCCGATCTTCGCGCGGCCGCCGGTGAGCAGCGCGCGCTTGCCGGTGAGGTCGGTGCGCTGGTCGCGCTTGGCGTGGCTCGTGGCCGCGCACGTCGGGCAGAGCCAGTGGTAGAACGCGTCGACCAGCGTGAAGTCCTGCTTGCAGATGTAGCAGCCGCGGGCGACCGCGAGCTCGCCGGCGAAGGCGCCGGCCGTCGTCGAGACGAGCGGGATGCCGGCGGTCTCGTCGTCGATCCGCATCGGCGAGCCGGTGGCGGTGCGCTCGATGATCGCGCGGTCGTGGGCCAGCTCGGCGGCGCGCTTCGCCAGCTTGCGCTCGGACTTGATCGACTTGTACATGTGCGACGCGGCCCGCTTGACCGTGATGTGGTCGGGGTGGTCGTGGGGCAGGTGGTGCAGCGTCGCGAGCACCCGCAGGGTCGCCTCGAGGTCCTCGGGGTCGACGCCGGGCTGCTGCTCACTCACCGGTGAAGCGTACGGGCGTGGTCGCGATCCCCGGATATCCGGGGAAGCTCGAGGTTCCAGTGCGAAGTTTCGGGGGTGAGGCTCCAGTTTCCCCGGTTACCCGGGGAAACCGTCACGAGCGCGTCACGAGCGCCACACAGGGCGGAACGAGCGACCGAACCAGCCGCGACCGGACCCGGCGGGAACCCGCCCGAGCTCCGTTCCGCCGTACGTCGCGCGCCGGGCGGTGCCGTACGTCAGCCACGTCCGCGCCGGTCCCTGCCCGATGCCGGGCAGCGCCCACTGGCACACGCCGTCGGGGAAGACGGCCTGCAGGCGGGACCACTGGGCGTCGGTGAACGGGACGGGCAGCCCGCCGGGCAGGAGGTACGACGAGCGGTCGAGCGGCTCCGCGCGTGCAGGCCAGCACGTCGTTGGCCGCCGGGCCGCCCGCCTCCTGGCGGGGGGTCGAGAGGCTGGGCCGCGGAAGGTTACTGAAGGGTCACGAACGCGCGGAGGACCCGTTGATCCGCACGCGGTCGGCGCGCATGCCGTGCTCGACGCCCCAGAGCACGGCCTTGGACCGGGAGTCGACGTCGATCTTGCGGTAGGCCGAGCGGATGTAGGACTTGATCGAGTTGAGCGACAGCAGCGTGCGCTCGGCGATCTCCTGGTTGCTCAGCCCCATCGTGATGAGCGAGAGCACCTCGGCCTCGCGGGCGGTCAGCCCCTCCTCGCGCCCGGGCCAGTCGCCGCCCACGAGCGACGAGCGGCCGCGCGAGGGCGAGACCACGACCTGGCCGGCGGAGATGGCATGGAGCGCGTCGACCAGCCGGGCGGCCGGGAGGCTCTTGGAGAGGTAGCCGCGGACCCCGATGTTGAGGGTGTCGCGGGTCAGCCACGGCTGGAAGTTCCAGGTGTAGACGGCGACGCTGCGCACCTGCGGGCTCTCGACGAGCTTCTGCACGGCGGGCCCGTTGCCCTGGCCCATCCCGAACGTGTCGTAGAGGGCGACGTCGACCGGCTGGGCGACGGGCTTGCCGGCGACGAGCTCGACCACCTCGACGCGGTTGCTGTAGTTGCGCATCATCGCGTCCAGCCCGCGGACGACGACCTCGTCGTCGTTCACCAGAGCCACGCGAATCACCATGCGTCCAACGTACGACAGTTATGTATGTTGAGGCCCGTTGTTTCACCGGAGAAGGGGAGATCGTGCGGGGAAGCGCGGGCACGGTCGAGGAGACCCGCACGGGGGGACTCGGGATCCGGTGCGAGGGTGTCGTCCACCTCTACAAGACCTTCGGTGGTCACGACGTCGTCGCGCTGCGCGGCGTCGACCTGACGATCCGGGCCGGTGAGCGCGTCGCGTTCCTCGGTCCGAGCGGCTCGGGCAAGTCCACCCTCCTGACCCTGCTCGGCGGGATCCAGCGTCCCAGCGCCGGCAAGATCTTCCTCGGCGACGAGGAGGTGTCGCGGATGGGCGAGCGCTACCTCGCCCGGATCCGCTCGCGCCAGGTCTCCACGATGCTCCAGGGCGCCACCCGCAACCTGCTGTCGTACGCCACCGCGCGCCAGAACATCGCCTTCGCCCGGCTCTCGCTCTCCGGCGCCGAGCGCGAGGACGCGCTGGCCGACGCCGAGCTGCTCGACCGGGTCGGGCTGATCGAGCAGGCCGACCAGGTCGTGTCGACGATGTCCGGCGGCCAGCGCCAGCGGCTGGCCCTCGCCTGCGCCGTGTCGACGGCGCCGCGGCTGCTGCTCGCCGACGAGCCGACCAGCCAGCTCAGCCACGCCGACCGCGACCACGTGCTGCACCTGATCCACTCCCTCGGAGACGACTTCGGCACCACGATCGTGGTCGTCACCCACCAGCCCGAGGTCGCCGCGACCTTCCCGCGCACGGTCACCATGAAGGGCGGCCGCGTCGGCGCGGAGGGGCACGGCGGCTCGGAGTACGCCGTGGTGGGCGAGGACGGCGTCCTGCACCTGCCCGGCCACATCGCCGCCGAGTGGCCGCCCGGCACGCTGGTGCGGTTCGAGGACGACGAGCAGGGGCGGATCATCGTGACCCGCGCGAGCAGCGAGGGGTCGCCGTGATGAGCTCCGGATCCAGTCCCGCGCCGACCCGGACGCAGACCGCCCTGCGCCTCGACAACATCACCTACATCGCCGGGCGCACGCTCCTCGACGACGTGAGCATCACCTTCCCCGCCGGCAAGGTCACCGCCCTGTCCGGGCCCAGCGGCTCGGGCAAGACGACACTGCTCTCCATCGCCGGCGGCCTGCTGGAGGCGACGTCGGGCACCGCGGAGCTCGACGGCCAGGAGATGTGGACCGGCAGCGGCGACCCGCGTCCCGAGGTGGCGTTCGTCCTCCAGGTCTACGGCCTCGTCCCGATCCTCTCGGCGCGCGAGAACGTCTCGATCGCCCTGCGCGCCCGCGGCACCGCACCCGCCGACGCCGACGAGGCGGCCGAGGCCGCCCTGGCCCGCTTCGGCATCGCGGACCTCGGCGAGCGCCAGGTCGAGGAGCTGTCGGGCGGACAGATGCAGCGCGTGGCCTGCGCCCGCGGCTTCGTGGTGGGCGCCGGCGTGCTGCTCGCCGACGAGCCGACGTCCGAGCTCGACGAGGGCAACCGCGGCGTCGTGCTCGACGAGCTGCGCGAGGAGGCCGCGCGCGGCGCCATCGTGGTCGTCGCCACCCACGACCCGGCGGTCGTCGAGGCCTGCGACCTCCACATCGCGCTCGACGAGGGCCGAGTCGTCGGATGAGCCGTGTCCTCCGGGGCGCCTGGAGTCGTCGCGGCGCCCTGACGACCCTCGTGCTGATGACGGTGGTCGTCGTCGCCGGCGCGGTCACCGTGCTCCAGTTCGCCGAGGCGGCCGGCACGTCGCGCTGGCTGACCGCGCCGCTGCTCCTGCTCGGTGCGGTCGCCGTGCCGAGCATCGGCGCCGAGCTCGCCGTCGCCCGGCGCGAGGAGATCGGCCTGGCGCGGCTCCGCGGCATCCACGGCCTCCGGCTCTGGCGCTTCCTCCTCGTCGAGCCGCTCCTGGCGATCGTGACCGGCACCCTGCTCGGGCTCGCCGTCGGCGCGGCCGGCACGGTCCTGGCCACGAGGACCTGGCTCGACGACACCGCCGACGCCCTCCAGCAGCCCGCCATCGTCGCGTCGGCGGGCATCGCCGCCGCCGCGCTGTCGATCATCGGCCTGTCCTCGGCCGCCGCGCTCCGCGAGCCCCTCTCCGTGCAGGTCTCCATGCGACGGCGACCCCGCCGGGCGACGACGCTCGCGATCTTCCTCAGCGTGCTGGTGCTCGTCGGTGCCGCAGTCGCGGCCTACCGCAGCAGGACGGCCTCCGACGAGCCCGACCTGGTCGTGCTCCTCGGCCCCGCGCTGGTCGGCCTGGCCCTCGGTCAGGTCGCCATCTGGATCATCCGCATCGCGGCGCGCGTCCTCACGCCGGCGACCGAGCGACGCGGCATGGGCGCCTTCCTCGCGGCCCGCCGCCTCGCCCGCGCCGACGACCTGGTCACCCCCGTGCGCCTGGTGGTGGCCGCCGCAGTCGTCGGGGCGCTCGCCCTCAGCGGCGCGGTCAGCGTCGCCCGGTGGACCCAGGAGCAGGCCGGCGTCGAGCTGCCCGGTGCCCGCACCATCGTCGCCACCGACCTCGGCGCCATGGGCGCGGTCGACCTCACCGAGCGGGTCGACCCCGAGGGCGACCACCTGATCGCCACCGCCATCGTCCGCAACGAGGCCCGCCTCGCCGAGCGCCGGGCGTACGTCGACGCCCGCCGGTGGGACGACGTGGTGGGCGACTTCTACGACGGCACGCCCGCCCGCGCCGCATCCGACGCCGTCGACCGCCTCGACACCGACGCCGTACCCCTCCGGGCGACGGGCGGCCGGCTCACGGTCACGGCGAGCGCCACCACGCTCCCGCCGCCGCAGGTGTTCACCGCACCCGACGGCACCCGGTTCGCCTCCGGCCCGACCGCGCTGGTGGTGCGGGTGTCCTACATCGGCGCCGACAACGTGACCGGCACGGTGTCGGCGACGACGAGGTTCGGGAGCGAGGGCGTGCGGTCCGAGGGCTCGGTCCGGCTGCGGGCGTGCGCGGAGGGCTGCCTGATCACCGGGCTCGAGGTCTCCCGCGACCTGAGCGGTGTCTTCACCGCCGATCCCTTCCGCGTGGTGGTCCGGTCGATCGTCATCGGCGACACCGACCTGGTGCGCTCCACCTGGCTGCCCGACCCCGCCTCCGTGGCGGCGGCCCTCGGCGACCGGTTCCTGCCGCCGGACAGCGTCGAACGGCGGCTCCTCGCCAACCTGCCCGACGGTCTCGAGCTCTCGCTGCTCCCCAACTCCTCGCTCCGCCTGATCAGCGAGTCGCGCAACGGTTCCGTGCCCGTGCTGGTGGCCGACGAGGAGGCACCGCAGGCCCTCGACCTCGGCGGTGACGATCGCACCACCGACGTGATCGGCGTCGCGCAGTCGATGCCGCTCGTGGGGAGCATCGGCCTGCTCTCCGACATCCGCACGTCGGCGGTCGGCTCGGACCCGACCGTGCCGTCCGCCGAGGTCCGGATCGTCGCGGCGGACGGCACGCCGGACGGGATTCTCGACCAGGTCGCGGCGGCCACGGGGACCTCCTGGCAGTCCTTCGGAGCGGTCCGTGACCGGCTCGCGACGACGCACGGCGGCGCCCAGTCGGTGGCGTACGCCCTCACCGCGCTCGCCTGCGCGCTGGTCGCCCTGCTCGCGCTCGGCGCCGGGGTGGCGCGTCACCTGCGCGACTACCGCCGCGACGTCGCCTCGCTGCGGGTGCTCGGCGTCTCGGTCGGCACCGCCCGCAGGGCCGGTCGCGCCGAGCTCGTCAGCCTCACCGTGCTGGTGCTGGCGGTCGTCGTCGCCGGCGGCTGGCTGGCCGTCAGCCTGCTGCTCGGCGGACTGCCGCTCCTGTCGCTGCCCATCGCGGCGATCCCGATCGACACCGCCCCGCACCTCGTCCCGCTGGCCATCCCTGCCGTCCTCTCGGCCGCCGCGGTCGTGCTGGTGGGGGGCCGGGCCCGCGCCGTGCGCGCCGCGACGACGCGACCCAGCCTGCTCCGCGAGCAGGAGGGATCCCAGTGATCCAGCTCTTCGGTGCCATCGTCCGCGGCCTGCGCTCACGCGCCCTGCTGTCCGCGGGCTCGGTGCTGCTGACCGCGCTCGCGATCGGGTCCGCGGTGCTCGGCCCGGTCTTCTCCGAGGCGGTCACCAACTCCTACGTCGTGACGCGCCTGCAGGAGACCCCCGCGGGCCTGACCGGGATCAGCCGGGTCTTCACCCCCGACACCGCCAGCTCGCTGGAGGAGGCTGAGCGGGACGCCGTGGCCGCCTCGGACGCGTTGAACGACGGGCCCTGGGCTCCTTCGGTCACCACCGTCGAGTCGCCACGGTTCATGGCGTTGCGGGGCGCCGTCCGCTTCTGGTCCCG
Source organism: uncultured Actinomycetota bacterium (assembly GCA_963791365.1). Lineage (GTDB taxonomy): Bacteria > Actinomycetota > Actinomycetes > Propionibacteriales > Nocardioidaceae > Nocardioides. The sequence continues at coordinate 70,927 of CAWBSG010000002.1, read as the reverse complement.
CGAGGGGGCGTGCGAGAGCCTCGAGGTCACGGGCCGCTGCCCGGAGCGCCCCGGCGAGGTCCTGATGCTCGCCGCGGACATCGAGACGACCGGTGCCGAGCTGGGTGAGCCGCTGCCACTCGTCACCTTCGAGCCGGCCGAGCTGCAGCAGCTCGGCCTCGAACGCCCCGGCCTCGACCGGGTCGTCGTGGTCGGGTCGTACGACACCCCGCGCACGGACGAGGACTGGCTGATCCCCGTGCGCCTCACCAAGACGAACGAGCAGACCTCCATCGGTGGTGGGTACCGGCCCTACGCGCCCGCCCCGTTCATCACGACCCCGGAGACGGTCGAGTCACTCGGCGGCTGGACCGTCCGGGTCGACACGCACCTGACGATCCCGTCGGAACTGACTCCCGCACAGCTCGACGAGGCGGCCGCCTCGGCGGACGCCGTGCCGAGCGACACCGAGCTCGAGGTGGCCGGCGGCACGCTCCGCGTCGACGGCACCAACTCGCTCTCCGACGTCGTCGGTGAGGTGCGCTTCCAGCAGTCCACGGCCCGCAGCTCGATCGCTCCGGCCGTCCTCTCCCTCGTCCTGGTCGCGCTGGCGCTGCTGATGCGGCTGCTCAACGCGGCCAGTGAGCTCCGCGTCCCCGAGCTCGCCCTCGCCTCGCTGCGGGGGGTGACCGCGCGCCGGTTGTGGGGCCTCGGCCTCGCCGAGCCGGTCTTCATCCTGCTCATCGCGGCGCCCGTGGGGGTCGCGTTCGGCATCGGGCTGTCCGTGCTGCTCGTCCGCAGCTGGCTGGTGCCCGGACTCCCGCTACCGCTGCCGTGGGCGAGCTGGGTGGCCGCGGCGCTGGTGCTGCTCGCGGCGTTCGCGGTCGCCTGCGTCGCCGTCGGACTGGTGGTCCGCGAGTCGCTCGCCTCCCAGCTCAGCGGCGTACGCCGCCCGGTCGCCGCGCGCCGCTGGTCGGTCATCGCCCAGCTGACCCTCGTCGCCCTCGCGGTGGCAGTCCTGGGCAGCAAGCTGTCCGCGAGCGGACCGGGCGAGCCCGACGCCATCGACCTCGTCCTGCCGGTGCTGCTCGCCGTCGTCGCCGGCCTCGCCGCGACCCGGCTCACCGCCGTCCTCGCCACGTGGTGGACGACCCGGTCGCGGGGACGTTCGCTGAGCGGCTTCGTCTCCTCGCGCGCGATCTCGCGGCGCCAGGAGGGCACCCTCGTGATCCTGCCGATCACCGCGGCCATCGCGGTCGCGGTGTTCGGCGCGGGCGTCTACGACTCGGCCGCGACCTGGCGCACGAGCGTCGCCGCGACGGCCTCACCCGCCCACACCACGTGGGACACCACCCGCACGCTGGCGGAGGCGATCGACCTCACCCGGGAGCTCGACCCGGAGGGCCAGTGGGTGATGGCGGCGGCCAGCGCCGCGAACCCCGGCGCCAACTTCTCCATCGTCGACTCGAGTCGTCTCGAGCGTGTCGCCACCTGGCCGCCGACCTGGAGCCCCGGCCTCGAGGTCGGGCAGGTCGTCGACGAGATCCGGCCCGCCGGCGTCATCCCGACCGTGACCGGCACCCGGCTCAGCCTCACGGTCGACAACCGGGCCGACACGGAGCGCGGGCTGTCCATCGAGGTCCGGTTCGGCAGCCGGAACGGCCGGCCGCTCAAGGCGTACGTCGGACCGTTCCCCGAGGGCGAGTCGACCCACTCGACCCGGATCCCGTTCTGCAGGAGGGGCTGCCCGCTCGAGGGCATGACCCTCGGCGGCGCGGCCGGCACCAACACCGCGATGTCCGGGACGCTGCGGCTCTCCGGCATCGAGGTCGACGGCGCTCCCGTCGAGGGCGCCGTCGACGGCGCCGGGTGGACGCCGACGCCCGACCCGGACGTGCGTACGTCGATCGTCGAGATGCGTGCGGTCGACGGCGGTCTCGACATGGACGTCGACACCGGCGACTCGGTCGGGATGGCGCGCATCACCGCGGGTGGACTCACCCGCGACCGGATCGCACTGGCAGGACCCGGCGTCCAGCAGCGCGCGATCGCCAAGCTCGACGAGGGCTTCGGCCTGATCCCGGTGGAGCCGGTCGGCGAGATCGAGGGCATGCCCTTCACCGGGCCGTCCGGGCTGCTCGTCGACTACTCGTCCTTCCTCACCGACCGCCCGGTCTACGACAACCTCGTCACCGTCCGCGTGCTCGCGCGCGACGGCACGCCCGCCTCGATCTCGGAGGCGTTGTCGGAGGCGGGCCTCACGGTCGGCACGACGCTGGCCCAGGAGCGGCGCGTCCTCGACCAGAGTGCGTACGCCCTCGCGCTGCGGCTCTACGGCGTGGTCGCCGCGCTGGTGCTGCTGATGGCCCTGGCGGGCCTCTTCGTCAGCGCGGCCGTGCAGCTGCCCGCCCGCCGCCGCGACGCAGCGGCGCTGCGCGTGGTCGGCGTACCCCGGGCGTCGGTGATGGCCGCGGTGGTGCGCGAGCTCGCGGTCGTGCTCGGCAGCGCCGCCATCGCCGGCATCCTGGCGGGCTCGCTCGCGCAGTGGGTGGTGCTGCGCACGATCACGCTCGGCTATGCGGACGACCCGACGACGCCCGCCCTGGTCGCGGCCATCTCGCCGGTGCGCCTCGTGGTGCTCGCCCTGCTCGCCGCGGCCGTGTTCGGCGCGGTCGCGCTGATCAGCGCGTCGCTGACCGTGCGCGGGGCGCGCGGCGCGACCCTGCGTGAGAGCGCGCGCTGACCCGCGCCGCGGGCGGTCAGACGCAGCAGGGGTCGAAGCGGAAGCCGACCCCGCGGATGGTGCGGATCCACTCGTTGTCGGCGGAGGCCTCGCGCAGCTTGCGGCGGAGGTTGGCCAGGTGCACGTCGACGACGTGGGTGCTGTCCGGGACGAACTCGGTGGCCCACACCGCCTGGAGCAGGTCCTCGCGGGCGACGACCACGCCGGGGTGGCCGACCAGGTGGGCCAGCAGGTCGAACTCGGTGCGGGTCAGCTCGATCGCCTCGCCGTCGACGCGGACCTCGCGAGAGCGCGGGTCGAGGAGCAGGTCGTCACAGCCGGCCGGGCCGTCGACGGTGTCGGGTCTCGCGGTCGATGTCGTGTCGGACGCGGCCGACTCGGGGGACACCAGCACGCTGCTGCGCGGCCGGCGGAACAGGGCCGCGACCCGCGCCTGCAGCTCCCGCATCGAGAACGGCTTGACGAGGTAGTCGTCGGCGCCGACCTCGAGCCCGATCAGCCGATCGAGCTCGGCGGCGCGCGCGCTGACGACGATGATGTAGCAGTCGCTGACCAGCCGCGCCTGGCGGCACACCTCGACGCCGTCGATGTCGGGCAGGGTCAGGTCGAGGGTGACCAGGTCGGGCAGCTCGTCGCGGATCGTCGTGAGCGCGTCGGTGCCGCTGCGCGCGACGGTGACGTCGAAGCCGGCCTTGAGCAGCAGCCCGGAGATGGCGTCGCCGACGTCGTGGTCGTCCTCCACGACGACTGCCGTGCGTCGGTTGTCCATGTCTCATCCCCGGCTTGAACGATCCTCGGGAGGACCTGGGCGGCCCCCTCTGACCAGGCGCGTGCAGACGCACGCCACCGAGCCACTCCTGATGCTAGGGGTGAGCGGCTCGGCCCGTGTCGATATCCGGTTGTCCGGCGAGATCGTCCATCCCGCGGACTCAGAAGTCGAGGCCGCGGGCCCAGTCCTCGGAGTCGATCCGTGCCACGAGGTAGGGGCCACCGCCGGCGCGGCGGTCCTGCGGCTGGTCCTCGCGGTCCATCCGGTAGCCGATGCCGCGGATCGTGTGGATCCAGGTGGCGTCGGAGTGCCGGCGCAGCTTGCCCCGCAGGTTGGCCACGTGCACGTCCACCAGGTGGTGGTCGTGCGTGAGGGCGCTGCTCCAGATGGCCAGGACCATCTCCTCGCGGGTGCACACCCGCGACAGGTGCGTGGCGAGGTACTCGAGGACGTCGTACTCGATGCGGGTCAGCTCCACGATCGTGCCGTCGATCTGCACCTCGCGACGGGCCGAGTTGATGACCAGGCCGGCACCGCAGGAGATCGTCGTCGGCTCGTCGACCGGCTGCGACGGGCTCGGCACGTGCGGTGCCGTGGCGATCGCCTCGTCCCCGCCCATCGCGGACCGCGGCCGGCGGAACAGCGCGGCCACCCGGGCCCGCAGCTCACGCGGCGAGAACGGCTTGAGGACGAAGTCGTCCGCGCCGACCTCCAGGCCGATCAGCTTGTCCACCTCGTCGGACCGTGCGGACACGATCACGATGTAGCAGTCGCTGGTCTCCCGGATGCGGCGGCACACCTCGATGCCGTCCATGTGCGGCAGGGTCAGGTCGAGCGTGACCAGGTCCGGTGGATCGGCCGCCGCCACGTCCACTGCTGCCCGTCCGTCGCGCGCCGAGGTCACGCGGAAACCCGCGCCCTCCAGTGTCTCCACCAGCGCCGAGGAGATGTCAGGATCGTCTTCGACGACCAAAGCATGAAGATCTTGCACGTGGAACCCCCACATAAAAAGCTGAAAACAGGGACCCCACGTCCCCGCTGTGGCGCCGCCCGATCCGGCGTCGGTCGATGGTAAGGCCAAGAACCGCCCAAGAGGAGCGTTGTTTAACAGGGCGAGTTTCAGGTCTAGACCACTGGGTTTGACGGAAACTTTTGCAATCGATGGATCAGAGTGCGTTTTCCGTGGTTGAGGGGAGATCCATACCCCGATTGACCCAGATGCTCTCTGCGACCATTCCTACCCGTTCGTACAAAGGAAGGGCGCCGGTCCGCGAGTCGGTGCTGAGCTCGGCCGTCATCGCGCCGTGCTCGCGTGCCCGGGCGAAGGAGTCGACCAGCAGCGCCTGCGCCAGTCCGCGGTTGCGCTGGTCGCGGCGCACGGCGAGGCGGTTCACGTACCCGGTCGAGCCGTTGTCCGAGACGAGGACCAGCGAGACGCCGACGACCGCGCCGGCCGGGTCGAGGGCGACGCGGAGGTTCCACGGTTCGAAGCCCGGCCGGCCGGTCGTCGAGGCCTCGAAGTCCTCGAACGTCTCGCGGTCGCGCACCGACCACTCGAGGAACGCGTCCTCCAGCACGTCGTGGGCCGCGCGCAGCTCGCCCGGCTCGGCCGTGCGGACGGCGTACCCCGCCGGAAGGGCGCGGTGGGGGATCGAGGCACCCTCGGGGAGCTTGAGCACCCAGCTCGTCCAGCGCACCCGGAAGCCGAGGTCCTCCAGCAGCCGGTCGCCGGGCGAGCCCTGCGGGACCGGCATCCCGACGACGCTCGAGCCCACGCTGCGGCCGAGATCCAGCAGCCACGCGGCGAGCCAGGTGCCGATGCCGCGACCGCGGTGGGAGGGCAGGACGGAGGTGTCGGCACGGTCGAGGCCCATCAGCTCGGCGTACGCCACCAGGGTGTCGCCGTCGAAGACGCCCACCGACCGGGCGCCGAGGTCGTGGCTGGGCTTGGCCCAGTCGCTGACGATGTCGGCCTCCTCGATGGCGACCTCGCCGACGTCCTCCTGCTCCTGCGCTGCCATGAGCACGAACACGGCGTGGGAGTCGGACGTGCGGAGCGGTCGGGTGGTGAGTCCGTCGGGCAGCTGAGGCATGCGGAGAAGTGTGCTCGCTCACGTGCCCCGCTGTCGCGCGCATTTCGGGCCCCGGGCGCCGGTCGGGGAATGTCCCAATCCCCCGTGAGGCCCTACCGTGGTGAGCGTGAGTGACGACCAGCCCGACCACCAGCAGACCTTCGCCGACCTCGGCCTCACGCCCGAGGTCCTCAAGGGACTGGCGGCCGTGGGCTACGAGACCCCGTCGCAGATCCAGGCGCTGACGATCCCGCCCCTGCTCGCGGGCCGCCACGTCGTCGGCCTCGCGCAGACCGGCACCGGCAAGACCGCGGCCTTCGCGCTGCCGATCCTGTCGCGCCTCGACCTGTCGCAGAAGACCCCGCAGGCCCTCGTCCTGGCCCCGACGCGCGAGCTCGCGATCCAGGTCTCGGAGGCCTTCGAGAAGTACGCCGCCCACATGAAGGGCGTCCGCGTCCTGCCGATCTACGGCGGCCAGGGCTACGGCGTCCAGCTGTCCGCGCTGCGCCGCGGCGTCCACGTCGTCGTCGGCACGCCCGGCCGGATCATGGACCACCTCGAGAAGGGCACGCTCGACCTCAGCGAGCTGCGCTTCCTCGTCCTCGACGAGGCCGACGAGATGCTCAACATGGGCTTCGCGGAGGACGTCGAGACGATCCTCGCCGACACCCCCGTGGACAAGCACGTGGCCCTGTTCTCGGCGACCATGCCGGCGCAGATCCGCCGGATCTCGAAGAAGTACCTCGAGGACCCGGTCGAGATCACCGTCAAGAACAAGACGTCGACCGTCTCCTCCATCACCCAGCGCTACCTGATCGTGTCGTACCCGCAGAAGGTCGATGCCCTCACCCGCATCCTCGAGGTCGAGAACTTCGAGGGGATGATCGTCTTCGTCCGCACCAAGAACGAGACCGAGACGCTCGCCGAGAAGCTCCGGGCGCGCGGCTACAGCGCGATGGCCATCAACGGCGACGTCGCCCAGGTGCAGCGCGAGCGGACCATCAACCAGCTCAAGGCCGGCAAGCTCGACATCCTGGTCGCCACCGACGTCGCGGCCCGCGGGCTCGACGTCGAGCGGATCAGCCACGTCGTCAACTACGACATCCCGACCGACACCGAGTCGTACGTCCACCGCATCGGCCGCACCGGTCGCGCGGGCCGCAGCGGCGACTCGATCGCGTTCGTGACGCCGCGCGAGCGCCACCTGTTGCGCTCGATCGAGAAGGCGACCCGCCAGCCGCTCACCCAGATGCAGCTGCCGACCGTCGACGACGTCAACGCCACGCGGCTCTCGCGCTTCGACGAGCAGATCACCCAGGCGCTGACGCAGCCGGAGCGGATCGACTTCTTCCGCGACGTGGTCTCCCACTACGTCAGCGAGCACGACGTGCCCGAGGTCGACGTCGCCGCCGCCCTCGCCGCGGTGATGCACGGCGAGCAGCCGCTGCTGCTCGAGCCGGAGCCCGAGCCGCGCGCGCGGAACTTCGAGGAGCGCTCGAGCCATGCCGGCAAGGCCGAGCGCCACCCACGGGAGTCGCGCAGCGGCGAGCCGATGGCGGCGTACCGCCTCGAGGTCGGCAAGCGCCACAAGGTCGAGCCGCGCCAGATCGTCGGCGCGCTCGCCAACGAGGGCGGGCTGTCGCGCGGCGACTTCGGCCACATCATGATCAAGCCCGACTTCTCCATCGTCGAGCTCCCGGCGACCCTGCCGCCCGGCACGCTCGAGCGCCTCGCCGGCACCCGGATCTCGGGCAAGCTCATCGAGATCTCGCCGGACAAGGGCCCCTACCGCGGCCGCCCCGGCGGCGGCCACCGCAAGGGCGGCAGCGGGTACCAGGGCAAGAACCCCCGCTGACCGGGCGCTTCCTCGCGCTGAGACGCGCCGACCGGGCACTTCCTCGCGCTGAAATGCACTGACCGGGCACCTCCTCTGCGAGGAAGTGCCCGGTCAGCGGCGTGCAGCGCGAGGAAGTGCCCGGTCAGCGGCGTGCAGCGCGAGGAATCGCCCGGTCAGGCCTGGATGGCGGAGATGTCGAACTCGAGCTTGATCTTCTCGGAGACGAGGACGCCGCCGGTCTCGAGCGCAGCGTTCCAGGTGAGACCCCAGTCCTTGCGGTTGATGGTGGTCTCGCCCTCGAAGCCGACGCGGACGTTGCCGAAGGGGTCGCGGGCCGACCCGGTCTGCTCGAACGGGATCACGACGGACTTCGTGACGTCCTTGATGGTGAGGTCGCCGGCGATGATCCAGTCGCTGCCGTCGCGCTTCACGTCGGTCGAGGTGAAGGTGATGGTCGGGTAGGTCTCGGCGTCGAAGAAGTCGCCGGACGTGAGGTGGCCGTTGCGGTCGGGGTTGCCGGTCTCGATCGAGGCGACGTCGAGGGTGAGGTCGACCTTGGAGTCGGCGGGGGTGGCCTCGTCGATGCGGGCGGTGCCGGTGAAGGCGGCGAACTGGCCGCGCACCTTGGTCACCATGGCGTGACGGGCCACGAAGCCGAGGCGGCTGTGGCTGACGTCGAGGGTGTAGTCACCGGTGATGTCGTCGATCGCGGTGGTGGGGGTGTCGAACGAGGTGGTCATCGAAGAAGCTCCTGAAGTCGGTGTTTGGTAGAACTTTCAACGACCTCAACCGGTCGTGGTCCGACTTCATTCCCGACCACCGCACATTGGTCTGCCGACCACCCGGAGATGCAGCAGAGCCACGCCCCTGCGGGGCGTGGCTCGTGAGCGTGGAGCTGCGGTCAGGCGGCCTCGGTGGAGACGACCGCGGCGCTGGCCCAGCGCGCCTCCATGCGCGTGCGACCGGACGCGTCCGTGACCGCGACCCAGGTGCAGACCGGCACTCCGGTCATCTGGTGCTTGCTCATGTGACACCTCCCGTTCACTTTCTGTTCACCCAAGGTATCACATCCCCACTGGCGCGCATCCACGTCGCTCAGACGTGGGAGATCTGCCCCACCTGCGCACATGACGCCGCCTGAGCGGACCCCCGGTCCCCCACCTGGGACGGGTGTGACGACCTCCGTCGGCCGGTGAGCACCGGCATGGTGTCACGATCTGCCCGAAATCGGGCAGGAAGTTGGACTTCCGGGACGCAAGACCGCATTCTCGACTGGTGCCCGATCCCGTCCTCGTCTCCCACGTCGTCGCCACCACGTCGCTGACCCCGGGGGAGGCGGCTCGGGTGATCGACGACGTGATCGCCTTCCACGCCCAGCCGGTGGAGGACTACGTGCGGTCGCGGCACGCCCACCTCAAGACGTACGGCGCGAAGAACTCCGAGATCTTCGCGCGGATCGCCGAGGAGCTCGGCGAGCGCGTCGTCGCGGCGCCGGAGCTCTCCGAGCGCCAGCTGCGCCGGATGATCTACGGATAGGAAGAGACACCAGCATGTGCGGAATCGTCGGATACATCGGCCGGCAGGACGCGGCCCCCATCGTCCTCGAAGGACTCACCCGTCTCGAGCACCGCGGCTACGACTCGGCCGGCGTCGCCGTGCTCGGGCCCCGCGGGGTCAAGGTCGTCAAGCAGGCCGGCCGGGTGCGCGACCTGACGGCCGTGCTGCCCAAGCGCTTCGCCGGCGCGACCGGCATCGGCCACACCCGGTGGGCCACGCACGGCCCTGCCACGGACGGCAACGCCCACCCGCACCAGGACGAGTCCGGCCGCGTCGCGGTCGTGCACAACGGGATCATCGACAACTCGGCCGCCCTGCGCGCCGAGCTCACCGACGCCGGCGTCACCCTGGCCAGTGACACCGACACCGAGGTCATCGCCCACCTCGTCGCGCGGAGCGACGCCGACACCCTCGAGGGCAAGGTGCGCGACGCCCTCGGCTCGGTCGTCGGCACCTACGGTCTCGCGGTGGTGCACGCCGACTTCCCCGACCGCATCGTCGTGGCGCGCAACGGCAGTCCGCTGGTCGTCGGCGTGGGCGACAAGGAGATGTACGTCGCCTCGGACCTCGCCGCCATCGTGCGCCACACGACCACCGTGGCGATGCTCGACGACGGGGAGATGGCCACCGTGACGGCGGCCGGCTTCACCACGATGCGCCACAGCGACCTCGCCTCCACCGGCAAGACCGCGAGCGTCGTCGACGTGGACGCGGCGGCGTACGAGGCCGGCGAGCACGAGTCGTTCATGCGCAAGGAGATCCTCGAGCAGCCGACGACGGCGCAGGCCGTGCTGCGCGGCCGGCTCGACGAGCGGTTCGGCACCGCCCACCTCGGCGGCCTCGACATGGACGCGCGCGACCTGCGCGCGGTGCGGCGCGTGAAGATCCTGGGCTGCGGCTCGGCCTACTACGTCGGCCAGATGGGCGCCGCCCTGATCGAGGAGCTTGCCCGCATCCCCGCCGACGCCGAGGCGGCCAGCGAGTTCCGCTACCGCGACCCGGTCATCGAGCCCGACACGCTCTACGTCGCGGTCAGCCAGTCCGGCGAGACCATCGACACGCTGCTCGCCGTCCAGGAGGTACGCCGCAAGGGCGGGCGCTGCGTCGGCCTGGTCAACGTCGTCGGCTCGGCGATCGCGCGCGAGTGCGACGGCGGGATCTACCTGCACGCCGGGCCGGAGGTCGCGGTCGCCAGCACGAAGGCGCTGACCAACATGTTCCTGGGCTTCGCCCTGCTCGCCCTCCAGCTCGGCCGGGTGCGCGACCTCTCCATCGCCGACGGCAAGCGGCTGGTCGCCGGCCTCGAGCGGCTGCCCGCGCAGATCGAGGAGGTCCTGGCCGGCGAGGCCGAGCTGGTCGAGGTCGCCCAGCAGCTCGCCGAGGCGCGGAGCCTCTTCTTCATCGGCCGCGTGCGCGGCTTCCCGGTGGCGCGCGAGGGCGCGCAGAAGTTCAAGGAGATCAGCTATCGCCACGCCGAGGCCTACCAGACCTCCGAGCTCAAGCACGGCCCGCTCGCGCTCATCGACCCCGACGTGCCGACGGTCGCGCTGGTGCCGCGCGACGAGCTGACCGAGCGCAACATCGGTGCGCTGCACGAGATCGACGCGCGGCAGGGACCGCTGGTCGTGATCACCCACGCCGAGGTCGACCTCGGCGAGGTCCGGGCCCGGCGGATCGACGTGCCCCGCAACGAGCCGGAGCTCGACCCGATCCTGCTGACGGTTCCCCTGCAGCTGCTGGCCTACCACGCGGCACGGCACCTGGGTCACGACATCGACAAGCCCCGCAACCTGGCGAAGTCCGTCACGGTCGAGTAAGGGCTCAGCCGCTGGACAGCCTGAGGTCGAGCGACCCCTGGACCCCGGGTGGCACGGCCAGCAGGGCCAGCTGCGGCCCGGCGTTGAAGTCGCTCGTCAAGATGTGGGTCGGGACGGCCGGGGTGAGCGCGGTGTAGTAGTAGTCGGGGCACCCGTTGCCGGACCTGGGCCCGCACGTGTTCGGGAAGCCGGTGACGGCCGTGACGCGCCAGTCGGTGAGCGACGCCGAGACGTTGCCGACGGAGGCGAGGGTCGTGTAGGTGGCGTCGTCGGGGAGGGCGCCGATGACCCACTGGCCGGGAGAGGTGGCGGTGTAGGTCACCGCGGGCCCGTCCACCGAGAGGGCGTCAGCGACCACGGCGGCACGCACCCGCAGGTCGAAGGCGTCGGCTCCGGTGGACCGCGCCACCGAGGCGGCCATCCGATACGTGCCGGTGGCGGGGAGCTGCCACGGCCCGGCGGCGAGCTGGACACAGCGGTTGCTCGTCGCCTCGCCGGGGCACGGGGTCATCAGCCACCGGCCGATGTGGGCGAGGTCCGGGCCGAGCAGCGAGATCTTCCGGAGGCCCGCCGGGACCAGCGCACCGTCGGTGCCGGTGAGCTCGGGATAGATCCACTGGCCGGCCTGGCCGGTGAAGCTCACCAGGTGCTTGCGCCCGGGGGCGCCCAGGTTGGGAAGTGACACCGAGGCGCCGTCGACCTGCGCGTCGTGCTTGAGGGCGCGGCTGATGTTCAGCTGCGCCCCCGGGTCCGGGACGAGGTAGTGCCGTCCGGGGGCGGTGGGCGTCATGGGGATGCCCACCGGCATGCCTGCCTCGAGGGCGAGGCTGCTGGCGTACGAGGTGACAGTGACCCTGGTGGCGTCCGGGAGGATGACGGACTTCACCGCCGGGCTCTCCAGCACCGACACCACGTCTCCGGCCGGCACTCCCACCTTGACCAGGTGGGTGACGTCGCGGCGCCGGCCGACCTGGGTGGGTGAGCCGTCGAACAGGGCGTCGGTGAGGACGACCTTGCGCAGCTGGGCCCGGCCGGTGATCCTCTTGCACGGCTCGACCGTCGCGACGTAGGTCGCGGTGCGGGGGATCTTCCAGTAGCCCGGCGCCCAGGGCTTGACCACGCGGCGGTCGCGACGCAGCTCCCACGACGCGCACGGCGGTCGGGAGAGGGTGTAGCTCCCGTTCTTCTCCCACAGCGCGAGGTTGAGGAACTGGCCCTTCGTGCCCCGGAAGGTGAGCCGGACCGTCTTCTTCGGGCCGGCGGAGCGGATGCGCACCGGGTCGTGCCCGACCTTCACGGTGCGGGCGACGGTCGCGCGCGGTGCCGCGGCTCGAGCGGTCGCCGGTGCTGCCCGGTCGTCCGCGGCACCGGCCGCCGGGGTGACGACCGCTCCGGCCGGGACGAGGAGGATGAGGCCCAGGGCGGCGGCGGCCAGACGGTGCGGCATGCGGTTCTTCTCCCCCGATCAGTCGAGCGCGCGTGCGCTCGGCAGGGCAGACGCTACCGATCGACGAGAAGTTGCCGGCGACCCGTCGATCCACAGGGCGCGAGCCGCATCGGCCCGGAGTGACGCGCCCGGAAATGGACTGGGCGCCCCTTGCCGCATGGGGTCGGCAAGGGGCGCGCCGTGGAGAACGATCCCACCAGCCCGGCGTCCTGTCCGTGGTTCATCCGAACTACCGGGGAATTTTGCCTGTCACCTCGATCACGCTGGTGCGCGGTGGCTCGTCACCAGCTGGAGGGCCCTGGCGGCCAGGGGCTCGGCAGCCGCTCGATCCGCTGCGATGAGCCCGACGCGGGTACGCCGGTCGAGCAGGTCGTCGACGTCGTGCGCGCCCTCGTGGGTGATCGCGAAGACCAGCTCGGCGAGGGTCACCGGGACCTCGTCGGAGGCCGGGGCGAGCAGCGCGTCGTCCCCGAGCCCGGTGACGTCCCGGGCAGTGGCCAGCACGAGGTCGGCGTCGGAGCCGAAGCGGCGTACGAGCCGGGTGGGCGCGCTCGACGTGCCGACGGCACCGAGCAACGGGAGGGAGGCGGTGCGGCACGGACGTGCCCCCACACGGTCGCCGATCGCGTCGAGGGTGTCCTCCGCCATCCGGCGGTAGGTCGTGAGCTTCCCGCCGACCACCGTCGTCACGCCCGTCGACGAGGTGAGGATCGCGTGGCGTCGCGACAGGTCGGCGGACTCGTCGGTGCCGTCCACCTCGAGCAGCGGTCGCAACCCGGCGTAGGCGCCGACGACGTCGTCGCGCGTCGGTGGGACGGTGAACGCGGAGGCGACCACCCCGAGGAGGAAGTCGATCTCGCTCTCGCTCGGTGTGGGCACGTCCGGGATCGGCCCGGTGACGGGCTCGTCGGTGAGCCCGACGTAGAGCGTGCCGTCGGGCTGGGGCAGGACCATCGCGAAGCGCGACGTGGACCCGGGGATCGGCACCATCACCGCGACGCGGGTGTGCGGCAGCGCCGAGCCGCGCAGCACGAGGTGGGTGCCGCGGCTGGGCCGCAGCCGGACCGCGTCGTCGAGGTCGCCCGCCCACACGCCGGTCGCGTTGACGACGGCCCTGGCGCGGACGGCGTACGTCTCGCCGCTGAGCTCGTCGCGCAGCTCGACGCCGGTCCCGGTGGCGGTGGTGACGCGGGCACGCGTGCGCACCTCGGCGCCGTACGACGCTGCCGTACGGGCGACCGTGACCACGAGCCGGGCGTCGTCCTCGAGCTGTCCGTCCCAGGCGAGCAGCCCACCGCGCAGGCTCTCGGCGCGCATCGAGGGGGCGAGGCTGAGCGTCTCGGTGGCGTTGAGGCGGCGGGGGCGCGGGAGGGTGCGGGTGCTGGTGCGGGCGGTGCGGCGCAGCACGTCGCCGGCCTGGAGGCCGGCCCACGTCATCGCCGTGCGGCTGCGCGGCATCGCGTCGTTGAGCGGGGTGAGCATCGGCAGTGCGCGCACGAGGTGGGGGGCGGTGACGCCCATCAGGATGCCGCGCTCGACGGCACTCTCCTGGGCGATCGCGAGCTTGCCCTGGGCGAGGTAGCGCAGCCCGCCGTGGACGAGCTTGGAGGACCAGCGCGAGGTGCCGAACGCCAGGTCGTGCGCGTCGACGGCGAGGACGGAGTGGCCGCGGGTGACGGCGTCGAGCGCGACGCCGGCGCCGGTGATGCCGAGGCCGACGACGACGACGTCCACCTCGCCGGGGATGCCGGCCAGGCCGGGCGTGATGGTCGCCATCAGGGCTCCAGGGTCCGGGTGATCAGGCGCGCGTACTCCGCGTCGAGCTGCTCGAAACCGATGCCGGCGTCGGTCATCGTCTGCGCCGACAGCACGAAGCCGTGGCCGGCCAGGGTGAGGGAGCGGGCGATGAGGATCGCGTCGCCGGCGCGGATCGTGCACCGGAGGCCTGCCCGCCCTCGATCTCGGCGGCGAGGATCTCGACCAGTGCCTCCTGCGAGCGGCCGCGGCGGGAGATCAGGTAGGGCAGCAGCAGGTCGGGGTCGAGCTCGACGATGCGGACGAAGAGCTCGTTGGCGCGCAGCGCGCGGATGGTCGACAGGGCCGCCGCGGCGATGCCGGCGGGAGTGGTGGTGTCGGCCGCCGCGACCCGCGTCGCGGCGGCGATGCCGACCCACTCGCGGGTCATCAGGTCGCCGAGCAGCGAGCCCATGTCGGACCACGTGCGATAGATCGTCATCCGCGAGACACCGGCGCGCTTCGCGACCTCGGTGAGCGTCGTACGCCGCCACCCGACGTCGAGGATGCAGTCCCGCGCGGCGTCGAGGTACGCCGCGTGACGCGGGTCGGGGGTGTGACGAAGTGACGACATGTGTCACACTGTAACGCATGGCCCCGAGCTCGTTCGACACCGTGAAGCCCACCGCCGAGATGCACCCGCAGCGCTGGGGAGCCCCCGACGCGGCGACCGTCCTGCCCGACTCCGCCCTCGGCCTGGTCGACCTCGCCTTCGGCCTGCAGGACCGGGCGGCCGTGGCCGGCGCCACGCCTCCGCCGGTGGCCCTCGCCGTCGCGCTGCTCGACGGGCTGCGCGCGATCGTGGGGGAGGACCACGTCCTGGTGGACGACGCGACGCGGACCCTGCGCACGCGCGGCAAGTCCACACCCGACCTGCTGCGGGCGCGCGCCGGCGACCTCGGCGACGCGCCCGACGCGGTCGTGCGCCCCGACGGGCACGACGAGGTCGCGGCACTCCTCGCCTGGGCGACCGCGCACCGGGTCGCGGTCGTGCCGTTCGGTGGCGGCACCTGCGTGACCGGTGGCCTGGCCGCCCGCCGCGACGGCTTCGCCGGCCTGGTCAGCCTCGACCTGGTCCGGATGAAGCGGCTTCTCGCCGTCGACGAGGTCTCGATGACCGCGACCCTCGAGCCGGGGCTGCGCGGTCCCGAGGCCGAGGCGCTGCTCGCCGAGCACGGGCTCACCCTCGGCCACTACCCGCAGTCCTTCGAGCACGCCTCGATCGGCGGCTTCGCGGCCACCCGGTCGAGCGGGCAGTCGAGCGCGGGCTACGGCCGGTTCGACGCGATGGTCATGGGGCTGACCGCCGCGACGCCGACGGGGTCGCTGCGCCTCGGGTCCGCACCGGCCAACGCCGCCGGGCCCGACCTCCGCCAGGTGCTGCTCGGCTCGGAGGGCGCCTTCGGCGTCATCACCTCGGTGACGGTGCGGGTCCGCCGCGCGCCCGCCGAGACGACGTACGAGGGCTGGCGCTGGCCGTCGTTCGCCGCCGGCGCCGACGCCATGCGCACCCTCGCCCAGGCCGGCCTCCTGCCCACCGTCATCCGGCTGTCCGACGAGTCGGAGACCGCGATCAACCTCGCCGACCCGACCTCCATCGGCGGGACCGACGACCCGGGCTGCCTGATGATCACCGGCTACGAAGGCACCTCCGCGCAGGTCGCCGACCGCCGGGCGGCGGTCACCGCCGTCCTGGGCGACCTCGGCGGCACGCTGCTCGGCACCGAGCCCGGCGAGAAGTGGTCGCACGGCCGCTTCGGCGCGCCGTACCTCCGCGACGCGCTCCTCGACCACGGCGTGCTCGTCGAGACGCTCGAGACCGCGACCTTCTGGTCCAACCGGGAGCGGCTGTACGCCGACGTGAGGGCCGCGCTGCAGTCGACGCTCGGCGAGGGATCGCTGGTGCTGTGCCACGTCTCGCACGTCTACGAGACCGGCTGCTCGCTCTACTTCACCGTCGCCGCGCGGCAGTCCGACGACCCGATCGCGCAGTGGCAGGTCGCCAAGGCGGCCGCCAGCGACGCGATCGTCGCGGCCGGCGCCACCATCACCCACCACCACGCCGTCGGCACCGACCACACGCCGTGGCTGGCCCAGGAGATCGGCGAGGTCGGCGTCCGGGTGCTCCGCGCGGTGAAGGCCGAGCTCGACCCCGCAGGGATCCTGAACCCGGGCGTCCTCATCCCCTGACGCTCCCTGCCTCGGTATCTAGGGACGATCTGGTAGGTCCTGGGGCCGTTCCACCTACCAGGACGTCCCTAGGTACCGGAGAAGGACCAGACCAGGAGCTCGGTCGGCTCGCTCGCCCGGACCACGTGACCCGGCTCGTCGCTGATCCGGACCGCGTCGCCGGCGTCCAGCGAGTCATCGCCCACCACCACCGACCCCGACGCGGCGAAGACGTGCTGGCGCGGGTCGTCGGGCAGCGTCACGGCCTCCCCCGGTGCGAGTCGCGCGACGAGCAGCCGGGCTCCGACGACCCCGAGCCGCAGGCCGGATCCTCCGGCCACCTCGACCAGGCCGGACGCGGGCCACGGCGCCTCGCCCAGGACGTACGCCGGTTCGGTCCCGGGCTCGGTGGGCGCCAGCCACGCCTGGACGAACCGGCAGCGGCCCGACCCGGGGTCGGCGATCTCGCTGTGGCGGATGCCGGTGCCCGCCGAGAGCACCTGTGCGCGACCGGCCTCGACCACGTGCCGCGCCCCGGTCGAGTCGGTGTGCACCAGGGCTCCCTCGAGCACCCAGGTCACGATCTCCAGCTCGCTGTGGGCGTGGTCCGGGTAGCCCGCGGCCCCGGCCGCCGAGGGGTCGAGGGCGTCGTCGTTGTGGCAGACGAGCGGGCCGAAGCCGAGGTTGGCGGGGTCGTAGTGCGGGCCGAAGGAGAAGGAGTGCCTCGTCACCCGGCCGGCGGAGGTCGACGACGACCTCTGCCAACCGGCGTACAAGGCCACTGCCATGCGGATATCTTCGCGGACGTGTCCCCCACGCACGACTTCCCCATGCTCCCGCCCGGTTTCCGGTTCGGCACCAGCACCGCGAGCTACCAGATCGAGGGCGCAGTCAAGGAGGACGGCCGCGGCCCGAGCATCTGGGACACGTTCACCTCCGAGCCGGGTCGTGTCGTCGACGGCAGCAGCGGTGACGTCGCCTGCGACCACTACCACCGCGTCGACGAGGACGTCTCGCTCATGGAGGAGCTCGGCACGGGCGGCTACCGCTTCTCCATCGCGTGGCCGCGGATCCAGCCGACCGGTCGCGGGCCCGCGAACGAGGCGGGCCTCGCCTTCTACGACCGGCTGATCGACACCCTCCTCGCGCACGGCCAGCAGCCGATGGTGACGCTCTACCACTGGGACCTGCCCCAGGCGCTCGAGGACGACGGTGGCTGGCTCAACCGCGACACGGTCGACCGGTTCGCGGAGTACGCCGCCGTGGTGGGCGAGCGGTTCGCCGACCGCGTCGAGCACTGGATCCCGGTCAACGAGCCCAACGTGGCCTCGATCCTCGGCTACGGCATGGGCACCCACGCCCCCGGCAAGGCCTTGCTCTTCGACTGCCTGCCGGCGGCCCACCACCTGCTCCTGGCCCACGGCCGCGCGGCGATCGAGCTGCGCCGGGCCGGCGCGACGTCGATCGGCTGCGCCAACAACCACGCGCCGATCTGGCCGGCCAGCGACGACGACGCCGATGTCGGGATGAGCAAGATCTTCGATGCGCTCTGGAACGGCATGTTCCTCGAGCCGATGCTGCTCGGCCGCTACCCCGCCGACCTGATGCCGCTCTTCGATGACGTCATGCAGGACGGCGACCTGGCGACGATCCGCCAGCCACTCGACTTCTACGGCGTCAACTACTACAACCCGATGAAGGTCGCGGCCGCCGACGAGGACTCCGACATCCCGTTCGAGTTCCGCGACATCGTCGGCTACCCGACGACGGACTTCGGCTGGCCGATCGTGCCCGACGCCCTCCGTGAGTGGCTGGTCATGTTCCGCGCCCGCTTCCGCGCCGCGCTGCCGCCGATCTACATCACCGAGTCGGGCTGCAGCTACGACACCGGGCCCGACGAGCTCGGCGTCGTCGACGACCACGACCGCATCGACTACCTGCGGTCCCACGTCAACGCCGTCTCCGAGGCGATCACCCGCGGGGTCGACGTCCGCGGCTACTACTCGTGGTCGCTGATGGACAACTTCGAGTGGGCCGAGGGCTACACGCAGCGCTTCGGACTGGTGCACGTCGACTACGAGACGCTGAAGCGGACGCGGAAGAACTCGTTCCACTGGTACGCCGACCTGATCGCGGCGCAGCCCCAGCACCTCTGACGGCTGCGTACGGGGGTCAGTTGTGGTCGGGCCCCGATCCGGGTGGCCGGTTCCCGGACCACACCAGTCCCCGCTCGAAGCCACCTCGCCGATCACGCTTGTCGCGGGCAAGCGCGAGGAGCTGGTCCGCGGACACGCCTTGTCGCGCGGCCGCTGCGAAGCACACCTCGACGACGTCTGCCAGCTCCTCGACCTCACGCGAGTCGGCGTACTCCTCGACCTCCTCGACGAGCTTGGCGAGAAGGAGGCTGTCGATCTCGGCGTCACCCGCGGTCCGGATGACCGGCTCCGCGCCATCGGCGCGGATGATCTCCGGGATCGCGTCGCGGACGAGCTTGCCGCCGGTCGGCCCGGTCATGTCCATGGTGCGCCTCCGTCCTGTCGAAGCTGCCGGCCGACAACGTAGCGCGCGACCTCGACGTGCGCGGCCCCGCACGAGACGTAGTCGGGCGCGTGCTCGAGCAGCTCGACCAGCGCGGACGGCTCGACCACCTGTTCCCCGCAGAACCCGATGGGGATGCCCGGGACGGCCTCCCTGGCCTCACGGACGCAGACGTCGACCAGCCGGCGGACCGCCGGGTCGTGACCCGACGGGGTCAGCGCGGACTCCATGCCCGCCGACGCGTACGCCTGGTGCAGACGCGTGGTGGAGTCGTCGCGCGACATGGCGAGCGTGAACTGGGTGAGGTCGTTGCCGCCGACCGACAGGAAGTCGGCGTGCTGGGCGAGATCGCGCGCCACGAGAGCGGCACGCGGAGTCTCGACCATGCACCCCACTGGCGGCGAAGGCACTCCCAGGAGGGCGCTGCGTTGGTCCACCAGCGTGCGGACCCACGCCAGCTCACCGGGGTCGACCACCATCGGCACGAGCAGGCGCAGCTGACCGGACCGCAGACCTGCGTGCCGGCCGGCGATCAGGAGGGCATCGACCTGGGCCTCGGCGAGGCGGGGATGTACGACGAGCTGGCGGACACCGCGCACGCCCATCATCGGGTTGGTCTCGGTGGTGGCGCCTCGGCCGGCGTCGTCGCACCCGAGCTCGTGCGCGGCGGCGTCGAGCAGGCGCACCGTCACCTCCATCGCGCCGAGCTCGAGGAACACCGCGGACATCGTGTCGACGATGTGCGTGCGCAGGACGTCGGACGCGGCCACGCTGGATGCGTCGTCGGCCGCAGCGATGACCGACCGGACGAGCTGGTTGCCGTGCGACGACGCCAGGACGTGCTCGAGTCGACAGAGCCCGATGCCCGTCGCTCCTGCGGCTGCGGCGCGTGCCACGTCGGCCGGGGTGTCGGCGTTGGCGAGCACGGCGGTCCCATGTCCGGGCGCGCTCCACCCGAGCACACGGCGGACGTCGTCGGCAGTCAGTCCCGGCGTGGTGGGCACGGACCCCACGTATAGACCCCCGGCACCGCCGTCGACGGTGACGAGGTCGTGGAGGTGCAGAGCCCGGCCCCCGATCACCACGCGCCCGTCCTGGTCGATGGTCGAGCCCGCAGGCGCGCACACCATCGGCAGCCCTGCGGCCCTGGCCACCACGGCACCGTGGGACGTGGCGCCTCCCGTCAGCACGACCAGCGCGGCGAGGTGCTCGCGGTCGGCGAGGTGCTCGGGGTGGAGGTCGTCGGCCACCAGCACGGCAGGTGCGTCGCACTCCCGTGCCTGCTCGGTCGAGAGGACCAGGGGGCCTGCGGCAATGCCGCTGGAGACCGGCAGGCCGGCGGCGAACGGTTCCGCGTCCCGGTCGATGGTGGGCCGGACGGCTCGGACGAGCTGCTCGGGCTCGAGCAGGTCAGACGCGCGTCGCGGGCTGATCGAGCGCTCGGCGACCATCAGCAGGAGTGCGCGCACCAGGGTCCTGCCGCCGAGGTGGGAAGGACGCACGCGCGTCACGACGGGTTCGCTGCCGCGCAACCGGAACTCCAGGTCGACCGGTGCCGCGAGGGCGGACACCTGCTCGTCGACCGTCACCCTGAGCCAGTCTCCGAGTGAGGGATGCGTACGGGTCAGGTCGTCCAGGTCGCCCTCGGGGACCCAGGCCGTGCCTCCGGACGTCCACCCGCCGCACAGCTCGTGCCTCCCACTGGTCGCGTCGTGGCTGCTCGCCCAGCCGAGGAGCTCGGGCGACGTCGTGGCCGTCATCGCTCCACCGCGGCGTCCGGGACGAGGTTGCCCGATCGTGCCGTGTGGACGGCCCACACCGCGAGCGACACCGACATCAGGACGAGGGACGGCATCCACATCAGGACTCCGCCGATGCCCAGCGACGAGGCGAAGACGAACCCTGAGAGGGGGACCGCGCCTGTCATGAACATCCGGATCACCGAGTTGACGCTGCCTGCGCGCTCCTCGGGGATGAGGTCCTGCCGGAGTGTGATCGAGACGACGTTGCTGCCGCCCAGGGAGAAGCAGATCACGGCGTAGCCGACCGCCAGGCTCGCCGTCTGAGGCACCACCATCACGAGGAGGCCCGCCATCGACAAGAGCTGCCAGGCGAGGATGCGTTGGTGGTTCGTACGCCGAGCGAACAGGCGCGCTGCACAGGCGGCCCCGAGCGCTCCGACCGCGACCCCGGACGCCACGAGGGCGGCTCCGGCCTCCGGCCTGAGGCCCTCGCGAGCGGTGAGGGTGACGAAGACCGTGTCGACGGCGCCGATCGCGAGGTTGGCGAGGGTCATGCTGATCACCAGGACCGCTGTCGTGCGGTCGTCCCGCAGCCAGCCGAACCCGGCCGCGACGGAGCGCCGCCACGGCTCGTGGGCGCGGGGCGCCTCGTCGGCACGCGGGAGGTTGAGGGCAACGGCTGCCGCCGCCAGGTAGATCACCGCGTTGACGAGGATCGCCGTCGTGCCGCCGAACAGCCCCACCACGGCGCCGGCACCCAGGATGCCGGCCACCTTGGCCAGCTCCACGGCAGCGCTGAAACGTGCGACCGCCCGGGCGCGGTCATCCTGCGGCACGAGGTGCGGGATGAGGACGAAGTAGCTCGACAGGGAGGACACGACGCCGCCGAGCCCGGACAGCGCGATCATCGCAGCCACCCACCATGCCTCGCCCAGGAAGAGGGCGGCGAGCAGGATGAAGACGGCTTGGTGCACCTGAGCGAGCACGTAGAGCCGGCGCCGGTCGTGGCGGTCCGCCAGTGCTCCGAGGAGGGGTGACGCCACGAACGAGATGCCTCGCACGGCGAACGCCGCAACGGCTGCGCCCGCCGAACCGGACTCGCTCAGCACCGCCAGCGGGAGCGCGAACATCAGGAACTGGTCGGCCAGCTTGCTCAGCACGCCGGCCGTGACCAAGGTGCCGAAGCCCCGGGTGGGAGGCTGCGGGCCGGCAGGCGTGGGGTGGGCGGCGGAGCTCATGCAGTGACCTCTCGTGGTGAGAACAGCTGGGCGACCGCGTCGGCGGCCGCGGGTGGGACGGGTGACACAGGACGCAGTCCGGCACACGCGCCGATGTGCCGCAGCTCGGTCGTGCTCAACCCGTGCTGGAAGGTGCGTCGTGCGTCGCTGGACCAGAAGCCGTCGCCGACGCCCTGCCAGCCACCGCGCGTCGCCGCTCGTGCGATCGAGGCATCGCTACGCGCGACCACCAGGACCTTGCCCCCCGGCGCGACCTTGCTCGCGGCGGCCTTCAGCGCGGCCACCCGCTCCGCCGGCGTAGCGATGGTGTTGAGCACGAAGATCAGGGTGACGAGGTCGAACGTGCCAGCCGGCAGCTCGGTCGCGCCGTGGGCCGGCGCCGGGTCGTACCCGGTCGCGTCGATGCCGGCATCCCGGAGGAAGCGGACGTCGCGGCCGCGGCCACACCCGTAGTCGAGCACCGACGTCACGGCGACCGCAGGCGCGAGCTCGCTCGAGATCCAGCGTGCCCACGGCGATGCGTCTCGGCGAGACATCGCGGTGCGGTCGGGACGCGCCTCCTGCAAGGGGGTGTCACGACCTGGGGCGGCCGGAACGCCTGCATCCGCCGGAATGCTCAGCACGATTGCGGAGTGGTCCGAGATCCGTGGCCGGACGGAGTGGTCGTACGCCGCGTATGTGTGGGGCAGACGCCGGTCCACCAGTGCGAGGTCGCAGCGGAAGGCCGAGGAGCGTCCGCGCACCCGGCGGTGGAAGGTGAACTCCGGCGGACGGCAGGCCAGGATGTCGCAGAGGCCCTGGCCCGCCACGAGACCCGCGAGGGCGCGGCGCTCGGACGCGCTGGTGAAGGTGCTCGGACTGTCGCCGAAGACGCCGTCCTCGGGTCGCGGAGCCAGGTTGAAGTCGCCGACGACCACCTTCATCCGGCCGGGGTCGAGCGCTGCCAGGTCGGCCAGCTGTGCGGCGCGCTCCGAGCCCGACGAAGGAGCCAGGTGCACGTGGTGCACAAGGACGTCGCCGTCGAGGCGGATCGTCTGGCCCCAGGTCTCCCGATCCTGGACCACCGCGACCGGGGGCCCGCCGGCACGCCGCCACACCGTTGAGCCCGTGGTCCCGCACACGCGCTCGTAGTCGTCGAGCGTCCCGAGGACGCGGGCGTGGGGCGCCTGGGTCTCCTGGAGCATCAGTACGTCGGGACGGAGGTCGTCCAGCCACGCCCGGAACAACCCACCGCGTGGATCGGTCGTCATGCCGCGGTTGAGGTTCAGGCTTGCGAGGAACGTGCGACGCGACTTCACCGAACCGGTTCCAGCATCCCCACCACGATCGCGGCCAGCTCCTCCGGCGACCGTTCGCCGGGAGTCAGCCAGCGCCAACCTCGCTCGCGCGCCAGCTGCTCGTAGAAGGACGCGACATCGGTCTGGTAGTCGACGAACCCTGAGGAGGCGCCCTCGGCGCTCCGCACGTGCCCGCCCTGCTCGCCGATGGTGAACTCCTGCTTCCGGGCGGCAGCCGTCGCCGGCGACACGTCCAGGTAGACGACGAGGTCGGGCTCGCCGACCCCGTCAAAGACCCGGGTGAAGCTCTCCATGGGGTACCCGGTGTTGATCGACATCCGCGAGAAGAACTTGTAGTACCAGTTGTCGGTGACGACCACCTTGCCCGCCGCCGAGGCGGGCTTGACGACGGTCTCGTGGACGGCGGCGAAGTAGGACGCCATCAACCTGACCCAGTGCTCGTCACCGAGGAGGTGGATCGGCTGGCGGTCGGCTCCTGCCCACAGCAGGTGCGCCAGACCGGCGAGGTGCTCACGGACGTACGGGTCGGCCCCGTCGGGCATGGTCTTCTTGTGGAAGAGCTCCACGTCGGTGCCGGCGGAGCGCAGGTGCGCGGCGACGGCGCTGGACAGCGTCGTCTTGCCGGCGCCGTCGATCCCCTCGAATGCAATCAGCATGGTGGTCTCCTCGTGGTGGTCGGTGGGTGCAGGCGGGTCGGTGGTCGCAGGTGCGCGGTCAGTCGGGTGCGGTCGGGACGTAGCAGTTCCGTCGCCTCGAGGACTCGACCAGGGGCACCAGCCGGTCGAGGAGCTCCTCGCAGTCGTCCCATGTCGTCCCCCGTCCGACGCCGATGCGCATCGTCGAGCGGCATGCCGCACGAGCCACGCCCATGGCGAGCAGCACGTGGGACGGATCGGGTCTCCCCGACGTGCACGCCGATCCCAGTGAGATGCCGAGTGCCGGGTCGCTGCGTAGGATCTCGTCGGCCTCGACGCCGGTCACCGTCACACTCAGGTTGCCGGGAGTCCGCTGCGTCCGGTGCCCGTTGATGCGGACGTCCCCCAGGCGGCGTTCGAGCTCGCGGCCGAGGCGATCACGGAGTCCGCTCACGCGAGGGAGGGATGCCGGGGCGTCACGGAGGCTGAGCGTGCAGGCGGCTCCCAGCCCCACGATGCCGGGCACGTTGAGGGTGCCGGGACGTAGGCCTGCCTCCGCTGCGCCCTGTCGCGGGGTGAGCCCCGGGTGTCGCCTCACGAGCAGCGCACCGACGCCCTTGGGGCCGTAGAACTTGTGGGCAGAGACCGATGCGAGACTCACGGACGCGGCTGCCGACGTGACCGCCACGTTGCCGGCGGTCTGCGTCATGTCGGAGTGCAGCGGCACGCCCGCGTTGAGGCACACCTCCCCGATCCGGTCGAGCTCCTGGATGGTCCCGACCTCGTTGTTGGCATGCATGATCGAGACCAGACGGGTGTGGGGCCGCAGGCTCGCGCGCACCTCCTCCGGATCGACGAGTCCGTCGCGGTCCACAGGGAGGAAGGTCATCTCGTGCCCGCTGCGGGCCAGCTCGTGGGCAGGCCCCAGCACCGACGGATGCTCGATCGCGGACGTGATCAGGTGTCCGGGGCCGTCCGCGGACCCGAATGCCTGACGGATCGCGATGGCGTTGCTCTCCGTCGCGCCCGAGGTGAAGACCACCTCGGCCGGCTCCGCGCCCAGCAGCTCCGCCACCTGGCCCCGGGCGTGCTCCACGGCGGACGAGGCGGAGCGACCGAACGAGTTGCGCGCGGACGCGTTGCCGAACGCCAGCCCGAAGTACGGCAGCATCTCGTCGAGGACCTCGTCCGCGACAGGCGTCGTCGCCTGGTGGTCCAGGAACAGGTGCCGGGTGTTCTCAACCGTGGTGGCCATACTTGCTTCCTCCTTCTACGACGTCCCAGAAGACCTGTCGTGTGCCGTCCAGGTCGGACCAACCGGTGGCCAGGCACTCCCAGGGACGATCCCCCCAGCCCCCGACGACGCGTGCCGCGGCGGCCACCCAGTCGGTGAGGTGCCGCACGGAATCGACCGGGTCCCACTCGCGGAAGAGGTGGTCGGCGCCGCGTACGAGCAGCCACTCGCGCGCGGCACGGAGTCGCTCCTCCCGCGTCGCGCCGGTGAGCCCCATGCTCTGGGTCGCGATGAAGTCGAGACGACCGTCGCGTCGATCGACGTGCGAGCTGTCGTCGGTCGCGAAGGACACGTCGTGCGGCCACAGGTCGTCGGGGCGGTCCCACCTCACGTTGCGCACCTCGATCCGCGCCTGGGGCCTCAGGCCCGTGCGGGCGAGGTCTGCGAGGTCGTAGCCCGGCCCGAGCACCTCCACCGTCAGGCGTCCCAGTCCGGCTGGCGCGGAGGTGCGGTCGATGCGCAGCATGGCGGTGAGCTCGTTGGTGAAACGGTCCGTCGGCTCGAGCAGGAGGGCAGCACGTCCGTCCCGCATCACCTCTCGGCACCAGTCCACGGCCTCGGGCACCGGCAGCGTGTGGCCGCCGCGCCGGTAGCGTGCGGTCTCGAGGCCCCCGTCCGACCGCACCATCACCCGGTCGACGCCCAGGCCCGCGGCGAACTGCTGCGCGACCTCGCCGAGACGCGCCTCCCCGCCCGGCGCCACCAGGGAGGCGTCGAGGACCGGAAGGCCGACGGAGTGCATGAAGCACTGGGTCGACCACTTCGGCCACCGGCCCTCGACCCATTGCGCCCAAGCTCGTGCCGGGTCGAGGGTCGAGAGGACGTGCGCGGCTGCTGCCGTCATGACGGTCACGGAACCGGGACGGTCTCACCCATCGGCAGCCGGCCGCACACGGCGTCGTACGTGCGCGAGCGGTCGGCGTCGAAGGGGTGGTCACGCCAGTCCCATGCCTCGGCACGGCCGTGCTCCGCGGCACAGACGCGGCGCACCCACTGCCGGGGGAAGGCGTCCGCCGGCCAGACCTGGTGCACGCCGGGCTCGGGGGAGAGGTAGACGTAGGCGGTCTCGATGGAGGCCAGGCACTCCTGGAGCGTCCCGAACGACTTGGCAGCGCCCCCGACCTCCTCGTAGCGAGCCTGCACCCGGGCGGTGTCCGGGACGGGGATCAGGTGCATGTGGGCGTGGTCGCAGCACCCGGCGCCCAGGTCGCACTCGCGCGGACCGTGCTCGGCGAGGAGCACCGGGCCGTAGCGCCGCTGGAGGTCGGCGCGAAGGGCCTCGAGGTCCGCCTCGGAGGACTTCAGGCCGACCTCGTCGAAGTCGGCGAACGCGAGCGTGTGGTCCCTCGGCATGTAGAGCAGGTAGCCCTCGGTCAGGCAGCCGATGGTCGGCAGGACGACCCGGTCCTCGGTGGACGCCACGAGCCAGGTGTCCTCCACCGGTTGGGCGAACTCGTCACAGAATGCGCAGTCG
Organism: uncultured Actinomycetota bacterium; assembly: GCA_963791365.1. Taxonomy (GTDB): domain Bacteria; phylum Actinomycetota; class Actinomycetes; order Propionibacteriales; family Nocardioidaceae; genus Nocardioides. The sequence continues at coordinate 44,524 of CAWBSG010000002.1, read as the reverse complement.
ATCATGGTCTTCCCTCTCAGTTGTGGTCGGCGTCGGCGTAGAACTCGGCCGCGTACTTGCTGCCGAGGTGGTTCTCCGCGCCGTAGAAGCGGTGGTGGAACAGGGCCTCGGGGGTCTCGGGGGTCGTGGAGTCGCCGAGGCGGTGCAGCAGGACCTTGGCCACCGGCATCCCCGGCCGCAGGATCACGTCGGAGGGTCCTGCATTGAACATCTCCATGGTGATGACGCCCTGGAACCCGGCGTCGACGATCGGGGTGTCGAGGTGCACGGTGAGACCGAGTCGCGCCATGTGGCTCAGGCCCCCGATGAGTCCGCCCACGGACCGCGGCAGCGACACCGGCTGGTGGGTGTGGAAGAGGACCAGCCGACCGCGCTCGAGGCGGTACTCGTGCCAGCCGGTCACCGGCTCGTCGTACATGCGGTCGATGGCGTCCTGGTCGGCCAGGTCGACGACCTCCGGCGGGTCGCTCGCCATGGGGTGGAGCAGGTCGCCCAGCCTCAGCAGCAGGGAGTCGCGGCGCAACTCGCCGTCCCACCCGATCTGGTCCTGGTCGATCATCGAGCGGATCGCGGTCTCATTCATGAACAACAGGGCACTTCCGTTCCGTGTGTGTCGTGTCGGACGGCTGGTCGCCGGTCCGGGTGGCGGGTGGGTCGACCCACAGCCGGTGTGACTGCGTGTCGTCGCCCAGGAAGAACTGGTCGCTCTCGCGGTTGGCCTCGTCCCCGAAGCTCCCGAGGGCCGGGTGCGCGGGTACGTCGTCGAACTCTTCGAGGCGGCGCCGGATGACGCTTCGGGCGCGCGGACCGCCGCGGTCCGGACGGTCGAACACCTCGCGCGCTTGGGCGACCACCGTGAACCACGGCCCGACGTTCCGGCTGTGGCGTCGCTCGTGGCGGGGCGAGGAGAAGTTGACGAAGAATCCGACGCCGTCGAACCAGAACACCCACGCGGGGTCCGCCGGATCGCGCGGCGCGTGAGAGGGCCAGTCCGCGCCGTCGTTCGCGTGCCAGTGGCGCAGGAGCTCGTCGGCGAGCCGGTGGTCGTCGTCGATGGTGACAAGACCGGGAACGTCGAGGAACAGCACGCCGATCGTCTCGTCGTCGTCGCAGATCCGCCGCGCCAGCTGGCGCAGCAGGTCAGTGCTCGCCGCGAGCACCTCATGCCGGGTGCCGCGCGCCAGTCCCACCACGACGTCGCCCTGGTCCACGGCACTCCGGGCGAAGATGCAGGGGAACGACCGCCTCCGCACGCGCTCGGCGAACTCGCTCCCCGTCCGGGCCATCGAACCGGGCAGGTTCGCCGCGGTCGCCGGGTCCAGGACCGTCAGGTCCACCAGCTCGACCTCGTGCGTCGACCCCGTCCCATTCGGCTCGTCCATCGTCACTCCCACCCCCGGTCGTCAACCAGGGTCGTGATCTGGCGACGCAGGTCGGCCAGCTCGTCCTCGGTGCGGCCACCGATCACGAAGCGGTGGGCGTAGTCGGTGCAGTGGCGTACGGGCGACCCGTTCAGCGCGCCGCGGACGTACTCGAGGGTGCCGGCGGGCACCACGGCCGCGAGGTCCGCCGGGGCGCCGTCGGTGGGGTAGACGCCGACGACCGCGGCCAGCGGGGGACCGTCCTGCGGCTCGGGGTGCGGAGCGGGCCTGCCGCACTGCACGGCGAACGCCGCGCGCCGGAGGTCCACGCCGTGGACGGCCCGCACGATCTCGACGATCCCGCCGCCGCCCGGCCTGGCCGCCACCTCGCAGAACACCAGGTCGCCGTCCGGGGTCAGGAAGAACTCCAGGTGGGTGACGCCGGCCTCGAGCCCGAGGACGCCGAGCACGCGGGCGTTCTCCGCCACCATCCGGTCGCGCAGGGGCCCCCCTGGGAGGAGCTGGCTGCCCGCCCACGTTCCAGGCGCGAACGCCCCCGGTGCGGCGAGGTACCGGCACACGGCCACGAAGGTGACGCGTCCGTCCTCGACCACCGCGTCGCAGTGGTACATGTCGCCGTCCACGAACTCCTCGACCTCGACGACCGGGCTGTGGTGCGCGAGCTCGCGGCGCGCGGCGTTGAGCGAGGCCAGGTCGGCCACGATGCGCACCTCGCTCGCACCCACGCTGTGGGCGCTCTTCACCACGAAGCGGGAGCCGTCCCACGGCAGCTCGGCGAGGTCGCCGCTCACCACCTGGAACTGCGGCACGGACTCGTAACCGGCATCCAGGAGGGTCTGCTTCATCACGACCTTGTCGCGGAAGCGCGTGGTGCTGGCGACACCCTGGCCGCCGCACCCCAGCTCCTCCCGCAGGCGGGCTGCGAGGCCCATGAGCTTCTCGTGCACGGCCACCACCCGGGTCACCGGCGTCCTGGACGCCAGCCATCGCGCGGCCACGAGGATCTCCTCCTCGTCCGTGAAGTCGCACACGGACACCGTCGGGAAGTCCGCTGGGTCGTGGCCGTCGAGACCGCCGTTGTAGACGGTGGACAGCAGGACCCGTTCGTCCGGCGGGACTGGCAGGAGCACCGAGCCGTCTTTCAGGAGCTCGCGGTAGGGATGCTTGTTCAGCACGAGGACAGCCACCTCAGCCCACCTCGTCCCGCGTCTCGAGGTGGAACCGACCGGCCAGCGCCTGGGCCTCGGACAAGCACCCGTCGCTCGTGTCGCCGGCCACCAGGACGCTGCCGATGCGGTCCTTCGACGACCGCAGCTCGCCGACCCGGTCGCCGGCGCCCACGAAGAGCAAGACCTCGTGGTCGTCGGACGCGGGGGCCGCGGCGGCGGTCACCACACCGGGAGCTCCGGTCACGAAGGCGACGGCGGCTGCTCGAGCCAGGCCCTCCACCGCCCGGCCCGACGCGTCCTCGGGCCGGAGGCCCACGGGCCAGCCGAGGCTCCAGCGGCGCAGGTCGAAGCCTGTGGTCAGCCGCACCAGATCCGGAATCCTGTCCCCGCCGGGGCGGTTGTGCGACTCGATCACCGTGACGGTGCCGTCGTGGAGCTTGAGCTCGGTGTGGGCGGGGCCGTCCTCGAGTCCGATCGCCCGGAGGAACGTCACGGTCGCTGACGCAAGTGCACAACTCGCACCAGCGTCCAGTCCCCGAGGCGGTGTGACGTGCCCGAGCTCGACGAAGGTGTCGCCGACCACCTTCTCGGTGATGGCCAGCACGACGTGACGCCCGCCCCTGCTGAACGTCTCGACACTGAACTCCCGGCCCGGCACGTACGACTCCAGGACCAGCTCCGCCGCGATCGGACTGGAGCGCAGTCGGTCGAGCTCGCGAGCGGAGGTGACCAGCCGCACGGACTCGCTGGCCGTGCCGCGCCGTGGCTTGGCGACGAGGGGCGATTCGGTCGTCGGCGCCGGGATGTCCGGGCTCGCGACGTTGCCGGCCCAGGTGGTCAGCGCCGGCGCGTGGGCGGTGAGGTGCTCGCGCATCGAGGCCTTGTCGCACAGCAGACGGACCACCTCGGGGGGCACGCCCGGGGTCCCCAGACGCTCGGACGCGACGGCTGCGGGCAGGAGCCCGCCCTCGGTGATGCTGACGACGGCGGACGGACGCAGCGCCGTCAGCACGGTGTCGACGAAGTCGGTCCACTGCGCCGGGTCGTCGTAGTCGACCGGGTAGGAGCGGTCGCCGAGGCGGAGCATGGAACCGAGCGCGCTGCCAGGCTTCAGGACGTGGACGAGCGGTAGGCCGAGCCCCCCGGCCACGCGCGCGACGTTGGGGGACGCCCCCAGGATCACCAGAGTCATGTGGCAGGTCAGCGCGCGAACGATGCGTCGCCCACGCAGTCCCGCAGGAAGGACAGCTTGGAGTAGAAGTCAACTCGGTGCTCGATGCCGTCGGAGGCGAGCTGCGCCGAGACGAAGTCGCGCAGCCACAGCACCTCCCGTTCGATGAGGTCGGGCGTCAGGCCGGCGTGAACGCGGGAGTGGTGGTACTCGATCTCGACCTGCCGAAGCGTCCGGTCGCTGTCGGCGACGACGACCTCGTCGACCTCGATGCCGTAGAAGTGACCCGTCGCCTGCGACTCGACGTTGACGTCGAACCGGCTGCGCGTCATCGACGGGAGCCGACGGGTGAGCATCCCCGGGAACGTCCGCTCGAGATGCCCCTCGAAGTCATCGCTCGGCAGGTGCACGTCGAAGTCGAAGACCTCGCGCCGGCGCAGCCCGTCCTCGGCGTACGTCTTCTGCTTGAGCAGGTAGTGGTGGTCGCGCTTGTGGATGAAGGCGATGTAGCCACGCTCCGCCTCCGGCGAGAGGACCTCGAACGTCTCCTGTCGGTAGTGCCAGCGCTGCATCTCGTTGCCGAGGTCCGGCACGTGTCCGGGGATCGCCCGCGAGGTCGAGAGCTCGCCGAAGTGGCACGCGAGCGCCCACGGCTGGACCCTGCCGTGGACCGTGATCTTGGCCTCGACCTCGGTCTCCGGCTCGAAGTTGTGGGTCTGGTGGGACTCGCCGGAGATCTGCTCAGACAAGGGGGCCGCCCGGTGCCGGGCCGCGTCCAGCACCTCGCCGATGCCGGCACCGTGACGCACCGTCACCTCGCCCACGCGGGTGAACACCAGTCCGCCCTCGCGCACCCTCGTGCAGACGTACACGTCGTAGGACTCCAGGGATCGCGTCTCCCGATCCCTCGTGAGCAGCATCGTGGGGGCCAGCATGGTGCGTGGACGATCGATCTCCGCGGTCCGGAGGGCGTCCTCCACGTGCACCCCCGCGGACAGTCCACACCACGCGGCGCGCGGCTCGTCGTACTGGAGCAGGACGCTCGACCCGTCCGGGCGGTGCACCTGCACCTCGTGGGACGACGCGTCGTCGCGACCCAGCTGGTGGCTGGCCATGCCGGCTGCGAGCGGGGTGTCGAGACGAGCGGTCACGACGCATCCCGGACCCTCGAGGGTTCCCAGGAACTGATCATTGACATCGGCCAGGACGAGCCAGGTGGCCGTGACGTGCGCAGGCATGACGAAGTACCCCTTACCGGGCGAGCCCGAGATGGTCGGCAGGTTGCGAAGGGGATGAGATCACGTGATCGGGGCGTGATCAAGGCGACATTCTTCGGCGGCGTGTCGCGGCGAGGCGATGAACTGCGGCGTGCCGCCCCGGGTGCCTGACGCCGTTCTGCGCGTGATACGCGCGCGCCCGATCCGCCCGGGACCGGCGCCGTCACCGGTGCCGCACTGGCAGCCCCGGGCACGGGTGATCAAGACGAATTGGCACACTGGCGAGGTGAGCGACGACGACCGACCGGTGCCGGATCGGCGCCCCCGGGGCGGCCGGGGACAGTCCCCGGCTGCCACCAAGGACAGCTACGGGATGACGTGGGTGGCGCTCGCGCTGCTGCTGGTCATGGTGCTCGTCGTCGGGTGGCGGCTCTACGACTTCTGGGACAGCCGGCAGCCGCCCTCGGGGGTCAGCACGCAGGAGGCGACGGTGCTCGGGTTCGAGGAGCTCGGACGGAGCCGCGCGGGGTCGAAGGCGCCGGAGTACTCCTCGGTGGTCTTCGAGCTGTCCGACGGTGAGCAGGCCTCCGCGCTCTACGAGCTGCGCCGCCTCGGCGACGTCGAGAAGGGCGACACGATCACCGTCTACGAGCAGGGCGGTGAGTGGCGTACGACGAGCGAGAAGGCGTGGGGATCGACCGTCGGGTGGGGCCTCGGGATGCTCGCCCTGCTGGTGATGATCGTCGGCTGGTTCCGGGTGCGGTCGAGGGCGAGGAAGGGCGGAGCGGCGGTCCCGTAAGGGTTTCCACGTTTGTCGCCGGGGCGGGTGGGTAGGAGTCGGATCGACGTCGCACCCATCCGCACCCACCTCAACCAGGAGACATCGTGAGCTTCCGAGTGGATCCCGATGCGTTGACGGCGGCGGCCGAGGTCGCGTCCCGCCAGCACGACCACGTCGGCACGATCGACGACTACATCAGCTCGTCCTGCAGCAACTTCGGCGCGTTCTCCGGGGTGCTCAACCTGTTCCAGGGAGGCTACGAGTCGGCCGTGTCGACGGCCCACGACGGGCTGCGCGACTCGCGCGCCGTCGCGACCAAGGTGGTCGACGCGTTCGTCGACTCGCGTGACGACTACCTCGACACCGACCAGTCGGCGTACGACCGCTTCCGCGGGATGTCGCCGAACCCGGCCGACTTCCCGCCCTACGACCCCGCGGGAAGCGGCAACGACACCCCCGGCGGACCGCTGGGCGACGCCCCGCAGGGCGGCGGGCCGATCCCCGACCTGGACGACAAGCGTCCGGGGCTCTCCGACGGCGCCGAGGCGCTGCGCGACCGGGTGCTGCCGGGCAACGACGTCGACGACGTGCCTCCCGTGCTGGACCCGAGGAAGGCTGCCCACGACGCGGCGATCGACGCGATCGAGCGGCGCACGGACGAGTACGCCTACTACCGCTCGATGGGCTACTCCGACGAGGAGGCACTCGAGTTCGCCAAGGCAGACGGCGTCGACGGGCGGGCGGACGCGTTGACCCACGACCGGATCAACCAGCGGGCCGAGGACGCCTACAACACCGAGTACGACGACGCGATCGCCGGCGGGGCCAGCGAGGAGGACGCCCGCGAGCGGGCCGACGACGCCTACGCCGGGTCGCGGTCCTCCGACGCCGCCGACCGCGGCCGACGCCAGGACATCGGCGAGACCGTCTCGACCTACACGGACCTCTACGACGAGGGCAAGAAGACGGTCGACAACATCAACGACCTGGTCGACAACGTCCACGAGATCGGCGACAACGCCGCCGACCTCGGTGAGTACGACGACTACCAGTCGCAGGACGACGACGAGAGCGCACAGGAGTGGGCAGGCCGATGACGATCACCGAGCAGGTCAACCCGGTTTCCGCGGTCGCCGGCGGCACGCCGCCCGGCACCGAGGGGCAGTACATCGAGGACAAGAAGGGCGAGTGCGGCCTGATCATCCCGGCGATCGACGGCATGGTGAACAAGGTGACCGGCTGGAGCCTCCTCGAAGCGCTCTTCAAGCCCGTCGCAGGCGACTTCAACGCCGTCTCCTCCATGCAGCTCGCGTGGGGCAACGTCGGCAACGCGTGCGGCGCCGTCGGCCAGAACTACACCTCGCTCGGCCAGCAGGTGCCGTCGGTGTGGCAGGGCCCGGCGGGCAACGCCGCGAGCGCACGGATGGCGGACGTCGGCGAGATGCACGCCGACCAGCAGGAGGCTTCCGGCTACATCGCCGAGCAGCTCGGCCACGTCATCGAGGTGGGCAAGGCGACCCTCGACGTGCTGGTGATCGCGATCGACTTCATCGACGGGATCATCCAGGAGCTCATCGTCTCCGCGCTGGCCGGTCCGATCGGCTGGGCGAAGGCCGGCATCTCCGCCCCCGGCAAGGCGCGACGAGTGGTCGAGCTGATCCATGACGGGCTGCGCGCGATCGAGAAGCTCACCCAGGCGGCCGAGGCGCTGCTCAAGGTGCTGCGCTACGTCAATGCCGGCCTCGGCGGCGCCAACGCGGTGCTCACCTCCATCAGCACCGCGCAGCACGCCGACGCGGGCAGCCGCACCGACGACTCCGCCGAGCAGGGGTTCTGAGCCGTGGCCCTCTCCGACGACCCCGGGCTGCAGGCCGCACTCGCCGAGTCGCGCCGCCAGGCCCGCGACGCCACGGCGTCCCTCCGCCAGCTGGCCGCGCACCTCGGCGCCGAGCGCGACACGTTCCGTGCCCGGTCGGCCCGACGGGTGCAGGAGATCGAGGCCGATGCCAGGCGCGGGGAGCTCGGTCCCGAGCAGGAGCGGCTGCAGCGCCGGGTCGACGCGGGGGAGACCTCGTGGCGCGACATCGCCTCCGGCGCCGACGACGACCCGAGCGCCGAGGTCGCCCGCGTCCACCTCTCGACGCACCTCACCGCGCTGCGCGAGCAGCTGGAGGACGACGAGGCGTTCCGCGAGGCCGACGACGCCGCGCGGGCACAGCAGGAACGGGCCACCCCGGAGCACTGAGCCGTCGGACGCGCCCCGTCGACGAGGTCAGCAGCCGGCGAGGCGCCGCTCCAGCACCCGACCCGGCCAGGACCCCCTGTGGGTGAAGGACGCGACCTCGGTGAAGCCGGCGGACTCGTAGTAGCGCACGACGGCGCGGTCCGCGCCGGCGTAGCAGTCGACCCGCAGCAGGGTGCGGCCCATCCGCGCGGCCACCACGTCGGACAGTGCGAGCAGCCGCCGTCCGATCCCGCGTGCCTCGTCGTGGCGACCCGAGACGAGCAGCACGACGTACACCTCGGGCTCAGCGGCCGGTGGAACATACGCCGGAGCCTCGCCGAGCACCAGCGCCCCGACCGGGCGGTCGTTCAGGGTGGCGAGCACGGTGCCACCCGACACCACCCAGCCCCTTGCCTGCTCCGCTCGAGCCGGGACGGCCGAGAACGCCTCGCTCCCCCACTGCTCGGTGTTGCCGCGGCTGTTCATCCAGCGCACAGCCTCGTCGAGCAGCCCCAGAACCGCCTGCTCCTCGCCGGGCTCGGCCACGTGGAGGTGGAAGCTCATCAGGTCGGTGTCGGCCACGGTCTCGGCCACTGCCACGCGCAGGTCGGTCACTCGCGGCATTCTGGCAGGCGCGCCACGACGCCCCGGGCAGCGCAGGTCGCACTCCCAGGACGCGTCCCGCCAGCAGACATGTGAGGACGTCACGGTCGTCGGCAGGCGGAGAATCCGTTCGTGGAGGCCGTCCGGGCGCAGCAGGAGCGGGCTGACCCTGAGCACGGGGCCACCGTTAGTCTTCGACGCATGACCGAGCGCAACGAGGAAGTCGATCCGGTGAGCAGTCGTCGGGTCGTCCTCGTCGTCGGCTCGGGTCGCAGCGGCACGAGCACGATGGCCGGCACGCTCCAGGCGCTCGGCCTGCACGTGCCCCAGCCCGAGGTGGTCGCCGACGCGACCAACCCGAAGGGCTTCGGCGAGCCGCGCTGGGTGGTCGACCTCCACACCGAGCTGCTCGCCCGCAGCAACGTGCAGGTCTCCGACGCGCGTCCGCGGGCCTGGCTCGACACCGGCACCACCAGCGGTGACCACGCCACCCGCGAGCGCGTCACGGCGTGGCTGGAGCAGCAGTTCGAGACCAACGACGAGCTCGTGATCAAGGACCCGCGCGCCTCCTGGTTCCTCGGCCTCTGGCGGGCCGCGGCCGACCGCTGCGACGCGACGTCGTCGTACGTCACCATGCTCAGGCCGGTGACCGAGGTGGTCGGCTCGAAGCAGACCTACTACGGGCAGATGGGCGCCGGCTCCGACCAGGGCGCCATCACCCGCACGGCCGCGTGGATCAACATGATGCTCCACACCGAGCGCGCCACCCGCGGCCAGCAGCGCGCGTTCGTCCGCTACGGCGACCTCCTCGACGACTGGACGCAGCCGGTCTTCAAGCTGGGCGAGGCGTTCGACCTCAACGGCGTGAAGACCGCGATGGCCGTCGACATCGCCGAGGTGCACCGCTTCATCGACCCGTCGCTGCGTCGGGTCACGATGACGTGGGACGACATCGGCGTCCCCGACCGACTGCGCGAGCTCGCCGACGAGACCTGGCAGGCGCTCGACGCCCTGGCCGTCGACGACGACGTCTCGACCCGGGAGTGGTGCGACCAGCTGCGCACCGCCTATGCCGCGCAGTACGCCGACGCGGAGGCGTTCGCCCACTCCACGGTCGTGGCCCAGCGGCGTACGGCCGCGGCGGAGGCGCGTCGCGCGGCGGGCGAGCAGGCCGCCGGCGGCGCCGACCGCATCCCGCACGCCGTGCGCGCCCTGGTCCCGCCGGTCGCTCGCCAGAAGCTCCGCAAGGCGATCGGCCGGGAGCGGCCTCGGGGATCAGCTTGATGCCCGACATCGCCGCGCTCGAGGGGGAGCCCGGCTACGACGTGACCTGGCCGTGGACCTCCGGCGAGCGCCTCGAGCCGGGCCTGACGTGCGTCTTCCGGGTGCGCAACGAGGCACGCAACCTGCCGTGGGTGCTGCCGCCGATCTTCTCCGCCGTCCAGCACGTGCTGCTCGTCGACAACGGGTCGGACGACGACACCGCGGGCGTCGCGAAGCGGGTCGCGGAGCGGTGCGGTGCGGCCGACCGGCTGACCGTCCTGGACTACCCGCACACCGTCGCCCGGGCCGGCGGCGAGCACCTCGCCACCCCGGCCACGAGCGTGCACTCGCTCACCCACTTCTACAACTGGTGCTTCTCCCACGTCCGCACGACCTACTCGATGAAGTGGGACGGCGACATGGTGCTCACGCCCGAGGGCGCCGGCATCCTGCGCGACCTGTCGTGGCAGCTCCAGTCGACGCGCGCGATCGTCGCGATGCCGCGGCACCCGCTGACCGTCGTCGACGAGTCGACCGGCTGGCTCGACCTGTCGCTGCGCTTCCTGGAGCCGTGGGTCTACCCGATGGGGCCCGACTTCACCTTCGTGAAGGCGTTCGACTGGGAGCTGCGCGAGTTCCCGCCGGGCGTCGAGCGGATCGTGCTGCAGCAGGGCCTGTGCGTCGAGGTGAAGTGGCTCGACGCCGACGAGTACGCCCACTGGCGGCGCGACGGCGTGGACTTCACCAACACCCGCCTCTACCGCAAGCTGCGGGAGTTCGAGGTCGACGAGGCGATCCGCAGCGGCAGCCCCGAGTCGCTCGGCGGGCTGGTGAAGGTGACCGCTCCCGAGGGGGTCCACATCATCGACCACGTCAGCCGCGACTGGCTGTGGCGCCAGCCGCGCCCGCTCGTGCAGCACGCGCTGCCCGCCTCTCTGAAGGAGCGGGTGCGGTCGTGAGCCCTTCTGCCCAGCACCCGCTCCACGACCTGCGGATGCCCGGACCGACGCTGGTCCTCGTCGACGACTCCGACGGCCTCGCGCTCGACGCGCTGCACGGCATCGAGGACGTGCCGGGCCTCGAGCCGACCGTCGTCCCGCTGTCGGAGCTCGACGGCCCGCGCAAGGGCTGGGGCTCCGTGCTCGTCGTGGCCGCCGACCGCGCGCGGCTGCGCCGGATGGCCAGCGCCGTACCCCCCCTCGGCCAGTGCAAGGCCGTCGCCTGCTGGCTCACCGACGCCCCGACTCCGTGGGTGCTGGTGCCGCGCCCCGAGTGGCCGCCGCTCGCGCACCTCGCGGCCCGGCCGGCCGGTGACCGCGGTGTGCTCACCGTCGTCCGCTTCGGCTCCGGCGCGCGCGCCCAGCTGGTCGTGATGGAGATGGCCAGGCAGACCGCGGGACCCGGCGACACCACGCACGGCGGCGTCGTCCTGGCGTACGCCGGACGGCCCGCCGCACCCGGCATCGACGCGCGCAGCGTGCTGCTGCCCGACGTGGCCGCGGCGGGCGAGGAGTCGCGCGACGTGCCGCCGGACGTCGTGGTGTCCCGCCCCCGTGCCCGCTCGCAGCAGGTCGTCGCCGCGCACCACGTCATCGACCGGGCGCCCACCGTCGTCACCGACCCGGGCCCCGAGCCCGTCGACGAGAGGATCTTCAACCCCGTCGGCTTCCGCAAGGACTGGGACGAGCGCGTCGCGGACCTCGCCGACCTCGGCCGTGGCGGGGTCACCGAGGACGTCGTCGCAGCCGCGCGCGCGCACCAGGGCGTCCGGGTCACCGCCGACACAGCGACCGCCGATCTGCTGGCGCTGGCCGCGTCGGGCGTGCCGCTCGTCGGCGCCGACGCCCGGTGCCTCGCCGAGTCCGGGCTCGCGCCCGCCCTGGTCGACGCGATCACCGCAGACGTCGATCTCGACGACGCGTTGCGCCGCGAGGAGCACAGCCTCGTGGTGCGCCGGGCCGCGTTCGACCACCACTCCACGCTGGCCTGGCGTGCGTCGCTCGCCGAGCGCGCCGGCGTACGCCACGTCGCGCTGCCACCGGTCAGTGCGCTGCTCGCCACCAAGCGACCCGAGATGCTCGACTTCGCGCTGCGCCAGGTCGCCCGGCAGCGGGGCGCGGAGGTCGAGCTCGTGCTGGCCGCGCACGGCTTCGAGCCCGACCGTGACGCCGTACGCCGTGCACTCGGCGACCGGCCGCACCAGGTGCTCACCTTCGACGGCGGCGACTTCTTCGGCGACGTGCTCACGGCAGCCGCGCGGGCAGCGTCCAGCGAGGTCCTGCTCAAGGTCGACGACGACGACTGGTACTCGCCCGACGCGGTCCACGACCTGCTGATGGCGCGTCGCTTCTCCGGCGCGGACGTGGTCGGGATGCCGTCGGAGTTCGTCTACCTCCACGCCAACGACCACCGCGACGACCTCACCGTGCGACGCATCCACCCCTCGGAGGTCTTCGCCCGGTTCGTCGCCGGTGGCACGCTGCTGCTCGACCGCGGCCTCCTCCGCTCGCTCGGCGACTTCCGCCGGGTGCGGAAGTTCGTCGACGCCCAGCTCCTGTCCGGCGTCGAGGCCGCGGGCGGCCGGATCTACCGCACCCACGGGCTCGGCTACATCCTGCGGCGCACCGGCGCGGGACACACCTGGCAGCGTGACGACGAGGAGTTCCGTCGACCTGACATCGTGGCCTCCGAGTGGGCGGGGTTCCAGCCCAGCCTGGCGCTGGAGGTCGACCCGCTCGACCGTCCCGACGGGGGTGAGCGGTAGTGCCTCGGCAGCCGGTGGTGCGCCACAACGACTGGGGATCGCTGACCCCGCCGCCCCTCGGCGGCTGGGAGCCGACCCTGTCGGTGACCGTCGTCGTGCCGACCTTCAACTACCAGCACACGCTGCCCTACGTGCTCGCCGGGCTCGCCGCCCAGTCCTACCCGGCCCACCTGCTCGAGGTGCTCGTCGTCGACGACCAGAGCGCGCCGGCGCAGGAGCTGCCCGAGGTCCGCCCCGACAACACCAGGCTGATCCGGGTCGAGGACGGCTGGGGTCGCGCCAACGCCTGCCACCTCGGCGCGCTGGCCGCGGAGGGTGACGTCCTGCACTGGTACGACGCCGACATGCTGGCCTATCGCGAGGAGGTCGAGGCGCACGCCCGCTGGCACCACCTCGTCGACTACGCCGTGCCCGGTGGCGACAAGCGCTTCGTCGACCCGGCCCCGCTGCTCGGCACCGACCCCGCCGCCGTGCGCGACCGGATCGCCGCGGGCCAGGCGGCCGACCTCTTTCCCGGCCAGGACCACGAGCCGCACCAGTGGGTCGAGGACTACTGGGCGAAGACCGACGACCTGCGCACCGCCGGCCCGCGCGCCCAGCGCTTCCACATCGGCATGACCGGCTCGGTGACGCGGGCCCTCTACTTCGACTCCGACGGCTTCGACCGGTCGCTCCGCCTCGGCGAGGACATGCACCTCGGCCACTCGCTCGCCCAGGCCGGCGGCGTCTTCGTCGTCGACCGCGAGGCACGCAGCTGGCACCTCGGCCGCTCGCAGGTGCTGCGCCGGGCCGAGCAGGTCAACCGCTACAACGACCCCTACCTCGCCGACCTCGTCCCGACGATGCGGCCCAAGCGCAACCGGCGCGGCCGGGCCTACCAGGTGCCCTACCTCGAGGTGGTCGTGCCGGCCGGACCCGCGGACGACACGATCCGCGTGGTCGACTCGCTGCTCGACGGCGACGTCCCCGACCTGCGGGTGACGGTCCTCGGGCCGTGGGAGTCGGTGCACGAGGACCGCGTCCAGCCCGTCGAGGACCCGGTGCTCGAGACCCGGCTGGTGCACCGGTCCTACCTCCACGACCCGCGGGTCCGCCTGGTCGAGGCCGGCTCGTGGCACGGTGACGGGCCGAGTGACGCCGAGCTCCTCCTGACCCTGCCCGACGTCTCGCTCGCTCCGTTGCGCGGCGCCCTCCCGCCGCTGCTCGACGACCTCGAGCGCACCCACCACGGCGCGCGCCTGCTGGCGTACGACTCGGGTGCTGTCGCGCGCCTCGAGCGGACGTCCGCGCTCGCCCGGGTCGCGCGGGTCGCGGCCGACGGCGACGACCGCGCGGCCCTGCTCGCCGAGTCCTTCGGCACCAAGACCTATCCGGCCGCAGCCGTCGGGTGGGTGCGGACCGGCGAGCGCGAGGTCGAGCGCTTCACCCTTCCCGCCCGCCCGGCGATGGACCCGGAGAAGTCCGAGCACCGGCTGGTCAAGGCGCTCCGCAAGGCCGACGCCGTCTCCGCGCCCGGCCACGACGGCGCTGCTGACGCCGAGTCGGACGACGAGCCGGAGCAGCCCGACGAGATCAAGCGGGGGCTGTTCGGCCGCCGCCGCTGATCCCGTGCCGACCGGGCACTTCCTCGCGCTCAGGAGCGTCGACCGGGCACTTCCTCGCGCTGCGGCCGCGAGGAAGTGCCCGGTCAGCGCATGTCAGCGCGAGGAAGTGCCCGGTCAGTGCGTTTCAGCGCGAGGAAGTGCCCGGTCAGTCGGCGCCGAAGAGGTCGCGGGTGTACACCTTGTCGGCCACGTCGTTGAGCTCCTCGGCCATCCGGTTGGCGACGATCAGGTCGGCGCGCTCCTTGAAGGCGGCGAGGTCGCCGGTGACCTCCGAGCCGAACCACGAGTCGGTGCCGAGCTCGGGCTCGTACACCACGACCTCGATGCCCTTGGCCTTGAGCCGCTTCATGATCCCCTGCACCGAGGACTCGCGGAAGTTGTCCGACCCCGCCTTCATGATCAGCCGGTGGATGCCCACCACCTCGGGCTCGCGGTCGATGATGTCGAAGGCGATGAAGTCCTTGCGGGTGGTGTTGGCGTCGACGATCGCGGAGATCAACGTCTGTGGGACGTCGGAGTAGTTGGCGAGGAGCTGCTTGGTGTCCTTGGGCAGGCAGTAGCCGCCGTAGCCGAACGACGGGTTGTTGTAGTGCGTGCCGATCCGGGGGTCGAGCCCGACGCCGTCGATGATGTTGCGGCTGTCGAGGCCGCGCGACATGGCGAACGAGTCGAGCTCGTTGAAGTACGCCACCCGCATCGCGAGGTAGGTGTTGGCGAAGAGCTTGATCGCCTCGGCCTCGGTGGGATCGGTGAAGAGGACGGGTACGTCGTCGGCGTCCGCGCCCTTGAGCAGCAGGTCGGCGAAGGCGCGTGCCCGCTCGGAGTCCTCGCCCACGACGATCCGGGCGGGGAAGAGGTTGTCGTGCAGCGCCTTGCCCTCGCGGAGGAACTCGGGGGAGAAGATGACGTTGTCGGTGCCCAGGCGCGCGCGCACGTCCTGGATGTAGCCCACCGGCACGGTGGACTTCACGACCATCGTGGCCTCCGGCGCGAGGCGCATGACGTCGCGCATCACGGCCTCGATCGAGCTGGTGTCGAAGTAGTTCGTCACCGGGTCGTAGTTGGTCGGCGTCGCGATGATCACGAAGTCCGCGCCGCGGTGTGCCTCCTCGGCCTCCGTGGTGAACGTGAGGTCGAGGTCCTCCTCGGCGAGGAAGCGCGAGATGCCGTCGTCGTGGATCGGGCTCTCCCCGCGGCGCAGCCGCGCGACGCGCGCGGCGTCGATGTCGAGACCCACGACGGTGTTGCGGCGGGCGAGCAGCACGCCCACGGACAACCCGACGTAGCCGAGCCCGGCGACGGAGATCTTCGCAGTCACCCCACCAGTCTGCCGCACGGCGGCAGCCGGGACGTCATACGGATGGGGCACCCCACTGCCCCGCTCCGTATGACGTCCGCCCCCCAGGGCTGGTCAGCCGCGGTCGCTGGAGTCGCCGGTGACGACGACGTAGAAGCGCTTGCGCGTGCCGTCGGTGGTGAAGCTGCCGTCGCTGTTGCGCGGGCTGACCACCAGGTGGTTCGTGTTGGCGGTGCCGGGGGGCGCACAGTTGACCACGCCGGGCTGGCACATCGCGGCCGAGACCTCGCCCGAGAACTCCGGGTTGGAGTCGCTGCCGGCCTGGCGACCGTTCATGACCGTGTCACCGTTCTGGTCGACGGTGTTCTGCAGGGCGATCGTGGCGATGATGCCGTTGTTGCTGAGGTTCTCGCCCGCGTTGATGTAGACGTTGCCGTTGGCCGCTGCGGGGGTGGCGACGTAGCCGGCGGTCACGGAGAAGCCGCCGGACTGGGCGATGATCGCGCCGGTCGCGTCGACGAGGGCCCAGCGACCCACTCCGGCAGGGCCCGCGGGCCCGGCGGGGCCGGCAGGTCCGGACGTGAGGACGCCGTCCTTGAAGTCGCGCTCCTTGAGCGAGCCGTTCCGGATCTTGTTGGACCCGATCGAGTTGCCGTTGATGTCGCGGCCCTTCAGCGAGCCGTTCTTGACGTCCTGGGTCGTGATCGAGTTGTTCCTGATGTCGTCGGAGCCGATCAGGCCGGCGGCGTACGACGTGCCGGTCGAGGCGACCACCAGGGCCATGATGGAGACAGCCATGGAGGGGGAGGGACGGAGACTGGGGAGGCGCATGGGTTCGAACCCTTCGTCGTCACGGTCGTCGGGGAGTCGGCGGCCGGAAGGTGTTCGGAGTGACGTGGGTCACGGATGTGCGACTTTCGTAGCATCTTCCCGCGGACCCCTCAGGCGGCGCGACGCCTCGGTCGGTGCACCCACGCGAAGCCGGCCAGCCCGAACAGCACCGGCCACAGCGCGAGCCGCTCGAGCGCTCCGCCCGCCCGGTCGTCCCCGGACACGATGAACCCGACCGCGGCGGCGGCGGTCACCGCACCCGTCGCGAGCAGCGCCCTCGACAGCCGGGGCCGCTCGTCGCGCACCCGCCACCCGAGCAGCAGCAGCGCCAGCGGCTGACCGACGAACAACGGCGTCGCGGCGATCGCATGGAGGGTGGCGTCCCGGTCGAGCGGCGCCAGCCCGGTGGCGTACGAGCTCACGCCCGACACCACGAGCAGGCCGGTCACCCACGGGCCGAGCGGCCTCACCATCAGCAGCGCACCGCCGGCGAGCAGCACGCCGTAGGCCATGAAGGAGCCGTTCATCACCTCGTGCCGCGGCGAGCAGTACGCCGCCGTGCAGCCGACCTCACCCAGCTTGCTCACCGAGTCGGACACGAAGCTGTAGCCGCCGGTGGTGGCAGCGGCGGTGACGAGCTCGCTCGCGACGTACGTCGGTCGCAGCAGGAAGGCGATCGCGCCGAGCTGCGCGGCACGGGAGGGGACGTCGGGCACGCCGTCAACCTAGCCGTGTCACAGTGAGGGGCATGGACCTCGAGCGCTTCGTCACCGCGCAGGCCGAGACCTACGACCGGGCCCTGGCCGAGCTGCGCGCGGGCCGCAAGACCGGCCACTGGATGTGGTGGGTCTTCCCGCAGGTGGCCGGGCTGGGCATGAGCAGCACGTCGGCGGAGTACGCCATCGCCGACCTCGCCGAGGCGTCGGCCTATCTCCGGCACGACGTCCTGGGGCCGCGGCTGCTCGAGTGCTGCCGCGCCCTGCTCGACCTCGAGGACGTCAGCGCGGAGCGGGTCCTCGGGTCGATCGATGCGATGAAGCTCCGCTCGTCGATGACGCTCTTCGCGCACGCCGACCCGGACGAGGACGTCTTCCCTGCGGTGCTGGAGAGGTTCTACGACGGGCGCGAGGACGAGCGGACCGTGCGCCTTCTCCGGTGACCCCGATGCTGCCTATGCTCGCTCTCATGTCGATCCAGCAGCCCACCGAGCTCACCCACGCAGCGATGCTCGGCCTGGGCGTCCACCGCCCCGAGCGGGTCGTCACCAACGACGAGATCTGCGAGGTGCTCGACTCGTCCGACGAATGGATCCAGACGCGGTCGGGGATCCGCACCCGCCGCTTCGCCGGTGAGGACGAGACGCTGATCGGGATGTCGCTCAGCGCCTCGGAGCGGGCGCTGAAGGCGGCGGGCGTCGACGCCGACCAGATCGGCTGCGTGATCGTCGCGACCTCGACCCACCCCGAGCACACGCCGGCGTCGGCACCGCAGGTCGCGACCGCGCTCGGCATCACCGCCGCCGCCTTCGACATCTCCGCCGGCTGTGCCGGCTTCTGCCACGCCCTCAACCTCGCGGCCTCGATGGTGCGCTCCGGTGCGGAGTCCCACGTCCTGGTGGTCGGGGTCGAGCAGCTCAGCCGCTTCATGGACCCGACCGACCGGGGCACCGCCTTCATCTTCGCCGACGGCGCCGGTGCGGTGGTCGTCGGACCGTCGGAGGCGGCCGGGATCGGACCGACGGCGTGGGGTTCCGACGGCTCGCAGGCGCACGTCATCACCCAGACACCCAGCTGCATGGGTGTGCGTGACCACTCCACTGCCGACCACCCGGTCGTGCAGATGGAGGGCACGGCCGTCTTCCGCTGGGCGCCGTTCGCGATGGCGAAGGTGGCGCACGAGGCGCTGGACCTCGCCGGCATCTCCGTCGACGACCTCGACGCGTTCATCCCGCACCAGGCCAACCTGCGGATCACCCAGACCCTCGCCAAGAACATCAAGCTGCCCGACTCCGTCGCCGTCGCGACCGACGTCATCGACTCGGGCAACACCTCCGCGGCGTCGGTGCCGCTGGCGATGGAGGCGATGATCCGGCAGGACGAGGCCGCCCCGGGTGACACCGCCCTGCTGATCGCCTTCGGCGCCGGGCTGAGCTACGCCGGCCAGGTCGTCACGCTGCCGCCGCTGGGCTAGGAGGTCTCGGATGGACCAAGCCCCCCTCCACGTGCTGCTGCGCAGCGGCGACCCGGTGTGGATCCGCCCCATCCGCAGCACGGATGCCACCGAGCTGCAGCGCGCCTTCGCGTTGCTGAGTGAGGAGTCGCAGTACCGACGATTCCTCACTGGCACGCCCCGACTGACCGACAGCCAGGCCGCCTACTTCACCGCCGTCGACCACGTCGATCACGAGGCGTACGTCGCGCACTCGCCGCAGGACGAGACCTACATCATCGGGGTCGCCCGCTTCATCCGCTATCCGACGGCTCCTGACGACGCCGAGCTGGCCATCACGGTCGCGGACTCGTGGCACCGCCGCGGGCTCGCCACCGTCCTGGTGCGGATGCTGGGCGAGCGCGCGAGCGAGGTGGGGGTGAGACGGTTCCGGGTCGAGATGATGTCTGACAACGAAGCCGTCCTTCGCCTCCTACGGAGCGCCGGCCTCACGGGTGAGATGGTGACCGGCGAGCTGACAAGCGGTCATATCGACCTCGCCCCACCTCGCGACGAGGCGCGTTGACCCCGCGGCGTGGCGAGGGACCGGTCCAGCCGGTCACGCCCGCTGCATGGCCACCACCGCGACCGCGCTGCTGATGGGCCAGCACCCCCGGGGAAGGCTCGTCCTGGAGCCGTGACGTCAGGCAGGTCTCAGGTCGCGCCGCTGGGCTTGCTGGCCAGCGACAGGCGGTGGTCGACGACCTCGCGCGTCGCGCCGAGGGCCTCCGAGACGTCCCAGGCGATCGAGACCAGCCGCGCGCCGAGCGTGTCGGCACGGGCGTCGTCGATGCGGATCGTGGGGATCGAGAGTCCGATGGCTCCCACCACCGTGCCGGTGTGGTCGAAGACCGGTGCCGCCACCGATCGGATCCCCGGCGTCCGCTCCGCGTCGGACGAGGCCCACCCGCGCTCCCGGGTGGTGGCCAGCTCGGCCGCGAGGACCACCGGGTCGGTCACCGTGTTGGCGGTCGCCGGCTGGATCGGCTGCGCCAGGGCGGACTGCTGGCGCGCCCACGGCAGCGAGCACAGGATCGCCTTGCCGGGGGCGCCGTGCGTCAGCGGGATCGGCACCCCGATGTCGGTGTAGTGGCGCCGCAGCTCCTGGTGCGACTCCACCTGGTCGACCACTGCTCGCTCGTAGGTCGCCAGCAGCTCGTGGAGGCCCACGGTCTCGTCGACCTCGTCGCGCAGCGCCACCATGTAGGGCCGGGCCGCGTCGCGCAGGCTCGACGGGACGGCGCCGGAGCGGCCCAGCTGGACCAGCAGCGGCCCGGGTCGGTACCGCTTGTCCGGACCCTGGTTGAGCAGCCGGTTCGCGGCCATCGACCCGAGGAGCCGGTGCGCGGTGCTCGTCGACAGGCCGGTCAGCCGGGCGATGTCACTGATCCCGAGGGCGGCGTGGTGCGCGTCGAAGCACCGCAGGATCGCGACGGCCCGGTCGATGGACTGCACTGCGCTGCGTTCGGTCACGATCTCGTCCCCCTCTTCACGTCGCCAGTCTGCCCGACGTCGGCGCGACCCCTTGACGGCGTATGTGGCGTGTGCCACAGTTCCCACATGACGGCAAGCAATCCCACAATACGGGAAAACGCCCCGAGGCGTCCACTGGACGGCTTCCGGGTCCTCGACCTGACCCGGTTCCTCTCGGGGCCCTACTGCACGATGGTGCTGGCCGAGCTCGGAGCCGACGTGATCAAGATCGAGCAGCCGCACACCGGCGACGACTCTCGCCGCATGGCTCCCAAGGTCGACGGTGAGAGCTATCCGTTCGCGATGCCCAACCGGAGCAAGCGATCGGTCTCGCTCGACCTCAAGACCGACCGCGGTCGGGAGCTGTTCCTGACGATGGCCGAGCACGCCGACCTGGTGATCGAGAACTTCCGCCCGGGCGTCGCCGACCGCCTCGGCATCGGCTACGACGGGGTCAAGGCGGTCCGCGACGACATCCTCTACTGCTCGATCAGCGGCTTCGGCCAGACCGGTCCCTACCGCGAGCGCCCCGGCTTCGACATCATGGCCCAGGGCATGGTCGGCTTCCTGCGGATGACCGGCGAGCCGGGCGGACGTCCGGCCAAGGTCGGGATCGCGGTCAACGACATCGCCGCCGGCGCCACCGCGATCTACTCGATCATGGCCGCGCAGATGCAGCGCATGGCGACCGGCGAGGGTCAGTACATGGACATCTCGCTCGTCGACGCCGGGCTCGCCTGGGCGGTGTGGGAGTCCGGGGCCTACTTCGGCGCCGGCGAGGTCCCCCAGCCCACGGGCACCCGGCACCGTCGCTCCACCCCCTACCAGGCCTACCGGACCAGCGACGGCTACGTGACGATCGGTGCCGCCAACGACCGCCTGTGGCTGCGCCTGCTCGGAGCCCTCGAGCGTCCGGAGTGGGAGCACGACCCGCGTTTCCTCGCCCTTCCCGACCGGATGACCCACATCGAGGAGCTGGAGGCGGAGATCGAGGCGATCACGGTCACCCGGACCACGGACGAGTGGATCAAGACCATCGACCAGGTCGGGGTGCCCTGCGGACCCGTGCTCACCTTCGACGAGACGCTCGCCGACCCGCACGTGGTCGCCCGTGGCATGGTCACCGAGCTGCACCACCCGGTCATCGGTGACATGAAGACCATCGGCCCGCCGACCAAGTTCTCCGCGATGGACTACTCGGTCCGCGGACCCGCCCCCTGGCTGGGACAGCACACGGGCGAGCTCCTGCGGGAGATCGGGCTGGACGACGACGAGATCGCCACCCTGTTCACTGACGAGGTCGTCTTCGACGCCCGGCCCGACCTGCACGACCAGACTGCTGAGACGGAAGAGGCCTGACATGTCCGACCACATCGTGGTGGAGCGACGCGACGCCGTCGCCACCGTCATCCTCAACCGGCCCGAGAGCCACAACGCGATCAACGTCGCGATGTACGGCGAGCTGCCCGAGGTGGTGCGGTCCCTCGACGCCGACCCGACGGTCAAGGTCATCGTCATGCGCGGCGCCGGCACGCGGTCGTTCGCCTCCGGGGCCGACATCAGCGAGTTCGAGGCCGAGCGCAGCGACGCGGTGAAGGCCAAGGCCTACAACGAGAAGGTGGCCGCGGCCGAGCACGCCATCGAGGAGCTGACCAAGCCGTCGATCGCGATGATCCACGGCTACTGCATCGGCGGCGGAGCCGGGCTCGCCCTCGCCTGCGACATCCGGTTCGCCGACCGGGCGGCGAAGTTCGCGATCACCCCCGCCAAGCTCGGGCTCGTCTACAGCCTGGAGTCGTCCAAGCGGATGGTCGACCTCGTCGGCCCGTCGCGCACCAAGTGGATCCTCTACAGCGGGCAGCAGATCCCTGCGGACCGCGCCTACGAGCTCGGCCTCTTCGACGAGGTCGTCGACGCCGAGGACCTCGAGGGACTGACGTACGACTTCGCCGACACAGTGTGCAGCCGCGCCCAGTTCAGTGTGCGCGCGGGCAAGGTCATGGTCGACAAGGTGGTGGCCGGCCAGGTGCGCGACGACGAGGCCACCATCGACCTGCGCAACTCCTCGTTCGACACCCAGGACTTCACCGAGGGCGTCCAGGCGTTCATGGCCAAGCGTCCCCCGAACTTCACCTGGTCCTGACGTGACCACCACCGCCACCGGGCGCCCCGTCCCGCAGGTCGACGCCGACGAAGTGTCGGCGCTGGCCAGGGTGGCCGCGTCCGACCCGACCTGGGAGTTCGGCTCCTTCTTCCTCAGCCGGTTCCTGCAGCTCGACATCTCCTACGACGAGCCGGAGCAGACCTGCACCGTCGTCCTTCCGTACGGCCCGCACCTGTGCAACCCACAGGGAACGGTGCACGGCGGTGTGATCACCACGGCCCTCGACATCTCCATGGGCCACCTCTGCAGGCGTTTCCTCGCCGCGGCCGTGACGATCGAGATGCAGATGCGGTTCTTCCGCCCGCTCACCGGGACGGGGACCAGCACCGGGCGCATCATCCGCGCCGGGCGCCGCATCGTGCACCTCGAATCACGCATGACCGACGACCAAGGTCGCCTCATCGCACTCGGGACAGGGTCGTGGCAGCGCCTCGACTCCCTCTGACGCCCATCCACAACTCGCATGACCGGCACGGCGCCGCCGTGCTTCGCAACCAGGAGGAACGATGAACCACACGAGGATCGCAGTCGCTTCGGCGGCAGCGCTGATGCTGACCCTGAGTGCCTGCGGCGGTGACTCCGAAGGCTCGTCCGGCGGCGCGTACCCGTCGGAGGACATGGACTGGACGATCGCCTTCGGGCCGGGTGGCGGCAACGACATCATGGCGCGGACGATGGTCGACATCCTGCAGCGCGACGACCTCTACCCCGAGAACATCCGGGTCGAGAACCGCGAGGGTGGCTCGGGTGCGACGGGCTGGGGCTACCTGCTCAACCAGGCCGGCGAGGGCTACGGCATCTCCACGACGTCGGGCTCGTTCATCACCACGCCGCTGCAGGCGGACACCGGCTGGCAGCCCACCGACTTCACCCCGGTGGGCCTCCTGGCCGCGGACAACGCCCTGCTGATCGCAGCGGGTGACGCCGACTTCCAGACCTACGACGAGTGGGTCGACTACGCCACCGACAAGGGCACCGTGGTCGTCGGCGGCATCGGTACGGTGAACGTCGACTACATCATCCAGCAGATGGTCGCGGACGCCGAGGGCTACGAGATCGACTACGTCCCCTACAACGAGGAGGGGCAGATGCAGACCTCGCTCCTCTCGGGCGCCATCGACACCATGATCTCCAACCCCGGCTCGATCATGGGCCAGCTGGAGGCCGGTCAGGTCAACGCTCTGCTGTTCACCGGGCCCGAGCGCCTGGAGGCGCTCGGCGACGTGCCCACCGGCGAGGAGGAGGGCGTGAGTGACCTGCCGTCCATGCCGCGCGGGCTGATCCTGCCCCCCGACGCCCCGCAGGAGGCCCAGGACTGGTGGGTGGAGACCATGAAGGACGTCGTGGAGACCCCCGCGTGGCAGGAGTACCTCGACGAGAACTTCCTGCTCGAGGACGAGCGCTGGGGTGAGGACTTCACCGCCTACCTCGACGAGACGCAGACCGCATTCGAGGAGCAGCTCACCGAACTGGGTGCCCTGTGACCCTGAGCGACACCGTCACCCCTGCGACCCGGCCCTCGGGCCGGGTCGCAGGGGTGGTCCGTCCCAAGACGGTGTTCCTCGCCGTCGTGCTGGTCGTGCTGGCGGGGTACACGGAGATGGCGTTCGCCCTCGAGTGGCGCACCCAGGCCGGTCGGATCGGTCCGGGGTTCTTCCCCAGGATCGTCGGCCTCGGCGGCGTGGCGCTCACCCTCTGGGGCCTGGTCTCGGCGATCCGGTCGCCGCAGGACGACGAGGTCGTGGCCCTGGAGGACGAGATCGGCGACGCCGACCTCGGCCAGCATCCGCTGCTGCTCTCCGTCATGGTGCTGGCCTCCTTCGGCTTCGCCGCCACCTTGCTGTCGCTGGGCGCGATCGTCTCCTCCGCCGTCTTCCTGCTCCTCATGCTCAGCCTGCTCAACCGCGGGCGCCACCTGGTCAACGCCGCGGTCGCGATCGGGATCCCGTTCGTGATGTACGTGCTGCTCCAGACCTTCCTGAACGCCGGGTTGCCCGAGGGCATCCTGCCGCGATTCTGATCCCGGAGACCTGACATGGACACCTTCGACAACCTCGCGAACGGCATCGTCGCCGTCGTCACCCCGATGAACCTGCTGCTCCTGCTCGCGGGCGTGCTGCTCGGCATGGTCGTCGGCGTGATGCCTGGGCTCGGCCCGTCGGCCGGCCTGGCGATCCTGCTCCCGCTCACCTTCACCCTGGACCCCACGGGTGCGGTGGTCATGCTCGCCGCCGTCTACTACGGCGCGATGTACGGCGGCACGATCACCTCGGTGCTGATCAACACCCCGGGTGAGTCGGCGACGGTGGCCAGCACGTTCGACGGATACCCGCTGGCGAAACAGGGCCGCGCCGGTCCGGCCCTGGTGATCGCGGCCGTGGGCTCCTTCGTCGCGGGCACCCTCGGAGCGGTGCTCATCGCAGCTTCGAGATCTTCCTGGACCGTGGCACCTCGCGGGTCCTGCTCGGACTCCTGTTCCTGATCCTGCTGCTGCCCCTGGTCACGATGCTGATCAAGCGGGCCGCGGCCCGAGCCGTCGCGAGGTACGGCGCGATGCGTCGTCGCCACGCGCGCAAGAACGGCCGGGAGTGGTCGCCGAGGTCCGAGGCCGCCACGACCCCCGACGCCGACGGCGACAGCGACGCGGCACAGCAGTCGGACCGCGACCTCGAACCCGAACCCGAACGCGTGGACTCCCCGTGATCGCGAGCATCGCCGCCACCTCGGCAGCGGCGCTGGCCGGTGCCGGCATCGCCACGGTGCTGCGGCTCCCGGCCGCGCCGCTCTTGGGCGCGATGGTCGGGGTGGCCGCCCTGTCGCTGGCCACCGAGCTCAGCTGGCAGTCGCCCGGCAGCGTCAAGTGGGTCGTGTACGTCGCCATCGGCGCGCTGCTCGGTCAGTCGGTGACCCGCGAGTCGCTGATGGCGCTGCGATCCGCGGCCGTCCCGATCCTGGTGACCGTCGTCCTGTTCCTCGTCTTCGGGCTCGCCCTCGCGTGGGGGTTGTGGCGCTTCACCGACTTCGACGCGCACACCGCCCTGCTCTCCACGGCACCCGGGGGCATCGCCCAGATGGGCGTGCTGTCGGCGGAGGCCAACGCCAACGTGCCGGTCGTGCTGTCGATCCACGTCCTGAGGATCACGTCGGTCATCGTGCTGATGAGCCTGGGACTCAAGCTGATGGGAGGACGAGCGTGAGCTCATCCGGTCACCACCACCAGTCGCTCGCCGGGGTCCGGGTCGTCGACCTGAGCCGCGCGCTCGCCGGTCCGTACGCCACGATGATGCTGGCCGATGTCGGCGCCGACGTGCTCAAGGTCGAGCCCCCCTCCGGCGACGACAGCCGGGGCTGGCTCCCCTTCGCGCCGCCCGGACCCGATGGCGCGCCCGGTGCGACGCGAGGAGTCGGCGTACTTCCTCTCCGCCAACCGGGGCAAACGCTCGGTCCGCCTCGACCTGAAGTCCGTCGACGGCGCCCAGCGGCTGCGCGAGCTGTGCGCCGACGCGGACGTGCTCGTGGAGAACTACCGGCCTGGGCCTGCTCGCCAGGCTCGGCCTCGACCCGGCCTCCCTGCGCGCCGCCAACCCGCGCCTGGTCACCCTGTCGATCACCGGCTTCGGATCGGGCGGGCCGGACGGGGCGCGGCCGGGCTTCGACCAGATCGTCCAGGCCGAGGCCGGGCTGATGAGCCTGACCGGCGACGCGGACGGCGACCCGACGCGCGTCGGGCTGCCGATCGCGGACATCCTCGCCGGGATGTTCGGCGCCTTCGGGGTCATGTCGGCCCTCCGTGAGCGCGAGACGACCGGCGTCGGCCGGTCCGTCGAGACGAGCCTGCTCGCAGCGGTCGCCTCGGTGCACGCCTTCCACGGCGCGGGCTGGCTGACCGCCGGCCGCGAGCCGGCCCGCACCGGCAACCGGCACCCCTCCATCGCTCCCTACGGCACGTTCCGCTGCGCCGACGCCTCCCTCGTGATCGCGGTCGGATCGGAATCCCTGTGGCGCCGTTTCGCCGGCGTGGTCGGGATCGATCCCGACCGGCCCGACGTGGCCACCAATCGCGACCGGGTCGCCCACGTCGACGCCCTCCAGGCCGAGATCGACGACCTCCTCGCCGCGCGCGAGGCCGAGGAGGTGCTCGCCGACCTGGGGGCCGAGGGCGTCCCCGCAGGCAGGATCCGCACGGTGCCCGAGGTCTACGACTGGGAGCAGGTGCGCCACCTCGGGCTCGTGCACCAGCTCCAGCACGCGTCGCTGGGTGCGGTGGCGGTGCCGGGAGGCGCGCTGCGCTACGACGGCGCGGCCGCCGCGTCGTCCGTCCCCCCGCCGCTCCTCGGCGAGCACGAGGACCTCCGTCTGGGACCGGCCGTGGCTCGACCAGCAGGACCTCGCGGGAGGTGCGGCATGAGCACCACGTCGTACGCCGTGGTCGGCGGAGGCATCCTCGGCGCGGCCGTCGCGCGGCAGCTCCAGGTGAGCGACACCGATGCCGCGGTGACCGTGTGGGAGAAGGAGGACCGGCTCGCCGCGCACCAGACCGGTCGCAACTCCGGGGTCGTGCACGCCGGTCTCTACTACGAGCCCGGCTCGCTCAAGGCGACGCTGTGTCGCCGCGGCGTCGGGCTGCTCCGTGACTTCTGCAGCGAGCACGACATCGCCTACGACGCGTGCGGCAAGGTCCTGGTCGCGCTCGACGACGTCGAGGAGGGGCGACTCGACGCCATCGAGACCAAGGCCCGCGCCAACGGCGTGCCCGGCATCCGGCGCCTGTCCGGCGTCGAGCTGCGCGAGATCGAGCCCCACGTGCGCGGCATCGGCGGCCTGCACTCACCATCCACCGCGATCGTCGACTTCCCCGGTGTCACCCGCAAGCTGGCCGAGCTGGTCGAGCGCGACGGTGGCACGGTCCGGCTGTCGACCGAGATGACGGGCATCCGAGTCGACGGCTCGGGTGCCGTCCTCGCGGGCCGCGCCGCTGGTGGGGACCTCGTCGAGGAGCGTTTCGACCGGGTGGTCCTGTGCACCGGTCTCTGGGCCGACCACACCGCCGAGTGGGCGGGCGACACCCCCGAGCCCAAGGTGGTGCCCTTCCGTGGCGAGTACTGGCTGCTGCGACCCGAACGCCGCTCGCTGGTCCGCGGCCTCATCTACCCCGTGCCGGACCCGCGCTACCCGTTCCTGGGCGTGCACCTGACGCCCCGGGTCGACGGCGAGGTGATGGTCGGACCCAACGCGGTGCTCGCGCTGGCCCGCGAGGGCTACGACTGGCGCACCGTCTCGGCACGCGACCTGCGCGAGATCGCGGCGTACGCCGGGTTCCGCCGGTTCGCGCGCCGGCACTGGGCCACCGGGGTGCGCGAGATGGCCGGCTCGCTCAGCAAGCGCCGGTTCGTCGCCGCGGCCCAGCGCTACGTCCCCGACATCGCCGTGGACGACGTCGTGCCGGGGCCCCACGGCATCCGCGCGCAGACCCTCGAGCGCAACGGCGAGATGGTCGACGACTTCCGCATCAGCACGCGCGGCCCCGTGACGGCCCTGCGCAACGCGCCCTCGCCGGCGGCCACCTCCAGCCTGGCGATCGCCGAGCACGTCGTCGACATCGTCCTGGATCGCCGGGTGGCCCGATGAGCGACTCACATCTCGACCGCGGACTCTGGATGGTCCTCGCGTCCCCCTTCGACGACGACCTGGCCCTCGACACCGCGTCGCTGGAGCGTCAGCTCGTGCTGGCCGACGCGGTGTCGGCGCAGGGCGTGGTGGCGCTCGGCGTGTTCGGCGAGGCGGCCGCGCTGACCCGCGCCGAGCAGCAGGCGGTGGTCCGCACCGTGACCACCTCCTCCGACCTGCCGGTCGTGCTCGGCCTCTCGAGCCTGACCACCGCCGTCGCGGTGGACCAGGCGCTGTCCTGCCTCGAGGCGGCGCAGCGAGCGCCCCAGGCGTTCATGGTGCAGGTCGGCTCGCCCCGCGCCGACGTCCTGGTCCAGCACTTCACCGCGATCCACGAGGCCACCGGGCTGCCGGTCGTCGTGCAGGACTATCCCGCCGCGTCGGGCGTCACGGTCAGCCCCGACGTGCTGGTCGAGGTGGTGCGCGCGTGCGACGGCTTCGTCGCGGCGGTCAAGGCCGAGTCGTCCCCGACGCCACCCGCGATCGCCACGATGTCGGCTGCTGTCGGCGCACCCGTGTTCGGCGGACTCGGCGGCGTCGGCCTCGTCGACGAGCTCGGCTGCGGTGCCGCGGGCGCCATGACGGGGATGAGCCACCCCGAGGGTCTCCGAGCCGCACTGGACGCGCATGCGTCCGGTGGCTTCACCGCAGCCCACGCGGCGTGGGCGCCGTGGTTGCCGTTGGCCAACTTCGAGGGCCAGCTCAAGATCGGGCTGTCGATCCGCAAGGAGATCCTGCGTCGTCGCGGCGTGCTCGCGACCGGCCGGGTCCGCCCTCCTGCCCCCACCCTTCCGCCCGCCCTGGTGCCGCTGCTCGAGCAGCACCTCGCTCACCTTCCACCCTTCCCAGGAGGAACCCCATGGACCTCGGTCTGACCGGCAAGATCGCGCTCGTCCTCGGCTCGACCGGCGGACTCGGACGTGCCTCCGCGCAAGCCCTGGCCGCCGAGGGCGCCCACGTCGTCATCGCAGGACGGCGCGCCGGGCTGGTCGGCGAGGTCGCTGCGGCGCTGCCGTCCGCGACGGGCGTGGTCGTCGACCTCGCCGATCCCGATGCTCCGGCCCTGCTCGTCAACCGCGCGCGGGAGCAGTTCGGCGAGGTCGACATCGTGGTCCTCAACGGTGGCGGACCCCCGCCCGGCGCGGCCGACGCCTTCACCGCCGAGGCCGCCCAGGCGGCGTTCGACCTGCTCCTCAAGCAGCACATCAGCCTCGTCGGCGCAGTCCTTCCCGGGATGCGCGAGCGCGGCTGGGGCCGGGTCCTGGCGATCGGGTCCAGCGGCGTGCGCCAGCCCATCTTGACGCTGACCGCGTCGAACGTCGGCCGTGCCGCGTTGGCGGCGTACCTCAAGACGCTGGCCGGCACCGTCGCCGGCGACGGCGTGACGGTCAACATGGTGCTGCCCGGCCGGATCGACACCGACCGCGTCGCCCAGCTCGACCGGGCCGCGGCCGACCGCACCGGCGTCACTCCGGAGGCGTCCCGCGCCGTGTCGGAGGCCACCATCCCGGCCGGCCGCTACGGCGACCCCGCGGAGTTCGGGGCGGTCGTCGCCTTCCTCGCCTCGCAGCACGCCGCCTACGTCACCGGCGAGCAGGTCCGCGTCGACGGCGGCCTCGTCGGCGCCTACTGATCCCCGCCACCAATCCCCCAGGAGACCACCGTGCGACTCGCCACCATCCTCGACCACGGCACCGAGGTGCCCGTCCTCGTCCACCCCGAGCGCGGGGTCGTGCCCGTCGCCGCGCTCACCGACATGGACGTGCCGACGTTGCTGACGGTGTTCGAGGAGGACCTGTACGACGACCTCGTGGCCGCCGCTGTCGACGCCGGCGCGGAGAGCTTCCTGCCGCTCGCCGACGTCACCTTCACCGCCCCCTACCGTCGCCCCCGCAAGATCTGGGGCATCGGCCTCAACTACGTCGACCACGCCGCCGACCTCTCCGAGAGCGTCCCCGACGAGCCCGCCTCCTTCATCAAGGGCGACCACACCATCATCGGCACCGGCGACGAGATCCCGGTCCCGCCGCAGAGCGAGCGCACCACGGCCGAGGGTGAGCTGGGCCTGGTCATCGGGCGCGAGTGCCGCAACGTCACCGAGGAGGACGCCCTCGACCACGTCTTCGGCGTCACCACGATCCTCGACCAGACGGCCGAGGACATCCTGCAGCGCAACCCGAGGTTCCTGACCCGGTCGAAGAACTTCCCCGGCTTCTTTTCCTTCGGCCCGGAGATCGTGCCGATGGCCGAGGTCCGCGAGCGGTTCGACTCGATCGGTGACGTGGAGGTCTGAGGGCGAGGACCTGGGACTCCGCGGCGTCGATCAGCAGCACGAGATACGCCGGAACGCGAATGGTCGCCGGGACGGCCCGGTTCGACACTCGAAGTAGGCCACATCCACCTACTCGAAAGCAGGCCGTCATGTTTCATCACCGCTTCGCGATCGGGGGTCCGGTCGCCGTCCTGACAGCACTCTGCCTGTCCGTCGGCGGCCCGGCCGCCGCCATCCCGTGGCCGGACTTCCCGGTCGCGCCCGCCGTCTCGCAGTCCGTCGTCCCACAGCCCGCCGCCTCGCAGCGCGCTGTCGAGACGGACACCACCACGCGACCCTGCTTCCTGGTGCGGTCGCACTGGAACGACGCCCTCGACGGCCCGCAACCGCGTTGCGCCGTCCGTTAGCCCGTCCCGTGCCGAGACCCGATCAATCCAGGCGACCACGGACCCCTGCGGGGGTACCGTGGATCGCCTCTCCGCAGATGGAGTCGTCATGACCGACCTGATCCTCAACGAGCGTGAGCAGGCCGCGCTGCGCGCCCTGGCCGCCGCCGACCCGGTCCCCGGCAGTCCGCTGCCGGCAGCCGACGTGCTGACGCTGCTCGGGGAGCTGATCCGCTGCGACAGCCTGGGTGTCGAGCTCAGCGACCACCTCGGCTACGCCCTCGAGTCGGTGGAGCTCGGCGCCCAGAACGAACCTCCGCCGGGCGGCGACGGTCCCCACTACATCGGGGTCGTGCACTGGTCCCGCGAGCCGGCGAAGGCCCAGGGCTGCAACATCGACGTCGGGGCGGGGGACGGGCTGGCGCTCGGTTTCCGCAACGGCGCCGACCACGTGTCGCAGATGTGCTGGGATCGGGCACGCGGTCGCTTCGGCGAGCGTGACGTCGCGATGCTCCGGCTGATCGCACCCACCGTGCAGCGGCTGCTGAGGGAGCGGCCGACCCCTGAGCTCCCCGCCAGCCTGACGACGCAGGAGCGTCGCGTGCTCATGCACGTGGCGACCGGGCACTCCAACGCCCGGATCGCCGAGGGTCTCTGCATCGCGGAGAGCACGGTGCGCAAGCACCTCGAGCACAGCTATCGCAAGCTCGGTGTGACCAGCAGGCTCGCCGCCATCGCGTCCCTCCAGGGACGCGACCTGCCCGACCTCGACCTGCGTGAGCGGATCGAGCGCGTCGCCTGACGGCCCGGACGTACGCCAGGTCGGGCAGTGGCGCGGATCCGCTGCGACCGCGGTGCTAGGGCACGTCGATCTCGAGGGTCGCGCCGCCGTAGCCGTTCTCCAGGTCGTGGCCCTCGATCGTGATCGTCTCGACGCCGTCCGGGATCTCCAGCCCGGTCTGGGACCGGGTGAAGGGCTGCTCGCCGGCGTGGTCGTGCATGAGCTCCATCGTGCCCAGCTCGTTGCCGTCGGGATCGAGGACGCGCCAGCCGTCGGCATAGCGCTCGGGACTGTCGTACTCCGAGCTCATCGTGACGTCGAGGGACCACGTGTCGCCGTCGTTGCGCAGCACGGCACCGACGACGTCGGGGAAGTCGGCGTCGACGGTGGAGCCGGGCGTCGCGCTCGCCTCGGCGGAGCTGGTGGTGCCGCTGGCCGGGTCCGCGGCGTCGTCGCCGGAGCACGCGGTGAGTGCGGCCAGCGAGACGGCCAGCACGGTGACCAGCCGGCGGCTGTTGCTGGTGGCGGGTGCCATGGTGCTCCTCATGGGTGGGCGGTGGCTCGGGCGAGCCGATCCGCGACGATCGCCCACACGTCCGGGTCGATCCCCATCCCGATGTGGGTGGAGAAGACCTCGACGTGCTCGGCGCCGGGCGTCGCGTGGTCGATGCAGGCCGGCCACGCCACGACGCCGTCGCGCCGGGAGAACAGCACGGTGAGCGGCACCCGGATGGGCGACTCCGCGTCCAGCCGGTGGGCCACCCGGTCGCTGTCGACCTGGGTGCCGCGGCCACGGGCACGGGCGACCGAGGTGTACGCCGCACCTCCGGCCACCGGCGTGCCGTAGGTGACCACCCGACGTACGGCGTCGGGGTGGCGGCGGGCGACCTCGCGCGCGATGACGCCGCCGAGGCTCCACCCGACGAGCGACGCGGGCGTGCCGATCTCGTCCACCAGGTCGAGCACGCGGCTCGACAGCCGTTCGACGTCGCGCCGCGGGTCGCCGGTGTTGGTGCCGAAGCCCCAGCCGCGGGCGTCGTACCCGAGCAGCCGCAGGTAGCGGCGCAGCGGCGCGCCGGAGAGCTCGGGTGCCCGCCAGCCGGGGATGTCGACCACGAGGTGGCCGTCGCCGCGGGGCGCCGACGCCAGCCGCGGGACCGCCCCGACCAGCCGGGCGGCGGCCAGCGGTGAGGTGAGCTCGCCGATGGTCGCCCACGTCGGAGGCGGTCCGCTCGGTCGCGCGAGATCGGTCGCGTCCAGCGGGGCGCGCGCACGCGATCGCACACCGGTGAGGCCCAGCAGTCCTGCCGTCATGCCCCGACCGTACGACCCGGGGCCGCGTAGCCGGGCGCGGGGTTACTCGTTGGTACGGGTGACCCGTCCCGCGAAAGAGGCCCCCGCAATGCACCGAATCCTCACCGCCGCAGTCATCGGCGTCGTCACCGCCGCCACCAGCCCGCTGCTCGTCGCCCCGGTCGCGCCGGCCGCCACCGCGGCCGGCGCCACGACGACCGACGGATGCATCCGGAGCGTCCCGGACCCGGGCACGACGGCACCGGTCGAGATCTGCTTCACGCTCTTCCGCCCGGCGTCGGCGACCAGGACCGCGCCCGTGCCGATGGTGCTGCACAGCCACGGCTGGGGCGGCAGCCGGACGACGGACCCGGCGTCGTTCGCCTACCTGACCGACGCGGGCTTCGGCGTGCTCAGCTTCGACCAGCGCGGGTTCGGCGAGAGCGGCGGGCACGCCTACATCGAGAACCCCGACGTCGAGGGCACGGACGTCCAGAAGATCGTCGACCTCGTCGCCGCGCAGGACTGGGTGAAGAAGCAGAAGCCCGGAGATCCCGTGCTCGGGGCGATCGGTGGGTCGTACGGCGGTGGCTACCAGTTCGTCGGCGCGTTCAGCGAGCTGCGCGACACGGGCGCGACCCGCTTCGACGCCCTGGTCCCCGAGATCACCTGGTGGAGCCTGACGGAGAGCCTCTTCCCGCAGGGCGTCCCGCGCACCGAGTGGGCTGCCGCGCTCACCGCCGCGGCGCTGCCGACCGACGCGCTGCCGCCGATCGTGCTGCAGGGCTTCGCCGAGACGTCCGCGACGGGCAACGTGCCGTCGTACCTCTACGACTTCCTCGACAAGAACGGGCCGGAGTGGCACGTGCGCAGCGGCCGCAAGCTCGACGTCCCGGTGCTGTTCGGCCAGGGCGAGACCGACAACCTGTTCCCGCTGCACCAGGGGCTGAAGAACTTCCAGCGCGCGCTGACCGGCAAGGCCCGCAGCCGCAGCATCTTCGTCGGCTACAACGGCGGCCACACGCTGCCGTCGCTGCTGCCGGCCGGCAGCAACAGCGACATCCCGCTGGCAGTGAGCGACGCCTGCTCCCCGACCCTCGGCAGCCCGTCGTTCGCGGAGCTGGGGCTGCGGTTCCTCCAGCAGAACCTCCAGGGCCGCTCGACCGGCCTCGTCGGGTTCGGCCGCTACCACCTCACCACCGCTGGCGGGCGCTGCGTCACGGTGCCCTCGGTCGCGCCGTCTCGCACCGTGCGGCTCGGCGACGTCGTCAGCACGGTCGGTGTCGGCGCCCCCGTCGCGTACCCCCTCGCGCAGGGCCCGATCACCGTCGCCGGCTCGCCGAGCCTCGACGCGACCGTCAGCACCCTCGGCCTCGACAACCGCGCCTTCCTCGCGCTGTCGGTCGGCACCAACCCGCTCGACGCGAAGATCGTGCAGAACAACATGCTGCCCATCCGGGAGAACGGCATCGCGATCAACAAGCCGCGCACCGGCATCGAGCTGCCCTCGGTCGCCGTCGACGTGCCTGCCGGGCAGACGCTCTTCCTGACCGTCTCGCCGATCTCCGACATGTCGGCCGGCTTCGGCAGCCGGGTGGTCGGGGCGATGACGCTGCGCAACGTCGACGTGCACCTGCCGGTGACGACCCGCTAGCCCGGACCGAGGGGGATCGTCGCCTCGACGAGGCCCCCGGCTCCGGTGGCCGACGCCCGGAGGCTGCCGCCGACCTGCAGGGCGCGTTCGCGCATCGAGGAGATGCCGACGCCGGGCGTCCACTCGGTGGTCGAGCGGCCGTCGTCGCGCACCGCCAGGACCAGCGCGCCGGAGTGGACTCCGAGCCGCACGGTCGCCGACGACGCGGAGGCGTGCCGGGCCGCATTGGTGAGGGCCTCCACGACGATCCGGTACGCCGCCACCTCGCTCGCGGCCGGGAGGGCCGGCAGCGGCTCGTCGACGTCGACAGCCACGGCGAGGGGCGCACCCGACGACGAGTGCAGGGTGGCGACGTGCTGCCGGATCGCCCCGACCAGGCCGAGCTGGTCGAGGGCGGGGGGCCGCAGCCCCTCGACGAGGCGCCGGATCTCGGTGATCGCGGCCGCGGTGTCGGCGCGGAGGCCGACGAGCAGCTCGTCGGCGCGGTCGGGATCGGTGCGCAGCTGGTTGCGGGCGGCGTCGGTGGCGAAGGCGACGCCGCTCAGGGTGGGGCCGAGGCCGTCGTGCAGGTCGCGGCGCAACCGTCGACGTTCCTCCTCGACGGCGGTCACGACGGCCTCGCGCGACTCCCGCAGGTCGCGGCTCATCGCCTGGGCGCGCAGGGTCCGGGCGAGCAGCGGCGCGACGATGCGCAACACGTCCTCGTCGCCCGGCGAGAGCGTGAGGTCGCCCGCGCGCAGCCCGACCACGACCTCGCCGACCTCGTCGTCGCCGAGTCGCAGCGGCAGCACCCGCGTGTGCGTCACCTCGGCGCCGGAGGTGGCGAGCACCTGCCCGCCGGCACGGATGCAGGCGTAGGGCAGGACGAGCGCCTCCCGGACGGCGGCCAGCGCGAGGGCGGGGTCGTCGCCGATCCGGTCGGCGACCGAGGTGGCCGCGGCGAGGGGGTCGGGGCGGTCGCCGAAGAGCAGCTGGTCGACGACGCCGCGCAGCACGACCTGCAGGGGACGTACGCCGAACGCGAGCAGCGCGCACACGATGACCACCGGAGTGGGGTCGAGGGGCCGTCCGCCCGCCATCTCGGCCGCCGAGGTGGCGCCGACGGCGGCTGCGACGAAGGCGAGGAAGACGGTCGTCGACACGACGGCGCGGGTGACGAGGCCGCGGACGTCGACGACCTCCGGCCGCACGACTCCGACGGCCATGGCCACCGGACCGACGGCGAGCGCGCCGACGAAGAGCGCGTCCAGGTCGGCGACGACAGCGGCGCCCAGTGACTCGCCGAGGAACCCGAGGAACCCGACGACCAGACCGGCTGCGGTCCACGCCAGGGTGCTCCAGGTGAGTGCGCGGCGGTCCTCCGCCGAGCCCTGCTCGAACGCCCACCAGGCGTGCACGAACAGGGCACCGACGATCACGAAGGCGAGCGGTTCGAAGGCCGCCTCCCACAGCGCCGCCAGCAGCCCGCCACCGACCACGACCACCACGAGCACGAAGGAGAGCGGGTCGCGCCACTCGAGGCGTGGGTAGGCCAGCACGGCGAGGGGCAGCGCGAGGCAGCCGGCGAACAGGGCGGCGCTCTCCGCCGCGCGGCCGGCGTCGAGCAGGACGAGTGCCGCGCCGAGCAGGAGGAGCACGCCTCCGATCACCAGGGCGACCGCCGCGACGCGGGCCCGGTGGCTCTGCCAGACGAACCACCCCGATCCGGTGCTCGCCAGGCCGAGCCCCGCCGCGGCCACGACGAGAGCGGTCATGATCCGCCCAGCCCGCCCTGCCGGGCACGCACGATCGCCGCGGACCGGTCGGCGACCTCGAGCTTCACGAAGATCGACGAGATGTGGTTGGCGACCGTCTTGGGCGAGAGGAAGAGGCGCTCGGCGATCTCCTGGTTGCGGACGCCCGCCGCCACCAGGTCGAGCACGTCGCGCTCGCGCGTGGTGAGGTGGGGGAACGGGTCCGCGGCCGGTGGCGGCGCGGCGAAGTAGCCGAGCACCCGCTGGGCCACGCCCGGGCTGAAGATCGCCTCACCCGCCACGACGGCGCGGATGGCTCGGTCGATCTCCGCCTGGTCGGCGCCCTTCAGCAGGTAGCCCTGCGCCCCCGCACGCATCGCACCGAACACGGTGTCGTCGTCGTCGAACATGGTCAGCACGAGCACGGCCACCCCGCTCACGGCTTCGCGGATCCGTCTCGTCGCCTCGAGCCCGTCGATGCCCGGCATCCGGATGTCCATCAGCACCACGTCGGGCCGCGTGAGGACCACCTCGCGGACGCCGGCCTCGCCGTCCATGGCTTCGCCGACCACCTCGAACCCGGGCAGCGACGCGAGCAGCGCCCGCAGCCCGCCGAGCACGACGGGGTGGTCGTCGACGAGGACGACGCGGATCGGGTCCATGGACCCATGCTCCCGCGTCCGGGGGCCGTTGACCCGGGATCTGGCACCTGTCCGACCCGGGAGATCTCCCGGAGGATGGGGACCGTACGCCGATGCCGGAAGCCGCCGGTGCGGCGAGCGTGGTGCCACCAACCACCACCACCCAGGAGTCAGCATGACCACCACCGCGACCACCCACGGCTCGACCGCCACGACCTGGAGCACGAAGAACAAGGTCGGCCTCGGCCTGGCGATCTTCTACGCCGTCACCAACATCCCGAGCGCCTTCGTGCCGGTGGACACCGGCACGGAGGCCGGTCCGCCGATGGCCATCCTCGTCGCCTGCTCGGTCCTCGGGGTCGTCGCCCTCGTGGCGGCGGTCGTCGCCTGGCGCTCGGGCAGCCGACCCGCTGCACGACTGGCCGCGGCCAGCATCATCGTCATCACGTTGACGTCGTTGCCGGCCTTCTTCGTCGACGTCCCGGCGGCCATCAGGCTCATGGTCGCAGCGGGCGTCGCCCTGACGATCCTGATCGTCGTGCTGATGTTCTCCCCGCCGAAGCGGGGCTGACCCCTTCTCGGCCGTTCGCCGGGTCAGAGCCGGACCAGCACCTCGTCGAGCGACTTGCGGTCCAGCCGGGGCACGGTGGCCGTGGGTGCGGGGTAGCCGACGGGCACCAGCAGGAACCCACGCTCCTCCGGCGGGCGGCCGAGGATGTCGTTGAGGAACTTCATCGGGCTCGGGGTGTGGGTGAGCGTGGACAGGCCGGCGACGTGGAGCGCGGCGAGCAGGAAACCGACCGCGATGCCGACCGACTCCTTGGCGTAGTAGGGGCGCGGCGAGCCGGGACCGCGATGGACCTCGAAGACCGCGATCAGCGCGGGGGCGGTCTGCAGGAACGGCTTGTCGGCGTCGGTCCCGAGCGGTCCCAGCGCGGCCAGCCACTCGTCGGAGGCACGGCGCTCGTAGAACTCCCGCTCCTCGGCCTCGGCCGCCTCCCGCAACCGCGCCCGCACGGCAGGGTCGGTCACGACCACGAACCGCCACGGCTGCACGTGTGCTCCGCTCGGCGCGGTCGCGGCGACCCGGATCGCCTCCTCCAGCACCCCGTCGGGGATGGGGCGCTCGTCGAAGTCGCGCACCGAGCGTCGCCGCGACAGGTCGTCGGCGAAGGCACGCACCCGACCGAGTGCCTCGTCCTCCGGCACGCCGAGCCGGGGCGCCGCGGTCCTGGGACCGGGTCCGGGAGTCGTCATGACGCCAGCGAGCCCCCGAAGATCTGCCAGGCGAGCGCCGACTTCGCGACCAGGCTCAGCACGAGGTAGGCCTTCTCGCCGAACGCATAGCTGCGCCACGGCCCGACCTGGCGGTACTGCAGCCACTGGTTGAGCGCGAAGCTGTTGAAGAAGACGAAGAGCGACACGAAGATCCCCACCACGAAACCCGGGACCTCCTCGGCGGCGACCAGGTAGTAGCCGATGGCCACCCAGGGCGTGGCTCCGGCCACGCAGCCGAACCAGAAGGGCTTCATCGAACGTGTCGAGCCACCGGGCGGGTTGGCCGACTCCTGGAGCCAGCCGAAGAGGATCATGGCCACGTTGGCGCCGATGATGCCGATCAGCGCGGCGACGTTGTCGATGCCCGAGTAGAGCGCGATGAGCACGACCATGATCGTCGCGCTGAACGAGTACTCGACCCACCGGAACCGGTTGATCCCGCCCCGGAGGTCGCGTTCGTAGGTGCCCCGCAGGACCGTCGCGGTCAGCAGGTGGTCGAGGCTCGCGAGCACGAGGAACGCCGCGATCGCGGGACCGATCGGGAGATCGAAAAGCCCCTCCGGCGACGCGGTCGGTGTGCCGGGCGGCCCGGTCGGGAGGGACTGGGTGATCGTGATCGCGAAGTCCGTCGCGAGCACCACCACGGCGATCGCCTGGGCCAGGTGGACCACGGTGAGGACCGCGTTCCATGTCCTCAGGGAGCCGAGGGCACGATCGTCGACGCCGGGCGCGGTCACATCGGGAGCACTCATGACCCCATCGTGCACCCTGTGCCGGGGGCGACCGAGCGCCGCCCGGCGGACGAGGGGCTCAGGCGACCGAGTCGGCCTGCACGTCGGCTCGGTGCCGCGGCGCGTAGTGCGCCGGGTCGTGCCCACCGCTGGACCGCAGGCTCAGCTGACGCAGGCGCTCCTGCCGCGCACGGCGCAGGGCCGCCGTCTCGAGCTTGGTCTGGCCGGCCCTGATCGTGGTCGTCGTGTCCATGGTGTCCCCCTTGAGGTGCCCGTCTCGCTGCTGACATGTGGAGCAACTACGAGACGGGCGAGGGGTCACGGGCACCGCCGTCCGGTCTGGACCGCATCACCACGCCGCCACCACCTCGGTGCCCTGCTTGATCGCCCGCTTCGCGTCGAGCTCGGCCGCGACATCTGCACCACCGATGAGGTGCGCGTCGCGGTCGAGACCGTCGTACAGGCCCCGGACGGAGTCCTGGCCGGCGCACACCACGATCGTGTCGGCCTCGATCACGCGGGCGACGCCGTCGACGATGACGTGCAGGCCGTCGTCGTCGATGCGGTCGTAGGTCGCCCCGCTCACCTGGGTGACCTGCGACTGCTTGAGCACGGCGCGGTGGGCCCAGCCGGACGTCTTGCCGAGACCGACACCGATCGGTGTCGTCTTGCGCTGCACGAGCGTCACCTCGCGCGCGGGGGTGCGCGGCTTCGCCTCGGTCAGGCCGCCCGCGCTGAGCGCGGGGTCGCCGACGCCCCAGTGGGCCATCCACGCGTCGAGGTCCTCGTCGGTGTGGGTGAGGAAGACGCTCACGTCGACGCCGATGCCGCCGGCGCCGATCACCGCGACCCGCCTGCCCGGGACGACCGCACCACTGAGCACGTCGGCGTACGACGCGACGCTGGGGTGGTCGATGCCGGGGATCGCGGGCATCCGCGGTTCGACGCCGGTCGAGACGATCACCTGGTCGAAGCCGGTGAGGTCGTCGGCGGTGGCCTCCGTCGAGCGGCGTACGTCGACACCGAGCACCTCGAGGCGACGGGTGAAGTAGCGCAGGGTGTCCGCGAAGTCCTCCTTGCCGGGCACCGCCATGGCGAGGCGGAACTGGCCGCCGAGCTCGGGCGACTTCTCGAAGAGGGTGACCGCGAACCCGCGCTCGGCCGCACTGGTCGCCGCGGCCAGCCCGGCCGGACCGGCGCCCACGACGGCGACGGTCTGCTTGCGCAGCGTGGGCATCAGCACGAGCTCCGTCTCGTGGCACGCGCGCGGGTTCACCAGGCACGACGCCCGCTGGTTGACGAACACGTGGTCGAGGCAGGCCTGGTTGCAGGCGATGCAGGTGTTGATCTCGTCGGCACGCTCGTCCATCGCCTTGGCGACGAACGCCGGGTCGGCCAGCAGCGGACGTGCCATCGACACGAGGTCGGCCTCGCCCGCAGCGAGGATCTCCTCGGCGAGCTCGGGTGTGTTGATCCGGTTCGACGCGCAGACCGGGACGTCCACGACCTGCCTGAGCCGGGCGGTGTAGGAGCGCCAGGCGCCGCGCGGCACCTGGGTGATGATCGTCGGCACCCTGGCCTCGTGCCAGCCGATCCCGGTGTTGAAGACGGTGACGCCGGCGGCCTGCAGGTGCAGCGCCAGCTCGGCGGTCTCCTCCCAGGTCTGCCCGCCCTCGACGAGGTCGAGCAGCGAGATCCGGTAGACGATCGGGAAGTCGTCGCCGACCAGCTCGCGCGAGCGGCGTACGACCTCGACGGGGAAGTGCATGCGCCGCGCGGGCGAGCCGCCCCACGGGTCGTCGCGGTCGTTGGTGCGCGGGGCGAGGAACTGGTTGATGAGGTAGCCCTCGGAGCCCATGATCTCGACGGCGTCGTAGCCGGCCTTGCGGGCCAGGGCCACGCTCTTGGCGAAGGCGGTCGCGGTGTGGTCGACGTCCTTGGTCGACATCGCGCTCGGCCGGAAGGGCGTGATCGGGGACTTCTTGTCCGACGCGCTCTGCGACAGCGGGTGGTAGCCGTAGCGGCCGGCGTGCAGCACCTGGAGCGCGATCGCGCCGCCGGCGTCGTGCACCGCTCCGGTGACCCGCTCGTGACGCTTGGCGTGGAGCCGGTTGGTCATCTCGGAGGCGAACGGCTTGAGCCAGCCGCGCTTGGTGGGCGCGTAGCCGCCGGTGATGATCAGGCCGACGCCACCGCGCGCCCGCTCCTCGAAGAACGCCGCGAGCTTGTCGATGTCCCAGGGGTGGTCCTCGAGGCCGGTGTGCATCGAGCCCATCACGACGCGGTTGCGCAGGGTCAGCGCGTCGGGTCCGCCGCCGAGCGTGATCGGCTCGAGGAGGTGGGGATAGCGGGGGTGCGTCATGACTCGTCCTTCTCGTGGGCATCCAGGTACTCGGTGATCCAGTCGATCCAGAACCGCTCGAGCCGGAGGCCGCCGCGCAGCACCAGCCACTGGTCGAGCGTCGCGCCGTCCAGCGCGGCCGGGTCGGGGAACTGCTCGCGCTCGAACTTCTCGTAGTGCGCCAGCCGGGTCGCGTGGTCGGCCCGCAGGTCGACCAGGTGGCCGGTCAGCCTCGCGCGGTCGCCGTACGACGCCCCGCGGAGCTTGACCGCGAGCTCGCTGCGGAAGGCCTCCATCGGCATCGGGGCGGCGAGCCACTCGGCGAGGACGGTGCGGCCCGTCGCGGACGGCGTGTGCACCCGCTTGTCGGGGCGGCCGTCCTGCTCGACCACCTCGACGGTGACCCAGCCGTCGGCCTCCATCCGCGCGAGCACCCGGTAGATCTGCTGGTGGGTCGCGTGCCAGAAGAAGCCGAGCGACCTCTCGAAGCGTCGGGTCAGCTCGAGGCCGCTCGCGGGTCGCTCGCTGAGCGCGACGAGGAGGGCGTGCTCGAGGGCCATGAGAGGAGTGTGCCGACCTATGCAACGAGTTGCAAGGTCGGGTCCGTCACAGGACCCCGGCGCCCGGGATCTCCTCGAAGACCAGCTGGGTCTCGGTGTGTCGTACGACCGGGTGCACGTTGAGGTGCTCGAGCACGAGGTCGCGCAGCTGCGTGGTCGAGGAGACCGCGACGTGGATCAGGTAGTCGTCCTCGCCGCCGACGTGGAAGATCCGCAGCGCACCCGGCACGCGCGCGAGGGTCTGGTGGAAGCTCGCCACGTGGTCGCGGTTGTGGCTGCCCAGCCGCACCTTGATGACGGCCTGGATCGGATAGCCGAGTGCCGCCAGGTCGATGTCGGCGTGCACGCCGGTGATGACACCGCGCTCGCGGAGGGCTCGCACGCGCAGCAGGCAGGTCGACTCGGCGATTCCGAGCCGCTTGGCGAGCGCGGCGTTGGTGATCCGTCCGTCGTCCGCGAGCTCGGTCAGCAGGCGTCGGTCGAGGGCGTCGAGGGCTGCAGGATCGACCGACGGGGGAGGAGCGGCCATCTCGATGTCCTCGTGTTCTTCGGTGTGATGGCGCTTCTCACGCCTCTTCCTCGGAGTCTATTGCCGTTGTCGGCAGATTCCGCAACGGTGACGCCCATGATGAGCCTCGACACCCTTGCCGTGCACGCGGGTCGCGCCGACCTGACCGGCCTCGGCGTGCACGCCCTCCCGCTCGATCTGTCCACGACCAACCCGCTGCCGAGCATCGACGCCGGCGGGGAGTCGTACGAGTCGATGGCGACCGGCGGCCACCCGGGCGACGGCGGCATGGTCTACCAGCGCCTCTGGAACCCCACGGTCGCCCGCTTCGAGGAGGCGCTCGCCGACCTGGAGCGCACCGACGCAGCGGTGGCCTACTCCACCGGGATGGCGGC
This sequence comes from uncultured Actinomycetota bacterium, assembly GCA_963791365.1. Taxonomy (GTDB): domain Bacteria; phylum Actinomycetota; class Actinomycetes; order Propionibacteriales; family Nocardioidaceae; genus Nocardioides. The sequence goes on along the minus strand of CAWBSG010000002.1, from coordinate 2,133 downwards.
GATGACCGCGGCCGTCCTCGCGTCGCTGGCTGCCGGGCGCGGTCGCCACGTCGTGGCCGTACGTCCGCTGTACGGCGGGACCGACCACCTGCTGGCCTCCGGGATGCTGGGCGTCGAGACGACCTACTGCGCGCCCGAGGAGGTGGCCGGTGCAGTGCGCGCCGACACCTGCCTCGTGGTCCTCGAGACCCCGGCCAACCCGACGCTCGAGCTCGTCGACGTCAGCGCGGTCACCGCGGCCGCGGGTGACGTGCCGGTGCTCGTCGACAACACCTTCGCCACGCCCGTGCTGCAGAACCCCGCCGACCACGGAGCCGCTCTGGTGCTGCACAGCGCGACGAAGTATCTCGGCGGTCACGGCGACGCCATGGGCGGCGTGATCGCGTGCTCGGAGGAGTGGGCCGAAGCGCTGCGCCGCGTCCGCGCGGTGACCGGGGCCCTCCTCCACCCGATGGGGGCCTACCTGCTCCACCGCGGGCTGGCCACGCTCCCGTTGCGGGTGCGCGCGCAGCAGGAGGCCGCCGGCAAGGTCGTCGCCTGGCTGTCCTCCCAGCCGCACGTGCGCGAGGTGCGGTGGCCCGGCCTGGCCGAGTGCGACCCCCTCGGTCTCGTCGGGCGCCAGATGCGCGGACCCGGCGCGATGCTGGCGTTCCGCGTCGAGGGCGGGTACGACGCCGCTTCGGCGGTCACCGGGGCCGTCGAGCTCTTCACGCACGCCGTCTCGCTCGGCGGCGTCGACTCCCTGATCCAGCACCCCGCCGCCCTCACCCACCGCCCGGTCGCCGCCGGGGCCAAGCCCGACGCCGACGTGCTGCGCCTGTCGATCGGCCTGGAGGACCCGGAGGACCTCTGTGCCGACCTGGCGCAGGCGCTGGGCTCGCTGCCGGGGTAGTCGTCCACGGCTTGCTGGGTAGTCCAGTGACGGATGGTCGTAGTTCCCCGCGCGGGACGACCATCCGTCACTGGACTACCCCAGCGGGAGGACCAATCTTCACTGGACTACCCGGGTCCCGGACGACCTCGTGATCGTGACAGCGCGGGTGTCATGATCGGCGCCATGACGTACGAGCTGGGCGAGGGCACCGGGCCGCTGCGGGGCGTGAAGGTGGTCGAGGTGGCCGGGATCGGGCCCGGGCCGCACGCCTGCATGCTCCTGGCCGACCTCGGCGCCGACGTGGTCCGGGTCGACCGGCCGGGCGGCGGGATGTTCGGGATGGGGGAGAAGGACGTGCTCAACCGCGGCCGCCCGAGCGTCGCGCTCGACCTCAAGCAGCCGGCAGCCGTCGAGACGGTGCTGCGGCTGGTCGAGGGTGCCGACGTCCTGGTCGAGGGGATGCGGCCGGGCGCGATCGAGCGGCTCGGGCTCGGCCCGGAGGAGTGCCACGCGCGCAACCCGCGGCTGGTCTACGGGCGGATGACCGGCTGGGGCCAGGACGGGCCGTGGGCGCACGCCGCAGGGCACGACATGAACTACATCGCCATCACCGGCGCCCTCCACGGGCTCGGCCAGGACCGCGACCGCCCGCACTTCCCGGGCAACCTCCTCGGCGACTTCGGCGGCGGATCGACCTACCTCGTCATCGGCGTCCTCGCCGCGCTCCTCGAGGCGCGCACGAGCGGGCGGGGGCAGGTCGTCGACGCCGCGATCGTCGACGGCACGGCCCACCTCAACGCCATCGCCTCGACCTTCATGGCCGCCGGCCTCGACACCGGCCGGCGCCGCTCGGGCCTGCTCGACGGCGGCACCCCCTGGTACGACGTCTACGAGACCGCCGACGGCAGGCACGTCAGCGTCGGCGCGCTCGAGCCGCAGTTCTGGGCGGCCCTGGTCGAGCGCATCGGTGTCGAGCTGCCCGACCGCGACGACCCCGCCAACCACGCGACCATCCGCGGCGCCCTGACCCGGCGCTTCCGCGAGCGCACGCAGGACGAGTGGGCCGAGGTGTTCGACGGCACCGACGCCTGCGTCGCGCCCGTCGTACGCCTCGCCGAAGCGCCGCACCACCCGCACCTCGCCGCGCGCGGCACCTTCGTCGAGCGCGACGGCGTCACCCAGCCGGCCCCGGCACCGCGCTTCTCCCGCACCGCGGCGAGCCTCGGTGCGCCGCCCGCGCTTCCCGGCGAGCACACCCG
>CAWBSG010000001.1:0-20231 GCA_963791365.1 uncultured Actinomycetota bacterium | reverse complement strand
CGTGCCGTGCGTCCGGCGAGGCGAGGATCCATCCCACCTTCCTACCGGACAGACGTACGGGCGCGGCTCCCGGAGGAGCCACGCCCGCACGTGGTGGGACCTGCTGTCAGCGACCGGTCAGGGCACCGACACCGTGACGTACGTCGGCGCCAGCGAGTCGCCGTACTCCATCAGCCCGAGGTAGCGCCCGGCCGAGAGGCCGGTCCACACCGCGTCGTACGACGTGGTCCTGCCCTGCTCGACCGTCAACGTGTCGGGATCGGCCTGGAAGCTGCCGAACGTCGCCGTGGCGTCGAGAAGGTACTGGTCGTACGTCGTCTCGATGGCAGACCCACCCGGGGCCGCGGCGTAGCCGTCGATGACCACCACGTAGTTCGCTGCCGTGGGGTTCGTGAGCGTGACCACCTCGTCGGCCGAGCCCGTCGCGGACTGACCGACCAGCGTGGCCGACGTGCCCGCCGGGTTGAGGCGGTAGACGTAGAGGTCGAGGTCGGCGGCGTCGTTGGCGGCGTCGGCGACGAAACGAGCGACCTTGGTGCCGGCCGCGACGGTCACGTCCTGCTCCAGGGAGTCGCCCACTGCGATCGACTGCTGGAGCGTCGTTGCCTTCGCGAGCCCGCTGGACGCGATGTCCAGTACGCCGCTGTAGCCCGGAGTGACCTCGATCGCTACTCGGCCGTCGGCTCCGGTCCCTGCCACAGTGGTGGGGGCCTTGAGAGCGACCGGACGCAGCGCGACCGGCATCCGGACGCGCGTGGGACCGCTGAGGGTCACGAAGCCCTTCGCGAACTCCGCCAGGGGGGCGCTGGTACGGGTGAACGTGAACGCCACCGGCACCTCCTGACCTGCCTTGGTGATCTTCACCGTCGGCTTGTCGGTGGTCACCGCGAAGCCCGGCACGTCGACGGCCACGTTCCACGTCCCGCTGCGCAGGCCGGTGAACGTACGGGTGATGGTGGTCGTAGCGGCCACCTGGCCCTGCGCGATCGACGGCGTGTTGAGGGCGGAGGCCTCCGTCGGCGCGACGCCGGGGTAGCCGAGGCCCTGACCGTTCATGAAGCCCAGCCAGTCATCCACGTCGGAGGTGATGACGAGGCCCGGGTCGAAGAACTTCGTCGGGTCGACGTGGCCCGCGCCCTGGGCGAACGGGTCGGTGTCCGCGCTGCCGTCCGACTTCTTCAGGTCGTAGGCGGTCGTCATCATCGCGGACTTGACGGCCATCGGCGACCAACCGGGGTTGCGCCCCAGGATGAACGCGGCGAGGCCCGCGATGTGCGGGCTCGACATCGACGTGCCGGAGTAGAGGTCGAAGTCGCGACCCTCGCCCGACGGCGGTGCCACGGCGGCGAGGACGCTCGCACCCGGTGCCGAGATGTCGGGCTTGATGACGTCGGAGTTGCTGGCGATCGCCGGACCGCGCGAGGAGAACCCGGCGATCTGGGGCACCACGGTCGGCGAGCCGCCGGTGGTGTCGCCAAGCTGGAACGACACCGTCGGACTTGCGGTCGCGGCGTACGCCGTCACCGCTGAACCCGCGATCTGGTCGACGTGCACGGTCGGCACGGCGTGGAAGTCGGCGTCGAGGCTGTTGGCCGAGGGGTTGAAGAGCACCATGCCCACACCACCGGCCGTCTTCACCGCGGCGCTCTTGGCGACGCGGTCGTAGACACCGCGCTGGCACACGACCACCTTGCCGGCGACCTTGGCCGGGTCGAGGCTGCCCGGAGCACAGAGCCGTACGTTCGCGGCGGTCGCGGGAGGGAGCCCGGCGGCCGGGGAGTCGATGAGCGGCGTGCTCGGCAGCGGCGTGCCGTTGATCGAGGCGCCCTTGTACTTCTGGCCGTTGCCCAGCACGACCGTGTTCTCGAAGACGGCGTGCGTGGACGCGGCGACCGTGGTCACCCACGGGCTGTTGTGCGCGACCGTCGAGGGGGTGGGGCCGCTGTTGCCGGCCGAGGCTGCGACGAAGATGCCCGCAGCGGACGCGCCCAGGAAGGCGTACTCGACGGCGTCGACGACCGTGTTGGTCGCACCCGAGATCGAGTAGTTGATGACGTCCACGCCGTCGGTGATGGCGTCGTCGACCGCGTCTAGCGTCGAGGAGGTGTAGCAGCCGCCGGTGGCCGGGTCGGTGTCGCTGAAGCACACCTTGTAGGCCGCGATCTTGGCGGCAGGAGCCATGCCGCTGATCGTGCCGAAATCGCGACCCTCGACGGAGGCGGGAACGCCGAAGTTGCCGGCTGCCGTGCTCGCGGTGTGGCTGCCGTGGCCGTCGCCGTCACGGGGGGAGATGAACTCGTGCTCGTAGCGGTCCTCGGGCGGGACGCTGGCGACGAACGCCTCGGGGTAGTAGCGGGCCGCGATGAGCTTCTCGTTGCAGTCGGAGGCGTCCCACTGCTCGCCCGTCTCGCAGGCACCGCGGAACTGCGTGCCGTCGGCCTTGTCCATGACGATCGTGGAGCCGGAGCGGTACGGCTTGTACTTGCCGTTGAACTTCGACTTGAGCTGCTTGCCCGCAAAGGATGCCGACTCGGGCCAGATGCCGCTGTCCAGGATGCCGACGACGACGCCCTTGCCGGCGTTGTCGACGCTGCGGTTGGCCTCCCACACGCCGCCCTTCCCGGTGCCGGCCGCGGACTCCAGGCCGAGGAAGCGCGGGGTGTTCCAGGTGTCCATCGCGAAGGCGGTGTCCTTGACCAGCATCAGGACGTCGCGGTCGGCCGCGAGCTTGGTCGCCTGCTTGGCGTCGAGCTGTGCGGTGAAGGAGCTGGCCGCGATGGTGGTCTGCGAGAGGATCCCGGCGTCGACGGACGCCGCGAGCTGGCCCTGCTTCCGCTCGAGGTAGCGCTCGTACTTCTTCACCTTGTCGGACCTGGCGTTGAACTTGCCGCCGGCAGGTGCCTGGGTGGGTGCCAGACCGCTGACGCCACCGTCGTAGCGGGTGGCGCCGGGCTGGTGCAGGAGCACGACGTAGCGGCCGGCGCCGAGCACCTGCTCCGCGGACGCGGTGTTGTCGGGGGCGGGCTCGGCCGGGTTGGCCGTCGCCGTCGTGGCGGACACGCCGGCGGCGAGCGCCCCGGCGGTGAGGATGGCCAGGGCGCGCCTGCGCGCGCCGAGACCCCGAGTGGTGATGGGCAAGAGTGCTCCTGGTGTGAGGGAGGAAGCACGCCCGGGGCGGTGTCGTCAGCGGATCGCGCCGGGACACCCCGAGGTGCCGACCCAGCAAACGTCACGTACGTCACACCGTCAAGGGCAGGGGCAGACGTTGTCGCGCGGCGACGTCCCCCTGCGGAGTCAGCCCGGACCCGTCGGATGCGTCGCGTCGTACGAGTGCGCCACCTTCTGCGGCACGACCATCCGCCACGCGTCGACGACCAGCTCGCGCGCCTCCGCCGCGTCGAGCTCGGCCAGGGTGGCGTGCACCCAGTGGTAGCGCAGGTCGGCGTGCGCAGGGAGGTGGAAGCGTGGATCACTGTCGATGAGCGCGTCGCGCTCCTCCTTGGGGAAGGCGAATCCCATGATGGTCTCGTCGAGGGAGAAGGCGACGTAGACGATCGAGCCGACGCGGAACTTCAGCCGGCCCGCGACGTGCGCGATGTAGGACCGTTCCAGTCCCTCCCCGAGGGGCAGGACGTCCTCGACGACCGCCATCGGTGCCTCCTCCCTGCCCTTCGAGTATGCGACGACTCGGGCGGAATCACGAGGGGATTGCGGCGCGGAACCCCGTCGCCGGGGTGAGCCGCGAGCGGCCGGACCCGACCTAGCGTCGGGCGCACACGCCGGTCACACCCAGGAGGAGTCATGCCCCACCAGCCACCGAAGGACGTCCAGGAGGCGGCCCAGCGCGCGCAGCGCTGGATCGAGGACGGCAAGGCAGGCAAGGGCTTCACCGACGTCGGCCGCACACGTGCCTCGCAGCTGGCCCGGGGCGAGGAGGTCAGCGACGAGGTCGTGACGAAGATGCAGGCCTACTTCGCCCGGCACACCGTCGACAAGGACGCCGACGGCTTCGACCAGGGAGGCGATGGGTTCCCCTCGCCGGGGCGCGTCGCCTGGGACGCCTGGGGCGGCGACCCCGGCGAACGTTGGGTCGGCACGATCGACCTCGACTGAGATGGACACCGATGCTCCGGACCTGGTCAGCCAGACCTACACCAGCACGGCGACGCGGCTGATGTCGGTCGCTGAGCTCGTCGAGCTGATCGAGCAGATCCGGTCCAAGAACGAACGCCGCGGCGTGACCGGGCTGCTCCTCTACAGCGGTGGCAACGTGATCCAGACCCTGGAGGGCACGCCGGAGGCGATCGACGAGATCTTCGGTGAGATCGCCGCCGACCCGCGCCACAGCGGCGTACACGTGGTGGACCGGCGCGCGATCGGCGAGCGGGCCTTCCCTACGTGGTCGATGGGCTTCCGCAACGTGTCGGCGCGCGAGGTCGACGAGCTGCAGGACTTCGGTGACTTCGCCCGCCAGTCCGTCGGGCACGACCTCGGAGCGCATGCCACGTCGGCGTTCGACCTGCTGGCGAGGTTCCGCGTCAGCACGCGCTGAACGTGTCCCTGGTGGGCGACACTCGGCGGGTAGCCGTGCGCACCACGCCGCGACCGTCGACGGTCATCGCCTGACCGGGCCGCCCGTAGGGTCGCAGGCATGCAGACTCGCACCCTCGGAAACCAGCAGGTCGGCGCCATCGGGCTCGGCCTCATGACCTTCGACCAGACCGGCACGCAGCCCCGCCAGCAGCTCCTCGACACCGTCTCGGCCGCCCTCGACGCCGGCGTCACGCTCTTCGACTCCGCCGACGCCTACGGCCCGGGCGACGAGAAGGGCGCCGGGGCACAGGGTGAGAACGAGCGGCTGATCGCCTCGATCCTCGACGAGCTCGGCGTCCGCGACCGGGTGCTGCTCGCCACCAAGGGCGGACACGTCCGCACCGACGGCGGCGACTGGGACGTCGACAGCTCGGCCGCCCACCTGCACGAGGCTGTCGACGCCAGCCTCCAGCGCCTCGGCGTCGAGCAGTTGTCGCTCTGGCAGCACCACCGGCCGGACCCGAAGGTGTCCTACGACGACGTCATCGGCACGCTCAAGGAGATCGCCGACAGCGGCAAGGTCGCCCACGTCGGTCTCTCCAACGCCAACCCGGAGCAGATCCGCGCCGCCCACGCCGTGCTCGGCGAGCAGCTGGTCAGCGTGCAGAACCAGTTCAGCCCCAAGTTCCGCTCCAGCAAGCCCGAGATCGACGTGTGCGAGGAGCTCGGCCTGGCCTTCCTGCCGTGGAGCCCGCTGGGTGGGCTGTCCGACGCCAAGGAGCTGGCCGCCAAGCACCCTGCCTTCGCCGAGATCGCGGCCGACCGCGGCGTCAGCGCCCAGCAGGTCGCGCTCGCCTGGGAGCTCGCCCAGTCGCCGGTGGTCATCCCCATCCCCGGCGCCAAGCGGCCGTCCTCGATCACCGACTCCGCGGCCGCCGCCGAGATCGAGCTGACCGACGACGAGCTGGCCCGCCTCGACGCGAGCTGACGTGACGCGCCCGTTGCTGGCCCGCGCGGTCGACACGGTCATGGACCGCTCGCTGGTCCTCGGCTACACCTCGATCGGGCTGGCGGTGCGGCGCGCCCTGCCCGGCTGGCCCGCAGACCCGCTCCCGCGCTCGCTGGAGGGCCGGCACGTCCTGGTCACCGGCGCCAGCTCGGGCCTCGGCATCGCAACGGTCGAGGGTCTCGCCGACCTCGGCGCCACCGTCCACATGCTCGTGCGTGACGAGGCCAAGGGGGCGGACGTCGCGAAGCGGATCCGGGTGAGCCGCCCGGGCGTCGAGCTGCGGCTCTGGCGCTGCGACGTCGGCGACCTCGACGACGTACGCCGATTCGCCGTGGACTTCGCCGCCGAGGTGCCGAGCCTCCACGCCCTCGTGCACAACGCGGGCGCGATGCCGCCGACCCGGTCGGAGTCGCCACAGAGCCTCGAGCTCAGCATGGCCGTGCACCTCGTCGGCCCCGTGGTGATGACCGAGGCGCTCCGCCGGCCGCTTGCGGGCGGACGCGTCGTGCTGGTGAGCAGTGGCGGGATGTACGGCCAGCCGCTGCGTGCAGACGACCCGGCGTACGAGAAGGGCGACTACTCGCCGACGACGTCGTACGCGCGCTCGAAGCGCTGGCAGGTCGAGATGGCGCCGTTGCTGGCCGAGCGCTGGGCTGCCGACGACATCACCGTCGCCGTGATGCACCCGGGCTGGGCCGACACCCCCGGCGTACAGGAGTCGCTGCCGCGGTTCCGCTCGATCACCCGTCCGGTGCTGCGCGACGACGCGCAGGGCGCCGACACCAGCGTCTGGCTCGCCGCGGTCGACCCGGCCCCGCCGACCGGGAAGTTCTGGCACGACCGCGTCGAGCGGCCGACCAGCCTGTTGCGCTCCACCCGGCCGTCGGAGGCCGACAGGGTGACGGCCTGGGCGTGGCTCGCCGAGGCCGCCGACCTCTCCTGACTGTTCACCACGGTATGTCGATGAACATGCACTCCCCTACGTCAATTGACGCGGGGAAGAGCAGGCTCACCGACATCCCATGGTGAAGCGGCGACGGCCGGGTCGACGCGGTCAGGTCCTGCCGGACGGGTGCCGCTCGTCGCGGATCGGACCCGGAGTGGCGCCGTTGACCCGGGCGATCTCGCCGGCGACCTCGGCGGCCAGCAGGCGCCGTTCGGCCCGCTGGTTGAGCCAGTTCTCGTGCAGCAGGGCCTTGGCCGTCGAGACCATCATCCCGATCATCACCAGGCTGAAGGGCAGCGCCAGCAGGATGGCCATGGTCTGCAGGGCACCGAGCCCGTCGCCACCGGTGACCGCTCCGGCGATGAGCAGCGTGGCCGCGATGACGCCCTCGAGCACGGCCCAGAAGACCCGGCTCCAGACGGGCGGCTCCGGGTCGCCGCCGCTGGCGAGCATGTCGACCACGAAGGAGCCCGAGTCGGAGCTGGTCACGAAGAACACGACGACGAGGATCATGGCCAGCACGCTGAGCAGGCCGGAGGCCGGCAGGCCCTCGAGGAACTGGAACAGAGCGGCGTCCGTGGACACCGCACCGTCCTCGCCGACGAGTCCGCCGTTGGCGAACATCTCGCGGTAGATCGCCGAACCACCCATGACCGAGAACCACAGGAAGGTCACGAGCGTCGGCACCAGCAGCACGCCGGTGACGAACTCGCGCACGGTGCGACCGCGGGAGATGCGGGCGATGAAGACGCCGACGAACGGTGCCCAGCTCATCCACCAGCCCCAGTAGAACGTGGTCCAGCCGGACAGCCACGTCGCGCCGTCCTCGCCCTGGAAGCTCATGGTGCGGAAGGAGAGCTCGAAGAAGTTGCGCGCGTAGGAGCCCAGCTGCTGCACGAAGTCGCCGAGGATGAACACCGTCGGCCCGAGCACCGCGACGACGAGGAGCAGCACACCGGCCAGGCCCATGTTGATGTTCGAGAGCCACTTGATGCCCTTGTCGACACCGGTGACCACGGAGGCGATGGCGATGAGGCTGATGCCCGCGATGAGCAGGACCTTGAGGGTGGTCGACGCCTCGTCGACGACTCCGAGGTAGGCCAGGCCGGCGCTGACCTGGCTGACGCCGAAGCCGAGGGAGGTCGCCACGCCGAAGAGGGTGCCGATGATGGCGATGACGTCGATGGCGTCGCCCAGCCGCCCCTTGACCCGCTCACCGAAGAGCGGCTCCAGGGCCCAGCGGATGGACACCGGGCGGCCCTTGCGGTGCACGGCGTAGGCCACCGCCAGCCCGACGACCACGTAGATGCCCCACGCGTGGAGACCCCAGTGCAGGAACGTCGTGTCCATGGCCGCGCGGGCCGCGGCGTCCTGGCCGTCGGCCGTGCCGGGCGGCGGTGACGCGAAGTGGTTGAGCGGCTCCGCGACACCCCAGAACACCAGCCCGATGCCCATGCCGGCGGCGAAGAGCATGGCGAACCACGACTTGAGGCCGAACTCGGGCTCCTCGTCGTCCTTGCCGAGCACCACGTTGCCCATGGGTGAGAAGGCGATCCACAGGGAGAAGGCGATGCACGAGCTGACCAGGAGGACGTAGAACCAGCCGAGGTCGCCGATGACGGTGTCGTTGAGCGTGCCCAACACGCTGTCGAGGCGCTCGGGCAGGAGCACGGCGAGCGCGACGAAGGTCAGCACGATGCCGGCCGCGGGCCAGAACACGCGCGGCGCGGTGACCGCGGCGCCGGGGCGTAGGCCGTCCTGGACCGGGACCTCGGCCTCCAGCGGAGCGGCGGGTGGACGGGTGGGTGTGGTGGACACGCTTGCGTTTCCTCACTTGTCGTCTGGTCGGGCTCGGCCCGAGAGGCATCGACCCTTCCACAGGGTGTACCGCTGTGCACATGCCCGTCAGATGACAATCCAAGAAACTTGACTCGTTCAAGAGAACGCGGCAGGGTGCATCGCGATGGACGACAGCGACTTCGAGCACCTGCTTCGGGGGGCCGACCTGAGGGTCACCCGCCCGCGCCTGGCCGTCCTCCGCGCCGTACGCCGGCACCCGCACGCCGACACCGGCAGCGTCCTCGCGGCGGTCCGCGTCGAGGAGCCGGGCGTCTCGCACCAGGCGGTGTACGACGTGCTCGGCGCGCTCAGCCAGTCGGGGCTCGTCCGCCGGATCCAGCCCGCCGGCTCCGTCGCGCGCTACGAGCTGCGCGTCGGTGACAATCACCACCACGTGGTCTGCCGCACCTGCGGCGCGGTCGCCGACGTCGACTGCGCGGTCGGCGTACGCCCCTGCCTCGACGCCTCCGACACCGCTGGCTTCGTCATCGACGAGGCCGAGGTGACCTATTGGGGCACCTGCTCCGCCTGCTCCACCGCATCCGCCCACAGCAGCAACTGAAAGGGACACCCATGCCTGACGACCTGCCCAACGACTCCAGCGCCTCGGTCGACACCTCCGACAAGAACCAGGCCAACGCCGAGGTCGGCGAGATGAACCAGGACGCGCCGGCCGGGCAGTGCCCGGTGCTGCACGAGGGCCTCACGCACCCGACGCAGGGCGACGCCAACAGCGACTGGTGGCCCGAGCGGCTCAACCTGCGGATCCTCGCCAAGAACCAGCCGGTGCTGAGCCCGCTCGGCGCGGACTTCGACTACGCCGCCGCCTTCGAGGCGCTCGACCTCGGCGCCGTGAAGGCCGACATCGCGGCCGTGCTGACCGACAGCCAGGACTGGTGGCCCGCGGACTTCGGCCACTACGGCCCGCTGATGATCCGGATGGCGTGGCACAGCGCCGGCACCTACCGCGTGCAGGACGGCCGTGGTGGCGCCGGCACCGGCCAGCAGCGCTTCGCCCCGCTCAACTCGTGGCCCGACAACGGCAACCTCGACAAGGCCCGTCGCCTGCTGTGGCCGGTCAAGAAGAAGTACGGCAACGCCCTCTCGTGGGCCGACCTGATCGTCCTCACCGGCAACGTCGCGCTGGAGGACATGGGCTTCGAGACCTTCGGCTTCGCCGGCGGTCGCGTCGACGCGTGGGAGCCGGACGACGACGTCTACTGGGGTCCGGAGACCGAGTGGCTCGGCGGCGACCGCGGTGGCGAGCAGCGCTACTCCGGCGACCGTGAGCTCGACAACCCGCTCGCTGCCGTCCAGATGGGCCTCATCTACGTCAACCCCGAGGGCCCGGAGGGCAACCCCGACCCGATCCTCGCTGCGCACGACATCCGCGACACGTTCGGCCGGATGGCGATGAACGACGAGGAGACCGTCGCGCTCATCGCCGGCGGCCACACCTTCGGCAAGACTCACGGTGCTGCCGACCCCGGGGAGTACGTCGGCCCCGAGCCGGAGGCCGCGCCGATCGAGACCGGCGGGATGGGCTGGCTCTCGAAGTACGGCTCCGGCGTCGGCAAGGACGCCATCACCTCTGGCCTCGAGGTCACCTGGACCGACGTCCCGACGCAGTGGAGCAACCGCTTCTTCGAGATCCTCTTCGAGCACGAGTGGGAGCTGTCCCAGAGCCCGGCCGGTGCTGCCCAGTGGGTCGCGAAGGACTCCGAGGAGATCATCCCCGCACCCGACGAGGGTGGCGCCAAGCGCAAGCCGACGATGCTGACGACCGACCTCGCCCTGCGGATGGACCCGGCGTACGAGGCGATCTCGCGCCGCTTCCTGGAGAACCCGGACGAGTTCGCCGACGCGTTCGCGCGGGCCTGGTTCAAGCTCACGCACCGCGACATGGGGCCCGTCAGCCGCTACGTCGGTGCCGAGGTCCCGTCGGAGGAGCTGGTCTGGCAGGACCCGATCCCGGCTCCGGCGCACGCCCCGTCCGCCGAGACGATCGCCTCGGTCAAGCAGCAGATCGCCGACGCCGGACTCACCGTCTCCCAGCTGGTGTCGACCGCCTGGGCGGCCGCGTCGTCCTACCGCCACTCCGACAAGCGCGGCGGCGCCAACGGTGGCCGCATCCGCCTCGAGCCGCAGCGCAGCTGGGAGGTCAACGATCCGCAGCAGCTGGCCGGTGTGATCACGGTGCTCGAGGGCATCGCAGCCGGCAACGAGATCACCTTTGCCGACACCGTCGTGCTGGCGGGCAACGTCGGCGTCGAGCAGGCCGCGGCCGCTGCCGGCGTCACGGTCGACGTGCCGTTCACCCCGGGTCGCGGCGACGCCACCCAGGAGCAGACCGACGTCGAGTCGTTCGCGTGGCTCGAGCCCAAGGCCGACGGCTTCCGCAACTTCATGCGGTCCGACGCCAAGCTGCCGGCGGAGTACCTCCTCGTCGACAAGGGCAACCTGCTCAACCTGAGTGCGCCGGAGCTGACCGTCCTGGTCGGCGGCCTGCGCGTGCTGGGCGCGAACACGGCGGCCTCGACCGATGGCGTACTCACCGACCGTCCCGGCCAGCTGACGAACGACTTCTTCGTCAACCTGCTCGACCTCGGCACGGTCTGGAGCCCGGCCGGCTCCAACGACCGCTTCGAGTCGAGCACGGGGGGCAACGCCTGGACCGGCTCGCGCGCGGACCTGGTCTTCGCGTCCAACTCCGAGCTGCGCGCGGTCGCGGAGGTCTACGCCCAGGACGGATCGCACGAGAAGTTCGTGCACGACTTCGTCGCCGCCTGGGTCAAGGTCATGGACAACGACAGGTACGACGTCAAGGCCTGAGGACTGCCCGTCGTACCCGCTCCACCCGGCAGCCCGGACTCCCTCAGCGGGGGTCCGGGCTGTCCCATGCCCGGGTAGTCCGCATCAGCTGACTTGTCCCGGGAGCTCCCGGAGGAGTCATTTGATGCGGACTACCACGGCCCTGAACGGGTAGGTCGAGGACTCGGGAGTGGAGCTCGACCTCGTCGCCGACCCGGATCGTCCCGGAGCCGAGCAGCCTGAAGACGGTGCCGCCGCGCGGCGACTTCAGCGCCTGCATCGCGCCGGGTCCGAGGTCGTCGTCCAGCAGTCGGCAGGGTGCTGCGATGCGGACCACCTCGAGCTCGACGTCGGCGATCCGTAGCCGCTCGCCCGGCCGGGTCGGGATCGGGCCGTGGTCGAGGGTGATGTTGCGCCGGGTCAGGCCTGGGTCGACCGGCCGGCCGAGGACCTCGGCCGCGATCGCCAGGTCGTCGAGGGCCTGCACCGTGACGTGACGGTGCTTGGTGCCGTGGTAGCGGTCGCCGACCAGCCCCTTTCCGGCCTCTGCCTCGACGGAGTCGACCGACTTCGTCGGCAGCCGGCGGCCGGGCGCGACATGGATCGCGTGAACACGGGAGGTCACGGTCCAGACCGTACGTCGGGCGGCGCAATGCGGTCGCCGACCGGCCGGGTCCACGGGCATGATCGCCGGATGGACGACCTCCGCGACCCGAAGACCGCGCTGCAGCACTACCTCCAGGAAGCGCGCGACGCGCTCGAGTGGAAGGTCGAGGGGGTCGGCGAGCGCGACCTGCGACTCCCGCGCACCCCCACCGGCACCAACCTGCTCGGCATCCTGCGGCACGTCGCCAACGTCGAGATCGGCTACTTCGGACCCACGTTCGGCCGCGAGTGGCCCGACCCCGGCCATCCTCTCGTCGTGACCGACGAGGCGTACGACGACGACCCGCAGGCCGACTGGTGGGTGCCCGCCGACATCTCCGCGGTCGGACGTCGTCGACTTCTACCGGCAGGTGGCGGCCTTCGGTGACGAGACCATCACCGACCTTCCGCTCGACGCGCCCGGCGCCGTCCCGTGGTGGCCCGAGGAGCGGCGGGAGGTGTCGCTCGCCCGGATCATCGTGCACGTCATCTCCGACACGACCCGCCACGCGGGCCACGCCGACATCCTGCGCGAGACCATCGACGGCGCTGCGGGCCTCCGGGTCGCCGCCACGAACCTGCCCGACGTCGACTGGCCGGCGTACGTCGCGATGCTGACCGGGGTGGCGGACGAGTTCCCGCGGGCGTAGCGCCCCCGGCCCGCCGCGTACGACACTGGGCGGCAGGACGAGGAGGCACGGATGAGCGGACCGACGACCTGGCGGCTGCCGGAGACCGCACGGGGCTGGGTGACCGACGGCGGCCTCGAGACCGACCTGATCTTCCACCGGGGACTCGACCTCCCCGACTTCGCGTCGTTCCCGCTGATCGACGATCCCGTCGGGCTCGGGGTGCTCGACGACTACTACCGGGCGTACGCCGACGTGGCGGCACGCGCCGGCGCCGGTCTGCTGCTCGAGACGCCGACGTGGCGCGCGAACGCCGACTGGGGTGCGCGGCTGGGCTACGACGCCGACGCTCTGCACCGCGTCAACCGGGACGCCGTGACCCACCTGCGCGGGCTGGCCGACGATGTCGGCGACGGCGTCGAGCAGGTGCTGGTCGTCGGGGTGGTGGGCCCGCGTGGCGACGGCTACCTCGCGGGCGACCTCGACGCCGACCGCTACGCCGACTACCACCGGCCGCAGCTCGCGGCCTTCGCCGAGGCAGGCGCCGACCTCGCGACGGCGTACACCCTGACGACCGTCGCCGAAGCGGTCGGGATCGTGCGTGCGGCCCAGGACGTCGGTCTGCCGGTGGCCATCTCCTACACCGTCGAGACCGACGGAGCGCTGCCCGACGGCACCGCGCTCGGTGACGCGATCGAGCGGCTGGACGCCGCCACGGGCTCCGGTGCGGCGCACCTGCTCGTGAACTGTGCGCATCCCGACCACGTCACCCCCGGCGTGGCGACGGCGGCGCCGTGGGCCGCGCGGATCGCCGGGATCGAGGTCAACTCCTCGCGGCTGACCCACGCCGAGCTCGACGAGGCCGAGGAGCTCGACGAGGGCGACCTGCCCGACCTCACCCGCCGCACCCGCGAGCTGGCCGAGGCGCTGCCGTCGGTGCGGATCGTCGGAGGCTGCTGCGGCACGGACGTACGTCACGTCGCCGCCTTCTGGGACGGCTGGTCGCCGGTCAGGCTCTGATCCTCACGCGGGCATCCGCGCGCGCAGGAAGCGGACCATCGGCCACGTGTGCACAACGGCCGGTCACACTCTCCCGGCCTCGCACGTCGACCGATTGCGATGATGACGACCGGGAGGGTGGAGCACATGGACGAGACGGAGACCTTCGAGCGCGAGCGGCCGCGGCTGCTCGGGATCGCGGGCCGCGTGCTCGGCGACCATGCCGAGGCCGAGGACGTCGTGCAGCAGGCCTGGCTGCGGCTCGACCGGACGCTGACCGCTGGAGAGACCGAGATCGACAACCTCGCGGCGTGGTTGACGACGGTGACGACCCGGCTCTGCCTGGACCGGCTGCGGGCGCGGACCCCGGTGCCGGTCGAGGAGGTCGAGATCACGGACACGGCGCCCGACCCGGCCGACGACGTCGCCCTCGCCGACACCGTGGGCATCGCCCTGCAGGCCGTGATCGACCGGCTCTCGCCGCGCGAGCGGGTGGCCTTCGTGCTGCACGACAGCTTCGGGTTCGAGTTCGCCACGATCGCTGCCGTCCTCGACACGACTCCCGTCGCGGCGCGCAAGCTGGCCTCGCGGGCCCGGTCCAAGGTCGCGCAGCCTGCGGCCGAGGACGCGCTCGCGGACTGGGAGGTCGTCGACGCGTTCATGGCCGCCGCCCGCGGTGGCGACTTCCAACGGCTGCTGCAGCTGCTCGCGCCCGACGCCGTCGTGGGCGCCGACGAAGCCGCCGTGCTGGCCGGCACCCCAGCCTCGATCGCCGGTCGCGACGACGTGGCCGCGTTCTTCAACGGCAGCGCACACTCCGCCCTGGCCGTGTTCCTCGGTGACCGGCCCGACTACGCCTGGTTCCTCAAGGGTGAGGCCAAGGTGGTCTTCGACTTCGAGGTCGACCACGGCCAGGTCTCGGGCATCACCTTCCGCGCGCAACCCGACGTCCTTGCGCGGGTCGTACGCCGCTCCGGTGCCGACCGCGCATGACCGGCCCGGTCACACCTCGCTCTCCCCGATCGTCAGCACGATGACACCCACTCCGAAGGAGCACTCCGTGAAGACCATGACCTGCCGCCAGCTCGGCGGACCCTGCGACCTCGCCCACCGCGGGAAGTCCCACGACGACGTCATCAACGCCCAGGACAAGCACCTCAAGGAGGCCGAGAAGGCCGGCGACGCCGCGCACCAGCCGGCCCGTGACGAGATGAAGGGTCGCTGGAAGCACCCGAAGAAGTCGCTCGGGTGGTACCGCGACATGAAGCAGGCCTTCGCCGACCTCCCCGAGGACTGACCCGCACGCCGCCGGGTTCGTGGTGGTGCGCGTGCTCGGCGCCCGCGCCTTCGAGGGAGACCATTCCGGCGAGAAGGGTCATGGCCAGGCGCCCACCGTCGACGCACACTGGCAGTCCACCTCTGAAAAGGAACTCCCGTGAGTGATCTCCAGGTCGTCGCCACCATCCCCGCCAGCCCCGAGGCGGCCGATCAGGTCCGCACGGCCCTGCAGACGCTCGCCGAGGCGACCCGCGCGGAGGAGGGGTGCCTGGCGTACGACCTGTTCGAGTCGGCCAGCACCCCGGGCACCTTCGTGACCGTCGAGCGCTGGACCGACTCCGCGGCCCTCGACGCCCACATGGCCACGCCTCACGTGGCCGCGGCCTTCGCTGCCGCGGCAGGCGCCCTCACCGGCGACGTCGCGGTCCATCCCCTCCAGCCGGTGGGCTGAGCGCACACGTCTGGGCCAACCCCAGGGCCCAGCACGTCGGGCAGCCGCGCAGCAGCACCGCGGCCGGGATGACCAGCAGCAGCGCCAGCGGGCCGACCCACGGCACGAGCACGAACGCAGCCACCATCATCGGCAGGCCGACGGCACCTCGGACGAGGTGCCGCGGCACGGTGCTGCTGGCGAACGTGGTGTCTGGCTGGCTCACGCCCGGTGTTCGTCGCCGCGTCCTGGGACGGATGTCCTCAGCGGCGCCGGTCGGCCAGCAACCAGGCCGCCCCGGCGCTGGCGGCGGTGACTCCGAGCACCGAGGGCCAGGTGCCGACCTTCTTGGCCAACGGGTGCGAGACGCCCATGGCCGTCCAGTAGCCCGCTGTCAGCCCGAACGCCAGCGGCGCGCCGCCGACGGCGTACCACTGCCGGGCGGCGACGACGTTGGCGCCGAGCATCGCGGCTCCGCCGAGCGGCCGGATGCCCGTCGTCTGGGCCAGCGCGAAGCCGCCGATCAGGCCGGCGGCGAGCAGGGGAGCGGTGGGCAGTCGATCGAAGTCGGGCACGACGTCGAGCGTAGCCAGCGTCTCCATGGTCGACGGCGCCACCATGAAGGCAGTTCGCTGGCAGGCCGGCGCTCGGCACGCTCAGCTCCGGGCGTCGGACCGCCAACTGCCTGCATGGTGCGGACGAGCTGCCTCAACCGCGTCCCACGCGACCCAGAGTGCCGGCGGCCCAGCACACCTTCGCGACACAGTCGACGACGTGGTAGCCGAGGTCGCTGACGCGCCTCCACGACGCACCTCCGTCACGGGTCAGGCTCGATCCGACCGACCCGCGGTAGTCGCCGGTCGCGACCGCGACCTTCCAGCCGCGGACGTAGGCCACGTCCTCGCCGACGTGGGTCAGGTTGACGCCTCCGGTCCAGGTGCGGCCGTCGCGGGTGTAGGCCACGTTGTGCTTGTTGACCGGGTTCTCTCCGAAATCGCCTCCCACGGCGATGCCACGTCGCGATGAGGCGAACGCGCCGGCGAAGCCGCCCGCGGCCGGACCTGCCGGGATCCCCGACTCGGCCGTCGTCCAGGTCAGCCCGCGGTCGTCGGAGCGCAGCACGCGCGACCGCTTGCCGCCGGTGATGATGAAGGCTGCCTTGCCCGCCGTGACGAGGCAGTCGCCGCTGGCCGCAAAGCCGTACTCCTCGTCCGAGGCCGGCATCCCGGCATCGGACAGCACGGTCCAGGTCCGGCCGCGGTCGCTGGTGGAGAGGATGCGCAGCTTGCCGTCGACCGGGTCGCTCACTGCGAGACCCTTGCGACCACCGGGGTAGAACGCCATGCAGTCGTAGAAGGCGCCGCTCTCGGCGGGGTTGCGGAAGACCTCGGTCCACGAGGCGCCGCCGTCGGTGGAGCGGTAGATGCGCGAGGCGTCTCCAGGTCCGATGGCCAGGACGTGGGCGACCCGGCCGTGCACCTCGACGTCGCGGAACGACAGGCCCTCGGTGGCGCTGGGGCTGACGTCGGTCCACGTCTCCCCGCGGTCCGTCGTCCGGAACACGCTCGCGGGCCCACCGTCGGTGAGGCTCTCACCGGTGACCCAGGCCTCCTTCTTGCTGACGGCCTCGAGGCCGCGGAAGTTCTGGTCGGCGGCGACGACCTTCTCGGTCCAGTCGTTGCCGAAGGGAAGGTGGTCACTGGCCAAGGCAGCATCCTGCCTGGCGTCGGCCGGGGCTGTGGTGGCGGCCGCCGGGAGGGCAAGCACGAGGGCCAGGGCTGGGATGAGGGTGACTCCGAGTCGTCGCATGCGCCTACCTTGCTCCGGGTCGGGGGTGCTGTCCATCCCGGCCGTGGGCGACAGACGATCGGGCAGCGGATCGTCCGGAACCGGCGCTACCGTCACCCGCATGAGCACTGGCGACATCACCGACGCCTGGGTCCCGCCACCGTGGGAGCCGCCGATCCACGGCACGGAGGCCGAGCACCTGCTCGGCGCGCTGCGCCGGCAGCGCGCGACCGTCCGCTGGAAGGCCGACGGCCTCGACGCCGTAGGGCTGCGGCACCGCATCCCGTCGTCGCACCTGTCCCTCGGCGGACTCCTGCTGCACCTGGCGATGGGCGAGGACTACCACCTCACGACCAAGCTGCGCGGCGAGGAGCTTGTCGAGCCGTGGCGCTCCCTCGGTCACGACGGCACCGACGAGTGGGAGTTCACGACGGAGGCGTTCGCCGCCGAGGAGGTGTACGCCATCTACGACGAGGCGGTCCGGCGCAACCGGGCGCGCATCGAGGCGGCGCTGGCCGAGGGTGGGCTCGACCTCGTCGCGCACGTCGACGACGGCAACGGCAACCACCCGCGGCTGCGCCGGCTGCTCTGCGACCTGATCGAGGAGTACGCCCGCCACACCGGGCATGCCGACCTCATCCGTGAGGCGGTCGACGGCCGGGTCGGCGAGGATCCGCCCGACGACTGGTCGGTGGGCGGCTGACGTGCCCGGACCCGAAGGGTTCGACTACGAGTCCCGCGGGGGCGAGGTCGTGATCACCCACCACGGTCGGCGCGCGACCGTGTTGCGCGGGACGGCGGCCGCGCGCTTCCTGGCCGACGTCGATGATGGTGCCGACGAGCAGGAGCTGATGGCGCGGGCCACCGGCAACTACCGGCACGGCAACGAGCGGACGGCCAAGGACCACCCGCGCAACAGGGGTCGTTGAGGGCTACTTGGACGGCTCGGGAGTGTCCACGTTGATGTCCGAGCACTTCACCTTGGGGTTGACCCCGGTGTAGTTGAGCGGGCCGGCCACGATGTTGAGGGCGATGTCGCTGGCTTCCGAGCAGTTCGTCTTCGCGTCGTCGAAGTAGCCGCGCTGGAAGGCGGCGTACGCTCCGACGACCAGCCAGAGCACGAGCAGGATACCGATCAGTCGTCCCACGGGGACCTCCTTGACCACGGCGGCGGGGTAGCCGTCGCGGCCGATCATGGCCCCGCGTCGATCGCGTTGCCACCCTCCCAGGGGTAGGTGGTCCTAGGGTGCGCTCATGACGATCGTTGCTGTGGTCCTCGCGATGCTGGCCGCGCTGCTCCACGTCTACATCTTCGTGCTCGAGTCCTTCCGCTGGACCGAGCCGTCGACGCGCAAGACCTTCGGGGTCTCCGAGGCGGACGTGCAGGTCCTGGCGCCGATGGCGTACAACCAGGGCTTCTACAACCTCTTCCTCGCGATCATCACCATCGTCGGTGTCGCGATGATCGGATCGCAGAAGGTCGCGGGCTCGTCCCTCGCCCTCGCCGGCACCGGCTCCATGCTTGCTGCGGCGGTCGTCCTGGTCGCCCACGACCGCTCGATGCTGCGCGCAGCCATGACCCAGGGGACGATCCCCGCGCTCGCGGTCCTCTTCCTGCTGCTGCAGCTCTAGCCGCGGGCGGGGGCTACTGGCCGAGCCAGCCGTGCACCAGCGAGACCACTGACGCGCCCTCGCCGGTCGCGGACGCCACGCGCTTCATCGACCCCGACCGGATGTCGCCGACGGCGAAGATGCCCGGCAGGGTCGTTGCCAGGTCGGCCGGCGGGAGGTCGTCGGCCCACTCGTCGCGGGGGATGTCGCGGCCGGTGAGCACGAAGCCATTGGCGTCGAGGACGACCGACTCCGGGAGCCAGCCACACTCCGGCGCCGCTCCGAGCAGCAGGAACAGCCCGCGCGCCTCGACCCGCTCGCGCTCGCCGCTCGCGTCCGCCAGGTCGAGCCACGCGAGGTGCCCGACGTCGTCCGGCCCGCCGTCGACGACCTGGGTCGAGCCGCGCACCGAGATCCGCGGGCTCCACTCGATCTCGTTGATGAGGTACGTCGACATGGTGGCCGTCAGGTCCGCGCGACGTACGACGAGGGTGACCTGGCTGGCGAAGCGGGCCGCGTGGATGGCCGCCTGGCCGGCGGAGTTGCCGCCGCCGACGATCACCACGTGGTCGCCGGCGAGCTCGCGCGCGGCGGCCATCGCCGCTCCGTAGTAGACCCCGCGACCGACCAGCTCCTCGAGGGAGTCGACGCCGAGCCGGCGGTAGTTCACTCCGGTCGCGACCAGCACCGACCGGGCGTGTACGTCGCCACCGTCGGTGTGCACGACGTGGTGGTCGCCGTCGTTCGCCGGCGTGAGTCCGGTCGCCGGCCAACCGGTGAAGAAGCGGGTGCCGAAGCGCAGCGCCTGTCCGCGAGCCCGCTGCGCGAGCCGCATGCCGGAGATGCCGCGCGGGAAGCCGAGGTAGTTGCGGATCATCGAGCTGGTGCCGGCCTGGCCGCCGATCGCCTCGGCCTCGAGGCAGACCGTCGAGAGGCCCTCGCTGGAGGCGTACACGCTGGCCGCGAGGCCGGCCGGTCCGGCGCCGACGACCACGAGGTCGACGACCTCGTCGACGTCGATCTCGTCGGGACGGCCGTAGAGCTGGTTGGCCAGCGCGCGCACGCTCGGGCAGTGTCCGCACCAGCCGACCAGGGACGACACGACCGGCCACCTGCCCTCGTCCTCGGGACACCTGGCCATCACCTCGCGACCGACCTCGCTGTCGGGGTGGTGCACGCCGGCGGGCATGCCGACCCGGCCGAGGTAGTCGAGGAGCTCGCGGGTGAGGGCGTCCTTCTCCGGCGTGATGATGCGTACGTTCTCCACGACGGGGGTGGCGACGGTGGCGTTCCACTCGTTGAGCATCTCGCCGACCGCGCCGTGGAACTCCTCGTCGCGCGGCCCCTGCGGCATCAGCAGCAGGGCGTCGACCTTGCCCGCTGCAACCGCATGGCGGAAGTCGGCGCTGTCGGCACGGAAACGGCTGATGTGCGACACGATCAGCCGGCGCGCGGTCGGCACCGCCTTGCGCGTGCCGCCGATGAGGCCGTACAGCTTCTCCTGGTCGTGGTCGCTGTCGATGACGAAGAGGGCCACCTGGTGTCCGGAGCCCATCAGGTCCTTGGCGGTCGCCCTGGCCGTGATCTCGTCGTGCACCAGGCGGACGTCGTACTCCCGCTCGTACCGGCCGAAGGCCTCGGCCAGCACGTCGCCGTGGTGGGCGGAGGCGATGACGATCGCGGGCGCTCCCATGTCTCGGGATCGTCGACCGA